>SCUE01000011.1 GCA_004297775.1 Chloroflexota bacterium | reverse complement strand
CGCCACACGTCCGGCTGCATCGTCACCCTCCGGGCCTATCGCCCCGAGCACAGACTCCATCACTCACTGTCAACTTGTCAATAAGTTGACCGGAGACGATTACTGGGCCGGCCCTCTAGTCGCCGGCCAGGCGGTCCAGATCGGCCTCCGACATCTGGTGGACTCGACCTGCTCTTAGATCCGCGCGGGCGCGCCCGATGCTTGCGCGGTGACCGGGAGCGTACGCCCAGGCGTCTTCCGGCGGGATCTCGAAATCGGGCCGGAGCACGACCGCGCCGTTCTTCACTTCCAACGTGAAGGTCGTATCCGCCTCGACACCCAATTGCTTCAACGCGACCTCGGGGAGCGTGACGCGACCATCCTTGGTGACAACCGCGATGGTCTTCGTCGATCGATGCACCATGCGCACATCGTAGCATCCAACCTGGCCACGATCGATTAGGGCCGAGCCGCGATGCCTACGCGTCGAGTTCGCCCTCGGCCAGCCCGACTGGCAACGGCGCTGGGCGCTCGACCGTGCTCTCGATCATCACGTGCCGGTTGTCGCGCGACGCCTCGTGGATCGCGTGCATCACGTCGAGGACGTGGTAGGCGAGATCGCCGTTGGCGCGGTGCGGTCGGCCCGAGCGAAGCGCCATCGCCATGTCGGCCACTCCGAGCGAGCGGCTGTTGTCGGCGTTCGGCCGCGTAACCGGGATCTCCGTCCAGTCCTTCTCGCCAGCCCGGCGCAGCAGAACCTCGCCGCCGAAGGTGTTCGGGTCGGGGACCGAGAGCGATCCCTCGGTGCCGTGGATCTCGATGCGCGGAAGGTGATGGCCCCACACATCGAAGCTGGTCACGATCGTGCCGACCGCGCCGTTGGCGAAATCGAGGACGCCGGCGATGTGCGTCGGAATCTCGACGTTCACGACTTCGCCGTACTTCGGCTTGCTGGTGATCGTGCGCGTCGGGAACGAGACACGCGCTGAGCCGGTCACGCGCCGAATCGGCCCGATCAGGGACACGAGCGCGGTCAGGTAGTAGGGGCCCATGTCGAACATCGGTCCGCCGCCGACGTGGTAGTAGAAGGCCGGATCGGGGTGCCATGACTCAGGACCGTGGCCGGCGAAGAACGCGGTCGCCGCGACCGGATCGCCAATCGCCCCGGAATCGATGACCTCGCGACAGGTCTGGATGCCAGCCCCGAGGAATGTGTCGGGCGCATTGCCCACCCGCAGACCCTTGGCGCGCGCCTCGCGGAGAATCGCCGCGCCATCGGCGCGTTCGACCGCCAGCGGCTTCTCGGTGTACACCGACTTGTCGGCCGCGATCGCGGCCCGCGCAACCCCGGCATGGGCATTCGGGATCGTCAGGTTGATGACCAATTCGATCGCGGGATCAGCCAGCAGTTCGTCGACCGTGCACGACCGCGCGATGCCGTACTCGGCCGCCCGGGCCGCCGCCCGTTCGGGGAACATGTCCGCCAGGGCGACGATGTCCAGGATCGGAAATCTCTTCGAGACCTTCAGATAGATGACGCTGATCGTGCCGCAGCCGACGATGCCGGTCTTGACGGGGCGGTAGGTCATGGGGGAACACTCCGGTGGCGCGCCGCGCATGCCATCTCAGGGCGCCGGCGCGATGATGGCCGCCAGTATAGGTGGCCATCACGCAGGCCCGACCCCGGCGAACTCACACCGTCGCCGAAGCCGCCATCGGAGGCGATACGCCATGTTCATCGGCCGCCGTAGGTGGCGTCGTGCCAATGACTCCCACGAGTTCGGCGATCACCTGGACCTCGTCCGCATTGTCGCTGGCAATGATGATCGGCGCGAAAGCCGGATTCACGGGCATGAGAGTGATCCTCGAGTGGCGCCAGGAGTCGCCATCCCCCACCTTCTCGCTTTTCGTATCGCTTCACGGTGTACCGATTACCCGTCTCCGGGTCGGCCGCGTCCCGTAGCTGCACAAGAACTGTTCGACCCTGCCTCGTCCCTGTCACCGGCGATGCGAAGAGGCAGAACGCGCCATCCGGAATCTGCGGCTCCATCGACTTTCCGACGACTTGCGCGACGAACATACCTCGGCGGAGGCGATGGCGCGTTTCCAGTTCGACCCACTCGAACTCAGTCTCATCCACATGTTGAGCGTCGCCAAAGGCTCCCGCGGCCGCCCTGAGCGGGACGAACGGCACACATGTCACGTAGCGACTCGCTGGGAGTCCGTCGACGAGGCGAAGTTGTGGCGTCGTCGCCTCGCTGGGCGCTGTCGCCGCCAGGCCGTCAGCGCGGAGCCGTCTGTACGCTTCGTCGGCCATCCAGGTCGTGACGACCTTCTGGAACGGCGTATCGTTCATGAATCGAACGAAGATCTCCTCGTTCTGATCGATACGATCGACGAACAGCCTCTCAAGAACGTTTCGGAACAGCAACTCGAACTTCTCGCCCGGGTTCACCGCCGCGGCGAGGCGCAGGCTCTCGTCGGTCATGGCCGCTTCGACAATCTGATCGAAGAAGAGCTGATCGGCCTGGTTGAAGTCAGTGCCGAATCGCTCGTTGACGATATCGATCAGCTGCGATAGCAGAACAGCATCCTCTCGAAGCGCACCGCTGCCCACTTCGGCCGGACCGTCCAGCGGTCGCGCTTCGCCCTCTTTGAGCGAGATTGACCCTTCGCTGATCTTCTGCAGTCGGTAATGCTCGAGCTTCACTTCGTCGTCGAACTCATATGCCGCCCCGCTCGTCCGCCTGGGGAGTTTCGTCGCCAGGTGGCGCAGATACACGTAGAGCCGCTCGAGATCCGAGTCCTGGTACGGAATGACCTGACTGAGAAAGGCATAGAGGTTCAGGAATGCCTGCACCTTGCCGCGCCAGAGTTCCGCCTCGTCCGGACCTTCCTCAAGTCGCGCACTGAACCGCGACACCGCGGGATCGAGCGCGGCGTTCATCGCCTGGTGGTCGAGGGCGCTCTGGCGCTGCCGGGGTTTGAAATAGACCTCGGTGAAGCGCGCAACTTCCTCGGCCAGATACACGCCGAACGCGTCGACTTCACTCTTTATCGCGTACATACGCGCCGGATCGACTTCCTCACCCATCGTGGCGCCTTCGTAGTACGCCTTGAACGCATCGTGGATCTCGTCGCGGTCGTTCACGAAGTCGAGGACAAAAGTGTCCTCCTTCAGCGTGTGAATGCGATTGAGACGCGACAGCGTCTGCACCGCCTGAATCCCGGCGAGTCGTTTGTCGACGAACATCGTGTGCAGCAGCGGTTGGTCGAAGCCAGTCTGGTACTTCTCGGCGGCGAGCAACACCCGGTACTCAGGGGTCGCGAAGTGCTCGGGGAGTCTCTTCTCCCGGATGCCGAGGTTCATGCCTTCCTCGGTGTACGTGACATCCGGTAGCTTGTCATCCTGGACCGTACCGGAGAACGCAACCAGGGTCTTGATCGGATACCCCTTCTCGTGGATGTACCGGTCGAAACTCTGCTTGTAGCGCACTGCTTCGAGGCGCGAGCCGGTCACCACCATCGCCTTCGCTCGGCCGCCGATCTTGTGGCGGGTGACCGTCTGGAAGTGTTCGACCATCACCTGGGTCTTCTGGGCGATGTTGTGCGGGTGGAGTCGGAGGAACCGCGCGAGCGCGCGGGCGGCCTTCTTCCGTTCCACGTTCGGATCGTCATCGCACGCCTTGAGCAGGCGAAAGTAGGTCGCATACGTCGTATAGCTCTGGAGGACATCGTGGATGAAGCCCTCCTCGATCGCCTGTCGCATCGTGTACCGGTGGGCTGGCTGACCATCGCGTCCAAAGACCGCCAGCGTCTTGTGCTTCGGCGTCGCGGTGAATGCAAAGAAACTCAGATTCGCCTGGCGGCCACGCTTCGCCATTTCACGGAAGAGTTCCTCGAGGTCCTCGCGGCCCTCCTCGACGACGCGCCTCTGAGCTTCCTTGAGCAACGCCTCGCCCCCGAGCACCTCCTTGAGGTCCGTGGCTGTCTCACCACCCTGCGAGCTGTGCGCTTCATCGATCACGACCGCGCATCGACGGGCCGGCAGCGTGCCCGTGCCAATGGCGCCGCGCTCCTCCGATAGTTTCAGGAGCTGTTTCGAGACGAACGGGAACTTCTGAAGGGTGGTGATGATGATCGGGACCGCGCTCTCCAGAGCTTCGGCTAGCTGCCGTGAGCTTTCGTCGATCTTCTGTACGACGCCACGTTTGTGCTCGAACTGGTAGATCGTGTCCTGCAACTGCTGGTCGAGAACGACGCGGTCGGTGACGACAACGACACTGTCGAACACACGCTGGTTACTCGCATCGTGTAGTGAAGCGAGCCGATGGGTGAGCCACGCGATCGTATTGCTCTTGCCGCTGCCGGCCGAGTGCTCGACGAGATAGTTATTGCCTGGCCCCTCGGTCCGCGCGGCCTCCACGAGTGTGCGCACGGCCTGGAGTTGGTGGTAGCGCGGGAACACCATCGACTCGGTCCTCGCCTGCCGCCCCTGGTCATCACGTTTCTCGTCGGTCTGCACGTGCAGGAACCGCGTGAGCAGGTCAAGCAGGCTATCGCGCTGGAACGTCTCCTCCCATAGGTAAGCCGTCTTGTACGTCCGGCCGGCTGGGTCGGGCGGATTGCCGGCGCCGCCGTCGAATCCTCGGTTGAAGGGCAGGAACTGGGTGGCGCCACCGGCGAGGCGGGTGGTCATCCAAACTGACTCGGTGTCGACCGCGAAGTGCACCAATGTGCGCCGTTTGAACTCGAAGATGGGCTCACGCGGGTCGCGATCCCGCCGGTACTGGCGCCGGGCATCGTCGAACGTCTGGCCAGTCAACGGGTTCTTCAATTCAAGCGTAACGATCGGAATCCCGTTCAAGCTGAGCGTGACGTCGAGCGACTTCTCGGACCGTGGCGAGTAGTGAAGCTGGCGGGTGATCCCCAGCGTGTTCCGCGCGTAGTGAGCCTCCAGTTCGGGGTTGAGTTCGTGCGCGGCCTTGAAGAAGGCCACCCGTAACGCTCGCCCGTAACACTTGAAGCCGTGGCGAAGCGTGGCGAGTGCGCCGTTCGCGTCCATCCACTTGCAGAGGTCGGTGAGAATCTGATCGCCGGTATGGCTGCCGTGGAATGCCTCGAGCCGAAACCACTCCCTGGGCTGGGTAGCCCGGATGAAGTCCAACACCGCCGCGGGGAAGATCGCGCGCTCACGATCGAATCCGTCGCGATCGACGCGGATGTACCCGTGTTCCAGCACGTGGTACTCGATGGCCGTCTCGAACGCGGCTTCGCTGGTTGTGCTCATCTCATCGGTCGCGGCCGAGAACGAAGCGCGCCCTCTCGCGGCGGAGCATCTCGAAAAGTAGTCAAGTGCTGGATACCAACGCCTATGCACGCGTTGGCGTCGAGCAAGTGCGTCATCACGCCACGACTCCGAGGCTGCGTCCGAGTTCGTCGAACGTGGACATCTTGCGAAATCCGAGTAGCCGAAACGCCTCAGTGAACGACGATCGCCCTTCGAGAGCACTCACGACGACGGCCCGTGCGAAGCGCTTGCCGGCGCGGGCACCGAGAGTCAGGTAGAAGTTCCCGCCGCCATCGTTCGATTTCGCTCCGAGGCGTTTGAGTTCGCTGCCATAGGCAGCCCAGTAGGCATCGCGCGAGAGCTTTGTCGCGTCGAATAGACGACGAAGGATCACCAGCGTACTCACCTTGAACCGGCGGGCTAGGCGATCGACCTCGGCCTGTAAGGCAAAGCGCGTGTCGAACTCGTCGGCAATCACCGCGAGTGGTACCAGGAGTTCAGCCGCCACGCGATCGCAGAAGCGCTCGATCTCGTTCGTCGAATCAGTCGCCATATCCAGATTCGAAAGAGCCGTTTCGCCGATCCACACGTGCACGAGTTCATGGACGAGCGTGAACATTTGTGCTGCCTTCGTATCGGCGCCGTTGACAAAAACGAGTGGCGCCAGTGTATCCGCGAGCGCGAACCCGCGAAACTCGTCGGGATCGAGCTTGCGATGGTTGTCGTTGCCGACGACGCCATTCACCATGACAAGCACGCCCACGGAGTCAGCCTGCTCGATGAGCTTTCGCAGCGCCTCCGTCCATGTCGAGCACTGGCGACGCGCCTCAAGATCGAGTTGCAGAACGGACCGCATCTGGGTCGCTGTCCGCGTGACATCGTCACTCGGCAGTACTGAACCGACAAAGTCGCGCGGCGCCTCCCCGACCCATTGGGCAAACTCGCGATACCACGACTGGCGCTGCTGGCATTGGTAAAGGGTGTCGAGCAAGTCGGGGCTTGGTGTATCGATCGGCCGGTTCTTGCGTGTGCGCAGATCAGGAATCGGCACGCGCTCGACGGGCGGTGCTGGCAAGAAGAGATACCCGACCGGAGTATGAGTCACCTTCGCGAACGCCTCGACCTGCTTCAACGTGGGCTGCTTGTCGCCCCGTTCCCAGGCTTCGAAACTCGGGAAACGCGCGGCCAGGCGCTCGCCATCGACGCGCGAGCGATCGCGCGCCCAGCGCAGGAGCTCGGGTTTGACCCGCACGCGCGTCACGCCGCCGCCGCCACGTCGATCTGCCCGGTCACGGCGGCGGAGATGAGCGCCGACCGACGTTCCTTCAACAGCAATATGGTGCGCTCAGTCGCGGCGCGGATACCGTCGATCTTCGTCGTTTCGCGAACCACGTGTTCAACGATCAGAAACTGATCCGCGACCGGCGGTACCGCAATCTCGATCTCTCGGAAATCCTCCCAGTAGAGGCGCAACCGATCCCAAGTGATGCCATGCGATCGCCGCGCGGACTCCGCGCTGAAAAGCCCCGTTCGAAGAAGTACTTCTGCGAACTGGGGCAACAACCGGCCTGTCGGAGTTGCGACAACATAGTCCGGACTTACGAGACCATCCGATGGCGCCATACCGACTGCACCCTGCCACATGCGCATCTTGTTGAATGCGATGTCACCTTGTCGCGCGACCTTGTACGAGTCGAAATTCGCCGCCGTGGATTCAATCTTGGGTCGTGTCCCCGGATGTGTGTAGAAGCGGAGGCCGTTGACAGACGGCCACCGCGCGGTTCTCATTGGGATGCTTGATTTCGCCAAGAGGAGAACCGACACGATGACCGACACGCTCAG
>SCUE01000010.1 GCA_004297775.1 Chloroflexota bacterium | reverse complement strand
CGACACAATCCACGATGTTCACCGCGTGGCCTCCTTGAGGTTGTGCTCGACACACTCACCTCGTCAGGGTGCCACGCGGTGAACTTTGTTGCTTGCCATAAAAACTGTCGTGCTGTCAGGTAGTCCATGGTTATTGGGAAGTCGACCTTGACATTCTCTGGCAGATCGTCTCGAACGATCTGCCGGTGCTGATCGGCGAATTGGAGCGAATCGTCGCATCGGCCTAATCGCGATGCCGAGTCTTACCGCGACTCTCCTCCGCTGAGCACTGCGTGCCGGGCACGCGGCGCGCCGACAGTCCTATCGCGCGACGTGCATCGGCATGATCACATGCGTGTAGCCCTCGGTGCCCAATGGCCGGATGACGCCGGGACTCGACGGGCCGGTGACTTCGAGCGCGACCTGGGCGGCGTCGATGACGCCGAGAACGTCGCTGAGGTATTTCGCGTTGAACGCGATCTGCGCGTCTTCACCCTCGATCGCGGCGTCGATACTGCCGGCGGTGTCGCCGACCTCGGCGGCGGTCGCGGCGATCTGTAGTTGTCCTGGCGCGACGTCGACGCCGGGCGTCGCGTGAAGTCGCACGATGTTGGCCGAGTCGCGCGCGAAGTACGACGCGATGCGTGTCGCGCCGAGGAACTCCTTGGTGCTGACGATCACGCGCGTGGTGTGCGACTTCGGAATGATCTGCTGATAGTTCGGGAACGCGCCCTCGATCAGGCGCGACACCAGTTGAACGTCCGTCATCCGGAACAGAACCTGATTCCGATTCGGCGTCACGTTGATCTGCAGTTTTGGCGGGTCACCGTCGCCGCCGTCCACGACCTCAGCGGTGTGCTGTATCAGCCGCGAAAGCTCCTGCAGCGCACGCGCCGGAACGATGATGCTCACTCGCTCGAGTGTCGCGCCTGGCAGATTCATCTCACGCACCGCCAATCGGAAGCCATCCGCGGCCGCGAGCACGAGCTTGTCGCCTTCGAAGGTCATCGAGACACCGGCCAGGACCGGTCGACTGTCGTCCGACGCGGCCGCGAAGGCGACGAGATCGATGGCGTCTCGAAAATCGCCCGCGTCGACGGCGATCGGCGATTCTGATCCCACATTCGGAATCGGCGGGAATTCCTCCGCGTCGATGCCCTTGATGTTCGCCTCGAACGCACCACACTTGAGGTTCAGCGAACGTTGCCGCTCCGCCAGCTTCATATCCACGCGGTCGTTCGGCAGGGAATTGACGAACTCGGCGAGCAAGCGCGCCGGTACGGTGATCGCGCCTTCCTCGTCGACCTTTGCGCTGATCCAGCACGTGATCGCAATATCGAGGTTGGTGCCCGCCAGTTTCAACCGACCTTCGTCGGTGGCCAGCAAGACATTGCTGGTTACGGGCAGAGGGTTACGCGTCGCGACCGCGCGCCCAACCATCGCCAGACCGCGGGCAAGATTCTCTTGAACGGACGAAAGCTTCAATGGACGCCAACCTCCACCTGGGTGGCAGATGTGGGCGGCATTATAGCCGTGAGTTCCGCCCCGAGGCTCGATGACGGCGGATCCGAATAGCCGCGACCGCGCGAACGCCTGTGTGTAGAATCACGCCAGTGATTGTCGAGCGACTGAGCGAAGATGCGACGACGCTCGACGTGGCACGACGCATCGTCGAAATCGTTTCCGATCGCCAGGCCAACGATATTGTCCTGCTCGATATTTCGAACATTGCCTCGTTCACCGATTATTTCGTCATCTGTCATGGCGACAACCTTCGTCAGATCAAGGCGATTGTCGATGCGATTGTTGACGGGCTCAGTCACGAGGGGTTCCAGGCCGACCACGTTGAGGGCACACCCGAATCCGGGTGGGTACTCATCGACTTCGGATCCATCATTGTGCACGTCTTCGGCCCGGACGAGCGCGAGTATTACCGCCTCGAGAAGCTCTGGTCCGAGGGCACGGTCGTTCTTCGCGCACAGTAGGCGCCCCTCAGCGCTTTCGAGCGACGATGATGATCTTCGGGCTATCGGTCCAGTACGGTTCGAGGTCGAAACTCCCGTAGACGTTTTCGATCACGAAACCGCGCGCGTCGAGCAAGAGTTCGAGCTCGTGGCGCGTGAAGTATGAGAGCGCGAATGGCGCAGTCGTGCGTCGTAGGGTACCGTCGGCGGCCTGCTCGTCATAGAAGAAGTTGATTTCCAGGATCTGGCGCGCGACGTCGACTCGCTGGCTGTGAAATCGGGTCGAGATCGAGCCGTCCTCCGGACCCGGCCGCGTGAAATCGTGAACGACCCGACCGTCCGCCTCGACCAGGATCTCCGGATGTGGGTTCATGACGTCGAATGCGAAGAGGCCACCGGGAACGAGGTGATCGCGCACCACGTCGAGGACACGATTCCGCGATTCGGCGGACGTGAAGTGCATGAAGGAATTGAGCGCGATGAACGCGAGCCGGAACCTGGTGTCGATGCGTAACGAGCGCCCGTCGGCCTCGATCAACTGCGCGCGTTCGCCAATGCTCGCGTGCGCGATCTTGTCGCGGGCGCGCGCCAGCATCTTGGGCGAAATATCGACGCCCGTGACGCGGTAGCCGCTTCGCGCCAGCGGGACGAGCACGCGGCCCGTCCCGCAGCCGATTTCCAGCAGTGGACCACCGGTTCGTCCGGCCAGGTTGCGGTAGAAGTCGATATCGTCCGACTCGCCGGCAGTGTCCCAGTCATAGAAACGGGCGAACCGGTCGAAGTCGATCGGTATCGCCGTGACGCCACCCTCGATCAGGCCACCTCATCGCCGCGGCGCCAGGGAAGGGCGCCGGCGACGCGACCGAGCCATCGCGCAAACAGTTCCGTCGGCACTTGCAATCGTCGCATCGCGATGTCGAGCGGGAACAATAACAGCGCCAGACCGACCAGCCACGGCCAGATGGGGCGCCAGTCCAAACCGTGGAACCGAAGTCCATCTGGCGCGAACACGCCGCGCGGATCGCGCACGATCTTGCCGCCAGTCATCGCCGCGAGGCGACTGAGGAACACGTCGTCGGTGCCGAACTGCCGGTACTCGGATGGGTAGGGAACGACTGCGCCAACCGATTCTGTCCGGACGACACGTCCGCCTTCAAACTGGGCGACGTCGATCGCGTAGACACCCTGATCCTCGACCGGCACGACTGATTCGTAGCGCCCGGGTGCGATCTGACGCATCGTTTGGTCCACGATCTGGAAGGTCTGGCCGGTCACGGTCAGGCGGAGATCCTGCCCATCACGGAAAACGCCGTCATCATCCAGCGCATCCACCCGGGTGATGAGGTTCTTGCCATCTAGGGTCGCGATGACTTGGAGATTCGGGTCCGACGGCGAGGCGAGCGTCCAACGGACGGCTTGCGACCAGAAGCGGCGGAAATCGGGCCACGCGAACCAGGCGGACGTCCACTTGCCGCGAATGTCAGACGTCCAGGCCACGGAGCGCCCGAGTCCGTATTGCCACTGGGCAAGGATCGGATCGGCGCGTACGTCATCGGGCGCCAGGACCGTCTGTGCCTGATCCTTGATCGTCGTCACGAGATAACCGCCAAGCTCAGGCACGCCGACGGGTGGAATCGCCCGCATGATCGGACTGGGCGACAGCAATTTCGGCTTGATCTGACCCTCGACAATCGGCGATCCGGATGCGATCTTGGCCTCGCGCGTCGTCACCTTGGGCACGTCGCGAGCCTTGTCGACGAAGTAGTAGCGACCCTCACCCTGCTTGGCGAGTTCCTCGAGCAACTGCGTGTCGGAGTCGGAACCGATCGCGATTGTCGATAGCGTCACCGAGTCCTGACGCATCGAGGCGAGCAACCGATCGTAGTCGGCGTTGGTGAGCGAACGGCCGTCCGAGAGCAGGATGATGTGCTTGTAGCGTGACGGCTGTTCGCGGATCGATTTGAAACCGGCGTCGAGCGCCGGATAGATCTCCGTGCCACCGGACGCCTCGATGACGCGAATGCGATCACGTATGACGTCGACCTCACGGGTATTGCCGAGGCGGCGTGGCTGGATCGCCCAACGGGTCTGAGTATCGAACGTCAGCACGCCGATTCGGTCATTCTCGTCGAGCGAATCGAGTGCCAGAACGGCGGCCTCGCGCGCCATCTGCATCTTCGTCGTGCCATCTTCGCGCATGTCCATCGAGCCAGACTTGTCGATGATGAGGACCATCGCGACCGAACCACGATCGCGCTTGCCGGGGATATTCATTGTTACCGGCAGAACATCGGCCAGCGGCGTCTTGGCGTAGTCGCCCAGGCTGTAACTGGTTTCACCACCGATCATCAGAAGCCCACCACCGAGGCTCTGGACATAACCCTGGATGGTCTTCATCTGGTCGAAGGAGAAGGATGAAGCCGGGACGTTCGCGATGATCAGGCCGTCGTATCGGCGCATCGGCGACAAGCGTGGTGGGATCGACGACGGTGGCCGAATATCGACCTGGATGTCCGAGGCAACCAGCGCTTCTCGTAGTTCCCGCACTTCGGACTCGGCGGTTGCCAGAACCAGGACGCGTGGCTTGTCCTTAACGACGGTGTAGCCGGCCAATTCGTTGTTCTGCGCGAACGTGTCCGAGGCCGATTCCACCCGGGCCCAGAAGGTGTGGAACCCTCTCTTCAGACCATTCTGCGTTGCCGTGAAGCGGTTCGACCCTGCAAAGAGCCGGACCGTCTGATCGCTGACCGGCTTGCCATCGACCCAGAGTCGCACCGCGGCGTCGACCTCGCGAGTCGAGCCAACCGCAATGACGACGTCCAGAGCGTCGCCTTCGCGAATCTGCGGCGCGATGTCGAGCGCCTCGACGAACACGTCCGGCGGTGGCTCGACCGCGAGCGGAACGACCGAAATCTGAATTCCGGCGGCGAAGGCGGCGCGTGCTTCATCCTCGGCTCGCCCGATGTTCTCGCGGCCATCGGATACGAGAACGATTCGCTTCGCGCCAGACCGTGGAAACATCGAACGCGCCAGGCGTATTGCCTCGGACATGTCGCTGCCGTCGGTCTGCAGAACGACCGGCTGCGTGACGCCGGCCGGGCCGTCGATCGGGCGCTCGATCGCCGTGTCACGTCCAAAGCCGACGATGCCGGCGCGCCGATCGCTCGATGTCAGCGCAAGAGCCTGCGCCACGAACGAATCTGCCGCCGCGCGGGCGTCGCTGGAAACGCTGAGCGACCGATCCACCGCGAAGACGACCGACGTCGCGCCAGAGGCGCGGCCAATCAGTGGCCGCGCCAGAGCGATCACGAGGAGCGCGATGATCGTGAGCCGCGTCACCAGCGCGGCGCGTCGGAGCCACGCCGGAAGTCGAGCCATCCGTCCGCGACCGATCACGTAGAAGGCCGGCAGCAGGATCGGAAGCGCCACAAGCAGCCAGGGGTTCGAGAACGAGAGGTTCATTCGGCGGCCTCAGCGACGCGCATAGACGTACCACTCGATCGCGAGCAATCCGAGCCCGAGCATCACCAGGAATGGCCACGCTTCGGCTCGAACCGCGCTGCTCAGGAGCGCTGGTCCCGTGCCACGCTGATCCGGCCAAGACTTCGGACGCGTGTCGGACTGGAACTCATCTCCCGCATTCACGGTGAACCACGACTGCGCTACCGAGCCTTTGTCCGAGCGGTGGATAATCGCGTAGCGCCCAACCGCGTCCGTGGTCGAGAACGGGATCGCACGGGCCTGCCCGCTTGTATTCACGGTGAAGAGGTACGAGCGGCCGCCTGGATCACGAACGACGACGTCGCGCGCCGTGCGTACGGGCTGAATGTTGTAGGTCTGGCCCGACGAAATAGTCGCCGACCCCGCGTTCGGCGCCAGCCAACCGATCGAGTTTGCCAGAAGAAGAGGGAATGCGAGGCGCTGACCGATCTCGGGTTGCCGTGGATCGAAGGCAAAAACGACGATCTTCCGTCCGTCATCCATGCCCTCCCAGACGAGGGTCGTGTCCTTCGATTCGACGGCCGGACTCGATCCGGCCGGCGGGATCACGCGCAAGGCGCGCGGCAGGAACAACCCGGCGAGATCGACCGTCTCGAGTAGCGGCGAGCGGGGATTGACGCGCACGATCTGCTGCGGCTGCCGTAGTTCGCTGATGTCGAAGCCCGCGTTGACGCCGGTTGGCGGGTTGACGAACAACGCCGCTCCCGGCGGTAGGTTGTCTCGCCCGCGCGGCATGAAGCCGTCGAACACGGTGATCGCACCAACGAGATCGGGCTTGTACTGCTGAGGCCGCAGTAGCGTGAGCTTGACGCTCGGCACGGCGCGTAGAGCGCGTTCCATGAACGCCGGCGCGGTGGAGACGAGCGTGACGTCGAGATCTTCATTCGGCACGACGACCTGCGCATAGTTGTCGATGGCGAGCGCGTCGGGTCGATCGATCGCCAGCTCGAAGAGCTTGACGCTCTGACTCAGAGGGACGATCACCTCTTGCGAACCGCGCGCGGGCACGCGGACTTGCCGCGATTCGACCGGGATTCCATCGGCCAGCGCCCGGACGGGGACCTCGACCGCGATCGCGCCAAAGTTCGTAATGCGGCCAAATCCCTCATAGCGATTGCTGCCGTCGAGCGCGCGCCGTGCCCTTAGGAAGACGATCGCCTGATTGTCGGCGGACGTCCCGACCACGCGAACGCGGACCTCGGCGATCAATGTGTCGATTGCGGGAAGCTCTGGGAATGATCCGTCCGACAGGATCGTGACTTCGGCGCGCAGTTCGGGACGTTCGCGGGCGAGCGCGTCGGCGACCTGCAGAGCCGCGCGCATATCCGCGCCAGTCACGCCCGGCTGTAACTGCGCGATCGCTTGAACCGCGCGCGCGGAGTCTGTGCCAGATTCGGCGATGTCTACGACGGCACCGGCGCGCACGACACTGACCGCGTCCCCATCCGGCGCCTCGCGCGCGATGTCGGCCGCGAGACGCTTGGCGTCCTCGAATCGTGACGGCGCCACATCGATAGCTTGCATGCTCATCGATGCGTCGAGCACCAGGATGTGGTGGGTGGCTGAGAATCCGACGATCGCTGGACGAGCGAGAGCGAGCGCGGCCGCGACCACGACGAGCAACTGAAGGATCAGGAGAATGTTGCGGATGGGGGGACGCCAGGTCGGGCGACCCTCTGTGTCCCGGATGACGTTTCGCCAGAGCAGCGTGCTTGGAACTTCGACCCGCTCGTACCGAGCGCGCAGGATGTAGAAGAGAATGACGACCGGAACCAGACCGAGAAAAAGCAGGCCCATTGGCGCGAACAGCGTCATCGGACGAGCCTTCGCTGACGGAAGTACTGAATCGCCAGACCCTCAAACGGGAGCGATGTGTCCATCCTCAGGTAGTTAATCGCCCGGCGAGCGCAGAATGCCTCGGTCTCGGCAAACCAGTCTTCGAGACGCCGCTTGTACGAGCGCAAGCTCTCCGGTCCAACCGTCAATTCGATGCGTTCGCCAGTCTCGACGTCGTACAGCTCGACATCCCCGGCGACATTCGGTTGAAGCTCTCGCGCATCGAGAAGGTGGATCACCGTGGTCTCAAAACCTCGCTGGGTTAGCAGATCAAGCCCCTCAGTGATGCCTTCCGCCGACAAGAGGTCCGAGATGACGATCGCAATTCCGCCGTGGTGCGTGCGTGTCAGGTAATCGCGAATGGCCGCGTGCAGGTCGGTGGTGGCGTCAGGTTCGATTCCGTCGAGGAATCCGAAGAAACTCAGCGCCATCGATTTCCCGCGCGCCGGCGCGAAGTAGTCGTGGACGCGATCGCTGAACGCGGCCGCGATAATCGAGTCGAAACGGCTGAGCCCGATGTACCCCAAGGCCGCCGCGACCTGCCGCGCGTAGTGGAGCTTTCGCGGGCGTCCCCAATCCATCGAGCGGCTCGCGTCGATCAGGAGATGGACGCCGACATCCTCCTTCGCCTCGGTGAGCTTGAGAAAGAGTTGATCGAGACGCCCGTAGGCGTTCCAGTCGATGCGGCGAAAGTCGTCGCCCGGGACGTAGTGGCGGTAATCGGCGAACTCGAAGGAGTTGGCCCGTCGGACGCTCCGGTGCTCGCCGATCAAGCCTGTCTTGACGGACCGCTGCGCGAAGAGTGAAAGCCGTTCGAGGCGACGGAGAAACTCCTCGTCGAGCAGACTTTCGGACGCCGCTTTGCCACTCAGCCAGTGTCGCGGGTCGGCGTGGGCGCGCGCGCGCGCGCGCCACCCTTCCAGGACAGTTGGACGCACCCGTTCGACCAGAGTGGCGAGGCGCTCGCGCAGCGGTTGCACCATCGACTACCGGGTGGCGCCGGTGCCGGACGACAGCGGCATTCCGGAGAAGAAGTCGCGTACGACCTGACGCTTCTCCAGAGGAACGAAGTTCTGCTCCGCTCGCACGGACACCGGATCGACGATGACTGTTCGCGACTGGCCGGCTGCGCCGGTGATCGAACCATCGTTCGAGCTCACCAAAGGCACCTTCTCGGACTCTTCGAGCGTCGATGTACCACCCGCGGACGGTCGTCCGCGCAGTTCGACGACCCGGCCCTGGGCCGCCCGAGTGCGATCGGGCGCCTGGTACGACTCACGCGACGGTGCCTGACCACCGCCGGATCCAGCCGACCCCTCGCCAGAGCCCAGCGAACGGCCCGAGGTCGAGGCGCCCGCGCCGTTCGGATCGGAGCCGTCAGATACTCCGGCGCCCGTGGCGTCGCCAAACTCATCGCCACCGGCATCGCCTTCCGATTGGTCCTGCCCCTCGTACTCGGCCAGCGCACCGAGGTCTTCCTGGCTGAGCTCGCCGAACGCGCCTTCACCGGCCGACATTTCGTTTGGATCGAATGCCTGCGACGAACTCGAGAGCTGACGAATCTGTTCGCCAGCCTGCTCGACCGCGTCAGCTAGCTCGGCGAACGACTGCCGCGTGGCGCTCTGATCGTCGGCCGCGAGATTCTGGGCCGCCTTCTGGAGTCGTGCGGCCAGATCCGGGTTCATCGATGCCGCGCGGCGGGCGGCTTCAGTCATTCGTTGAGCCAGATCGCGGCGCGCCCGCGCCGAAAGCTGCGTCGACTGGGCGCCCAGATCGCGCAGTTGCTGCGCCGCCTTCGAATAGTCCCCGCGGCGAATGCTGTCGGCGGCATCGGTCGTCGTCGACGAATCTCCCAACGCATCGGCGAGCTCGCCGAGCGCCTGCCGCTGTCGATTCAGCGCCTCGGCTCGTTGCGCCAGGATCGCCTGGGCCTCGGCGACGCGTTGGGCGATCTCCTCCGGAGTCAAGTTCTGACCCTCGAGATCGGTGATGTATCCATCGAGCGCGCTGTCAAAGAGGGCCGCGTCGAACAAGTCGGATGATGTCGCGTCAAAAAAACCGGAACCCGCGGGGATCTCGAAGCTACTGTCGATCAGCGGCTCGTCGGTCAATTCGTCGGAGCGAATCGAGCCAGGTATGCGCAAGTTCAGTGTCGCGAGGAACAGGAAGAGGCCGATCGCAAGGACGACCGCGGCGAGTGCGACGAGATCGCGACGCGGCAATCCGATCGGAATCACGCGTGACGTTTCGACGGCACGCAGTGACTCAGCCGCGCGGCGCAGTTGCAGACGAATCAAGCGCCCCTCGGCGTTCTGATTGATCAACTCGACAGCGGTTCCGAGTGTCTGGTTGAGGCCGAGCAGGCGATCCGTCACGCGGGCCGAGTCGAAGAATGTCGTTCGCTGCGTTACGATGATCGCGAGCGTCCAGAGCGCGACGATCACCGCGACCGTATTGAAAGCCGATCGGGAGAGCGGCATAGCCGCGAACCAGGCGACCGCGGCAATCAGATACAGAATCGCGACAAGTACAACTCCACGCACCAGGACCGCGATCGCTCGTTGGCCCCAGATGTACCGCTTCACCGGTGCGAGGTGTGCGTACACCTCGGCATCGATTCCGTGGGCGCGCTCGCCGCGGAATGTCAGCAGACGGCGGGAATCCGCCGCGACACGGTCCAGATCGCTGGCCACCGTAAACGGCGCGACCGCGATCGTCGCGAGAGAATCGACACCGTGCCAACCCTGGCGAGATCGCGTCGATTCCGCCAGTGCCGCGCGCGTGCCTCGTCGAAGCCGAATACGCGGCATTAGAGGCCCCCGGTCGAACGTGAGGGCTATCTTCGCATAATCCTGGCTAAGGCTGGCAATTAGCGTTCCGGGTAGCCAAAAGGTACCTATGCCTTCCCGTGCTTCTTACGGAGGCTTAATCTCCTCTCGCAATGACACGATTCGCGGCGATGTTGAGATTGCTGCTCGTAGTCTGTGTCCTGCTCGGAACGCTTGTTACTCCGGCGAGTGTCGACGCGGCCGTCGCCGGAAAGGTGTTTTCCGAAACCGGTGGGTACTCCGTGACGAATGACAATGACGTCCGCTTCTGGGAGTCCTTCCGCGACCTCGGTGGCGAGCAGATCGTCGGGTATCCGGTGTCGCGCCGCTTCGATCACGGCGGATTTGTGACCCAGGTGATGCAGAAGGCGGTCTTTCAGTGGCGACCGGAGAGCGGCCAGGTCTACTTCGTCAACGTGTTTGACGACCTATCCGTCGCCGGCAAGAACGACTGGCTCTACAGCGTGCGGAGCACACCGCGGCCGCTCGATCCCAGCTTCGACGATGGGAAAGATTGGGATGGCGTCGTGCGCGCGCGGGTCGGCCTGCTCGATGAGCGACCAAGGATGCGGGCGCGGTACCGATCGGTCGCGGATCCGCTCAAGCAGTTCGGTCTTCCGACGAGTCGAGTCGAGGATATGGGCAATCACTACGCGATTCGGCTTCAGCGTGCCGTCATTCAGGAATGGAAGGTGGATGTACCGTGGGCTCGGGCTGGCGAGACGACCGTCGCGAACGGCGGCGACATTCTGAAAGAAGCCGGTCTCGTGCCCCAAGCCGCGTCGGCTCCCGGCACCGACACACCACGCGCCGCGCCGGTCGCGCCGCCGGGTACTGTCGTGCGCGGCGATGGGCGCGTCGTCAGCGACATGGCGACGATTCGAACGAGTCCGTCCGACGACGCGCCAATCGTCGCGCGTCTCTTCCGGAACGCTCAGGTGGCGATCGACGGTCCCGAATCTGACGGCTGGGTCGCCGCGCGTGTTTGGGGCACACTGCACGGCTGGGTGCGTACGTCGGCGATCACCACCGAATCGTATCCGTCGAGTGACACGCGCCGCGGTACCGGCTATCGACCAGCGATACCGGCTCGGCCGGTCGCGTCGACGCCGCTGACAATCGACGTCGCGGCGGCGATGGCGCGCGACGAAGACATGCGCGATGCGCCCGGCGGGCGCGTGATCGGCCGGGTATCGGCCGGGCAGGCGGTGCGCGCCAACGCGTACGGTGGATCGGCGGCTGACATCTGGGTTCGAATATCCGGGGCAAGTTCCGGTTGGGTTCCGGCCTTGGCGTTGCGAGTTGCGGCGCGAGATCCACTGGCTCCCCGGTCGGATGGTTCGCCGATCAGTCGCCCGGTGCGCGGCAAGGGCATGTGGGCCACGTACGACCTTCTCGACCGCGCGTCGCCTCAGGCGATCGTCGAGGCAGCGCGGGCCAGCGGCATCACCCACATATACCTGCAGGTCGGCCGATCGAATCTCGGCTTCTATGGTGGCCCGGGACTGGACGGCCTCCTGCCGGTGGCGCACGCGAACGGCATCAGCATCATCGCGTGGGTCTATCCGTACCTGAAGGACATCACGGCCGACCTCAATCTGACCGCCCAGGCCGCTCGCTACGTGACGCCGGACGGACACCGCCCGGACGGCCTTGCCTCGGACGTCGAGGAGAACATGGAGGCCGAGGCCGTTCACGCGTACAGCCAGATGACGCGCGCGCTGCTGGGCGACGATACGTTGCTCGTCATCGCGACGTACCCGCCGCGGATGTACCACGGGCAGCGGTACCCATTCGCGGCCGTTGCCCAGGTCTGGAACGTGATCGCGCCAATGGACTACTACCACCGCGCTGGTCAGTCCTACAGCGCCGCGGCGGCGCGCGAGTACATCGCGAATTCGGTCGCGATCATTCGACAGCGAGCCGGACGGTCGGTCGAAATCGCGCCGATCGGACAGGCGTACGGAATGAGTTGGCCGAACGAGGTCGGACCGACGAATCCATCGGGCCATGAAACGGTCGGCATGATCGAGGCCGCGAAGGCAGCCGGTTCGGTCGGGATCAGTTTCTTCGAATGGTCGCACGCCACCGAACAGCAATGGCGGGCGATCACGGCGACCGGGTGGTGAGCGGCGGGCGACGGCAGTTCTGCCACGGCGCCGCCTGGCTCTGCAAGAAGCGACGCAAGGGCGCTGTCGCGATCTCTAGAGGCGGACGTTCGAACGGATGCTGTCGACCGCTCGCCGAATGCTTTCGGGATGCCCGAAAGCGCTCAGTCGCAAGAATCCCTCGCCGCCGGGACCGAAACCGCTGCCGGGCGTCGTGATGACGTGCGCCTCATCGAGCATCTTGTCGAAGAACGCCCAGGAATCGTAACCGGCCGGACATTTCGCCCAGACGTACGGCGCGTTCGTGCCACCGTACACGGTCAGACCGACTGACTGGAGCCCTTCACGGATTACAGTTCCGTTCGCCATGTAGAGTTCGATGATCGCATCGTTCTCATGACGTCCCTCCGGCGTTAGCGCGGCAAGGCCGCCCGATTGAGCCACGTTCGATGCGCCGTTGAAGAACGTCGTCTGGCGGCGGTTCCAGAGTTCGTTGACCGATCGCGGGTTCTTCGCGTCGATCGCCAGGCCTTTCGGAACAACCGTCCACCCCAATCGAACGCCCGTGAAGCCCGCCTCTTTTGAGAACGTGCCGAGTTCGATCGCGCACTTACGGGCTCCAACGATCTCGTAGATCGAACGCGGCAGGTCGCGATCACGAATGAAGCATTCGTACGCGGCGTCGTACAGGATGATCGCGTCGTTCGCCAGGGCGTAGGCGACGAACGCTTCGAGATTTGCGCGCGTGGCGACAGCGCCGGTGGGATTATTCGGGCTACAGATGTAGATGATGTCCGCGTGAATCGATGGCACGGACGGTACGAAACCGTTCGCCTCGGTGCACGCCATCGACACGAAGCTCTCGCGGCCCGCGATCACATTTGTGTCGACATAAACCGGGTAGGCTGGATCCTGGATCGCGACGACCGCGAACGGATCGAAGAGCGATTGAATATTCGCGGTGTCGGATTTCGCACCGTCGGAGATGAAGATCTCATCCGGTTCGATCGCCAACCCGCGCTCTCCGTACTTCACCTCGGCGATGCGGCGGCGTAGCGCGGCGTCGCCCTGTTCATCGCCGTAGCCGCTGTACGTCTCGACGTGGGCGAGTTTCTCGACACCGTCGTGCAACCCCTTGATGACCGACGGTGCGAGCGGCTCGGTCGTGTTGCCAATCCCGAGGCGCATCAAGCGCGCGTCCGGGTTCGCGGCCTGGAACTCGCGCGCGCGCCTGGCGATCTCGGAAAACAGGTAGGACGCGGGCAGGCGAAGGTAGTTCTCGTTGATCCGAACCATTAGACCACCTCCCCGCGAATGAGGTCCTCGTACGATTCGCGTTGCCGCGTCACGCGGGCCGTGCCGCCGGCGACGACGACCTCGGCCGCGCGCGGCCGGGCGTTGTAATTCGACGACATCACGAACCCGTACGCGCCCGCGGAGAGAACCGCCAGCAGGTCACCGGACGCCACCGGCGGAAACGATCGGTCGTGCGCCAGGAAATCGCCCGATTCACAGACCGGGCCGACGATGTCGACCAGGTTCTCTTCGCCGCTCGGGGGTGACACCGTAACGATCTCGTGGTAGGCGTCGTAGAGCGATGGACGGATCAAATCGTTCATCGCCGCGTCCACGACGACGAACTTCTTCGATCCGTTCTCCTTCGTGTAGACGACCTCGGTCAGCAGGATGCCAGCGTTCCCGACCAGGAAGCGCCCCGGCTCCATCAAGATCGTCGCGCCGAACTCGCGCGCACGCCCGATCACATGGCTGGCGATCGCGGTCGGACCATCCGGAGTCTCGTCGCGATAGCGAATCGCGATTCCACCACCAATGTCGATGTAGCGAATCGGCACACCGATCCCCTTCAATTCCGCCACGAGGTCAGCGATGCGATCGACCGCGTCACGCACCGGATCCAGGTGCACGAGTTGCGATCCGATGTGGCAATGAATGCCAGTTGGGTCGAGGTTTGGCAGCGAGAGCGCGAACCGGTATGCGTCGAGCACGGTTTCGCGACCGATGCCGAATTTATTCTTCTTCAGTCCAGTCGAGACATACGGGTGCGTCTTCGGATCGACGTCCGGGTTGACGCGAAAAGCCACCCGCGCTGTCTTGCCGCGCTCTCGCGCAAGTGCGCTGATCGCCTCGACCTCCTGGATCGACTCGACCGTGAAGAGCAGGATGTTTGCGTCGAGCGCCTCCCCGATCTCCTGGCGGGTCTTGCCAACACCGGCGAAGACGATGCGTTCGGAGGGGAACCCTGCCTTCAACGCGCGGAACAACTCGCCGCCGGAGACGATGTCGACCCCGGCGCCACGTCGCGCCAGCCGAGCCGCCAGTGCGAGATTCGAGCACGCCTTGAGAGCGAAACAGACCAGATGGGGTGCACCGGCGTAGGCGCTATCGACCGAGTCGAACGCGACGTCGACCGCGGCCGCCGAATAGACGTACGTCGGCGTCCCATGATCGCGCGCGATGTCGGCCAGGCGAACACCGTCACACGTCAACTCGCCCTGATCGTTACGTCGAAAAGGCGCGTCGGCAGAAGACACGAGGCTGGTCATAGTTTCGAGAAACCCTTCTATTAGTGGAGAAGATCGGCCATCGAATGGAATCCCGGCGGCTGTTGCGCGATCCACGCGGCCGCCCGCAGCGCTCCGAGAGCGAAGGTTCGTCGGCTGTTCGCTCGGTGGCTGACGCGGATTTCCTCGCCTTCGTCGGCGAAGATCACGGTATGTTCCCCGGCGTTTCCACCGGCTCGAATGGCGTGGATGCCAATCTCGCCCTCGCGTCGCGGCGAAATACCCTCGCGCCCGTACGTCGCGACATCGGCGAGATTCTTCCCCAGCGCGGCGACGATCGCCTCGGCGAGGATAAGCGCGGTACCGGACGGCGCATCCTTCTTGAACCGATGGTGAGCCTCGATGATCTCGACGTCGTACCCGGCCAAAGCGCGCGCCAGAATCGGCAGAAACTGCGCGAGCGCGTTGACTCCAACGCTCATATTGCGGCCGTATAAGATCGGCACACGCTCGGCGCGCGCGCGCAACGCGTCAATCTGGTCGCCGGTCATCCCGGTTGTGCCGATGACGAGCGCGCGACCGGCCTCCGACGCCACGCGGGCGGTGTCGAGCGTCGTGACGGGATTCGTGAAATCGACGACGACATCCGCGTCCGGCAGTAATTCGGCGAGCGATTCCGATACCCGCGCGCCGCCGATCGATACGCCAGCCACCTGCGCGAACGAGCGTCCGGCCAGGGCACCGGCGCGAACCGTTCCGCCGGCGACAGAGACGCGAGAATCCGCGACCGCCGCCGCGGCGATCTCGCGGCCCATGCGGCCGCCGAGACCGACGATGCAGAGGCGCGTCGTCACGCTAGCGCGCACCAACCGGATGCGTGTACGAACAGGCGGCCAGAACCTCGGCCAGCTTCTTGCGATTGCCCTCGCCCATCGCCGTCAATGGAAGGCGAACCTCATCCGAGCAGAGCCCCAGAAGACCGGCCGCCGTCTTCACCGCGATGGGGTTATTGTCGAGGAACATCGCCCGGCAGAGATCGAAGACCCTGAGGTGGATATCTCGCGCGCGGGCCGCGTCGCCCGACAGGAACGCCGCTGTCATCTCGGCCATCGGCTTCGGCGCGACGTTCGCGACCACCGAGATCACGCCCTTGCCGCCGACACTCATGATCGGCAGTGTCAGTGAATCGTCGCCCGAGAGAACATCGAAATCCGCGGCCGTCTCGTTGACGATCTGACTGCTCTGGTCGATGCTGCCGCTGGCTTCTTTGATCGCCACGATCGTTCGAATCATTGACAGTCGGACGACCGTCTCAGGAGCCATGTTGATCGCGGTGCGGCCGGGGACGTTGTACAGCACGATCGGCAGATCGGTCGCCTCGGTGATCGCGCGATAGTGCTGGTACTGACCTTCCGCGGTCGGTTTGTTGTAGTAGGGGGTCACGATCAGCGCGGCGTTCGCGCCGAGTTCCTTGGCGTGCTTCGTGTACTTGCTCGTCTTGGCCGTGTCGTTCGTGCCGGTCCCGGCGATGACGGGCACGCGCCCGCGGACCTGATCGATCACGATCCCGATCACGCGGAACTGCTCGTCCTCCGACATCGTCGCGGCCTCGCCGGTCGTCCCGCACGGCACGATGCCGTTGGTTCCGTTCTCGATCTGGAAGTCGACCAGTGAACGCAGTTGCTTCTCATCGACCTGCCCTTTTGTGAAAGGGGTGATGAGCGCGACATAACTACCCGCGTACGACATTGAGTCTCTCCTTCCTGTTCGCCAGCAATCCGCGTCTGGCAAGTTCCTCCGCGATCTGCACCGCATTCGTTGCGGCGCCCTTGCGGATGTTGTCGGCGACGATCCACATCGACAGACCATTCTCGAACACGTCGTTCGACCGAATACGGCCGACGAAGACCTCGTCGCGCCCGATCTTGTCGCGCGGAGTCGGGTAGATCGAGCGAGATGGGTCGTCCTCGACGATGACGCCGGGCGCGCGACGCAGAAACTCGCGCGCCTCATCTGGCGTGATCGGTCGTTCGAAACCGACGTGAACGGCTTCGGAGTGCGCGCAGAGGACCGGTACGCGCACGGTCGTCGCAATGACTTTGATCAAAGGCGCGTGCATGATCTTGCGGGTCTCGTTGACCATCTTGGCTTCCTCCTTGGTCGAGCCATCCGGGAGGAAGCTGTCGATCTGCGGCACGAGGTTGAACGCGATCGGATGCGGATACACATTCGGTGTCAGGGCGACACCGGCGGCGTCCTGCGCGACCTGTTCCCGCAGCTCGGCGACGCCCTTGTTGCCGGTGCCGCCAACCGACTGATACGTGTCAACGACGATCCGACGAATGCCGCGAGCGCGATGGAGTGGATCGAGCGCGACGACCATCTGAATCGTCGAGCAGTTCGGGTTCGCGATGATGCCTTTGTTCCAGGCAACATCGTCGGGATTCACCTCCGGTACGACGAGCGGAATGTCGGGGTCCATACGCCAGGCGGAGCTGTTGTCGACGACAATCGCGCCCGCCGCGACGGCGGCCGGCGCCAACTCGCGCGATGTCGATGCGCCTGCGGAAAAGAGCGCCAGATCGATGTCAGCGAAGGCGTCCGGCCGAGCTTCCTCGACGACGATCGAGCGACCATTCCACTCGAGCGATGAGCCGGCCGAGCGCGCCGAGGCGAACATTCGCAGCGATCGAACGGGGAAATGGCGCTCACAAAGCACGGTCGCCATCGTCCGGCCGACAAGCCCGGTTGCGCCGACGATTGCGACCCGATAACCCTGGGTCATCGCGCCATTATATGCCCGCGGCGAGGGCTGGTCCGGGCCGCCAATAGCGAAGATCTCGGACGTAGGTAGAGACGCGCGGCCGAATCTCCGCGAGATTATCGCCGCCGAATTTGCCCATGAAGGCGTCGGCCAACACGATCGCCATCATCGCCTCGCCAACGACTCCGGCGGCTGGTACGGCGCACACGTCGGAACGCTCGTACTGGCTGGGGCTATCCTCGCCGGTCGCCAGATCGACCGAGGGCTGCGGTTTGGCGGTCGTCGATATGGGTTTCTTGACCGCGCGAACGACAATCGGTTCGCCGTTGCTGATGCCGCCCTCGAGACCGCCCGCGCGGTTGGTCAGTCGGACGATCGCGCCATCATCGAAACGCATGCCATCGTGCGCGTCGGTGCCGTAGCGCTCGCCGACCGAGAATCCATCGCCGATCGCGACGGCCTTGATTGCGTGAATCGACATAAACGCCTGCGCGAGGATGCCATCGAGCTTCCGATCCCACTGGACGTGCGAGCCGAGACCGGGAACGGCGCCAAATGCGATCACTTCGATCGTGCCACCAAGCGTGTCGTGAAGGCTGCGCGCTTCGTCGATCGCCGCCCGCATCGCGGCCTCGACAGCGGGGTCGGCGACTCGCACGGTCGACGCTTCGACGGCATTCACGATCGCCGGATCGGACAGATCGCCGCCGTCGGTCGCGACCCTTCCGATGCGCAGAACCTGACTGTGAATCGCCATGCCGAACTGGGAAAGCAGTTGTCGCGCGATCGCGCCAACCGCGACGCGCATCGTCGTCTCGCGGGCGCTGGCGCGCTCGAGAACGATCCGCATGTCTTCGTGGCCGTACTTGAAGAAACCGGCCAGATCGGCGTGACCCGGGCGCGGCTTCGTGAATGGCGCCACGACCTTGTCCCTCCAGTTCGGCCAGTCGAGATTCTCGACCCGCAGTCCGATCGGGCCGCCGGTGGTGAGTCCCTGGGTGACGCCGCTGGTGATCTCGGCGCGATCCTTCTCGATCTTCATCCGACCGCCGCGCCCGTACCCCATCTGGCGCCTGGCCAGATCGACCGCCAGGTCGTCCTCCGTCAACGGAATCCCGGCCGGAAACCCGTCGACGATCGCGAGAAGGCAGGGACCGTGGCTCTCACCGGACGTCAACCATCGAACGATCAGGAGACTGCTCCGTACAGGCCGCGCCCCATTGCGCGGGCGATATCGCGACACTCGCGGACGAGGCTCGCGAACTGTTCTGGGCGCAACGACTGAGCGCCATCGGATAGCGCGCGCTCGGGATGCGGATGAACTTCGACGATCAGGCCGTCGGCCCCGGCCGCGATCGCGGCGCGCGATCCCGCCGCAACCAGACTTGCCTTGCCGGTCGCGTGACTGGGATCGACCACGACTGGAAGGTGAGTGAGTTCGTTCAACAGCGGGACGGCGTTGATGTCCATCGTGAAGCGCGTCGCGGTTTCGAACGTGCGAATGCCGCGCTCGCAGAGAACCAGATCGTAGTTCCGGTTCGACAGGATGTACTCGGCCGCCATCAGCAGTTCCTGGATCGTCGAAGACATGCCGCGCTTCAGCATTGCCGGGCGGCCAGAGCGCCCGACTTCGTGCAGGAGCGCGTAGTTCGCCATATTTCGCGTTCCGATCTGGAACATCGCCGAGTACTTGCCGACAGTCGGCACGTCCGTCGGTGAAACCACTTCCGTGATGACGGGCAGGCCGGTAATCTCACTGGCCTCGGCAAGCAACTCGAGTCCCTCCAGCCCGAGCCCTTGAAATGAGTAGGGCGATGAGCGGGGCTTGAACGCGCCGCCTCGCAAGGCGTGGGCGCCCGCCTCTTTGACCGCGTGCGCCGTCTCCAATAGCTGCGATCGGCTCTCGACCGAGCACGGGCCAGCAATGATGACGATGCCGGGCCCACCGATCTGGATGTTTCCGAAATTGACGATCGTTCGCTCGCGCCGGAAATCGCGGCTGGCGAGCTTGTACGGCTGCAAGATCCGGACGACTCGCTCGACGCTGTCCAGGCTTTCGAACTGCTCGGGATCGATCGGGCGCTCGTCACCGATGACGCCGACGATCGTCCGCTCCTCGCCGCGCGATAGATGCGCGCGAAATCCCAGTTCTTCGACTCGCTTGAGTACCGCGTCAATGGATTCGGGCGACGCGCCAGCCCGCATTACGATTATCACAAGTGGATTCTACGATCCCCGCGCGACCTCTAGGTATCGTCGTAGGTCGTCTGGTAGCGGCGACGTGAATGTGACCGGAAGACCCGTGTCCGGATGCGTGAACGTCAGGATCGCCGCATGCAGAAACGGTCGATCGAGACGCTCGTCGACCGTCCCGTAGACGCCGTCGCCGACCAGCGGATGTCCGATCGAAGCCATGTGCACCCGAATCTGATGGGTGCGACCGGTCTCGGGCGCGCATTCAACGAGGCTGGTCCTGGCGAACCGCTCCAGCACGGTGTAACGGGTAACGGACGGACGGCCGTTCGACACGACCGCCATCCGCTTGCGATCGCGTGGATCGCGACCGATCGGCGCGTCGATTGTCGCGGTCGCGTGCCGTGGAACTCCCTGTACGAGCGCGACGTACCGTTTCGCGACACCGCGGGCGGCGAACTGCGCCTGCAAGTTGCGCAGCGCCCGATCGTGCCGCGCGATGACGATGACGCCCGACGTTCCGCGATCGAGCCGATGGACGATGCCGGGCCAGGCCTCGTCGCCGATTCGCAAACCGGGATCGAGCGCGACCAGCGCGTTGACGAGTGTCCCGGTATTGTGTCCCGGCGCGGGGTGGACGACCATACCGGAGGCCTTGTCGATGACGATGATGGCGCTGTCCTGATGCAGGATCCGAAGCGGGATTGACTCCGCGATTGGTCCGCCGGTGGGCTCGATCCAGGTAATCGGCAAGCGCCATTCGATCTCGTCACCATCGCGAACGCGGTGGCTCGCCGGTACGACGCGCCCGTTGACGCACACGCCACCGGCGCCGATGAGACGCGCGAGCCGGCTGCGCGATTCGCCGGGCTCTCGCCGCGCCAGGAAGACGTCGAGTCGCGACCCGGCGTCCAGGGAGGGAACGCGCTCGCGTCGGGCGCTGGACATCGCCGAGAGATTAGCGCGCGAAACAGGATCCTCTTATTGGGTCGTGCAAAGTGGGTCGCTGGCCAGCGCGGGCTGGCCGATCAAAGGGAAGTAGAAGCGGCGTGACGGCGAGATGACGCTGCGCGCGGCTGACGCCCGGACGATCGCGATGTTCGAGTAATACTGGCGCAGGATCGTCTGGTAATCGTAACCGCGATCGGCCATTCCCTTGGCTCCGTACTGGCAGAGGCCGATCCCGTGTCCGAAGCCGCCGCCCTGGCCGAGAACGCGGGTCAGCGTGCCATTCCGCTCGTGGGTCAGTATGAGATTCGCGCTACGCTGCGATGACGCCGACGCGGAGATCCGGAAGATGCCGCGAATCGCGGTATCACCCGAAAGAGTCCACGATCCGCCGGTGCCGCTGGCGCGAATGCTCGTCGCGCGGCCCGACGAGTTGCGGGCGAGCACGGCCACTTCGGTCAATTCACCGAGTTGGCCGGCCGAGTATCGTGGCGAGACCGACGTGTAGCCTGGCAGGTATTGATTGATGATCGATTCCTGATCTGCCCGCGTGATCGCCCAGGAATACCGATACGACGGCGAAATCGAACAGAGCGACTCCGGCGGCGCCGAGGCCGACCAGAACGCCGCGGCCGCCGACTCCGACGAGAGATCGAGCGGCGACCGGCCGTTTCCGGTCTGGTCGCGCCAGCAGCGAACGGCCTGGCAGTAGACGGACGCCTGATCCGGGCTCGTCGTCGATTGTCCGCCACAGGTCGACGAGTAGTACGCCCAGATCGTTCCGCCCTGATAGGTCATGAGTTCGCCGGCGGTTGCGTCGACGGCCGCGCTGGAGTTGGCGTGGCGCCGCGTTGGATCCCAGGCCTGGCACGCGGTCGTCATGCAGATGTAGCCGTGTGTTGCGTGATACGCCGTCGCGTAGGTGCGCGCGGCGACCGCCTGAGCCTTGAGTGCTTCGATCGACCAACTGGCTGGCATCTCGGAGGGAACGACGCCCTTTAGGTACTCTTCCATGGTGATCGCGCAATACGTTCCGTTCGCGTCGCGCAGCCGGATGAATGTCGGAATGACCGGCGGCCCAGCGGTGGCGGCAAGCGCACGGCGCGGCATCGGTTCGTCCTCGAGTTCGGTTCCAGCCGGTCCGGCCGCGCGCGTCGAGTGCCCGGCCATTGCGAACATCGCCGCGACGACGCCGAGCGCCTTACGGCGAGAGAGTGTGAGCACGGGCGACACGATTCGGACAAGCCTATGTGCGCCGGCGGCATCGGACAACACGCCGGTCGTAAGGCACGCGCTAGAACATCTCTCCTATCAGTCCTGGGCAGGTGGCTGTCACTGTTCGATCGCTTGGCCGGCGCCAGATCGGTCGTGGTCGATTCGGGCATGGGCGATTCGCTGACACGGCGGCGGGGCGCGGCCAGCCTGAGGCGCGGCCTCGTCCGGATAACGCTCCTGACACTACTCCTGGGCTTCGCCGCGCTCGGGTCGCAATCGCCGCGGCGGGATCCACTCGTCGGGGTCGGACAGGTTGCCGCGCCAGTGGCGTTCAGCATCGTCGGGTGGGAGATGCACGCCGCGGCGGACGCGGCGCTGCGACTGCTCATCGATTCGCGGGAAGGATCCGGACGTTATCTCGAAATGCCCGCGAAGTTGGCGGGCTTGGGCGCTGGCGCGATCGACGCCGATCGCATCGGTGACCAGGCGGCCGTTGCCGCGTATCGCGCCTCCGCCGAGGTAACGGCGCGCGGTCGTTCCGCCTTGCAAGCCGCGATCGAACGCCGCGACGAGACCGACACCATCGTCGCAAGCGCGCGCCTTCGCGATCTTGAGGCACGCCACGCCGCGACGCTCGACTCCGCCGGTCCGTCGTTTGCGCGACTGGTCGAATCGGCGCTTCGTGACGCGGGATTCCCGGCTCCCGGAGTCCGGATCGTCGCGCCGATCGGAATCGGGTTTCCGCGGTTCGCCGTGACGCCACCAGTCACGTTCGCATTCGCGCGGCTACCGCTGAACCTTGTCGTCGCCCGCCGCGATCAGATCGGGATCGTCGGCAGCGTATTGATCGATAGTCAATTGGCGCCAACCGAGATCGACACGGTCGAAGCACGGACCGACCGGACTGGCGTTTCGTCGATCGTCACCACGATCGGCGGACTCGGAACGTTTCCGAGCATGATTCCCGATGTTGATCCCCCGTCACGAGTCATCAACATCGCCGCGCACGAGTGGACTCATCACTACCTGGCGTTCCGCCGTCTTGGCGGCGCCTACTTCAGTGACCCAGCGATGCGCGAGATCAATGAAACGGTCGCTGACATCGTCGGAAACGAGATCGCCGATCGGGTGGCTGCCGATCGCCGGGCCATCGCGTCGAGCGACTTTCAGTCGCCCGTTTCGCCTCCCTCCACGAGATCGGGGCCTGACTTCGGAACCGAGATGCGTTCGATCCGGCGCCACGTCGAGGTCCTACTCGAACGAGGTTCGGTCGCCGAAGCCGAGAGCTACATGTCTTCCGAGCGCGACCGTCTGGCTGGACTCGGACTTCACGTCCGCAAGATCAACACCGCGTATCTCTCATTCTTCGGTGCCTACTCCGGCGGCGCGAACTTGTACGAGCAGTCATTGCGCGACCTGCGATCGCGGAGCGCCAACCTGGCCTCTTTCCTCGACACCGTGGCAGAAATCGCCAGCGTTGACGAGTTTGCGCGAGTCGGTGGCGAGTGATCGGTGCAATCGAGTCAGGGTGCCCTGAACCCGCGTGTCGAGTATGGTGAATAGTACGATCATATCTCGAAGGTAAACGTGGTCAGTGAACGCGTAACGATCACGTTGCCGACTGAGATCCTGCGCGACATCGACCTACGCGAGCGCAATCGGAGCCTTGATGCGGTTCGTCACGAATTGGAGCTTCGGCGACGCGGTCGAGCACCGCTTATGGCGTCTCGTGAGCCGCCACGCCGTCAGACTGGACCCCTTGCGTCGCTAGCTCGATCATCGGCCGCAGCACGTTCACCAGCTCGAGAGGCAGGACGATCTTGGTGGCGGGCGAATTCCCCAGTGACTTGAGCGCGTCAAGGTATTGCAGCCCAATCGTCTTCGCGTCGAGCCCGCGCGCAACCTTGGCGATCGCGTCGAGCCCGAGCGCGAATCCTTCGGCTCGCAATGTCTGAGCCTGGCGTGAGCCCTCGGCCTCAAGGATCGCCGACTGCCGCGCTCCTTCCGCCCGGAGGATCGACGACTGCTTTTCGCCCTCCGCGACCAGGATCGCGGCCTCGCGCTTGCCGTCCGACTCGAGCACCATCGCGCGGCGGTTCCGCTCAGCCGACATCTGTCGGTTCATGGCGTCCTGGATGTCCTTCGGCGGCACGATCTCCCGGATCTCAACGGTCGTGACCTTGACGCCCCACCGCTCGGTCACTTCATCCAATTTCTGGCGCAGCAGGTTGTTGATCTGCTCGCGATTGGCGAGCACATCGTCGAGCGGGATGTCGCCGATCACCGCGCGCAGCGTAGTCGTGGCCAGACCCTGCGATGCGCCCGCGAAGTTGGCGACCTGAATCACCGAGTATGACGGGTCTGTCACCTTCCAGTAGATCAGGAAATCGATTGCGATCGGGGCGTTATCTTTGGTGATGCAGGTCTGGTGGGGGATCTGCAGGAATTGCTCGCGCAGGTCGACGCGCACCGCGCGGTCCACGATCGGGATGAGCAGCACCAGTCCGGGGCCGCTGCTGCCGGTGCTGCGCCCAAGGCGGAACACCACGAGCCGCTCGTACTCGCGGACGATGTAGACAGTGTTGCTCGCCGCGAAGACCACCACCGCGGCCGCGATCGCGACGATCACCACCACGAGCACCAGCGATGTAGCAGACATCAGGTCCATCCTCTACTTCCTTTGACGTACTCGCAGGCGCAAGCCCTGCCGATCCACGATCTCGACCGCCTCGCCAGCGCGCACTCCTCCCGGTTCGGCGGTCGCGGACCAGTCCTCGTCGGCCACGTGCACCACGCCATCCGGGTCGAGGTCGGTCACCGCCACGGCCAGATGGCCAGCGGCCGGCTGCGGCCGCATGGCCGGAACACCGCGGCGCATGCCCAGCGCCGCACGGACGACCACCATGAAATAGAGCCCGAGCAGCGCGGCGATACCCGCGATCAGCCAGGGACTCACCGAGAATGGGCTCGCCGCCAGCGGGTCGAACTGCCAGTACGGCAGGTCGAACGGGCTGAACAGCAGCAGTCCACCGAGTACGAACGCCACGGCGCCAGCCACCGACAGCACGCCATGCGCGGTCACGTGTACGTCGACAACAAACAGCCCGAACGCCAGCGCAAGCAGTCCCACCGCGGCCCAGTTGACCGGAAGCGTGCCCAGTGCCACCAGCCCCATGACGATCGCGATCACGCCGGTCAATCCGGGAACGAGCGTTCCCGGGTGATAGAACTCGGCCAGCAGACCGAAGAAGCCAAGGTTCAGCAGCAGGAAGGCGACATTGGGATCGAGCAGCGTGTGCAGCACGAGCTCCGCCAGCGTCATGTCGACGGCGACCCATGATGCGCCGCTCGTGGCGAGCGTGCGGGGTCCATCGATGCTCCGGACCACGCGGCCGTCGAGCTGAGCGAGCAGATCGTCGAGGTCGCGCGCCACCAGATCGATGACACCGGCGGCCAGCGCTTCAGCCTCAGTCGCCGAGACGCTTTCTCGCACGGCCCGGTCTGCCCAGTCGGCATTTCGCCCGCGCTGCGCCGCTATCGTCCGCGCGGTCGAGGCCGCGTCGTTGGCAGCTTTGGCGACCATCACCGGGTCGGATGAGCCTCCCAGAGAGACCGGGTGAGCCGCGCCGATGTTCGTGCCTGGCGCCATAGCCGCGACATGCGCCGCGATGGTCAGGAACATCCCGGCCGAGGCCGACCGCGCGCCGGAAGGACCCACGTAGACCACCACCGGCACACGCGCGGCCAGCATCCCCTGAGTCACGGCGCGCATGGCCGAGTCCAGCCCGCCAGGCGTATCGAGGACCAGCACCAGCACCGTCGCCGCTTCAAGGTCGGCGCGCTGGATCGCGCGCAGGAGGTACTGGGCGGTGATCGGATCGATTGTGCCACTCAGTCGAGCCACGTGGATCGTCCCTGGCTCCGACGCTGGCGCGGGCGTCCACGTCAGCGCCAACAGCAGCGCGAGCGCGCCGGCGGCCAGCAACCGACCGAGCCGCCCGGACATCTGCCGACCCGCGCGTTCTTGCACACCTTTCCTGTGGCGCCATTATCTGCTTGACGGGCATCGCGCGCACGCGTCCCGCAACAGGGAGGCGCCCGGCCGAGATCCGCAAGCTGCCGGGATTTCCGCAAGCGGCCTGGGTGGCGCGCGCGTCTCGGCGGCACGATGAACGTCGACG
>SCUE01000009.1 GCA_004297775.1 Chloroflexota bacterium | reverse complement strand
TGGCCAAGCTCTACGAGCCCACAGAGGAGGTGATACCCTTGCCACTGCCCGCCGTCGGCTGAGCGCCGATGGCCGCGCGGACCGCGCACCCGCTTCTACACACGTCCAGGGACACGACCCAAAGACCGATTATCAAGGCGGTCAAGACCAGGAGATCCGTGGCGCGCCCAGCCTACCACAACGACCAACCCTACCCTAGGCGCCCGGTGGCCATCGCGCGACAGGAACGACTCGATCGCGTCGCGAATCCGATTCTCGTCCAGTTCACAGCGCCTATCCTGCTGAGCGCGAGAAGAAATGAGCGATCGCGGCAAGATCGGCGTCGCGTCGAGTTGATGCCACACCCGCGTCCAGGGCGTCCCTGAGGCCGGTATCAGATTCGGCGATCCAGTCCAAAACTAATTGGTCGAACTGACCCGCTTCGAGGCCCAGTTGGCGATCGTATTTGTCCAGCACCGTTTGCACTCTGATGTTCAGACGTGTGGCCACATGATCTGTCGCTTTTACTCGCGAGCTCTTGACCGTAAGGAGCGAATCGGGCTTGGCCTGTCGAACCAGCCCCAGAACATCGAGGATCTGACTGATTTTCGAGCTTGGCGGATCAACTGCCCGTCCCCGAAAAGCCATTGCACTTTGCGGGCCAGTCGAATCTTGCGGAGTGCGTGACTGCGATACGGATATCGGGGGACGGGCCACCGAGTTCGAGACTGGCACGCCGACGACCGTTGCGCGATGCGCCCGCGTCCTTGCGACTCCGTCACTGAGGCCGTTCGCGATCAGGCGGAGGTCGCTCGAGTAGGCGATCATCCGGAAGCCGCGATCGATCCACTTCGCGCAGGTCGCGACATCGTCGGCGTTGATGCCAGCCGTCTTGCCGTGCTTGTTCGCGACCTCGATGACCCGGTCGATCGCGCGCAGGAAGATCGGATTGTCGAACTGCGCCGGGATGCCGAGGAAGTTCGTGAGATCGAAGTGGCCGACCCAGAGGACATCGATTCCATCGACCGCCGCGATCTCGTCGACGTTTGCCAGGCCGCGCTCCGATTCGATCTGAGCCAGGATCATCGTGCGTTCGTTCAACGCCAAGACCTTGGCCGCGACATCGCCCCGCTCGTAGTCGTCGTGCGCGAAGCCGAACGCCGCGCCACGTCGCCCGACCGGCGGGTACTTCGTCGCCTCGGCGATCCGTTCCGCCTGCTGGCGCGATTCGACCATCGGAATCATCAGGCCGAGCGCACCGGCATCCAGCGCGCCAGCCATGAAGTGGTACTCCGTCGCCGGAACGCGCACCATCGGCACCGGCGACGGACCGCGTGACGCCGCCATCATCGCGCGAATCGTCTCGAGCGAGGCGCCGGAGTGCTCCATGTCGTAGATCGCGAATTCCGCGCCGGTCGTCGCTAGCACGCGGGGCAGACCGTGGCTGAACGTCTCGAACACCATCGTGCCGACCGAGAGCTTGCCAGCCTTGATCGCCGCCTTGACGGGGTTTTCACGCAGTGGCACGGGCAGCCTCCTCATTCGCTCGCGCTCGCTCGGCGAATGCCCCCAAGTGCGCTTTCAGCCACGGATGGTCGAGCGCGGCGCGATTGACGACGCCATTGGCCGGAGCTTCTCCGCGGGCGATGGCGAGCAGCGCGCCGAGCGCCCCGGCGCCGTTGCCGCGGAAACACTCGTCGGTCCAGCAGAGCGCGTGCGGCGTCACGATCACATTGTCCAGTTGCAGGATCGGATTATCGGCCGCGACCGGCTCCATTTCGAAGACGTCCAGTCCGGCGCCAGCGATCCGGCGATCTCGCAGTACCGGGTAGAGGGCCGTCTCATCGACGATCGGGCCGCGGGCGGTGTTGATGAGATAAGCCGATGGCTTCATCAATCCGAGCAATCGTTCACCGACGATGTGGCGCGTCTCATCGGTCAGCGGGCAGTTGACCGACACGAAGTCACCCTCGCGAAACAGCGTGTCGATGTCGACGAGTTTCACGCCGATCGAGGCAAGGTCGTCGGCACGCGCGTATGGATCGTGCGCGATGACGCGCATCTCGAACGGTGCGACGAGTTTGACGATGTCGCGCCCGATGTTCCCGACGCCGAGCAGCGCCAGCGTCCGGCCGGTGATGCCCATGCCCATGAATTCGCCAGCCCTGGTAAACCCGTCGCCGGCCCGGGTCACTCGGTCCTTGTCGAAGAGCCTCCCAGCAAGAGCCAGGATGAAGGTTAGGACCGCCTGCGCGACCGGCCGCCGCACGCCGTCCGGCGTGATCGCGAGAAGGACGCCCGCGGCCGTCATCGCTGGAACGTCGATCCGGTCGTAGCCGACGCCAAAGCGGGCGATCGCGGCCAATCGCCGATCGACACGGCCAACGGTCGCGGCGGTGAATCGTGGCCGCAGCGCGACGATGCCGTCGTAGCGCGCGGCGATGTCCGGCGTGATCTCGTCAACCGATTCGGGGATGAACTCCCATTCGACGCCGATCCGCTCCGAGTCCGCCAGCGTGTCAAGACCGATGTCGGGGAACGAGAGCGTCCCGTCCGGCCGCAGGAAATCGTGCGTGATACCGATCCGAAAGCGCGTCATCTCTGCCATGGTGGGGCGATCATATCCGCGCCGCATTGTCGCGCGCTGAGGTCGATCCGGGCGATGAGTACACGGTCGTCGGATAACGGCAGCCACGACGAGTCATCAGCCAACCGGCTAGGCGAGGTCGTGCGCTCCTTTGGGCGTGACCAATTGCGGCGTCTCGACTCCTGGGGTGCGGCTACAATTCTTGGGTAGCGAGGAGTTTCAGGTGACGGTTGCGAGAGGGCGTATCGCAGACCAAACGCTGCCGGTCGCGCAACCGGCTGGTGTCGTCGCCGAGGCGAGAGTCGCCCAAACGCCGCCGGATGGCATTGATGCGTTGCGCCAGAGATTCGCCAAGTACGATAGGCCGTTGGCCGATGTGCGGCGTCTCGTCGATGCGAGCATGGGTCAACGTTCGTTGACGGCAGAACTTCGCAAGCTGCGCGATGAATGATTGACGAGCGTGCCGTGTTTCTATCTCGATACTGCGGCCGTGCTCAAGCGCTATCGAACTGAACCAGGCAGTATCGTCGTCGACGAAATCTTCGACGCGCGTACATCCATTGACGCGCTGACGACATCACGCTTCACGATACTCGAGTTCACGTCTGTGGCACGGCGCCTATTCAAGGGGCGCGTCCTCAAGCGCGCCGCGTACGCGTCGCTGATGGCACGCTCGCTCGCCGAGTTGACAAGCGCGGTTTCGTTCGAACCGGTGACTGACGTGCTGATCGCGACGGCGGTGCAGGTCGCTGAGCGTTACGCACTCCGTCCGGGCGACGCGCTCCAGTTGGCGTCCGCGCTGGCAGTTCGAATCGACCGGCCGACCACGCGGTGCGTGCTCGTGACGAGTGACCGCCAACTCCTGGAGGCCGCTCGCGATGCCGGACTCGACTTGCTCGATCCGGAGAGCCCGGTCGCACCTCGTGTTCTCCGCCAATTGCGCGCGTCGTAGATTGCCGCGCGAGAATGCGACTGCCGGTGTCAGAATTCCGGCGGCGGCGAGATGCCGCGGGAGGTGACGAGATGGCATCAGTACAAGGCGTTCTCGGCCCGATCGAGGCGACCGATCTGGGCGTCACTCTCATTCACGAGCATCTGGTCGTTGACGTTCGCCAGCGCCACACCGGCTACCCAGACGACCGCGCCGCGATCGTGGCGCCGATGCTCGACGACATGCGCCGCCTGCGCGACCTCGGCGTTCGCACGCTTGTCGATTGCACGCCAACGCATCTCGGGCGCGACCTCAACGCGTATCGCGAGGTCGCGCGCGCGACCGGGCTCCAGGTCATCGCCGCGCACGGGACCTATCGCGACGCCTGGCTACTCGACGAGATTCGCGCGATGTCCGTCAGGGCGCTGGCCGACTGGTACGCCGCCGGTCTGGATGAGGCCGGATTCATCAAGCTCGGCTGCGATCCCGACGGTCCGAGTGAGGCCGAGGCGCGTTGCGCCGAGGCGGCCGGGCGAGCGTCGGATCGGACCGGCGCGATGGTCGCCTGCCACCTTGGCCGTGCGGCCCCGGCCTGGCGAATCCTCGACGCCTTCGAGCGGGGCAGCGGCGATCCGGCGCGGTTCGTGGTCGTGCATCTGCAGAACGAGATCAATTCGTTGACCCAGATCGCGCTGGCGCGTCGCGGCGCCTGGGTCGAGTTCGACGCGATCGGCGCGGCGCCGACCGACGCCGAGTACGTCGCGATGATCCGGAACCTGGCCGACGCCGGATTCCTCGATCGCGTTCTCATCTCTCAGGACGCCTGCGCGTACATCCTCGGCGACGACGGATCGGCGTCGAGGCAACATCGGTTCGCGTATCTCAACGAGACGTTCCTGCCACTTCTGCGCGCCAGCGGGTTCGCCGCGGGAGAGGTGCGTCGCCTGATGGTCGAGAATCCGGCGCGGGCGCTGACGGGCGCTTTGTGATCGCACGCCTCAGGTCATCTCAGCCCACCTTCCGAACTCACTGGCGCGCCGAAATGCAAGCGGCCCGGCGATGTGGCGCGATGCGTGGTTGCCGTTCCACGCGAGGGCGGGCGAGACTATGATGGGCACGGCAAACCAGGATGGGCAGGAAGTCGGAACAGGTCAGGCGAGGGCGAGAGGCGCTCGTACCACGCGTCACGCCGTTGGCGGATGATGTTTGGGACATTCTCCGGACCAAGGCTGTCTATGAAGGCAGCCAATACCACAAGAAGCACCCTGGCGACTTTGGCCTTCGACCACCACCCTCGCCCAGGCCCGATGCGACGCTTTGCGATGAGGCCGGTGTTTTCGACCGCGCTACCGCGAATGCGCTGTTCAAGGCTGCGATCGATCGAGGCGTGGTCAGTATCGCGCCCGCCCCCGACGGTCTGCCAAAGTGCATCTGGGCCGTCGATGCGAGCGGGCAAGTCTACGAGGCAATGAATAGCGGAAACCGTCATTACCACGGATATCCGGTTCGTCGTAGCGATGTGCAGTTCGACATAATCACGCAACGCTGGGCGCAGGCATGAACTCCGGTTTTGACATCTCGATCGTTGACTGGCTCGGGTCGACAATCCCGGACGCCCTCGAACGAGAGACGCTTGGTTCACTGGCAATCCGTGGTGGACCGAACGGGAGGCCGTTGATCGAGGTCGAAGACACAATCGCGCGTACCGTTCGCTCGCACATCAACGTGCCCGCTTACATGTTGGCCCAGTCGAGCGTTCGTTCGCGCGAGAGTTCTTGTGCCCCTGGAACGAACTTGAGGCCTTTACGGCCGATCGCGGCGTCGACGACGAAGGTATAGGCGACGCCGCGGAGTACTTCGCGGTCTCCGAGTTGTTGATTCGGGCCACACTTGTCAACAAGGGAAAAATCAGATGTGATCGCCTCGCGGTAGGTTCGGCGCGATAGAGGATGGGCGCAGGTATCCCCGCGGCGGCGGCGGACGTGATCGCGCTGCCGTTTTACCGGATGCCTGGTCCCTCGCCTTGGGCGACGATCGTCGGTCGTCTCTGAAGCGCCAGCAGTTTCGGCTGAACGGACGTGAGACGTTTGGCGCGCGGGAATCCGGCTGGCCGCTGACGGTTGCGCGTAACCGATCAGCCGGCGGGCGACGCGCGGCCAGACCGCTTCGATTTCCGCTTCGCCGCCCGAGTGTACGCCTCGGGCCGACAGCAGTTGACCTCATGGACGCTCATCTCGTTGGCCACAGCCAGCACGCCGCAGTCTCTCGTCACGAGGAAATCTGCCGAGGCGTTCATCGCCAACTGCAAGAGAAAGCGATCCTCCTCGGGTCCAAAGTCGATCATAACGGTAGGGTCGGGGTGGCGCTCCAGCAGATGTTCTGGGAGCACCGACATCAATCGGATGCCGACGATCTGAAACCATTGGCCGCTCTTTCGCGCAATTACACCACGGTATTCATTCAGGAGTTTTTCACACACGACGTGGCGGTGGCGCACCGTGCGCGCCCGATTCATCGCGTCGCGACACAGGTCGTCCTGTTCCCATATGTAGTGTACCACGACACTTGCGTCGAAAAGCACTTTCTGGTCGTTCACGCCCGACTGACTGGGCCCTTCACCCAGCCCTGGAAGAGATAGTTGTCCACGTCGGTGAAGGATGGAATCCAGCCGTCAATATGGCCGGCTTCCGACACGTGGATCGGCGTGATGTGTGTGGCATTATCTTTGAGCGAACAATTGAGGATCACGACTGACTCGTGAGAGCACTTCCCGTCACGGATCGCCTTGCACACTCCCTGGATAACATAGGGGCTGTGTGTCGTGGCGATGATCTGAAGTCCGTTCGACGGAACAGAGTCGCCACGTAGGCGCCTCTCTTCAAGTACTTCATCGATTAGGCGGCCCTCGTCGCGCGCGAGGTCAACCCACTCGATCCGACGTAGGCGCCTCTCTTCAAGTACTTCATCGATTAGGCGGCCCTCCACCATTGACTCGCGCGCATAGTAAAGCTCGAGATCCTCTCCGACGCACTCGGCCATGACTTCACCGATCAGCACTTGCGCCGCCGGGTGCAGGCTCGTTTCTGGTTCTTCCGCGAGTACGAGCGACTCAACTTCCACTGGGACTTCGTAGACCGCGATGCTCGACGCTTGGCGTCTCCCCGTTAGCCTTCCGGAGAGAATTGCCGCCAGGAGTTGCATGCCATAGCGACTGCCAAGACTGGCGGCGCCATACGGGAGTCGCGACTGTGAAGGCCCGGACAGGCTGATCTCGAGCGCGGGTCCGGGTGTGAGCAAAGATGCCACTTCGAGACCAATGAGTCGGCGACAGTAATCGGTGAACATCGTCGCGATCGAGTCGTCCGGTCCGATCTTACTGAGAAGTGCGCTAAACATCCCCAGTCTGCTGACCTCTCGAGTCCCGTCATCCGAGGGAGAAGAAGCATTTGTCTCGAACACAGCGGTTTCAGAAAAATCTGAATTGATAATCACAGAATCTATTAAGGCCCGAATCTGATTCGACAACTGTAAGAACTGATATCGCATATACTCATTGTGTATTGAGGCATAGAAGTGTTGATCGAAAATGACATCAGCCACCACTTGCGGCCTAGGTTTCGCGATGATAGTAGTACCGACAAAATTCGTTCCGACGAGGTTAGCCCGAACGACTATATTTCGAGCATGCGTTAGGAGACTCCGATCAGAAAGCTGCGAGAGCGATGCCTGGAACTTGCTATTAAGCGGATTATCAGAAGGTGGGAGCACAACAACAGCGGAGCCCTGAAGGTCATTGCGCCATGTGGAATCTGCCGCCGCCGCTCCCGACGCGACTTCTTCAAGGAATGAGGGATTTGCCTGCACCGCTCCCGACGCGACTTCCTTTAGGAAGCGTATGGCGCGAAGCAGCGTCGACTTGCCGCTTCCGTTTGGCCCAACCACGAGTGTCAAGGGTGCGAGTGGGCACGTGACGTCGACAGCGCTCCGTAGGTTCTGGATGCGTAAAGAGTTGATCACTTGCAGAGCACCGCCGGTCCAAGTCCAGATTGTAATGCCGCTACTACACTCGTACCTACCAATATGGGTCGCACGGCGTCGCGAGGCAACATCTCATGTTGCACGAAATTCTAGCCGATCTCAGCCCGCCGCTCGCACCGGCGGCGGCGTGAAGACGAGAATCACGATCGACACGAGCATGATCGCGACCGCGCCGTACCAGAATGGCTCGTAGGCGCCGGTCAGGTCGCGGATGTAGCCCGCGATCGGGGCACCGGCGCCGCCGGCGATCAGCGTCAGCGGCATGACCGCGCCGCGGATGCTGCCGAGGTGCTCGCGTCCGAAGTAGCTCGCCCAGAGATATCCCTCGACCAGGATCCAGGTGCCAATGCCGAGGCCGAACACCGACATCGAAACGAACATCACGTAGTGATCGTGCGCGACGATCGTCAGAACTGAGGCGACGGCGAGGATCAGGAACCCGATCGCACCGAGGAATCGAGCCGGGACGCGGTGGATCAACATCCCCATCGTGAAGGTGGCGACGCCGGACGCACCGGCGTCGACCGCGGTCGCTAACGAGATGATCGTCGGATCCATGCCGCGGTCCATGAACGCGGCGATGCGATGCAGTGCGATCGCGCTCACCGCGAATCCGAAGAGACTGAACGCGATCACAAGACGCCAGAAGGTGCCGCTTCGCAGTGCTTCGGCACGGGTCCACGAGAGCTCGGTCGCCGGTCTCGGCGACGAAAGCTCAGGCGCGGGCTCGCCATCCGGGCGGAGTCCGTAGTCCTCCGGCTGTCGACGCACGAAGATGAGCGCCATCGGCACGATCAATCCGGCGCCGACCGCGGCCAGGACGATCCAGGCGCCGCGCCAGCCGACACCGTCGATCAGCAACTGCGTCGCGGGGACGAACAGAACGCCGCCAACCGGTGCGCCGAGTGACATGTACGCCAGCGCGCGTCCGCGCTTCCGCACGAACCATTTCATGACAGGCACGTTGACGACCAGCGCACCCGGACCGCTCACACCGAGCACGCCGACGATGCCGAAGAGCGCGATGAGCTGCCACTCGCTCGTGATGAAACCGAGCGTCGCCAGCGCCGCGCCGGTGATGACCGCCGCGACTGCCAGCAGGATGCGCGCGCCGAATCGATCGATCAGGGAGCCGACCCACGGCGCGGCGATCGCGCCGGTGACCTGTCGGGCCGATTGCGCCAGGCCGAAGGCGCCGCGGCCGATCCCGAGGTCGTCGCCCATGGGCCGAATGAAGAGGCCGAAGTTGAGCGATCCGAGGGCCATGCCGAGGGCGCCGATGACCGCCATGACCGCGACGATCACCCAGCCGTAGAAGAATCCGTGTCGTTCCGGACGCGTGGCGATTCTCCTGGGCACCTTCGCGGCGGCGCATCGTATGCCAGATCAGCCACCACCGCCGCCAACCAGCGGCTCAGCGCGAGCGCTGCGAGCGTGCCGGGCCGCGATCCGCGCTGGCGCTCCGGCGTGCCGAGGATGAAGAGTGTTTAGCCGGCTACCTGCTCGGCTTGCTCGACGCCGGCGATGATGCCCCACATGTGGGCCTCACCGCGCGGCAAACCGGCCGCGCTTGCGCCGATGCTGGTCAGGCGCTTGCGAACGCCGACCAGCGCGATCGCGGTCGCGGCGACGACGCCGGCGGTAACGAGTCCAACGGTTTGCTTGACATTCATAGGTCTACTGTACTACCCGGTGGCTGCCACGGGGGCTCTCCCGCATGTTATGGGAAGCTGGCTCGTTGCCATTCTGTGTGGCGGTGAGCACGCGTGGAGTCAGGCGGCGCGCACGCGGCGGCGCAGCAGATCGAGATTGGCGCGACCGTAGCC
>SCUE01000008.1 GCA_004297775.1 Chloroflexota bacterium | reverse complement strand
TGAGCGTGTCGGTCATCGTGTCGGTTCTCCTCTTGGCGAAATCAAGCATCCCAATGAGAACCGCGCGGTGGCCGTCTGTCAACGGCCTCCGCTTCTACACACATCCGGGGACACGACCCGGAACCGCCGCGGTGGGATGTCACAAGACTTGCGGCGGATCGCGCGCAGGCGATTGCGCGTTTTATCGCCGAACGAGGCGCCGAAGGTGGGACTCGATACCGCGCCGCGTTGGCGCAGAACGTCATCGATGTGGCGGCGCTACTGGCGGTGAGCGACCTGCACGCCGCATCCGAGCAACACAATCGCACGATCACGGACATCGGTCTACACCCACAACGTAACTCACAACTCATAGCGGGCCGTACGTACGCTATAAATGCCGCGTACGTATTTCGAGGAGAAATGAGATGGCCCTCACGGCGTCGGAGCTACGGCAGAACGTGTACCGGTTGCTCGATCAGGTTCTGGAGACCGGAGTGCCACTGGAAATCGTGCGCAACGGCCGGCGACTTCGGATCGCGCCGGTCGAAGGCGGATCGAAACTCGATCGGCTCGTGCCCCACCCTGATTATATGGTCGACGACCCTGAGACATACGTTCACATCGACTGGTCGGGCGAGTGGCGCCCGTGATCCTGCTGGACACACATGTCGTCATGTGGCTCCACGGTAATCAGCGTGACCGCTTTTCGAGAAGGACTCACGCATTTCTCGACCGGGAGCAACTCGGCCTGTCACCGTTCGTCCAGCTTGAGCTTGATCTCCTCCACGAGATTGGGCGTGCGCGCCAGCCCGCGCAGGTTGTAATCGACGATCTCACAACGCGACTCGGACTTATCGTCGCGGACGCACCGATTTCGGCAGTCTGTCGAGCCGCGACTGAACTCACCTGGGCCCGCGACCCATTCGACCGCCTGATCTGCGCGCACGCGGTCGCGAGTGTCTTGCCACTGGTCACGAAGGACGAATCGATTCGCCGCAATCTTTCGCTCGCTTGGTGGGTCGAATAACCTCAACGCCGCGCAACGAATCGAGCGGCAAGGAAGACGAAGTGACCGAGCGACAGCTACCACCGGACATTGAACTCTGGGGTCGGCGGATCCACGGTCCGACGCTGCCCGGTCAAGGCGTTCGTTGCCGGCGTGTGACGCCGTTGACCGACGGCGAAATCGACGAAGTGGTCACGATTATTGCCCGTGGGCGGATCGAGCGTCACACCGTCGCGCTCCCCGAGCATCTCAGGACGCGTCACTGGGAGACTGTGATGCGCGTGATGGAGCGCTTGAACCAGCGACTCGGATGGCCGACCGCCGGTTGGAAGATCGGCGCCGCGGCCATCGAGGTGCAGCGCGCCGAGGGAGTACCGGGTCCCGCGCCGGGGCAACTTCGCGCGAGTGCGATCTTCGCGAGCCCGGCGCGCGTGCCGCGCGAGGCTTTCATCAACTACCGCTGCTCCGAGTGCGAGTTCGCCTTTCGCATGGGTGCCAACCTCGATCCGAGTGAGACGCCGTTTACCGAGGATGAAGTCGCCGACGCGGTCGAGGCGCTTCTGCCAGCGATCGAGATCGGCGACACGGTGTTCGACGATTGGTACGGTGCCAGCGGCTACCAGGGATCGTCGATGGATAACGGCGGCGCGGCCGCGTTCGTCCACGGCGCGCCGTACCGCGACTGGCGATCGCTCGATCTGCCGAATGTCCGGATCGACCTCCACTTCAATGGCCAGTTCGTCAAGAGCGGCTTCGGCCGCGCGGCGATGGGGAACCCACTCACATCGCTGACGTGGCTGGCGAACTGGCTCCGTGAGCGGGGCAAGCCGCTTCGCGCCGGCGAATTCGTCAGCACCGGCACTTGCACCGGCCACTTTTTCGTCGCGCCGGGTGATCGACTCGATGTCGACTTCGGCCCGTTAGGAACGGTCGTCGCGATCTACGATTAGTCAGTCTGGCGCAACGGCGGTTCGTTCCCCCGGACGCTGCTCTGTGTCTCCGGTCAATCGCGCGATCTCGACGCCAACTACGCGCCCGAGAGACGGCAAGTGAACGTCGACGATTTCCCAAACAGTGTCGAGATGAAGGTCCAGACAGGCGTGGGCGGCGATATTCCGGAATCCGTAAATCGCGCGCCACTGAACCCGCGGGTTTCGACTCTTTAGTTCGGGCGAAAGCTGGTGAGTTGCGTCGGCAAGTGTCTCAAGGCGACGGAGCACCGCATCTTGAGCCATCGTATCTTGAAAGAAACGTTCCCGACCGCCTCTCGTGTATTCAGCGATCAACGTGATGCTCGTCACGATATGGCGCAATCGCCGCATGTCGCGAGAATCGTCCGTCACAGCGGTGTTGCGGTGGCCCTCACGAGGTCGGCAGTTGATGACTCCCGCCGTATGACGATGACATCCACATCGCGCGCGAGTGCCTCTCGAAGATCCAGAATCAACTCGCTGACATCGAGCGCCGAGCGGCCTGGATCGAGATCGACCAGGAAATCAACGTCACTCTCTGGCCGCGCCCGACCGGCAGCGACCGACCCAAAGACGCGAACATTGCTTGCTCCGCGGGCAGCGGCAATACGGATGATTTCGTCGCGTCGGCGGAGAATCTCGGCCAAAGCGGTAGGGTCGCCGGGCTTGTTCGACTCGGCTATCACCGGACGTCACGCCCCTCGGCGATGAGATCACGCAGCGTCAGGTCGGGACCGAGCGTGATTCTCCTGTGGGATCGATATGCTCGCCATTCTGCCGTCAGCCGCTCCAAGACCTCGCGTCGCCGCGCGCGTTCCGCAAGAGCCATTTCGGCGTCTTCACCGGATCCGCGCGACCGATGTGCACCTGCTTCCAAGTCATGATCCCGATTCAGATGAGAGCCAGTCTATCACTCGCCCGCCCGGGGTCCCCGCCGGGAACGACGCCAATACGCAGCCGGAGGGATCCGCCGCCCAGGCAAGCACAAGTAGCCCGACCGAGGGAGTTGGCCTTACGCGGGCGCTGACTCCCACTCGACGATCTCGCAATTGCCGGCCGATCGTCCGGTCAGGATACGAATGATAGTGCCGTGGCAAACCACGGCGAGTCCGCGGTGAGTGGTGTATCTCGAAAGGATGCGCACGGTGCGCTGTCGAACTATCGATTCGGGCTCCCACGCTCTATCCCCTCCCGGCGGCCACTCCCCTCCAAGGCGATCCCTCTCCTCAGCGGCGGCGATCATGGTCGCAGTCGAGTCGTACGTCCCCGTCGTATCGGGCAGCCATTCGTGGAGATCAAACTCAACGACGATCGGGACGGCGACAATGCGGCTAATCACTGCCGCGGTTTGCAGGGCTCGGGTCATCGGCGACGACAGGATCAACGTCAGATCGAACGATCGAAGACGCTCAGCAACCTCCTGCGCCTGTTCAACTCCTCGCGGCGTGAGCGGCATCCAATCTCGCATCCCGCCACGAAGCCGGCGTTCCTCTGCGAGTTCATAGGACGTTTCGCCGTGCCGGACCAGATAGACAGCCATCCCACGTCAATCCTAATGGGCGAGTCGGCACTGGTGAGGCGCGCGCTAGGCGACTGAAGCGCCAGTCACTCGGGGTACAATCCGCGCCGCGGAGGAGGCACGCATGCCGAAGCTACGCGCGGCGATCGCGGGAACCGGGTTCATGGGTCCGGCGCACACCGAGGGCCTGCGGCGCCTCGGGATCGAGGTCGTCGGGATCGTCGGGTCGTCGCCCGAGAAGTCGGCACGCGCCGCGGCGTCTCTGTCGATCGAGACCGGTTACGGCAGTTACGCGGAGCTTCTGGCCGATCGGCGCGTGGACGTCGTCCACATCACGACGCCGAACCGGCTCCACTTCACGATGGCGCGCGACGCGCTGGCGGCCGGGAAGCACGTGCTCTGCGAAAAACCGCTGGCGATGAACGCGGTCGAGTCGGCCGCGCTGGTCGATCAGGCCGCGCGATCGGGCAAGGCCGCCGGCGTCAATTACAACATCCGCTTCTACCCGCTCTGCCTCGAAGCCCGCGCCCGTGTCCGGCGCGGCGACATCGGCGACGTGCACGCGATCCAGGGCAGCTACGTCCAGGATTGGCTGCTCTTCCCGACCGACTACAACTGGCGCGTCCTGGCGGACGAGGGCGGCAGCCTTCGCGCGGTCGCGGACATCGGTACGCACTGGCTCGACCTCGTTCAGTCGATCACCGGTCTCGATGTCGTCGAGGTGTGCGCCGATCTCCACACGATCCACCCGGTCCGCCAGCGATCGCGAGGCGAGGTGGAGACCTTCAGTGGCAAACTCGCCGCCGATAACGACACCATTCCGATCGACATCGCGACCGAGGATGTCGGCTCGATCATGCTTCGCTTCTCGAACGGCGCGCGCGGCTCGCTCTGGGTGTCGCAGGCGACCGCCGGACGGAAGAACAGTCTGAAGTTCGAACTCTCCGGCTCGAAAGCGGCCGTGGCGTGGGACAGCGAGCGGCCGAACGAGATGTGGGTGGGTTACCGCGACCGCCCAAACGAAACCCTGATCAAGGATCCGAGCCTGCTCGACCCGAGCACGCGCCGGTTCGTCGGCTATCCCGGCGGGCACAACGAGGGGTACCCCGACACGTTCAAGCAGTGTTTCCGCGCGTTCTACGAGTACGTCGAGACTGGGGACATGTCTACCACGCCCGATTTCCCGACGTTCTCCGATGGGCACAAGGAGATCCGGCTGTGCGACGCGATCCTGGCCAGTCACCGTTCGGGTGCCTGGATCGGAATCAGGTAGGAGTGAGACGATGAAGCTCGGGTTCGTCAGCGCGATTCTGCCGGAGCTCGATCTCTCCGGGGTCTTCGACGCCGCCGTCGCGGCCGGATTCGATTGCGTCGAAGTCATGTGCTGGCCGCCGGGCAAGGCGGAGCGGCGGTACGCTGGCGTCACGCACATCGACGTCACGACGGTCGACGCCGGGGAGGCGCGGCGAATCAACGATCTGGCGGAGTCGAAAGGCATCGCGATCAGCGGGCTCGGGTACTACCCGAACCCACTGGCGCCGGATCGGGCCGAGGCGGCGGTGTACGTCGAGCACATCGAAGCAGTCATCCGCGCGGCCAAGACGCTCGGCGTCCCGGTTGTCAACACGTTCATCGGCCGCGACTGGCATCTCTCGATCGATGACAACTGGCCGCGATTCCGCGAGACATGGCCACCGCTCATTCGGTACGCCGAGGATCACGGCATCAAGATCGGGATCGAGAACTGCCCGATGCTGTTCTCGAACGATGAATGGCCGGGCGGCAAGAATTTGGCCTACGCCCCGACGATCTGGCGTCGCATGTTCGAGGAAATCCCGAGTCCGAGCTTCGGGCTGAACTACGACCCCTCCCACATGATGTGGCTGCAGATGGACTACCTGGCGCCGATTCGCGAGTTCGCGTCGCGACTGCACCACGTCCACGCCAAGGACGTCCGCGTCGACCGGCACCGCCTGAATGACGTTGGAACGATGGGCACGCCGCTTCAGTACCACACGCCGAAGCTGCCGGGCCTCGGCGACGGAAACTGGGGGATGTTCTTTTCGGTGCTGACCGACGCCGGGTATGACGGGCCGGTCTGCGTCGAAGTCGAAGACCGGGCTTACGAGGGAAGCCTCGAAAAGCGCCAGGCATCGCTGGTCCAGAGCGCCCGGTACTTGCGGCAATTTATGCCGTAGGTTCCTCTAGAGGAGAGCGAGGGCTTCGCCCTCGTTCTCCCGAAGGACAGCGGTCGCACTCATTTCCGAGCGCGCGACGCTACCCGAATCCGCTTGGCAGCCCCGGAGCCGATAGCGAGCGTCCGGAAGCGCGCGAACCTCCGTCGAGCGCGTCGGCGAGGCGAATGTCGTTCGCGATTGATCGACCAGTGCTGTAGGCGTCGCCACCGCGACTGCGCAAGGTTGTGACCCGCGGATTCGGGTGGCGGCGCTCGATTTCGGCGCGCAAGTCGGCTTCCTGGCTGATCACGAGCGCGCGCGCGGCGCCCGACTCCGCGGCGAACAGGCGCGTCCGCTCCTTGAGACGCTCGTCGATCGTGATAACCGCGCCGCGGCGAAAGTCATTCTTCCACGCGCGCGCGACGACATGCTCGCCGTAGACGAGGTGGGCCCGTCGCCATCCGCGCGCCGCCAGACGCTCGATCTCGCGGGCGAGGTAGGTGAAGAGGAAGACGCAGACGGTCACGTTGTGGCGCTGGCCGATGATCAGCATCGTGCCACCAGCGCGGCCGCGGCCGAACGCGCGCAACGCGGCGCAGAAGTGCGCGCGAGCGACCGCCGACATCAAGAGCCAGCGCCAGGCGGAGCCTCCCCCGACGTCGACTGACTCTTCGACGTACGGATTTTCGCGACTCGGCAAGGTGGCGAGATCGAGGTTGTGGCGCTGTGCCAGCTCGACGGCGCGTTCGGCGGCGGCGGCGGCCTCATGGGGATTCGAGCTGGTCGCGAGCGCGAGGAGCTTCCGAATGCGCTCGACGACACGATCGTCCGGCAGTGTCACGGCGCGCCACAATTCGTCAGGCGCGCCACACTGAATGACCGGATCAAAGGAATGAGCAAAGCAGACAGCGTCACAGCGCCCGAACGCTCGGCAAACGAGCGGCGCTGAATGCGCTGAAAAGCAGGACGAGCCCGCCAGCCAGGCCGACCGCGAAGGGGGCGCCGCGGAAATCGGCCAACCATCCGAGCGGCAGCGTCCCGAGCGGCATGACGCCCCAGGTCAGGATGTAGGCGCTCATCACCCGGCCGCGCAGCGCGTCCGGGACGATCGTCTGAAGAAGCGTATTGTTGGTCGCCTGATAGACGGCGCTAAAGACACCGGCGAGGAACAGGCTGACCAGAGCGGCAACCAGTCCCGTGCTGAGGGCGAGCGCCACCAGCGCGGCGCCGAAAGCGGCCGCCGTTCCAAGCAAGACCGGGCCCTTGTAACGGAAATCTCCGGCCGCCGAGAAGCCGATCGAGCCCGATATCGAACCGACGCCAAGAACTGTCATCAGGAAACCGAGGCCGGATGCGCCGATGTCGAGATCGCGCGCAAACATCGGCAGGAGCGCCATGTACGGCATCCCGAGCGCGGTCGGGACGAGCGCGGAGAGAAGCAGCCCGCCCACCTCGGGCGTCGCCCGCACGTAGTCCCACGCCTCGGCCAGATCGGCCATCGGGCTGCCAATCGATCGGCGATCGTCATTCGGGACTCGCATCGCGATCGACGCCCAAAAGCTGATCAGCAAGCCAACGGTCTGGAGGGCGAAACACGCCGCCGCGCCGACGAGCGTGATGAGAATCCCGGCCATCGCCGGACCGAGCGTGCGAGTCAAATTGTTGTTCGCCGAGTTCAGACCGACCGCGCTGGTGAGATCGATCCGCGGTACCGAGGTCGATACCAGCGTCTGCCGCACGGGGAACACCATCGCCAGCGAACAGCCGATCAGGAATGTGAGGGTGAGAATCGCCCACACATTCGAGCTTCCGGCGTAGATGAGCCCGGCCAAGAGCGCGGTGAGCACGGCGGCGATGCCCTGGAACGTCGCGAGCAACCGGGTACGATCCACCCGATCGGCCAGGATTCCGCCAGGAATCGACAGGAACAATTGCGGGATTGACCGCAGGAAACCCGCCAGCCCGAGATAGAAGCCGGAGCCAGTCATGTCCAGGATGAGCCGACCGATCGCGACGCTCTGCATCCAGTTGCCGGTCTGAGTGGTGGCGGTGCCGAGAAAGAGCAGACGGAAGTCACGGTGCGCGAAGGCCGCGAAGGCTGGCGGCAGCCGCGGCCGGACGAGGTCCGACGCGGCCGATTCGAGCGGCTCGGCCGGTTGGCTGGGAGACGTCACCGCCGACAGTCTAGCGAGAGAGGCCCCGGTCGTCGGACCGGGGCCTCTCCGATTGCGAGGTGGTATTACGCGGCGACGCGCGCGAGGCGCTCGCGGAGGACGCCGCTGCGCAGCTTGCGCAGGCCGTCGGCCTCCAACTGCCGCACACGCTCACGGCTGACGCCGAGACGACCGCCAACCTCGGCGAGCGTCAACGGCGTGCCGTCATCCATACCGAAGCGCAGACGAATGACCGCGCGCTCGCGCTGCGTCAGCCCTTCCAAGATCTCTTCGATCTTCTGGCGCTGATCGGACAGTTCGACCATCTCCTGGGCGTCCGGCGCGGAGTCATCCTGCACCAGGTCGGCCAGAGTGGAGTCGTCGGTACCGATGAGAGTCGATTCGAGCGACAGCGGCTCGCGGGCGGCCAGCAGCGTCTCGCGCACGCGCTCCTCGCTGATGCCGGCCTCGGCCGCCACTTCCCCCGGCGTCGGTGCGCGGCCAATCCGCTGCTCGAGGCGGCGACGGATCTCGCCGAGCCGCGTGACGAGCTGTCCGGTGTGAACCGGCATGCGGATCGTGCGCGCCTGATCGGCGATCGCCCGGGTCACGCCCTGTCGAATCCACCAGTAAGCGTAGGTCGAGAAGCGCCAGCCGCGCTCCGGGTCGTACTTGTCGACCGCGCGGAACAGGCCGACGTTGCCCTCCTGGATCAGGTCTTCGAGCGGCAGGCCACGGCCGACGTAGCGACGCGCCACCGAAATGACGAGGCGTAGGTTCATCTCGATGAGCCGATGGCGCGCCATCTGGCCTTCATCGACGATGCGCTTGAGGTCGCGCCGCTTGTAGGCGCTCCCGCCATCCTTCTTGAGATCCTCGGTGGCCTTGAGGCCGGCCTGGACCTGGCGGCCGAGCGAGAGTTCCTCGTCGAACGTGAGCAGGCGGCCATTGCCAACATCGGCGAAGTAGGCAGTCAGCGCGTCGGGGGCGCCGGGCAGGTCGTTCCGATAGTCGTACTCGACTTCCTCGGCCTCTTCCGCCTCGACCTCGGTCTCGGCCGTCGCCTCGGCAGTCGCGACCGGCGACTCGGCGTCGTCGTGCGCTTCCTCGCGGACTTCTTCGTGGACTTCCTCGTGGATGTCGTCGAGCGCGCCCTCGCGGTCATCGCCCAGCGCGTCGAGAACGTCGTGAGCTCCGTCCTGAATCAGCGTGCCCACCGATCCTTCCCGGTCAGTCGTCAGAGTATCCCAAACCATCGAACTACCTCCTGGCCAATCAGCGGCCTTCTCCCGGCATCACACATCGGTGCGAAGCGGGCGACTCAATGTACCCGCACGGATATAGCCATGCCGCCGTACGTAGTACCTATTGATACCTGACCTTTAGTACAGGTAGGCCAACAGGACTTCGTGGCAGCTTGAACGACGCCGACAATGTCGTCGTTACGCCATATTCTAGCCGCGATTGCGGAATCGTGCGCCTACAGACGGACGACCGCGTCGCCGGTGGCGATGAGGCCGGGCTCGACGACGCGGGCATAGACGCGGGCCTGGCCCGGGTGCAGCTCCTGGTTGATGCGGTCGAACACGCCGTCTTTGAACGATCCGGCAATCTTCTGGCAGGGGACCGTGTACCGGGTGATCTCGATGACGGCGCCACCGACGCGGTAGCGATCGCCGGGCACGACGGTCGGCCAATCGAGACCGCCGATGCTGAGGTTCTCACCGGCTGTACCGGGCGCGATTGGGTGGCCCTCCTGACGCAGGGCCTCGATGACCTCGGCCGAGAACAGACAGAGCGCGGCAGTCGGTCCGCCGTGATTCGGGCTGTTGTGCGCGTCGCCGGATAGACCGAGTTCGCCGGCGATCGCGCTGTACACGTGTCGCTTGGGGACACCACCGGCGGAGACGCTCAGCCAGCGGACGCGACCACCCGGCGCAAGCCGACCGAACGATCGTTCGATCTCCTCGCGGTGGCTCCGCTCGTGATTCGACATCTGCCAGGTGAGCGGTCCCAGCGTCCATTCCCGACCGCTCGAGGTGCGAATGACGCGACCCCAATCGGCGTCGGACAGCGAGCGGAGATGCGCGATCGCGACGGCGCGCGTGGTGTCGAGCGAGGCGATGAGATGATCGAACGACCAGACTTTGCGATCCTGGCGGCGTTGTTCGTTCACATCGGCCAGGCTACCGCCGGGCGGTGCCGGCGAAACGTCGCCGCGGGCGCCGCGCAGGAGGGCGAGGTGCGACGCTTCGACGTGACCGAGAACGTCGTGGATGGTCCAGTCGTCCCAGACAATGCGCCGCTCGTCGCCAGGCGCAAGCGCGCCGACGATGGCGGTGGTTCGGCCTCCCTCTGCGACGAGCGCTCGGGCCGCCTCATAGAATCGATTCGCGCTCACGCTAGGGCCTCCTTTGCCTTCGTGGAACAGTCTAGCCGGATGCGGATGGACGTCGAATCAGCACGCCTCCGCGGCATGCCTGAAGCTGAGACAACGAGACACCCGCGCCCCGACGACGAATGGTCAGACGCGCGCCGGGGGCACGGCGGCGCGGCGCCCGCCGGTCTCGGGCGCAAGCAGCGCAAACGGAATGGCCGTGAGAATCGACAACGCGCCGGCGACGAGAAGCGAGCCGTTGGCGCCGGCGACCTCGGCGATGAGGCCAAGTAGGACCGGGCCAACGACGTAGCCGAGGTCGGCGAGCATGCGATAGACGCCCATCGTCAGGCCGGTCGCGCCTGGCGGAGCGAGGTCGGCCGCGTAGGCCGCCGAACTGGCGATCAGCGCGCCGCAGATTCCCCAGAGCACGGCGCTGCCGAGGAACATCGCATACCCGGGCGCGAATGCGAATCCAAAGAGCGAAACGCCTCCGATGACGCAGCCGGGCACGATTGTGATCTTGCGACCGAGACGGTCGGCGATCGAGCCGGTCCAGCCGACGAGGGCAATGTTGCAGAGACTGGACACGGTTAAGGCGAGGCCGATCGTGGCCGTATCGAGGCCCAGTCGCTCGACCGCGTCGATCGGAACGACGCTGAAGATCGCGCCGGTTCGATTGAAGAACTGGACGAAGGTGACGATCGAGAGGGTCATGAACCCGACATTCGTCAGGAGAAGACGAGCGGTCACGCCACGTGGCACGGCCGAACCGGCCGCGTTAGCGGCGGCGAGGGCGACGCCGCGCGTCTCGGGGAGCCGCCAGAGGGCCAGGGCGCCCGCCAGAGCCGCGAGCGCCGCGAATACGAAGAAGGGCGCGCGCGGCCCGGCCAGGACGGCGATCGTGCCACCGACGCCCGGTCCGACACCGACGGCGAAGATGAAGAATCCCTGATAGGTCGCCATCATGCGGCCGCGATTCTCACGCGTGGCAATGTCGGCCACGACGGTCTGGACGCCGGTAATGACAATCGCGGCGCCGATGCCACCAATGAAGCGGTAGGCGAGCAGTTGGTTGAAGTCGGGCGCGAGCCCGCACAGGATGCTGCCGACCGCCGTGACGACCGTGCCGACGAAGATGACGGGCCGACGGCCGAAACGGTCGGCGGCCTGTCCGGCCGGGACATTGAAGAGGAAGCGGCCGAGCCCGTAGACGGCGACGACCAGACCGACCGCGACCTCGGACACGCCGAAGCCCCGCGCGTAGATCGGGGTCACGGGCACCACGATGCCGAATCCAAGCTGATTGACCGCGATGACGAAGCACGCCCACATGAGAGTCTGATTGGCGCGCAGAGCGGCCCAGAGGCGGAGCATCGCGGCAGTCTAGCCACCTTGATATGAATAGGAGGATCGGGGGATTATGTCCGCCACGGATGTTCCGATACATCACATATGATGCGATTTGGACATCTCCCCCACGTCTCGTGCGATGCTCCGAACCCCGACCGCAAGCTCGACTCGCTCGCGCTCAATGGCGAGTGGGCGCCTCTCTTCGTGGTGCTGGACGGAGTCGACGACGATGCGTTCCTCGACGACGACTGGCCGGATCTCGGACCAATCGTCGACGTGATGGTGAGCTAAGGACGCCCCGCCAGGCGGCGAAAGTGGCGCGCGGGCGCGGCACGGGGTATACTGGCCTCGATCGCCGCGTCGGCGCCGGTGCCACGGGTTTCTGACCCGCCGCCGATGGCGATATCAGACACAACAAAGCGCGCAGTGCCATGTTTCGTCGCTGGTTGACGTGCTGGGACGCGCGCCGACGGTGGGCTACCAGGAAGGTTCGGCGATAGCCTCAACCCGCCCTCGTCCTCGCAGGTTCGGCCGGCGAGGCTCCAAATTCATCCGCACCGATCGCTGGCAGGAGCGAAACCTACCAGTGTTTCGGCTCGTCCTGGCCGAGGGGCCACGGGCGATGCTGACGGCATGGCTGAAGGCGTACGGCGATGCGAACGAGTTGCCCGGTCTGGCGACTGGCCCGATTGAGGCGCGGTTCCATCGTCTGCGCGAGCACACCGGCGCCGAGGAAATGATCATCTGGACGACGCCGGAGCGGCGCGCCGCCGGCGGCGGTCCGCGCGTGCGCATCCCAGCTTTGCAGGTCGATCTCGAGTGTCAATTCGAAGACAGCCACATCTGTGCCGATCGAATCGTGCCGGTGGCGCCGGACGCGCGCGAACCGCAGCGCGAGCGCGGATCCGTCGGCGTGGCGATGCGGGTCGAGCGCGTCGAGTTGCCAGCCAAGGGTGAACGACCCGATCCGTTGGCGGCTGAAATCGAGGGGATCTTCGATCGTCTGACTGGCAACCGATGGCGCGGCTTCATCGCGCCGCTACGCGAGGCGCTCGAGGCCGAGGCCCGCGACGACGCGGAGCGCGCCCTGCGGCTCGAGTCGCACTACGAGCGCGCGGAGCCGCGAATCGGCAATCGCAGTCAGGAAAACCCATACCGCCTCCTCGGACTCGAGGCATCCGCGGTCGCCGCATTCGATCCCGGCGAATGGCTCGATCTCGTGAACGCGCGCGGCGTCGCGATTGCGACCGCGCGGCTTGTCTCGAGCGACATCGCCCACGGCGTTCTGGATGTAGACGCTCGGGGCGCCGATCCGCCGATGCCGGGAACGGTGCGACCGCGGCCTCGCACGAAGATTCTGGCCCAGAAGCGAGCGATCCTGGACGAACTCGAATCGCCGCGCGGCCACCTGCCGCATGTCGCGCGCATGATGGCGTCGCCGGCCGCCATGCCGATTCCGCGCCTCGTCTACCCCACCGATTACCTGAACCCAGCGGTTGGACGGAGCCGCAGCCAGGCACGCGCGGTCGCGCTGGCGCTCGGAATGGCCGAGGGTGAGGCGATGCTCATCGAGGGCCCGCCCGGGACTGGCAAGAGCACGACGACTGGTGAAATCGTGGCCCAGATCATTCTGCGCGAGCCGCGGGCGCGGGTGCTCGTCTGCTCCCACTCGAACCACGGCACCGACAACATGCTGATGAAGATCATCCCGTATGTCGAAGGATCGAGCGGGGAGCATGTCAAGGTGCGCGCCCTGGTTCCGGCGCGCGTCGGGATGCTCGAGCGGGTGCCGACCGATCTGCGCCGATTCTTCGTCGCGCCGGACGAGGATCTGAGCGATCGGAACGTCGTGTTCACGACGATCGACGCATTGGCGCTGAACGATGCCGCCGGCGGGTCCGTCTACGACTACGTTGTCCTCGATGAGGCGAATCGCGCGACCGTGCTCGATTCGCTGATCGCGTTGACACGCGGCAAGCGCTTCATCCTGGTTGGCGACCGACTTCAATTGCAGCCGGTGCTGTCGGAGGCCGAGGAACAGTTGCGCCTGGAACCGGCGATGGCCCGCAGTGGCGTCATTGGCAAGAGCCTGTTCGTGTGGATGACCGAGCGACACTTCCCTGACCGCGCGGTTGTGTTCCTTGACGAGCAGAATCGCATGCACCCGACGATCGGCGGCCTGATCGCGCGGGCGTTCTACGAGGATCGCCTCCGGAATGGGCCGGCCGCGCCGCGACAGGAAACCGGCGTGCCGCACTTTCCGCAGCCAGCGGTCTGGGTCGACACGCGTGGGTTGCGTGGACTTCGCGAATCGCGCGGACGCGGACCATCCCTTTTCAACGTGCCGGAGGCGCGCCTCGTCACGACGATCGCGCGCCATTTGCTGCGCAGCGCGCCGGACGGCATGGACGTCGGCGTCATCGCCGCCTACGCCGAGCAGGCGGCGCTACTACGGCGGATGCTGCGGAACGAAGCACGCACGGTGCATCGCGCGCTCGAGATCGACACGGTCGACGCCTTCGAGGGCCGCGAGAAGGATATCGTTATCGTCTCGCTCGTCCGGTCGAACCGCCGCCGCGAGATCGGTTTCCTGCAACTCATGCAGCGAATCAACGTCGCTCTCTCGCGCGCGCGCCGGCTTCTCATCGTGGTCGGCGACACGGCCACGCTTCGAGGTAGCTACTTCGACCGCATCTTGCGCTACCTGCGGGAACGCGGATCGATCACGCCGGGTCCGCGCGTGATCGCGCAGTTGCGCGGCGCGCCCGTGCGAGGTGAGGATGGGTCGGGCGAACGCGGCAGTGTGCGGCCAACTCGCGACGCGACCGACGCCAGCCCGACGACCGACGGTATCGTCTCGATCAACGTCGAGGCGGAACTCGCGACTGCAATGACCGAGGGCGGCACCGTCCGACGGGCGGCGCGACAGCGACGCAGCCCGGCCGAGATTCTGGCACGGCTGGAGTGGCGTCCCGAGGAGTCCGCAACGATGGTGAATGGCGGCGAACCCGTGGACGATCTACACGGCGTTCGGATCCACCAATCGTCAACTGGCGCGGACGCTGAGCCGATCGGCACCGGGTCAATTACTGAGGATTCCGCCCATTCATCGCGTCCGAGCGCAACGCGACGTAAGATGAAGGATGTCCCACCACCAGAAGAGAGTGCGCCCATGAGAATGTCCGAGTCGGAAAGTAAAGCGCCGGGTAGTCGTCCAGCACCACGCATCCCGAAGCGACCGCGCACGGCGTTCTCGCGCCGGAAGACGGTCGCGGTGCCGTCGGATAATCCGATCGTGAAATCACCCGATGCGCCGACGGTGTCACACGAGCTCGGCCCACGCTCGCCAACGACGACTCTGCGTGGCCCGAGCCGGCCGCGGACCGCAATCTCGCGCCGGAAAACGATCGCGATGCCGTCATCGATGCTGCCGCCGGTGCCGCCGCCAGTTGCGAGGCCGTTGCCGCCGCCGGTCGAACCAATGCCGCCGGAACCGGAACCGACGATGGGCAACTTGAGCCTGCGCCGACGGGCATCGTCGCGCGGACGCCCGCTGCGCGCGGTCGGCAAGAAGCCGCCACGGGGGTCGCGCCGAGAGATGTAGGGCGGCCTATTCGACGAAACGGAAGATCGCGAGCACGCTCGCCTCGGCAGCCACGACCGCGCCGACGAACGCCGGTGACGGCGCAAGCGTCCAGAGCCGCCAGGCAACGCCGTCATTGGCGCGAATGGTCGGCGGCGCGCGATCCAGGTCGATCTCACAATCGGCCAGCCGTGTCGTGACACCGTCGCCTCGCGCCTTGCCGTACGCTTCCTTGGCCGACCAGAGTCGTCGGAAGAAGAGGTGTGCCGCCGCGTCGGAACGGGTGGCGAGTTCCTCTCGCTCGCGCGCGGTGAAATAGCGCGCCGCGATTTGCCCGGCACGAGCAACTGAACCGACGCGCTCGACATCGACGCCAATGTCGCTGCGCGCGACCGCGACCAGTGCGCAGTCGTCTTTGTGCGTCAGGTTGAAGGCGAGCGAGCTCCCGACCAAGTACGGCTTGCCACGCGGACCGACCGCGATAGCGGGCTTCGCTGGCGGCAATTCGAGGTAGCCGGCCAGGACGGCGCGCGTCAGGCCACGCGCGGCCAGGGCACGGCGACGGCCATTCGAGGTCGTGTGTCGCTCGACCCGCGCGCGCTCCTCGTCGCTGAGCGACCGCCAGAGTTCGGCCTGTCGTGCCGCCGAGATATCGAGAGCCACGTGCCAGACATGCACATCGTGCACCGCGAGCGGCGGACAGCGACGTCCCGGGTTACTGGCGAGCCAGTCAGTCACGGCGCATAGTGCTAGCAGGAAAGACGTCCAGACGTCTACAATACTTCGAGGAACTGTCATCGATGAGAAATCGGCGTCGCCCGGGCGAAGTGCGCGACGCGATCATCGCGTTTCTTCGGCAGCGAGAGACCGGAGCCTCGCCGGCTGAGATTCGTCAGGCTATTGAATCACGGCTCGGCGAAGCGATTTCGGCGTCATCCGTAAGGTCGTACCTACGGCTGAATGCGAGCGATTCGTTCGAGAGACTCACTCGCGGTCAATACCGGCTGCGCGGACGATGATTCAGGCCGAACTTCTACCGACCTCGCGATCTGCTGTCTTCGAGTTCGGACGCGCGCAACTTGTCGAGGACGACTGCCTCACGTGGTTGGCCGGTCGCGCCGAGCGCAGTATCCACGCCGTGGTTACGGACCCACCGTACGGTCTCGTCGAATACAGCGCCACCGAACAGGCGAAGTTGCGACTCCGGCGAGGTGGAGTCTGGCGAATTCCGCCGGCGTTCGATGGTCACCAGCGGGCGCCATTGCCGAGGTTCACGACGCTGAGCGGCGATGACTTGCGATCGCTCGAATCATTCTTTGCGCGTTGGGCGTGCCTCCTGGCACCCACTCTGGTGCCGGGAGCACATGTCGTCGTGGCGTCGAATCCTCTCCTGTCATATCTCGTATCCGGCGCGCTCGCGCGATCTGGACTGGAGCGACGCGGCGAGATCGTCCGGCTCGTGATGACGATGCGAGGCGGCGATCGTCCGAAGAACGCGCACGACGAGTTCTCCGGCGTAAGCGTCATGCCACGGTCGATGTGGGAACCGTGGCTCCTGTTTCGAAAGCCGCTCGAAGGGCGCGTTCAGGACAATCTGCGCGCGTGGAAGACCGGCGGACTTCGCCGCATCTCGGACGAGCAGCCCTTTGGTGACGTGATCGCGTCGCACCCGACGCGCGCCCGCGAACGGGCATTGGCGCCGCACCCGAGCTTGAAGCCGCAGTCGTTCCTCCGGCAAATGGTGCGCGCCGTCCTGCCGCTCGGCGAAGGCGTCGTGCTCGATCCATTCGCCGGCGCCGGATCGACGCTCGCGGCGGCCGAGGCCATCGGATATGAGAGTATCGGCGTCGAGATCGATGCGCGGTACGCGCAGATCGCTCGCGACGCGATTCCGGCTCTCTCAGACTTGAAAGTGCTGCCGCTACTCGCGATAGATCCAGTTCGCGCGTAGCTTGGCCAGACCGGCCGCGTTCGGACTGGCGGTTCGCGTGCCAAGCTCTCCGCGCGCATTCTGGCGAAAGTCCTCACGAATCAAGCGTGCGAGAAGAATCTCGACGCTGTGGGTCGGCGCGCGCTGACGGATCGGCTTCTCCTGATCGACATCGATCGACCATCGGAACACGCACAGCCACGCGTCGCGAGCACCGTGCGTGTCGACGGCGCCGCTACCTTTCGTCGCTTTGACCTCGACACCGTCGTCACCGGCCGCGACCGCGTTATTGGGATAGAGGCCGCGCGGGATGAGATCTGGATGGCCGTTGTGGAACCGATTCTCGACGAGGACCCGAGAGTGCCGCGCCAGAGCGGCAGACATCGCATCACTGACGATTCCACTGAAGATCGCCGGCCTGACCATTTCTTCCAAGCGCTGGAGATTGCGGGAAACCAGCGCGGAGTTGATATCTGCAAGAAGATCGTATAAATCGCGCAGGGCACTCTCGAAGCTGTCGAGACGCAGTTCGTACGGCAAATTGGCTTTCGGGTTGAACGCCGCGCGCGGCTCGGCCCGCTGCAACCGAGAAGAGGCATCCACGAAGACAGATCCTACCAGGCATCTACGGACGCTCGACGGCACAGAGTCGCGCGCGTCCGGGTTTTCTACGGATTGCAGGACGGGGTCGCGACCGCGACGGTTTCAGGGATGCCGGATCGAAGGGCGAATAGCGTGACCGTGCGGAGGCAAGTGAGGCCCGGTCGGATCAGAACCGGGGCGCTCGTCCTCGCGGCCGCGATCGTCCTATCGCTGGTCGGGTTGACCGTGTACCTGATGCGATCGAGTCAGGCCGACGCGCCGATTCCGGCTGCGCTCGGCAAAGGGAGCCCGGACGCGCCGGTCGTGTTCGAGGAATGGGGCGACTTCCAATGACCGGCTTGTAAGCAGTACGCCCTGGGTCCAGGGCGAAGGCTGGAGGAAGAATACGTCGCCACCGGAAAGGCCCGGGTCGCCTGGCGACACCTGGCCTTCCTCGGTCCCGAGTCGGTCGCGGCGGCCGAGGCATCGGAATGCGCAGCCGAGCAGGGCAAGTTCTGGGAGTATCGCGACAAGCTGTTCGAGCGACAGGGACGACGCGAATCGGGCGTGTTCAGCCAGGAGAACTTGCGCCGGTACAGCGTCGAGGTGGGGCTCGATACCGCGGCTTTCGGCGCGTGCCTGGCGTCGAGTCGTCCGGCGGCGCGAGTTCTGGCCGATCGGGCGGTCGCCGAGCGTCTCGGGATCGATCGAACACCGACCCTGGTGATCGGCGGCGAGAAGATTCAGGGCGTGCCGGCCTACGAATCGCTAAAGGCGATCGTCGAGGCGCGGCTGAAGTAGGTTCCTCGGCATCAGCGCTGAGGTTCACCTCGACCACTGCGACCGAAGCGCGACGGTTGTGTGCCGTGAGTGGCTCCGGTGACGGCGTCACCCGTGCGCGGATTCGGTCGCGCGCGTCGGCGGCGGCGTGGACCTGGACCGGCCCGGTCATGCAGACTTCTTGCGTGAACGCGGTGGCGCGGCGTGACGACGGCCCTCGAAGAGGATCGAATGTACGCCACTGACGGCGAGAATCACGCCGAAGATAACGAGCGCGAAGCCGAGGATCGTGGCGATCCACAGTTGAATGCTGGCCGGTATGAGGTGCGTCGCGGTGGCGCCGAGTGGTTGACGCATGGACAACCACGTGGACGCGACGCCAACACCCTCGGACGTCATTCCGGCCCAGATCGCCAGCGGCCCCATGACGAGCATCAGGACTGCCATGCCCAGAAACTGGAATCCGGTCACGATCGCGTCGCGACGCGGGTCGTACGTCTTCCGACTCGACGATCCGCTGGTGGCTGTCATCTGCGCTTGCCTCCCGCGGCCGGGCAGATAATCACGGAGGTCGCCGGCCGTCGGTGACAGAGTACGGGCGTTCCTGGCCGATCGCATCGGCGGAATTACCGATTCACGATCGTTCTGGAAAATCATGCAGGGACGAGCGCTCCCGGACACCGGCCTACAGCAAGCGATGCGAACGAGGCTCCCAGCCGAGGACACGCCGCGCCTTCGACAGGTTGTGTTCCTTTTCATGCTCGTCACCGGCAATGAAGAACGCGTCGAATCGATTGTGACCGACCATCGCGGCGTCGAGCGCGGCCAGGTAGGCGGTCGCGAGGTCTTCCTCGTCGGTGACGAAGAGCGGCGGCGAACCATCGGCCCGGTCGCGCGGCGGATTGCGCCGCTCGGCGAGGTACTGGGCGCGCGTGCGCGGACCGGTGATGCGCAGCGCGATGACGTTCATGTCCCACCAGCGGCAGAAATACTGGCAGATCCCCTCGCCAATTCCCTTCGAGAGCCCGTAGACGCTCGGTGTATCGAGCGGGATCGCTTCCTCGGACGGATACGACTCACGCTTGCGGTAATGGACACTCATCGAACTGGTGTACACGCCGCGGCGCAGACCGGCTTCCTGGGCGAGGTAGAGGAACAGGTGTAGCCCCTTGGCATTCATGTCGTAGTTCTCGACGATCGTCTCGATGTCCTGGTCGCGCACGGTTCCGCCCTGCGGCTTGCGCATCACCAGCCAGACGAACGCATCGACTCCGTCGACGGCGCGACGAATGGCATCCGGATCGGTCACCGATCCTTCGACGAACTCGACATCAGCGGCCGGACGGCGGACATCGAGGACCCGGAGATCGTGCTTCTCGCGCAGGTATGGTGTGATGAAGGATCCGACGTGACCGGATCCGCCGACAAGCAGAACTTTCATACCGCCCTCGCGACCGAGCCGTCGGCTCGGAGAAGATTTGCGCGAACATCCAGCACCGGCCCACCGATCGCGGCGGCGCGAGCTTCATCAATCCGCACGCCGAGTCCGGGGAGGTTGGGAAGGGGCAGGTAGCCACCCTCGCGCCGAAGCGCGCCGGGGAACGCCTCGGCCAGCGTCTCATCGAGCATCGAGTACTCCTGAACGACGAAATTGGGCACGGCCACGTCGAGGTGAACCGAAGCGGCGGTCAGGACCGGTCCGAGAAAATTGTGAGTGACGATCGCGGCGTGATACGACTCGGCGATCGCGGCGATCTTCTTGCAGTGACTGATGCCGCCGGCCAGACCGACGTCGGGCCGCACGTACTGCGATCCTCCGTCGGCCAGCAACTCGCGAAACTCCCAGATCGACGAGAGCCGCTCGCCATTCGCGATCGCGGTCGAGACTCGGCGGGCGATCTCGGCCTGCGACTGAATGCTATCGATCTGAATCGGATCCTCGATGAAGAGCGGCCGGAGCGGCGCCAGCGCCTCGCAAAGTGGCAGCGTCTGGAGCGGCGTCAGCTTGCGATGCAACTCGACGACGATGTCGGCGCTCGCGCCGACGGTCTCACGCGCGGCGGCGACCCGATCGCGGGTGCCGGCGACGAGCGCTTCGAGCGTCATGTCCTGGTAGCCGGGCGGCACCGGGTCGAACTTGATCGCGGTGAACCCCTCGGCGAGCGCCCGTCGCGCGTTCGCCGCGATGTCGTCGGCCGTGTCGCCTCCCATCAGGAGGTACAGCCGGACCCGGTCGCGGCACCGGCCGCCGAGCAGCTCCCAGATTGGGACACCCAGCGCCTGGCCCTTGATGTCCCAGAGCGCAATGTCGATCGCGCTGATCGCGCCGGACAGGACGTTCCCGCGAAACGGCCCAACCCGAAAGAGGTAGTTCCAGTGATGCTCGATTCGGAACGGATCCTGGCCGACGAGGTACCCGGCGAACGACTCGACGACCGAAGCGACCGCGCCCGGGTAGCCCCAGCAGGCGGATTGCCCGATGCCGACCGTACCATCCTCGGTCGTCACACGGACGTAGAGGCCAGCGCCAAGGCCAAGCGCCTCGACCTGCGCGATCCGCGGCATGGTCAACCCCCCTCTCGCGTCCTGGCCGGGAGATGCCGCCGTTCGGCGGGACAAGAAGGCCGGCGCTCGCTCGGCGGCATTATCGTGCCTGGCGTACCGCGGCGCGGCGGCACGGGCCATTCGCGATACTAGCGCGCCACCAGCCGAGGTGGATTCCTTCGGCCGTGGTTCATCCACCGCGGTTGCGGACGACCCAACGAGGAGAACGATGTCATGAAACGGTACGCCTTCGCCGGCGCGAGCGGGCGCGCGGTCTCAATGTACGCGCAGCCATTGCGAGAGCACTTCACGGATTCGGCGACGATGGTCGGCGTGTTCGACATCAATCAGACGCGGGCGCGCCATCTGGCCAACGAGGCTGGCGGGATGCCGACGTTCGATGATTTCGACCGAATGCTGGCCGAGACGAAGCCGGACGCCGTGATCGTGACGACGATCGATCGACTGCATCACGAGTTCATCGTTCGCGCGCTGCACTCCGGCTGCGATGCCATCACCGAAAAACCGATGACGATCGACGCGCCGCGCTGCCGCGCGATCCTGCGCGCCGAGGTCGAGACTGGCCGGAAAGTCGCGGTCACATTCAACTACCGGTACACCGAGTACAACACGCGCATCAAGCAACTGATCGCCAACGGTGCGATTGGACGGGTGCTCGGGGTCGATTTCGAGTGGTTTCTGGATACGCGGCACGGCGCCGACTACTTCCGACGCTGGCATCGCCGGAAAGAGAACTCGGGTGGTCTGTTCGTCCACAAGGCGACCCACCACTTCGATCTCATCAACTGGTGGCAGGACGCCGAGCCGCGCGACGTGTTCGCGTTCGGCGCTCGGCACGTCTACGGCTCGGCCGGCCCCGAGCGCGGCGAACGCTGCAGTTCCTGTGCGATCGGGTCACGCTGCCGATTCTTCGTCGACTTCGCGGCCGACCCGAAAATGCGTGCCTTCTACTTCGCGGCCGAGCACGAGGACGACTACATGCGCGACGGCTGCGTCTTCGCCGAAGAGGTCGACATCGAGGACACGATGAGCGCGACGGTGCGCTACGCCAGCGGCGCGCTGCTCAGCTACTCGCTGGTCGCCCACTCGGCGCACGAGGGATGGCGCGTCGCGATCAACGGCGCTGACGGACGTATCGAGGCCGAGGAGTATCACAGCGGACCGTTCGCGGGTCTGGCCGAGCAGACGATTCGGCTCATCCATGGGCGCGGCGAAATCGAGAACATCGTCGTTCCAGCCGTTAACGGCGGGCACGGCGGCGGCGACGCCCTCTTGCGCGAATCGCTCTTTTCCATCGCGCCGCCACCCGATCCGCTCGGACATTCGGCCGGCTCGCGGGCGGGGGCGATGTCGCTCCTCATCGGCGCGGCCGCGAACCGGTCGATCGCGACCGGCCAACGAATCGCGATCGCGGACTTGCTGTAGCCATCCTGGGGGCGCGGAAATCTTGCCCGCAACTGTCAAAGTCGAGATAGCTCCGGATAGCCAACGCTTCGCCGCCGCCTTCCTCGCGATCTCGCTCCGCTGCTCGGCGTAGGTTTCGCTGCCCGCGCCTTGCTTGCGCCGAGCGCCGACATCGCGACCGCATACGGATTGCGCGTGTCTGGGGGGCGCGGGCATCCTGCCCGCCGGGTCTCGACCTACGATGCTGCCGGCGGGCTCCCCGTCGCGCGTTCGATGACGCGCCGCAGGGCAGTCGAGAGCCCAGCCGCGTCGATCGCGTCCTCGTAGGCTCCGGCCCCGCTCTCGGCAATCGCGCGTAGCTGCGTTCGCGCGTCGGCATCGACGCCGAACCCGACCGTGTAGATCGACAGGTTCGCGTCCGCGGCCCGCAGTCGGCGGGCAACGGCCTCGGGCTGGCCACCGCACGTCTCCTTGCCGTCCGAGACGAGAACGACGATGCGATTGACGCCGTTTGGCAGTTCTTGAACCGTCAACTCGAGATTTGACGCGAGAGCGGTCCAACCACGCGGCGCGATCGCGACGCTCGCGAATCGTTCGCTGGCGGCACGACCGGGCAGGAACGGCACGACCATCTCCGTATCGCGACAGCTCTCGCGCTTGTCCGTCTCGGGGATGCGGTGGCCAAAGACGCGCACGCTGGCGAACGCGCTATCCGGCAACCGGGCGATCGTGTCGATGACGACCTGCCGCGCCTGGTCGATCTTCCGCCGGCCATTTTCGGCCTCTTCGTGCATGCTACCGGAACTGTCGAGGACGAAGCCGATGTACGCCGGGGCGCCGGGACCGACGACCGGCGTCGTCGCACGCGCCCCCACGCCGGGCACGGCTGGTCCCCCAGTCTCGCGATCGCCATTTGGACGGGTCGGATTGGCGGAGCTCCGCGGTAATCCAGGACGCGTCTCCGAGATACCGACGTTGGCCTCCGGCCATTGCCAGGTCCAATCGGTCTCCATCGTCGCTGTGTCTGTCACCGGCGTTCGCGGTTGAAGCGGCACGCCGAACAGCAGCAGATCGGTCAACGACGGCGATGAAATTCGCTCGGTGACGACGGTCGCGGTCGGCCGCGTCGACTCGTTGGTTGGGTCGGCGCTCGGCTGACCGAAGAAGCCGGCGGCGACCAGCGCGACGGCGACTGCGATCGCGGACGTGAGAAGCGTGGCGATCGTCGTCAGGAATGGGTCGAGCGAAAGCCGCGTGGCCGCCGATGGAGCGGTCGCGGCCGGAGCGCCTGGAACGACGCACTCGGCCACCGGTGGCGCGGTCAGCGGCCCATCATCTGACGGCGTCGCCGGCAGCGGCACACCATCTGACGGCGTCGCGGGTAGCGGCGTGGGCGAACCGAGGATGCGCGTCGTCATGGGTCGCTCCTGTCTCCGATCAACCCCGCCCTACGCGCAGGCGGATCCGCCGGCGTAGAAGAGGACCGCCCGCGAGCGCGGCAACGGCTGATCGGAGTCGTTTGCCAGGACGACGAGGGCGTCGCCGGCCGGAATGTCGGTCGTCAATTCACCGACGGATGACGCCTGCATGATCGTCGCCGGCAACTGCCCGAGCGGCACGATCGCGGGCACGCGGGCGTCCCGCGCGGCGCTGCCGACCGCCGAGACGGCAATGCGGCCGCGCGGGACCGGCCAGAGGATCGTGGCGGCGTCGGTCCGCGTCGGCGCGATTCGCAAGATGTAGGCGGTTCCGGGCGCAAGCTGAGGAACGGTGACTTCGACCGCGCAGCGATCCGGCGGCGTCGAAGGCGTACCGGCGGCGGCCAGCGGCGCAAGCGCCACCGCGGTCTGTCCGGGGACAGGCTGAGTCGGTGCCGCGGGAACGTCGGCGAGCGGCGCGGGCAGCCCGGGCGCGCCGGTCGTTATGAGGATCACCGGCGGCGTCGCCGTCGCGGTCGGCTCCTCGATTGCGATGGCCGTGGCTGGCACGCCACTCCGGGCGCCGCCGATGAAATTGCCGGCCAAGAAACCGACCCCGACCGCGACGACTCCAACGATCGTGGCGGAGATGAGACCCGAGGCGATCGCCGATCGTTCCGGATGGGATTCCCGCGCGAGCGTCACCGCGATCGCGTGTTCCTGGTTGCGCTGGGTGAGGAGCGCGCTGACGCGCTCGTGCTCGCGTTCGAGCCGCGCGTGAAGGCGCGTCTGCTCGGCGACGGCGATGTGGAGGCGATGTTCGGAGCGGCGCAGCTCCTCGCCGAGCGTGGACCGCTGCGCGTGGAGCGATTGGACGTCGTAGGCGTAGAGGTCGAGCTCGCTGGCGACGATCGCCTCGGGTGAAGGTGCATCGTCCGGCCGAACACCGATCGGGGACGGCGCAACGCTGCCCGTCGCCGGAGACTTCCCGTCGGAACTGCTCATCACTCGTCTCCGTTCGTTACCGAATCAGGCGACTGGCGTGGTTCGCTTGGTGCTGCTCAGGGCGCGATCAAGCGTATCGAGGAGGTCGGCCGGACTGAACGGCTTGGCGATGAAACCATCCGCGCCGGCGGCGCGCGCCCTGGCCTGATCCGCGTTCGAGGCGTGGGCGGTGAGCATGATAACGATTGGACGATGCTCGGCCGGCAGAGCTTTCAGCACCTGGCAAACGCTGACGCCGTCGAGGCCGGGCATCGCCACGTCGAGCAAGGCCAGATCGATCGGCTCACGCTGGGCGAGGCGAATGGCGGAGACGCCGTCCTCGGCCTCGCGCACGTGGTAGCCCGATGAGCCGCTGACCGTGATGTGGACCAGATGGCGCATGGCCGGGTCATCGTCGACGACCATGACTGTTTTCACGGAATCTACCTCACCATGGACTCGACCTAAAGGTAACATGGCGACGTGGCGCGCGCGTGTGTGTTTCGGCGCGCGGTTCGTGAGAAAGATGTGACAGGACGGCACGACGCGCGGGCATCTTGTCCGCGTGTCGCGGTCACTCGGGCGCGCGCGGAGCCCGGAACAGGTAGCCGATGCCACGCTGGGTAATGAGGTAGCGCGGCCGCGTCGGTTCGGGCTCGATCCGACGACGCAAGTACTTTATGGACGTGCGTAACTGCTCGTCCGAGGCGGCGTAGTTGTCTCCCCAAACGCGTCGCTTCAACTCATCGTGGAGCAGGACGCGGTCGGCGGATTCGGCGAGCGCCATGAGCAGCCGGAACTCAGTGCGTGGAAGCGTGACTGGCTCGCCGCGCGCCGAAATGGCTCGGCTCGCGAGATCGATGCGCAGGACGCCGTCGTCGAAGACCAGCGCCACTTCGCGGTGCGCGCGTCGGGCGCGGCCGAGCACAGCCCGGATGCGCGCGACCAGCTCGCCGGGGCTGAAGGGCTTCGTCATGTAGTCGTCGACGCCGAGCGAGAATCCACGCAAGATGTCGGCCTCGCTGGCCTGACCGGTCAGCATGATGATCGGCACCGTCGAGAACTCCCGGATGCGCTGACAGGAGCGCATGCCATCCATGACCGGCATCGCGACGTCGAGCACGACCAGATCGGGTTGTTCCGACTCGACCATTGCGACGCCAGCCGCGCCGTCGCGCGCCACCAACACCTCGAATCCATCTTCCTGGAGAGTGGCGCGGAGCAGACGAGCGATCCGCGGATCGTCGTCGACCAGAAGGATCGTCGCTTCGACGTTGGTAGGTCTCACGTCACCCGGTCACGCGAGCCACCGCCGACAGCAGTCGCTTCGTCCGGATCGGCTTATCGACGACTTCGGCGACATGGGACGATGGCTCCGCCGTGATTTCGGAAGTCTCGCCGAAACCGGCCAGGAGGAGCACCGGTGTCACGGGCGCCAGCGTCCGCATCCGGATGACGGGATGGTCGCCTTCCCAGGACGGCAGGGCACTGTCGGCAATGATGACATCGAACGCGCTGGTCGCGAGGTGGCTGAACGCGTCGGCGCAGCCATCGGCGACAGTCGCCAGGTGCCCGGCATCGGCCAGGATACGCGCGATGAGGCGGCAGACGGCCGGATCGTCGTCGATCAGGAGCACGCGACGCGGCGCGCTCCTGATCATTTGGTCCGCTTCGACGATTGGCCCTTCATCGCACTCGACGATCGGCAAGCGAATCATGAACGTCGTCCCCTGGCCCGGAGCGCTCTCGATCGCGATCGTACCGTTGTGGCGCTCGACGACCCCGTAAACCATCGAGAGGCCGAGCCCGGTCCCACGCTCGCCCTTGGTCGTGAAGAACGGCTCGAACGCCCGTTCGATGACACGTGTCGGCATGCCGACGCCGGTGTCGGTGACGCACAGGACGATGTGACCGCCGTCGGCGCGAGTCGAAAACGTGAGGCGGCCGCCGGATTGCATCGCGTCGACCGCGTTGAAGATCAGGTTCGTGAGCATCTCGCGAAGCTCGATCGCATCGCCAATAGTGGGTGGAATGTCAGCCAGATCGGTGAGCACGTCGATGACCACGCCGGCCATGCGGGCCTGATCGCGCCAGCGCGGCTCGGTGGCGCTCATCGCCTGCGCCACGATCGCGTTGAGGTGAACGCACGTCGCCGCGGGCCCCTCGGATTCGGTCGGCCGGTAGAACATCTGGAGTCGTCGCACGACGGCGGCCGCGTCCTCGGCGGCGGTGTGGATTGCCTGAAGATCCTCGACCAGGGCGCCATCGTCGCGCCGACGGCCTGGGCGTGCCAGGAGAAGTTCGGCGTAGCCGAGGATCAGACTCAACTGGTTGTTGAAGTCGTGGGCGACGCCGCTCGCCATCTGCCCGAGCGCGCGCAGCTTCTCGGACTGCGCCATTCGTTCGCGCGCCTCACGCAGCGTCCGCTCGGCCTGGTATTGCGCCGTGACATCGCGGACGATTCCCTCGATCGCGACGACCTGATCGTCGTCGTCGAGCACGACCGTCTGGCGGTGATCGAGCCACACCTCGCGGCCATCAGTGTGTCGCGAGCGAACCGGCACGTAATCGTAGGATCGAGGATTCGCGCCAATGTGTGGGCTTGAGACACTGCTCGCGACGAGGTTCTCGAGCCGCAGAGTGCGCGTCGCGAGCGCGGTATCGGCCATCAATTCATCCGGCGCGTACCCGAGAACCTCGCGGGACGCGGGACTGATGTACGTGAAGCGCACCGTCGGCACGAGGTCGAGCCGAAAAATGACATCGTGCGCGTTCTCGGCGATCCGTCGGAGCCGAGCCTCCGTCTCGCTGAGCGCCGCCCCGGCGGCGGCCCGTTCGCGGCGCTCGCGGCGCTCGGCGATGGCACGGTCGACCGCCTGGTCGAGTCGGGCCAGGCGATCCTTCAGCAGGTAGTCAGCCGCGCCAGCGCGCAGACACTCGACCGCGACGGCGTCATCGATCGCACCGGTGACGACGATCAGCGGAATATCCAGTCCGGATCGACGAACGCGCTCGATCGCGGCGATCGCGTCGAAACGCGGCAGCGCATAGTCGACCAGTATGATGTCGATATCGTCGGATAGGTTGGCGACGAACTCTCGCTCGGTTTCGACGCGCACCCAGGCAACCGATCGACCGCCGCGACTCAGTTCGCGGACGACTAGCTCGGCATCAAGGGGGTTATCCTCGAGCACGAGCACGCGAAGTCGCCCTCGGATGGCGGGATCGGTCATGAGACCACGCCACCGCCCTGGTCGCCGCCCGGCGCCTTATTCATCAGGACCCAGTAGAACCCGAGTTGCCGCACCGCTTCCACGAAGGTCTCGAACTCGACCGGCTTGACGATGTAGCTATTGACGCCGAGGTCGTAACTCTCGACGATGTCGCTCTCCTCGCGCGACGAGGTCAGCACGACAACCGGGATCGACCGCGTGCGGAGATCGGCCTTGACCTGGCGCAAGACCTCCAGGCCATCGACGCGCGGCAACTTCAAGTCGAGCAGGATGACGCGTGGACGGCCGGACGCATTGCCGTCGGCGAAGCCGGCATCGCCGAATATCAGGTCGAGGGCCTCGACACCATCGCGGGCCACCTGGACACGATTGGCGAGGTGATGGCGCCGCAACGCCCGGAGCGCGAGCTCGAGATCGTGTGGGTTGTCCTCGACGATCAGGACTTCAACCGGCCGCTCACTCATTCGGACCTCCCCCATCCAGCGTGAAAAAGAACGTCGCGCCGAGATCGGGCGCGGCATCCGCCCACACGCGCCCGCCGTGACGCTGGATGATGCGCTTCACGATTGCCAGGCCGACGCCGGTGCCCTCGTACTCGTCAGCCGCGTGCACGCGCTGGAACACGCCGAAGAGCTTCGAGGCGTAGCGCAGGTCGAAGCCAACGCCGTTGTCGCGGACGTAGTAGACGCGCTCGCCGTTCAGAAGCAGACTGCCGATCTCGATGCGCCTCTGTGCCCGCCCATTCGTGTACTTGATCGCGTTCGAGAGAAGATTGGCGTAAACCTGGCGAAGGAGGCCGGGGTCGGCGTGGCAGGGCGGCAAATCGGCGAAGATGAACTCGACGTCGCGTCCGTCACGCTCAGGCGCGAGTTCGTCGACGACCGAGCGAACGAGCGCCTCGGTGTCGGCCTCGCGGCGCGATAGCGGCTGCCGGCCGAACCGCGCCAGCGCAAGAAGATCGTCGATCAATTGGCCCATGCGTTGCACGTTGGCGCGGACGATCTCGATATCGCGCACGGCATCGGGATCGAGGCTCGGTCCATGGTCCTCAAGCAAGATGCGTGAGAAGCCGTCGATCGCGCGGAGCGGCGCCCGAAGATCGTGCGAGACGGAATAGCTGAAGGCATCCAATTCGGCGATCGATCCGCGCAATTGCCGAACCAGCGAATGGTGTTCGGAGACATCGCGGATCAGAACGCCGATACCTCGATTCGAATCATCAAGCTCGCCATCGCGGCGGAACGGGAACAACTGGAACTCGATCTCGCGTCGGACCGGACGGACAATAGTGATCTCGTACGAGGGGCGCTCCTCGACCCGCGCGATCGAGTCGAGCGCTCGAGCACGCCAATCTTCGGAATCGACGACGTTCTCCGCGGCGAGGTCGAGGACCCGCGCGGACGGCACTCCGATCACGTCCGCCTCCGGCGGGATGCCGAGCAATTCGCGTGCCCGCGCGTTGCAGAACCGCGTCAGACCGCGGCTATCGCGAACGACGAGGCCGTCGGTCATGTTGTCCGTGACGGCATGGAGAGTCGCCCGTTCGGCCTCGGCGGCGGCGGTTGCCTCGATGCGACGACGCGATTCCTCGGCCATACGCTTGGCCATGGCGTTGAAGGCGCGCGTAGTCGCGGCGATCTCGCGCGGACCGCCGACCGGCACCCGGGCATCGAGTTCGCCCGCGCCAATCCTCAGCGCCATCGCCGAGAGCGCTCGGGTACTGGAAATGACCGTCCGCGCCGTGAGCAGGGCGATGGCAAAAGATATGAGAGCCACGCCGACGATCGCGGCAAACAGCGCATCCCGCGACGACCGCAACGCGGCGTGATCGCGCCGCAGATCGGCGAGGGCGACCGCCTCTTCGCTGACCATGTCGTCGACCAGGGCGCGAATCGCGTCGATCCGGTTCCTGCCCTCGCCGCGCCGAATGAGATCGCCCGTGTCCTGATTGGCCTGGACGCGCCGAATGAGCTCATCGGCCATCACGACCCGCCATTCGCCGATCAGTTCGGCAATACGATCGACGCGGGACAAGTGCGCCGGTCGATCGGCGACCATCTGCCGAAGCGCGACGATGTGCGGGTCGATCTCTTCGCGCGAGTCATCGTACGGTTTCAGGAAGACCGCGTCGCGCGCGAGGGCGTAGCCGCGCACGCCCGTTTCCAAATCGAGTACGTGCTTCAGTACTTCGGCCGCCTGACTCGCGACTGCCGCGCGGGACGCGATCTGATCTTCGATCGCGTCGTCGCGACGGGTCAGTCGATCGGCCAGGACGATCGCGATGAGCATTGTCGCCAACAAGAGCACGGGTCCGACCAGCGTCTGTGCGACGAGCGGCCACGAACGCGGAGAGAACATCCTCGATTACCGCACGAGACCGCATCGAATGTGTCGACGGGGGCGAGCGCGCGCCGCCCGCCGAGCCAGGGCGGCTTGGGGCAGCCGGACGCGATCGCGTGGCTCGCTGGACAACACGCCACTGGGCCAGTTGCAGGCGACCCGACCGACCGCGGGCCGGCCCAGTCGCGCGGTCAACCGCGACATAGTTTCCACTATAGGACCACGACAATGCTCGCGTGCTACCCCACGCAGTTCAATGAGGTGCCGATGCACATCGAAGTGAAAGCTTTCTGCAAGCAACCGGTCCGCGCCGGTGAACCCGCGAGAGTCGCGGTACATCGGTCATCACGTCAATGAGCCTCATCGTCGCGCTTTTCGCTAGTGTATTCTTGACAAACACCTTACGGCTCGCCGCGACGCACCGCTAGCAAGAGGCGCGCGTGGGTGGTGGCCTATCCTGGGGATTTTTCCCACTTGTGGGGGATCCAACAATGCGCGCGCGTGGGTGCGACCGCGGGACACGGCTCTGGCCGCGCGAGATCGACGCTTCACGAAAATATCACGCCTCGGCTCTCGGCAATCACGACGTCCTAGCCTGGCGGGCCCTACCGTCAGATCAGCTCGGGAGCCGACGCGCCCACCGATTCGGCGACGAGGAGTGACACGAGGTGCCCGGTACGTCCAGCGCCAATCCGACACCGACAGTTCCGAAATCGCCGATCCGCATCCTGATCGTCGACGACATCAACTTCGACGTCGAGATGGTCGTCGCCGAGCTCGATCGTGCCGGCCTCGATTTCATCTTTGCCTGGGCCGGCGACGCGGCGAACCTCGAACGCGAGCTCGCGCGCGAGCACGATGTCATCATCAGCGATTTCGATATCGGAGCCTTCACCGCGCTCGACCTGCTCGATCGTGTGAGGGCGCGCGGTCTCGACACGCCGGTCATCGTCGTGACGGGGGCGATTCGCGACGAAGCGGCAGTCGAGTGCCTGCGGCGCGGCGCGCGTGACTACCTGCTGAAAGACCGCTTGAGCCGCCTTCCCGACGCGATTCGCCACGCGATCGCGGAACGCGAGCTCGAAGAGGCGTCGCGGACCACGCACCGACTCCTGCGGGAGAGTGAGGAGCGGTTCCGACTTCTGGCCGAGAACGCTCGCGACCTGATCGTGATGGCGGCGCCGGGCGACCTGCGGTACGTCAGCCCGTCGTCCGAGCGCATCCTGGGCTACCGCGCCGGCGATCTCCTGGCCGATGCGATCGTCTTCTGGCAGATCCTGACGCCCGAGAGCCGCGCCGCGCTCGAATCGGCTATCGAGCGAGCCGCTCGCGGAGACGTCGACCACCAGCGCGCGATCCTCGAGTGGCGCCACTCCGATGGCCACGCCGTGTTCACCGAGCACGAGGCCGCGCCTCTCCATGGCGAAGGCGCTGAGCCAATCGGCCTGGAGATCGTCGCCCGCGATGTCACAGACCGCGTCCACGCCGAGCGGGCGCTGACCGAGGCCGAAACGACATTTCGCGCGTTCGTTGACGCCAGCCACGAGATCGTCTACCGCGCCAGCGTCATCGACTCATCGGGCGCCGGCCGGCTGGATTTCATTTCGCATCAGGCCGCCGAGATCCTCGGGTATCGCCTGGACGAGCTGCTGAATCCGACCGGCCCGCCGCCGGATCTGGTCCACCCGGATGACCTCGCGGAATACCAGGCCGTTACCGCCGCGCACGTCCGAAACAGGAGCGTCGGAACGCGGGTCTATCGCATCCGGTGCCGGGATGGATCGCACCGCTGGGTCCAGGACCGATTCATTCCCATCTTCGACGCCGACGGCCAACTGACGGGCTTCTACGGTTCGGCACGCGATATCACCGAGGAGAGGGCCGTGCAGACGGCGCTCGTCGAGATTCAGAAGATGGAGGCGATCGGCCGGCTTGCGGCCGGCCTCGCCCACGACTTCAACAATCTGCTCGGTCTGATCCTCGGCTACGCCGACCTCCTCAAGACTATCGTCGAACCGAGCGGGGAGGCCGCGTCCTGGATCGACGAAATCCTGGATGCCTCGGCCCGAGCGGCCGGCCTCACGAAGCAGTTGCTGGCATTCAGTCGTCGCGGGTCGACGGATCGGCAGGTCATCGACGCCCGCGAACGGCTCAGTCAACTCGATCGTCTCCTGCGCGGACTGGTCGGCGAACGCGTCGAGCTGGTCATCGACGACGGCTCCGAACCCTGCCCCGTCGCGATCGATCCGACCCATTTCGATCAGGTGATCGTGAATCTGGCTACGAACGCCCGCGACGCGATGCCGGACGGCGGGTCGCTGACGATCGCGGTCGACCGGCCTGTTCGACGCATCTCGGCCGCCAGTCACGCCGACGACGCTCCGGAAAGCGAGCCCGTCCGCATTCGCGTCATCGACACCGGTGACGGCATTCCGGCCGACGTGCTCGATCGCATCTTCGAGCCCTTCTTCACGACGAAGGGGCCGGACCGCGGCACCGGCCTCGGCCTGGCGATGGCCTACGCGCTCGTCACCGGCGCCGGCGGGACCATCGACGTGACGAGCGCCGTGGGGCGAGGTTCGACATTCGAAATTCTGCTGCCCGCGACATCCTTACCATTAGCGGACGCGGCGACTCCTCCCATCGCCGACGCGGAGATACCGCGCGGCAACGAGACGATTCTGCTGGTCGACGATCAAGCCGGCCTTCGAAGACTGGGAAGACGCACCCTGACCGAACTCGGCTACCGCGTGATCGTGGCCGGATACGGTGAGGAGGCTCTTCGCGCGGCACACGCCTTCGGTGAAGACATCGACGCGCTCGTTACCGATGTCGTGATGCCGGGAATGGACGGCATAGAGCTAGCCCGGCAGTTACGTGCCGCCCGACCGGGCATCAAGGTACTGTTCGTGTCGGGATACGTCGACGAGGAGGCATTCCACGACCGCGGCGACGACCAGAACGCCGCCTTCCTCCAGAAGCCATTCACCGGCAACGAGCTGGCACTCACGATTCGGCGTTTGCTGAACGCGGAGAGCTAGCCGACCGTACGTTTCGCGATGAAAGACTCCTGCAAGGTTCGGCCCGATCAGGGGAGCGACAATGGCTGACACGCATGCGAATACGATCGCGGCTAAGGTCCAAACCATCGCGTCGTGTCTGTACCTGCTGTCCTTAGGGAAGATATGAATTTGGACGCGGTGGTCACTGAGCCTACGATATAGTGACCGCGCCGGACCGCTTCACGACGGTTCGGCATCTCCCGGAGTGGATCGTCGTGTCTGACTGTGGAGGGGAAGCCCGTGAACGATCAAATACTCCAATTTCTGCCCCAGGCGGTTTTCGTCCTGGTTTTTCTCCTGACCGCGGTGGACTTCATCCGGCAGCCCAACCGGCGCCGGCTGGAGATCGTCGCGCTGTTCGCCGCCCTGGCCATCATCATCGCGCAGCAAGGGTTCGCGCGTGCAACCGGGATCGTGGTGCCGTGGATAAACACCGTCGCCGCGCTGCTGTTATTGACCCAACCCTATCTGCTGTTGCGCTTGGTCGAGCATTTCCGGTCGGTACCGCGCGAGCAGCACGTGCTCAGCCTGGTGCTCCTGGTCGCGTCGTGGTCGGTGTTCCTGGCGGTAGACCAGCCGCTGCCGACGTGGGCGACCATCGCCGTGGTCGTCGCCTTCGCCTACGTCGAAGGCTATGCCACCGTCGCGTTCGTCCGTGCGGCCGTGCAAAGTCGGGGAATCGTGCGCCGACGGCTGGTAGCCGTCGCGTCGGGGTCAGGTCTGCTGGCAGCCGCAATCCTGCTGGCCGGCGTGGTCGCGGCGATACCGGATGCGGCCGAAGTCGGCCAGGCCGTGTCGCGGCTCATGACGCTAGCCTCGGCCGTCGCCTACTACCTCGGCTTTGCGCCCCCGCGCTGGCTCCTTCGGCAGTTTCAGATGAACGAGCTGCGCCGCTTCTTCTCGGCGCTCAGTGGTCGGACTGCCGAGGAACGCCTGAATGCGGCGCTGGACAATATCGGTTGGACTGTCACCAATGCTGTTGGCGGCAAGGCGGCAATCGTCGCGCTCGGCAACTCGGAGGACGTCCCACTGGCGGTCCACCGCGCCGCCGACAACCGGGCCGCGCTCGAAGCCAGCCGACTGGCTGTCATCACGTTGGGTGAGGATGCGCCGCTGCTGACCCGCGCCTGGCGAAGCCAGACCGTGGTACTGGCCGATCGACCGCGGGAGTGGGGCGGCGAACTGCGGCGAGTGTCTCAGGCCTTTGGCGGAGCCTCTTGCGCGCTGATCGCGCCGCTCGTCGCCAGTGGGCGGACGCACGGACTTCTGCTGGTCCTATTCGACCGCCCCTCGCTTTTTGTCGAGGACGAGGCGGCGCTCCTGTCGGTGCTGGCAGAGCAGGCCGCCATCGCGGTCGAGAGCGGCCAGCTCTTCCTCGAGGCTGAGCGGCGCGCCATCGAGGCCGCCGATCTGGCCGAACAGCTCGGCCGGCAAAACGCGGCGCTGGAGGAGGCCACACGGCTCAAGAGCGAGTTCCTGGCCAACATGTCGCACGAACTGCGAACGCCGCTCAACGCCATCATCGGTTTCTCCGAACTGCTGCTCGACACGCCGGCAGAGGACGACGAACGCGAAACGCGGCTGACCTACATCAACACCGTTTACCGTAGCGGTAAGCATCTGCTCAGCCTGATCAACGACATCCTGGACCTGTCGAAGATCGAGGCTGGCAAGATGGAACTCCGTTCCGAGCCGTTCGACGTGGCGGGCCTGATCGAGGAGACGCTCGCCACGGTGGGATCCCTGGCTGCCCATAAGTCGATCGAGCTGGCGGCGGACGCGCACGGGGCGGGTCGCCTGATCGGGGACGAAGGAAAAGTGAAGCAAATCCTTCTCAACCTGCTGTCGAACGCCATCAAGTTCACGCCCGAGGGCGGGCGCGTGTCGGTCGAGGCCCGGTCACACGACGATGGCGTACAGCTCACGGTCGCGGACACCGGCATCGGCATCGCGCCAACGGACCACGAGAAGGTCTTTCGCGAGTTCCACCAGGTCGAGGGCGCGGCCAGTCGCCGGTATGAGGGCACCGGCCTGGGTCTGGCGCTGACACGGCGCTTCGCGGAGCTTCACGGCGGCCGCGTTTGGGTGGACAGCGCCGTCGGCCAGGGCAGCCGCTTCCACGTGTTCCTGCCCCAGGGCACTCCTTCCGAACCCACGCGTTCCCCACCGCCCGAGCGTACGGTCGGGAACGGCCACACCTCCCAAGATATGAGTCGCCCGCTGGTGCTGGTCGTCGAGGACGAGCAATCGGCGGCCAACCTGCTCGTGCTCTACCTCGCCCGTGGCGGGTACCGCACCGAGTCTGCCTTCGACGGCACGCAAGCGCTGGAGAAGGCACGCACGCTGCACCCGGCCGCCATCACCCTCGACATCATGTTGCCCAAGATCGACGGCTGGGAGGTGTTGCGGGCACTGAAGAACGACGCGCAGACGCGCGACATCCCCGTCGTGATTGCCTCCATCGTCGACAACAAATCCCTCGGCTACGCGCTCGGCGCCGCCGACTATTTCGTCAAACCGATCGACCGACGCGCTCTGCTGGCTCGGCTCGGCCGCGTCCGATCCTCCGCTGGCGCGGACGGTCGCGCCTTACGAATTCTCGCGATCGACGATGACCCGGATGCGCTGTCGCTCATCGGAGGGATGTTGCCCGCGACCGGCTACCAACTGCTGACGGCCAGTGGCGGCGCCGACGGGATCGACGTCGCGCGCGCCGAACGACCCGATGTGCTCCTGCTCGACCTGATGATGCCGGACGTCAGCGGCTTCGACGTCATCGAGGCACTCAGAGCCGACGCCGTCACCCGCGAGACTCCAATTCTCGTGGTCACGGCCAAGGACATGACCGACGAGGACAGGGCGTTGTTGAATGGGAGAGTGTCGGCAGTGTTGGAGAAAGGCACGGTCAGCGCGGTCGAGCTGGTTTCCTGGCTCGATCGTGTAGCAGTGCACACACCGGTCCGGGAGGAGGCGCCAGGTGTCGATGGCTAAACCCACCAAGCTGAACGTGCTGATCGTTGAGGACAACTCTGCCAACCTCATGCTGGCAAGCGCGGTGCTGCGGCGTGCCGGCTACCGCGTCAGCGAAGCGCGCTCGGCGGAAGACGCAATCGTGCGGCTCGCTCACTCCAAGCCCGACCTGATCCTAATGGACGTGCAGCTTCCCGGCCAGGACGGGCTGGCCCTGACGCGACAGATCAAAGCAGACCCCGAAACGGCCGACCTCATTGTGGTCGCGCTGACCGCGCACGCCATGAAGGAAGACCGGGCGCGCGCGCTCGACGCCGGTTGCGACGGCTATATCGCCAAGCCAATCAACACCCGCACGCTCGCCGACGAGCTCGACGGTGTGCTGCGCGCGCGGCGGCTGGCTCTCGGACGCGCGGCACTCTGACGACGTGGCCACCGAACCAGCCGGCCGGGTCCTGGTCATCGACGATAACCCCGAGAGCGTGGCGCTGATCCGCGCGCAGCTCCGACGGTCCGGATATGGGGTGATGACCGAGGCAAATGGCCGGGTGGGCATCGAGGCGGCGCTGGCTGATCCGCCAGACGTCGTGCTGGTCGATGTGATGATGCCGGAGATGGACGGTTTCGAGGTGTGTCGGCGCCTCAGAGACCATCCCGTCACGCACGCCGTTCCGATCCTGGTGCTGACGGCGCTGCATGCGAGGACGGACAAGATCCGCGCACTCGATGCGGGCGCGGATGATTTCCTCTCCAAGCCGGTCGACCGCGCCGAGCTACTGGCGCGCGTCGGGTCGCTGATGCGGCAGAAGCGGACGTTCGACGAGTTGACCCAGGAGCGCGCCACGCTCTCGTCGATCATGTCCAGCATCAACGATGGCGTGGTGGTCGTCGATCCGTCTCGGTCGATCCGCTACTGCAACGGACGGGCCGGCGAGTTCCTGGGCATCGACCCGGTTGGCGCGATCGGCCTATCGATTGACGCGGCCTATGCCCACCTGGCGACGAGGTTGGCCGACGCGGCGCCGGTGAATTCGGCGTGGGAGCAGGCAGTGGCTTCGCCTGAGGAGCGGCCGAGCCTCGACGTGACCCTCGCCCAGCCGACGCAACGCGACCTGCGCATCGAATTCTTCCCGATGGTCGGCGCCACCGATCTGGCATTCGGCGTCCTGCTGCGGGACATGACCAAGGAACGCGCCGCCGAGCGGTTGAAGGACGAGCTGGTTTCCGTGGTGAGCCACGAGCTGCGCACGCCGTTGGCCAGTCTCGTGGGGTTCGCCGAGTTGCTGCTGGTCCGCCCGTTTGGCGAAGAGGAGCGCCGGGAGTTCCTCAACATCATGCTCGAAGAGGGACGCCGTCTCACCGAACTCATCAACGACTTCCTCGATCTGCAGCGCATGGAGAGTGGCCGGCAGGCCATCGCTCCGGTCGCGACACACCTGGCCTCCGTCATCGAGCGCGCCGTGATCTCGCTGGGCCAGGAACCTGAGCGCCCGATTGCGGTCGACGTGCCCAACTCGCTCCCGCGTGTGTTCATCGACGGCGACCGAGTGCAGCAGGTGCTGACCAACCTGATTTCGAACGCGCGCAAGTTCTCGCCGGCCGGCGGGCAGATCGAGATATCTGGGCGGGTCGTCGAGTCGGCGGCGGCCGGTCCGGCGGTCGAGATCGCCGTTCGCGACCACGGCCTGGGGATACCGCCCGAAGCGCTGGTTCGAGTGTTTGAGAAGTTCTATCGAGTCGATAGCGGCGACCGGCGCGAGATCAAGGGAACCGGCCTGGGACTGGCCATAAGCCGTCAGATCATTGAGGCGCACGGAGGCCGCCTCTGGGCCGAGTCGGACGGGCTGGGCAAAGGCGCGTGCTTCCGCTTCACGTTGCCGCTCGCGGTCGCGGGAGGATTCAGCGGCGATGTCCTGCTCATCGAAGACGACGCCAGCTTTGCGCGACTGCTTTCCGAGGAACTCGCGGCTTTCGAGCTTACCACGGTTCGCGTGCCCAACGCCGAGGCGGCATTACAGCGAGTCGCCATCAACAAGCCGAGAGCGATCGTGCTCGACCTCATGCTGCCAGGCCAGGACGGCGAGTTAGTGCTGCCAGACCTCCATCAGGCGATCGGCCCGACCGTGCCCATCGTCGTGGTCACGGTGAAGGATCTGTTGCCCGCGGAGCGGGACGCGCTCGAGCAATACGGCGTCGCGACCGTGCTGCGGAAGGGACCGAGGGTCGCGGTGCGCGCCGCGCGGGCCGTGTATGAGAAGCTGCGCGATTCCTCGGCGCCGGTCGCCGAATGATGATGACCACGATGCTGATCGCGGACGATGAGGCAAGCATCCGCCGGCTCGTGGTGGCGGCTTGCTCGTCGGCCACCCGTCGCGTGATCGAAGCGCCGGATGGCGACGCCGCGTGGGACATCATCCAGCGCGCGCGACCGACGATCGTCCTCATTGACGTTCAGATGCCAGGTCAGACTGGGCTGGAGCTCACCCGGAGAATTCGGGCCGCCGCTGGTGTTGAGTGCACGAGAGTTGTGCTACTCAGCGCCAAAACTCAGGCGTCGGATGTCGAGGCCGGTATGAACGCTGGAGCCGATCGGTATGTGACCAAGCCTTTCTCGATCGTGGAACTTCTGGCCGTGGTCGAGAACGAGTTGTCCAGAGTCGGCCGTGGGCAACCACCGGGCTTTAGATCGCGATGACGATCGTCATTCGCGTCGTATCGCGACACGGTGGTAGAGTGTCGTGCGAAGGCGCGCCTGGGGAGGGAGCGACGTTCCTGTCCGCTCTTGACGCCGCGACGATCGGCGCCGATGCGGGTGGAGAGTGGACCGAGGGAGATGTGCACGTTCCAGACGGGGCGGACCCGGCCTAGGCCGAGAACGAGGCGCCGCGATCGCGATGCGTCCGCGGCCGGCTGACGCGATGCCATCTGGTTCGGCGATCCTGGTCGTCGAAGACGATCCACGGATGGCTCGCCTGCTCCATCAGGTCCTGACGCAGCAGGGCCACGAAATCCTGCGCGCGCACGATGGGGCGGAGGCGATCGACATCGTCGACCGCGAACGACCCGACCTCGTCCTGATGGACATCGGGCTACCCGGCATCGACGGTCTCCAGGCGTGCAAGCGCATTCGCGAGTTCTCGGCGGTCCCGATCATCTTCCTGACCGGTCGCTCATCCGAGCAAGACATGGTTGACGGCCTGAGCCAGGGCGGCGATGACTACATCGCCAAGCCATTTTCGCCACGTGAGGTAATCGCGCGGGTGAACGCGGTCTTGCGGCGCACGCGCGTCGTCGAACCGTCACGGCCGCCGTACGATGACGGATTTCTACGCGTTGATTTCGAAACCAGGCAGGTTACCCGCGCCGGTGCGTCCGTGCGTTTGACCCGACTGGAGGGGCGACTCTTCTGGATGCTGGTCGAGAACGGCGGTCGCGTCATGCCGCACGATGCGATCTCGCGGCGGGTCTGGGGAGACGGGTATGGTGCGACCGGCGAACAGATCCGCTCGCTCGTTCGCACCGTGCGCCAGAAGATCGAGCGCGACCACGGCGCACCGACGTACCTTACCTCCCAGGCCGGGGTCGGGTATTCATTCGTCGATCCTCGATCGGTCGACCGCGCGTCCACGAGAAGCGGATAGCCAGTCCGGGTTTTTCACGCTTCCATCACGCGATCGTGTCGTGTCGGCGGGGTACTGTCACGCGGCGTCGGTAGCCTTTCAATCAAGCGTCGGATGATGGCCCGGTGCGCGCGCAATTCGACCGGCCAACGATGGGAGGCTCTATGGTGACCGCTCCGGCTTTGCGGGTGCCGACGATCCTGGTCGCGGAAGACGAGGCCGCGTTCCGACGCCTCCTGATCGCCACGCTGAAGCCGGGCCGCTTTCGGATCCTCGAAGCCGCGTCGGCCGTCGAGACACTGCGAATGGGCAGAGAGGCCCTCCCGGACGTCATCTTGCTCGACATTGGCCTTGGGAACGACGACGGCCTGCGCGTCTCCCGCAAGCTGAAGGATGATCCGACAACGCGATTCATCAAGATCGTGGTCGTCAGCGGCCACGATGATCCGCTCACGCGCGAGCGGGCGCGCCTCTCGGGCGCCGATCGGTTTCTTGCCAAGCCGTTCAGTCCGCTGGCGCTCTGGCGAGCGCTGGACGCGCTCGTCCCGACGGGTTGAGAGGCGCGCCGACGATGGTCGACCGAGCCGGCTCGTCCGCCGGGCAACCGGACGACGCGCGCGCGGGTCCGGATGCCACGGGCGGCGCGGCGCACGGCGAATCGCATCTCGAGCGGCTCGAACACGCGCTTGCCGCCAAGCAGAAGGAACTGGCCGACGCGCGCGGCGAGATCGACATCCTGTCGGCGCAGATCGAGACGTACGCCGATGACTTCAGCCGCCTGTATCTGGAGCACCACCAGGAATCCGGCGCGCCGGTCGTGGCCGATCTGGCGGACGCGCGCGCGCGTCTGGAGGACGCATCGTCACGCGGACGTCTCTACACCGTCATGTACAAGAAGCAGGCCGACGAGGCGACCGAGCTTGCGGCCCAGCTCAAGCAGACGAACGAGCAACTGGTGACCGCTCAGAAGACTGTCGCCAGGCCTGGGGCGTCGTCGAAAGCGACCGCCGGCGCCTCAGCCTGGTGGCGCCGGCCCGTGCCCTTTGGCCTACTGAGCAGCGGGATCGGACTGTTGAGCGGCGGGCTCATGTACGCGCAAGTTCTGGCGCCAGCGCTGGGCGGCGGGACGCCGACTGTGACCCCCAGTATTCAGGTCGGCCTGGGTACTCCGGTGTCGGCGCTCGCGTTCGTGGCCAGCAGCAACGACGGCCGAAATCGCCGACCGGGACAGGATGACGCGGCGGCGATCGCCGTGAACGCGTTCGGGACCGTCGTGCCGGCGGCGCCAGGTATTGCGCCAGCCCGCGCCTCCGCGCCGGGAACCGAGACATCCTCGGGCAACGACCGGTCGACGCCACCGCGGCCCGGACCGACGCGCTTCGGCGCGACCGCGACCCCGGCACGCGGAACGGCGATACCGGCGGCAGACCGCCTGACCGGGAGCCTCGCCACGACGAGTGGTTCGAGCACGCCGGATACACGTGGAAGCGAAGACAACCTCGCGACCGTGACCGCGCTTCGCGCGGCGCTCGACGGCGTATCGGCCGCCGCGACGATCAGCGCCGACTCGCTCGGGCAAGCCCGGGCGACTGCAACCGCGGCGAGCCTCGAACTCGCCAGCGCTCGCGCCACGACCACGCGACTGCCAGCCAGCGCAGCCCCCGCCTTGACGATCCCGACGCCGGCCGCGCCATCGCCAACCGTCGCGGCACTCGACGATCGCTGCTGGTTCGAGCTGAACGTCCCGGCGCTACCCCCGGGCGGCGGCTGGATGATCCGCTTCACACAATCGTCGCCGGCCGACGTCCTCGCGCTCTGGTCGAGCCGGGTCGGCGGCTTCACGCTGCACGCGGCCTCACCCGCCGGCGGCGTCGGCCAACCGCTGGCCGGAATGGGCGGAGTGGGCGTTGCACAGTCAGACGTGGTCCTGCGGGGCGCGCCGCCGGCCACGTACGCGCTGATGCTACGGAATGGGACCGCGGCCGTGATCGCGGACTCGTTTGTCGGTCTGTTCTATGGTCGTGGCGGCCAGTGCGAGCCGGAGCCACTCGGCGTGCCGCTCGCGGCCGACGCTCCCAGCCGGGCGCAGCCGACGGCTTCAACCGGTCGGGTCGCGGCGCCATCCGCGACGATCGCGGCGACACCGGCGCGCTCCCTGCCCACGGCGACTGTGCCACCGCCAACCTGGACGCCGCCGCCGGTCGTGCTACTCGCGCGGCCGCTGATCGATTGCCAGCCGTACCTCAGGCTGCCGAGCGGTCGCGTCGAGATTCGCCCGATTGTCTGGCTCGATCGTGATTACACACAGCGCGGCAGCGCGCGGGTCCGGGCGGTGCTGTACCGCCCGACCGATCAACTCGTCGATGAGTACGACGTGACGCCGGGCACGCCGGCCCACTCGTTCTCGCTCGATCGGCCCGGCGTTCACCGGCTGGAGGTCACGGCCGCGGGCGCCGATGCCGACGCTAACTGCTCGGTTCCATTCGTGTACGAAGGAGGATGATGAAGATGGTCAAGGTGTGGGGAATTGGTGTTCTGAGCCTGATCCTGCTGCTGGCGGCGTTGCTGCCGGCATCAGTCGGCGCACAGGCCGGCGCTGATGCCGCGCGCGGATCGGTGCGCTCCGAGTTCGTACCCGGCCGCGCGGCCCGATTGCGCAGTCCCGACAGCCGCGTCACGCTGGACGTTCCGGCTGGCGCGCTCGCCGAGACGGCGACGTTCTCGCACGTCGACGTCGAGCCGACGAACCTTGGTTCGGTGCGGATCGCGCGGGCATTCCGGCTGACGGCAACCGCGGCGGACGGTCGCGCGATCACGCGCTTCCAGTCGCCGCTGACGATCAGCGTCGCCTATTCGGAAACAGACATCCAGTCGCTCGGCATCGTCGCGTCGGCGTTGCGGGTGTACTACCACGACGAGACACGCGCCGCCTGGGTGGAACTTCCATCGACCGTCGATACGACCGCGCGGCTCGTCGTCGCGACGACCGATCACTTCACCCATCTTGGGGCGGGCGGCGAGCCCGGTGGACCAACCCCGACCCCGGTGCCGCCCGGCGCGAGCGACGCGTTCGAGCGGCCCGACGATCCCATCTTCCTCGGCTCGGACGATGCCGGACGCCATTGGATCACCGACGGCACGATCTGGGGTATCTGCGGCGGCGCCGCCTGCGTCGCATCGCCCGAGACCGATACCTACGCCCGCATCGACACCCAGACGACGAGTCAGACCGCGACCGCGACGATCCTGCCGCGCGCTGGCGGCATCGGCTACGCCGGCATCGCAATGGCAATCACGTGGGACTGGAACACCAACTTGCTCTGGATCGGCCTGACCTCGGGCGGCGACGTCGAGGTCTGGACGCTGACCGGTGGTGGTACCTGGAGCACGACCGCGATCGCGACGGCGTCGACCGGCCTGGCGGCCGACGTGACGCGCACGCTCCAGGCCGTGCTAACCGGATCCACGCTGAGTGTGACGGTCGATGGCACACCCGCGATCACATCGCTGACCGTGCCGACGCCGCCGAGCGGCGCCACATACGCCGCGATCTTCGCCGGCACGTACGACCCCGATTCGGCCAAGTGGCCGCGGTTCGCGTCATTCACCGTGGTGCCATCTTGACGCGCGAAATCGCGGATCTTGCGCGCTGCCAAGGATAAGCAGGAGGAATTCATGGCGACTGTTCTTCTCGTTGACGATGACGCGGCCTTCCGCCGCCTCGTCTCGATCACCCTGGCCGGATCGGCGCAATTCGAGGTGCTGCAAGCCGGCTCCGGTGAGGCCGCCCTGACCATGGCGCGCGAGCGGCCGGTGGACGTAGCGGTGGTGGACCTAATGATGCCGGGAATGGATGGCCGCGTGCTCTGCCGCGAACTGCGCGGACTTCGGCCCGACCATGCGCCGATCATCGTCGTCCTGACCGGGACGGACGATCCGGCGGTGCGGAAGGAGCTCCTCGCGTCCGGCGCGACCGAGTTCATGACCAAACCGTTCCGACCGCTCAAGCTGCGCGACACGATTGCGATGCTCCTCGCGAATCCGCCTTCAAAGCCGGTCGCGCGAAGAACGCTGTCGTGATCGGGCTGGATTCGCCAGCGCCGCGACCCAGGGCTCAGTCGCGAGCCGATGAACCGGCGTTGATCGCGGCCCTGGGTGGTGTATCGCTGTTCCGCCACCTGACGCCGGCACAGGTGCGGGCGCTGGTTCCGGCGATGTACGTGACCGATCGCGCGGTCGGCGACGAATTGCTCACCGCCGGCACCGTGTCGCCCGGTCTGCTCGTGCTGCTGTCCGGCACGGCCGAGGCGAGGGCGCCGAGCGGTGAATCTCGGGTGATCGAACCAGGTTGGTGCCTGGACTCCTACGCCTCGATTCATCCAGCCTACAGCCTCGAAACGGTGACGGCGACCGAGCCGTCGCGCGTCGCGATCCTACGACGCCAGGACATGCACCTGATACTCGATCGGACCCCGGCGCTCGCGTCCGCGATTCTGCAACACACAGTCGCGCGTCTGGCTGAGACCGATGCGGCATTGAGCGGCGATGCCGTGAGGGGCCTATCGGAACAGGTCTTCCTCTTCGCCGAGGACTTGACGACGATCGCCGAATCCGAGGCGCGTGCCCGCGAAGAAATGCGCGCGATGGTCGCGGGGACGCTGCGCGCACTGACGACGATCGTCGAGGCGATCAGGCCGGGGGCTCTGCGTCACGGCCGAAGAGTCGGCACGCTCGCCCAGGCGATCGCGCGGGCGATGGACTGCTCGGACGAGGACGCCGCCAACGCATTCCTGGCCGGTTTGGTGCATGATGCCGGGTTCGCGTTGAGCGTTCCGCTCGGATCGAACGAGCCGATCTCGCCACGCGCCCATCCGAAACGCGGCGCGGACCTGCTGCTACCGATCGCGCCCCTGGCGCCACTGGCGCCGTGGGTGCGGGAGCACCACGAAGCGATCGATGGCTCGGGCTATCCGCATCGGCTACGCGGAAAGGAGATCTCGCTCGGCGGACGCATCCTGGCGGCGGTCGAGTTCTACGAAGAACACCTGGACGCGGCCATCGCGGCTGGTTCGTCCGAACCCGCGTACGATGCGCGCCACGCGACGCGCATCGCGGCCGGACGGACCCTCGACGGCGATGTCGTGGCGACGCTGATCGGAGTCCTGGGGAGCGGGCGGACGGAATAGTTGCCGCGCGGCGACTGGAAAGCTGGTAGGCTGGCGGCGCCTGGCCACGGGCACGCTCTGCCGAGACTTCATCTGGAGGCACAATCGTGAAGGTTTCGATCCGCGTCGGTTTTCGCGCCAACGATCCGGTCAATCCGCTCGACTCTGCTCTGCGCGAGTGCAAAGAAATAGGGTACGACGGCATCGAGCTGATGCTGTCGCCGAATTACCCGTACCAGGTGTCGCTGCCGTGGGCGCAACGCGGTCCGTGGGCGGCTGAGAGCGTCAGCTCGGTGCAGCGCGACAGCATCCGCCAGAGCATTGCCCGGCACGGCATCGAAGTCGCGACGGCGTCTTCGGACTGGGCGTGGCAGTACGCGTCGTTCAGCGGACGGCTGTCGCAGTGGGATCGCGGCGTCGAACTGTTGAAGGCCGACGTCGATCTGGCGGCGGACCTCGGCGCCAAGGCAATCCTGATCCACGTCGGCGAAAGCCAGGGAACGTGGGCCGAGATTCGTTCGATCGTCAGTCGGGTAGTCGAGCGGGGCGAGAAGCGGCGGTTGAAGATCGGGTTCGAGGCCGGAATCTTCGCGCGGACCGGTCTCGGCGGGTTGCCCGAGCTCATCAAGCTGGTCGACGAGATTGGCTCGCCGTGGTTCGGCGTCTACGAGCACTGCTACTGGCCGCGCGGCGAGCAGCAGCCACACGAGGAGATCGCGCTGGTCGGTAAGCGGATGGTCGCGCTGCATTCCAGCATGCCGAACATTCAGGTCGACTACCGGAAGATGCTCGCGGCGCTAGGCGAGGTCGGCTACGACTGGATGTGGACGTTCGAGGTCGGCTGGGATCAGGCCCGGGCGGCGATCGGGGATTACCGGCACCTCATGAAGACAGCCGGCTAAGGGTTCGTTCGACGCCGAGATGTCCGCGTCCGAACAGGGACATCGGACAACGGGATGATCTCGCCGATGGCCCGTCGAACCGCGTAGACAATCTCAGCCAGGAGACCGTCCCGAACGCGTTCGCCCATCGGGCCGTCGGTCAGGAATTGCTTGTCCAGGGTCGTGATTTGCTCGCATTTTGCCATCGAGTCGAGCGGGATTCCGCCCACGCCCGCTGGAATGAACACGTGTGTCGGGAGTCGATGCAGCCGGGTCGACAGCGGCACCACGACAACATCACCGGCGAGTCGATTGCGCACATCGGTTGAGACAATCAGCGCTGGTCGCGGTGTGTGCGGATCGCCAGGCTGATTTGGGAGATCGACCGACCAGATTTCGCCACGCCGAGGATATCCGCCCCCCTCGGACCCTATCGTCGCCACGTCTGACCGGCGCTGACGCTTGAAAGTGTCGCCCAGTCGCGATCCTCGCGACGTTCCTCATCCGACAGCGTCTCGTAATAGTGCCGAATCTCCTCGTCTTGTACTGACCGGAGCCACTCCTGAAGCGCCGACAAGCAGACGCCGCTGCGAGTCTGGCCAGGGTGCTCTCCGACGAATCGATCCACGACCGCCAGTACCTCGGACGGAAGAGTCAGCGTGACCTTAGTCGCGGCCATATAACAGATACCTCCGTTTGGCAGTATAGACATGGGGTATTGGCGCGGCGCCGCGCCCGCGTACTGAAACGATAATCGCTCCCGTGCTGCACATCGTCTCGACGCCGATCGGGAACCTCGGTGACATGACGCTGCGCGCGATCGAGACGCTGAAGACCGTCGATCTCGTCGCGAGCGAGGACACCCGCAAGACGGGTTTGCTCCTGCGTCACTTCGGAATCGACGCGCGGCAGGTCGCGTTTCACGAGCACAACGAGCGCGTCGTCGGCGCGCGTCTGATCGAACAACTTCAGGCTGGCAAGAGCATCGCACTCGTGACGAACGCTGGCACCCCCGGGGTGAGCGATCCGGGCTTTACGCTCGTGCGCGCGGCGCTCGCGGCCGACGTTCCAATCACGATGGAGCCAGGACCGGCCGCGTTCGTGATGGCCATCGTGCTGTCCGGCCTGCCAGTGCACAGCTTCACGTTCCGTGGATTCCCGCCGCGCAAATCCGGTCCCCGGCGCCGATTCTTTGAGGTCGATCGGGAAAACCCGCACACGCTGGTGTTCTACGAGAGCCCGTACCGACTGATCGCGATGCTTGACGATGCGCTGGCGGTGTTCGGCGATCGCGCCTGCGCCGTGGCGAACGACCTGACCAAGAAGTTCGAGCGCATCGATCGCGGCAGCATCACCGAAGTGCGCGCGGTGTTCGAGGCAACCGAGCCGCGCGGCGAGTATACGATCGTCATCGCGGGCGCCGACGCGGCGAACTGACAGAACGAAACGTGGTCGCTTTCACATAGAATGTAGTTGCAATGGACATTGGGATTCGCGAACTGAAGACTCACCTGAGTGACTACGTTCGATTGGCTGAAGGCGGCGAGACGATCACGGTGACGGTGCACGGACGGGCAGTTGCACGTCTCGTTGGCCTTCCTTCACCGCGACTTCCCGAGAAACTCGCTCGCCTCGTCGAACAAGGTACGGTGCGGCTCAAGCCGGTCGGTCCATTGCCGGCTCCTCTAAACTGGCCACCAGGGCAGGCATTGAGCGACATCGTCTCCGAACAACGACGGTGATCATCTACGCGGATACAAGTGCCCTGGCCAAGTTGATCCTCCAGGAAGACGGCAGCCTCCACATGCGGGAAGCCATCGCGAACGCCGAGGTCATCCTGTGCGCGACGATCGGATACGTGGAACTGAAATCCGCATTCGCGGCGGCGGTGCGCAGTCGTCGGCTTGGTGCGGACGAGGCGCATGAGACACGCTCAGCGCTTGAGTCTCTGTGGCAGTCCATCTCCGAGGTGGAGTTGCTGCCAGCGGTCATTCGGCGTGCGGGCGACTTTTCGGAGCGCTTGTCTCTCCGAGCCTACGATGCGGTGCACCTTTCTGCCCTCGCGGAAGCTGGTCGACCCGGCGATGTCTCCCTGGCGTGTTGGGACGCGCAACTGCGGCGGGCGGCCAATGACTTCGGATACCAACTGATTCCAGCCTTAGGCCGGCGCCGATCTGACTGACCGTATCCACATGCTCCCGAGGATAGAATCGCGCCACGTCGTACTTGACGGGGAGCACACAGAATGGCAACGGGACGAGCCAGCGCCGCGGTGACCGGGCCGCTGGCGAAGATCGCGCCGGGCATCAAGGTCACGGCGCAGATTTCGCCGGAGGCCAAGGATGAGGATCTGGCGTTCATCCGCCAGATGGGAGTCGAGCACGTCGTGCTCTGGACCGACGCCTCGAAGTCGAGCGCGGCCTACTACATCGAGCGAAAGGCCCGTTTCGCCAAGAACGATCTGAGCGTCTACGGCTTCGGCAACCGCGACGTCCACAACCAAGACGCGATCGTGCTGAATCTGCCGAATCGGGACGCGAAGGTCGAGGAGTACAAGCGCCATCTACAGTCGCTCGGCAGCGCCGGGATCCCGTACACGACCTACGCCCACATGCCAAACGGCATCTGGAGCACCGATCCCCTACCGACACGTGGCGGCGCAGTCGCGCGCTCATTCGATGAGAAGCAAGCGAAGTTCGGCCGCTGGCACGATCGCGAATTCCATTTGCCGCTGACCAATGGCCGCGAGTACAGCGAAAACGAGGTGTGGGACAACTACGCCCACTTCATCGGCCAGGTGGCACGGGTGGCCGAGGATCAGAACGTGATGATCGGCATCCATCCCGACGATCCGCCGATCGCGCGTATGGGCGGCGCGCCGCGCATCTTCAGCACATTCGCCGACTACAAGAAGGCACTGGCGATCGCGAAAAGCCCCAACGTCGGGGTCTGCCTCTGCATCGGGTGCTGGCTCGAGGGCGGTGATCTCTGGGGCGTGGACGCGGTCACGGCGATCCGCCATTTCGCGGCCGAGAACAAGCTCTTCAAGGTGCATTTCCGAAACGTCGATAAGCCGCTACCGCACTTCACCGAGACGTTCATTGACGATGGTTACCAGGACATGTACGCGATCATGCGCACGCTTCAGGAGGTCGGCTTCCGCGGCGTCGTGATCCCGGACCACATTCCGCGTATGGGCGATGACCCCCGATTGGGAACTGCCTATACGATCGGGTATATGCGGGCGCTGTTGAAGCGCGCCGAGGAAGAGGTCGGCGCCCGGGTCTGACGCGGATCGACGCGCCGCCAACCTTGCCGGTGAATCATCGTCGATCGGGACTTCTCCGAGCGATCGATGACAGAGGATCTGGCCCGCGGCCGAGCGTGGCCGCGGGTCCGCGGATGCGAGGCGCTACTTCTTACCGAGCGCCTCGCTGTGCCCGTTCTTGACGCACCAGTCCTTGAGATACTGGTAGCTATCAGCCGCGCACGTATCCTCGTCGCGGTCGTCGGTATCGACCTCCATTGAGAAGACGATGTCCTCTTTCCTGCCAGCCTCGGCGAGGAGTGGCAGAATCTTCTCGAAGTCGATCAGGCCAGCGCCCACCGCGACACCGTTATATGTGTCGTTCTCGAGCACGTAGTCACGCACATGCGCGTGCATCGTGTAGGGGAGACAGCGCCGAGTCGCCTCGACGGGGTCCTCGCGCACGATCAGCCAGTTTCCGGTGTCGGACTGGATACCGACATTCGCCATTCCCACTTCCTGGCTGATCTGGACGAGTTCATAACTGTCCCACCAGTCGAAGTTCTCCTGGCAGATCCTGATCCCGAGATCGGCCGCCATCTTTCCGACCTCTTTCAACTGCATCACCGCGTACTTGATCTGACCGGATGGCGTGACACGTCCGTTCCGCTGGCAACCGAAGTTCGACGTGCGCGCCCCGAAGGACTTCACGATCCGCAGGTTCTTTCGGATCTGCTCGAGGCTCGCGTTGCGAACCTCGGCATCATTGCTGACCGCGACCGGCCCGAAGCCGACCATCGGGTAGAGATTGCTGTCCTTGATCTTGCCCCGAAGTTCGTCGAGGTCCTTCTCATGTGCCCACGCGATCGACATCACACCGAAGTCGATTCCCATCGGGCTGAAGCCGTACTTCTTGCCAACCGCGACTGTCTTGCCGAACGCGTAGTAGAACGCGTCGCGGCCGGTCAGACCGCGCTGTCGCACCTGCCGATGCCAGTTCTGTCCAGCCAGCGATCCAACGATGACACCCATGCTCAACCACCTCTCAGTACGTAATGGTGACCAGAGACATTATGACGGCTCTAAACGCGGCCGTAGCCGGCATCAGATTCAGGCAGCCAGCGCCGCCGCTACCTCCATGGTCAGTTTGCCGGTCCGAGGACACGCTCGATGAGCGCCCGCGTGCGACGACAATTCTCCCATTCGTCGACGCCGCCGCCGTACTCGATCGAGATATCGCCGGTAAACCCGGAATCGGCGACGATTTTCAACGCGCGGCCGACATCCCACCCGAGGTGGTTCCCCTGTTCGTCGAATTTCATCGTCTTGGCGTGGAGCACGCCAGTGTATTTCGCCGTGCGGGTGACCGCGTCGTAGAGCGGCGACGGATCGATGTGCGGCCACGGCTCGCCGTGAAACACGGCCGATTGCGCCGAGATGACGGGCTCGTAGTTCCCGACATCCAGACAGAGCCTCAGGCGATCGGGCCCAACCGACTCGATCAACTGGATCAACTTGTCGACATCGGACGAGATGCCGCCGTGGTTCTCGACGTGGAGCGTGATGCCGTGCCGGTCGCAACGATCGGCCAGACGCTTGTACGAGTCGATCGTCACATCGAGGCCGCCGACCGGCTCGCCGGCCATCGGCGGCGGTCCGTTCGTATTGACGCGCACGCCACCGGCGCCAATCCGCGCGGCCGCGTCGATCCACGACTCGATCTCGGCCAGATCCTCGCCCCGTATGCGCGCGTCGGCCGCGGAGATGTTGCCGACATCGATTGGCACGTTCACGATGGTGGCGCCGGCGGCGCTTACGGCCGCGGTAAGTCGGTCGAGGTAGGCCGGATCCTGGCTTTCGAGGTGCATCTGGCAGATTTCCAACCGGCTGACACCAAGTTGCCGACGCGCCTCAGCCGGAAAATCCATCACGTCGAGCGTCTTCGGCTGCTCCCACACCCAGGGAACCCTGTTTCCGTGCGTATCGCGAGATGAAAGCCGGATCGGGCCGAGGTTGGCGTGCAGGCTCCAGGTCGAAACCGCCAGTCGATACGTACTCACGGACAATTCTCCTGACCTCGAACTGACAGCAGTCTACCAGTCGATCGGGACACCGGCGGTGGGGATAGACTAACGCGGTGCCGCTCCCCGAAGGCGTTGTCACGTTTCTGCTGACGGATATCGAGGGATCGACCCGGCTCTGGGAGCAGGATCCCGAGCGCATGCGCGTGGCGCTCGCCCGCCACGATGCGATCATCGAGCAAGCCGCTGTCGCGCACAACGGTCACATCGTGAAGCCGCGCGGCGAAGGAGACTCGCGCTTTCTCGTGTTCGCGCAACCGATCGACGCGATTCGGGCGGCCGCCGCGATTCAGCGAGGACTGGCAGCGACTTCGTCGTCGTCGGAAATACGGCTGCAGACGCGCGTCGCCATTCACCACGGCGCGGCCGATCTGCACGACGGCGATTACTACGGCCCGACCGTCAACCGTTGCGCACGGATTCGCGCGATCATCCATGGCGGGCAGATCGTCATCTCCGAAGCTGTCGCCACCGCGGTCACACCGACCGATGGCCTCACGTGGCGGGATCTCGGCACCCATCGACTGAAGGATCTCAGCCAGCCAGAGCATCTCCATCAGGTCGAGGCGCCCGGATTGCGGTTCGAGTTCCCTCACCTGGCCTCACTCGATGCGATTCCGAACAACCTGCCACTACAGACGAGCAGTTTCGTGGGACGCGAACGCGAGACCCGCGAGGCGCTCGATCTGCTTGGAAACGGGCGTCTCCTGACGATGATCGGCGCTGGCGGATCGGGCAAGACGCGTCTGGCTGTGCATGTCGCGGCGGAGTCGGTCGATGCCTTTCCCGATGGTGTCTGCTTCGTTGAACTGGCGGCAATCGTGGAAGCGCAACAGGTCGGCTCCACAATCGCGGCGGTCATCGGCGCACGCGAGACACCTGGTCGGGCGTTGAATGACACCCTCGTCGACGTACTGCGGCCCCGCAAGGTCTTGCTCATCCTGGATAACTGCGAACACGTCGTCGCCGATGTCGCGGCGATCGTCACCGGATTGTTGCGAGCCTGTCCCGGGGTGCGCATCATTGCGACCAGCCGCGAGCGGTTGGCGGTCGACGGCGAGCAGATCTATCGCGTGCCATCACTCGGTCTGCCCGGCGAGGTCGAGGATCTCAGACCAGCCCGGGCTCTCGAATGTGAGTCGGTTAGGCTGTTCGTGGAGCGGGCCCGCGCGGTCGATCCGTCGTTCGCGCTGACGGACAAGAACGTCGGGGCTGTCGCAAAGATTTGCCGACGGCTCGATGGCATTCCGCTTGCGATCGAACTGGCGGCCGCACGCGCGCGCTCTCTGGCCCCCCATCAAATCGCCGATCGCCTCGACGATCGCTTCCGACTGCTGACCGGCGGCGCGCGCGCGGGATTGCCGCGTCAGCAGACCTTGCGCGCCATGGTCGACTGGAGTCACGACGTGTTGGGCGCCGCCGAGAAGGCGGTGTTCCGTCGGCTGGCCGTCTTCGCCGGCGGGTTCACCATCGAAGCCGCCGAGCAGGTCTGTGCCAGTGACGATGTCGCCGATTTCGACGTACTCGACATCGTGACGAACCTGGTCGACCGTTCGCTCGTCGCCGTCGATGGCGCGAGTGCTGACCAAAGGTTTCGGCTACTCGAGACGATCCGGGCGTACGCGCTTGATCGCTTGCGCGAGTCTGGCGAAGATTCGGCGGCGCGATCGCGCCATTTCAACTGGTTCGCGAACTGGCTAACGGCGAGGTTTGCCGGTCAAGATTTGATTGGGGTGGGCGCGGGCAATCCGCGTGAGTCGGGCCGCCTGTATGACGAAGCCGAAATCGAGTACGAGAACGCTCGCGTCGCACTCGATTGGGGACTGACCGATCCGAGTTGTCGGATCGACGGGGCTCGGATGACGAGTCGATTGCGCCGCTTCCATCTCATTCGTGGGCACGCATCCGAGGGCCGTCGGTGGTGCGATCGGTATCTCGATGCGGGGGTTCCCGATCAACGTGTCGAGTGGTATCTGCGCTCCACCGGCATGAATCTGGCATTTCTGCAGGGTGACTACGCAGCGGCCCATCGCCTGGGCGCGCCGGTCGTCATCGCCGCGGGAACGGACGATGCGATCCCGGAGGTTCTGCTCGCGCGTCATCAGGTCGCGATCCTTCGCGTGAACGAAGGTGACGCGGGCGCCTTTGATGAGATACGGGCGGTTGGCGTGATTGCCGAGCGCTTGGATTTGCGCCTATTGCAGTCATTCGTTCAGAATTTCCTGGCCATCGGTGAGCGCTTGGCCGGCCGCCACGACGCGGCGATGCAACTACACGGCCAGGCGATGGCGTTTTCTCGCGAGACCGGCGACCTGTGGACTCTGTCTCATACCCAGAGCGCCCTCGGATTGACGCATATGGCGCGCGGCGACTATGCGGCGGCGCGTGGCTGCTTCACCGAAGTCCTCGCGATGCGCCGCGAACTGGCCGATCAGTCGACGATCCCGTGGTCTCTGACCAATCTGGGCGATCTCGCGAGCGCCGAAGGCGACCTCGAGGGTGCCGCGCGCAATTTCGGCGAGAGCCTGATCTCGCTGCGGCGCCTTGGCGACCGCCTCGGACAGGCCGATGCGCTGGCGTCGCTGGGCCGCGTCCATCGCCGTCGCGGCGACCTGACCGCCGCGACGGACGCGCTGCGCGAATCGCTCACGCTCCGACGCGATGCCGGCCACCTCCTCGCCGTACCCGAGATGCTAGTAACGATTGGCGCGGTTGCCCTCGATGGCGGTAACGCCGACCGTGCCTTGCGTTTGCTGGGCGCGGCCGAATCTCTGGCCGAGAGCCTCGGCGTGACACTCGGCGCGGCCGATCAAGCGCAACTTGCCGATCTGCGAGACAATGCCCGAACGCTGGCCGGCGCCACCGCTGACGCGGCGTACGCGTCCGGCCGCGCCAACGACCGCGACGCGGCGATCGCGCTCGGCCTGACCTAAGAAAGCGACGCGTCGGGCACCCGCAACATCTCACGCAGCGCCGGACCGCGCGGCGTGATGCCTCAGTCGTCGCGGTTACCGAAAGCTTGGAATGATGCCTCATAGAGGTGTTACCGAGCGAGGTCACGACGCGGCTGCCGGTGCAGTGGTGCGTGGCCTGGCGATTCGATCGG
>SCUE01000007.1 GCA_004297775.1 Chloroflexota bacterium | reverse complement strand
CGCCACACGTCCGGCTGCATCGTCACCCTCCGGGCCTATCGCCCCGAGCACAGACTCCATCACTCACTGTCAACTTGTCAATAAGTTGACCGGAGACGATTACTGGGCCGGCCCTCTAGTATGCCGCGACTATCACCTCGTCGGCGCGGACGGTCAGGCATTGGCCGAGCCGTTCGGCGCGATGTGGGCATTTCGAGATATCGCGCCTCGGGAAAGGGCGCTTGCGGCTGCGCTGAGCTTCGCGGTTGAGGACGCCCTCTACGCCCTTCGGCGGGCGCGACGCGTCTGGTTGCCGTGGCTGTCCGATGGACGGACGACCGTCGGACGCGTCGCGACAGCCATCCATCGCCGCCTGATTCGTTAGTCGAGTCGGTCGGCTGGGTAGATGCGAACCCAGTCGACGATCGAAAACGGCTGACCGACGCGCGTCGCGGTAAGTGCCAGCGAGGAAACCAGGTGTGTCGCGGTCACGTCGGTGTGGACCATCGTCGGACCATTCGTGCCGCCGGTCCAGGTGAGCGTTGCGGTCGCATCACCGAAGGCGACGGTCACGATATTCGCGGCTCGCGCGTCATAGTCGAAGACGCGGGCCACGATGCGGTATCGACCTGGCGGAAGCGGCAGAATCGGGCGTGCGATCGTGCCGTCGTAGCCGGTCAGCGCGGCGCGCCCGCGCCCGTAATAGTCGAGATCGTAAATGCGCCAGCCGGCGAAGCTAACCCCGCGTGGCGGCAGGTCGCGCACGGGGAAACTCTCCGCCTCGTACTCGTTGCCGAGCGCGATCTGCCCCAGGTGGCGTTCGCCAGACGGACCAAGGGCGACGACGTCATAACGTCCGGCCGGCACGGTCGGCGGCGGTATGAGCATCGCGGCGCTATCCTCGATGGTCCCGGTCGCGATCGCCTGGCCGGAACGGCTCCGAATCTCGATCTCCCGTTCGCGTGCATCCGAAGGACGCACGCGAACGACGACTGCATCGCCGGCGATCGGCTCGGCCGGCGCGTATCCCCACGCTCCGGCATCGCGGTCGAGGATCGGCTCCATCCATTCGCTCGGGGCGGCGCGTGTCCGCGCGAACGCGAGCCAATCGCCGACGTCGGCCACGCGGGCGAATCCTGGCAACGGACGATTCATCCACCGAGTCGCGCCGGGCGCTCCGCGCGCGATGATGAGCGGCGCGTTCGGCCACTGCGCCGCGATTGCCGCGAGCCGTTCTGGTGGCGCGCTTGCGTTCACGAGGGCGATGACATCGGCTCGGCGCAGCCAGCCATCGGTCCGTTCGATCGCCGCCGGCGTGTGGTTTCTTGGCGTCGTCGCGACCCGGGCATCGATCAGACCGGCGAGGTAATAGCCGGTCACGGGGTCGGTCAGGACCGTGCCGTCCACCGCGCCGGGTGGCAGCGCGCGGGCGAGCGCCGCGATTCGCGCCGGCACGTCGGCAGCCCGACTGGCGTTCAAACCGCGACCTTCCGGGCGCGCGTCGAGCAATCCGCGCAGCGTTCCGATCGATGCCAGGAGCGCCGCCGCCGCCACCGTGGCGGCGATGACATCGGCCATCGATCGAACGGGCGGTCGCGACCGAGCGAGCCCGGATACAGCGATGACAATCGTGGCGGCCTGAAACGTCGCGGCCGGAATCGCGACTCGCATCGCGGCGTAGCCGATCGCCGGCCACGCTTCGGCAAACGGAGCCAATAGACCGAGGGCTGGTAAGGTTGCCACGGCGACGATCGGCCACGATCGCGGCGCCTGCCGGCGATACGCCCACACGCACAGGGTGGCCGTGGCGACGGCGACCGCGACGATCGTGAGGGCCGGTGGGAGCGCCAGTCGACCAAAGGCAAGCTCGGCCCAGGGGTAGGTCGCGGATGCGCCAAAGGTTGGAATCGCGGCCGGATAGGCCGGGAAGCCGACGCGTGGATCATCCGACCCGGCGGTCAGCGGCATCAGGCGCGCGATCAGGATCGCGACCCCGGGCCCGACGCTGCCGAGCGCGTGAAGGGGCCGTCGCGCGATCGCGAGCGCGACCACCACGACGCCGATGATCGCCACGCCGGCATGGATCGCGGCCAGACCGGCCAGCCCGACGCCAAGGAGTGCCGTGTGACGCCACGTTCGCTCAGAAGGGTCAATCGTGGCAAGACCGGCGAGCGTCCAGAGTGCGGCTAGGGCGATGGCGTGTGGGTAGATCGTCTCGCGCAGATCGAACAGCCCCTCGCTTGCCACGAGCAGCGTGAGTCCGGCCACGACAGCCGCGGTCGATCCGGGCGCGACGCGCGTCAGCAAGCGCGCGTAGGTGGCCGCCAGGAGCGCGGCGGCGAGCGGATGGAGCAGGCGCCAGGTATCGAGCGTGTTGGCGCCGGTCAGGTATATCGCAACTGCGGCAATCGAATGGAGGCCAGAGCCGGTCGGGTCGAGGCTGGTCGCCGCGTCGGCGTACATCGGCAGACGGGGGAATGCCTCATCGCGCAACCACAGCGATCGGATCGCCGCAAGGTGATAGAAGCTGTCGGCGGTGTGGCTCAGCCAGGTGCCCTGCGACCACGCGATCGGCGCGGCCAGAGCGCCCGCGCCGACAGAGAACCAATCACGTCGGTCGGACGGGCGGAAGAGGATGGGCATCGACGACTGGACGATCGCGGCGCCGGCGACCACGGCCAGGACGGCAACTAACGCGATCGTGCCAAGGCCGAGTCCGAGTTGACCCGCACCGTAGGCGAGCAGGCTGATGAACGCGCATCCCAGCGCGGCGGCGCCGCTCAGGCCACCGAGAGGCACTCTCGCCAGGCGGGAAATCGCCAGTCCGGGGACGATGGCGATCGTCGCCGCCACCAGCGCGGCCAGCAATGCCGCGATCACGTCAGAAATCGACGACCGCGAATCTCGCCCAGCGTCGTCAAGAAGATGTCGGCCGCGGTATCCGGTCCGAATTGACGCGCGAGCGATTCGCGCCAGTGGACATTCTCAGGGCCGATCGATCGCTTCTTCGCGTTCACGATCGCCAATTCGAGCGCGCATCGATCATTCGCTGGGCACAGAACGCCGAGATCGTGCGCCGACACGACCGCCGGAATATCGCCGACCGCGGCCGCGATGACGGGGAGGCCGAGGCTTCCGGCTTCGATCAGCGTCGTCGGGATGCTGTCTGACCGGGACGGCATCACCAAGACATCGGCCGCGCGCATGATTTCGGCCACGCCACTCCGGTCGAGTCGGCCGTGCACGTGGACTCTCTCGGGTCCGAGTCGGTCACGGAGGTCGTGCGCGAGGTTCATCTGGTCGCCATCCCCCACGACGTGAAGCGTGAGGTCGGGCCGCGCAACGGCCGCGCCTTCAAACGCGGACACGAGGAGATCGAATCCCTTCACGGCCGTCAGGCGTCCGACATACAAGACATGCCGGCGGTCGCCAGGGAGTGACGTCGGCGGCGTCGCCACGTCGAGCAGGCGGGCGGTTGGCATGAATGCGCACGGGTGCTGACCGATCTCCACGACGCGGTTGGCCAGACCGGGGCCATCGGCGAACCGCGCCGCCGCGGAGCACAAGATCCATCGGAGGGTGCGCCTTCCGAAAGCGTAGCGTGTCAGCAGCGAGATATCCGAGCCGAGCGCCCACGTCGCGTACGGAATGCCGAATGCGCTTCGGAGTGCGAGAGCGATCGCGCCCGACGGGATCACGAACGCGGCGAGCGCGACATCGATCGGATCTCGCGCGTGGAGAGATGCCGCGGCGAGAAAGCCGGACGCGAACAGGTGGAGGCCGATCACGGCGTGCGCCGCGCTCGGGCCAGCCAGATCGATGACCGCGCGGGTGCCGCCGAGCCACGGATACCAGATGATGCCGGTGCTGGAAGTGCCGCGTTGTGCGCGCCGATCGGGCGCGATGACGGTGACGCGATGTCCTCGGGCTTCGACGGCATCGCGAAAAGAGGGCAAGAACGGAAGAGCAATGTCGTCCGGCGCGGCCGGGTAAGAGCTAGTGAGAAGCGCGACGTGCATCCGACCGCCGGGAGGAGAGCGACCAGGCGATCGTGGAAGCGACGATGTCGGACACGATGGTGATCGCTCGCGTGATAAGGGCGATCACCACGGCGATGTCGCCACCGACCGCGTCACGCAGGACAAAGGTCTGCGCCGCCTCGCGGACCCCGATACCGGCCGGGACACCGATGGCGGCGAGTCCGGCCATCCAGCCGCTGGCCGCGGCCGCCAGGACTCGATCGGCCACCGCGGCATCGACGCCGAGCGCAAACGCGATCCCGAGATGGCCGGCGCCGGCCACGATCCACGATAGAGCGCCGAGCAGCGCCAGATCCGCCGCGACACGCGTGCGTGGACCGCCGAAGACACGGATTGCGGCGCCAACGCCCACGACGATCGCGGCAAGCATCGCCAATGGCACGCCAATCGCGACCGCGGCCGCAATCGCAACGGCACCGATCGCCGCGATCGCGACGATACCAGTCGAACCGAGCATCGCTACCGACGCGCGCACGCCAACTTCGTGGCTGGCCGCGCTCGTGGCAGCGATTGTCCAGGCGCTGCCGCCCGGTAGGTAGCGCGCCAGCATTGGCGCGTAGACGGCGCGGTAGGCGTCACGGATTGTGACCGGTTGTTGTCGCGCGGTCGCCAGCCGCGCCCACGTCGCCGCTGAGATCCATCCCTGGGCCATGAATGCGACTAGGGCGACGGAGAGATATCCGGCCTGGATTCGCTCGATGTGTTCGAGCGCTCGCGGCAACTCGTTCCAGGCGGTCCACACGACGAAAAGCGCACCGGCGAGAGCGACGGTGACGCCGAAAGCGCGGCCGATGCTACGCGCGCTCATCGATGTCGCAGAATCCAGACATAGGTCGGCAAGAGCGGGTAGATCGCGATCGCGAGCGCGGCGGTCAGCCGCGGCGAGAGGAACGGTGGAGCGAGATCGCCGGACGCGAACTGCCGTGGGCAGGCGAGGATGCGCGTCGTGTAGTCCTCAATCGCGAAATCCGAGAGCAGCGATTGCAGACCGGCCAGCGTGAGATGACGTTCGAGGTACTCCGATGAACGTCCGGTTGCCCGGACGTAGGCTGTCGCCAAGCCGGCAGGTAGCCAGGAGAGGAATGGTAGCCCGTAGTGCCCCTCGATCATCATGAGCGCGTTCCCGGCCGAAAAGTAAACCAGACCGTCTTTCGCCAGGGCGCGACGGATCCCTCCGACGAGACCGCGCTGATCGTGGACGTGTTCGTAGACGTGATTGCATACGATCACGTCGAACGGTCCGCCCAGACTCAGATCGTCAGCGCTCGCCGCGCGGACGAAGCGCAGATTCGCATGCTGGTGTCGCTGGGTCGCCTCCCCGATCGCGTCCGGATCGGGATCGGCTCCCACAACCTCTTGGAAGTCCTCCGCGAGAACGGCCGCGATTGCGCCAGAGGCGCAACCAAGATCGAGGCAGCGCAACTGATCGAGATCCCGACCAGCGGCGTGCTTGAGCACGGCCACGATCTTCTCGGCCTTGACGCGGCGCGTTGCGGGATCCGCCAGGTCGACGTACGTCGATTTCCCGCGCGCCTTCCAGTACGCGCTGTAGCCGCGCCGCACGTATGGATCCACCGCCGTCATTCCCGCGCACCATCTCGCGAAATACCAGGGTCACGTCTGAGCCGCACATAACGGCGGGCGTCGAAGCCGATCCAGGACGCGTGTTCGTGAAACCCCGCCTTCTGATACGCGCGAATCGCGGCGCGATTGTCGACGGTCGTTGTGACGACCCAAATCTGATCAGGCGCGAGGTCCATCGCGGCTCGCACAAGCGCGGACGCGATTCCCTGGCCGCGATGGCGCGCATCGACCGCGATGTAGTCGATCGCCCACGCCCCGAGTGGTGGCTTCGCCGCGCCCCGACCGCGGACTTCGTGATAGAGAGCGCGCAGTCCCCGCCAGGCGACTGCAAACACGGTTCCGCCGCGGATCCCGTGTCCGATCGCGGCCCGAAATGGCCGTTCGAGAGCGACGCCGGGCACCCGGACCGACACAAACCCGACGACGAGATCTCCTTGGCAAGCAACCGTTACGTGTCCCGATCTGGCCAGCAATCCCGCGTACCGGGCGCGCGTCCACTTCCGGCCCAGCAGCGGTCCAATACCATCGTGAAACGTCGCGGCGTGCAGATCAACGACGCGTTCGAGGTCGCCACTGCGCCCGACGCGAATCCGCGTCGTGGCAGGAACGACCGGTGCCGCCGACGGTTCCGATTCCAGAGCGATCACCGCGCGCGCAGGTCGCGGTTGTATTCCATGTCGAACCACATCGCGAAGAGAAGCATCTGTCCGCCCGAGATGATAAGTAGCGCTACCAGAACGACCGTCGCGATCGCGATGTTTCCGGTGGTGATCTTCAGGAATGTCTCGAGCGAGCCGAGTCCGACGCCGACCGTCACCAACAGGGCGCCGATTGCGTAGAAGAACACCAGCGGGTGGAAGTCACGAATGACATACCGGTGAAAGAGCCGCCAGAGGAACCCGCGAAACAGGAGGAGAGCGATCGTCGGCGTCACCGACCAGATGCGCATCTTCGATCGCTCACCGATGCCATAGATCGCCCGGATTGGGACATCCGCGACGCGCGCGCCAATGACGTTCAACTTGATCAGGAGATCGTTCGGCACACCGTAGCGCGGATAGATCGCGTTGAGGTCTAGCTCGGCAAGCGTTCGACGCGCGATCGCGGTGTAGCCCGACTGTGAATCGGCGACGTGCCAGTAGCCCGAAGCGATCTTCGTCAGCAGGGAGAGCACCGCATTGCCGAGATAGCGCGGACGGGGCGTCTGGCGCCAGGCCTCGCCGGAGAAGAGCCGATTGCCCTTCGCGTAGTCGGCCCGTTCCTCGACGATCGGATCGAGGATTGTCGGAAGCTCCTCGGGCGGCATCTGTCCGTCGCCAGCCATCACGGCGACGATGTCCGAGCCACAGTCCAGTGCCTGCCGATATCCGGTCGCAATCGCGCCGCCAACGCCACTCCGCTCGCGGTGTCGGAAGAGTGTGACGCGACGATCCGAGCCCGCATGCCAGGATTCGACGATCTCGGCGGTCCGATCCCGGCTGCAGTCGTCGATGACGATGATCTCATCGACGAACGCGGGCATCGTCCCAAGGACTTGGGCAATTTGCGTTTCTTCGTTGAAGGCCGGCACCACGACCGCGACAGACTTGCCTCGGTACACGTTAGGCGATCCTACCACGGCGTTGGTCGAGTTCTTCGAGGACGGACTCGATCGCGGCGACGCGCTCGTCCCACCCGTTTTCCTCGGCCGCGGCGATTCGCCGTCGCGACGCCATTGGGCTATTCATACGAAGGAGCGCCTCGCACCGTTCCAGGAACTCGGCGTGCCCGCGGCAGATCGCGATATCCGCGTCGATCGTGGCCAAATTCGGCATCCACGACGCCACGATCGGCTTTCCTCTCGCTAAGTACTCGAACGTCTTGAGGGGTTGGGCGGCGGCCGAGAACCAATTATCGGTGATGAACGGCATCAGGCACACGTCGGCACGGTCGATCAGTCCCGGCAATTCGTTGACCGGTCGGTGCCCAAGAACGTGGACGTTCGGTTTGGCGCGAAGCGCATCGAGGCGAGCCGTCGCCCCGCGGTCGACCGGACCGATGAGCACGAGCGATCCGGCCGCGAATCGGTCCGCCAGCAGACCGATGAGATCGAAGTCGATCTTGAATCCGATTTCGCCGACGTACGTCAGGATTGGTCGCGGCAATGCGTCGAGTTCGCGCGTAACCGGTGTTTCGGGCGCCGGCGCACGAAAGATGTCGAGATCGACCGCGTTCCGAATGACCTGGATCGCTCGGCTGTGTGGGCGCAGTTTCTCGGCGATTCCATCCGAGACCGCGAACACCCAGTCCGCCTGGCGCGCCAGGGCGATCTCACATTGTTCCATCCAGGCGCCGGCGCGATCGCCCAAGCCCGCGCGGGCGATGCCGCCGTAGTCTTCGGTGCAGTGATAGACGACCGTCGCATTGTCGGACTCGTCGATGCAGCGAATCAGTCGGGCATCGTAAATCCAGACGATCGGATCGTCTCCCGCCAGCGCGCGAGCGTGCCTGAGCCACGGGCGATAAAGCCGATCGTTCAGCCACCAGGCTCGATCGTCGCCGTCGCGCTGTAACCATGCCAGAGGCCGTACGGTCATAACGCCTTCGGGATGCCGTCGCGGTCGTCCGAGGGCGATCGTGAGCGCAGCGAGCTTGGCCCGGCTTGGATGCGCCAGGGTAGCGCACTCGAATGGACGCTCGACGAATGTGACGTGGCGCCGCCGTGCCAGCCGTGAAAGGATCTGGTAGCGGTTGCGAGGCGTTGTTCGCTCATCATCCCAGATGGATCGACTCAGGCAGAGGATCGGGCGAGGCATCACGCGGCGCGCATCAATTGGCGCGCGGCGCGTAATGCACATGCGGCAAGGGATCTCGTTGTCCGAACCGACGCGGGTTCAAGCGCCAACGATCGCAGGTACCGCTGCGCGGCCCGACCATAGAGCTGTCGATAGGCCAGGATGTCGCCGATGTCTCGCTCGGCTTCGGCCCGCCATCCGCGTCGCTCCAGGCGATCGCGGAAGAGCCGCTCGATCGGGTTAATCGCCAGTGCCTGGTCGTAGTAGGCGCCCATGTCGCGGCGTAGGCGCGCCGACTGGCGGTGACTTGCGTTGCCGGCGTGCCAACGGTATTTCACGAGCGGTAGCGGCAGGTGGCCGAAGGCGCCGTGCGCGAGCATGCGAAACCAGGTCGTGCCGTCGGACTGAAAGCGCAAGCCAGTATCGAATCCGCCCACGCGTTCAAGTGCCTCGCGCCGCGCCAGGATCGACGAGCCATTGACGAAGTTATTCCGCAGCAGTGCGCGCGTGAACTCAGCTTGATTTGCGTACCACGGCGATCGGACGTCGCGGATGACCGTGCCGTCGCCGTCGATCTCGTAGAAGTCCGTGTAGACGAGGTCGAACGCCTGATTCTCATCGAGAAACTGTGCCTGACGCTCGATCTTCTCAGGAAGAAAGAGATCGTCCGAACTGAGCCACGCGACGTACGCACCTTTGGCCTGACTCAGGCCATGGTTGAGAGCCGGCGCCACACCCTGGTTCTGTTGTCGAACGCGCTGAATGCAATCGCCATACGCCTGCAGGATCGCCGGAGTTCCGTCGGTTGAGCCATCATCGACGACGATCACCTCGCAATCCGCGGCGGTCTGGGCGAGGGCGCTGTCGACGCATTCGCGGACATAGCGTTCCTGATTGAAAACGGGAATCAGGATCGACGCGCGTGTCAGCGTCGCGCCCGTTTGGGATCCCAGCGAAAGCCGAGAACGATTTTCGCGATCGTCATGGAAACCTTTGTCAACGTGTACTCAAGCGGGAGCGGCCAGTCGCGCGTCAACGCAATGACCAGTCCGACCGCTCGTCGAAGGTCGTCCGAATTGGCGCCGGCCAACATATTGCTGCCAGCCTCGATCGTCTCGGGCCGCTCGGTGACATCCCGGATCGTCACGTTTGGGACGCGCAGAATCGCGCATTCCTCCTGGACGGTTCCGCTATCGGTGATGACGCAGAAGGCGGATCGCTCCAAGGCCACGAAATCGAAGAAGCCAAATGGACGGAGTAGCCGAATCCGGTCAGAGTCAACCGTGATCCCGCCGCGCGAAATGCGATCGGCCGTGCGCGGATGCAGGCTCACGATGACTGGGCGGCCATGTTCACGGCTGATCGCGTCGAGTCCAGCCAGGATCTCGGTCAGTCGTGCCGGCTCGTCGACGTTCTCGGCGCGATGCAGTGTCACGAGGAAGTAGCCGCCCGGGTCGAGACTCAGATCGGCGAGCGCCGTGCTTGCCGCGATTCGCGACTCGTTCTCGGCCAAGACCTCGCCGATTGGATTGCCGGTGACGAAGATCCGCTCGGCCTCGATGCCCTCACGGAGAAGGTTCTCCTTGCTCCGGTGGGTGTATGGCATAAGCACGGCCGAGCAGTGGTCGATGATGCGGCGATTGACCTCTTCGGGCACGCGATCGTCGTAGCATCGGTTCCCAGCCTCGAGGTGATAGACGGGTATGCCGCGCCGTGCCGCCGCGATCGCGGCTAGTCCGCTATTCGTGTCGCCAAGGATGACGATTCGATCCGGCGATGCCCGTTCGATCTCACCATCGACCCGCGCGATGATTTCGGCGGCTTGATTCGCGAAGCCGCCGCCCGACACTCCGAGGTATCGATCTGGCGCCCGGACCGTCAGTTGCTCGAAGAAGATGTCGCTCAACGTCGGGTCGTAGTTCTGTCCGGTATGGACGACCACGTGATCGGCGTGACGATCGAGAACCGGGATGATCCGACTCAGACGGATGATTTCGGGTCGAGTCCCGAGAATCGTTAAGACTTTCACGCGATCGCGGCCGTCGCGAGGTCGAGTTCGCTCGACGCGAGCAGGTCTCGCAGCCCCGCGACGTCGAGCGTGACATCGGCCGATGAGTATTCGTCCTTCAAGTCAGACTTCGGTGAGTCCGACAGCGGTCGCAGCTCCGGGAGGACGGGTCGAATCACGTAATACCCATCGCGCGATGCGGTTCGGAACTGCTCCTCTTCCGAGACCATGATTTCGTGTAACTTCTCGCCGGGTCGAATCCCGGTGAAGGCGATCTCGATGGGACGACCATCGATCATCGCCGCCGCGAGATCGACGACACGAGCCGATGGCGCGCGCGGAATGTACGTCTCACCCGGTTGGCCGCTCCGCAACGCGGCGAAGACCGTATCGACCGCCTGATCGAGCGTCAGGAGAAATCGCGTCATTTCCGCAACGGTCACCGTCACCGGCCCACCACGCGCGATCTGATCGGCGAAGAGCGGCACGACCGATCCGCGAGAGGCGATTACGTTGCCGTAACGGACGCACATGATCCGCGTCGTAGGTAAATCGAGGTTCGACTGGATCAGGATGCGCTCTTGGAGCGCCTTGGTCATGCCCATCACGTTGATGGGCTTGCATGCCTTGTCGGTCGAGATGCCGATGACCGTTTCGACCCGGGACTGGGCGAGCGCGGCGACGAGGTTCATCGCACCGAACACATTCGTGTTGATCGCCTCGGACGGAAAGTACTCGCACGACGGCACCTGTTTCAGGGCGGCGGCGTGGATCACGACGTCGACATCGCGCGTCGCGGCGGTCAGCGCCCGTGCGTCTCGAACGTCGCCGATGCGAAACGTCAAGCGCTCGCGGGAATCGCGATACACGGCGTCGTCGGCCGCGGCCGGGCTGCCGAGGTACTCCTGACGCATCGCATGCTGCTTCGCCTCGTCGCGCGAGAAAATCGTGAGACGGCTCGGTCGTCCCACGTCTCCCCGAAGAACGCGCCGTGTGAGGGCCCGACCGAGTGAACCAGTGCCACCGGTAATCAACACGCGCCGATCAGTCAGTGGCACTGGCGCCCCTCCATCGACGGTAATGCCTCGCGTCCGACGCCATCGTATCCACGAGCGCCGGCCACGGATCGATCACGATGCCGGTGGCCGCGGCGAATCGGCGACCGTCGAGCGACATGTCTTTCACGAAGCCATCGTACGGCTCGATCTCGATCCTCACGCCGAAAGCGCGATTTACGAGGTGAAGCAGACTGCATTTGTCGATCGGCGCCGATGCGACGTTGTACAGGCCGGTCAGTCGCGGATGCCGTTCGATCAGCTCGGCGACGATCACCGCCAAGGTGACCGTTGGTAGGCCGGTGTAGATCGCTCGGCTGAAACCACGCGCGCGCCCGCCCTCGTTGCTGAGAAACCACTCGACGAGGCCGCGCATCGCGCGCAACTCACGCCCGATGATCGATGTCCTCAGTGTCAACGCCCGATCGTCGGCGATTTCGCCAATCATCTTCGACCGGCCGTAGAGGTCCGGCGCGTCGGGAAGGTCGTCTTCCGAATAGCCGCCGCGTCGTCCGGAAAACACACAGTCGGTGCTGATGTGAATGAGCCGGAAGCCGAGCGCGGCGCCGAGGCGGGCGAGCCGATGGGGCAGTATCCCGTTGGTCGCGATCGTCGCGGACGCGTCGGTGGCGATCGTCGACTGCTTCACGATCCCGACCGCGTTCACCACGACATCCGGACGCGTCGCCGCGAGGGCCACGACGAGGTCTTCGGCGTCGTTTACGTCGGCGATCTCGACGACCCTGACGCCGGATGTGAGCTCGGGCGGCAGATCGGTATTCCCGCGACGCACGGTGGTCGAAGTCTCAAACCGCTCACGGAACACCTGAAGGAACTTGTGACCGAGCATCCCGTTACCGCCGAGAACCGTGACACGCATCACCGGCTGTATCCCAGCCGCGTCGCGATGCGAGCGGCGCTGGAGGTGATGAGACGGAGATCGTCTCGATTCGGGAGGAGAACCCGTCTCGATTTGCCGGTGGCGTGGGCGTAAGCAGCGAGGGTGGCCGCAAGAATTACGGTGTACGTTGCGGTTGAGGCGATCGCGGCGCCGCTTGTGCCCAGCGTCCAGGTCAAGCCGACGTAGAGTGGCACGCTCAGCACGAGTCCCCCCCACGCGATTATTGTCGTTACCTCTGGTCGACGCGCATTTGAGATCAGGTATAGGCTGAGGAACCACGAACCGCCGTACGCGACCATTCCCGGCAAGAGCCAGACGAGCGGCCCAATCGATGGTGCGAAGCGATCCCCATAGACCATTGGCAGCGCGAATGACGCCACCAGCGCGAACACGATCGCGATCGCGGCCAAGGCGATGCAGGCCAGGCGCGTCAGCCGCTCGGTCAGCGCCTGCGCTTCGTCGGGATCACTCGACGCGATGCGAGAGAAGACGACCGAATACACCGGATTCACGGCCATCCAAATGCGCTCGGCGAGTGAGACGGCCAGAGAATACGTTCCGAGAGCGGTCGGGCCGCCAAGGTGATCGACGACATAGTAGTCAAGGCGAAGGAAGAGATAATGCGCGATGTTGCCGAGGTGGCTTCGAAACCCGAAGGAGATTGACTCAGCGGCCGTCCGGCGGTCGAGTTCGGGACGCCAGCCGTGGCGCCGCGCGACGATAGCGAGCATCGCTGCGTTCGTGGCGACCGCGCTTACGAGGCTCGTGCCGATGACGCCGTAGGCGTCCGGCCGTGCGAAGACGACCACCAACGCCTGCGCCAGCGCTGACACCGCCGACGCGATCAGGTTGAGCCGATTGACGATCGCGATGTCGTTGATTCCGATCATCGTCGCGCCCCAGTAGTTCGAAAACAAGGCGCACGGGACGATCAGCAGCCCCAAGAGTAGCAGCCCCGCCGGTGCGTGGGGAAATAGCGTCGCGTCGATCCACGGCCGGGCGGCGATGTACGCCACAAGCGGAACGAATCCGATGACGATCGCGAATCCGAGCGCGTGGGTGATGAGCGGACGAAGCAGGCTCGGGTTGTTCGCGGCCTGAGTTCCACTGCTGACGGTGACGCCGAGCGAGACGATGTTCACGATCGTGGTGTAGGTGGCGATCACGAGCGCGTATTCGCCGACCACGGTCGGCCCGAGCGTACGAGCGAGGGCGATCGAGCTCACGATGCCGATCAGGAAAACGCCGAGATGCGCGCCGGACGTCTCGACAAGGTTGCGCAGCATCAGCCGTCCAACAGGCGGCGGTAGATCGCGACCTGTCGCTCGGCGTACGCGTCAAGGCTCCATCGTTCCGCGTAGTCGCTCAGCGCGCGCTCGTCCCAGGGGCGATCCAGTTGGGCGACGATCGCTTCGGCAAGTTCGGCCGCGTCGCCGCCGGAAACGAGCCCGCCAACGGATGGTTCGACGATGTCGATCGGTCCGCCGCTTCGCGTCGCAAGCACCGGTCGTCCGGCCGCGAGCGCTTCGACGAGCACTGAGCCGAACGTCTCGACATCGCTCGGTAGTACCAGCAAGTCCGCGGCCGCCATACCTTCGGGCACGCGCTCGCGAGGCATTGCGCCCGAGAACTCGACGCGGTCCGCGATTCCAAGCGTGCGCGCGAGTCGGATCAGAGAGGCTTCCTCGGAGCCGGCGCCAATCACCCGCAACGATAATCGTGGTAACCGACCGCTCAGTCGCGCGATCGCTTCGAGCATCAGGTCGACGCGCTTCTCCGGCGCAAGTCGACCGACAAAGAGGAGGCGATCCTGACGTGGCGCGGCACGCATTGCTCGGCGGAACAGGCGGGTGTCGACTGGATTCGGCACGATGTCGATTCGACGGCGGACGCGGCGCTCGACACTCGCTGCCAGGAAGCGGCTGACGACGCAAATAGCATCCATCCGACGCAAGGTGGCATCGACGACCATTGCCCGCGCGCGATTGCCGAGCAAGCTCTCGAATGGCCCAGTGTGCTCGGTTAGCACGATCGGCACCCCGAAGGCCCGCGCCGCGATCAGAGCACCCGGCGCGAGGGGTAGCGACACGTGCGCGTGAACGACGTCTGGCCGCCATTCCCGTATTGCCCGAAGCGTTGCCAGCGCGCCAGCGGCGATGCCGATGAGTAGCGCGCCGCGCGAGGTGGATGGGTAACGCGCTCGCCGGTGGGCCGACGATCCGGATCCAGCGGTCGGCGCGACGTGGAGAACGTGCGCGGCGTGACCCTGCGCCCGCACTGCCTCAAATGCGTCGCGACAGAATGCGCCGCCGGCTGGGTCGGTCGCGGTCGGGTACCACGGTGTGACGAACAGAACCGAGACGTGCCTATCACGCCGTTGTCCGGCGTTCACGGTCAACCCGACGCGCTCAACGGCAAGAAGCTGTCGATGAAATGGCGGTGCCAGAGTTCGATCGTGAGCCAGCGCCAGATTTGCCACGAGTGATCGCTCTTCCCGGACTGATGCTGCGCCAACTTGGCTTCGATCGCAGCGTTGTCGAAGAGCCCCCGCGCGCGCGTCTTGGGATCGCACAACACGTCGCGCGTCCAATCCCGGACCGTCGTGCGAAACCAATGGGCGCTCGGCGTCGGATAACCTTTCTTGTCGCGCCGGGCGAGAACATCCGGCGGTAGAACGTCGGCGACGGCCTGGCGCAACGCCCATTTGGTGAGGCCATGCCGAATGCGGGCATCATCGGGCATGGTCAGGCAGTACTCGACGAGTCGGTGATCGAGGAACGGCACCCGTGCCTCGATCGAGAAGGCCATCGAGTTGCGGTCCTCGTAGTGCAAGAGGGCGGGCAGAGTTTCGCGCGTCAGCGCGTCGATGAGCGTCGAACCGAGATGCGTGCGAGACGCGGCACTGTCCGCCCGTTCGACCGAGATCATCGCGGCCGCGCGGGCATCGGGCATCAACACGCTCCAGCTCTCAGTTCCCAACTGGCGCTGCCGACATCGCCCGAATTCTTCGGGAAGGAGATGCCGCGCGACTCCCGGGATCGGGGAGTGGCCGAGCGTGCGCCAGAGCGGTCCGACTTCGCGGGCGAACTGCCACACTCGCCAAGGGGTCGGATGCGCGACGAGTCCGGCCAGAAAACGAGGAACGTAGTCGTGGTAGCCCGCCAGTATCTCGTCGGCCCCCTGGCCATCGAGCAGGACTTTGACGTGGCCGTGCGCCAGCCGCATCACGTGCCACTGCGGGTACAGACCGGGACCGGATGACGGTTCGTCCTGAAACCAGGTGATTCGTGGCAGAATGTCTGGCAGGTCCTCGCCACGCGGTTCGACCCGGAACGATCGCGCACCGATGTGCGAATTCACGGAGTCGATGAACGCCGATTCGTCGGCGATACGATCGCGGTAGACCGCCGAGAACGTGGAGATCGCCTTAGCCGATCCAAGCGTGCCGCGCTCTCGTGTGAGAAGGCAGGCGATCGCGCTCGAATCGATTCCACCGCTGAGACACGTCCCGACCGGAACGTCGCTTCGGAGGTGGAGGCGAACGCTCTCGTCAAGTCGTTGGCGAAGGTTGGCCGCCGAATGCGATTCGGTCGACGTGGACGATCGGGCGTCCCAATAGCGCGCGATCCGGACTCCGGATCGATCGATCCGCATCCACTCGCCGGCGCCGAGCTGTCGCACGCCGGCGAAAGCCGTCTCGGTCGAGTCATCGTGCCGACCGCGCACGACCAGATTCAGAAGCCAGCGCTGATTTGGAACGCGGAGATCCGGCCGGACACCGGCGATCGCCTTGATCTCGGACGCGAAGAGAATCTCGCAGCCATTGAGCGCGTAGTAGAAGGGCTTGATGCCAAAGCGGTCGCGCGCGCAAAACATCGTCTCCGCTCGGGTGTCCCAGAGCGCGAACGCCCACATCCCCCGAAGGCGATCGAGGCAATCATCGCCCCACTCTTGATAGGCGTGGAGGAGAACTTCCGAATCAGTGCGCGAGCGAAACACGTGTCCGCGCGCGGTCAACTCTCGTGTGAGCTCGCGGTAGTTGTAAATCTCGCCGTTGAACACCAGCCAGAGCGTTCCACTCTCGTCGGGCATCGGCTGGAGCCCGTCGTCGGAGAGATCGATGATCGCCAGTCGGGCGTGTCCGAGCGCTTGCCGGCCGTCGGAACGGAATCCATCGCCATCCGGACCACGATGGCGAATTGTGTCGATCATTCGGTGCATCAGGTCTGGCGCCATCGGCGAGCCATCGAACGAGAAGCGGCCGGCGATGCCGCACATCAGAGCGAACCGCGAAGCCTAGGATGGTTTGACCCGTTGCCACGCCCGATTCCAATGTACGCGAGGCCGGCCGATTCAACGGTGGCAGGGTCGATCGCGTTGCGACCGTCCAGCACAACTCGGCAGCGCGGGAACATCCGAAAGTCGAGGTCGCGGTACTCACGATGCAGCGCTTGTAGGACGATTCCGTCGACGGGTTCCGGCCGTGTCAGGTCGTACGGCGCGACACCACGTTCGATCAGTTCCGCCGCCGAGTAGTGCGGGTCGTGCACCAAGACGCGCGCGCCACGCTCGGACAACGCCGGCACGAGCCGCTTGGTGGTGCTCAGATAATCCTCGCGCACGTTTTCCCGGTAGCTGTATCCGAGTATGAGAACACTTTGGCCGGCGAGTCCGCCGAGCGCGCGGTCAATGCGCTGGACACCGTAGTCGGCCATATCGTCGTTTTCGAGCCGCGCCATCCGAGCAAGCGATTGCGATTCACCAGCCCGGTCGTCGTTCAGCAGGAAGAGCGGGTAGACGGGGATGCAGTGTCCACCGACGCCGACTCCCGGACGGTGGACGTGAGAGAACGGCTGACTGTTCGCGGCCGAGACGACCTCATCGACATCGATCTGCCAGGCGTCGGCGAACCGGGCAAACTGATTCGCCAGCGCGATGTTCACGTCACGGTAGGTCGTTTCGACGAGCTTGGTGAACTCGGCTGCCTCAACAGTGCCGACGACCCAGACGCGCGGTTCGGGTAGCTCGGCGTCGAACTCGAGCGCAACCCGATAGAAAGCCTCGGCGGCACATCCGCTGGCGGCGTCGATCCCGCCGACGATCTTGGGATACCGCCGCAGGTCGCGAAAGACGCGGCCCGAGTAGACGCGTTCCGGGCTGAACGCGACCGCGAAGTCGCGTCCGGCGGCGAGGCCCGAGGCTTCCGCGAGTTCTCGCGCAAGGCGGTTCCGGGTTGTTCCGACTGGCAAAGTCGTCTCGTAGATGACGAGAACGCCCGGGCGTAGGCCGCGACCAACCTCGGCTGTCACGTGGTCGATCGACGAAAAGTCGACGCGTCCGTCCTCATAAACCTTGACCGGCACGATGACGACGATGACGTCGGCGTCGCGCGTCGCGGCCGTCGTATCCACGGTCGCGCGGAGACGACCAGCCGTGACCGCGTCGCGGACCAGATCGTCGAGACCTGGTTCGCCGCCGACGTGAGACAGTCCCCGATTGACCGTGTTGACAACCGCTGGATCGGTGTCTGCTCCGATCACGGTCAACCCGCGTGATGCATATTGAGCCGCCAATGGCAGTCCGATCTTGCCCAGGCCAACGACGGCAACGCGGGAGTTCGAGGTGAATGAATGGTCAGACACTCGCGATCACTTCATCGTCGGACAGAACGACGTGGCGATGCTCGATGCCGGATCGCACCAACGCTGACGCGATTCGGAGTGCTTCCAGCCCGTCGTAGCCGGTCACTTCGAGCGGCGACTCACCCAGCGCCGCGCGAACGAACGCGGCCAACTCGGCAGCCAGCGCCTCCTGGCGATCGACACGAATCTTGACTATGTCACCTTCGCTAACCGTCTGCCGCTCGTCGCCGGCGTGCCAGGTCTGGTGTGCCCAATCATTCTTGAAGAACGTGAGGTCTTGCGTCAGATAGTTGACGACGAACATCCCGCGTTCGCCGGTAACGGTGACTTCGCGAATCTTCGTCGGCGTCAGCCAGTTCACATCCAGCACGCCGATTGCGCCGTTCCTGAAACGAAGCAGCCCTGAGAGGAGATCCTCGTGCTCAGTGTGCAGTCGACGCGCAATCTCGCCATACACACGAATGACATCGCTGTCGAGGAGAAACCGCATCACGTCGACGTCGTGCGTCGCGAGATCGATGACGACCCCGACATCGCGCACGCGCGCCGGAAACGGTCCGAGGCGGCGGGCGTGGACCTGGTAGATCTGCCCGAGCTCGCCCGCGTTCAGTCGCGCCTTCAGTTCGCGCACGGCCGGGTTGAAGCGCTCGACGTGTCCGACCGAGAAGGCGACGCCACGATCGGCCGCGCGAACGATCAAATCGGCGCCCTCGTCCTCCGTTGACGCGATCGGCTTCTCAACTAGCACGTGGCAGCCAGCGTCAATCACATCCGCCGCGACCGCGTGGTGCAGGGTCGTTGGGACCACGACACTCACAGCGTTCGGGGCCGTTTCGGCAAACATGTGGGCGTAGGATTCGAAGGTCGGGACTCTCAGGCGTCGGGTGATGCGGGCACGAACCGAGGGTTCCGGATCGGCCACCCCGACCAGTTCGACGTTGTCCATCTCCGCGTAGACGCGAGCGTGGTTGAATCCCATCGAGCCGCCGCCGATCACCGCGACGCGCAACCCGCGCCGCGTTTCAGACAAGCTCGTTCACCGCGTCGATGACGCGCTCTCGTTCCTGCGTGGTTAGGTCCGGTCGAATCGGGATCGAGAGCACTTCGCGAGCGGCTCGCTCCGCCTCGGGGAACGAGCCAGTCAACCCTCGATCGGTGTATACAGCCTGCTCGTGAATCGGGATCGGGTAGTAGATCGAGGTGCCGATCCCACGCTGCGTCAGCATTTCGATTGCGGCCCCTCGGTCCCGTCGGATCCGTACCGTGTACTGGTGATACACGTGTTCGGCGCGGCGGTCGACCCACGGCGTCACGACGCTGGTCAAGCGGCAATCGTACTCGGCGGCGTTGGCACGACGGACATTGGTCCATTCGGGGAGACTGTCGATTTGCGCGAGGCCGATCGCCGCCTGGACATCGGTGAGTCGAAAGTTGTATCCGAGAATCTCGTGATAGTAGCGTCGGCGCATCCCGTGGTTGCGGAGGAGGCGCAGCCGATCCGCCAGATCGTCATCGTTCGTCGTGATCGCGCCACCCTCGGCCGTCGTGATGTTCTTCGTCGGGTAGAAGGAGAAGCATCCCACGCCGAAAGAGCCGACCGGGCGACCGTTCCATCGCGCGCAATGCGCCTGGCATGCGTCCTCGACCATCGACAGCCCGTACTCGCGCGCAATCGATTCGAATGAATCCAAATCGGCCGGCTGACCGAATAGGTGTACTGGCATGATCGCCCGGGTGCGCGGCGTGATTGCGCGTCGAGTTTGATCCGGGTCGAGATTGAATGTCGCCGGCACGATGTCGGCGAATACCGGGGTCGCGCCGCAAAAGAGGATCGCGTTGGCGGATGCGATGAAACTGAACGGCGACGTGATGACCTCGTCGCCCGGACCGATTCCCTGCGCGAGCAGCGCAAGGTGAAGCGCGGTCGTCCCGGACGATGTCGCGACGCAGTACCGCGTGCCGTGCAACGCGGCGAACCTTCGCTCGAACTCGGCGACGACCTCACCCTGGGCAAGATGGCCGCTCTCGAGCACGCGAATCACGGCCGCCTTTTCGCGTTCGCCGATCAGCGGTCGTGAGAGAGAAATCGTGCTGGCAGTTCGGATGGTCACAGTGGGTGTGCCTCAATGGTGACTGAATTGCCGCACGCCGTGCACACGTACCGTCCCGGTGGCGACGACGGCGTGAGGCGCCGCCCGCACTGACAGGCGTAGCCCACCAGGCGCGCCGGCGTGCCTATCACCAGACCGTGAGCTGGTACGTCGCGTGTCACGACCGCGCCAGCGCCGACCATCGCCCAGGCGCCCACCGTGATGCCCGCGATCAGGATGGAGCCAGCTCCGATGGAGGCGCCGGTTCCGATGCGTACCGGGCTGATGTGCCAGTCGTCAGCCGTCTGGGCCGTCCCGTCAGGATTCACCGCTCGCGGGAAGTGGTCGTTGGTGATGATCGCGGCCGGACCGATGAAGACGCCGTCGGCGAGCTCCGCGCCGTCGTACACGAGGGCGTTGTTCTGAATCTTGCAGTTGTCACCGATCGGGACGTTGGAACCGATGTACGCGTTCTTGCCGATGACACATCGCGATCCGACTCGCGCGCCAGGACGAATCTGGCAGTTGTGCCAGACGCGCGTCGCCGCGCCGATGAACGCCCCCGCCTCGACATCGGCCGTGGGGTGGACGCGCGCAGTCGGGTCGACGGTGGCCTGGGGATCGATCACGCCTTCCCCTCAACGAGGATCGTCGCAATTCGTTCCGCGGCGTGGCCGTCACCGAACAGATTCGGCCGGGCGCTCGGTCGTGGCGGCGCCGAAAGAGCCGCGAGGATACGCTCGGAATCAGCTCCGACGACGGTGTTCCAACCCGTCGCGACGGTCTCCACCCACTCGGTCTCGTCACGAACGGTCACGCACGGCACGCCGAGAATATAGGCTTCCTTCTGCACGCCGCCCGAGTCGGTCACGATTGCCTGCGCACCCGATTCCGCGGCCACCATCTCGAGATAGCTGAATGGCTCGATGAGCCGAACGTTGCCGGCTTCGGCGATCCGACGCTCGGTCGCGCCGGCGATGCGATTGCGAGTCCGGGGATGCACCGGCCAAACAACCGCGCATTCGACGCGCAGAAATGCTTCAACGATTCCCGCAAGCCGCTCCGGATCATCCGTGTTCTCAGCCCGATGAATGGTTGCGAGGATATACGGTCCTTCGGCGACCACTCCCGGACGCGCCGTGATGCCGAGCGCCCGCGCACGTTCCTGCCCGGCCAGCAATGCGTCGTGCATCACGTCGCCGACGACATGGACGCCATCGGCAATGCCCTCGGCGGACAAGTTTCTCTGAGCGGTGTCAGTCGGGCAGAAGAGCGTCTCGGAGAGCCGGTCGGCCAGGATCCGATTTATCTCCTCGGGCATGCGTCGGTTGAACGATCGAAGGCCGGCCTCGACGTGTGCGACCGGAATCTTGAGTTTTGCCGCCGCGAGCGCACCGGCCAGCGTGGAGTTCGTGTCACCGTAGATCAGGACGCAATCCGGACGCCGTTCAATGAGAGTGGTTTCAATCGCGGCGAGCATGCGACCGGTCTGCTCGCCGTGCGCGCCCGATCCGATCCTCAGATTGACGTCCGGCGGCGCCATTCCGAGTTCCTCGAAGAAGATCGCCGACATGCGCTCGTCGTAGTGCTGCCCGGTGTGGATGAGGATCTCTTCTGCCCGCGAACAGAGATGTCGTGAAACTGCCCACGCCTTGATGAATTGCGGGCGCGCGCCCACGATCGTGGCGATCCGCATCAAGTGCCGGGTGGGGCCGTCAGGCCGCGATCATGGCGCGGCGCCGCTTCGACAAGTCAATGCCGAGGCCGAGGGCAACGCCGACGATGAGCCCGGTCGAGCCCGCGATCGCGAGAGTGATCGTCCACGGTGGGGGGTCGACGGGCGCCAGCTCGGGCGCATAACTGAACAGGCGCACGACTGGCCATTCGCTCGCGAGTCCGATCTTGTTCTCCTCGGCCTTCTTCGCGAGAACGACGTACGCGTCGCGGGCAATATCGCGATCGCGCTCGAGCTGAGAATGCTGATTCATGTCGCCGATGAGTCCGGTTTCGAGTCCTCGCAATTCACGAGCGGCGCCGTCGATCGTCGATAGCATCGCAAGTTCCTTGGCCTCGATGGCGACCACGACCGCGCCGATCGGTTGATTCGCGGCGACGCCGAATCGCTCGAGATCGAGTTGAATCGCCGAAGGCGGCAGGTTCTGATTCTGAAGGCGGCGAGTCTGCTCCTTGAGTATCCGCAATCGATCGAGATCCGCGCGCAGTGATGTGAGCGCGTTGGATCGCCCAACGATGTCCTGGCCGCGCGTTCCGAGCCGCGCAACGGTCGATGACGACGCCATCTGAGTTGTCGAGCCGGCCTGGCCGACTATGGCCGAAAGCTCGATCCGGGTCGCGTCATCGACGCGGATTGGCAGGCCGAGCCCGGTCCCGGCTTCGAACGCTCGTAACGACGCTTCTCGACGCTCTAACTCAGTCTTCGCCTCGCGCATCTGCCCGTCGACCAATTTCTGCGCAATCGCGGAAGGATTCAGCGTCGCCTGGGCGTGGAGGACGTATGCGTCCGCCCACGCGTTAGCAATTGCGCTGGCGCGACGCCGATCCTGATCGGAGAAGACGATCTCCATCAACCCGTTGTCGTCCCGATCGGACTGGATGCGGATGCGTTGAACCAGATTGCCGGGCTGAACCTCGGCCGTGTTCAGGAGATGACCGAGTTTGGCCTGTACGGCGTTCTCGACTGCGGGATGCCTGGCCTGGGTGAACATCGGCTTGAGTTCGAAATCGTCGGTCGCCTGCAAGCGCGGTTCGAGGACCATTAGCAGCCTTGGCCGTGTCACATGGACACGGCTGACTGCTCGATAGTTCGCCGGTTGAAGCAGGGTGTAGGCAGATGAGGTGATCAGAGCCGCCACGATTGCTGCCACGATGGCGACTCCGTGTCGAGCAAAGAACTGCCAGACCGGACGAAGATCGAATTCGTATTCTTCGGCTGGTCGCGTCTGCTGCACTGGTGTTTCGTCAGCGAAACGTTCCGAACGGTCGTCAGGCCGCCGCATTCGGTCCGATCATATCACGGGCCTTCGTGCCGCCTCGGACGCGGGCCGTGTCGTGTGCTACGATCTGCCGACTTAGCCGCCCATGTGGACACATCTGCGCCTTGCCGCTGACTTGATCATCGCGGAGGCGTGGAAGGAAGTCATCGAGGATCAGGGCGTGCCGTGCCAGGTTTGGCCGCTCGACCTCGGCCTCCGCGGCGTCGTATTCACGACCTATCAAGTCGTCGTACCGAATGACCGCGTGCACGTCGCTGGTCTCATTGTGCAGCACGCCGGATGAGCGGCCTGACGATCGTTTCGCCAACGGCCGGCGAGGGTAAGACCGCGATCACGTGCGCGCTTGCACGCGCGCTACCGAGATTGTTCGACAGTTACGTTCGAATCGGCTCGGACGCGTCCGACGCAACGTTCGTTGGGTCCGCGATCGGATTGTCGGGCGCAGGCACTCGCCCCTTGCGGGAGTGCGAAACGTTGACCCAGGATCGCGCGCTTGTCGTCGCGGCGTACGCGGGAGATCGCACGGCTCAGATCATCGCGACTCACGTCGATGGCCATCGATCCAGTGTCGTCGGCGCGATCGTGACTGGAGCGCCAAACGGAGCGGCCGGAAACGCTGCCCTTCGCGCGCAATTCGCCGACCGTGGCCTCCCGCTTTTCGGCGCCATTCCCGAGACGAGGTCGCTCCGCGCGGCGACCGTGGCCGAACTGGCGGCGTTCCTGGGTGCGGACGTTATCGCCGGCGCCGATGGCCTCGGCGCACCGGTCGAGAGCTTCATGGTCGGAGCGATGTCGCACGTCAGTGGCGTTCCGTACTTCAATCGAATGACACGCAAGGCGGTCGTCTGCGGCGGAAATCGGATTGATGTCCAGTTGGCGGCGCTGGGGACACCGTGCCAGTGCATCGTCGCGACCGGCGGCGTGACTCCCGACCCGGTCGTGCTGGAGCGCGCCGAGGTTGAGGGCGTACCGATCGTGTGTGTCGAAGCCGAGGCCGTCGAAACTCTCGATCGAGTGAGTGCGTTTCTGCGGGCGACGCGATTCCGGCACGCCGACAAGGTCGAGGTCATTCACGCGCTTGCGGCCCGACACCTCGATCTCTCGGCGTTCGCCGCCGCGATTGCGAACTGAGGAGGCTATCGTGGCGAATTCGGCCCCGACTCTGCCATTCGATCGGCGAACCGCGACGTATGAGCAGATCCGGTCCGACTTCTGGCCGATTCTCGAACGCTATCACGATGTCGAAGGCGCGATCCTGCCGATCTTGCACGAGGCTCAGGGGCGATACGGATGGGTTTCCGAGAATACCGTGCGCGTCATCAGCGACTTCCTCCGCACGACGCCGCCGTCCGTGTACGCTGTCGTCACCTATTACCACGAGCTCTCGACCGAGCCGCCGGCGGACGTTAACGTCGTGGTCTGCGCCGGTCCGGCCTGCCGAGTTGACGGCGGTCCGGGGTTGCTGGCCGAGATCGAGGAAGAGACTGGAATCAGTGTCGGCGACACGCGGCGCGACATGCGGTACTCCATCAAGACTTCGGCCTGCCTTGGTATCTGCATGCATGCCCCGGTCGCGGCATTCAATCACCGGGTACGGGGGCGACTGCGCGCCGGCGACGCCCGCCAGCTGCTGTCCGCCGCCGTCCACCACTCCGACGGAGGCCAGGCGTGAGCGGAGAACCTCGGGCCGCGTTCGAAGCGTTGCGGTCGCGCGCCGAGGGCAATTGGCGTGCGCTCGAGACGTCGTCGGCGCCGCGCGTCATCGTGCAATTCGCCGGTTGCGGAATTGCCGTGGGCGCGGAAGACACGCTCGACGCGCTTCGGCGCGAGGCATCGCGGCGCGGCCTCACCATTTCCCTCGAAACCGTCGGCTGCTCGGGGATGTGCCATCTCGAGCCGGTCGTCGAGGTCCAGTTGCCGGGTGGTCCGCGCGTCCTCTATTCGGATGTCCACGCGGCGCGCGCGTCGGAACTCCTTGACAGTGTCATAGTGGCGGGTCGCCATCGGAAGGATTGGGCGGTGGCGGCGCGGTCCGATTCGCCCGTGGACGGAATTCCGACATTTGACAGCCTGCCGTTCATTCGGCCGCAGATGCGGCACGTCATGCGGCTTCACGGTATCGTCGATCCAGGCAATATCGAGCACTCGATCGCCAACGGCGCGTATGCGCAGTTCACGCGTGCGCTGACATCGATGTCGCCCGACGACATCTTCGCCGAGGTGACCACATCGGGCCTCGTCGGTCGCGGCGGCGCGGCATTCCCGACCGCGCGAAAGTGGGAGACGGCCCGGAAGAGCCCGGCACGACCGAAATACATGTTCTGCAACGCCGAGGAAGGTGAGCCGGCGATCTACAAGGATCGGCGCATCCTCGAGTCGGATCCGCACCTCGTGCTCGAAGGGATGCTGATCGCTGGTTTCGCGATCGGCGTCGACAAGGGCTACGTGTACGTGGGCGGCGAGCATCCTCTGGCGGCGGCGCGGGCACGTCACGCAATCGCTCAGATGTATGAGGTCGGTCTCGCCGGCAAGAATATTCTGGGTACGGATTTTTCCCTCGACCTCGAGATGCGCTTTGGCGCCGGTTCCTACGCGGTCGGTGAGTCCTCGGCGATGATGAGTTCGCTGGAAGGCAAGCGCGGAATGCCGCGGCCGAAGCTGGTTCGTTCGGCCGAGAAGGGCGTCTGGGCAAAGCCGACGAACATGAATAACGTCGAGACGTACGCGAACGTCCCGATCATCCTGTCGATCGGCGGTTCGGAGTTCGCGAAGATCGGCACGAAGCGCAGCACCGGGACCAAACTCTTTGCGCCGAGCGGGCACATCAAACGTGGCGGCCTGATCGAGGTCGCGTTTGGCACGACGCTTCGGACGATCGTTTTCGACATCTGTGGCGGCATGCGCGACGGGCACGGTTTCAAGTTCGCGCAACCGGCCGGACCGACCGGCGCGGCGATGCCAGCGAGCCAACTTGACATAGCGATGTCGAATGAAGATTGCGCCGCGGCCGGTACGGTGCTTGGGTCGGGCGGTCTGGTCGTGTTCGACGACAAGACCTGCGTGGTCGATCTCGGACGCTACATGATGCAGTTCAATTCGACCGAGTCGTGCACACGATGCACGACCTGTCGGCTCGGCACCGCGCGCCTGACCGACATCTTCACGCGCATGTCCCGTGGCGAAGGGCAGATCGAAGATCTGGAGACGATTCGCTGGCTCGGACCGGTGATGATCGAAACGACCCTGTGCGGTCTCGGTCAGGCGGCGCCGGTTCCGGCGGTCAGTCTGGTCGACCATTTCCGCGAGGAACTTGAGTCCCATATCCTCGATCGTCGCTGTCCGACGGGGGTGTGCGAGCGTCTCATCCACGGCGCGAACCCGGCGCGTCTCGACGACGCGCGCATCCTGAAGATCAGCGTCTAAGTAAGGCAGGTCTGATGGCGATCGAGATTCCCCCGCGGCTGTCGCTCCACACGTCGGCGGATGAGAAACCGGCCGTGCGCACAATCACTCTGACGATCGACGGCCAGACCGTGACGACGCCGTCCGGGAAGACGGTGCTCCACGCTGCAATCGAGGCAGGAATCTACATTCCGCACCTCTGCGACTACCACGACCTGACGCCTTTTGCGGGGTGCCGCATGTGTCTCGTGGAAGTCGAGAAAATGCACGGCCTGGAGACCGCCTGCACGATCGTGGCCCGCGATGGGATGGTCGTGAAGACGAACAGCGCGCTCGCACGACAACATCAACGCGGCGTGCTCGAGGTTCTCCTTTCAGACCATCCGGATCGGTGTCTCAATTGCCCGCGCATGGAGCGATGCGGTCCGTTCGTGGTCTGCCAGCGCGATGACGTCGTCACGGATCGCTGCGTGACCTGCCCGCGTAACAAGAACTGCGAACTGCAGCGCGTCGTCGATTTCATACAGTGGCGCGAGCAACGCTTCTTCAACCCTCGTCGGATCGGCGAACCGGAGCGCTCGAACCCGTTCGTCGAACGGTACCCCGACTACTGCATCTATTGCGCGCGCTGCGTCCGCGTGTGCGACGAAGTCATCGGGGTGTCAGCGCTCGGTCTGGCGCATCGCGGAATGGATGTGTCGATCGCGGTCGATTTCGAGAAGCCGCTCACGGAGTCCGGCTGCATCTACTGCGGCCGTTGCGCGGTCGTCTGCCCAACTGGCGCGCTCATGAAGACGGACTCGAAGTACGCCACCGCGCCGACGGAGAAGACGACGCCTTCGGTCTGCACGTACTGCGGAGTTGGGTGCTCGATGTTCCTCAACACCGCTCAGGGCCGTCTGGCGAACGTCATGGCGGACAAGGATGGGGCATCGAATCACGATAACCTTTGCGTGCGCGGGCAATTCGCCTACGACTACGCGCAGCACAAGGACCGACTGCGTGTTCCCCAGATCGGCCGCGACGGCACCTTGCGTGAGGCGACGTGGGACGAGGCTCTGGACGCGGTCGGCAACGGCCTGACGGCGATTCGTGAGGCGCACGGTCCAGACGCGATCGGATTCATCGGCTCGGGCAAGACCACCAATGAGGAGTCGTACCTCTTCCAGAAGTTGGCGCGTGCGGCGATCGGCACGAACAACATCGATGATCCGACCGCGCGCTACTGCTACGCGCCGACCGTGCGAGCCTTGATGGCCGCGTTCGGATCAGCCGGTCCGACGGTACCGGCGCGCGATATCGAGGACGCTGGCTGTGTCATGGTCATCGGATCGCACACGGTCGAGACCCACCCGGTCCTGTCGTTCTGGGTCAAGCGCGTCACGCGTCACGGCGGGCGTATGATCCTGATCGATCCACGGGCGACCGAGATGTCGCGGCTGGCGTCGCTGCATTTGCGCCCGCGTCCGGGCACGGACGCGGCGTTGCTGAACGGCATGTTGCGCGTCATCGTTGATGAGGGTCTGGTCGCGCGCGACTTCATCGAGGCGCGGGCCGAGGGCTTCGACGCGCTGGTCGCATCGCTTGCGCCGTTCTCACTGGCAGAGGTCGGGCGGATCACGGGCGTTCCCCAGGCCGACATCGAGATTGCGGCGCGGTTATACGCCTCGGGCGGGACTGACAAGCGCTATCCGATTCCGAGTTCGCTCTGGGGCGAGGTCGTCTGGCCGGGACAGTCGCCGGCCACGAACTCGTCGGTCGTTGTGTACGCCTCCGGGATCACGCAGTATGCCAACGGCGAGAACGCTGTTCGGGCAATCGCGAACCTGGCGGTTTCGACCGGCCAGATCGGTAAGCACGCCGCCGGAATCGTGCCACTGACGGGTCAGAACAACACGCTCGGCGCGGTTGATATGGGATGCGTGCCCGATCTCTTGCCCGGATACCGATCCGTCGATGACGTTGGCGCCCGCGCGGCGCTCGGCGCGGCGTGGCAGTCAGACCTGCCGACGACGGCTGGCGCCGATCTCGACACCATGATCGATCGCATCGAGAGTGGTGCGATTCGAGCGCTCTATGTGATGGGGTCAAATCCGGCGCGATCGCTGCCGAACACGGACCGCGTACGCGCGGCGCTGGCGAAGCTCGAACTCCTGATTGTCCAGGACATCTTCCCGACCGAAACAGCGGCCTTGGCAAGCATCGTGCTCCCGGCCGCGTCGGCGATGGAGAAGGACGGCACGTTCACAAACACCGAGCGACGTGTCCAGAAAGTGAACGCGGCGCAGCGCCCTGTCGGGCAGAGCCGCCCGGACTGGCAGATCGTCGCGGCTATCGGTCGCCGGGTGGCCGTCGACTCGGCCTGGGGCGATCGGCAGTTCGGCTACTCCACTCCTTCCGACGTGATGGATGAGATCAGCCGGGTGGTGCCAATCTACGGCGGCGTGTCGCACGATCGGCTCGGCGTCGATGGCCTTCAGTGGCCGGTTGCGGATCGCGATGACGCGGGCGCGTCGACGTTCTACACGCGCGGCTTCGAGTCGGGGAGGGCCCGGCTTGCGCCAGCCGCGTACGTCGACGACGGCACTGCGACATCCGACAAGCATCCATTCCTGGCTGTGACCGGTCGCAGTGCCCTCTGGAACACCGGCGCGATTTCGAGCCGGTCGCGCGGGTTGACGAAGATGTGGGGCGATGTCGAGGCGAGCGTGAACAGCGATGACGCCTTGCGCCTGGGCATCGGCGCGGGCGATCTCGTCGCGATCGAGTCTGCGCACGGGCGCGTCGAGATGCGCGTCAAGCTCTCGTCTGAATTGCTGGCCGGTCAGGTCTTCGTGCCGATCCACCATCGCGAACAGCCAATCAATCACCTCGTTGACGGCCGCGCCGGTGGGACCCTCAAGTCGGTTGCGGTGCGACTCGAGCGTCTGGCCGGTCCGGCGCCGAAGTCGGCGGCGAAGTCGCAGACCGGCGGATTCCTCACTCTGCCGATTCTGACAACGTCTCGTCTCAACCGATAGGGACTTTTGTCGGCGCGCCGTGGGTGACGCGCCGACTCCCTATTCGTTACGTTTAGTTGGTCCAGTCGTTTGACGGTCTGATGGGTGGAGGGTGAGGATGTTGCGACCATTGCTTTTGGCTGTCCTGGTTCTGTTCCTGGTTGGCTTGGCGATCCCATCGCTGACGGCGCCACGGAGCGCGTCCGCCGTCGGTTCGGCGACCGGCGTGTATTTCGGCACGTACGGCGGATCTGAGAACGCGAGCAAGGCTGGACGAATCGCCGGCGTCGGGGTCAAGGCTGTTCGCATGTACGTCGAGTGGGAACAACTCGAGAACGTACCGGACCTTCACGGCACGTCGAGCATGGTCTGGACCCAGAAGCTGGCCGAATACGATCAGCGTCTTGTTGACCTCAAGGCGAGCGGGCTGACGCCGATCGTCTTCATCAGCAGTGCACCGACATGGGCGGCCAGCCGACCGAGGGGACCGCTCTTCACTAGCAAGGTAACGTCGTACGTCGAGTTCGTGTCGAACCTGGTTCGCCGTTGGTCGGTTCCGACTTTCAATGTCAAGCACTGGGAACTGTGGGGCGAGCCGGATTTCGGAAACACCGCGGTTAACCCGGCGTATGCTGGTCGTGAAGCGTGGGGTGACGATCCAGTCAAGTTTGCCGAAATGCTGCGCGCGACCTACCCGGCGATCAAGGCGATCGATCCGGGTGCGACCGTGATCATGGGGTCGCTTGCGTTCGACAACTTCCGCACGTCCGATGGTCCGGGATTCAACACCGGGGGAAGCTTCGTCTATCGCTTCCTCGACAACGTCCTGATAAATAGCGGCGGCGAGTACTTCGACTGGCTGGCCTTCAACGCGTACTCCGTCTTTTCGACCGGATGGGAGCGAGACAACCCGAGTGCCGGATTCGATATCGTGGCGAAGGCGGCCCATATTCGCTCCGTGATGGCGAATCGCGGCGTGTCGAAGCCGCTCGTCATCTTGGAAGGTGGTATGTGGAGTTGCTGCGGTGCCTCGGGGCCTGGGACCCACTACTACGTCAAGGCAGATAACTCAACTGGCACATACATCCCAGGCGAGAACGAGCAGGCAGCCTATCTCGTTCAGTTGTACGCACGTGGATTGGCAGCCGATCTCAAGGGCATCTTCTGGTACCTCATCGACGACTACGAGGCTCCGTCGAGCCTGACCGATCCGGATGGCCATCGTGGCTGGTGGCGGACGACTGGGGTGGAGAAGCCGGCCGCCGACGCGATGCGGCGAATGACATCGAAACTGAGTGGCGCAACCTACGCGGGCGTGCCAAGTGAGGTCGCGACGGTATCGGGTCGGATCGAGGCGCGCGCCTTCACGAAGGCAGACGGCAGTCGCATGGTCGTCGCGTGGTCGGTCTATGGCCCGAGCGAGACTGCGACTATCCGCGTGACCGGCAGCGCCGTGGCGATCACGGACGCGCTCGGACAGTCGGTGGCGATCTCGAGCGTGGGGTCCGGTGTCGTCCAGGCGACGATTGGCTTCACGCCAATCTACATCGAGGGCGCAACCGCGCCGACTCCCACGCCGACGTTTCCGCCCGTGACGTTCACATCGCGACTTCGGGCGCCACTTGCGCCGCGGTTTTCGGGAGCGTAGGCGACTCCGGCGACCGGCGGCGCCTACGACGAGAGGACGTACACCGGCGCCGCCGTCACGTCGAGCGTGACTGGCCCGGTCGCGGCGACGCCCGCGATCGGGTCGCCGTTCACATCCAGAACTCGATGTCCGCCCGTGCCGAGATCGATTGTGACTCGCGCGGTCGAGGCGGCGTCGCCAATCGCCCAGGCAACGGCGATCGAGCCACCGTCGGATCGACGGAATCGGTAGCCTTCGGCCGTGCCGGATAGCGTGGCGCCATCGGGCAGGCCACCGAGATACGTCACCCCGCTGAGGTTGAGCGTCGCGGCCCGAAACGCCGTCATGACCGGCTTCGGCTGCATCTGACCGTCCGCGATGCCTCGCGCAACGTCGTACTCATCGTCGCGCAGGCCATACCAGAGAACGGCTTTCAGGTCACTGGCGACGCCCCGCGCGAAAAGTTTGGCCGGGTAGCTGGCCTGCCAGGTCGTGGTCGGCGCAACATAGGCGATCTGGCCGTTCGGGAGGCGCTGAGGCAACTCCGGACCGGTGCTCCAGATGCCCGCCTCAAGCACTACCCACGGCTTCTCGCGCAAGCGCGGGAACTTGGCGGCTAGGAAGTTCGCCTTCGCCACGGTATCATAGCCGGACGCATTCTGTTCCCACCCCGGCGCGAAAACGCCGTAGGCATTGAACGCGAAGACGTCAAAGTAGTCGATTCCGCCGGCGGCGATCACGTCGTCGAGAAACTTGAAATTGAATGTGCCGCACTGGCCGCCATTGAACGTGGGGCGATCGGCGCCGCCCCAGTTGTCGTACGCCAGGGCACCCAGGATGAGGCTCACGTTCGGTCTGGCCGCCTTGACCGACGGGTAGACCTGCCGCAGCATTGCCGCGAAGTCGCCTGGAGCGTCACCCCAGGCGCGGTGAGTCGCCGAAACATTTGCACAGCCGCTCGGCAGCGTGCCGCGATGGTCCGGCTCCGGCCACAGGACGATGTAGCGCACGTTGTACGGTGGCGTGGCGTACCGCTGGGCGATCCGCTTGACGAAGTCGGCGTATTTCGCGACCTTGTCCGGGAGCAGCGGCCCCTGCGTTTCAGGCGTCACGAGTGCCCACGCCGGCGGACCGCTGATCAACAGGATCGGCTCCATTCCAGCTTCAACAAGGGAGAGGAGGTTCGAGTCATAGTGGGCGATGCGTGACGAGTCGAAGCCGGCTGGTTTGCCAAAGTAAGCGTCGTTGTACCCCTCGGCGAACTCGATCTGGCCCCACTCGACGGCGACCTGAGCGAACCCGGCGCAGACCTGACGCGCCGCGGCGATTTCATTCGTCGGAATCAGCGACCCGCCTCCCCAGGCGTAGAAACCGAACCGGGAGCCGCGCGGGCAGTCTGGCAGGGCGCCTTCGCCAGCCGTCGAGCCGGAGCCGGACGCAGAGGTTCCCGACGAGCCGGCCGCGCCGATTGTCGCCGGGGTTGGGACGGCGCCGCTCGGCGCGGCCGCAACCGGCGTGGTGGCCGCGATCGTTGCGGTGGAGCCGCTGATCTGAGGCGTTGCCGCGCCAACCACGGTTTCTGCCGTGGTAGTCGGCGCGGCGACGCTCCGGGCGGTCGCAGTTGCCGCAACGATCGGTTCGGGGTCGGTCGCACCAATCGTGGGCATTGCGGCGCTCGGCGGCGGAGTTGATGCGACCGTCGTAATCGGAACCGCGGACGGCGGCGCCGCGTTGCTGGTCGTGGTCGTGGCGCCCTGTGCCCCTTGGACGGGCACGATGGCGCGGGTGGCTTGCGCCGGGACGACACCGCCCCGCCCGATCGATCCAAGATCGGCGGCGACTGTCGGCGTGGAAATCGCGACCGCGCCACACGCTGAGGCGATCGCGACGATCAGGGCGACGAGGCTGATGAATCGAAGACGTGACATAAAACGATGTTCTCCCTGGTTGGGTCGTGAACGACTTCGTGCGATCGGCCGTTACAGTTGGCGACGTGGATGCTCGCGAGCGTAGTCGTGTGGTCGAGGAATTCGCCAGACGCGACCGTGACGCCTCCGATCGCCGTTACGATGCTGGCAATCCCGATGTGGTGGCCGCCCGACGCGAACGACTGCGGCTGACACGCGCTCTTCTCGCCTCATCGGGATTGATGCCGCTCGAAGGGCGGAGGGTCCTGGATATCGGTTGCGGGTCGGGCGGACTCCTGCGCGAGCTCACCGCCATCGCTGGACCGCCCCTTCTCGGTCTGGGATTGGACCTGAGCGCGCCGAGGATCGCGGGCGCGGCGGGGTCAGCACGGCCGTCCTGCCTGCACCTGGGCGTCGCCGACGGTGGCGCGCTGCCGGTCCAATCGGAGTCATTCGACCTCGTCTGCCAATCGACAATGCTATCGTCGATCCTGGAGCCCGCGGCTCGTCGCGCGGTGGCTGGTGAGATGGTCCGGGTGACCTCGGCGCGTGGCGCGATCCTACATTACGACTTCGTCTGGAATCCGCTCAACCGGGCGACGCGTGGTGTAACGACGGGGGAGCTACGCGCGCTATTCCCGGGGTGGAACATCCGAGCATTTCGCGTCACGCTGGCGCCGCCACTGGCGCGAACGATCTCGCGCCTATCACCGACGCTGGCCCGCATCGCGGCGATGGTACCGGCGCTGCGATCTCACCGGCTCGCGCTGCTTCGTCGGTGTTTCTAACGGTGTGTTTGCGCGGTCGCGTCGGAACCGCTTCGACAATTTGACGCCAGCTTCATCCCTGTGAGGTTTCGCGTGCCGCGACTTCGACGCTCCATACTGACCTTAGTCGCGTGTGTGATCGCGCTTGGATCGACCTCGACCCTGGCGCAGCGAGCGCCGCAGGCCGCCGCGTCGACGTTCTTCGGCTTCTATGCCTGGAACGCCAGCAACGGCGTGTCGTCGGCCGACATCCAGGCGGTTCGCCAGGTGGGTGGCGGGCGCGTCCAGGTTCTCATCGACTGGTACCGCATCGAGCCAACGATCTGGCACAACGATTCCGGATTCAACGGCGTCCTCATTGCGCCGGTCGATCAGGCGATGACGGACATCGTGAACGCCGGACTCGAACCGGTGCTGTTGATCGCCAATCCTCCGCCGTGGGCAGTCGCGACGCCGGACACGCAGGGGCCTATCCTGGCCAGCGCTCGCTCGCGATACATCATGTTCGTGCGCCGAATCGTCGAGCGATACGGCGCGGCACCGTTCAACGCGCGTTACATCGTGCTCGCTCCGGAGCCGGACGCCCGCGGCACGTGCGCCTCCGCGCCGAATCACGCGGCCTGGGGCGACGTCCCATCCGAGTTCGCGACGTTGCTCGCGCAGACGTATGCCGCGGTGAAAGCTGACAACAGCGCGATACAGATCATCCCGGGTGCCTTCGCGTACGACTATTTCGGCGGAGCGGGCGCGCCTGGCTTCAATGGGGGTGGCTGCTTTAATTACACGTTCATCGACAGCCTGCTCGCGGCCGGCGCGGCGAGCTACTTCGATGTCTTTGCCTTCAATGCGTACGCCGTCTTTTCACCCGGCTGGGAGGCGAATAGCACGGGATACGACGTCGCGGCGAAGGCGGCGTACCTCCGCGCCCGTTTCCCGACTTTGGCCAGCAAGCCGTTCATGGTGCTCGAGGCCGGTGTCTGGAGTGATGCGAGCGTGGCGGTGCCGGTCCGAAACGCGGATGGCTCGACGGCGTCGGTTATCCCCGATCAAGTGTGGCAAGCCGGTTACGCCGGGAAACTGCTGGCGCGCGCCCTTTCGGCCAACATTTCGACCGTTCTCTGGTACGGTCTGCGTGACGCGTCTGGCGATGTCCAGCGCGGGATGTACGATCAGAGTGGCCAGGCAAAGCGCCTGTACACCGCGCTTCAGCAGGCAACGTCGCGGCTGCGTTCGACGACGTACCTGTCGACACTGTCAACTCGGGGAAATGCGGATGGCGCAGTCGAGGGGTATCTGTTCTCGACCACGAGTGGCGGTCGGATGGCCGTCCTCTGGGCGGTCGGCGGCGGCGGCGCCTCGGCGACGACGACCTTCGATCTGGTTGGTGGCTCGATTCGGGCGTTCGACTTCGAGGGCAGCGGCGCCGCGAACTACCAGGTCTCGGGGGACGCCGTGACGATCACCGTCGGCCCGACGCCGATGTACGTCGTGACTGGACAAACGACGCTGCGAACGTTCATACCCGTGAGCCCGCGCCTGAGCGGAAACCTGTGAGGGAACGAGATTCGCGTACGTCGCGATTTAACGCATATCGCCAGCGCGGCGGCTGTCTCTAGGTTTGTCGTGACTGCGTCCGAACAGCCGGCACGGCCGAGCGGCGCTTCGAGCCAGTGATGAGTCGCCTGCGATCGCGCCACCTCGTTGTGTTCGACGTCGCGTCGATTCTGATCGCCTATCTGCTCGCATTCCTCATGAGATTCGACACGGACTATTTCTGGGACCAGTTGAGGCAGTACGGACTGTTCGTGGTGCCGATGCTGATGGTCACAATCTTCGCTCTCGAAAGATTCGGCCTGTATCGCCGAGTCTGGCGCTACGCGTCCACGCCGGAGATGGTCGGTCTGGTCGCCGCGGTCACGCTCGGATCAGTCGCAACCGCGCTCGCAATCGTTCCATCGCTGGCATCGGTGATTGGTGATGTCGCGCGAGGATTTCCCCGCGCGATCATCGCGATCGATTGGTTCGTCACGATCGGGCTAATCGGCGGTGGGCGATTCTCGCTACGGGTGCTTGGCGAAGCCGAGACGATCCGAAGAAAAGAGAGCGACGGGCGCGGTGGCGATGAGAGCGTCCGTGCGCTCGTCGTCGGAGCCGGCGATGCCGGCGCATTGGTCGCCCGCGAACTTCAGACGAATCCCGCTCTCCGGCTCAGGCTGATTGGGTTCATCGATGATGACGTTCGCAAACACGGCCTGCTCATTCGCGGCGTGCCCGTGCTCGGCGGCACGGATGCGTTGGCCGAACTCGTGCGAGACCACGTGGTCGGTGAAGTCATCATCGCGATGCCGGCCGCGGGCGGCATCGCGATCCGTCGGATACGGGACATCTGCCGTGCCGCGGGCATCTCCTCGAAGACCGTGCCTGGTGTGTACGAACTCATTGCCGCGAATGCGTCGCTCAAGCAGTTCCGTGACGTAACAATCAGCGATCTCTTGCGGCGCGACCAGATCGAATTGCCGTTCGACCGCCCGCGCAGCCTGATTCACGGAAAGACTATCGCCGTTACTGGCGCTGGCGGTTCGATCGGCGGCGAACTGTGTCGCCAGATCGCAACGTTCACCCCTGGCCTACTCGTCCTCATCGGTCACGGCGAGTTCAGCCTGCTGTCGATCCAGACCGAGCTTCGCCGTCATTGGCCGGCGGTCGCGACGGCTCTCGTGGTGTTGGACGTGAAGGACGAACCGGCAGTCGATCGCGCCTTCGCACGATTTCGGCCTGAGATCGTGTTCCATACCGCGGCTCACAAACACGTCGTCCTGATGGAAGCGAACCCACATGAAGCGGTCGCGGTCAACGTATTCGGCACGCTTCAGATCGCACAGGCCGCCGCGCGGAACGGTGGCCGACGCGTGGTCCTGATCTCAACCGACAAGGCCGTGCGTCCGCCGAACGTGTATGGCGCAACAAAGCGTCTGGCCGAGATGGCAATCCAGGTTGAAGCGGTTCGCCACCCGGAGGTCGTATTCGCGACGGTGCGATTTGGCAATGTCCTCGGAAGCCGGGGCAGCGTCGTGCCGATCCTTCAGGACCAGATGGCCCGTGGTGAACCACTCACTGTCACCGATCCGTCCGCGACGCGATTCTTTATGACCATTCCCGAGGCAGTCCAGTTGGTCCTCCAGGCCACGGCGATCGCCGAATCCAGTGACTTGTTCGTACTCGACATGGGCGAACCGGTTGTTCTAGGCGATCTTGTACGCGATCTGGTCGAGTTGAGCGGTCTCAAGCTTGGCCGCGATATTGACATTGAGGTCACGGGCTTGCGACCCGGGGAGAAGCTGCACGAGGAACTCGTCTCAGCGGATGAGACGACTTCGGCGTCGGAAGTCCCCAAGCTCATTCGCGTCCGTCGGGGGCCGGTCGATGAACTTGGAATACATCGAGGCCTGGCCGCGCTTTCCGCCGCGCTTTCCGCCCAGACGGACGAGCGCGACCTGAGGCTAATTCTTCAATCCGTCGTTCCCGGCGCGACGCTCATTTCAATCGAATCCGCGTCGCATTCGGACGTGCCAACCGACCGCGTTGTCTAGGCGACTCGCACTCGGTCCGATCGCTCTGTACCTCGCTGTCTCAGTCGCGTTTCTCCTGCTTGTCCCGTCGTTCGAGGCGCCCGACGAAAACTCGCATTACGAGTACGCGATACTCCTCGCCAGGCTCGGCCGCGCTCCACAGCCAGGCGATCGCGATCCAGCGCTGGTGGAGAGCGTCGCTCGCTTGATGCTCGACCGCGGTCACGGGCTCCGCGTGCCGGGACCGACCGGTGATCCGATTCCGGCGTTCAATATGGAACTCGGTCGGCAACCGGCGACCTTCTACTTCGTGCCGGCCCGTCTGTCTCAACTTGTCGCGGATTCGATCGACACGCAGGTTCGGATCATGCGACTCTGGTCGGTCGCGCTGGGACTGATCGTCGTCCTGGCGGCAATCGTCGCGGGACGATTCCTCGCGCGCGTCGACCACATTGCCGGTGTTGTGCTGCCGTATGTCGTCGCGACGGTGCCGGGTTTCACGTTCATCACAGGCACGATCAACAATGACAATCTCGCCAACGCCGCCGCGGCGATCGCGTTCGCCGGAATCTGTATCGCGATCGGTACACGCGCGTGGCGACCGTGGCTCTTACTTGTCGTCGGAGCGTTGGTCGTCGGCGTGGCCGCGAAGCGGACCGCACTGACGCTCGTGCCGGGTGTTCTCATGGCGTTCCTGGCCGATGTAGGCATGCACGGTTCGCGCCGCCGGCTTGCCTTCGCCGTACTGTGTTTGTTTGTCGCCGCCGTTCTCGTGCACACGGTCGCGGTCACCGAGGACGACAGCCGTCCGATCAGTTGGCGGGTGGCTCCGACCGGGACGGCGACCCGCGCGGACGACGGACTGCTTGGCGAAAGGGCTTTCCTCGTCCGGGCCACGACATCGATCGGCCGATTGACGCAGGTCCTGGCGGGCGATGATGTCGTCCGTGGGGGCGATCGCGGATTGACGGCGTTCGCGTGGATGCGGGCATCAGTGCCCGGTGAGTCGACTGTTGGCGGTATCGAGCTTACACAGGGCGGAATTGCCACGCGATCGACCGCGATCTTGGATGATCGCTGGCGCCCGATACGCATCCATTTCGTGCCGCGTGGACCGGATGCTGTCCGGGTGGCCATCGTGGCAGAGCGCGGTACACTGCTGGCGGACGGCATCGTCGTCGCGGCCGACGACCGCCGTGGTCTCCCGCTCGCGAGTGAGCCGTCGGTCCACGCGGGAACGTGGGACGGTCGGGCGTTTGCGAACCTGCTCGCCAACGCTTCGGCCGAAGTGCCCCGATACGGGCTTCATCCCGAATTGACGCGCCTCGTCGTGGCGTTGGGGGTGCCGGTCGATGCGCTCGACGCTGCGTTGTCCCTCTCCGGCTGGCCTAGCATCGATAGTCCGCGAACGCAATTCCTGGTCTGGTTCGCGTTCCAGAGTTTCATCGGCCGCTTCGGCTGGCTGGTGTTGTTGTTGTCGGACGAGGTCTACCAAGGCTGTGTCATCCTGGGCGCCATCGCGGCGGCTGGAGTTCTCTGGCGCCTCGTCACCGATCCGGCGTCGCGACGTTGGATACTGGTTGCCGGGACCATCGCGGGGATGACCGCGGTCGTCGCGATTGGCCCTTTCATCATCGGCCTATGGGGAGATGAGTGGCCGCAGGGCCGATATCTCTATCCCGCGCTCTTGCCGATTGCCATGCTGATTTCTCTGGGTCTGTCGGCCTGGATTCCGCGTCGCCGCGCGACTGCCGGACCAATCGTCGTCGTCGCCATCGGGATAGCATTGCAGGCGAGCGCGATCTTCGGAACGATCGTGCCGCACTATCGTGGTTAAGGTCTATTGCCCGGGCCGAATCCCGGTTGTTGCGCTGCTCCTCCTGGTTGCGGCGGCTTGTCGCTCTCAGACGGCTGAAAACGTGATCGCGATTCGGAACGAATCGTTTCGCTCCGCGGCAGTCACGATCGTCGATGGCGCTGAACCCCGCGTTCGGACTGTCGCGCTGACGGCTGGTGAGGAGGTTCGACTCGACCTGTCGTCTGACGGGAACAGTCCAATCGAGGCTTGGGCACTCGACGTCAACGGCGCCATCATCGCGCGATACTTCGGATCGGCATCGCAATTGCGCGATCGTGACGTGATGATCGTCGAAGACCAAACTGGTGCAACGACTATTTCGGAGGTTCCGCGCGGAGGAACTGTTGCTCGCTCCTGGTTGGCGCCAGATATTGCGTTCGCGATCGCGGACGAGGCAGATCCGATTGGCCCGCCATCGCGGGCATTCGACAGCGTGGCATCGACGCTGTGGCGTTCGCTGACGCCTCCCCGCGCACAGGTCACGATTGCGGCGGCGTTCCGCCAGACGCAGACGATCGCGGCGGTGCGCGCGTCGATCGTCTGCGCGACGTGCGGACCGATTCGGCTGCGCGTGGCCCTCCTGCGCCGGGCGCCGATCATTCCCCCTGGGCTGGCGCCAGCCGGCTCGGCGCAGACAGTCTCGCTGCTCGAGGAATTGTCACGCGATCCGACTATGACGATCGTGCATTTCGAGATCGCGGCAAGCACGGCCGATGGCGGCTGGGCCGGCGGACGCGTGCCATCGGGACCGATCGCCGCCGAGGGAGTCGCGATCACGATCCTCGAAGCGCCGGAGAATATTGGCTTCTACGAGGTGGAGACTCACAACGGGTCCGGGTAGACCGGGATCGAGCACGCGATTCGTCGCGCGCTCGACAAGCGCGGTGGCTACCTACCGCTGCGCCACGGCCGACGCGGCGAACCCGAGCGGGCCGGCCGGGAGGACACCGAGGGCGATTGTGCCGATGGCGAGGACGACGATCAGCCCGGTCAGCGCGCCCGTCGTCCGCAGCGCGATCGGCGCCGGGGCCGGTCCGCGGAAATACATCGCGACGACGATCCGCAGGTAGTAGAACGTCGCGATCGCGCTGGTGATCACGCCGACGATGACGAGGTCGATCAAACCGGCTTGCACGCCGGCGGTGAAGACGTACAGCTTCGACATGAAGCCGGCCGTCAGTGGAATCCCGGCCAGACCCAGCATGAACACGGTCATCGCGAACGCGAGCAACGGTGAGCGCCGCCCGAGGCCATCGAAGTCCGCGACCTCGGGGTCGGAATCCCCAGCGTCGCCGATCGCCATCAGAACCGCGAACGCGCCGATGTTGGTGATGGCGTAGCCCAGCAGGTAGAAGAGGACGCTGGCACCGCCGATCGCGTTTCCTGCCAGCACGCCGATCAGGATGTAGCCGGCCTGCGCAATCGACGAATAGGCGAGCAACCGCTTGACCCGCGATTGCACGACCGCCGCAATGTTGCCGATCACCATCGTCAGGACGGCCAGCGCCGCCAGAACCATCGTCCACTCGGGCTGAAGCGTCGGAATCGCGAAGGTCAGGAAGCGTAGAAGCGCCGCGAACACGGCGGCCTTGGTCGCGACCGACATGAATGCCGTAATCGGCGTCGGCGCGCCCTCATACGCGTCGGGCGTCCACATATGGAACGGCGCGAACGAGAGTTTGAAGGCGAAGCCGACCAGAATCAGAGCCACGCCCGCTAGGACGAGCGAGCTGTCGATCAGGCTTGGCCGGGCGCCCTGAGCCAGCACGGTTGCGATCGTCGCCAGACGAGTCGACTTCGCGACGCCGAACAGGAGGGCCGATCCATAAATCATGAATGAGAGAGAGAACGCGCCAAGCAAGAAATACTTGAGTGCCGACTCCTCGCTCGTATCACGTCCCCGCGAAAACCCGGCCAGGACGTAGAGCGCAATCGAAAGAATCTCGATGCCGAGCAGGATCATGATGAGATCCGCCGCGCTGACGACCAGCAGCATACCCGCGCAGGCGAACAGGAGCAGCGCGTAGTACTCGCCGGTGCTGATTGCCTGTCGCCCAACGTAGCCATCGGACAGGAGTACCGTCACGATGCCCGCGCCAAGAATGATGACGCCGATGAACACGGCGAATCCGTCAAGGACGAGCATCCCGTTTGCGCCGGTTACGCCCGCTTGACCGGCTACCAGAGTCGCCACGAGGCCGCCGATCAATCCGACGATTGACAGGGTCGCCAGTGTGCCTTTCGCCCGCTCCGGGAGGAACAATCCAGCCAGCAACACCACGAGCGCCGCCACGATCACAACGATCGAAGGCGACATCGCTCCGAAGTCAATCGCTGGTGGCGAGAATCCAGATGCGGCCATCTACGGCCTCCCTGTTGGGTTGGACGACGCCGCCAGTATCGGCGCCGCGGCCGTCCGCGCCTGTTCGACCGTGACCGCGACCGAAGACTCCATGCGGCCAAGCAGCGTGTTCGGCCGAACGCCGATCCACACCATCGCAACCGCAAGGGGAATCAGGACGAGCGCTTCGCGCATGGTCAGGTCTCGGCCATCGATCACGGTCTGTGTCTTCTGGCGACCGTGCATTAATCTCTGGAACATCCAAACCAGATAGATCGCGCCGAGCACGACCCCGCCGGCGGCGACTACGACGAGGCGCTGCCGCGGCTGGAACGCGCCGAGCATCGTCAAGAACTCCCCGACGAAACCGTTCAATCCGGGAACCCCGGCCGATGAGAACATCGACAGCAGGAAGAACGCCGCGATCAACGGGTATCGCGCCGCCAATCCGCCAAGATTGACGATGTCGGTCGAGCCGACTCGGCGCGCGATCATCGCCGCGACGATGAACAAGGCGCCGGCTGAGATGCTGTGGTTCACCATCTGAATCAATCCGCCCATCACGCCCTGGCTATTCAGGGCCAGGATGCCGAGCAGGACGAATCCCAGGTGCGAAATCGACGAATAGGCGAGCAAGCGAACGAGGTCGCGCTGAGCGATCGCGCACAGCGCCCCGTAGATGATGCCGATGACAGCCAGGATCGTCAGCCAGTTCGCGTTCAGGGCTAGCTCATTCGGGAACAGCGGGTAGATAAACCGGATGAACCCGTATGCCCCAACCTTCACGAGCATCGTCCCGAGCACGAGCGTGGGCAGCGGGGCCTGCGTGTAGGCGTCGGGTAACCAGGTATGAAGGGGGAACAGCGGTACCTTGATCGCGAATGCCAAGACGAATACGAGGAAGATCCAGAACGGTACGCCGCCCTGGGCCGCCCGAACGAGATCGGCGATCGCGAACGAGTTGATTCCCTTCGAACTCGCGTGAACGTGGAGGGCAATGATCCCCGCCAGCATCAAGAGCGAGCCAACCGCCGTGTATATGAAGAACTTGATTGCCGCTCCGATGCGCCGATCGCCGCCACGCATCCCGATCAGGAGATACATGGGAATGAGCATCACTTCCCAGAAGACGAAGAACAGCACCATATCCGTGGCGGCGAACGCCCCGATGAGCCCGGACGTCAGCAGAAGCAGGAGCGCGCCGAAGTCGCGCGCGTGTTCCTCCATCAGCGGCCAACTGGCGCCGATCGCGATCGGCGCTAGAAATGCCGTCAACGCGATCATCCAGAGCGATATGCCATCGACGCCGACCGCGTACTGAATCCCGAGAGCTGGCACCCAGGCGACCGCTTCCGCGAACTGCACTCCACTCGATCCCGGATCGAATCCCAGGACCAGCAGCGCGGCCAATGCGGCCTCCGCCAGCGCGAAGGCCAGACTCAACCAGCGCGTGGCGGATGCCGAAGACCGAAAAACTAGGATCGCTAGCGCGCCGATGACCGGGAGCGCGATCAGAGTTGTGATCACCGAATCAACTCCTCCCGCCCATCATGAAGCCGAGAATGATGACGACGCCGGCTAGGATGGCCAGGGCGTAGTTCCGTACAAATCCAGTCTGGATGCGGCCAAGCTCGATTCCCATCCAGCGGACGAACGCCGTGATGAAGCTCACGGTGCCATCGATGATCCAGTTATCGATCGGTCCGGAGAGAACCAGCGCGAGCACCCGGCCGGGCGCGACGAGCACGGCGCCGTAGAAGGCGTCGATGTAGTAGCCGTTCTTGACGAGCGCCTGCGCGCCGGAGAACGTCCGACCGAGTTGCCGTGGAATTGCCCGATCGCCGCTATACATCGCGAGCGCGAATCCGATCCCGAGGATGCTGATCGCGGCTGTGCCGAGAGCGATCGGCGACAACGGATCACTCGATTCGAATGGGTGTCCGCCCCACCGCGTCAGCGCCGGGTGAAGGAACTCGCCAAACTGCGCGTAGGGGAGCCCGGCCACGATCGCGAGCAGAGTCAGGAGCACGACTGGCCACACCATCGTGAATGAGGGACCGTGGCTCGCTGGATCGGTCAACTTGGCTTGATCGGCCGACGGCTGACCGTGGAACGTCAGGACGACGGCGCGGAACATGTAGAAACCGGTTAGCCCACTCGTCGCTACGAGAATCATCCCGAGCAGAGGATTCCCGGTCGGTGACGAAAACGCGGCGCCGATGATCTCATCCTTGGAGAAGAAGCCGGATAGGAGCGGAAAACCAGCGTTCGCGGCGGCGGCGATGACGAAGCACCAGTAGACCAATGGCAATCGCTTGCGCAGCCCACCCATCGACTTCATCTCTTCTTCGCCGGATAGCTCGTGAATCACGATCCCAGCGGCCAGGAACAGTACGGCCTTGAAGAACGCGTGCGTGGTGAGATGGAACATGCTCGCGCCAAATGCACCGACGCCAACGCCAGCGAACATGTAGCCAAGCTGGGAGATCGTCGAGTACGCCACCACGCGCTTCAGGTTCGACTGGGTGATCGCGATCGTCGCGGCGAACAGCGCGGTAATCGTGCCAAGCGCGGCAACCAGCGCCATGACCGCCGGAGCGTGCTCGTAGATCGGATGGGCGCGCGCGATGATGTATACGCCGGCGGTGACCATCGTCGCCGCGTGGATGAGTGCCGAGACGGGCGTCGGTCCGGCCATCGCATCCGGAAGCCAAACGTGGAGCGGCAACTGCGCCGACTTCGCGGCCGCGGCGACCAAGAGCAGAAGCGCGATCACCGGAACGGCGTCGCTACCTTGTCCGGCGGCCACGGCCTTGAACACGCCGTCGTAGTCGACACGCCCGTATGTCCAGTAGATCAGGAACGCGGCCAGGAACAGGCCGACGTCACCGATCGCGTTCACCACGAACGCTTTCGTTCCAGCGCTCGCGTTCTCCGGCTTCTCGAACCAGAAGGCGATCAGGAAGTAGGAACAAACGCCGACGCCGCCCCAGCCGACCATCAAGAGGACGAAGTTGTCGGCCAGGACGAGAACGAGCATCGCCAGGATGAACAGATTCATGAAGGCGAAGAATCGGTTGTAGCCCGGATCGAGATGCCCGTGGTGATCGCGCATGTACGCGGTCGCGTACACGTGAATGAGGAACCCCACGCCCGTGACCACGCAGAGCATCAGAGTCGACAGCGGGTCGACGATGAACCCCAGCGATGCCTGGAACCTTCCCGCGTTGATCCACGGCGCAATGACGATGTCGATGAAGCGCTCTTTCTCCGGTACTCCGAGGACTCCAGCCAGGACCAGAAGCGCGCTCGCGAACGACGCGCCGATCGCGGCCGTAGCCACGATGCCGGAATACTGGCGACCAACTCGCCAGCCGAGGACGGCGCAATACAGGAGCCCAATCAGCGGAAAGGCAAGTGTGAGCGTGACAGTCGTTGTCATTTCCTACCCACGAAGCGCGTTTACTTCGTCGACGTCGATCGACGCGCGCAGGCGGAAGATCGCGACGATGATTGCCAATCCAACAACGACCTCGGCGGCCGCGACGGCCATGATGAAGAACACGATCACCTGGCCGTCGATGATGTTCAGATACCGCGAAAACGCGACGAACGTCAGGTTCGCCGCGTTCAGCATGATCTCGACCGACATAAACATGACCAGTGGATTCTTTCGCACGCAGAAGCCTACGACGCCGATCGTAAACAGCACCGCGCTCAGGATCAGGTAGTACGAAATCGGCGCCAGGGAAATCACCGGACCCTCCCTCGCGCGAGCACGACGGCCCCCACCATTGCGACGAGCAGCACGATCGAGGTGACCTCGAACGGCACGACGTAGGTGGAGAAGAGGGCCAAGCCGAGGGCCTCGATATTCGGAACATCCGACAGCTTTGGCGCCGTGCCGGGAAGGACCGCCAGTGCCCCGGACTGCACGATCAACCAGAACTCGATGAGCAATATCAGCGCAAGGCCGCCGGTGAAAAGAGTCTGATTTCGCAGCCGATCCGGCGACTCCGGCTGCAGCGGATTCAAGAGGGTGATGACGAACAGGAAGAGGACCATGATCGCACCGGCGTACACCAGGACCTGAACCGCGGCCAGAAACTCCGCGCTCAGACTGAGGAACATGATCGCGACGCAGAAGAGCGTCAACACGAGAAAGAGCGCACAGTGGACCGGGTTCCGAAGCGTCACGACCATGGCCGCCGAGAAGATGGCGGCTAGGGCCACGACCAGAAAGAAGACGATTCCGAGATCGACCACTAGCGGACCGCCGTGACCTTCGTTTCGATGGCGCGCGGATCCGGCACGAGCAGCATGTCTTTCGTGTAGATGAAAGACGCCCGATCGTAGTCGGCGAGCTCGTAGTCGTTCCCGAGCACGACCGCCTCGGTCGGACACACTTCCTGGCAGTAGCCGCAGAAGATGCATCGAATCATGTTGATCTCGTACTTGACCGCGTACCGTTCGCCAGGGGAGACCCGCTCCTCGTCGGTGTTCTCGGCGGCCTCGACGTAAATCGCCTTGGCCGGGCAGACGGCCGCGCAGAGCGAGCAGCCGATACAGCGTTCAAGCCCGTTCTCATATCGCATGAGCTTGTGGCGTCCGCGGAATCGCGGATGCACCGGGCGCCGCTTCTCCGGGTACTCGTACGTAACCGGTGTGCGGAAGATGTGCTTGAAGGTGGTGCCGAGGCCTTTGACCACGGCTCCGATATCGCCGACTAGGCCCGCCATCGCGTGACTCCCTTCCTAACCCAGGACCAGAATGCCAGCCGCCGTCAGCATCACATTGACAAGCGCCAACGGCAGCAGGATCCGCCATCCGAAGTTCATCAGACGGTCGTACCGCAATCGCGGCAAAGTCGCGCGCACCCACACGTAGAAGAACAGCAACGTCACGACCTTCAGGAGGAACCACCATGGTCCATCCGCGATCGGGCCCTTGTAGCCACCAAGATAAAGCGTGGTGGCAATGGAGGAGACGGTGATCATGTTGATGTATTCGGCCATGTAGAACAGCGCGAACTTCATACCGCTGTACTCGGTGTGGTACCCAGCCACTAGTTCCGATTCGGCCTCAGGCAGGTCAAATGGCGCGCGATTCGTTTCGGCGATGCCCGACGTCAGATAGAGCAGGAATCCGAGCGGCTGAAGCAGGAACATCGGCCAGGTCGACTGGTACTCAACGATCTCGGTCATGTTTGTCGACCCAACGATCATCACGACGCCCATGATCGAAAGGCCGAGACTCAGTTCATACGAGATCATCTGGGCCGACGCGCGAATGCCGCCCAGCAACGAGTACTTGTTGTTCGAGGCCCAACCCGCGAGCGTGATTCCATAGACGCCGAGCGAGCCAACCGCCAGGACGTACAGGATGCCGATGCCCGCGTCCGACAGATACATCCCGACCTGCCGCCCGGCAATCGAAATCGGTGGCCCGATCGGGATGACCGCGAACGCCGCCAGCGCAACCATGGCTGAAATGCAGGGCGCGGCGAGGTAGACCCATCGATCCGCGCCGCGCGGCATCACGTCTTCCTTGAAGAAGAGCTTGATCCCATCGGCCAGCGGCTGGAACAGTCCGAAGGGACCGACGCGATTCGGGCCAAACCGGATCTGGATGCGGGCGGCCACTTTCCGCTCGAAGAGCGTCATGTAGGCGAACCCTGTCAAGAGCGCGACGATGATGATGAGACTCTTCACCGTCGAGATGGCGACCTGAAACAGGAACTCGTTCATCGTAGGCCGTTTATGGGGAGAAGATCGAACTCTCGCCCGTCGTGCAGGGTCCTCGAACCCGCGCCGTCAGGATTCGCGTACGGCCACTGGACACCCTTGTACCCGAGTTTGCCGAGCGTCACGGCTGCGTAGTCGGGTGTGGACGCGGCGATCGACGCCAGCATCTCCTCGGCGCTCTGTTCGTAGGCGTCGCCCCCGAATGCGTTCCCGATGTCGCGGAAGATGCGCCAATCCGGACGCGCCTCGCCGGGCGCGTCCGCGCACACGCGCAGGCGCTGAATGCGGCGATCGAGATTCGTGTAGGTGCCATCTTTCTCGGCAAACGTGAGTCCCGGCAGCACAACGTGCGCGCGGGCCGCCGCTTGTGTGAGTCGGAAGTCCTGCACGACCAGGAACCGCAACTTCGCGAGCGCGTCGAGGTTCGCCCCGGCCAGATCGCGCCCGGCAAGAAACAACCCCTGGACCTTCCCGGACTCGATCGCTTCCACCAGGCCGGCGCCGGCGATGCCACCTTGGCCCGCCATTACTCCGATGTCGATCGCGCCCTGCTGGTTCGTCTCTCGGACCAGCGGGAAGATTCCAGCGCCTTCGCGGCCAAACGCTTCACAGAGGAGTCCGAAGTTCGTGACCGCGGTCAGGAACTTCGCATCAGCGCCGTATTCGCGCGGATACAGGATCGACACGCGCTCGCCGCCACCGACGAGACGCGCCATCGATGCCAGGGTGTCAACTGAAACGCCTGGCGCGGCGGCGTCGGTCAATGATGCGACCAACGCATCGCGTCCACGCGTTCGCAAGGGCGGCGCCGGCAGCGGCGCCGGCCGATTCACACCGTAACGGGTGGCTCCTTCATCAACCGAGGCATATGCTGCCGGCTCATCCTGGTTCGCTTCCTTCGCCTTGGCCACGGCCGCGTCGTGTGCGCGTTTGACGGCGTCGGCAAAAGCGCGGTCGGCGGCCGCTTCCGCGGCCTGTCGGCGTCGCTCGCGCGCCGCGTCGATCTCGGCCGGGAGCAAACGCGAGATCGCGCTCAGCACCGCCGAATCGTCGCCACCGGTGTTGACGAATACCTCGCGGTAGGGCGCCGCGTTTACGTCGAGCGGTTGTGATCCCAGCACGACCACTTTGGCGCCGCGATCGATGGCCTTCTTGACGCGGAGATTCAGCACCGGCCAGTCGGACAACGTGTCTGCGCCGATTAGCACGATGACATTCGATCGTTCGATCGCCTGCATTGAACCGGTCGGAGCATCCGCGCCGAGCGGCGTGGCCGGATGCGGTTCAATGGTGTGGTCGAGATTCGGACTCCCAAGCGTCTCGCGGATCAGCCGGCGAAACGCGAACAGGTCCTCGTTCGTCAATTGGCATCCCGCCAGTCCAGCCACCGCGGCGGATCCCGACTGTTCGATGATGCCGCTGATTCCAGCCTGGATGGCTTCGAGTGCTTCCGACCACGAAACAGGCACCAACTGGCCGTTCTTGCGCGCGAGCGGCCGCGTCAGTCGTTCGCCGTCGAACGGAAAGCCGAACCCGAACCGGCCGCGGTCGCACAGCCATCCGTCGTCGACCCCAGGGTTGTCGCGAGTGAGGAATCGCTTGATCTCACCATTCCGCACGTCGGCCCGAACGTTGCAGCCGACGGAGCAGTGCGGACAAACCGTCGCGATCGAGCGAATGTCCCACGGCCGCGCCGCGAAGCGGTAGCGTGAGCTCGTCAGCGCCCCGACCGGGCAGATCTCGATCGTGTTGCCGGAGAATGGCGAGTCGAATGTGCGCCCCGGGGCGAGTCCGATCTGACTATCCGTTCCGCGTTCGATGACTGTCAGAGACTCGTCACCGGCGATCTCGCGGGTGAATCGAACGCATCGATAGCAGAGGATGCAACGCTCGCGGTCGAGTAACACTTCGTCGGACAGCTTGAGTGGTTTCTCGTAGTGCCGCTTCTCTTCGAGGTAGCGACTCTCGGCGCCACCGAAGCCGAACGTGTTGTCCTGGAGCGGACACTCGCCACCGCGGTCGCAGACCGGGCAGTCCAAGGGATGGTTAAGAAGGAGGAACTCGAGAGTCGATTTCTGCGCGCTGACGGCCATTGGGGATGTCGTCTTCACGACCATTCCCTCGGCGACGGGCGTCGTGCAAGCGGTGCCCGGCATCGGCGGACCCGGCGCGATCTCGACCATGCACATACGGCAGGCGCCGTACGGCTTCATTTTCTCGTGGTAGCAGAAGACCGGAATGTGAATGCCAACCGTCTTGGCGGCTTCAACCAGGAGAGTTCCGCGCGGAACGCGCGCGGTCTTGCCGTCGATTGTCAGCGTTACGAGATTGTCCACCCTACACCGCCAGGTTTACGGGCTTGCCCGTTGGAGTCGGGCACCGACCGTGCTTCGCGTGGTACTCCCACTCGTCGCGCCACTGACGAACCGTGCTCGTGATACAGCTCGTCGAGGCGTCGCCGAGAGCGCAGAGCGTCATCTTGTTCGGCGGACCGAATCCGATCCGATCGGCGATGCGGAACAGGGTGTCGATGTCCTTCGAATCAGCCGAGCCTTCGATGATTCGCCGACCGAGCTTGACCATCCAGCGCGTCCCTTCGCGGCATGGAGTGCATTTCCCGCAGGACTCGTGGTTGTAGAACTCGGCCAGACGAACCGCCGCGTGCGGCACGCAGCACTGATCGTCGAGCACGATCTGCGCGCCGGACCCGAGCATCGTCTTCATTCCGCCCAACGTGTCGAAGTCGAGCTTGACATCCCAGCAGTCGCCCTTCAACCAGGCCGAGGACGCACCGCCCGGAATGAACGCCTTCATCGTGCGTCCACCGAGGACACCGCCACCGATGTCATTGACTAGTTCGCCAATCGTGAGGCCGAGCGGCCCTTCGTGGTTGCCGGGATTGTTGACATGGCCACTCAAGCTGTAGATGAACGGCCCGGTGTTCCGGGGCGCGGTACCCAGGCTCGTATACCACTCCAGGCCGCGGACGAGGATATGCGGGATATTACTGATCGTCTCGACGCTGTTGACAACCGTCGGACCGGCATAGAGGCCCACGACCGCCGGGAATGGCGGCCGCGAACGGGGCATTGGCCGATTCCCCTCGAGCGACTCGAGTAACGCCGACTCTTCGCCGCAGATGTACGCCCCGGCGCCCTGGATGGTGTACGCGTCACAGGAGAAGCCACCGCCGAGGATATTCTTGCCGAGATATCCCTTCTCGTACGCTTGCTTCACCGCGTTCTGGAGGCGGTGGTATCCGAGGGCAAATTCGCCGCGGATGTAGAAGAACGCCTTCGTGATGCCAACCGCGTAGCAGGTGATGATCGCGCCTTCGACCAACTGGTGCGGATCGTTCTCCAGCAACTCACGGTCGTGGAATGTTCCTGGCTCCGACTCATCGCCATTGACGACGAGATACTTCTGCATTGGCCCCTTCGGCACGAACGACCACTTCAAACCGGTCGCGAATCCCGCACCGCCGCGGCCGCGCAGTCCGGTGTTCTTCACCAGATCGGTCACCTGGTCCGGCTGGAACTCAGTGAGGGCCTTCTTCAGACCGGCGTAGCCGCCGCGCGACTCGTAGACGTCGATGTCGTAGGCGCGCGGCACGCCCACGTTCCGGGTCAGAACCTTCTCGTACTCAGCCATTCTGGGCCAACTCCGCCTGGAAGACCGGCCACGGAATGCCGTGCTCGCCCGCGGCCTCGGGTGGCCGCGCACGCAACTCTTCGATCAACGCGTCGACCTTCTCGATCGACAGTCGCTCGCAGTATTCCTCGTTGTTCAAAAGGAGAACCGGGGCGCTGCCGCACGACGCGAGACATTCGAAAGGTCGAATCGTGAACATCTCGTCGGGAGTCGTTTCATTCAGCCCGACTCCGAGCTTCTTCTGCAGATGTTCGAGGATGTCGTCCGCGCCGCGCAGAAAGCACGAGATGTTCTTGCAGACGCCGAGAACGTACCGACCCCTCTTCTCTCGATACAGCATGTCGTAGAAGGTGACCAGCATGTAGACCGCGTTGGGGTCGAGCTCCATGAGAGCCGCGACTTCCTCGACCTCGGCCTGACCCAGGTAACCAACATCGCGCTGCGCCGCTCGAAGCGCGGGCAGGATCGCCGTTCGGCGCCGCGGGTAGGCTTCAATCGCGGCCTGTATCTCAGCGCGCGCTTTTTCGCTCAATGGCACGGTCGGTCAATCTCCAGGGGCGCGTAGTGTAGCCTAGCGGTCCACGTCTCCCAGCACGGGGTCGAGGCTTCCGATCAGGGCTACGAGGTCGGCCACTAGGCCTCCCTCAGCCATCTTCGAGATCGCCGCGAGGTTGTAGAAACTCGGCGTTCGCACGTGGGCACGGTACGGTTTCCCGCTGCCGTCCGCCACGATGTAGAAGCCGATCTCTCCTCGCGGTGACTCGATCGGAACGAATGCCTCCCCGGCCGGGACGCGATACCCCTCAGTTGCCAACTTGAAGTGGTGGATGAGCGCTTCCATGCTCGTCGCGAGCTCCGAGCGCGGCGGAAACGAAATCTTGTGGTCGTGCGCCGTGAAGTCGCCGTCCGGCAACCGAGCGAGCGCCTGCCGAATGATCTTCAGACTCTCGCGCATCTCGCGCATTCGGCAGAGGTAGCGGTCGAAGATATCGCCGTTCGTTCCAAGCGGAACCGCGAACTCGTACTGGTCGTAGCCGCAGTACGGCTCGGCCTTGCGAATGTCCCAGTTCACGCCGGAAGCGCGCAGGCACGCGCCGCTCAAGCCCCACGCGATCGCGTCATCGGCGCCGATCTTGCCGATGCCGACGGTTCGATCGCGCCACAGCTCGTTGCCGGTCAGGAGATCCTCGTATTCGTCGATCTTCGGCGGGAAGACGCGCAGGATCTCGTTCACCTTCTCGGCGAATTCATCGGGCAAGTCGTAGTACAGCCCGCCCGGCCGGATGTACGACGTCATAAGCCGCTGGCCAGAGCACGCCTCGAAGATGTCGAGGATCATTTCGCGCTCACGCATCGCATAGAAGAAGACACTCATCGCGCCAAGATCGAGCGCCTGAGTGGCGAGCCAGACAAGGTGGGAATTGAGCCGAGTCAATTCGGCCAGGATCACGCGCGCGACCGTGGCTCGGGGCGGCGGCACGACGCCGATCAGCTTCTCGACGCAGAGCGCGAAGGCGAGGTTGTTTGACAGCGGCGCCAGATAGTCCATCCGGTCCGTCATCGTGACGCCCTGGAGGTACGTCTTGTGCTCGTAGGTCTTCTCGATCCCGGTGTGGACGTAGCCGATCACCGGTCGGCACGAAAGCACCATCTCGCCGTCAAGCTCGAGGACCAGTCGTAGAACACCGTGAGTCGCCGGATGTTGTGGGCCCATATTGAGAAGGAGCCGGCCGTCCTCCTCAACCAGTGTGGCGCCGCGCAATTGGGTGGCGTCAGTCATGTCAGCCTCCCGCGCCGCGCGAACGTGGACCCTCGTTCAGCCGCTCCAACGTGGTCGTGAATTCGATGTCCTCTTCGATCAGCGGGTAATCCTTGCGGAGCGGGTGCCCCTGCCAATCTTCGGGCGTCAGGATGCGCGTCAGATTGGGATGCCCTTCGAAGACGATCCCGAACAGGTCGAACGTCTCACGCTCGGCCCAGTTCGCCGACGGCCAGAGGTCGGTTACGCTTGCGATCCGATCGCCGTCCTCGTCCACAGCGACCTTCACGCGCACGCGCTGGTTCAGCGGAATCGAGTACAGGTGGTACACGACATCGAAACGCGGAGTTCGGCCTTCGCCCGGCTTACCGTCCGGGTCGTACTCCAGGTAATCGACCGCCGTGACATCGGACAGATGGCTGAACCGAAGCGTCGAATCGTCCCGAAGAACCCGCATCGCGCTCGGGGCGTGGTTCGCCGCGATGCGGACGCCGAGTTGACCGCCAACGGTCTCTTCGCGCACCGCGTTTGTGCCAAGTGCCTCGCGCAACCGAGCGAGCACCGGATGCGGAGGCGGAGCGTCCGGGGCGCTAGTCTGAGCGTCGCTCACGCAAGATTCCGGGCGCTGTCGCGCGCTTCTGGGCTGGCCGCCGAGGTTGGCGACGTGTTGCCCATGATCTTCTGCTGTAATTTCATCACGCCGTGCATGAGTTGCTCCGGTCTCGGCGGGCATCCCGGGATGTAGACATCGACCGGCACGATCTTGTCCACGCCCTGGACGATCGCATAGTTGTTGAAAATGCCGCCGCAAGAGGCGCAGTCGCCCATGGCGATCACCCATTTCGGCTCCGGCATCTGCTCGTACAGCTGTCGAACGACCGGTGCCATCTTCTGGCTCAATCGTCCCGACACGATCATCAGATCAGCCTGACGCGGGCTGGATCGAAACAACTCCGACCCAAAGCGCGCCAGATCGTGTCGGGCCGCGGTCGTCGCCATCATCTCGATCGCGCAGCAGGCAAGTCCAAAAGTCATCGGCCAGAGAGATTGCGCGCGCCCCCAATCGGAAAGCTTCGATAGGAGCACTCCTGGCGTGCCCGACTTGACATCCGGACTCACTCCCATTTGAACGCGCCCCTCTTTACTACGTAGACGTACCCGACCATCAACAGCGCGACAAACACAAGCATCTCGACGAAGCCGAACGTACCCAGTTGCCGGAACGTGACCGCCCATGGGTAGAAGAACACCACTTCGATGTCGAACAGGATGAAGAGCATTGCGATCATGTGGAAGCTGACATGGAACCGACGCCGGGTCGGGCCGATCGGTCGAATGCCACTTTCGTACGGCGTGAGCTTGCCTGGGAAGGATCGACGTGGCGCAATCATCCCCGGCAGATTCATCACAACGACCATGACGAAGGCGCTGAGTGCCACCAGAATGAAGATCGGGTAGTAGGCGCTTGGCACGACGGGCGCGAGTATAAACCAATCCATGAGGCTCGAAATCCAGGTCGCGCCACCATTTCGGTTCGATTTCGTCGCCAGTTATCTGGCCACCTCGCCCTCCGCGATCGTCGAGACCGTGATCGACGGCGTGTACTTCCGGGCATTTCAGGCGCCGGGTGGCGTCGCGGTCGTGCGTGCCGCGCCGCTTGAGGATCGTCTCGATATCAGCATTGATGGCCCGGGCGCGGACGCGGCGGCTCTCGACATCGCGAGCGCTATCGTGTCGCGCGCGTTTGGCCTCGATGCGCCGGTGCCGACTGATGGCGAAGTCGCCCGCATTGCCGAGCGCGATCCAGCCATCGGCCGCTTGCTTCATCAATACCGCGGATTGCGTCCGCTGACGATCCCCGACCCATTCGAGGCGACGATCTGGGCGATCCTCGGCCAGCAGGTCAACATCGCATTCGCCGCGCGCATGAAGCGCGCACTCGTCGATGCGCGTGGCCGCCGAGTTCACGCGTTCGGACGCCCGCATACGCTCTTCCCCGAGCCGGGCCAATTGGCGACGCTCACGATCGACGAGGCCCGCCAGTTGCAGATCAGCCGACAGAAGGCCTCCTACGTCGCGGCGATCGCTCGCGCGGTCGTCGACGGGCAGTTCAATTTTGCGTCACTGAGGGATCTGGGTGACAACGCGGCGATCGCGGCGTTGACGACGATTCGCGGCGTCGGTCAATGGACGGCCGAATACGTCCTCTTGCGGGGACTTGGCCGCCAGGATGTGTTTCCGGCCGGCGATGCCGGACAGCGGGCGGCGCTGCGGCGTCTCTACGGACTGTCCAGTGATCCTGACGAGCGGGAGATGCGGTTACGTGCCAAAGCTTGGATGCCGTGGCGCGGTTTGGTCGCCTTCTATCTCTGGTTCGCCCTGCAACGCGGCGACATCGGCGCCGGTCAGGCGACCCGTTCGACCAAGCCTTCGGGAACCCAGAACGTGTCGCCGTCATCGGCGCGGATTTCGACGGCCGGGGCAAGCGACTGATCGAACGACCGCGGAGCCACCGAGGTGGCGGCGACTGAGCCGTACGAGGTGCGCCCATCCGCGTGCGCGACGACGCGGTGGCCAACATCGAGTGAACTCGGACCCGGCATCGCCCGGCCGGCTCCGCGCTGTTCGATTGCCAGCATACCGGCGCCATCGTGCCCATCGATCAAGATGGCTGCCATGGCGCCGTCGTGCGCCAGAATCGCCTCCCACACGCTGTCGGGCAGCGTGTCATTCGGGTTGGCGATGAGCGCGAGGATCGCGCGCGTGCCGTCTCTTCCGGCCAACGGCGCGGCAAGGTCAGCATCGACGCTTCGGGCAACGACTCCGACCGCTCCGCGCCGCGCTACGTTACCGAGCACCAGCGCGTCGAGGTGCCGGACCGCGACGATCGCGCCTTCGAGGGTCGATCGGTGCGCCGTGCCGGTATGGTCCGCGACGAAGCGGCCGTGACAACTCGGCCCCCGCGCGATCGCGCCATCGAACAACACCGCCTCCGAAGCGAGCACAGGCCCGTCATCATCGGTGCCAACCACGACGCCTGACACATGCGCCGTGGCATCCGAACACTGCCAGTCCGGCACGATGCGGACTCCAGCGCGGTCAGGCGCAATTTCGAGGCGGCCAGTCGCCGGCGAACGCACGACCGTCTTGCGCAGCCCGAAGAACGAGCTCTTGCGCGCGATCGTCTGACCGCGAACGACACGTTCCCCGCCGCGCGCGACGAGATGCGCATCGGCCACCTCGGAGTCGCCCAGTGGCGAGACGTCGACCGGGAATCCATCGTCCGGCGGGGATGCAAGGCGGTCGCCGATGTCCACTGTCATCCCCGAATGGGCCGTGGGGCGAAACGAGGAGGGAATCGAGGATCGGCGCCGAAGCGCGATCGTGTCGCCGCCGAGATGGCGCATCGGTCGGGGGCCGTGTGATTGGTGTGGAGCTACCCAGGAATCGCGCTTCTGAACGAAGCCGAGATCTCTGATCGCGTCACGGGGTCGGGTATCGATGATCAGACCGAGTTCACTTCTGGGCACTCGAGTCACGATCGCGGCGCGCCAGCCAAATGGGTCGTGCCACGGTCGGCGCCGTATCGAGATGTCGCGATCCTGGGCGATCGGAAACGATCGGATCTGGCCTGGCGAAACGCGGACGCGGACTTCGGCGGTTGCGGACCCGGATCGGCTGACGCTGGTTGGACGCATGGTGAGGACGCAGTCGGCGTCGGCGCTACGCCTCGACGGCCGGCGCGCGACGGAGGCGATCGGTCGGAGAACGTCATCACAAAGGGCGGCGCGGGCAATCCCTTCGTCTTCGGCCGCAACTGCGCCGATCGCGCCGAATGCGTGGGCGTCATCGGCGAAGATCGTGACCAAACCGCGATGCTCGATCGCCGCGTTCACGACGCCAGTCAACGTCGCCGCCGGGAGCGCCGGCAACACGTTTCCGACGACCACGATCGTCGATCGACCCGTTGACGCGAGTTTGCGCGGAAGGGCGCCCCATAGGTTGCGTAACGTGACGCGAGCGCGCGCCGCGGCGTCGTCGCATTCGCGATCACCGACGGGGATCGATTCCGGGAGTGAAGACAGCCAAGCGCCGCGGCCACGACGGGCGATCGGGGGGCGCGCCCTGCCTTGTCGATCGACCGATACGCATCCGAGCCAGCCGGCTCGATCCGCATCAATCACGATGACTGTCTCGCGACGTTCGGCCGCCAGTAGCGTCGCGGCACGTAGACGCGAAGCGGCGGCCGATACCGCGGTGGTTCCGAGCCAGCGCTCGATCGGCAATCCGCGCGATCGCGCGGACGTGTCGGACGCGATGTCTTTCACGCCGTCGCTGATGGCCGTGGACGTCCAGCCAGACAACGCCAAGCGCGGTAAGCGCCCCATGAACACGAGTCGCGGTCGTCGATCTTCGGACCAGAGCGGCCGCAGGGAATCGAAGAACGCCGTGAGCGCGCGATCCGACCGGCATCCGACGACGACAATCACATCAGGCGCGAGCGACGGTTCGCGGGCCACGCGGTCGACGATTTCGTCCGCGACCGCGCGGGCACGACGCGACGGTACCAGCTCCGCCAACGCGATGGTGCAATCGATTTCGGCGAAACGGTCGTGCGCCGCGACGATGTCGCGCCGGCGATCAAACGCCAGGAGCCAAATCCGAGGCCCGAAATCGGTCGTGAGCGATATCCGCGGCCCGCCAGGAAACTGGACGTCTTGTCGCGGCGCGCGAGCGATCAGGTCGGATTGCAGAGTCTCTTCGACCAGTCCAACCGCATGGCGGATGCCGTCGCTTACCGATGGATGGCCGCGCCGATCCGAGGCGATGGCGCGCGCGGACGCGGAGACGCGCCAGGCTCCGCGGCGACACTCGATCGCGACCGCGGTCGCGTGGCCGGCCTCAATCGCGGTGCCCAGGAGAATCGTCGAATCGGTCACCGCCCGAAGAACCGCGTCACCGCCGCCCATGGCCCATCACGCCCGTCGCGACTGGCCGCGGCGTCAGACGTCGGCCGGCTCGGCATCGACCCGATCGGGACACGCGCCGGAATCGTCCGTCGCGGCTCGATGACGACCGGATCATCGGGGCAGTCCCAGCCTTCGTCGGCGAGGCGCTGCGCGATCGACGCGCCACGATCCGGCGAGGCGAGCACGATCAGGTTCCGTTGGTGGCGCGGCCGGCCTCCATGATGGTGCGGCAACGCACTGGTACTCTCGGTCATCAACTTGCTCCACGCCCCAGATACCAGGAACGGTACCCGTGCATCGAGACCCGGAAAATAGCCCTGTATGCTAGGTCTGCATCACCCGCAAGTACTGTTCACGGGGTCACGTGACGAGTGCGAATTCCCGCAGCCCGTAGCCACGATCATGCATGAGCAGCGTGGCGATGAGTTCTTCCGCGTAGTTGTGCGGCCGGTCGCGCGGCGAAATCCAATCGCCAAGCTGCTCCCGAATGCGCTCGATAGTCGCCGGTTGGTTGCCCGTCGCCAGGAACACGCGAAATACCGCCTCGAGCAAGGGCGTATCTGGTGTGATGTAATTGCGCTGCTTGGAGCAGCAGCCGCGGATGACCGCCATCGGCTGGTCGCCATACGCCACGTCGCGTGTCTCGAACACGACTCGGTTCGATTTCTTCTCCACGACCGGCACACGATCCTCCACGGTGGAACCAACTTTCGCGGTGCAGGCCGGGCAGAATCGTCCCTGCGCCATAGCTCGGAACGAACGACCCTGCCCCTCGTACCAGTTGGTGTCGATGAAGAAGCGGGCTGGTTCGGCGGGAGCCACGTCGACTGGTTCGTTGTCAGTGAGCGTTACGTCTGTCATATCGTGAGAATTTATACACTCGAACCGCCAAATAGGAGGGGAAATTGCCGTACGTCATCGTCGAAATGTTCGAGGGCCGATCGATCGATCAGAAGCGAGCCTGCGCGCAGGCGATCACGGACGCGATTGTTGCCCATCTGAAGGCCTCGCCCGATTCCACGCACATCATCTTCCACGAGATGAAGCGTGAGAATCATGCCCACGCGGGCAAGCTCGCCTGCGATTAGCCGACGTCCTTGGTAGTGTCGAAGGACTCAGCAAGCGATTCGTCCACTACCTCGAGGCCCAGGGACACATTCATCCCCGTCTGATCGAAAAGCGCCGGATCTCGCGGCGCGATTACTCCGACGACGACGCCGGCCGGATCAAAGCGATCTGGATGTATCACCGTCGCGGATTCTCGGTCCAGAACGCGGTCGAGATGGTCGAGCGACGCGAGCGTGCCCTCGCGTACGTATTCCTGGCCGTTCCGGCGCGCCGTTGGCAGGATGTGATCGAACTGGCGCGCCGGCACGACAACGTCCTCGAAGCGAGCGTCGTCTACGGCGAATCGGAAGACGTGATCCTGAAGTTGTTCGCGCCCGATGATGGGGATATCTACGGCGTGCTTGGCGATGCGCTGCGCGCCGCCGCGATCGCCGGCCAGCCAACGATACTTCGCGTCGGTGAAAGGTCGTTCGTTCGACAAGTGGGAGTCGGCAAAGGGGGCGCCGTGCAGGCTTATGTCCTGATCAAGGCTTCGGCGAAGCAAGTGGAGATCGTGCTCGAAGCGCTTCGTGGAATCGACGGCGTGGCCGAGGCCAGCACCGTCTACGGCGAAACCGACGTGATCTGTCGCCTCGTTGTGCCCGATCAGGCCGCGCTCGATCGCTTGGTCATGCGCGAGATTCACGCCATCGACGCGGTCGAATCGACGAGAACATTCATCGTCGTCGGCGACATGAGCTGGCGCCGCGATTAGCGGAACTCCGCTGCCGGGATCGTGCTCCGACCGATGGTATAATCGGCGACGCGAGGTCGGGGTAGGTCCTGACCGAATTTTCTACCGAATCGGCGCCCTCGGCGGATCGGGTCAGATGGTTTGGCGACCACCGCTACGACGCGCGTGTAAGGGCTTCAGAGTCCGCGAGGTGGCTAACCGGGCCACAGGCCGCGGACAGGACGGTAGAGGCACCGATGCCGGCCGCGGGATGACCTCGGTCGCTTCGGCATTCGCGCGGATCGGGATGAGATCGTGACAGACCCGGCCGAACGTATTCATCGGCGACAACAGACCGCGGCGCTGTGTCGCGATATCGTGGCCGCGCTGGCTCAGCGCCTCCCCAACGTGCCGCTCGAAATCGACACCATCACCGACGCGCCGGTGCAGTCCGAGGATGGCACCCTCGTGGTGAAGACCGACGGGAATGAGATTCTTCGCGTCCTCGGTCTGGCTCGCGACCTCGTCGACGAGATCGCGGTGCCGCGCGGCTTCCAGATCGTGCCACGCGTATGGCCGCGTACCATCTGGTGTCGGCACTCGACGCGAGTTCGTCCGTCGCCGCCGCGGCCTGGAACCGCCGGCGCGGTCGGTGCGAAGCTCGTCACCGCGCGCGATGCCCGTGGCAACGTCTGCCTGTGCATGGTCGGAAGCCACGATGGCGAACACGATTGGGAGACTGTGAAATGAGTGGCGAGGCTCGACCGTCCAAGAAGGAGCGACGCGAACAGCGGCGTACTGAGGATCGGACAAGGCAACAGGAGGAGGCGCGCAGAACCGCGACGCGCCGCCTCGTCACCTGGGGGGTTGTCGCGGCGATCGCCGTCGTGTTGGTCGCTCTAGCCGCCGGTCCGTTGAGCGCTTTGATCGCCGGCGGGTCGGCCGGCGCCCAGGGGACGAGCTACGCCGACCAGGGGCGAGATCACATCAACCGTGGCGACTCGCATGCGCCGTACAACTCGAATCCGCCGACGAGTGGTCCACATTTCGGCGATTGGGCCCGCTGGGGCATTCACGAGCAGGAACTCCCGGACGAGCAGCTCGTTCACAACCTGGAGCATGGCGGGGTAGTCATTCAGTACAACTGTCCCTCGGGTTGCCCCGAGGTCGTTGGCCAATTGAAGGACCTGGTCGGTAGCTATCGCTCGAAGGTTCTCCTGGCGCCGCGCGTCAACGCTGGCGTCGCGAATCGCATCACGTTGACGGCCTGGGGATGGCTGGACGGATTCGACGATTTCGACGCCGTGCGCATCCGCGCGTTCGTCTCGGCGCACAAGGATCGCGGCCCCGAGCTCGTTCCGGACTAACAAAACTCTTACATTCCACGGTTGACTATGTGCCACGAAGCGTGGTAGATTACATACATCATCGCAATGAGGAGGTATGTGCCGTGCTGAGTTTGCAGCCCCGACCCTACGGAACCCTTCGTGATGCCTTCGATCGTCTGTTCGAAACGTCGTTTAGTGCGCCGATCGACGCCCAGTGGAGTCGCGACTCGGTGTCGTGGCCCATCAACGTGTTCGAGGACGGCGAAGCCTACCGCGTGCAGGCATTGATTCCAGGCTCGACCGCCGAACACATTCAGGTGACGGCCCAGCCAGGTGGTTACCTGACCATCTCCGGTGACGTGAAGGTGGCCGTCCCCGAGGATGCGAAGGCCATCTGGTCCGAGTTCGGGCACATGAAGTTCCGCCGCGACGTGGCGCTACCGCTGGCCTTCAATACCGACGACGCGCGCGTCACGTACGAGAACGGCGTTCTGACGATCGTCCTTCCGAAATCGCCGGAGGCACGCCCGCGCATGATCAAGGTACTCTCAAGCGCGGCGTAGTTCCCGATCTTGGTTGGCCGCCGGGAGGGTGTCGGAGTCTTCACCCGCCGGCGGCCCGATCCAGTCAGGCCGCGTCGGTGACCTCGTCGATCACCCCGGCCTCGACCGGTAGTCGGGCGAAGAACGTCGATCCGTGCCCGGGCGACGACTCGACCCACACGCGGCCACCGTGCCGCTCGATGATTTCGTGGACGATGTAGAGGCCCAGGCCGAGGCCAACGTGACCGCGGCTGAACGTTCCCGCGCCGACCTGATAGAAACGATCGAAGACTCGCTCGATGTCCTCCGACGCGATACCGATGCCCTGGTCGGCGACGCTGAGCAAGATCGAGTCCGAGTTCTCACGGCGTAGTTCCACCGCGATCGAGCCGCCACCGGGCGCGTACTTCACGGCGTTATCAAGCAGGTTCGTCAAGACCTCCTCCATGCGCCGCCGATCGGCTCGTACCGAGACGCCTTCGTCCACGTGCGTGACGAACGTGTGCCGAGTGGTCGTGGCCTGGATGGCTTCGATCGAACGGCGCACGAGATCTCCGAGTTCGAAACGCGATAGGTCGAGCGTGAGGCGTCCAGCCTCCAGCCGCTGGAGATCGAGTAACTGCTCGATCATGGCCAGCATGCGATCGGCCTGATCCTGGATGCGATCGACGATCTGGCGATCGCGATCGGCCCACCGGGCAACCTCGCCGCGTCTCTCCAGCACTTCGGTATAGGCCTTGATGACCGCGACCGGTGTCTTCAACTCGTGGGAAACGACCGTCAGAAACTCCTGGCGCGCGGACGTGCGGGCGCGTTCGCGCTCGACCTCGGCGTGGCGCAAGAGCAGGCCGACCCGTTCGGCGATCAGCCGAAGGAAGGCCGCGTCGTCCGCGTCGAAGGCCGACGGCTGCCGACTCGCGACGATCAGCAGACCCTGGGCCAGATCGTCGCCCGGGATCGGAACGGCCAGAATCGAGCGAATGCCGACGTTGCGAAGCGCCGCCGGCGCCTTCGGGTTCTCCCGTGCATCGGCGCATCGGTAGGGCGCGCTGGTCAGGTACGAGGCCGCGAACGCGCCGCCCCGCATCACATCGATACTTTCAAGGCCCGTTGCGATCGACACGTCCTCACGCCGCGCCTCGCCGAGCCGAATAAGTTCACTTCGGTCGCCGGCCGGGGTCGCGCCGCGGCCAGTCGCGGCCGGGACGGACGACCGGCTGAGCATCACGTCGGTCAGGTCGGCGTTCATCACGTCATTGATGACGGCGGCCATGCGCTGACAGAATGGGCCGACGTCGACTCGCTCGATCGTGGCCAGGGCGCCGACGGTCTCGCCGTAGCGCGCGCGCCGGCGCTCCGCCTCGAGCAGACGCGCGTTCTCCAGGGCGATTCCGCCCACCTGCGCCAGGATGCGCAGCCAGCGCACCTCGCTCGGCACGAACAGGCTCGGCCGGGTGGCGGCCAGGACGCCGAGCGTTTCGCCACGAACGATGATCGGCGTGGCAACCAGAGCCAGCTCGGGACGCGGCACGAAGGGTGATCGGGCCGCGCGATCGATCACCGTCAACCCGGTCGTGACCGCGCGCGCCTCCGAACCGCCATCCGCGATCGCGGCCGGCGCCACCGTGGTGTCAGACGGGGGGTCGGCCGCCATGAGCGCCAGTGCATTGCCCTGCCGGCGCAGGATGTAGGCACTCTCGGCCGAGAGCAAGCCGCGCACGGCCGAGAGCAGTCCGTTCAGTGTCGGGCCGACCTCGGACGCGTCTCGCAGGCCAGCCAGCGCGTGCTCGAGATAGGCGGGGATTTCGAGGTCGGCGCTCACCGGCGACCCGCCGCGCGGCCCGGCTGACGAAAATCGACGAACCGATAGCCGAGACCTCGCTCGGTCAGAACATACTTCGGATGAGATGGGTCCGGCTCGATCTTCTGGCGGAGGTAGTTCACGTAAAGGCGGACGTAGTGTTCCTCTTCGCGGTACTCCATTCCCCAGACCTTGGCCAGGATCGACTCGTTGGGCAGCACGCGTCCGGGATTGCTGGCCAGGTGGTAGAGGAGGCGGTACTCGGTCGGCGTGAGCTGCACTCGCTCGCCGCGTAGATGTACCTCGGCGCGACTGAAATCGATCGTGAGATCGTCATCGACGCGCACGTCGGTCTTCGCGATCAGCGGCGGCGCCTCGGCCCGCCGGAGGACCGCCTGAACGCGCGACGCGAGCTCACGCTGCGAGAAAGGCTTTGCGACGTAATCATCGGCGCCCAGCTTGAGTCCGCGGACCCGGTCATCCTCTTCCGCGCGGGCGGTCAACATAATGACCGGAACGGATGAGATCTTGCGCAGTTCGCGCAGGGTCTCGAACCCGTCCATACCCGGCATCATCACGTCGAGGATGATCAGATCGGGTAGCAGGTCGCGGACCTTCTCCAACGCCTCGCGGCCGGTGATTGCCGAGACGACGAGAAAGCCTTCCATCTCGAGCCAGATCCGGACCGCGTCGACGAGGTTTGGCTCGTCATCCACGATCAGAATCCGGCGCTCGGCCGCGCCTACGGACATCCCGATCCGATTATACGGGGGCCTTCTTACAAGGATTTAAGCCGGCCGTCCCCTATCATTCCGACGTTATGGCAAGACTGATCGTCGAGGATGCCGTCCTCGCGACCGGGCGTAGTCCGGAGACGATCGAAAAATGGATTCTGGCCGGGCGTGTCGACGCCGAACGGGCCGGCGACGACTGGCTGATCGACCTGAGTTCGCTGTTGAATGTCGCGGCGGCCGAGGATGCCCACGGCAACGGGAACGGCCACGGTCACAAGGAAATCAAGTCACCGATCGACATTCCGGCCGATGAGTTCGGTGGTCGGCTCGGCCCGATCGCCGGCGCGGTGCAGGCCTCTGTCGTGGCGTCTGGCCGAGGCGAGCAGGCGCTCGCGGGGAATTCCCGGGCGGGAGAAGCGTCGGAATCGCCGATTGTGCCCCGTGAGGGCGCGCCGGAGTTGGATGCGGTAACTGTGAACCCGGAGGTCGCGGCGCGCCGCACGGTCGAGGCTGCTCGGCCGGAGTCAGAAGCGACCGAAGCTGAAGTCAACCAGCTGACTTCGGTACTGGGCGCAATTCTGGCCGCTGGCGACGACGATGGCGCCGATTCGGCTGACGCATTGCCGGGACCGCTGGCTGTCCAGGACGATCTCGCAATCGAGATCGCGCATTCGAAGGCGACCGTCGAAGTGGCCACGACTGCGATCGGCGCCCTGAGCGCTCGATTGGAGCAGGCGATCTCCGAGATCGAGCGGCTTCAGGACGAACGCATGAAGCTCGCGATGCAACTCGGATACTCACAGGCACAGTTGAAGTCGACGACCGACCAATTGCGCGCGCTCGCCGCGCCGCCCGAGTCCGCGTCGACCTGGTCCTGGTTGACAAGGATCTTCCGCCGAGACTGATTCCCTGTCGCGCCGCGCCAGAACTCTGACCACCGGCCAGAGAACTGCCACGGGCCGTGGCACGAACAGGCACGGCAGACCCGCCTCGACGGTCGCCGAAATCAAGCTGAGGACTGATATCCTGTCGGGCCGGAGGACTCGGTGAAAGCGGCTCGATGGCACGCGCGCGACGACATCCGTGTCGAGACGGTCCCGGACCCGACACCTGGCCCTGACGATGTGGTCATTCGCGTCGCTTACTGCGGCATCTGCGGCACCGATCTGGAGGAGTATCGCGAGGGTCCGATCTGGGTGCCGGTCGCGGAACCAAACCCTCTGACCGGCAAGAAGGCCCCCGTGATCATGGGTCACGAATTCGCCGGCGAGGTCGTCGCCGTGGGCCGCAACGTGCGGAGCTTCGCGATTGGCGATCGAGTCGCGCCGGATGTCGTGCTGTACTGTGGCGCCTGCTACTGGTGCCGTCGCCATCAGGTGCATCTTTGCGAGCACATGGCCGCGCTCGGCCTGGCCGGCGACGGCGGGTTGGCCGAGTACTGCGCGGTTCCGGCCGCGATGTGCGAACGCGCGCCGGAGGGCGTCAGTGATGCCGGCGCGGCGTTGGCCGAGCCGCTGGCGGTGGCGGTGCGAGCGGTCCGCCGGTCGCGCATGGCGCTGGGCGAGAGCGTTGCCATCGTTGGGGCTGGCGCGGTGGGCCTCCTGGCGATGCAGGCGGCTCGCGCCGGTGGCGCCGGCGAGGTGTTCGTCGTCGAGCGCTCACCGGCGCGGAAGGAACTGGCTCGCCAGTTGGGCGCGTCGGCGGTCCTCGACCCGACGCTTGATGACGTGGCCGATGAATTACGACGTGTGACCGGCGGAGTTGGACCCGATGTCGTCATCGAATGCGCCGGCGGTCCCGGCACCTGGGTCTACGCGACGTCGCTGGTCCGCCGTGGTGGTCGCGTGGTCGTGATCGGCCTGAATTCGACGCCCACGCCGATCAACGTAACCCAGGCGATCGTTGCGCCCGAGATCGAGGTGATTGGGTCGCTGGCGCACGTCTACGACGAGGATTTCCGCGCCGCCGTGCGCCTCCTCGGCGACGGCCGCGTCCGGGCCGAGGCGATCATTTCGCATCGCATTGGGCTCGATCGAGTCGTCGAAGATGGATTCCTGAGGCTCGAAACCGCCAAGGCCGAAACGCTCAAGATCGTCGTGAATTTACGGGGGTAATCATGAGCCAGAAAGTTGCCATCTCGACCAATCGCGCGGCCGCGCCGATCGGACCGTACAGCCAGGGCGTCCGGTGGGATCGACTCATTTTCACCGCGTCCGTGCCGACGTCGAATCCTGCCCATGGCGCGGCGCCAGAAGGCGACGTCCGCGCCGCGACGCGCAACGCGCTCGAAAACATCAAGGCGATCGTCGAGGCTGGCGGGTCGTCACTCGATCAGGTGCTGAAGGTGACGCTCTACATTCGCGACATGGCCGATTTCGCGACGATCAACGAGGTGTACACGCAATATTTCGCAAACGAGCCGCGACCGGCACGTTCGCTCGTTACCGTTCCGGCGGCGCGATCACCGGTGTCGTTCGACGCGATCGCCTACGTGCCCGAATGAGTCGATATAGCGGGCAAGATGCCCGCGCCCCCAGGAATGTCGAGTTAGTCTTCGAGTGACGCCAGATACCGCTCGGCGTCGAGCGCGGCTTTGCAACCGGCGCCGGCCGCGGTTACGGCCTGACGATAATGGAAGTCCTCGACGTCACCGGCCACGAAGACTCCGGGGATGTTCGTCTGCGTCTCCGTGTCGGCAAGTGGCACGATGTACCCCTTCTCGTTGAGGGCGATTTGGCCCGTGAGGAAATCGGTGTTCGGCCGGTAGCCGATCGCCAGGAAGACACCGCCAGTGTCGAAGTCGCGCCGTGCGCCGGTGCGAACATTACGAAGTTTCACTCCCTCGACGCTGTCCTTGCCGAGGACTTCGACGATCTCGCTGTCCCAGATGAAGGAGATCTTGGGATCCTTCATCGCGCGATCCTGCATGATCTTCGACGCGCGAAGCGCGTCGCGGCGATGCACGATCGTGACTTTGGTCGCGAAGCGCGTCAGGAAGGTCGCCTCTTCCATCGCGGTGTCGCCGCCTCCGACGACGACCAGTTCCTTGCCCCGGAAGAAGAATCCATCGCAGGTGGCGCAACTCGAAACACCTCGACCGCGCAGACGCGTTTCCGATTCGAGACCGAGCCAGATTGCCGATGCCCCGGTCGCGATGATGACCGCCTGGCCGCGGCGCGTGCCGCCCGATGTCGTGACTTCGAACGGGCGTTTCTGGAAATCGACCGAAACGGCGTCGTCGTCGATGAACTCGGCGCCGAACTTCTCCGCCTGCTCGCGAAACCGACGCATCAGCTCCGGCCCTTCGACGCCTTCCGGGAAGCCCGGGTAGTTCTCGACCTCGGAGGTCAGCATGAGTTGGCCGCCGGACTGTGCGCCCGCGATGACAAGCGGCTCCAATGCCGCCCGCGACGCGTAGATCGCGGCCGTCAGGCCAGCCGGCCCCGAGCCAAGAATGATGATGTTGCGGCTGTCGTTACTCATTAGTCCTTGTCCACTCGAAGAGTTGAATTCGATTGCCTTCCGGATCGACGCAGGTGGCTACCTTGTATCCGTCGGGACGAATCGCCAGCGGCGCGACAAAGGGCACGCCCCGGCGCACCAGTTCGGCGACGGTCGCCTCGATCTCATCGCATTCGACGTTCGGGATGAAGGCGTTTCGATCCCATCCCTTCGGGCGATCCGATCCGATACCGCCGCCGTAAATCACGAGCTTCGCCCCAGCCAGATCAAACGCAACCCACTGCTCCGATTCGAGTACCTGTTCGATCGGCAACCCGAGCAGATCGCGATAGAACTCGAGCGCGATTGACCAGTGTTCAACCGCCAACTGTAGGTACGGTATCCCCTTGATCACCAACCGCTTTCGCGAATTGTAGTTCCGAGAGCTTCGAAGTCGGCTTCCTGATCGCTCACCGGGCGATGGACGCGCGCGCGCGGTCCGGGATGGTAGAGCGCGACCAGCCGGCGCTCCTGCCACGCGACCGGGCGGCCCACGTCGCGCGCGAGGCGCAGATCGTGGCCTTCGATCGCGTCGAGCGCGGTCAGCGCGGCCGATCCGAGTGCGACGACGAGGGGAGCTCTTACGATCGCGAGAGTCGCGGCGAGATGTTCGCGGCAGCGCGCGATTTCGGACCGAGTCGGCGGCCGATTGTTCCCGGCTGCGTCGCGCGGATTACAGAGCACCGCGTTCGTGATGAAGACGTCGTCGCGGGTGAGGCCGGCTCGAGATAACAGCCAGTCGAAGTTGCGGGCCGTCTGATCGCCGGATAGCGGCACACCAGTCCGGTCCGCTCCGAGCCGTCCCGGCGCCTCGGCCACGAAGATCGCCGCCGCGTCGATCGGTCCGTTGAGTCGGGAGAGGACCCGTCGCCGCCCGTCCATCGTTGCGCAGAGGCGGCATCGCTGGGTGTGTTCGACGAGGCAACCGAAGGCTCGCCCCCTCTCATCCACGCGTGGCCGATCAGTCGAGTTTCAGCACCCGAAAAGTCTCGGCGGCGTCGATCAGTTGTCCCGCCCCGCCGCGCTTCGCCCAGGCGCGCACCATCGGTTCCGGGTCCCATGTCTTCATCTGGCTCGCGTGGGCGCGGAGGGCCGCGATCTTGAGGTCGATCGTCGACGAGATGTCGACCCAGCGATTGGGATCGCCGAACGAGTACATCCAGAGCTCGCTGACTGTGAACGGCTCGAGCCCCTCCGCAAGCAGCTCGGGATAGGTCGGACGGTTCCTCGCAAATGGATAGACGGCTGTGAGCGCGGCATTTCCGACCGCGATGTGATCCGGATGGTTGACGTAGCCGCCGGGGGACCAGCGCATCGACGGATCGAAGGTGATGACCCGCTCCGGTTTCCAGGATCGGATCAAGCGGCAGAGATCCCTGCGCAGCGAGTCGTCATCGCGCAGGTCGCCATCAGCGTACGGCAGAAACACGATCTCCGAAACGCCGACGATCTTCGCCGACGCCCGCTGCTCGGCCTCACGCAGCTCCACCAGTTGATCCCGGCCGATGTTCGGGTCCTCGCTGCCCTTCGAACTGTCGGTGCAGATGACGTACATCACCTCGTAGCCATCGCGAACCCACGTCGCGATCGTGCCGGCGCAGCCGAATTCGATGTCGTCGCAGTGCGCGACGATCGCCATTGCGCGCTTGCTCATGTGTCCTGTGCTCCGTGGCTTTCGAAAGCCGTTTCTTTCTAAAATGGGGTTAGGAACGAGGCCTCATGGTAGACTACCCGCCCATGGCGCTCGCGACGCCGGTGATACCGGCGCATCTGGTTGATTCATACGGGCGCCAGATGGGCGACCTGCGTATCTCGATTACAGATCGCTGCAATTTCCGATGTGTGTATTGCATGCCGGAAGAGGGCCTTCGCTGGTTGAAGAACGACAAGGTCCTCACGGTCGACGAGATCGTGCGCGTGGCCGGACTGTTCGTGAAGATGGGAATCCGCGGCATTCGATTGACCGGCGGCGAGCCGACCGTGCGCGCCGGTCTGCCAGATCTCATTCGACGATTGAACCCGCTCCTCGATGAAGGCTTGCAGAGCCTCAGCCTGACGACGAACGGTTTTCGCCTGAAGGAACTGGCCGGCCCGCTGGCGGACGCGGGCCTGACGCGAATCAACGTGTCGCTCGATTCACTGGTGCGCGACAAGTTCCATCGGATAACGCGCCGGGATTGCCTTCATCAGGTTCTGGAAGGACTCGAAGAACTGGAGCGACACCCGACGATTCGGCCGATCAAGGTGAACGCCGTCGCGATGCGTGGATTCACCGAGGACGAGGTGATTCCGTTCGCGGAACTGGCGCGACGCAAGCAGTACGTCGTGCGATTCATCGAGTTCATGCCGCTCGACGCCGACGGCAACTGGCAGAGGGATCAAGTCCTGGCCGGGCGCGAGATCTACGAGATGATTCACGCCTGGAAGCCGCTGGCGCCGGTCTCGGTCGACCCGAGTTCGACCTCGCGCGTCTATCGATTCGCCGATGGAATCGGGGAGATCGGATTCATCAATCCGGTCAGCGAGCCATTCTGCTCGACGTGCGATCGATTGCGCATCACGGCCGATGGCCAGATTCGCACCTGTTTATTCTCCATTGATGAGTGGGATCTTCGCGGGCCGATGCGCGACGGCGCCGAGGATTGGCAACTGGCGGAGATCATTCAACGCGCGGTCGGCCACAAGGAACTAAAGCACCACATCAACGAGGGACCCGCGTTTCATCGCGCATCGAGGTCGATGTCCCAGATCGGCGGCTAGTCGGGCGACGGATCGATCGACGATGATCGACCGATATCTCTGATGACTCCCTTCGACGCGAGCACTGCTTTCGAGCTTCGCCTGCCGAGCGAAGGCTTTCTCTTCGCACCGGGCGCCGTTGGTCGGCTCGGCACAGCCATCGCTGAACGGGGTGGGTGGCGGGTTCTCGTCCTGCTCGATGGTGGTGTCAGTGCCGCGCTTTCGGCGCCAATGCGCGACACGCTGTCGGCCGCCGGCCTAATTGCGCACATCGAAACGTGCCACCCGGGACTCGCGACGCCGAACGACCTTGACGACCTCCGTCGCATGCGGCGTGACGGAGACTACGACACGATTCTCGCCATCGGCGGCGGCGCGGTCACGGATCGTGGCCGACTGGCGGCCGGGGTTTCACGAGACGATGATGGCGCAGCCGGCCTTTTCATCGCCGCCCCGACCACGGCTGGAACCGGCGTCGAGGCGACCGACCGGGTGTGGGTGAAGGAGTCTTCCGCGGCGCGCCATCTGACGATTCGGCGCGGCCGCCGGCCGGATCTTCTGGTATTCGATCCGGATGTCCTCGCGATCGGCGGAACCCACGCGGTCGGGCCAGCGGCGGCGTGGCTTCTCTGCGAGGCGCTCGACGGGTTGTTTCATCCCGGGACACCGCCCTACGCGCGCCCCCTTCTGCGCGCGGCGATCGGTCTGGTTACGCGCCACGCCCAGAATGTGGTTGACGATCGCTCCAACGGGGAGGCTCGCGCGGCACTGATGACCGCGAACCTGCTTGCCGTGGCTGGATTGTCCGGCAGTCGCCTCAGTCCCCCGGGTGCGCTTGCGGCGGTCGTCGCGCCGCGGTCGAAGGTACACCCCGGTGCGATGCGAGCCAAGATCGCGCGATACCAGATCCCGCGCTGGCGAGCTGGCGATCCCGGCGCGATCTCCGACCTCGCGGCGGCGATTGCCGACGATCGGCGCGAGCGTCACCGGAGTTCACTTGCCGGCGACGTATTTGACATAATCACGGCGACGCTCGCTCTCTTGGTGCCGGTGGGCGAACAACGCCCGCCTTCGGCGCGCGAGTCCGAGCGTTCAAGCGCGGTCAGCGACGCTTTGGCGATGCTCGCCAGCGACGGCGTTCAGGCAGTCGACGGCGAGAGGCTGTTGGCGCTCGCGCGACAAGCGCTATAACAGGCGCCGTGCCAGCGACCGACGCGCGATCCTGGCTGCGTCACGTGCGCGGCGCGGTCGCCAACCTCGAGCCATACGCCTGGGAGATGTCGTCGGCGCAGGTAGCGAGTACCTACGGCGTCCCGCTCGATCGCATCGTGCGCTTCGATACCAATACGTCTCCCTTCGCGCCGACGAACGTAGCCGCCAGTCTGGTCGGCTTCGCCGAGCACATGCCGCTCAACGAATATCCGGACACGTCGTACCAGGCCGTGGTCGACGAACTCGTCGGCTACACGGGATTCCCCGCCGGGCAGATCATCGTCGGCTGCGGGGCCGACGAAATCATCGACATGATCGTCAAGTCGTTTGTCGAGGCCGGACGAAGGGTCGTCACATCGCGACCCAGCTACACCATGTACGGCGTGCTGACCGAAATGTACGGCGGCACGCTCGTCGCGATCGACGACGGTCCGGATCTCTCACGGGATATCGATGGGATCATTCGCGCGGCTGGAAACGCCGACCTGGTCCTCCTCTGCAATCCGAACAATCCGACCGGCAATCTGATTGCGGCGGAGGATCTCGTTCGGATCGCCAAGAGCGTGTCCTGTCCTGTCATCGTCGACGAGGCGTACTTCGAGTTCTGTGGTTCGACGGTCGCAACCGAGATCGCCCGCTTTCCGCACGTCGTCGCCGTCCGAACATTGTCGAAGGCGTTCTCGATGGCGGGTTTGCGCGTTGGCTACGCATTGGTGTCGAGCGAGATGGCCGGCGTTCTGAATCGCGTTCGGCCGCCGAACAGCGTCGGGACCATGTCGGTGACTCTGGCGGCGGCCGCGCTGCGCGACCAGGCGACGATGCGAGCGCGCGTGGCCGCGATCCTGGCGGAGAAGGTCCGGTTCGCCGATCTGCTTCGAGTTCGCACGGAACGGGTCTATCCGAGTGCCACCAACTTCCTGCTTGCTCGCTTCCGCGACCCAGGGGCGGCCGTCGCAGCGCTGCTCCGCCACGGCCTCGTGCCGCGCGATGTGAGTTCGAAGCCGGGTCTGGCAGGATGCCTCCGGGTGACGACGCGTCTGCCCGAAGAGAACGATCGGTTCGTCGCCGCGCTCGCCACGATCGCGTAATGCCGATCGACTGGGCCGGCACGCGCTGGGAGAGCCGTCGCGGCCGGGATGGCGCCGATCACGCCGCGCTCGTGACCCGGTTTCGCGTGGCCGGATATGACATCGACGTGGCGGGCATCGTCAATAACGCGGTGTACATCCGGTGGTTGGAAGATTTGCGGACGCTCTGGATGGCGCGCTGGCTGTCCTTCGAGGATTGCATCGCCCGTGGGATATCGCCGGTGCTCGTTCGCATCGAGATCGACTACCGCGTGCCGCTTCGATTTGGCGACGTGGTCGAGGGGAAGGTCTGGGCTACGTCCAGGGCGCGCGCATCGGCCTTGATCGAGTCGGAGTTCGTCGGCGATGGCGGACGGGTCTATGCGCACTCCATCCAAACGATCGCGTTCGTCGATGTCGTGCGCGGACGGCCGATACGTCTACCGGATGAGTTCAGGGTCGCGATGGCCGGAGCTGTCTCGGCGTAGCGAATTGTTTCGCCAAGGCTTACCCGAAGGCCGGAATCCACTCCTTCAGGATCCAGCGCATGTACTCGAGGTAGCGAACGTTCGACCAGATGATGTCGCCGTTCCCACCCTCGGAGCACACCCAGCCGCGGAAACCGGCCCGCCAGATGATGACGGCGGCATCGCGAAAATCGATGTCGCCCTCGTCGAGACCGACGTTCCAGCTATAGGCGCGGTTGTCGCTCGGGGCCAGGAAGCGCTTGTAGTTCTTGACTTCCCAGTAGTTCGTCTTCGGCGCGAGTTTCACGATCTGGTCGCGCCACGAGTCGGGGTGCTGATAGGGCACGCGATACCAGTTGCCGACGTCGGGGTTCGCGCCGACATTCGGCTCGTCGATCGCGGCAATCAACCGTAGGCAACCGTCGGCCGTGTCGTGGATACCGTCGTCGTGGAGCTCGATGCTCAGTTCAGCGCCGATCTTGCCGCATGCCTGCGTGAACGGCTTCAGGATCGCGGCCGCGCGCGCGATCGATTCCGCGCTGGCGAACGCGCCGCGATAGATCGGGCGGGCGGCGAAGGCCATCGGATCCATTCCGTCGGGGATTGGCACGTTCACGTTTACGTCGACGATCGCCGGACGAAGGATGTCGCAGACTTCGAGGCAGTGGTAGAGCCGCTTCTCTTCCTGTGCCGCGAGCTCGGGCATAAACACGCTCTTGCGGAGTGTGTTGAACGCGGCGACCGGGATGCCGAGGTCGTCCAGAACCTTCTTGACGTTCCGGAATTGGGCGACCGGCGTTCGATAGAAGTCCGGCAACGCATCGTAGAAGACGACGCCCTCGACGCCCTTCGATTGCCACCACTTCAGGCGTGAAACCGCGGCGGCCGGATTCGTATACAGGTCCGCCATGTGATCGCGAAACGCGACGCCGGTGCCAATCGCGAGCTTCATTCGTTATTACCCCTTGATTCCCGACATGACGACGCCTCGGACGAAGTAACGCTGGCCGAGGAAGAAGAGGACGATCATCGGCGTGGTCATCATCACCGACATTGCGAGAAGAATGTGATCCTGTGGCGCGGCGTCCTGAGTGGGCAGAATTGAGAAGAACCGAATGCCGATGGCGAGCGTGAACAATTCGCGCGTATTCAGGATGATCAACGGGAAAATGAAGGAGTCGTAGTGAGCGATGAACGCGATGATGCCGACCGTCGCCAGGACGGGCAATGCGAGCGGCAACACGACGAACAGGAGAATCTGCAACTGGTTCGCGCCGTCGATCTTCGCCGCTTCATCCATGTCGAGCGGAATTGTCATGAAGAATTGCCGGAAGAGGAAGATGTAGAAGGCACCGCCGCCGAAGAAGAACGGCACGATCAATGGGTAGAAGGTATCGAGCCACCCCAACTGGTAGTACAGAAGGTAGCGAGGAATCAGAGTCACCGCGTCGGGGAGCATCATCGTGCTCAGGGTCAGGGCGAACATTGGTGCGCGGCCCGGGAACCGGAAGCGCGCGAACGCATAGCCGGCGAACATCGCCGTGAACACGGTTCCGATCGTCGCCAGCACGGCGACGATCGTCGTGTTGCGCACCCAGAATGGGAACAACTTGACGTTGAAGACGGCCGGGTAGTTGCTCCACTTCAGTTCGGAAGGCCATAACTGGGGTGGCAGCAGCCGAATTTCCTCAACCGGCTTGAGCGAACTGATCAAGGTCCAGCCGAAGGGGATCATGAGAGTTATTGACAGCAAGATGGCGATCGTGTGGAGCCCGGCCCGCGACGCGAACCAATTGTACCAGGCGTGGCGATTCCGAATCGTCCCGAGGCGGTTCTCCGCGAAGGAGGCGCTCACGTCAGTTGACCTCCCCGCCGTAATGAACCCAGCGGGTCGAGAACCGGAAATTCGCATAGGTGAGGCCGACAACAATCAAGAAGAAGAACAGCGCCAGTGCGCTGGCGTAGCCGTACTCGCCGTATGAGAATGCGTTGGCGTAGATGTGGAGCGCGAAGAACCACGTCGCGTAGGCCGGACCGCCTTCGGTCGCGATGAAGGCGTTTGCGAACGACTGCAAGGCGCCGATGAGACCGAGCACCAAGTTGAACAATAGCGTCGGCGAAATCATCGGCAAGGTGATATTCCAGAATCTTTGGATAATGTTGGCGCCATCAATCTCGGCGACTTCATAGAGTTCCTTGGAAACGCCCTGGAGGCCGGCCAGGAAGATGAGCATTCCATTGCCGCCGATCGCGCCCCACAACGCCACCAGGATCAGCGAGGGGATAGCCCAGTCGGTGCTACCGAACCAACCCGGCCCCTCGACTCCCGTGCCGGTCAGGTTGTACGTGACCTGCCAGATCATCTCGTTGACGAATCCGAACCTCGGGTGCAGCAGCCACGTCCAGATGAAGATACTGGCGACGATCGGGGTCAGGTGCGGCAGGAAGAAGATCGTCCGGTAGATGGTCGTCCCCTTCATTCCTTGATTGAGCAGGACGGCCGTCATGAGTGAGCCGATGATCGCCAGCGGGACATACGAACCCGCCCAAATCGCCGTGCGACCGAGTGACGGCCAGAACAATGGGTCGACGGTGAACATGCGCGTGAAATTGTCGATGCCGATGAACACCGGCGGTTTGGTGATGCTGTAAGAGTTCAGGCTGAGGTAGATCGCCGCGATCATTGGTCCGGCGACGAAAACGGCGAACCCGATGATCCACGGCGCCAGGAACACGTACGCCACGATCGCGTCCTGCCGGGCGAGGCTGGAGCCCTTCGCTCGACTTGATGCCATGGTGACAATACCGGAGGTCCCACCCATCGACAAACCTCAAACCCTGATAATGGATCGAACGCCGGGACTTGTGGCTCCGGCGTTCGATCTGCGCTCGACAGGCCCGCGCTTAGCTACGCTCCGGGCTTGTCCATGATTTCCTGCGCGGCCTTCTGAGCCTCGGCCGCCGCCTCAGCCGGCTTCTTGGTGCCGATCCAGACGCTCTGCAGGATGTTGTTGATCGCGGTATCGGTCTCGAAGTAGCGCCCATTCGCCGGATGGTTCCACGGTCGAAGTGGCGGGTTCTTCGCCGGATCGACGAGCGTGTCCCAGATCAATCCACCAAGTGTCGGGAACTCCTTCTTGAATTCCGGGGAGCCCCAGATGTCGTACCGGCTACCCGGGCTTCCGAGGGCGAGCTTGAACCGATTGAAGCCAAGCTCTCGACCAACGTAGAGCTTAACCATGTCCCAGGCAACGTCCGGGTTCTTGGACTGCTTGGATAGACCGTAGCCATCGGACGAAACCTGCGTTTCCCTTTTGCCGGACGGTCCAACGGGAGGAGGCAGAACAGCCCACTTGAACTTCCCGCCGCCAGCCGACGGCCCGACCGTGCGGGGAAATGCGCCGCCAGCCGCGAACGATGTCAACACCGTCATCGCGACGGTTCCTCCGGGAAAGACCTGCTGAGCATCAGCTTTGGCCTCAAGCGGGATCGCAACCTTGTGCTTCTGAAACAGATCGGCGATCCACTCGATGCCCTTGATCGACTCGGGCGTACTAACGAGGGCCTTGGTGCCTTCCTCGTTGTAGTAGTCTCCACCAAACATTCGCATCATACCGACCGCGCCCTCGCCGCCGAGGCACGGCTGAACGCCGTACACAGTGACGCGACCGCCGGACGACACTTGGAGTTTCTGGGAGGCGGCGACCGCCTCGTCGATTGTCCACTTGCCGTCAGCCGTCGGCAGTTTGACACCCTGCTTCTCGGCGTGATCGAGGTTCACGAAGTATTGAACGCAGCCGGGATGACCGACGACCGGGTAGCCCCACTGCTCACCCTTCATCATGTAGTTGGCGATGTTGCCAGGCCAGAACTGCTTCTGGTCGTTCTGGTTCCACTTCGTGTCCTTGTTGATGAAGGGGGTCACCGACGCCAGGACGTTCTTGTTGACGAGTTCCTTGGTCAGAACGGCGACGTTGATGCGGACGGTATCACCGAGCGTGTTCGTCGCGGCGAGGGCGAGCTGCTTGGTGTGCATGTCGCCGCGCGGGAACCACTCGCGCTTGACTTTCACACCGGGATGCTCTTCTTCGAACTTCTTGAACACGGGACCAAAGAACTTGTCCTCCGGATCCTGCTCCCAGTCGTGAATACGAAGCTCGATCGCGGGCTTGGCGGCCGCCGGCGCGGCGGCGGCCGGTGCCGCGGCTGGCTTGGTGGGCGCGGGCGCCGGGGCGGCCGGCGCCGCTGGCTTCGGGGCCTCGGCTGGCTTGGTCGGCGCTGGCGCCGGGGCGGCGGCGGCCGGTGCCGCTGGTTTTGGCGCCTCGGCCGGTTTTGCCGGCACCGGCGTCGCGGTCGGGGCAGGTGCGGCACACGCGGCCGCGACAGCGCCGACCGCCACTAGGGAGCCGGACAACACGGCTCGACGGCTGATGAGCTTGCTAAGGTCAAACACGCGCTCAATTCCTCCTGAGCATTTGTGGTTTGCGCATCATACGCGCTTTGCGTGGAGCGTGTCACGTTGAATCGCCTGATTGTTGCCGCCGACTACAAGATTGGTTCGGGCGGCGCCGCGCAATGAGCCGTTTTCTCGTGCTCGCACATACCGCGATCGCCAGTTTCGCGCTGCTGTCGCTCGAAGTCGCGGCGCCCAGGATTCTGGCGCCAGCGCTCGGCGCCTCGCTCTACACCTGGACCGCGACGCTTGGGCTCGTCCTCTCAGGACTGGCAATCGGCGCGTGGGTCGGTGGCACGCTGCCACGAGGCATGTCGCCTGTTTTCGGCCTGTCCGGATCTCTCGCTCTGGGCGCGTGCCTCATGTGCGTCTCGGTTGCGGTCGCCGATCACGTCACCGAGATGGGTTGGTGGCGAGATACGCCGATCCTGGCGCGTCTCTTCACCGTCGACGCGGTGGCATTGCTTCCGGCGTCGATCGTGCTCGGCGCCGTCATTCCGCTCGCCGCCGCGGCGACGGTGCGGACAGCCGACGGCGTCGGCATATCGATTGGCGCGATCTACGCCGCTTCGACGATGGGCGGACTCGCGGGCACGTTCGTGTCCGGATTCTGGCTCGTACCGACAATCGGCGCGCGGGAAACTGTCGCAGTCGGCGCCGCGATCGCGCTCGCGGTCGCGGTGGCCGGAGCATTCACGGCCGGCTCGCGGCGTCTGGTCGCGGCGATCGCGGCTTGCGCCGTCGTCGGCGGTGTAAGTGCGGTCGATGCGATTCGTCGGACGCCCTGCGACTATGAAACCGCGTACTACTGCGTTCGCATCGACGAGCAGGATGTCGATGCTGGCGCGGGCCCGACGTTGACGCTGTGGCTCGATCACCTCAGCCACAGCCGTATCTCGCTCTTCGACCCGAAGCGCCTTAGCTTCAGCTACCTGCGCGCATACGGAGATCTCACCGCGGTCGTCGCTCGCGATAACCCGAATTTCCGGGCGCTGGTCGTCGGCGCGGGCGCTTACGGTTTCCCGCGGTACATCGAGGACGTCTATCCGTCCGCGATCGTCTATGCCATCGAAATCGATCCGGTGCTGACGGAGATCAGTCACCGACGCTTTGGCCTTCGCCGAGACACGCGAATCATCACGCGGCATGGCGATGCGCGCGCGGTCCTCTCGGATTGGACGGGAGTTGACGCATTCGACATCGTGTACGCGGACGCGTTCAATGACCTGGCCATGCCATGGCACCTGACGACAATCGAGTTCCTTCGCGTCCTCAAAGCTCGCATGGCGCCGAATGCGATGTACGTGTCGAATGTGATCGATCAACCGCGCCGCCACGGCGCGATCGCGCGCTCGTTCGTCGCCACCATCGCCACAGTGTTTCCGTACACGTACGCTCTACGGTGGGGCCCCCCGGAATCGACGCGCATCGAGACTCTCGTCATCGTCGGGAGCGGGCGTCCGATCGATTTCGGCCCTTTCGATCGCGTGGAGACGATTCCGGAAATACCCGGAGCCCGGTTTGGATCGGCACGCGTTGAGGAGATCGAACGGGCCGCGGGCGATCCCGACGCCGTTCGATTGACCGATGACTATGCGCCGATCGATCAGTTGGTTGCGCCGCTGTACGTGCTCCGCGACTAATCGGCCAACGCCCGCGATCTTTCGCGAGAAGGGTCGAAATGCGGTATCGTCTGTATCGTGGATCGTTGGACGGATCCCTATCTCGTCGCGGCGTTCAGTGGTTGGGGCGACGCCAGCAGCGTCGCTACGACGACGGCTGCCTTCTTGATTCAGAAGCGTGACACGCGTCGCGAGATCGAATTCGACCCCGAAGAGTTCTTCGTTCTCACCGAGACGCGGCCCTGGGTGCGCGTTGGCTCGGATGGCGACCGCCGGATCCAGTGGCCATCGCTGGCGCTGATGGTGGCTTCGGGCGGCGCCCGCGATGCGCTGGTCCTCCTTGGTCCCGAGCCACAGCTGCGCTGGCGGTCGTTCGCGCAGCGCGTGGCCACGGCGTGGCGCGAGAAAGGCGGCGCGGCTCCGGTCATTCTCATTGGCGCGTTTCTGGCGAGCGTCCCGCATACTGGCCCGGTCTTCCTGACCGGGTTCGCAACCACGCCGGAGCTGCGCGCCCGATTGGAAGCTCTCGGCGTGCAGTTGAGCGGCTACGAGGGACCGACGAGTATCCACTCGGCGATCGCCGACGAGATGGCTCGGCAGGACATTCCGTGCCTGAGCGTCTGGGCGGCAATTCCGCACTACACGGGTGCGATGCCGAATCCGAAGGCGTGCGCGGCGATTCTCCGTGTCATCAGTGATGTGATCGAGCTGGAGCTTGATCTGGCCGAGCTCGACGACGCCGCGATCGCGTTCGAGAAGCAGGTGACGCGGGCGATCGCGAAGTCGGACCAGAAGTCGTCATCCGCGAGCGAGGCGAGCGCCGCGCCCGACGACCAAGCGAGTGCACGGCCTATCGAGCCCTTGCCGCCAGCCGAGGATGTCGTTCGCGGCGTCGAGGAGTTCTTCCGCCGGAATCGTCCGAGCGAATAGGCCACTATCCTACGGCGCGCGGCGCGCAGTGCCGCCCGATTCGGAGGAAGAGCGATGGAACTCCTGGCGCCGGCGACCGTGCTCGGGGATGAGATCGATGTGTACGCCGCGCTTGGCGTGCGTCGCGTCATCAACGCGACGTGTCACTGGACCAGGTTCGGGGGCGCATCGATCCTTCCGGTGGTCGCCGACGCGATGCGTCGGGCGGTCGACGCGTACGTCGATGTCGGACAGTTGCTTGACGCGGCGTCGGATCGGATTTCGCACCACACGCACGGCCAGGCGAGCTACATCGTGTCCGGATGCGCCGCCGGGTTGATGGTCGGCGCGGCCGCGGTCATGACAAATGGACATCCGGTGCTATCGGCGCGGCTGCCGGATACGCGTGGGATGAAGCATCGCTGGGTCGCTCGCCGGATGGAGCGGCGTGTCGCGGATGGTGAAGAGTTCACCCATCACGGCTACGCGCACGCGGTGCGTGGCGCCGGCGGCGTCTTCGATGAGGTTGGCACCGCGAGTGGCGTGACGCTCGACGACATCGACGCGGCGATCACTCCCGAGACGGTCGGTATCTACTGGATGGGCGTCGATCCGCCGGATGCGCCGTCGCCCGAGGAGGTGATCGGCCTGGCTCGGCGCCATGGCGTGCCGATCCTGATCGACGCGTCGAATACGCTGCCGCCGCCCGAGAACCTGCATCGATTCACCGACGCGGGCGCCGATCTCGTCGCGTTCAGCGGCGGAAAGGGTCTGCGCGGTCCCCAGGGATCGGGTTTCCTGACCGGCCGAGCCGACCTCATCGCGGCGGCGCGCGCGCAAGCGTCGCCGACCCAGGGCATCGGCCGTGTCTGCAAAGTGAGCAAGGAAGAGATGATCGGCCTCGTCGCGGCGATCGAGCACTGGGTCGCGCGCGATCATCGCGCCGCCGGGCGCGCGGCCGAACGGCGCACGGTCTGGCTGCACGATCAACTAGTCGCGTTGCCCGACGCCGAGGTCGAGTTCGTCGCGCGCGATCATCTGGGCCGAGCGTTTCCGACTGTCCACCTCACGCTCGATCGGGATGAGGGCGTGACCGCGGCGGATCTCTGCGCGCGCTTGCTGGCCGGGGATCCGCCGGTCGCGATCATGCCGGGGTTCGATCCGTGGACCGCGCGAATCGACGTTCGCGAGTTGAGCGACGCCGACGCGCACGTCGTCGCGGATGCTCTGTACCGCGTGCGTCAGCCTGGGCGCTCCGCCAGCCGGTAGAGAGGAATCGCGTAACTTCCTCGATGTCCGTGGACTACATGACGCGAATGCTGGATGACCAGGAGTTGATTGTGCGCGCCCGCCGCGGCGAGCATGCGGCGTATGGCGTGCTGGTCGATCGGTATAAGGACGCCGTTTTGCGTCTGACAGGGCGAATCCTCCGAAACACCAGTGATGCGGAAGACGCGGCCCAGGATGCCTTTGTTCGCGCCTACGTGTCGCTCGATTCGTACGATTCGCGCTTTCGCTTCTACACCTGGATCGCGACGATCGCTCAGAACGTCTGCTTCCGCGCGCTGCGCAGCCGAGATTGGCGTGTCGGCGCGCTCGATGAGGCGTTTGCACACGCCGAGCGCGCCAACACTGAGGATGGTCCCGAGGTGTCCGCGCTGATGCGCGAGCGAGATGACACGATTCGCCAACTCGTCGCGGGATTGCCGGGCAAGTACCGCGAAGTCCTTATTTTGCGCCATTGGCACGAGCTTTCCTACGAGGAGATCGCGCGGGCGACCGAGGTTTCGCTCGCGGCGGTGAAAGTGCGCCTGTATCGGGCGCGCCAGATGATTGGCGTCGCGCTCACCGAACGGAGGGCCGCCCATGACACGGCCTAACGACGATCGGGTCGCTGACGGATTCACTCGAAGCGTCCTGGAACGACTGCCGGCGGCCGATTCCACACGGCAGCGCCGACGCTTCGTGGCCGGAGCGTCTCGACCGGCGTTCGCGATTCTGGCGGCTCTCATCGCGGCATCGATCGGCGCTTCCGCGTTGCCCGCCTATGGCGCCACGAGCGCACGAGCCGCCGTCCGCGCCGTTTCGTGGGCGGTCATCGGGCAGTCGGTGTCGTCCAACATCGGCCGCCAGATCGTCGGCGACTTGAACCTTGATTGGCTTCCCGGGGCGAGCGCCGCGATCGTCCTGGCGGCGATCGTGATTGGCGCGCACCACTCGATGCGGGCGCGTTCGCACCGTCTGACATCGACCGGCGAAGCGCGCGGTTCTGGTCCGCTCGAAAGTCGCCGCGTCCTGGTGACGTTGATGGCGCTGGTCGTCTTCGGGGCAAGCCTCGTGCCGTTGATGGCGCTTGGTCGCGGGACGGTCCATCTCGGTCGATTCAACGTTCCGTACGGTGAGTCACTTGATCGAACGCTTCTGGTCGTCGGCGGCGATGCTGACATCGAGGGAACTACTCGCGCGCCGTTGATGGTCGTGTGGGGTGATGCGCGGATTCACGCGCGGTCGACCGACGACATCGTGACGGTCGGAGGCAATATCTACCTCGGGCCGACCGCGATCGCCGAACGCGACGTCGTCGCCCTGTCCGGAAGGGTCCTACGGGCCGATGGCGCGGTCGTGCACGGCAACGTTGCCGGGCAGGAACTCCGGTGGACGGGCAACGCCTTCGGCGCCGACGCGAATCTCGCCAACACCGCCCTGGCCCGGATTCGCCTGACGCTTCTCGGTGCCGCGGCCGGACTGCTTCTGGCGATCGCGGCGGTCACAGTCGTGCCGTGGATCGTCGTTTTGGCGGCGGCGACGCTGCGTGGCGCCCCGGGCGGATCGTCGCTGGTTGGTCTGGTCGGCCTATCGTGCGGACCGCTTCTGATCGTTCCACTTGGCCTCAGCCTGATCGGTGCGCCGCTGGCGGGTCTGCTGGCCCTGGCGTTAGCGCTCGCCTGGTGGCTGGGGTCGTCGGCCGTCAGCATGCTGATCGGACGCTGGGCGCTTCGGGCGATCCGGCGGGATGGATCCATGACGCGGGCAACGCTGGTTGGCGGCGCGTTGGTCGGTTCATTGCTGGGCATTCCGATCGCCGGCGGCGCCGTGATTGTCCTGTGTGGCGCGGTCGGCGCGGGCGCAGTGCTGGTGGCGCTGATCGAAGGCGAGTTCGGCAATTCCCACGTTCCACTGGAGATGATGGTGTATGACTGAGGCGAGCACGCGGTCGATGGCGGCATTCCAGACGCGGTCGCGTCGAATCCCGGTGCTGTCCGTTCGTCCGACCGACTTCATCGACGTGACCGCCGATGTCGAGGCGCTCGCGCGCGATTCCGGCGTTCGCGACGGAATGGCAATTGTCTACGCGTCGCACACGACGGCCGGCGTCATGATCAATGAGGCCGAGCCCCTCCTACTGGAGGACTTGCGCCGCCGGCTCGAAGAGTTTGCGCCGCGTGGCCGCGCCTACATGCACGACGACCTCACCGTCCGAACGGTCAATGTCGAGCCGAACGAGCGCGTCAACGGACACGCTCATTGTCAGCGCCTGATGGTCGGCGCGAGCGAATGCATTCCAATTGTCGGCGGCGACCTGCAACTCGGGCGGTGGCAGCGTGTGTTCTTCGTCGAACTCGACGGCCCCCGCCCGCGCGAAATCGTGATCCAGGTGCTTGGCGTCTAGCTCATCGCGCCGCGAATAGCGTTGCCGAGCAAGCGCGCGCCCTCATAGCACTTCTCGACCGACTCGTAGCTGTAGGCGAGCCGGATGTACCGTTCGCCGCCCCCGTTCGGGTAGAACGACCCGCCGGGAACGTACTGAACGCGCGCCTCGGCGGCGAGCGTCGCGAGCTTCTCGCGATCGGTCCCGGTCGGCAGCTTGATCCAGAGGAAGAAGCCGCCCTCCGGCTTATTCACGTCCGCGTCGGTGCCTTCGAGCGTTTCGAGAAGGCCACGGCGCATTGCATCGCGCTTGTTGCGATAGACGTCGACCAGCAGCGCGACGTGCGACGGCATGTGGTCGCGCATATAGTAGGTCGCCACACGAGACATGAACGGATTGACGCCGCCACCGAAGTTGAAGCTGTTCATGACCGGGACCAGATCCTTCGGTGCGCAGAGCCAGCCGAGGCGGACGCCCGCGCCGAGGATCTTCGACAGGGTGCCAGACCGGATGACGGAGCCGGAGTCATCCAGCGCGTAGAGCGATGGATGCTGCTCACCCTCGAAGCGGAGTTCGCCGTAAGCGTCGTCCTCGAGGATCATAGTCTCGTACTCGCGGGCCAGCGCCAGCAGCTCGTGGCGTCGCCGCATCGTCATCGTCGGACCGGAAGGATTCTGGAAGTTGACGATCGTGTAGATGAGCTTGCATCGCCGGCCGGCTCGCCACAACGCTTCCAGCCTCTCCCGCAGCGCATTTGTGTCGATGCCCTCGCGGTCGACCGGGACGCCGATCACTTCCGGGCCATGCCGTCGAATCGTGGACAGCGTGCCCGAGAAAGTCGGCGACTCGCAGATCATCGGATCGCCGGTGTCGACGAACGCGCTGATCGCGAGTGAGAGCGCGTGGCTGGAACCATTCGAGATCAGGATGTTGTCGCGCTCGACCTTGAGACCCTCGAAGAGCTCGTACTTGTGGCACACGAGGTCGCGCAAGCCGGCGTAGCCGAGGGCGTCGCCGTAAGTGAGGGCGTCGGCGCCCTCCTCCTTCATCATGCGGGCCGTCGCGTCAACCAAGCCGTCATAGGGGAACGAGCCGGGGTCGGGGCGCCCGCCGCCGAACTCGTAGAGCGGGGTGAGGACGGTGCGGGTCGTCGAGGCGATCGTGCCGCGCGCGGTCTGGCCGATCTGCGCTCGGGTCGAGAGAAGTGTCCGGAAATCAACCGCGCGCGTCGTTGTCACGTCGTCTTGTCTCCTGAATGAAGGCTCGCGACAGTCTACTCGACCGCCGCGAGGACCTCCGCCAGAAAGGCAGCTTCGGGTCGGGAGCCAACGATCTGGCGCCGATCGTTGATCACAATCTTCGGCACGCCTTGCACGGCGTAGCGATCCGATAGATCGGCGAATTCGTTCGCCTCAATGACATCGGCCGTGACGCGTTCGCTGGCGATCGCCATTCGGTGGGCCAGACTGGCCACCCCTGGACAGTGGGGTCAGGTGGGCGTGACGAAGACGCGTAGATGGACATCCTTTGCGAGCGTCGCCAGCGCGGCCTCGGTCTCGAGTGATAGTCCGCTCTCGCCCGAGGCGACACCGACGATATTGTCGATCAGGTTCCGGAACTCGTTGCCGGCCGGTATCCCGAAATATCGGACCGTTCCCTTGTTCTTGCCCTTGAACACCAGGGCTGGAATCTCGCTGATTCCGGCATCGGCCAGGGCGTTCGGTTCCTCCAGCACGTCGTGAACGACCACGTTGACGCGATCGGAAAGATCCGCGACCTCCTCGACGAGTTGTCGCGTCTCCGCGCAGTACAGGCACGCCTCACGACCGGGGACGTGCAGGCGTGGCTTGGGTCGCGTGTACAGCTCGAGGGTGACGTCGTCAGTCAACTTCTCGGCGAAATGCTGGCGGATGTATTCCCGATCGCGTTCCGAAATCATTGCCATGGCGCTGACCTTAGCCCCCTCGATGGAACGCTCGCCAGGGATACTCGATCGCGCGGATCGATCAGCCCTTGATTCCAGTCATGACGATTCCGCGGACGAAGTAGCGCTGCATCGAGAAGAAGATGAGCAGCGCGGGCGTAATCATCAGGACCGAGGCAGCCATCAACAGGTTCTCGCGTGGCTCGATCGGATCCGTCGGCTGCTGCTGGAACCAGCGCAAGCCGACCGAAAGCGGGAACATTTCGGTCGAGTTGAGGTAAATGAGCGGGTGAATGAAGTCGTTCCAGTGGCCCAGGAAGGAGAAGATCGCGACGGTCGCCAGAGCCGGCTTCGAGAGCGGAATGATGATGCTCCAGAAGATGTCCCACGTGTTCGCGCCATCGATGACGGCGGCCTCGTCCAATTCACGCGGAATCTGCATGAAGAACTGGCGGAGTAGGAACACGGCGAACGCGCCTCCCCCGAACCAGGACGGGACGATCAGCGGCCACCACGTGTCGATCCAGGTCTTGCCGAAGAGGGCATCCGGAATCAGGTGAAACATCAGGAACTTCGGAATAATCACGACTTCCTCGGGCAGCACGAGGGTCGCCAGGAGGACGCCGAAAAAGAAGTCGCGCCCCGGCCATCGGAATCGCGCGAACCCGTAGGCCGACGCCGTACCGGTGAGCACTGCGCCAAGCATCGACGCGAGGGTGATGATGACTGTATTCACATAAAACGACGTGAACGGTACATACGGAACGTTGAAAATGCGCCAGTAGTTGCTGAATTGAGCCTCGTCGAGCGGAGGAAGGAGGAGCGGTGGAAATACGTGCAGCAGGTGGAACGGCTTCAGCGATGTTCCAACCGCGAAGACGAATGGAATCATGAATGCGATCGACGCCACGATCAGAATGCCGTACAGGACGAGTGGTCGAACGAAGCCGCCGGTTCTAGCGGTCATCCTTGCGGTTGTCTCCTTCGTAGTAGACCCACCGATTCGAAAACCGGAGATTCACGACCGTGAGCGTGACGACCACGGCCATGAAAATCCAGGCCAGCGCCGACGCGTACCCCATGTCGTAGGCCTGGAATGCGTTGTTGTAGAGGTGGAGAATGAAGAACCACGTCGAGTAACTCGGTCCGCCATTCGTCATCACGACCGCGACGGCGAACACCTTCAGCGCCGCGATGATGCCGATCACGAGATTGAAGAAGATCGTCGGGGAGATCATCGGCAGTGTGACGGCGCGAAAGCGCTGCAGCGTGTTGGCGCCATCGATCTCGGCCGCCTCGTGTAATTCGCGTGGCACACCCTGAAGGCCAGCCAGGAAGATGATCATCACGTTGCCGCCGATGATGCCCCAAAGGGCGACGATGATCAGCGACATCATCGCGGTGTCGGAATCGGAGATCCACTTCGGCCCTTGAATGCCGACGAGTGACAGCATGTAGTTGAGCAGGCCCCAATCGGCGTTGTAGAGCCAAGCCCAGATGACGGCCGACGCGACGACCGGTGTGAGCGACGGCAGGAAGAAGAGCGTCCGGAACAGAGTTGTCAGGCGCAATCCCTGGTTCAATGCGATCGCCGCTAAGAGCGCGCCGCCGATGCCGAGCGGGACTGTGATGATCGCGTAGCGGAGCGTCCGAAGCAGCGACGACCAGAAGAGGTCGTCCTTGCCGCTCAGCGCGCGCTGGAAATTGGAAAATCCGACCCAGTTTGGCGACAGGTCCGAGAGCGTGAAGTCGGTGAACGCCAGGAATAAGGACGCGATCATCGGACCGAACGTGAAGAGAAAGAACCCCAGGAGCCAGGGCGACGCCCAGAGAATTCCGGCAACCGCCTCACGACGTCGGGCCAATCCGCGGCCAGCCGGGGCGATCGCGCGAGTTCTGGCTACGTATGACACCACGGCACCATCTGGCGCGCAATCGTACCACCTGAGTCCGGGCGAAATCGCTCCGTCACGATGGGCCGGCGGCCGGTGGCCTCGGCTTCGTCAGGTAGGCGACCGCGAGGATCGCGCCGACGATGAACAGCACGCCGATGACGAGCGCGGTCCGATCGTCGGCGACCGACTCGACGTCGGCGCCGAACTCGATGCCGACGCGAGCGAACGCGACCGCGTGCGCCACGTCCGACACGGCCAGGAACAGACGGTTGCTCGCGCGCGGATCGCGCGTCGCCGGGCCGATCTCGACGTCGGCGAGGTCGGCGAATTCAGGGACGAGTCGCCAGGTCTCGGACGAAAAGAGACCTCGATCGGTCGCGACCAGGATCGGACCCTCGCCGACCGAGATGAAGCCCGTGACGATCGGCGGATCGCCGGTGCCGGACAGGGGTAGAGTGCCGAGTTTCGACCAGCCGTCCGCTCGGACATAGACGTGTGAGCCGATTCCCGCCAACACACGTCGGTCCGCAAGCGTCGCGATTGCCCGCGTGGCGCCGCGCGGCAACCCGCGAATCGCGCGATAGCCATCACTCTCGGGGTCGCGCTCGTACAGCCCCGAGGTCGTGCCGACCAGCAGCGTACCATCGGGGCCAACCGCCAGCGTCAAGACGGAACCCTCGACCGATTCGGATACCGACTCCCATACATTCCCGCCTTCGAGACCGCGGAAGAGTCCATCCGACCCACCACCATACAGGATCGGTCCATCCGGACCCGGTTCCGCAGCGAGCGCGACCATCGTCGGCGCCTCGGATGTAAGGAGATGCCACGATTGCCCCACATCCTCGCTGAGGAGGAGGCCGCGATCGGTCGTGACCCAGAGTCGTTCGGGTGCATCGGGGTCGGCCACGATCGCGTAGGCGTGAAGCGGATCGTCCGACGATTCGATGTCCACGTTGGGCGCGATCCAGTTCTCGCCGCCATCGGCCGATACCCAGATCCCGGCGTCGGTGCCGAGCACGATCCAATCATCCTGAAGTGGATCGAGGTAGAGCGCCAGGATCGAGCCGACCGGAGGCGCCGACGGCAGCGGATTCCAGGTGGCGCCGTCATCGTCGGACCGGAAAATGGACGTGACCTGCGCCGCGGCGTCGGTCGCCGGCATCGTCAGCGCCAGCGTGACGCACAGGGCGACGAGGAATTGCCGTACGCGCTCTGGCCAGGTACGTCGATGGCTCACGGACCGCCGGATGATAGGCGGTGGGAATCGTGGGTTCGAATCCCGTCGCGTTCGCCTGTTCGCCCATCGCGGTAGACTCACGCCCCATTGAGTCGCGCCGTCGAGGAGCAGAACCGCCGCCTCTTGCGGGCCCGCGACGCGATGGACCGCACATACCCGCGGCCCCTCGACATCCCGGCGCTGGCGCGGATCGCCTGCGTCTCCGAGGCGCACTTCATCCGCACCTTCCGGGCGACGTTCGGCGAGACGCCGCACCGCTACCTCCAGCGCCGCCGGGTCGAGCGCTCGATGTGGCTGCTGCGCGAGACCGACCGCGCCGTCACCGACATCTGTATCGACGTCGGCTACACCAGCCTGGGGACGTTCAGCCGCACGTTCCGCGGGATCGTCGGCCAGTCGCCGGTCGCCTACCGTCGTAACATCACGCCGGTGGCGGGCGCTGTCCCCACCTGCTTCACGATGGCCTGGGCGCGACCGAGCAGTTTCGGAGAAGCCGGCCGGCCGAGCGCCCAATAAAGTCGGCTCTATGAAGAACTTCAACGCGATCACCCACGCGCACGTCTGGGTACTCGACCATCAGGAGGCGCTCGACTTCTACGTCGGGAAGCTCGGTCTGGAGGTCAAGGCCGATTACACCAGCGACGGCTTCCGCTGGCTGACCGTCGGCGTGACCGGCGAGCCGGTCCCCGAGATCACGCTCGACGTCCCCGGACCGCCGGTGATGGACGAGAAGACCGCCGAGCAGGTCCGCGATCTCCTGACCAAGGGCGCCACTGGCGTCGTCATGGTGCTCAGGACCGACGACTGTTTCGGCACCTACGAGCGGCTCCGAGCCAAGGGGGTCGAGTTTACCCAGGAGGCGACCGACCGCCGCTACGGGATCGACTGCGGCCTGCGCGACCCGTTCGGCAACCAGATCCGCATTCTGCAGCCGAAGGCTTGGAGTTAGCGGGGCTGTCAGCTTGACCGCGAGCTGATGCGCGACGGCCGCTGGTTGGTTTGACGCCTCGGCCGGGCGCCGCGTGGCCGGGGATCAGAGGTTCCACGGGCCGAAGCGAAGGAGGATCGAACATACTGCTCGAAGTTGGCTAGATCGAGCCAGGCGACGTCGACGGAGACCGCGAAGGCAGGTCCGCCTAAGAGATGGAGACACGATGAGCATGGCCACGAGGACCGACACGCAGTCGCCTGAGCTGCACGTTGCCGACAGCCACGATCTGATCCGCGTGCAGGGCGCGCGCGTGAACAACCTCAAGGACGTGAGCATCGAAATCCCGAAGCGCCGGCTGACGGTGTTCACCGGGGTCTCCGGCTCGGGCAAGAGCTCTCTGGTGTTCGGCACGATCGCCGCCGAGTCGCAGCGAATGATCAACGAGACCTACAGCGCCTTCGTGCAGGGCTTCATGCCGACGCTGGCGCGGCCGGACGTCGACGTGCTCGACGGGCTGACGACAGCGATCATCGTCGACCAGGAGCGGATGGGCGCGAACGCCCGCTCCACCGTCGGCACCGCCACCGACGCCAACGCGATGCTGCGCATCCTCTTCAGTCGGCTCGGGAAGCCGCACATCGGCTCGCCCCAGGCGTTCTCATTCAATGTCGCCTCGGCCCACGGTGTCGGGGCGATCACCGTCGAGCGCGGGTCCAGTAAGGCGGTGAGACAGAGCTTCTCAATCACCGGTGGCATGTGCCCGCGTTGCGAGGGCATGGGCACTGTGACCGACTTCGACCTGTCTCAGCTGTACGACGACAGTAAGTCGCTCAACGACGGTGCGCTCACGATTCCCGGCTTCAGCGTCGACGGCTGGTATGGCCGCATCTTCAGCGGCTGCGGCTTCCTCGACCCGGACAAGCCGATCCGCAAGTACACCCAGAAAGAGCTCCGCGACTTGCTCCACAAGGAGCCGACCAAGATCAAGGTCGACAACATCAACTTGACGTACGAGGGCCTGATCCCGCGGATCCAGAAATCGTTCCTGTCCAAGGATGTCGACGCGATGCAGCCGCACATCCGGGCGTTCGTGGAGCGCGCGGTCACCTTTACCACCTGTCTCGAGTGCAGCGGCACCCGGCTCAACGCGGCCGCCCGGTCCTCCAGGATCAACAAGATCAACATCGCCGATGCCTGTGCGATGCAGATCAACGACCTGGCCGAGTGGGTCCGCGGCCTCGCCGAGCCGTCGGTTGCGCCGCTGCTCGCGTCACTGCACCATACCCTCGACGCGTTCGTGGAGATCGGGTTGGGCTACCTCTCGCTCGACCGGCCGTCGGGCACGCTGTCGGGCGGCGAGGCGCAGCGCGTCAAGATGATCCGCCACCTCGGCTCCTCGCTCACCGACGTCACGTACGTCTTCGACGAGCCCACCACGGGCCTGCACCCCCATGACGTCCAGCGGATGAACGACCTGCTGCTGCGGCTGCGGGACAAGGGCAACACGGTGCTCGTCGTGGAGCACGAGCCGGAGACGATCGCGATCGCCGACCACGTCGTCGACCTCGGTCCCGGCGCCGGTAGGGCGGGCGGCACTGTCTGCTACGAGGGCACCGTCGAGGGGCTACGGGCCAGCGGCACCCTCACCGGCCACCATCTCGACGACCGGGCCACCCTCAAGGAGACGGTGCGGACGCCGACCGCCAGGCTGGAGATCCGCGGCGCGACGGTGCACAACCTGCGCGACATCGACGTCGACATCCCGCTCGGGGTGCTTGTCGTCATCACCGGCGTCGCCGGCTCCGGCAAGAGCTCGCTCGTGCACGGGTCGATCCCCGCCGGCGCGGGTGTGGTGTCGATGGACCAGGGCGCGATCCGCGGCTCGCGACGGAGCAATCCGGCGACGTACACCGGACTGCTCGACCCGATCCGCGCGGCGTTCGCGAAGGCTAACGGCGTGAAGCCTGCGCTATTCAGCGCCAACTCCGAGGGAGCCTGCCCCAACTGCAACGGCGCCGGCGTCATCTATACCGACCTAGCGATGATGGCCGGGGTCGCCACCACCTGCGAGGAGTGCGAGGGGAAGCGGTACCGGGCATCGGTGCTCGACTACCACCTCGGCGGCCGCGACATCAGCGACGTACTCGCGATGTCGGTGGCGGAGGCCGGCGAGTTCTTCGGCGCCGGCGAGACGCGCACGCCGGCCGCGCACGCCATCCTCGACCGGCTCGCCGACGTCGGGCTCGGCTACCTCAGCCTCGGCCAGGCGCTCACGACACTGTCCGGCGGCGAACGGCAGCGACTCAAGCTGGCCACCCACATGGCCGAGAAGGGCGGCGTCTACGTCCTAGACGAGCCGACCACCGGCCTCCACCTCGCCGACGTCGAGCAGTTGCTCGGCCTGCTCGATCGGCTCGTCGACTCTGGCAAGTCGGTCGTCGTCATCGAGCACCATCAGGCGGTCATGGCGCACGCCGACTGGATCATCGACCTCGGCCCCGGCGCCGGCCACGACGGCGGCCGGATCGTCTTCGAGGGAACACCCGCCGACCTCGTCGCCGCCCGTTCCACTCTCACCGGCGAGCACCTCGCGGCCTACGTCGACCGGCGGGCTCCGGCGGAGCATGAGGACGTCAACGTCGAGCCTGAGCCGTCCGTCGTCGAGAATGGCCGAGTTCTTCGACAGCGCAGGCTGCCGTAGGTAAGCGCGCTCGGATAACCTGGGAGCCGCAAACCTACGACCAATACGGTGGCAGAACGCCCACAGGCCTGTGCGGCCCACCGCCGGAGGAAGATCCGTGACCGTCGTAGACTGGCTGCTCGACTCGGACCCGGCGATCCGCTGGCAGGTGATGCGCGACCTGACCGATGCGCCCGCGGACGACGTCGAGGCCGAGCGCGCCCGGGTCGCCACGGAGGGCGCGGGCGCGGGGCTGCTCGCCCTCCAGGCGGCCGATGGCCGGTGGGGCGGCGCGGCGTGGAACCGCGGGTGGAACTCGACGATGCATGCCCTGTGGCTGCTGGGCCACCTGGGTCTCGATCCCGCGTGCGCTGAGGCACGGCACGCCGTGGGCCTCGTCCGCGACAACGTGACGTGGCATGGTTCGGGTCCGCGGGAGTGCGACAGTAACCCCCTCTTCGCCGGCGAGGTGGAGCCGTGCATCAACGGGCAGGTGGCAACGGCCGGCGCCTGCTTCGGTCAGGATGTCCGCGGCATCGTCGACCGGTTGCTCGGCGAACAGCTGTCCGACGGCGGCTCGAACTGCGAAGCGCCGAACGGCTCGACGCGGTCGTCGTTCAACACCACGATCTGTGTGCTGGAGGGGCTGCTCGAACACGAGCGGGCGGGAGAAGGGACCCCGGAGGTGACCGCGGCCCGTCTCCGCGGGCAGGAGTACCTCCTCGAGCGCCGGCTCTTCCGGCGGCGGTCGACCGGCGAGGTGATCGAGCGAGATCGCACGGGCGACGCCGCGTGGACGCGCTTCGCCTTCCCGACGTGGTGGCACTACGACGTGCTGCGGGGGCTCGAGTACCTGCGTAGCGCCGGCGTCACGCCCGACGAGCGCGTGGCCGAGGCGATCGAGCTAGTCGCGTCGAAGCGCGACGGCGACTGGCGGTGGCCGCTCGAGACCCGGTACCCCGGCGTGATGCCGGTCGAGATAGACGACGGAGGGGGCCGACCGAGCCGGTGGAACAGCTTACGCGCCCTGCGCCCGCCATCGACATCAGCCGGCCCTACGACTCCAGCCCGCGCTGGCAGTGCTGGTCAGCCCAAATGACCGGTTTCCGGCCGGCTTTCTGGCGAGCAAGACTGCGGCGCGGGACAGGCCGGAGGGCGCGTAACCGAGGTCTCCCGCGCGTTCACGAGGGCGGACCAGCACTCGTCGGCCGCTTGACCCGGTGCCGCGCAGCGGATCCAGCGGCGAATTCGCCTCGCCGGAGCGTATACAAGTGTGGCTCGGCCGCGCAAAATGTGTCGAGGAACGTGGCCCACCGCGCTTCGACCCTGCTCAAGGAGAACGCAAGCCAATGCTCGTCAACGCCGAAACGCTCGCTGTCTTCCGCTCCGTTCGTACCTCCGACGTGACTGACGCTCTCGATTCGCTAGGACGCCAGACAATTCACGAGGTGGATCCAGCGATGCGCCCGTTGTTCCCCGGCATTCACTTCGCCGGTTTGGCGCACACGCAGGAATACGGCCCAATCGACGCGCCCTTGACCGAGATGTCGTACGAGGAATTCGATCGCCGGCAGTACGCCAAAGATGGGACCGGCCTCTGGCAATCGGCCGGCCCGTGGGGCGCTCCCGATGAAGTGCTTGTGATCGATGCCAAGCGGACTCGCGCCGGCATCATCGGCTCAAATAACGTGCTGTCCGGCATGGTCAAGGGTACGGTCGGATACGTCATCGATGGTACGTGCCGCGACTCGTTCGAGTGCATCATCCAGAGAGTGCCCGCATTCAGCACCGTACGGTCGCCGGCTCACCCGATGGGTCGGATCGCCGCCGTCTCGGACAATCAGCCTATCGTCTGCGGCGGGGTGCGCGTGAACCCCGGGGATGTGGTGATCGCTGACGACGACGGCGTCGTAGTCGTTCCTCAGGAGTTGGCCCTGGAAGTCGCGCGCCGGGCGAAACTGATTCAGGACAAGGATCGGCCGGGCCGCCGAAGCCATTACGAGGCACTTGGCCTACCTCTCGACGACACGGTACGATAGCGGTCAAGCAGGACGAGGCGCATCGGATAGGTCACGCCCCCTCCTGAACAGCGCGATGCGCTCGAGCGTGTCCGCCTCGGTCTCTAGCGTGATGCCGGGCTTTGATGAGTTGATGCACGCGCTGGCGAGACAGGCCAGGCGTAGAGCCCGTTTGAAAGGTGGGACACGAGGGTTCGATCCCCGTCACTTCCGCCAGGAATCCACGCGCCTCGACCCTGCCGCTGAACCCGTGGCGGAGTCTCTCTCTTTTCCGGCGCGCTCGCGGCGATCGGTCGCCGGGACGCCTTCGTCTCCGCGTCCCGGCCGGCTCCACTTGCGGCGCGGGCAGGCAGCGGATAGCCTGAGAGAGCGATGGAGTCGGTCATTGGCAATACACAGCGACGTTCCTGGCTCCCGTAGCGTGGCGCCGTGCTGATCGACACCCACGTCCACGTCTGGCCGCTGGACGACGCGCCCGGCCACCGCCCGGTCACCGACGCCAAGGTGGGCCATCCGAAAGAGGCGGCGCCAGTCGAGTGGCTCCTGGAGGATATGGCGGAGTCCGGCATCGACCATTGCGTCTTGGTTCAAAGTTCCGCCTTCGGGTGGGACAACCGGTATATGGTCGAGTGCGTGGAGGCATACCCGGGCAGGTTCAAGGCGATCGGGCTGGTCGACCCGCTGGACGCGAACAACTCGGACCAGATCTGGTACTGGATGAACCGCGGTCTGTCCGGCTTCCGGCTGCACCCGCTGTACTATCCGGAGCTGCCGGTCTGGGTCGACTCGAAGCAGCAGGACCGGCTCTGGAAGGCGGCCGCGGACACCGGCGCGATCCTGCAGTTCCACATGCACCCGCACCACGCCGATCCCCTGCGCCGGATGGCCAGCCGACACCCGAAGGTGCGCGTGGTTGTCGACCATATCGGCAAGCCGGACGTGACCGAGGCGCCGCCGTACCCGTCGTTCGAGCCAGTGTTGAAGCTGGCCGATCTTCCGAACGTCTGGGTCAAGATCGGCGACTACCAGATCGCCTCGAAGGAGGAGTTCCCCTGGCGGGACACGTGGCCGTTGGTGGCATTGCTCAAGGAGCGTTTCGGGGTCGGGCGGATGATGTGGGGCACTGGCTACCCCCGCACGGCTCGGCTCGTGCCGCTCGAGAAGGCGCTTGGGTACGTTCGCGGCCTGCCTTGCTGGCACGGCGACGACCTCGACCAGGTGCTCGGTGAGACGCCGCGGAAGCTGTTCGACTTCTAGATGGTTCGATTATCGCCAAACGGGGTAGCTCTTAACGCATCCCAAACTTGTGCCGAAGGTGGGCGGCTAGTACGGTCATATTTGTGCGTCTCGGCCGTCGAGCGTTGCTCGCTTCGTTGGCTACCCTCGCGATCGGGTGCGCGCGTCCGAACGGCAACGAGACCGGGGATCGCGCGCAGAGCGGTCAGACCGGCTCGAGCGCGACCGGATCGGGTTCCCCACGCGCGATCGGCGCCTCGACGCCAACACCCGAATCTCGACCCACCGCGACACCCGACCCTCGAACGCTTCAAGACCGGCTCGATGCCTACCTTGGCTATCAACCCGGGGCATTCGGCGTCGTCGTCCACGACGTGCGAACGTCGTACGAGGCAACCCATCTCGATCGCGATCGTTTTCCGCTGGGGTCGCTCTACAAGCTGTTCGTGATGTACGAGGCCGGCCGCATGACCCGGCTCGGCCGCCTCTCCTGGGACACGATCGTCACCACTCCCGCCGAGTACCTCTTCGGCGAACCGCGCGGCGGTGTTCCGCCGAACACCCGGCTGGCCCTCATCGATGCGCTCGCGGCGATGATCGGCGTATCGAGCAACGCCGCGGCGCTCGCCCTGATTGAGCGCATCGGTGCATCGACGATCGAGGAGTCACCACGACGGATCGGCCTCGACGATACCGCGATCGACATCGCCGCGGGCACCGCTCCCGGGCACTTCGAGATCGATGCGCGCGGCTCGGCGCGCGACATCACGACGTTTCTCATCAAGCTGGATCGCGAGGAACTGGTCGGTCCGGACCAGGATCGCCGGATGGTGGATCTGATGCTCGATCAAAAGATCGGCGATCGGCTGCCGCGGTATCTGCCGGACGCAATCCCGATCGCGCACAAGACCGCCGACATCGACGGCTATACGCACGACGCCGGGCTCGTTTACCTGCCGGGGCGACCCTTCATCGTCACCGCGCTCGCGTACGGCGATAACCCAACCGACGGGAAGAACGTCGTCGCCGAGGTCAGTCGCCTGGCCTTCGAGGTCCTGAGCGCTCGTCGGAAATCGTGAGGAACTCCACCACCGCTTCGAGCGCATCCTCGAACACGACTTCACCGCGCAATGTGTCCAACGCGGCGGCCAGTAGTTCGGCTTCGGAGAACTCCTCCAGTCTCGAAATGCGCCGAAACGGCTCGGCGTCGCGAGTCGTCTCGACCTCGATGCGCGCGCTCTCGTGGCCGATCGACTCGACCAAAAAAGAACCAGATTGGCGCCGATTGCCGGTCGCAAACATGACCCTTCGCATGCCAAACGTGGATCCGCGCGACACGGTCACTCGGATCTCGACATCGGTCCGACCGCGCCGCGCGACCAGCCGATAGCCGTCGGTCAGGCGCTCGAACGCACGCGCACGCCAGCCGAGACGCGAGGCCAGCCATCCGGCCAACAGAAGTCCCTGACTCCGACTCGATCGCCCGTCGCCGTTCTCGATGATGTCGATCTCGACGCCATGCACGCTTCTGAGCCCGGCCCGCCACGCGGCGACATCCCAGAACTGAGCGATCATCTCGCGCCACGGCGTCAATCGCTCCCAGCTCAGGTCCACCATGTCGAATGCGAGACCCGGACGGCGGCCCAGCGTTGCCAGCGATGAGAGCGAGCGTTCGAGGTGCGTGAAGTCGGCCGTATCGACGACCATCCGGAAGGCCGGCTTCAGCAGATCGTAGAGAAGCGGGTCGCGCGGCGATGGTTCACCCGGCCACCAGAGCACAACCGGCAAATCGGCGACCAAGAGCGCCAGGATTGCGTTGGGCAGCCGACGCAAGGCCTCCGGCTGCGCCTCAAGCACGATCTGCTCCACGCAGATGCGCATGCCGGTGGTACCCAGCGCCTTGCAGTGCGCCTGAACCCACGCCTCGATCGTGTTCACCGGAAGCGCGTTCTCGACCATCGCCACGATCGTGCGCGACGGATGGTGATCGACCAGCGCCGCCAGCGTATGGTTGACGCGCTCCATCGCGCCGCGGTCGCCAGCGTAGGCGACGAGATTCAGGACGGCCGTCCGCGACGCCGGGATGCCGTTCGGGGAGAGGTTCTCCGGCGCGTGGAGAAGCGCCACCAATTCGCGCTCGATCCGCGCGACATCGACTTCGTGGGCTGCGCTGGATGGTGGTGCGCTCATCGCGCTAGAGACGCCGCCACTGTCGTTGATCACGGCCGATCAAATCGTCCGCCTCTTCCGGCCCCCAGGTTCCGGCGGCGTAGTTCGGGCCGCTGATCGGCGGCAGCTTCTTCCAGCCGTCGGTGATGTGGTTCACGAGCGTCCACGCCTGCTCGACTTCGTCGCGTCGGGTGAAGAGCGTCTGGTCGCCGAGCATTGCGTCGAGCAGCAGTCGTTCGTACGCGTCGGCCGGCTCGGAACCGAAAGCAATGCCGTACAGAAAGTCCATGTTGACCGATCGAAGACGAACGGTTGGCCCGGGCACCTTGGCGCCAAACCGCAGTGAAATCCCCTCGTCCGGCTGGATGCGCAACGTCAGGACATTCTGCTCGAGGCCGGTGACGGCCGATCGATCGAACAGAAGATGCGGAACGCGCTTGAAGGTAATCGCGATTTCGGTGATGCGCTTCGGCAGACGCTTCCCGGATCGCAGGTAGAACGGCGTGCCGGCCCACCGCCAATTCTCGATCGATAGTTTGATGGCGACATACGTCTCGGTGGCGGACACGACATCGACCCCGCGCTCCTGTCGATACGCCGGCACAGCCGCCCCGCCAATCGAGCCCGGCGCGTACTGTCCACGAGCCGTCCACTGTCCGACGTCTTTGTCCGGCAGCCGAATCGAGCGAAGTACCTTGACCTTCTCATCGCGGACCGCGTCAGCTTCGAAGGCGGTTGGCGGCTCCATCGCCACCAGCGAGACAAGCTGCATCATGTGGTTCTGGACCATGTCGCGGATCGCGCCGGCTTCCTCGTAGTAGCCGGCGCGGCCTTCCACGCCGACCGACTCGGCGACGGTGATCTGAACGTGGTCGACGTACTGAGCATTCCAAATCGGTTCGAAGATGAGGTTGCCGAACCGTACCGCCAGGATGTTCTGGACGGTTTCCTTGCCAAGGTAATGGTCGATGCGAAATACCTGGCGCTCGCGAAGCGAATGGGTCAGCAGCAAGCGGTTCAGTCGCTGCGCGCTGGCGAGGTCGTGCCCGAACGGCTTTTCGACAACCATCCGAGTCCATGGCCCGTGATCGTTCCGGTTGATCAGGCCAGCGTCGGTCAGGTGGCGCGTGATGTCGGCGTAGCTCTCCGGAGATGTTGCCAGGTAGTAGAGGCGGTTGCCAGCCGTGCCGCGCTCGGCATCGATCTTCTTCAGCAGTTCGCCGAGTTGTCGATAGGCCTCCGGATCGTCGAATGCGCCACGGTTGAACTCCAGACCTTCGGCGAAACTCTCCCAGACCCCGGCGTGGACGTCTCGTCCGAACTGGTCGACCCCGGAGCGCATTTCACGTCGAAAGTCCTCGGTGCTCCAATCTCGACGCGCAAACCCCACCAGCGCAAACGCGGGCGACAGTTGCCGCTGATGGGCGAGGCTGTAGAGGGCGGGCACCAGCTTGCGCCGCGTGAGATCGCCGGTCGCACCAAAGATTACGATCACACACGGTTCGGGGGTTCGCTCCAGTCGGAGCCCTTCGCGAAGCGGGTTGGCGTGCGACTGGACGGTCATCCGCCTAGCATACCATTGCTGGTCGTTCGCATACTCAGCGACCCGAGCGGGGTTTTGGATCTTGACGCGCGGCATCGACGGCGCGCCGTGTCGTGCCAAGCAGCCTTCGGGCCGTGAACACCATCGTCGCGGCCTGACGTGCGAGGTCTCCCGCGCGATGGCGCGACGAGTCGTCGATGAACGCGCGACAGCGAACGCATCGTGGCATGTCCGATCGAGTCAACTTCTGGCACTTCGGACATGTGATTCGTACTGACACCGGAACGGCAATGCCGAGTCGGGAGAAGATGAGGTACCACGCGACCGGGCCGGTCACGAACGAGAGAAGGAACCAGATCCAGAACCGCCGGCGCTTGACTTCGGAAGCCCAGAGTCCGACTCCGATCGCGATCACGATCCAGGCAATCGCGGCCGACGCGGCGGCTCGATCCAGCATCGCCCGCTGAATCTGCCCGCCGAGGTCAGGAGTCACAGCGCCTCCGGCAATTGCATCGGCCGCGTATCAGGCCGCGAAGATGTTCGCGATCTCGCCGCGACCGATCGACCTGCCAGTGAGCATAAGGATGTGGGATGTCCAGATGCCAAGCGCGACCGTGTCGTTCGCTTCGTCCGACGGGACCAGTTTGAAGTACACGTTGTCCGGCTGACCGGTGCCGAGCGAGCCCCAGACGTCGGCCGCGACTTCGTTCGCGGCGCCGGTGAGCGCGCCGGTGAACGTGCCGGTGGAGCGCACACGATAGACCGTATCGTCGACCTGGAGTTCGACTGGTTCGTGCGCAATTCCCTCGCGGACGTTGCCTTCGAACCGCTTGAGCACGCCGCCAGCACCGACAAGGAGTTCGAAGAACTCGTCACCCTGGTGCGCCACCGCCTGTCCGGTGTAGAGGACCTGACCGCGCGGCAGCAGTTCCAGAACCTTGTCGCCGCTGAGAAACACCCACTTCCACGAGGTCTCGCGACCGTTGATGGCCTCACGGCAGGTGATGACACCGAGGACAGTTGCATCAGTGTTGTCCCAGAACGAGATCGCGTCGCCCGTTTTCAGGGCGCTCAAGTCGGGCGTCACTTCGATGCCACCGGTCGGGGTCGGTTCAGGCGTCGCCGCGACCGGCGCGGCGCGCCGTCGATACAGGTAGTAGCCGCCCGCGCCGATCACGCCCAGAAGGATGATGATGAATAGTGGATCCACGTCGTCCTCCTGGCCGTTGAGACGATGGGTCGGCTACGCCGACTTCCCCGGTTCGAGGGCTGGCGGCGACACCTTGGCCTTGAGCGCGGCAAGCTCGTCCTCGACGTCGGTACCGCCCTCGGCTTCCAGCGCCGCGAATCGACTGTCCAGCGACGTCTCGCCCAACTCGGCGCCGGCCTTGGCTCGCGCCTCTTCCAGCCGGATCTTGTCTTCCATGCGCGCAAGCTCGCTCGTCGGATCGATGCCGGCCAGGGCGGCGGCCGTCTGCTGCACCTTCTGTTGCGCTTGCGCGGTGCGGTGCCGCGAGATCAGCATCTGCCGATTTCGGACGACCTGCTCGTATTTCGACTGAAGCGCCTGCAGATCGCTCTTCAGCTTGTCGACGACTTCGACCTGGCTCGTGAGTTGATGCTCGTAGACCTGCGCGTTCGCGGCGTAGTCTTTGTGCCGACGGAGGGCCTCGCGGGCGAGATCGTCCGCGCCACGACGCACCGCGACCTCGGCCTTCGATTTCCACTCGGTCGCGAGTCGTCCCGCTTCCTGGAAGTCGGACTCGACGAGATTCTTCTGCGCGATCGTCTCCGCGACCTGAGCCTTGGCCTTGTTGATCGCATCGGCCATGTCTCGGGTGACCTGATCGAGTGTCTTTTCCGGGTCTTCGGCTCGGTCGAGCAGATCATTCAGGTTCGAGCGAACGAGCATTGAGACGCGATCGAATATCCCCACGGATTTTCCCCCTCGTGATTGTGCTGTGAGGGATCATAACGCCGGTCATGGCCGAATCCGAATACGTGATTCGCGCTACGTCGATACCGGGTCATGCCGTGCCGTGCCTGGGTTGTTGCTGTGGATCGGTCATGCAGATCGAATGCGCTCCGCTGACGAGGCGACCGGGAAGCGTCTACGCCCGCTGGTCGAATCGACTGCCGCGCCGCTGTCCGTCGCCCGGCACCGGTTCGACGCGGGCGTTCACGTCGTACGTCGGCGTCGAACCGACTTCGGCGACGTATGACGGGGCGCGATCGGCCGATTCGTCCATTTCGCGCATCAAGGCGCGCGCCTGCATACCCTGCGCGATCTGAAGCGGCGCGGCATCGACGACCCCACGCATCAACTGCTGCGTCGTCACGGCGTTTGCCGCCACCTGTCCGCCACCGAAGATCGGTTCGAGCGCCACAGTCGCCCCCGTAAGGCCCGTCAACACTCATTATCGACGGACTGCGCTGAGACTTTAGGGGAATCCCCGACCGCGTGTCGCGTAGCGCGGACGATGCGCTACTGGGAGACGACCCGGTAGCCTTCGCGAACGCCCTTGATGATCTCGGTTTCCTGGTCGGTTACGATTCCGGTCTCGACGTCGATCTCGCGCTTCCGTCCGTTGTCGCCAATGATCTGAACGTACTTGCGGCCAGCGAAACGGCGCACCCCGGCGTTCGGCACGATCAAGACATCGTCTCGACGCTGCGTCGTGATCGTCACGTTCGCCAACGCGCCGAGATCGACCGGACCAGGCGGCGTGAACTCGAACTTCACCTGCCGCGCCAGCGAGGTCGGCTGCGGGCCGGACGCGGCGTTCGGCAATCCAATGACCTTGCTCTGAAACGTCTGCCCTTTGAATGCGTCGAGCGACAATGCGGCGGCCTGTCCCAGCGCAATCTTGCCGAGATCCTGCGTGCTCACTTCAAGCGAGACCAGGATCGAGCTTGGATTCGCCATCACGACGATCGGCGCGTACGCCTGGAGAGCGTCGCCCTCACGACCGTTCGCGGACGTGATCAGGCCTTCGAACGGTGCGATCAACTGGCTGTCGGCCAACTGTTCTTCGAGCGTCTTGAGGCTGACACGTGCTAGTTCGACCTGCTTCTGGGCAATCTGCACGTCGAAGTTCGCGGTCGATAGGCCGGCCGCGATGATCTTCGAATCGAGGTCGGCCCGGGCCGCCTCGAGATTCGCCTCGGCGACCTTCAGGCCCGCCTCGGCGTTCGCGAGATCGGCTGGCAAGGCGCCGGCCTTGACCTGTTCGTGGCGCGCCAGCATGCTCTGGAGTGTCGCCCGGGCGCTCTCGACGCTCCGCTCGACGGCGGCCGCGTCCTCGGCCCGGGGCGCGGCCGTGGCCAGATTGTATCGTGCCTGGGCCGCCTGCAAATCGGCGGTGGCTTGCTGAAGGGCAAGTGCCTGGGCCGAACTCGCGGCGTCAGGCCTCTGCGCGATGCGATCGTAATCGGACTGTGCCTTCGCGACGGCGGCCCTGGCTTTGTCGAGTGTCGCGCGCGCCGCCGCGACGTCGTCGGCCGACTTCGGCGCGATGACCCGATTCCGATCGGCGATGGCCTTATCGAGCGCGGCCTGCGCCGCGGCCACGGCCGCCTCGGCGGCGTAGACATCGGCCGTCGTCGCGCCGGCGCGCACCTTCTGGAGCGCCGCCGAGGCCTGAGCCCGGCCCGCCTCGGCCTGGGAGACGCGGGCCGATGCGCTCTTGACGCTCGGATCGGTCGCGTTGGCCTTCTCGAGTGCCCGCTTCAGTCCCAGATCCGCGACTTCCAGATTGATCTTGGCCTGCGCGATCTGGGTCGCCAGGCTGCCGGTCTCGAGTTCGGCGAGAATGTCGCCCTTCTTGACGCGCTGCGTGATTTCGACGTAGAGACGCTTCAGGCGCCCGGCCTGCTTGAAGTACATCGTTGCTTCTTCGCTGGCGGCGACGCGACCGAGCCCGCGGACGGTCTCGATGAGGTTGCCGCGCTTGACGGTGAAGATCGGCTTCGTCGACTCGGCCGGCGTCGGCAGCGGCGTCGGTGTCGGCTCCTCTTCGACGAGCCGGGTGCATCCAGTTGCGATGAAAAGCGCGCCAACGGCCAACGCCGCGCGGACGGCCGCCGTTCGCGTCATTACGCGTCGACCTCGATGATGATCTCGATCTCGACCGGGATATTGTTGGGCAACGCGGCCATACCGACGGCCGAGCGCGCGTGTCGCCCGTTCGGTCCGAACAACTCGACCAATAGATCCGAGCACCCGTTGATAACGCGTGGTTGTTCGCTGAATCCGGGCGCCGAGTTCACCATGCCAAGGACCTTCACGATTCGGCGCACGCGATTGAGCGTGCCGAGCGCGGTCCGCGTCGACGAAAGGAGTTGCAGCGCGCATTCGCGCGCCGCCTCATAGCCTTGCTCGGTGGTGTAGTCACTGCCAACTTGACCGGACCATTTCGTTCCGCTGAAGCTCGGTCCCGCTCCTGATAGAAACAGGAGGTTCCCGGACTGCACCCACGGCACCAGGGGGCGATCACCGATCGGCACCGTCTTCAGTTGGATGCCAAGCTGAGCCAGTTTCTCCTCAGGCGACACGACTATCTCCGAGATGGATTCAGGACACCGAATCGGTACGATAGCAGAGCCCGACGCGGCCAAGAAACGGCCACGAGCGCAATCAGCGCGACGCGAAACGGCGCGGATCGAACGCCTCGGCGCGAATCGGCGGCTGGCGCGACTCGACCATCGCGACCACGATCTCGGCGCTGGCCGGCGCCGGACTGATTCCGGATGGACCGTGACCAGTGCAGAAGAACAATCCTTCGAGCGTTCCTGGCCCGATGATCGGTGTTCCGTCGCCCGATATCGGACGAAATCCGGTCCAGATGTCGAGCAGTTCTGACCCGGCCATCCCCGGAACCATCTCGATCGCGGCGCTCAGCAGCCAGGCGATGCCACCAGCCGTCCGGGCGCGATCGAATCCGGCGAACTCGCGCGTCGCCCCGACGATCATGCGGCCATCGACCCGAGGTACGACGTACGGATCGTCGTCCTTCAAGATCACCCGGCGCGGCGCCGGATGGGGCTGCGCGACCGCCAGAATCTGTCCTCGTTGCGGACGCACCGGTATGTCGAGTCCGAGGCCCTTGATCTGACTCGACCACGCCCCGGCGGCGATGATGACGATATCGGCGGCATATCCGCGCCCGGACGACGTTCGGGCTCCGGTGACCCGTCCGGCAGTCGACGAAATCTCGGTTACCGATGTGCCGGTCTGAATCGTGACACCGGCGAGACCGGCCGCAATCGTGAGCGCCTGCACGACGCGCCGATTCTCGACATTACCGCCGGGACCCATTGCGGCGGCGACGATTGCCGGGCCGAGCGCCGGCTCCTCGGCGCGAAGTGCGCTGCCGGCCGCGAATTCGAGCGGGAAGCCGGCGGCACGCGCATCTCGCGCGTCGCGTTCGAGCTGCCGCGCCGCGTCGTCACTGAACGCCGGATAGAGGCATCCATTCTGGCGATACTCGATGTCCATCCCGGTTTCATCGGCCAGTTCGGCCGCGAATCCCGGCCAGATGGACGCGCTGTGATTCTGGAGCGCGCCGGTCGCCGTCGTCGTCCACGGAGCCCGCGCGGCGATGATGCCGGCGGACGCCCAGGACGCTTCGCGGCCGGTCTGGCCGGTTTCGAGGAGCGTGACGCTCGCGCCGGAGGCGCGCAACCCGCGCGCGACGAGTAGGCCCATAATGCCGCCGCCGACGACGATCGCCTCAGCCAAATTCGCTTGCCTCCGAGTTCGTGTCGCCGGGCTAGAACTCGACGACGCCGCGCGCGACCTCGCCGGCGTGGAGGGCGCGGAACGCCTCGTTGATGTCGTCGAGCGCGAACCGCCGCGAAATCAACTCGCGCAGCTTGATCTTGCCCTCCATGAAGAGGTCGATGATCTTCGGGAAATCGACGTGCGGGCGGGTCGAGCCGTAGACGGATCCGAGCAGCTTCTTCCCTGACCTCATCAGAGCGGGGGCTGAGAACGAGACAACTTCGTCCTCTTGCGCGACGCCAACGACGACCGCCGTGCCGCCATTGCGGACCGCGTCGTAGGCCTGACGAATCGTCGATGCCATCCCGATGACTTCGAATGCGTAATCGGCGCCGTATCCGCCGGTCAAACGCTGGATCGCCGCGATCGGATCTTCCGATCGTGAATTGATCACGTGCGTCGCGCCGAACTCGCGAGCGTATTCGAGCTTGTTGTCGAGGATGTCGACCGCGATGATGCGCGCCGCTCCGGAGAGTCTGGCCGCCTGGACGGCGTTCAAGCCGACACCGCCCGTTCCGATCACGACGACATTGGCGCCCGGCTCCACCTTGGCCGTATTCATGACTGCGCCCATCCCGGTGGCCACACCGCACGCGACGAGCGCCGCGGTGTCGAGGGGCGCGTCCGCGCGAATGACGACGCAGTTCTTCTCGGCCACGACCGTCCGCTCGGCGAACGAGCCGACGTGCGCGAACATGTTGAGCGCCAGGTCGCCTTTGAACATGTGCGTCGGCGGCGTCGCACTCGGCGTGCAGAGGTATGGCTCGCCGCGCCGGCAGAAGACGCATTCGCCGCACCGAACGCCAAACGCGATGATGACGCGGTCTCCGGGCTTGACTCGCGACACGTTCGCGCCGACGCGTGTGACGGTCCCGGCCCCTTCGTGGCCCAGGACGAGCGGCATCTGCGACCACGTGTCACGCGACCAGTGCGAGTAGTCGGAGTGGCATACACCGCTGGCGCCGAGCTTGATCTCGACCTCGCCCGGTCCGGGATCAGTCAGCGTCACGTTCTCGATGACCATCGGTTCGCGACGCTGATAGAGGACGGCTGCCTTCACGATCGATCTCCTAGCGTGAGTGTCACGGTGAGGATACCCGGCGCGCGACGAACGCGACGCGCGGGTGACGATAGGCGAAGAATGGGCTCTCGTACGGTGGCAGTTCGACGGCGTCGATCCCGAGTGTGCGCAACATCGACCGCTCGATCGCCGCTTCCTCCTCGCCCTGGTTGACGACGATCAGATATCCGTCCGGCGCGACCAGCGACCAGGTATGACGCAGCAGCCCGACCGGGTCGTACGCCGATTCAGGCAGACTCCACCGAGCCAGTTCGCCAATGGCTACGAACGGGAAGAGCATCGTCACGACGTCGAAGGTTCGCGAAATCGTCCGCGCATCGCCGTGCGCGTAGCTTGCGCCGGGCAGATCGCGAGAATACCAGCGCGCCCAATCGTGACGGGTGTGGCCGTCGCCGTACATCCGCCACGGATCGATCTCGATGCCGGTCAATGCCACCGCGCGCGGCCCGACGTCGCCCCACGCGGCCAGGAATCCGTGGAGCGCCGCCGCGTACAGCCAATGGCTGGCGCCGATATCGAGTGCGCTGACGGGGGAGGGCGGAAGCGCGATCGACGCTCCCGGTCCGATGGTGTCCAGGAGGTCGGCGTAGGCCAGCGATTCGTGTTGATCGCGCGCGCCCATCGTCGCGAGCGATGGTTCGAGTCGGTAGCGATCGACGAGCCGGCGGGCGCGCGCCGCGTCGGGCGCGGGTAACTCGGAAAGAGTCGCCGCGAGCGAATCTGCCCGAACGCTCGTGACGGCGCGCCGAAAGCGCAGCGATTGCCGGAGGGCGAAATCGACCCGGTTTCGCAGGCGCAGAATCGTCCGCGCCGCTCGTGATGCGAGTTTCACCGGGCGAGCATGCCATACTGGAGCCGCGTGGCACCTCGCATCGCGGTTGCGCTCGAACAGTCGTTGGCGCGCATCGCGCCGGACGATATCTGTGTCGCGATCGATGTCTTGCGGGCTACGACCACGCTGGCGGTGCTATTCGGAAACGGCTGCGTCGGCGTCGCCCTGGCCTCGTCAACCGATGAGGCGCTGCGCTACGGGCGTGAGACCGATAGTCTCGTCTGTGGCGAAGAGGGTGGACTACCTCCGCCGGGGTTCGACTTTGGGAACTCGCCGGTCGAGCTTGCGCGGGCTCCGACCCGGGGGCGGGCGGTGTGTTTCGCAACGACGAACGGCACGAACGCGCTGCGTCTGGCCGCGACCGGCCAACGCGCGTTCTCGGCCGCGTTCGTCAATCTCGGTGCGGCGACGAACGCGGCGTGGTCGTCGCTCACACGCGCTCCGTCCGATCGTGGGCGTCTCGTGATCATCGCCGCGGGCACACGCGGCGCAGTCGGGATCGAGGATGTTTGTTGCGCCGGCGCGATCGTGCAGAGATGCCTGGCGTTTGATCCGGCCTGTGTGCTCGACGATGGCGCCGAAGTGGCGCGTCGGGCCTACGAATCGGTTGGCGGCGCCTACGAGGCGGTGCGCCGCGCCGCCCACGCCCAGACCCTGATCGACCTCGGGCTAGGCGACGATGTCGCGTTCTGCGGACAACTGGACATAACCGGAGTGGCGCCGGAGGTGTCGTCCGATTCGCCGTGGCCGCTGGCGATCCTTCCCTCAATTGGATTGTCCGCGCCCGCGCCGAATTGAAGGGGGGATTGAGAGTGAGCGATTCGCTGAACGTGGGCGACGTTGCGCCCGACTTCACGCTTCCATCGATCGAAAACGACGCCGTTCGGTTGGCCGACTTTCGCGGAAAGACGCTCGTTCTCTACTTCTACCCGAAAGACGATACGCCTGGCTGCACGACTGAGGCGTGCGCTTTTCGGGATCTGACCGCCGCGTTTGAGGCCGCGGGCGCGGCCATCGTCGGCATCAGCCCAGATCCGGTGAAGAAACACGGCGCGTTCGCGGCGAAGTACGGACTCTCGTTCCCGCTGCTGGCCGATGTCGGTTCGGTCATCTGCCAGGCGTACGGTGTCTGGAAGGAGAAGTCGATGTACGGCCGGAAGTACATGGGCGTCGAGCGCACGACCTTCGTCATCGGTCCGGATGGACGGATCCAACGTGTGTACCCGAAGGTTTCGGTGACGGCGCACGCCGCGACGGTGCTGCGCGATCTGCCGTCAACGGCGAGATAGTTACACCGTCGCCCGGGCGGCGGCGCCGATGGCGAACACGATACACTGTTAGCCAGCGTCTAAGTAAATCGCGGGGACCGCGCCTGTGACGATCCTGCCGCGCCTGTTCACGTTCGTCCGGCCGTACTGGTGGGCGACCGGAGGCGCGCTCGTTCTGATGGTGATTGGCACCGGACTCCGCATGGCGCCGGCCTGGTTTACGAAGGAGATCATCGACCACGCGATCCCCGCGCGCGACAGCGGGCTGATCGGGATCTACGTCGGTCTCTTCATTGCCGCGGCGTTCGCCTACAACGCGATGTCAGCGATCGAGACGTACCTTCAGCAGTTCGTCGGCCAGCGCGTCATCTTCGATCTGCGGAACGCCCTCTACGGACACCTCCAGTCGCAATCGATGAGCTTCTACGATGCCAACCAGACCGGCCAATTGATGTCGCGCGTGACGAACGACGTCAGCCAGGTGCAGTTCTTTCTCACCCAGGGCGTCTCGCGTCTCGTCAGCACGATTGCGACGGTCGTGATCTACTTCGTTGTCCTGGTTGCCCTGGACGCGCAGTTGACGGCGGTGACGCTGATCGTCGCGCCCGGCATCTGGGCGCTCCAGGATCGGCTGAAGGACGTGATGCCGCTGATGCGCCGCGTTCAGAGCCGAATGGCCGACCTGAATGTCGTCATCCAGGAATTCGTCGCCGGCGTCAAGATGATTCAGGCGTTCGGTCGCGAATCTCACGAAGCGCGCCGCTTCGATGAGGTCAATCTCGACATTCGGACGAATCGCAATCAGCAGCAGCGCATGATGGCCGTCGTCATGCCGGGTCAGGAGTTCCTGACCAACCTATCGCTTGTCCTCGTCCTCGTCGTCGGGGCATGGCGCGTGATGGATGGTTCGATGTCGCTTGGCACACTGGTTGCATTCCAGGCGTACGTATTGACGATGTGGACGCCGGTTCGTTGGATCGGAATGATCAATCAGATGGCGCAGCAGGCGATCGCGGCCGGCGAACGCGTCTTCGAGATCATCGACACCGCTCTTGACGTGACCGAGCGCCCGGATGCGATCGATCTGCCGGTGATGCGCGGCGCGGTCCAGTTCGAGCACGTCTCATTCGCATACGGGCGCGGGAAGCCGCTGCTGCAGGACATTGACTTCGTCGCGGAGCCAGGCAAGACGGTTGCGATCGTCGGTCCCTCGGGATCTGGCAAGACGACGATCGTCAATCTCATTCCGCGCTTCTACGACGCGACACGAGGTCGCGTCCTCATCGACGGCATCGATGTTTGCGACGTGACGCTCTCGTCTCTGCGAGCGCAGGTCGGCATCGTGTTGCAGGAGACATTCCTGTTCAACATGACGGTCCGCGAGAACATCCGCTATGGAAGGAGTACCGCCACCGACGCCGAAGTCGAGCACGCCGCCCGATTCGCGCATGCCCACGAGTTCATCGTCGAGTTGCCGGAGGGGTACGACACGCTCTGCGGCGAACGCGGCGCGCGCATGTCCGGCGGCCAACGGCAGCGCATCGCGATCGCACGGGCCCTGCTGGTCGATCCACGGATCCTGATCCTCGACGAGGCGACGTCGAGCGTCGACACGCGCACGGACTTTCTCATTCAGGGCGCGCTGGATCAATTGATGCGCAATCGGACGACGCTCGTCATCGCGCACCGCGTATCGACGATTCAACGGGCCGATCTCATCCTCGTCATCGCCGAAGGACGGATCATCGACCGTGGCACGCACGCCGATCTGATTCGGCGTTCCGGGCCATACGCCTTCCTGTACGAGACCCAGATGCTGGCACAGGAGAGCGCCCGTCGCGAGTTGTCCGGGCTGGCCGCGTCGTGAGAGGCGGCGGATTCGGACCCGGCGCGATGATGCGCGGTGGTATTCCCGGCGTGTGGGCGCAGGAGAAGCGCGATCTCACGACGCCGGTGCCGGTCTTGCTGCGTCGCCTCGGCGCCGTCCTCGAAGACCGCAAGCCGATCATCTGGCGGGCGCTGTTAGCCGTCGCCCTCGCGTCGGCGCTTCAGATGGTGCCGCCGTACATGACGCGAATCATCGTGGACGAGGTGATCCCACGCGAGTCTCGGAATCTCTTGCCGCTCATTCTGGTTGCGCTGGCGCTCGTCCACGCGTTCCGCTATGGCCTGCTGTACATCAGTCGCGTCGCGATTGCGTCGGTATCACAGCACCTCGTCTACGCGATGGCGCGCGTTCTCTTCGAGCACATCCAGCGGCTATCGCTCCGGTTTTTCGAGAAGCAGGGTACCGGCGAGATCATTTCCCGGGCAACCAGCGACATCAACATCCTGCAGCAGGCGATGCAAGGTGGCGTCATTCAGTCGGCGGTCGGGCTGCTGAGCATGGTGGCCTACGCGATCGTCCTGCTGGCTCTCGACTGGAAACTCGCGCTCATCGTTCTCACGAGCGTGCCACTCCTGGTCGTTGCCAGCCACGTGACCTCCGAGATGCTCCGCGTGCGTTACATAAAAGTTCAGGAGCGCATGTCTGGTGTCAACGCTGTTCTGGCGGAGAACATCACCGGCGTCCGGGTGGCCAAGGCGTTCGCGCGCGAGAGCGAGCAGTCGGCGCGGTTTACCGACCGCAATCGAGCCAACCGGGACGCGAACATGTCGACCGCGACGGTTCAGGCGATCTCGGGGCCGCTGATCCAGCAAGTCGGAGTCATCTGCACCGGACTCGTGCTGTGGGTGGGCGCGGTGCGCGTCGGCGAAGGCACGATGACGATCGGCACTCTGGTCGCATTCGTCTCCTACATGGTGACGTTTTTCGCTCCGATCGAGGATCTGATCCGCGTCAATGCGACCATCCAACAGGCGCTGGCATCGGCGGAGCGTGTCTTCGAGTTTCTCGATGAGAGGCCGGACATCGCCGAGAAGCCAGGCGCGTTCGATCTCGGTGGCGATGACACCGTCCACGGTCACGTGCGGCTGGAGGACGTCTGGTTTCGCTACGTGCCGGACAAGGCCGTTCTACGCGGCGTCTCGATCGATGCGCCGCCCGGCACGGTCGTGGCGGTTGTCGGCCAGACCGGTTCCGGTAAGACGAGCCTGGTCAACCTGATTCCGCGCTTCTACGACGTCGAGCGCGGTCGGGTCACGATCGACGGACGGGACGTTCGCGACCTAACGATCGCGTCACTGCGCGCGACCATCGCCGTCGTCCTTCAGGAAACGTTCTTGTTCAGCGGGACGATTCGCGAAAACATTCGCTATGGACGGCTCGATGCCACCGATGAAGAGGTCGAACAGGCCGCGCGCGAGGCGCACGCGGATGGCTTCATTCTGGCGCTCCCGGGCGGATTCGACGGTTCGATCGGCGAAGCTGGGGTGATGCTGTCACGTGGCCAGCGGCAGCGCCTGGCCCTCGCGCGAGCGATCCTGCGCGACCCGCGGATCCTGGTTCTCGATGAGGCGACGTCGGATGTGGATACTGAGACCGAGATACTGATCCAGCGCGCGCTCGAGCGCGTAATGCGTGGCCGGACGGTTTTCGTGATCGCGCATCGGCTTTCGACGATTCGGTCGGCCGATCTTATCTGCGTCATGAGCGATGGCGTGATCGTCGAGCGAGGCACCCACGACGAACTGCTCGCGCGCGCCGGCGCCTACCGCCAGTTGTACGAGGCGCAGTTCCAGACCGTCGGCTCGGCACCCACGCCCGTGGCCGTGTAGAGGCGCGGCGAGGCGTCTGGAGTCGGCAGCGCGCAGACGGCGCCGATCATCCGGTTGATCGGCACACCGCGGCGGTCGCAACCCGGCTAGATCGGCGGTAGCGCGACCTTGAGATTCGCGATGGCTCGATCGACGACATCTTGGCGACGAGCATAGGCCGCTTTCTTCGCGAACATCCCGCCGAGACCACCCGGCTTCGGTGGTGGCGTGCCGTCGTCATCGCTGATCGTTATTCGCAATCGCTGGCGTCGCCCAACCGCGGTGTCCTGAATATGCACACTGCCGCAATAGGTGCTCTTGTCGGCCAACAGAGAAAACACGACGATATTCGCGTCATCCGGGAGGCGGGCAAACTCGGCTTCACCAGACTTTGACGCACCCTCGATCACTCGCGCGGCCTGGGTCACGCTGAAGTTGTCAACTAGCCATTCGCTCGTCACGATCTCTCCACACTCGCTCGCTTCTTGCCCGACCGGCGGTCCGCGATTCTATCGTAGGAGACGGAGCACGCTCTCGCGCGATACGTTCGCCTGGGCCTGGACGGCCGCGCCAAACTGAGAAAGGATTTGATCGCGCGTGGTCGCGGCGACGCCGCTGGCGTAGTCGAGATCGCGAATGCGCGAGACCGCGCTGGCCTGGTTCTCGGAACTGACGTTATTGCTGGCGATCACGTTCCCGATCGCGTTCTGTTGGGCACCCAGTTCTGCTCTGGCGCTCGTAACCTGATCGATGGCCTGATCGATCACGGCGAGACTCGCGTTCGCCGCGGCCGGTGTCGAGACATCGATCGCCGCGCCGGCAACGCTGAGACCAGTCGCGGTTGCATCGGTCAACGATACCTGCGACGTGTCGCCCGCGTTCGCGCCGGTCTGCAATTGCACTGTTGGGGTGGTGCCATCCAGCAATTGCCGGCCGTTGAATTGCGCGCCACCGGCGACGCGATCGACCACTCCCTGGAGTTCGGTGATCTCGGATTGGATCGCGGTCCGCTGACTGGCGCTCAGCGTACCGTTCCCGGCCTGGACGGTGAGTTCGCGCATACGCTGGAGGACGTCGCTCGTTTGCGATAGCGCGCCGTCTGCCGTCTGGATGAGGCTGACGCCGTCCTGGGCGTTGCGTACGGCTTGATTCAGGCCGCGTACCTGGCTCGTAATGACTTCGCTGATGGCGAGTCCGGCCGCGTCATCCGCGGCGCGATTGATGCGGCGGCCCGAAGCCAGTCGCTCGAGACCGGACGACAGTCGCGCCTGCGTCATGTTGACATGCCGCGCCGCGTTCGCGGCATCGACATTGCTGTTGATTCGGATACCCATCCACCAATACCCCACCAAAGTGAGATCCGCTCGCGCCATTATACGCGCGCTTATACGCGGATTCGCTCTCAATAGTGTGTCCAGGGCGAATACGCGCGTCACGTAGCCAATTCGGGTGACTGAGCCGGCACGACCTATGTCCGTCTACCGCGGCGGCTTTCCAGAGCCGAGAATGAGGATGACGTGAGAAATGCCGAGGCGGCCTCAGCCCGAATAGAGACGTACCTTTCGACGGTTCGAGAGTGCGTCGAGGAGGCCCTACGCGCGCGACGCGCGCTGCTGTCGGATCTGCTCCAGACGCGGGTCGAGCCCGAGTTGGCGCTGGATCGGGCTGGGCGCGCCAGTCGGCGTTGCGTACGCGCGTTTGCCGATGCGCTCTTTCGCATCGATCGCGCGTCGACCCCGGGCCAGGCGGCCGAATGTACGACCGAGCTGCGCGCGTGGCTGGCGGCGCACGTCGAGGCGTGCGACCTCCTGACGCGCGCGGCGATGACGCGCAACCGCGACGATTTCGATCGCGCGCTCCGTCGCCTCACCGCCGGCAGCCTGCACGCCGAGAGCTACAACCGGGCACGCACGCGCCTGGTCAGGATGCTCGCGGCGGCGTAGCACTGGCGCGCTCGCCGTTAACCGTGACGGTCCGGCAGCCGTACCTTCGCTCCGAGTCGCCGATTGACGGCCTGGGGGCCATCGGCAAGAGAACATATGTACCAAACACACGTTCGTCTCTCAATGAGAGGGTCGTTAGGACTGACGAATCAGTGATAAGGCCTATTGACCGGCGAGTTTCGGTCCCGCACCATGACGCGGCTTTATGGAACGGTACATTGAAACGCGCGGTCTGAGGTTTCGGTTGGTTCAGGAGGGCGCGGGAGAGGATCCAGTCCTTCTTCTACACGGCGTGCATGGGTCGGCCGGGAGTTGGGACGCTCTGATCGATGCTCTCAACGGAGCGGTGCCGGTCTTTGCCTTGGACCAGCGCGGTCATGGTGGATCATCGTGGCCCAAGACTGGCTACGACGTGCGCACGATGGCGGAGGACGCCGCGGCCATCTGCGGCGAGCTCGTCGTGCCAATCAACGTCGTTGGCCACGGCATGGGCGCGGCGGTGGCGCTCATCCTGGCAGCGCATCACCCGAACGTGGTCCGACGTCTCGTGCTGAGCGAACTGCCGATCGACGATCAGATGACCGGCGCGATGACGCGCGTCGTCCTCGAGTCGCCGGAGTCGTTCCCTTCGTGGGAATCAGGCCGCGATTTCCTGGCCCAGCGACTCGTCGGCGTGGCCGACGACGTCATCGATCGACGGACGACCGAGCGGCTGCAGCGCGAGCCGGACAACGTCTGGCGATGGCGAAGCTACCTGCCCGGATTGCGGGCGCTCGTACAGCGGCCGATGAAGGGATTCGATCTGTGGTTGGATGCGCCGCGGATTCTCGCGCCGACGGTGGTCGTGCGCGGCAGCCGCAGCGAGACGTTCCCCGTCGAGACGTTCGAGCGACTCGCCCGCGTGATACCGGGCGCCGAAGGGTTCCAGATCGCGAACGCGGGGCAGACGCTCCTCGACGCACGTCCCTTCGCGCTCGCGCACTTGCTTCGCGGATTCCTGGCGTCGGGGGATTAGAGATGCCTCGACTGTCGCGACCGGTTCTCGGTTGTCTTGTCCAGTTCAGCGAGTTGCTCGGAAGCGGCTCGCTGAGCATTGCGGAGATTCCGGCCATTGCGCGAAGGCTCGCGGTCTCCGGAATCGAGTATCGCGAAGTGTACTGGAAGGACAAGGACGCGGAACTGCCGGACGCGCGGGAGCGCATGCGCGTGGCGGGATTGCTTCCGACCTACGCGACGTTCACGCCGCTGCTGAGCGCCGACCCGGTCGAACGCGAGCGCCTGCTCGGCGACATCCGCGACGCGCATGCACTTGGATCGCCTCTGCTACGGGTTTTCCGCGGCCATTGGCCGTTCGGCGGCGACGAAGCCGCGATGTGGCGCGGCGGCCGCGAGGCGATCGCCCTGGCGGATAGCCTGGGCGTCCAATTGGCGATGGAGAACTTCGCTCGGTCTCCAGGGAACCATCGGCACGAGATCGAGGCGGCGTTGCACTTCATCGATCGGCCGTCCGTCGGCGTGAATCTGGATACGGCGAACTACGTCGTCAACGGTGAGGACGTGGTCGAGAATACCCGGGCTCTCCTGCCGCGGATCATCTACGCGCATCTCAAGGACACGCGCACGACCGATTCCGGCGTACAGGTCGTCCCGGTCGGCGATGGGGAACTCGACTGGACGACGATTCTCGATCTGTTCGATTCGACTGGGCGGGCCTTCCCGGTCACATTCGAGTACGGCGGTGGCGACGATCCCGAGCGCGCGATCGCGCGTGGTCTCGAAGGTCTGGCGCGGTGCGGCCTAGAACCAGGCTAAGGTGCGATCGACTGCGACGAGAGCCGCGATCGAATCGCCCGTTGCGGCGACCGATCGGACAACTTGAACCGATCGGCATCCGGTTGGCGTCAATCGGTTGCCTTTCGGCCAATCAATGAATACCAGCCGTCCTGTTCGACGAGGTCGACCGGACGCACGCCGAGGTCGCGAATCGCGGTTTCGAGTTGAACGGCCTCGGCCAGGCCTTCCAGAGGGCTCGCCACGACGCTTCCTCCATTGAGTAACCGTGGTAGCTCGACCCTGAGGGCGGGGAGGATCTCCCAGATCGCGGAGACGGCGACGATGAGGCACGAATGCGAACTGGAACAACCGATCCGAGTCGGATCTTCAACCGTAATCTCACGCCCGGCCCGCGCGCGTCGAACGTTGAAACGGGCGATCGCGCGGGCTATCGGATCGACGTCGAAGCAATGGACGCACGAGACGCCGAGCGATCGGCAGCGCAGCGCCAGCACGCCAGTCCCAGTCCCGATCTCGAGTACGCGATCGCCAGCGCGAATGACGCGTTCGAGCGCAATCAGCGAGGCGCGCGTCCAGGGAGAGCCGCCCGAACCCATGGCCGGACCGGCCAGGAATCCAGACGGGATCCACGGCGCGTCGGGCACGCGAGCCAGATCGATCCCGACCGGCAGACCGTGCGGACAATGAAGGATGTCGCGATCAAGGAGTGCGCCGAAAACTTTGTCCATGTGGGCGCGTCCGCCCTCCTTGTCCGACGGCCACGCGTCGATGCATGCGCGAGCTCGTCCTGGCAACATCGGATCGCCGGGCGCCGCCTGACCCACCGCGTACAGGTACGCCTCGACCAACGCCTGTCGGTCGAACATGTAGCCGCCCTCGATCGTCCGCCAGTGCGCCCAATCGCGGCCGCAATCACCGTGCGGGGTCGTCATGGGCGTCGGTGTCGTCGTATCCGGCGCCAGACGTAGCGCGCGATCAATCCCGGCAATCGGCCTCCGGCGCGGGAATCGGTGGCCTGAACGAGGAGCGCGAGCACAGGTAAGCGCGCGATCAATCGTCCGCGCCGGCCTCCGTGAGCGATCCGTCCGACGATCGCCTCGCGGGGAATCGGTGGATCGGGCCAGGGCGCGTCGTCGCCACGTGTCCAGGCAAACCGGTTGGAGATCGCGATCAGGCGATGCGCCATCATCGCGCCATTCGGACCGATGATGGCCACGATGTCACCGACCTCGCATTGCGCACCACCACCAGGCTCGATCGGCAGCGGTGCCCCGGGTTCGATCGTCGGAAACATGCTGTCGCCGCGCGACTGAACGGCGATCGCGTCGAACGCGACGCCCTGGTTCACGTCTCGGCGCGAGGCTGAACCGGCACCGCCGCCTGGCGTAGGAGATCGTACGCCGGGCAGTACGAGTCACCGCCGTCGCAGCCGCCACACGCCAACGGATGGGTCGCCGCCAGGGAGCGCATCCGCTTCATCGTCTCGGACTCGCGCCAAATCGTCGCGAAGTCCGTCTCGCGCACGTTTCCCGCCTTGGCGGGCATGAGGACGCACGGGAACACATCGCCCGATGGCGAGACGCTGCACGTGGCACGCGCGGCGCTGCACAGATTGTCCCCATCCGACATCGGCTCGGCCTGGTCGAAGATATCGCGTCGGCGACGATCGACGAAGCGCCGCAGCGCGCGATCATCGATTTGAAGGGAGAGTGGGGTCAGGTCGCCGCCTCGGCGCGGCATCATGACATGCGAGACCTGGGACGTTGCGCCGATGCCGCTCGCCAAATCCTCGATCGCGGGCGCCTCGTCGACATTCGATTGCATCAGGGTCGTCTTGAGCTTGACGCGTACGCCGCGATCAATCAGCCGTTGCGCGCCAGCGATCGTGCGCTTGAACGAGCCTTGCTTCAGCGTGATCGCATCGTGCGTCGCGGCGGTGGCGCCGAGAAGGCTCATCTCGACGCCGACCGGTCGTAGCGCCGCGATACGATCCGCCGCGCGATCATCGACCAGCGTGCCGTTCGTGAAGATCCGCAGCGCGAACGCGCGCTCACGGGCCGCGCTCGCGATGTCGAAGAAGTCGCGTCGGAGCAACACCTCGCCGCCGCTGAGTGTCAGGACGAGAGTCCCCTCGGCGGCCATCTGGTCGAGCAGCCTCTCGATCTCCGCGAGGGTCATCTCTTCCTCGCGGCCGTTCAGGTAGCAGTGCAGGCACCGGACGTTGCATCGATAGGTGAGTTCCATCAGTACGTGGATCGGCGTCAGGTTGCGCCGGGCACGACCGACCGCGCCGAGTGGAATCAGCGCCGCCGCGGGCAATGTCGCGCCGACGGCGGTTTCGACGGATCGGGCGATCACGTCACGAGCCCACGTTCGCGTAGCTCGGTCAAGAATGCCGCGCAGTCAGCCGCCACGTTCTCAGTGCTCACGTCGAACTCATCGCCGATGATCGCTGTTAGCACCTCGACGGAATGCGAGCCGTCGATCAACTGCCAGAGTCGGGCGCCGACCGCGTTCAACGTGTGGACCTTGCCGGTCCGAGATGACACCAGGATCGCCTCGTCACCAATCACGCGCCACGCGACGGACGCGTCACGAGATGGCGATGCGTCGCGACTCGACGGATCGGTCACACAGCCACTTCCACGCGCGGCGATCGATCGGCGTGTGGAAGTCGCCCGGGGAGAATGCGCGGGCGAGATCGCCGCAAAGATCGAGGGCCCGTTGTCGATCGCTCTCCCATGCCACCGGAAGTATTGTCGATCGTACGAGCGCCGCGGTCGCATTCGCCAGCGAAAGGTCACAGAACTGGAACGATTGGCCGTGCGATAGGCGGTTGAGCGCGACGATTCGAGCGCTTCGCGACCGGCGGCGGCGACCGGCGATGCCGCCAAACGGGGTCGAATAGGCCCACCAATCATCACCGTGTCGTCGTGTCGCCACGATGTCGTCGCCAAGAACGGGGAAACCGCGCGCCAGTCCCGCCATGGTTGTCTTGCCGCTTCCGGATGGACCGAACAGTACGACCGCGCCGCCCTGGACGATTGCCCCCGCGGCGTGGAGCAGCAGCCCGCCGGCGCGGACCAATCGCAGCGCGACCACCACGCGCACGAGGTTTTCGACCGATAGCATCCGCCTCGCGCCGATGGCGACAGTGCCGACTCCCTCGCGAGGGATCCGGGCCGCGAAATCCCGGTGCTCGACGACCGCATCCGAGCCGTGGACCGACACGCGCGGCTCGGCCGATTCGTCGCGCCAGAGGCCTGGCGTGCGATCGACCACGAAGCGGATGTCGGCGGAGTGGCCCTCGACCTCGACGCGATGCCGTGCCGCGATTCTAGCGATCAGATCGGCATCCTCAATCGCCGCCGCCGCGACTCGAATCGTCAGGCCCGCGACGCCGACGATCGCGCCAGTGACGCCAGACGAGTACGCCGCGTGTCCGGCAAGCGCGTCCAGTCGGGCGTTCCGCCGATCCTCCAAGATTAGGATGGACCGAGCGCGGCTGTCGCCGAAGCGCGGTCTCGCGAATCCCCACCCGGATTTCGCCGCCTGGCCAGCCGCGCGCTTTCGGACCGGATGAGCGTCGCCAAGCGGCGCGGCCGGCTGAGAGCGATGAGGAGCACGTCCCGGGCGAACATCTGACGGCGCCAGGCGTTCCGGCCCAGCCAATCGTCGCCGACCATGGTCCGGACGGCCCAAGGGGCGTCGATCGATGGCGGGCCTGGCGCGCCGTACAACGCTCGAGCGAATCGCGCCGCGAGCGCGAGCGAACTCAGAAGTCCGGCTCGGCGGGCCAGCGTCAGGGTCGTGGGCCACGTCTCGTCATCGCCGAGCAGATAGAGATCCAGATACCCGAGCGGATGCGACCAGGGGTGCCCGACGATCTGGCTGATCGCGCAATGCAACGCCGCGCGCGGCGCTGACGGACGCAGCGCTCCCTCCGGCGCGATTGGCGCCGCGCCGTCCCAGAGGTCGATCTCCTCGATTCCTGGCAACAGGATTGCCAGACGATGATCGGCGATCGGGCGCCAATGGCAGTCGATTTCGATCGAGAACCGTCCGAAGGCGCGGCGCAGCGTCCACTCGGCATGGACGTCATCGTCGACCGGACCCAGCCGACCTGGCTCACGAATGAGGCGCGTGAAGCCGCGCTCGATCGCGACCGAGGCGGCCGCCGCGACATCGGCCGGCCGGACCAGGATGTCGATGTCGTCCATCGCTCGTCGCGATGGGTCCGGGTAGAACCGCGTGGCGGTATCGAAGCCTTTGAAGATGAGAACGGCCACGCCGGATCGCCACCAGGCGCGCTCCAATTCGGCGAAGGCGTCGGCCTGGACGACGTGGTGGGCGCGCACCTGGCGGGCGTCGGTGTACCAGGCCGCGATCACGTCTGCCGGCGGGTCCAGCGTATCGAGCGCGGACGGCTGATCGATCAGGGTTGGGCCAAGCGATCGAAGCGCGTCCCAGGTCGCTCGATCCGGAAACCGCGACACATAGGTGGCGAGATGGTCGAGTCCAGCCGAAAGCCGCCGGCCCATCGTGAGCCATAATAGCAGCGCCGCTCGGGGCCACCCTCGACATCTGGTAGCCTGCCGTCGAGGAGGACTGCCAACGATGCTGATGATTCCGGCCAGCCGACTGCGCTCCATCGCGCTCGCGATATTCCGGGCCGTCGGGACACCCGAGGATGTTGCCACCGAAACGGTCGATATCCTGATCCAAAGCAATCTCGCCGGCCACGATTCCCACGGCGTCCAGTTGATGCCGAGCTACGTTCGGTTTGCCGGGGAAGGACACGTCGTGGCGGGGGCTCGCGCCGAGGTCGTCGAGGAGACGCCGACCACTGCCCTCGTGGCCGGTCGATGGGGCTGGGGCCAGCATACAGCCGCCTACGCCACACGTGTCGCCGTTCGCAAGGCGCGCGAGATGAAGGTCGCGGTGGTCGCGATGGTCGAGTGCAATCACGTCGGCCGCCTTGGCGAATACGCCGAGCGCGCCGCGGCCGAGGGAATCGCGCTCATTGGCACCCTTGGCTCAGCGAACAAGACGGGGTCGACCGCTCCGTACGGCGGCCGCCGGGGCGTCCTCGGCACAAATCCGTTCGCGTTTGGCATCCCGGCTGGGAAGCGCGATCGCGTGTTGCTCGACTTTGCCACCACGCTCATCGCCGGCAACAAGGTCGCAGTCGCAGCCGCCAAGGGCGAGATGCTGCCGGACGGCGCGATTCTCGACAAGAACGGTCGTCCGAGTCGCGATCCCAAGGATTTGCGCGACGGTGGCGTGATGCTTCCGTTCGGCGCCCACAAGGGGTATGCCTTGTCTGTCTGCGCGGAGCTCCTCGGCAACATCGTTTCGCCCTCCTATCGCTGGCGTGGACCAGGCCGTTGGGGCGGGACGCTCTTCATCGCGTTCGATCCGGCGATGTTCGCCCCACGGGACGAGTACGAGGCCGCCACCGACGAGGTGATCGACCGCATCAAGGCAGTTGAGCCGGCTGAGGGCTTCAACGAAATCCTCATTCCCGGTGATCCGGAGAATCGCGCGCGCGCCAAGCGTGGCGCCGAGGGGGTTCCCGTGCCCGAGGCGACCTGGCAGGCGCTCGGCGAGACGTCCGCGACGCTCGGGCTCGACATCGAGACGATCGCGGGCTAAGGGTTGCCCGCTTTTGTCGCGCCGCGCGTTTCTCACTAGGATTGCTGCCGAAGGGGAGTAGCCGGGCGGCGTGAGTCGTCCGGACGCGGTCGTCAAGACGGTCCACCCGGGCCCGGCCGCGTCCTCCAGAGCGAGACCTTCGTCCAGAACACGTACCCGGACGAAAGGACCGCTCGTGCCCGTATTCGACGCCGACTTGCTCGGCCAGGTCGTCAACATCATCGTCATCGACCTCGTCCTGAGCGGCGATAACGCGGTCGTCATCGGGATGGCGGCCAGCCGACTGGCCGGTCGAGATCGCAGACAGGCGATTCTGTGGGGCGTGATCGGCGCCATTGGGCTCCGGGTCCTGTTTACGGCGCTCATCGCTGTCCTGCTGGGCATTCCGTTGTTGCAGGTCGGCGGTGGCCTGATGCTGATCTGGATCGCTTACAAGCTCGTGCGACCAATTCAAGCGCAGGCGCGCGGTGACGTTCGCGCGGCGTCCTCGCGGGTCGAGGCGATCCGCACGATCGTCATGGCCGACGTCGTGATGAGCCTCGACAACATCCTGGCCGTCGGCGGCGCGGCGCACGGCGATGTGACACTCCTTTTGTTCGGCCTTGCGTTGTCGATGCCGTTGATTACGTTCGGCAGCGGATTCGTTGCCTGGGCACTTGACCGCGTTCCGGCGCTCATATTCCTCGGCGCGGCCGTGTTGGCGAAGGTTGCCGGCGAGATGATCGGTCAAGATCCAATTGTCGAAAGCGCCCTGGCCGGTTTGATCGGCGACGGTGGCGTCCACGCGAAGGTCGCGGCGGTGTCGTGGCTGGCCTGGCTTCCGGGCATAAGCGGCTTGTCCGTCGTCACGCTGGTTCTTGAAGGTGGCGTCACCGCCGCGGTGATCGCCGCGGGCATCGTAATGCGGGCGCGTGCCCCGCGTGCCTGAATCGTGGTTTCGCCCCGAGGGTGACTCCGGCACGTGCTATTCTGGCGCACGCGCAGGAGGCCCGAGTGGTAGACCCGCGTCCGTCCGTGCGTCGGTCGATGCTGGACTTCGTTCAAATGCGCGATTTCGAGCGGGATCCCCTCGTCATCGAGCGTGGCGACGGCGTCCGGGTCTGGGATACCGACGGCACGGCCTACATCGACGGCCTGTCCGGCATTTTCGTCGTCAACATGGGGCACGGTCGACGCGAGATCATCGACGCGGTGTCGGCCCAACTGGGGAAAATCGCGTTCGCGCCGCAGATGGCAATGAGCCCACCCGAGATCGAGCTGGCCGAACGTCTGGTCGCGATCTCCCCGCCGTCATTCAGCCAGGTGAAGTTTCACTCAGGGGGCTCCGAGGCAACTGAGGCCGCGATCAAGATGGCGCGTCAATACCACCGCCAGACCGGCAATCCCGGCAAGTACAAGATCGTGTCGCACTATCGGGGATATCACGGCGCGACCGGACACGCGCTGGCCGCGACCGGGTGGCCGCACTTGCGAGCGGCCTTCGAGCCGTTCGCGGCCGGGTTTGTTCGCGTCCACACGCCGGACCCCTACCGGCCGATCGCGGGAGGAACGACACTCGACGAGATCGGCGTCGCCTACGCGCGTCTGGTCGATGAGACGATCGCGCTCGAAGGGCCGTCGACCGTCGCGGCCATTATCGTCGAGCCGATCATGATGTCGGCCGGGATCATCGTGCCTCCGCCTGGCTATCTGGCCGCGCTGCGCCGAATCGCCGACACGTTCGATGTCTTGCTGATTTTCGACGAGATCATCACTGGCTTCGGCCGGACCGGAAAGCTCTTCTGCCGAGAGCATTCGGGGGTTCTCCCCGATCTGTTCTGCGTTGGCAAAGGTGTGAGCGGCGGGTACGCGCCACTGTCGGCGGTCGTGCTATCCGAACGCGTTGCCGACGCGTTCTGGGGCGACCCGGGCGCCCAGTTCCAGGCCGGGCACACCTTCGCCGGAAATCCGGTCGCGTGCGCGGCTGGATTGGCCGCGATCGACGTCCTCTTGTCCTGCGGCGTGCTGGAGAATGGCGCCGCCGTCGGGCAATACGCGAAAGAGCGCATGCGATCGATGGCCGAGCGACACCCATCGATCGGCGATGTTCGTGGTGAAGGGATGTTCCTGGGCTTCGAATTCGTGACCGATCGGAGCACCCGCGCGCGTTTCCCTGATTCGGTGACCTTCGGTCAGCGGGTTCAAGCCGAAGCGCGCCGGAGGGGGTTGCTCGTCCGCGCGGGCGGCTGGTTCCTCGCGGTCGGTCCGCCGCTGACAATCACGCGATCGGAGATGGATGAAATGCTCGATATCCTCGACGCGTCGATTTCGGTCGTCGAACGCGAGGTTGGGGTCGCCGAGCCGGCAATCGCGCGCTGAGGGGAAGGGCCAATGGCTGTCGCGCTGACTGATCGGGTCGATGCCGCCGCCGCGGATGCGATCGTGACAATTGATGCACTCGCCGCGGAGTTTGAGGCACTCAATCGCGAGATCTGGCATTGGGCCGAGCCGAGCCTGCTCGAGTTTCGCTCCAGCGACCGATTGGCTGGATTCCTCGAAGCGCAAGGCTTCCGCGTGGCACGCGGCGTCGCGGACATGCCGACCGCGTTCATTGCCGAATGGGGCGAGGGGGAACCGGCGATCGGCATCCTCGCCGAGTACGACGCGCTGCCTGGCCTGTCGCAGAAGGTCCAGACGACGCAGGAGCCTTTGGCCGCGGGCGCGCACGGCCACGGGTGCGGTCACTCGGTATACGGCGTCGCCTGCAGCATCGCCGGAGTGGCGGCGCGCCGCGCGATGGAGAAGCACGGTATCGCCGGGCGAATTCGCGTCTACGGCTGCCCGGCTGAGGAATTGCTGGTTGGCAAGGTGTACATGGCGCGTGCCGGGGTCTTCAACGATCTGGCCGCGGCCATCAGCTGGCACCCGAGCGACAAGACGCGCGTCATGCTCGGACGAAGCAAGGCGATGGTGTCAGTTCGATACGCATTCGCCGGCGTCGCCTCGCACGCGTCGGTGTCACCGCACGAAGGCCGAAGCGCGCTGGACGCGGTCGAGCTGATGAACGTCGCCGTGAACTACATGCGCGAGCACATCAAGGAAGACGCCCGCATTCATTACGTGATCACTGAGGGCGGTGTGCAGCCGAACGTCGTTCCGCCACACGCGGCAGTCTGGTACTACATTCGCGCCGATCGGCACGAGGATGTCGAGGAGTACCTTGCCTGGGTCGATGGAATCGCCGACGCGGCCGCGCGCATGAGTCGAACGTCACTCGTCGAACGGAAGATCGACACCGACTGCCACGAGTTGATTCCGAATCGCGTGATTGGCGGCATCCTCGACCGCGCCCTGCGGCGGGCCGGTCCGCCCGGATTCGGCGCGGCCGAGCGGCAGTTCGCGGCTCAGATTCGACAGACGCTCCCGAATCGACGGTCAGCGGTCGATCTGAACGATGAAATCCTTTTGCTGGAGGAAGGCAAGACGTCCGGAGGATCCACCGACATCGGCGACGTGAGCTGGCAGGTTCCGACCGAGCAATTCGTCGCCGCCACCCACGTGGCCGATTGTCCCGGCCACAGTTGGCAGATCACGGCCTGCACGGGGACGAGCATTGGCGAGAAGGGTGGAATGGTCGCCGCCAAGACAATGGCGGGGGCGACGCTCGAGCTGCTCGTGAACGCAGACGCGCGCGACAAGGCCTGGCAGGAGTTTCGCGATCGTCGCGGTAGCGCTCCGTATCGCTTGTTGATCCCAGAGGACCAGAAGCCGCCGATTCCGCCGCACTGAGGCAGCCGTAACCGTGGGATCGCGCACGCGCGATCTCACGGTCACGGCAAGTGTTAGTACCCGAGTTTCTTGTCGACCATGTTGGTCAGCGGCTCTTTTCGGACGAAGTGACCGAGGTTCTCGATGAAGATCGACCACATCAAGTTCGTTGTGAGGTTCGAGGCGCCGGAGTCGTGCGGCGTGATGAGAATGTTCGGCGCGTCCCAGAGCGGCGAATCGGCTGGCAGCGGCTCGGTCTCCTGCACGTCGAGACCCGCGCCGGCGATTTGACCGGACTTCAATCCCTGGATCAGCGCGGGCTCGTTGACGATGCCACCGCGCGATACGGCGATGACGTAGGAGCCTTTCTTCAGAAGGGCAATCTGCTCAGGGCCGACCATTCCACGTGTCTGCGGCGTGATCGGCGCCGAAATCGTGAGGACATCCACCACTTTGCACATGTCATTCAGGCGACTGAGCGGCCATACTTCGGCAACGCCCTCGCTGGCCGGCACCGGCTGCGCGTCGACGGCTATCACCTTCATCTCGAAGCCGGTTGCGCGGCGCGCGATCGCGCGGCCGATATTGCCGAATCCGATCAGACCCAGGGTCAGATCCTTGATGCCGACGAGGCCGCCGGCCATTCCGGCGCGGACCCATTCGTGCTTCTTCTGATGGTCGTGGTGCGCGATGACCTGGCGGGTCAGGCCGAGCAGGAGCGCGAAATGGTGCTCGGCGATCGTCGCGGCATGCGCGCCGCGCGCATTCGTGACGACGACGTTCGAGTCGGCGATGGCGGGGATCTTCCACATGAACTCGACGCCGGCGCTCGCTGCCTGGATCCACCGCAGTTTCTCCGCGGCCTCGAACTCCTCGTTCGTGCAGCCGCCGAAGATCACATCGGCGCTGGCGATGTCCTTGGCGCCGTCGGCTCGATTCTCCGGCGCGACGAAATTTACCGATGGAAACTTGGCGCGCAGTTCCGCCAAACGATCTGGCGTCGAGTGAAACATTATGACTTTGACCATTCTGTACTCCTACCCGGATGCGGGCGGCGGCAGGATAGCAGACGTTCTGACGTGCCGGAACTGCGTCTCGAACAGGCGGGCGTACAGGCCCTTCTGTGCCAACAGGTCGTCGTGACGACCTGACTCGACCAGCGTCCCACGATCAAGGACCAGGATGACATCCGCTTTCAAGACGGTGCTGAGACGGTGGGCGATCACGATGCTGGTCCGGCCAACCATCACCCGTTCGAGCGCATCCTGGATCAGTGATTCCGATTCCGAGTCGAGGTGCGAGGTCGCCTCATCAAGGACGAGGACGCGGGGATCCTTGAGGACGACCCGCGCGATCGCGACGCGCTGCTTTTCGCCGCCCGATAGGCGGTAGCCCCGTTCGCCGACGATCGTGTCATAGCCATCGGGCAAGCCAGCGATGAAGTCGTGGATATTCGCCACGCGGCAAGCGGCTTCGATCTCGGCCTGAATCGCCCGCGGCCGAGCGTAGAGCAAGTTCGCCCGAATCGTGTCGTGGAAAAGGAAGTTCTCCTGCGTCACCATCCCGATCGCGTCCGACAGCGAGCGCAGATTGAGAGATCGGATGTCGCGGTCGTCGAGTCGGACCGATCCATCGGTCGGGTCGTACAGGCGCGGCAAGAGATAGGAGATGGTCGTCTTGCCCGCGCCAGATGGGCCGACCAGTGCCGCCAGTTGTCCTGGCTCGACCTTGAATGACACGTTGCGCAGAGCCCACCGTTCGCTCGGCGCGGCATCGCGTCCGTTTGTGCGCGCCGCGCGATCGGTCGCCATCTCGCCCGACAGAACGCCGACGACTTCGGCCCGTCGCCAGCGCGCCGCCTCCTTCAAGCCTCCACGAACACCGACCGGCGCGTACTGGAACGACACATCATCGAACTCGACTTTGCCCGCGACAGCGGTCGGCGCAAACGCCCCCGGCGCGTCGGCGATCTCGACGGGAAGGTCGAGGACTTCGAAGACGCGCTCGAACGAAACCAGTGCCGTTGCCAGTTCGACGCGTGCGTTCGTGAGCGCCGCGATCGGACCATACAGTTGACCGAGGTAGGCGCCAAACGCGACGATCGTGCCAATCGTGAACTCGCCACTCAGGACGAGATGGCCGCCGAGCCAGTAGACCATGGCCGTCCCGAGGGCGGAAATCAACGAAAGGCCGAGGAAGAACCACCGCCCGATCACGCTCTGGCGGACGCCGATATCGCGGACGGCGCTCGCCCGACTGCCGTATCGATCCGCCTCCGCGTCGGCGCGTCCGAACAACTTGACCAGTAGAGCGCCACTCACGTTGAGGGTTTCGTTGGCGAGCGCGTTCAACTGCGCGTTCAGGTTCATCTGCTCGCGCACAATCGTTCGCAGTAGTCGCGCCATCCGGCGCGCGGGGAGAACGAACAGCGGAAACACGATGATGGCCACCAGCGTGAGTCGCCATTCCAGTGACACCATCACAATCAGGGTCGCGATGAGGGCCACGATGTTCGAGATGACCGACACGCCGGTCCCCGTGATCGCCTGCTGCGCGCCGACGACGTCGTTGTTGAGGCGCGACATCATTTCGCCGGTGCGCGTGTTCGTGAAGAACCGCAGCGACATCGCCTGGAGGTGCCGGTAGAGGGTCTGCCGTAGATCGCAAATCACACCTTCACCGACGCGCGATCCGAGGTATCGCTGGAGGACGCCGATCAATCCATTCGCGACCGGCAGCGCGACCATGCCGAGGGCGAGCAAGTTCAGGCGCGACGCGTCACCGCGTCCGATCGCGTTGTCGATGAGGTCGCGCATGAGAAGCGGCGGAATGAGCCCGATTCCAGTCGCGGTGACGACGCAGACGAGCATCCCGGCGATGTGCCAGATATACGGTCGCCCATAGCTGGCGACGCGGCGAAGGATCGGCCACGTGAAAGTGGGGCGATCCGCCTGCTCGTCGTGGCGTACGAGCGACCACCACCCACCATCGTGAAACATCCGTCGAAGGGATTATCAGACGGCGCGCGCCGGCGCCGTCACCATTCGTATGACTAGGCAGTCGTGGCGCTGAATGCGGCGATCGCAGCGTTCAGGGCTGAGCGAGCATGTGGACTGGAGTGCCCCCATCGGTTCGTGAGGAAGACGAAGACGAGGTCGACGTCCGGTTCGATCCAGAGGAGCGTGCCGGTCGCGCCACCGTGGCCGTGGCCGCTCGGGGTCGTCAATTCGATCGATGGCGCCGCTTCGCCGCCTGGATTTGGCTTCTCCCAGCCCAGACCATAGCCCGACGGGAATTCGCCGTTGGCCGAAAGCTTGGGAATTCCGCCGGTGTGCAGCGATGTCATCGTCTTGATCGTCGCCGGGGCCAGAAATCGCCCGTTGTCATTTGCGCCGCGCTTCAGGAATGCCTGACCGAAGCGAATGAGATCGGCCGCGGTCGACCAGAGGCCGCCGGCCGGCAACCTGAAGCTCGAAAAACGAGCCGCGCTCGGATCGTTCCCGAGCATGTCGAGCACCGGTACGGCCCGATCGGCGTCGCGAGGCGCGTAGCCGGTGTCGCGCATACCGAGCGGCGCAAGCACAACATTGCCGATGTACGTGGCGTGGTCCTGGCCGGTCGCGAGACGAATGATCTCTGCCATCACGTAGTACGAGGCGTTGCAATAGGAGTAGTGGCTGCCGGGTCGAAACATCACGGGCGCGTTCAGGCTGGCCAGAATCGCGTCGTTCGCGGTCCCGTCGCGCATCGCCTGCGCCATCGCGCTCTCGTCCAATCCGGACGTGTGGGTGAGCAGATGCCAGAGGGTGACGGCCGCCTTGGGGCCGGCCGCGAATTCGGGAATGAAACGCGAGACCGGGTCGTTCAGCCGCGCGCGACCTTCCTCGACGAGTCGCATCACGCTCGAGCAGAAGACGGGTTTCGTGACCGACGCGAGCAGGTAGAGGCGATCGAGCGAGGTGTTGCCAGACGCCTCGGCGCGAATTAGGCGATCGCGCGACGCGACGGCCAGCACAGCCGTATCGAGGCTTCCATCACCGACGCCGTCGGCAACAACCTGAAACGCTCGATCGAGCAGTTCCCGATCGATCTCGCCGACCATTCGTTCCCTCCGCTCGGTAGATTCGTGTTTGTCACGATTGCGTATCGAGTTCGTCAAGAAACAGAGTATTGCGCACCGGGCGCGGGTATGATCTTGTCCACGAGATCGCGACGAGGCGAGACGCGAAAGCATGGTGCATCCCGGTCAATTTGGCCCGCCACGGATTCTGATGCGTCAATCTGGCGGCGGATCGGCAGCCCGCGCCGGCGGAACACCGCAGCAGGCGACGCCCAAGGATATCGCCCGATTCCTGATCCACCTGAAGCCTCTGGTTGCGCGCGCGATCGAGGTTCGGCAATCGTGGATCCGCGAACTCAGCGCGCTCGACGCGGAGGTTAAGACCGGCAGCGCCGCCCAGGTGACGGCCCGTGCCGGCCGTCTCGGCCGCGAGCACGTGACGTCGTTCCGCGAGATTCGATCGAGCACGGAGCGGCATCAGGCGCCCGAGGGGTGCCAGGAGATCAACCGCATCGTGTTCGCCTGGCTCGATAGCCTGGTCAAAGCGTGCGATGCCCTGGTCGAGGTTGGCTCGACCGGCCAAATGGCTGGTCTCAAGATCGTCCAACAGCACGTCTCCGACGCCCGCGCGTCGGCGCGCCGGTTCAACTCCGAGTATCAGCGCCTCATTTCCGAGCTCAACGTCGCGGTCCGGGCGGCGCGCCGCCGCTAGTCATCGCCGGATCAATCCGCCGACGCGGCTGAGCGCCGGGACGATCTGCTTCTTCCGTGAGTACACGCCGGCCAGGTCGATCGTGTCCGGACCGCGCAAATGCCCGCCGAGGGCGCGCGCGATTTCGCGTGCGTGGCCGTTGACGAGCACGGTCGTGCGTTTCGAGACGATGTCCGTCACAACGAGCATGGTCGACGTGTACTCGGCGCCACGAATATCGGCCAGGGCGCGATTCAATTCCGACCGACGAGCCAGGACGCTCGCCGAGTTCCCGGTCTCGATGACGCCCACGCCAAAGCGATGGCCGTCGATCGCGAACGATTTGAAGTCGCCGAGCACGAGCTCTTGCGCATTGCGATTCGACACATCCGACGCGATTTCAACCAGGGCGCGCCCGAGGCGCTCGGCGTCGATACCGGCGATCTCGGTCAGATGGGCAACGGTTGCCCGATCTTCAGCGGTCGTCGTGGGAGATTGGAACAGCAGCGTGTCGATCATGATTGCGCCGACCATGATCCCGGCCATCGAGGGGCTGGGGGTAAGGTTTGCCTCACGATAGAGACTGGCGATCAGCGTGCAACACGCGCCGACTGGCTCGAGCCGCATCATTGGCGGTTGATCGGTGATCAGATCGGCGACGCGGTGATGATCGATGATGCCGACGATCTGCGCTTGCTCGATCCCCTCGACGGCCTGTGAACGCTCGTTGTGGTCGACCAGGACGACTTGTCGTCGCGCTCGACGCAGTAGGTCCGCCCGGGTGACGACGCCGACGACGCGTCGGGCGTCGTCCACGACTGACAGCGCCCGCTCCGAGCCGAGCAGTCCGCGAACTTCGTCGACGAGATCGTCAGGCGAGCACGACGGCGGATCGCGCCGCATGATGATGCTGACGGGGACGCTCATGTGGATCAAGCGAAGCGTTGTGGCGGTGTGGTGGTCGACCGTGAGGATCGCGACACCGCGTGATTGCGCGTGCGCGACGATCTTCGACTCGACCGGTGTGCCGCCGGTCACGATCATCATGCCGACGCCGAGATCGATCGCGGCGCGCTGAACGTCGAGTCGATCACCCACGACGAGGACGATGTCGGGCTGCAGCCGCTCCTTGATCGATTCGATGTTCCACGCCGCGACCATCACGGTGCGGCGGACCGGTCGATCGTCCGCGCGCACGATGACGCGCGCGTCCAACGCGCGCACCAGGTTGTCGAAGTCGATCGGAACCTGATCGGCGACCGAGGGGTCGAGTCCCTGAAAGAAGACCTTCGCGAAGTCCTGAGCTTCGGCTATTCCAGCCAGTCTCCCGTCGCCGTCAAGGACCGGCAATGGCCGCATGCCTGAGTCGATCTGGCGGAGGCCGACTTCGTAGAGCGAATCGCTGTGTAGCACGGTCCGCGCCGGCGCCGTCATCACGTCACGAACGCGCTGACGCATGTCCTCGATAAGCGTCGGTTCGGGAACGCCGAACCGTTCGAGCAAGTAGCGCGTCTCGGGTCGCGTCAGCCCGGCGCGCGCGGCGACTGCATCCGTCTGATCGCGCAACGCCAGAAGATCGCGATACGCGATCGCGGCGCAGATGGCATCGGTGTCCGGATTTCGGTGTCCGATGACGATTGTCGGCGGCTCAGCCGTCACATCACTAACCATACCCCGACAACCGTCAGCAGTGTGCCAAGCATCGTCTCGCGGGTCATCTTTTCGCCGACCGTTAGCGCGGCCAACGGCGCCGCGAAGATCGGCGCGGTCGACGACAGCGCGGCCGCCTTCGCGGCGCCGGCGTCGCGCACACCGATCAGCCAGAACGCTCCGGAGAGCCCGGACAGTATGCCGGCCGCGAGCAAGATCAACGCGACCTTCCGGCCGAATCCGAGCGGATTGACCGGTCCGCCGGCGAAGAAGCTCATCGCGATGAGCACGACGAGCGCCACCGGAAGCCGAAGGCCATTCGCGACGAGCGGATCGACCGAGGACATCGCCGGTTTCACGATCACGGTCGACAGCGCCCAGCATGCCGAGGCGCCGAACGCCAGCGCGATTCCGAGGCGGGTGGACCGACCATCAACGGTTGAGGTCGCCTTCGCGCCACGGGGAAAGGCGACCAGGAAGACGCCCGCAACGACGAGCGCGATGCCGCTCGCAATCCACACGGTGACTGGTTCGTCGAGCCAGATGACGGCGATGATCGCCGTCCAGATTGGATAGGTCGACGAGATCGGCATGGATCGGGATACGCCGATGAGTGACATCGCCCGAATGTGCATCGAATCCCCGATCGCCATGCCGATCAGGACCGAACCGAGGAGACCGGCCAGCGCGTCCGCCGGCACGCGGAGTATTCCGTCGAGCTTTCCCAGGAGGGCGAGCGCGAGCAGGTAGACGACGGACGCATACAGCGCGCGAATTGCGTTGAGCGCAACCACCGGAATGCGGCTGGTCTGCGATCGCATCGCGACTGTCGAACTGGCCCACAGGACCGCGCAAGCGAGGGATGCGGCCTCTCCCATCACGTGAGGGTAGCCAAAGACGCGTGTCGCGTTGAAACGGCATAAGAATCGTGATACCTTTGGCCCACTGGCGGATGCTCCGAGGCAAAGACAACTCGAATCAGTCCGTCGCGGCGGAGACCGGCCTATCCCGGAATCGGCTCTGTCGAGACCGCGCTGGCGGCTTCGATGGTGATGCGCATAGTGGAGGGCACGTCGCATTGAGCGTTCTGACTGAGGACACGCGCCAGACGATGGCCGACAAACGGCCGGCCGGCACGAGTCGCCAACCGGATGCGAATGAGGCGCGGTGCGTCGCCGACGCCGCTCGGGAGGCCGCGCGCGCGACTCGGCGCGCCGGCGTTCGTAAGGCGATTCGCTCTGTGTTGTCCGGCGTCGCTCTTTCGCTTCTGCTTGTCGGCGGCGCCATCGCGGCCGAAGAGTACGTCGTGACTGAGGGCGACACTTTGAATGGCATTGCGCTTCGTCACGGCGTCACCGCGGCCGCGATGGTTCGCGCGAACGGTCTCGTCGATAGCGAGTTGATCAAGCCGGGTCAGACGCTGGCGATCCCCGAACCGGAACGCGCCGCGCTGACAACGCGCGGAAGCAGGACCGGCATTCCGGACGCGATTTATGCGACGACACGCAATCCATTCCTGTGGCCGCTTCGAGGCCTCGTCACGACGTATTTCGGCGAGAAGGGTTCGTATTGGCGACGGGGGTACCATCCGGGCCTGGATATCGGCGCGTCGTTCGGCTCGCTAGTAAAGGCGGTCGGCACTGGCGTCGTCGTCGAGTCCGAGGAATCCGGGTACAACAGCGGGTACGGTAGCTACGTCAAGATCGATCATGGTGGCGGCTTGGTGTCTCTTTACGGTCATCTCGACCGCGTGCACATGGCAGTCGGGGATCGCGTCGGCCCGGGGGATCGCATCGGAACCGTCGGCATGACCGGATTCACGACCGGCCCGCACCTGCATCTCGAGTTCCGTCAGGACGGCGATGTGCGCGACCCGATCGGCTACATCGGAGACGAGTAAACCCGCCACATCGACAGAAGTTTTCCAGTTGGATCGTCCGATCTAGTACTGGTTGAAGATCAGTTGCCAGATTGCGATCGGCCAGAATGCGACGATGAGGTAGAACTGCGGGTGGGTCAGAGCCGACCAACCGGCTTTTCCCGCCCCGAAGTACACGAATCCCGCGCCGACGGCGATGCCGACCAGGATGTACATGACCATCACCAGTGTGAACCACATCTGGAGCAGGCCAAGCAACGAGTCCGGCGCCGGCGCTCCCGCACCCATACTCTGTCGCGGCAATTCGATCGCGCCGCTGGCCGAGGCGGCCTCAGCCGCCGCAAACTCTTCGTCCGTCGGCAGATCTCCGATGTCGATGTCCATCGGCTCATCGTCGATGGGGATTTGTCCGGATCGGCGGGCCACGGTAGCCATTCTACCGAGACCGTCGTCAGTCGGCTATTCGGTGTCTCCCTGACGATCGCGCGAGTCGGCGCCTACTGAAACGTCTGGGCGTGTTCGGCGTAGTCGCGCGCGCTCGCGCGGATTCGCTCGGTCTCTGCTTCGGTCAAAACCCTCGCGACACGCGCCGGCACGCCAACGATCAGTGACCCGGGCGGGAAGCGCTTGCCTTCCGTCACCAGCGCGTGCGCGCCCACGATCGAGTCCCGCCCGATGTGCGCCCCGGTCAACACGACCGCGCCCATTCCGATCAGGCAATTGTCCTCGACCACGCAGCCGTGAACGATCGCGCCGTGGCCGACCGTCACGCCGTTGCCGATGATCGCCGGATGGCCGGGATCCAGGTGAACGGTCGCGTTGTCCTGAATGTTCGTCATCGCTCCGACGACGATGCGGTCTTTATCACCGCGCAGCACCGCGCCGAACCAAACACTCGTGCCTTGTCCGAGCGTGACGTTGCCGATGACGGTCGCGGTTTCGGCGACGAACACGTCCTCGGCAATCGACGGATGCGCGTCACGGTACGGAATGATCACGGTGGTCGAAACTCCCGCGCGTTACAATTCGAGGCAGAGTCGCAGCCAGTGTAGCGTGGAGGTGATGCCGGTGTTCCGATTCGTTCTGGGAGCCCTGACCGGCCTGTGGATTGGGTTTGCGGCCGGATTCGTCGCCGGCCTCTGGCTGATGATCCGAGCCGACCGCGATGTCGAGGAGATGATGCGCGAGCCGCTGACGAGCAGCGAGGCGAACTCATCGACCGCGGCCGCCGCCGCATCGTAGCGCGCCGTTGACCAGATTCATCGCCGGTTTGGCGATCGGCGGGTTCGTTGGCGTCGCTCTCGTCACCTACTACTGGTGGCGAAGCGATCAGCGGCAGGCTGAGTCGCTCGAAGGCTGGGAATGGCAGCGTCGGTCAGACGCCGAGCAGGCCGGCCGCGTCGAGTCCGAGTTCGTCAGCCAGACCGCGTAGGTCGGCGACGACCGATTCGAGGAGCGGTATACCGCGCCGCGCTCGTTCCTCTCGCAGCCGCCACTCGATCTCGCCCGGAAGGTAGAGCGGCGTGCCCGGCTCGGTCGGTTCCGACTCGTGGATGTCACGGACCATGCGGTCGACTCGGCGCTTGAAGTCATCGATCGGCACGAAGCGCGCGACGTCGATCGCTATGAAGAAATGTCCCAGACGGCTTGGCGCGTCTGGCTGATGCGGGCTCGCCAGTTCGCGCCCGATCGCAGCGCCTGACAGAGCGCCGCAGAGAATATCGACCACGAGGGCCGATCCGAAGCCCTTCGGACCGCCGATTGGCACGAGCAATCCGGCCGCGCCGGCGACCGGATCGTCGGTCGGCTTGCCATCACGATCGAGCGCCCAGCCGATCGGAATGCGTTCGCCCCGGCGGGCGGCGAATCCGAGTTTCCCGGCCGCGACGACGCTCTGGGCCATGTCGAGGACGATCGGGCGCTCCAGTCCGGAGGGTATCGCCCAGGCGACCGGGTTGTTGCCGACGACCGCCGTCTTTCCGCCGATTGGCGCGATCCGATTCCCGGCGCTCGTCGACGCGAAGCCGATCATATCGTGCGCCAGGGCCATCGACGCATAGTGAGCCGCCGCGCCGAAATGACTCGAATTCCTCGCGGTCACGCTACCGATCCCATACTCGCGCGCTCGCGCGATGGCTTGATCCATCGCGAAGCGGCCGACCACCTGGCCGAGGCCGTTGTCTCCGTCGATGACTGCCGTCGCCGCGCTTTCGACCGCGACAGCGATCCGCGGGCGCGGGTTCACGCCACCTCCACGCAAGCGTCGGGCATAGCCGGGTAGCGCGGCGACTCCGTGGGTGTGAACACCGCGTAAATCGGCCTCGACCAGCGATGCCGCGACGATCGCGGCATCGGCCGCCGACAGTCCGAGCGCCATCGTGGCCGATGCCACGAACTCGTGGAGGCGGTCCGGAGCGACGAAGACATCTCGTACAACGGTCACAGAGCTACCCCCACGACATTCTCGACGACTACTGGCGGTTGATCGTCCCGTCGGCGCGACGCAACGGCGCCCATCCGCCACGCAACGGCTGGTCTGGCCACGGGTACTTCTTGGCCTTCTCTTCGTCGACGTCGATGCCGAGCCCCGGTTGATCATTCGCCCAGAGATAACCGTCCCGGATCTCCGGCGTGCCGGGGAAGACTTCCCGGTTCGCGTCGTTGAAGATGGTGCATTCCTGAATTCCGAAGTTATGTACGGCGAGATCAAGGTGCAGATTCGCGGCGTGCCCGATCGGAGACACGTCGGCCGGACCGTGCCAGGCGGTTCGCACGCCGAAGAACTCGCAGTACGCGGCGAGCTTGCGGGCGATGCTCAGGCCGCCGATGTCCGAGATGTGGACGCGCATGAAGTCGATCAGGCGATCCTTGACCAACGGCACGTACTCGGCCGGATTGACGAACAGCTCGCCCATCGCAATCGGGATCGCGGTTTGTGACCGGAGTATGTGGAAGTACTCGTTGTCCTCCGGCGCGAACGGATCCTCCAGAAAGAACAGTCGGTACTTCTCCAACTCCTTCGCCAGACCGATGGCCATGATCGGCGGGATGCGCTGGTGGATATCGTGCAGAAGCTCGATGTCTTCGGGCAGATGGGTCCGCAGATACTCGAACAGCTTCGGCACGATGCGGACGTATGGCGCCGGCTCCCAACTGCGGGCGTTGCCGGCCGCGCGCGATCCGTAGGTCGCGTAGCCGGGAACGGCGACCTGGGCGCGAACATGGCGGAAGCCACGCTCCGTCAGCGCCCGGATGTTGTCTGCAACCTGCTCGAACGTCTCGCCAGATGCGTGGGTGTAGAGGTCAACGGCCTCGCGCGCCTTGCCACCGAAGAGTTGGTAGACCGGCATGTTCGCCAGCTTGCCCTTAATATCCCAGAGGGCCTCGTCGATGCCGGACAGGGCGTTGTTGAGAACCGGGCCGCTGTGCCAGTACGAACTGGTCAGTGCCGCCTGGTAGATGTCCTCGATGCGTTGGGGATCCCAGCCGATCACGAATGGCTTCACGAACTCCTCGATCGCCGTGACGACGGTCGCGGCGCGCTGCGTGAACGTGGCGCAGCCCCAGCCATACAGGCCGGGATCGCTGGTCTCGATCTTGACGACGACGAGCTGCTGATTGCCTTGGGGCGCGGTGCGGACGACCTTGACGTTGGTGATGGTGAGAGCCATGGGTACCTCCAGAGAGTCGCGGCAGTCTAGCCCGTATGCCGTTCGAATTCGGCGATCGCGTCCGCGCCGTCGAGCACGCCAATTTCGAGGTGGTATTCCTGGCTTGCGCCCGGCGCCAGGAAGCGCAGTGCGCCGTGCGCCCGCTCGTGCCCGCGGCCCAATCCCTGACAGTTCGCCGGCTCCATGCCGACGACGTACAGGCCGGGACCGGTCTGTTTCCACTGCCACATCCAGCCAAGCTCCGAAGGGCGCTGACGCACATAGAGACCGAGGCCGACGCGCCGATTCACGAGCGCCGTGTGCGCGAGCCCGTCGCTGTCCGGTCGCGGCCGATGGTGGAACACCTGCGCCTGCCATCCATCGATCGGGCCGTCGAAGCGAGCGTGCGCGGCCAATCCGCCGCTGGATCCGTCGTTGATCGGCGTGACCTCGCGTGGTGAGAAGAGCAGTTCGCTTCCGCCGTCCAGAACCGGGAAGCCTGGATTGATGTGGTAGGCGATCATGTGTGGGACGGAGTCGTGGCCCAGGTTCTCCACCAGATCCTCGATGAATAGCCGGTTCTCGCCGAGCCGCGCCCATACCTTCCGCGTCAGTTGGATGTTCTCGCCGTACGGGACCGTTTCGCGCACGCGGCCGCGCGCCCACATCACGTAGTCATCGCCCTGCCATTCGCCATCGACCTGGACGTTCCGGGCTGGGAGATACGATGCACGGCCGTGGAGTGGCAGCTCCTGTCCCTCGTCCGGCCCGGCCCAGCCAGCCGTCGAGAGTCCGCAGGTGACCATCAGTCCGCCGTAGAAGCCGCGCAACCAGGACGGCTCGTAGAACGCGGCGTGCTGTTCGCCGGTCGCCGACATCCAGTTGAGCGGCGCGCCGCGAAAGTCGGCCAGGCCAATGTCCATGCCGCGGCCGGGCAGGACCGTGAACGACAGTCCGCCTCCGGTCCGAAACTGGACCGCGGATACACCGTCCTCCGGTCCACTTTCGAGCCGGATCGGGCGCGCGCCGCCGAGCTGGCCGATGTCGCCGATACGCCGCAGCAGATCGCGACGCGTCCAGTTCCGGCCGTACAGGTACGCCATCTCTCACCTCCGAGGGCGGCCGATCCTATCACGGGCCAAACCTATAATCGCGCCCGTGATCCGGGTCCACGACGCTCTGCCTGAATTGCCGTTTCGGCCGGCGGCGATCGCCTGGCTTCACGCATGGGGAATGCGCGTCGACGTGCGCGATCCGCGATCGGCGACCGGTGGCGGCTTCTGGTGGCCGGACCGCAAGCTGGTCGATCTCTTTACGACCCAGGCCGAGGCTGCCATCCATGAGATCGCGCACGCCTGGTGGCACCCGCGACGACTGGAGGGCCAGAACGCGGCTGAGATGATTGTCGCGACGATGAAACTGTCCGAGGAGTCCGATTCGCGCTACGCGCGGGCGCGCGAGATTGCTGGCTACTATGTGTACGGAATCCCTTCGCAACGGGACGACAACAGCCCGACCGGTTGGTGGATGGGCCAACTCGTCGGCCAGGGCAACGATTGGGAGTGCTACGCCGGTCTGGCCAGTGCCGTGATGGGTGACATTGGGAAGCTGCCGCCGTATGTTCGGCGCTTCTACGAGGAGCTATTCGATGAGCCCACGCGCGGCTAAGCGACCAACCCTGTACGGCACGGCGATGATCGAATCGTCCGTCCTGGAGGCGGTACCGAATCCGGCGCCGAAGCGGGATTACCTGATCTCGTGCGTCGCGCCCGAGTTCACGTGCCTCTGCCCGCGGTCCGGGTTCCCCGATTTCGCGACGATTCACCTCCGATACGTACCGGAGGCTTCGATCGTCGAGTTGAAGTCGCTCAAGCTCTACATAAACAAGTACCGCAACGAGCATGTCTTCCACGAAGCGGCGATCAACCAGATTTGCGATGATCTGGTTGCGTGTGTCGCGCCGCGCTGGATTGAAGTCGTCGGCGATTTCACGGTCCGAGGCAATATCAGGACTGTGATCACGGTCGTGCAGGCGGCCGACGGTTACGTCTTGCCGTCGGCGATTCAGTCGATCGTCACTGCGACGTCGCCGTCTGAGCCGACCGCATAGGTCACGTCGACCGCGCGCTCAGCGAGTCGCAGATTCGCGATCCGATACGTCTGGCCAGGCTGGCGAAGCGGTCGCGGGAGCGCCGGAGCGATCGTCACGTTTCCGGTCTCGGCGGTGAAGCGCACTCCGGCGATGTAGCGCGTGAAGAAGAGTGCTGTCGCCGCGCCCCAGCCGTATCCCTCGGTGTGCCACTCGCCCGATTCCGGCCAGTGTTCGTGGGCGATGCCGGGTAGCGGTCCCGATCCGTCGTAGGTCGGCGCGTCAATCGCGCGCCAGACGCGATCGACCAGATGGTAGGCCGCGTCACTGGCCCACTCCGCGTCACCAAGCGCCAGTGCGCTCTCGAGAATCGTCAGCGCGACCGGCGGCCATTCGAGCGCTGAATAGCCAGCGTGCCCAGGTAGTGCGCGCAGGCCGTTGGCGAGCGCGGAACGTTGGTTTTCGGTGAGATCGAGCGCCAACGCGGCCGACAGATGCATTGGGTCGCGAATGGTGGTTGGCTGCCCGTCTTGCGCATCGTGGAACCATCCCTCGCGCCACAGACCGGTCAGCCGCTCTTTCATCCGATCGTGTCGGGTTGGCCAGAGACCGGGCGGGAGTCCGAGTCGTTGGCGCCAGCGCGCGATCTGATCGGCGCCCATCGCCAGCCCGGCGGCGAGATCGACCGGCTCGATCGACTCGATGTGGCCGCCGCCAGACTCGGCGTTGAATCTTGCCGAACCATCCTGGCCGCTCTCCCATCCGCTGGAGAAGAACGGGCGACCATCCCTGGTCGTCTGCTCAACGAACCACCAATCGAGGTACCGTTCGACATTGGGCAAGACCCGGCCGAGCCAGGCCCGATCGGGCGCACGCCGATAGATCTGGTCGATGCACCAGAGCGGCCAGCCCCAGTTCGGACCGGTGCCCCGGGCCCGACCGTCCGAGGTGACCATGTTCGTCGAACCATCCTCACGGATACACGGGAGATTCGGCGCCGGCGCGTCGCGCAGAGACCCTTCGATCACTTCGCGCGCGGTTGCCGGATCGGCCAGACTGAGGATCGCCATGTCGATCGCCGTCTCCGCAAAGACGAAGCGCGGAACCTGAATCTGCATGCCATCCCAGCGCGTCCGGAAAATGCCGCTCGGCGAGCGTACCAGCGCGCGCGCCGTCTCAAGGTCGTACACAAATCCGCGGCGCCAGTGGTCCGGCCAGTCGCCTTCGAGGCGGGGTGCGTCGCGCCAGAACGACGAGTCTCGGCCGGAACGACGGCGGAGGTCGGTGGCGCCGCGTTCGATTCGCGTTCGCGCCTGTGCCTCGGCCTCGGATGCGGATTCACCGCGGGCCAACACGATACAGCGATCACCACCGCGACAATCGCCGCCGCGCAACCCGATTGACTTCTCGACCGGTTGCGCGCGATCGGGCCATGCATCGTCGGTCGGAGGGAGCGTCCATGTCGCGTCATCCGCGTCGGTCATCAGGCAGAACACGGCTCCCTCGGCGTACGCGCCGAGGCACGCTGCCCGCGGCGATACCTGGCGGGTGTACAGGCCGAAGTCCCAATCTCCAGATCGACCGAGCTGCCGCCGATAGGTCGCGGTCGCGCCGACTGCGTCGTCCGCCCCGGCATGTGCGCGTGCGACGATTGAGGCGTCCTCGACGAACAGGTCGATCGTCGCGGCGCCGCGACGAAAGCGGAATCGCTCAGATGTGTGCAGATCGACGATGAACGCGTCGCCGGTCTCCGACGGGGCGCCGAGATCGATCGACAGCGTTGCCTGCCAGATCCAGGCACCGCCGTACGGTCCGGGATACGCGGGGAAGTACCACGTACAACGAATCGCGCCCTCGACGCGTGCGACGCCGATGCGAGTGAGGCGCCAGCCGTGCGCTGGTGTGCCGAGGTAGCCGTAAGGTGTGTAGCGATCGTTCGGGAATCCGCGGATCGGAGTCGCGATCGGGCTAACTCCGCGTGCCGATGAGGAGAACATTGTGCGACGGCGCGTAGCGGGAACCCACGGTATCCCGACGAACCGGTTGGCCGTCACGTGAGACTACGCGCTGAATCGATACGTCGAAACCGTCGCGCGCCTCCTCGACCTGAAGCACACGACCGGCCGCCATGGTCGAATCCGCCTGCCGAATCACGGTTGGGTCCGCTCGCGTCGTGCCCGTGATGCGCGGCCTCTGCACCGTGACCTGCCAATTGGGCCGGGTGCCGAGCAGTGCGAATCTCACGCGGTCGCCATCGGTGGTCGCGTGGACGAGGATGGCGTGTTCGGTGGTATTACGGAAGGCGAGATCCAGCCCGGCGTCTTCGTCCACGGCCGCGTCCAATCCCGTCAGACCGCGCGGTGGCTGCCCGTACCGCGGAATCCAGTATGAGTGCGGGTGGCGCTCCTCGATCGGGAGGCCGGCCCAGAACGCGGCGTGGAAAATCGTCGTGGCCACCTGGCAGATCCCACCGGCGGCGGCGGGAACCGTCTGCGCCCCGGCAGTTCCGGACACGATGCCGTAAGCGATCCGATAGCCATCGCGCACGCGCGTGCGGCCAACCGCCGCGTTGAATGAAAACGATTCGCCGGGACGGATCAGCGTTCCGTCGAGGCGCGAGGTGGCGAGTTCGATGTTGTGCGCTCGTTCGGCGATACTCCCGGCGTAGCCGGTCGTCGCTTCGGTGATCGTATCCGGGAATCGAAGAGCGGCCGCCTGATCGGTCGAAAAGGTCGGCGCAAGACGCTGTACAGGCAGATCGATCGTGCCAACTCCGCGCGCCAACCCCGAGAGAAGAACCGGCAGAGCCGCTTCCACGTCGAACCGCGCGCCGTTCTCCGACGGCTCAACGACGGTCACTTTGCCGCCGCGGACGCCCAATCGCGCCGATCGCGGCGACCGCGCGATCTCACCGGCACGATCGGCGAGCCATCCGCGCGGTCGCGTCGGGTGAACGGCGAACGTCGCGCGCCGGTCGGTCGTGTCGAAGACGACCCACCGGGCGAGTTCGGCCTTTGCGAGCGTCCATCGCGCGTCCCCAGCGCGCGCCACAATCGTGGTGGTGAGGAAGGATTGCGCCTGCTGGCGCGCCTCCGCGATCGCGACCGCGGGCGCGTCGACCCCGTTGGCTGGAAGATCGAGTCTTGTCCCAAGGCTTTGGAAAACGTCGCGCGTTCGGCGCGCCGTCTCCTCGCGGTCGATCGCCCGGCCGGTCCGTGCCGCGGTCTCGACGATCGTGCCGTCCGGCGTGATGCTTAGGGACGCGTGTGATGGCGCGCGATCGAATCGGCGGCTTACTTCAGTTATCCACGCCCGCAGACGATCCTGATCGATCGAGACGACCGGGGCGACGCGAACCGGCGCGCGCTCGAGTGCCAGCCAGGACGTTAGGAGCATCTCACGGCGCGTTGGCCATGCGACGGAATCGAGCATCGCCATCGTCGGAGCCGGATCCTCGCGGAAGCCCAACGCCGTGACCGGGTGCGATTCGAGTCCATCGGGAGTCGCGACGACGATCGTGGCGTTCCGGTAGTCGCGCAGACGCCTTCCGAGCCTCGTTTTGGCCTCGCCGCGCGTCGCACCACCAACATCGACGCTCGCGACCTTCACGTCTTCGCGGAGGCGGTCCGCCGGAGTCGAGAAGGTCGACCTGAAGGCACCGAGTGAAAGCAACCCCGTTACAAGCGAGATGCCGGCGATCGGCAGGATCCGTTGGCGCACCGGACCGCAATCTGTCACGCGCCCACTGTACCGCGATGACCGACCGCGAGCGCTGCCTACGAGCCTGACCTCCGCGGGGACACCGGCACGACGACGCGGTGGCCGAGCGACGCTCGATCGACGACGACCAGCGATACCGCGGTCGGGCTGTCCACGTACTCACCGCGCCCTTCGCGGACGACGCGGGCCTTCACGTCGCGACGGCCGGGAGTCCAGAGTTGGATCGCGCCGGTAACTGTCGCGCTCTGTCCGGGCGCAAGGGCGTCGGGCAGACCCCAGCGGAACGGAAATCCGGCTGCGCCGTCGCGCGTATCAAGAGCGACGCGCCAGGTGCCCGATTGACCGCCGAATCCCCGGCCATCGGCCGACTCGCGCTCGTCGTACTGCAGCGCGGCCCGCGGATCCTGTGTCGCGACGGTGGCGGTTCCGGTGTTCCGCACGGTCACCGCAATACCGACAACGCCACCGTCGATGAATCCATTGCTGCTTATCGCAAGGTTGTCGATTGTTAGTCGCGCGGACGGCCGTCCTCCCATCGTGGAGACGACCTCCTCTCGGATCGTGGACATGAGTCCATAGAGCGTGTTGCCGGGACAGGCCGTTCCGCCGCCAGCGCGATATTGCATGGCGTCGCGATGGCCCATCACGTTGGTCATTTCGCCGTCGACGAACCAGGACGAATCGATCGGATCGATTGTTCGCGCGCGATCCGCGATCAGGGCGGTGAGCGACGATCGACAGGCCGAACTGATCTGGACCGAGGAGTAGGTGCCGATGCAGGCGATCCCGATCGAGCCGCCGTTGTGTCCGAGCGCGTGTCCGGCCTCGACGCCTTGACCGCCGTAGCGACCTTCGTAGACGACGCCATTTCGGTCGACGAGGTAGTTGTAGCCAATGTCTCCCCAGCCAAGAGTCCTGGCGTGGTAATAGTGAATCGCCCGCACGGTCGCGGCCGGGTTCGATTCGGTGTTACTGGTCGCGGTGTGATGGACGACCACTTTGTGTGGCGTATAGACGCGCGGCGTCCACAGTTCAGCGCCACGCTCGTCGTACCGATACGACTCGTCGGCGGACCACCCCTGCCGACTGACGATCGAGACGCCGGCCTGAAGCGACCGGAGCGACTGAGACGAGCGCACGCTCGGCGCCGAGTCGATGACATCGATCTGGCACTCGGCGACGCCTTCGTCGGCCGAGATCTCGAGGTATTGGCCGGTCTCGACCATGGCAAGCGCAGCTGGGGCTGACCCGTCGCCCTTTCGCCCGTGACTTTCGCCGATTTCGATCGTTTGCCAGTCCGACCACACCCGAGTGTCGGCGCTGGTTCGGACCCGGATGCGCGAATCAGGCTGCGCCGCGATGATCGCCAGGGCATTGAACGGGAACGGGACTCGGATAGTTGCCCCGCGAAGGCCGCCGTCAGCTGATAGCGCGGACCGAACCGATAGCCCGCCGCGCCACGTCCAGGCGCGGGTTCGAGGCGCGACACCGCTTTCAGCCGCGACGACCACGGGGCCACCCAGAAGCGCCGCGACCATACCCGTGACGACCTGGCGCCGTGTCAAACGCGGCATTCAACGAGTCTAGGAACGAAGTTCCTAGGAACTCAATAGGACGAAGGTGTGTTCAAAACAGAGAAAACGCGGTCGTTTGCCGCTCACCACATGATCTTGCCGGCGATGTCCTCCTCGACATCGTCAACCGCGCGCGTCCATACCGCCGTGCTGAGGTATTTCCATCCGCCGTCGGGCAGCAATCCGACGATGTCACCGGCATCGAGGTTGCGCGCCACGCGCTGGCATCCGTAAAGCACCGCGCCAGACGAGATTCCGGCGAAGATCCCAACCTCGCGCAGGAGCGCCTGGGTTCCCCGAATCGAATCCGCCGACGAGACGAGCAATTTCGAGTCCAGCACGGATTGATCGAGGATCGGCGGAAGGAAGCCGTCGGCGAGCGAACGAAGGCCTTGAACCAGATCGCCCTGCTCCGGCTCGACCGCGATGACCTTGATAGCGGAATTGTGCTCCTTGAGACGTCGGCCCGTGCCGACGAGCGTGCCGCCGGTGCCCAATCCGGCCACGAACGCTTTGACCTCCGGCAAGTCGCGAACGATTTCGACGCCGGTGCCGTGATAATGCGCCAGCGGGTTGTTCGGATTGCCGTATTGAAACGGCATGAAGTACGCTGAGTCACGCGACAGTTCCTCGGCAACGCGGATCGCGCCATTCGAACCGAGTTCGCCCGGCGAATCGACGATCTCGGCGCCGTATAGTTCGAGCAGAGAGCGCCGCTCGGGACTGACGTTGCTCGGCATGACGACCTTGACGCGATAGCCCTTCAATCGGCCAACCAGGGCCAGGCCGATGCCGGTGTTTCCGCTGGTCGGTTCGAGGATGACGCGATCGCGCACCAAGCTACCGTCAGCCTCGGCCGCCTCGACCATCCGTAGGGCGATGCGATCCTTGACCGAGCCGGTCGGGTTCTGGCCCTCCAGCTTTGCCCAGATGCGTACTCGCGGATTCGGCGACAGTCCCTTCAGTTCGACGAGCGGTGTGTTACCGATTGTCTCGAGGATCGAGCCGAAGCGCACTCCCGGCACTAGCCGCCGGCGACAGCGGGGAGAATTGCGACGACGTCGCCTTCGGACAACGTCGTCTCTGAGTTATCTAGATACCGAATGTCTTCGCCGTTTCGATACAGATTGATGAATCGATGCAACTGACCGGATTCATCGGTCACCTGGGACTTGAACCCGGGGTGTAATACGTCGACGGCGTCGATGATCGCCGCGATCGTTGTGCCGTCGGCTCGGACGGTCGGCCCACCGCCGGTGAACTTACGGAGAACGGGTGGAATGCGTACTTCAATAGCCATTGGTTCCATAATCATAGCAAGGGGCCAGGGCGCGGCGAGACAGCCCGCCGATTCGACATACTCCACCCGTGCCGTTGCATCGACTCGCGTTTCTCCTCGTTTCGATCCTCATTCCGGTCTGTCTGACTGGTTCCGCCAGCGCGGCCGGGCTCGATCCGCGGTTCGGCGCGGTCGACGCGTTTTTCGCCGCCGATCGGGCCGATGAGCTTGGTGTTGGGTGGTCACGCGTCCTTTTTCCATGGAGTCGGGTTCAGCCGGATGGGCCAAACGATTGGTGGCCAGCCATCCCTGACCGCTATCTCGACGATGAAGCACGGCGTGGGCGCCAACTAGCCGGCGTTCTCGTTAGTACGCCGCGCTGGGCGGCCACCGCGGCGGATCGATGGAATACGACTGCGCCGCGCGGGCTCGATTTGCCGGTTGACTCTCCGGCGAACCTCTGGGGCGAGTATGTCCGGCGAACCGCTTCCGCCTATCGCGGTCGGATCGACACGTGGGTCATCTGGAACGAGCCGGACGTCTCCGACCGTGGGCACGATGGCTACGCCTGGTCTGGTTCGATCGACGAGTTCGCGCGTCTGCAGAAGGTTGCGTACCTGGCGGCGAAGCGTGGTAATCCGGAAGCGCGGGTGACACTACCGGGCGTCACGTATTGGTGGGACAAGAGTCATCGCCGCGCGCAGTTTCTCGAACGCTACCTCGAGGTCGTCAGTCGCGACCCCGACGCTCCGGCGAACGGGTGGTACTTCGACGCGGCCGTGCTTCAGCTCTACAACGATCCGCGCACGCTGTACGACGCAACGATGGAGTACCGACGGATCCTTGACTCGTACGGCGTCACCAAGCCGATCTGGATCAACGAAACGAATGTCGCGCCGTGGGATGACCCGGATCGGCCGCTGACGCGGGCGCATTGGCGAGCGAACCAGTGGGAGCAGGCGAACTACTTCATCCAAGCGTACGCGATGGCCCTGGCGGCCGGCGTCGAGCGCCTCTCCATCTACAAGATGTCGGATGATGCCGAGTGGCGTTTTGGCTGGGAGAGCTACGGCGTTGCGCGGTTGGACGATCGCGCTCCTCGACCAGTCTTCACCGCCCTCGGCGTGGCGCATCGGCAGTACGCGGGCGTCACGCGCGGCCAGCGGCAGGATCTGGACGGCGCGATCGCGGTCACGCTCTGGCGACCGGACGCGCGCGTCACGGTCATTTGGGCAACCGAGCCGCGCGCCGTGCGCGCCCGCATATCGGCGTCAGGATCGTCGGCCTGGGTCCATGAACGCGATGGCGGCGGGCGCGCGGTCTTGGCAGTAGATGGGCAGATCGAGGTCGATCTCGCGCCGGCGACACACAACACCGTGTACGACCGGTCCGACCTTTACTTGACCGGAGGTCCGCCACTGATCGTCGTCGAACCGGTGACGAGTGGTGCGCCGACTGTGACGGTCATCGGTCGTGGCGAACCGATTCCCGACCCTGATGTGGAAGGCGGCGCGCTACAGCGAGCGATCGCGGCCCTACGCGCCGTCAACGCCGCCGCGCGGTAGGGAGTACCGCGCGGCGGACTGGGGAGCTCGGCCCTGGATTCGTCACGGACGGTGCAACGCGGGTACCGCTATTGAGGGCCGACGAGAGCCACTTCCCGTGCGGCTTCGGTTCGCGATCCCGCGCCAGGAAACAGGCGCATCAGCGCTGCCGCCAGCTTCAACGGGTCGTGGAAGTGCGGGTGGCCAACATCGACGACATCGGCTTCGATGATCTGGTAGGTCGACACTTCGTCGGAACGGCTCAACACGACCGGCGCGGAGTCGATGCCGATGTTTCCCGAAACGTTGGTGTTGTTGTTCACCAGCACGTAGTCGAATGCGCCGCTGCCGACGTGTTGCTCGATCACGGCCACGTGATCGGCAACAGTGAAGTGTTCGGTTTCGCCACGTTGAGTGGCGACGTTGCAGACGTAGACTTTGGCCGCCTTCGAGGTCTGAACCGCCTGCGCGAGATCGCTCACCATCAGATTCGGCAGGAGGCTCGTGTAGAGCGATCCTGGCCCGATCACGATCATGTCCGCCTCGAGAATCGCCTTGATCGCCTCCGGGTAGGCCGGGGGATGGCTTGGTCGCAGGAAGAGCCGTCGAATGCGCTTGCGTGCTTCCGGCACCTGAGACTCACCGATGACGATGTGGCCGTCCTCGTACTCCGCGCCGATCTGGATGTCTTCGAGCGTCGAAGGGAAGATCTGGCCGCGAATCGCGAGAACCCGGCTCGATTCACGCAACGCTTGCTCGAAATTACCCGTGATCGCGTTCATCGCGGCCAGGAACAGGTTTCCGAAGGCGTGGCCTTCCAGACTGTTGCCTTTCGGGAATCGGTACTGGAAGAGGTCGGTCATCAACGGTTCCGCATCCGCCAGAGCAACCAGGCACATGCGAATGTCGCCCGGAGGCAGCACCCCCATCTCTTGGCGTAGCCGACCCGAAGAGCCGCCGTCGTCGGCCACCGTCACGATCGCGGTCAGATTCGCGGTGTGTTCTTTCAAGCCTCGCAGGAGCGTCGAAAGGCCGTGGCCGCCGCCGATCGTGACAACGCGAGGTCCGCGGTTCAACTGACGATGCTGATAGAGAACATCGACCAGTCCCCGATTGTTCGTCAGGAATGGCGCCACCAGCGATCGGCTGAGTTGATAGACCGCGATCCCGATGACGACGACGCCGGTGAGAACGAACAGGATGCCGCGAATCGGGCGCGAAACGAATTGCAGCGTGACGTAGTAGACCTCTTCCGGAAACGGCTGGGTCCGGTAGTAGTGTGTCATGACGTAGGCGATGCCGAGGCTCAGGAACGTCACGCCGAAAGTCAGCAGGACCAGCCACCGCTTGATGTGCATGCCGGGATAGAGCCATTTGAAATGTGACTTCACGAATTCTCCCGACGCACCAGCAATCGAATTATACGGACCGTGGAGTAGGAAGCGGATGAACGAATGGGGCGCCCAGCGCCCGGCGGGCTATTTCCGCAGCAGAGCGTGGAGTCCCCAACTGACCATTGTGACCGTCAAAGAGGCGATGAAGGCGGCTCCGAAATCCGCCACCCGGATCCCCGGAACGAGGTTTGCCGCCACGAGGAACAGCCCCGTGTTAACGAGAAACACCGCCAGACCGAGGGTGAGCAGTTGAATCGGACAAGTCAACATAACGACTACTGGCTTGACGATGGCATTCAGGACGCCGAGAACAAGCGAGAAGACCAGCAGGCTGGCGACGTTGTCGTACTGGAATGACGCCGGGAAGACGTAAGCCGCTACGAATGCGGCCGCGAACGTGATTGCGAATCGGATCAGGAGTCCCACGGTACCTCATCGAGCGACGGCTGGCTCGCGAAGATGCGCCGCAATCCGTGAACCATTTGAGTGCCACAGTTGATCTGCAATCCTGGCCGCTCCAGTTCGATGATGGTGCCGGCGCAATCAACGCGGATGCTGATCGTATCGGGCCCGGTGCCGTCCATGCCTTCGATGAGGTCGATCAGCGCATCGAGCGAGCGCGTGTCGCTCTCCGCAACAGCGACCGGAACCGTGACTTGAAATCGCTTGCCGGCCCGATCGGGGAATGGCGGCGGTTTCGGCGGCTCGGCGCCCTTGCGGCGACCATTCCCGTTCCCGTTCGAATGTCCATTTCCATTGCCTCGAGCCGGTGTAAACACCGCGCCCCGCGTCTGTGGCCCGTATTGCACGGCCGGCGCCCTGAGGGATGGCTCGGATCGGGCCAGAGCATGGTCCTCCGCCGCTGGGAACGAGCGGTCGTCCGCGGAGTCGAGCATCGTCTCGGCCTCGTCAGTGTCGGCGTATGTTGCGGTGGTTTCGGCAACCCGATACATCGAGGGAATCGGCGTGCCCGGCGTTGACGAAGTCTCTGCTTTCACGTCCTCGATCGTGCGCGCCGATTCCACCACGATCTGCGGCCGTTCCTCGCGCAACTCCACCTTTCCGTCAATAACCAACATCGCGCCCTCGCGCCAGAGGTCGCGCGTCTGGGCGTAGGTGCGCGGAAAGGCGACGATCTCGACCGAGCCATAGGCGTCTTCGAGCATCGCGGCGCACATCATCTCCTTGCGCCGCGTCTGAACTGAGCGGAACCCCGTCACCACCCCAGCGAGTGTCACGCGGCGTTCGAGAAACTCTTCGTTGACTTCACCGCAGTGACACGAGATGACCTGGACCAGATTGCGCGAGATATCCGACATCGGATGGCGGGAGAAATAGACGCCGAGCAACTCCTTCTCCCATTCCAGCCGCTCGCGCTCCGGTGCCTCGGGGACGTTCGGCAGACTGAGGATCGTCGCCTGGGACTCGGCCGCCATCAGATCGAACAGGCTGGCCTGCCCGGCCGCCTGGGCGCGCTGCAACTGCTGCGCGACGCCGACGACGCGGTCGAGGCCGGCGAGTAGTTGGGCGCGATGTCCGAAGCTGTCGAGCGCGCCGGCCTTGACGAGACTCTCGAGGACGCGCCGATTCAGGCTCTTGGCATCGATCCGTCGCGCAAAGTCGTCCAATGTATTGAACGGTCCCTCGGCCTGGCGCGCGGTCACGATCGGCGCTGCCGCGCCTTCGCCGACATTCTTGATCGCGGAAAGGCCGAAACGGATGGTCGGCTTGTCGCCACGGTGCTCGATCGAGAAGTCCCATCCGCTGGCATTGACGTCGGGTGGCAGAACGTCGATGCCCATTCTCCGACACTCGATGATCGCGCCGGTCACCTTGTCGGCGTTGTCGCGGAACGTCGAAAGGACTGCGACCATGAATTCGGCCGAGTAGTTCGCCTTCAGATAGGCGGTCTGGTAGGCGATCTGCGCATAGCAAGCCGCGTGAGCACGATTGAAGCCGTACCCGGCGAACGGTTGCAACAGGTCCCAGAGCGCCGCGCTGTCCGCCGCCGAGACACCGTTCGCGTCACATCCGGCGATGAACTTCGCCCGCTCGGCGTCCATCAATTCGACGATCTTCTTGCCCATCGCCTTGCGAACGATGTCGGCCTGTCCGAGCGTGTACCCGCCGACACGCCGAAGGACCTGTAGCACCTGGTCCTGGTAGGTCAGAACTCCGTACGTGTCAGCGAGGATTTCCTCGAGCCAAGGATGCGGATACGTGATCGGCTCGCGCCCGTGCTTGCGGGCAACGTAGTGAGGAATGTTCGCCATCGGTCCCGGCCGATAGAGGGCGATCATCGCCGTGATGTCCCCGAGCGTCGACGGCTTCAGTTCGCGAAGGTAGCCGGTCATCCCGCGACCTTCCAACTGGAACAGCCCGACCGTTTCGCCCCGCCCGAGGATCTCGTACGCCTTTGGATCGTCGAACGGTATTCGTAAGAGATCGATGTCTTCGCCGCGCTCGCGCCGAATCACGTCGACCGCCCGGCCGAGAATCGTCAAGTTCGACAGACCGAGGATGTCCATCTTGAGCAGGCCGATCTTGGCGAGGTTGTCGGCCTGATACTGCGTCATCAACCCGGAATCGTTTCGGGACGTGGGTTGGAGCGGCGTGTATTCCGTGAGCGGCTCGCGCGAGATGACGATGCCGGCGGCGTGGGTCGAGGCGTGGCGCGCGTATCCCTCGACCCGCCTCGCCTCCTCGATCAGCCGCGCGACCGACTCATCCTCGCTGATGGCCTGCCTCAGCAGCGGGTTGTCCTCGATCGCTTTGTCGATCTTCGTCGCGGCCGACCCTGACGGCACGAGTCGGGCGATCCGCTCGACATCGGCCAGAGGGTATGCCAGGGCGCGACCCGTGTCGCGTATCGCTGCCTTCGCGCCGAGCGTCCCAAAGGTGATGATCTGCGCGACGTGGTCCCGTCCGTAGCGCTGGACCACGTACTCGATCATCTCATCGCGCCGATCGTCGGCGAAATCCATGTCGACGTCTGGCATCTCGCCGCGCTCGGGATTGAGGAACCGCTCGAAGGTCAGTTTCTGAGCGACCGGATCGACGTCCGATATCCCGAGCGCGTACAGGACGAGCGCGCCGGCGGCGGAACCACGCGGTCCCGCGACGATCCCCTGACGCCGGGCGTAGGCCATGATGTCCCAGACGACCAGGATGTACTGGGCAAAGCCGGTCTGCTTGACGACGCCGAGTTCGTACCGGACGCGCTCGTGGTAGGCGTCGGGAATCGTGCCGAGTCGTCGCGCCAGACCCTCGCCGCAGAGGCGCTCGATGTACTCATCGGCAGTCAGGCCGTCCGGAATCTCGACGTTTGGCAGCCGCGGCCGATCGAACTCGAGTTTCAGATCGCACTGCTCGGAGACACGCACGGTGTTTGCCAGTGCCTCAGGCAATTCGGCGAACAGACGCGCCATTTCCTCGGCCGACCGTAAGTAAAACGTGTTCGTGCCCATCCGCATGCGATTTGGATCGCTGACCGTCGCGTTGGTCTGGATGCAGAGAAGCAGATCCTGTCCCCGCATGTCCTCCGGGGTCACGTAGTGCACGTCGTTCGTCGCCACGAGTGGGATGTCGAGCGACCGCGCGATCTCGATGACGCCACGATTCGCTTCGGTCTGCACGGGCATGTCGTGATCCTGGATCTCCAGGTAGTAGTTCTCACGGCCGAAGAGATCGCGATACCAGGCTGCCGCGCGGGCGGCGCCCTCCATGTTCGATTCGCGAACCAGTCGCGGTACCTCGGCTGCGATGCAGGCCGACAGGCAGATCAACCCATCATGATGGGCTTCGAGCAACTCGCGATCGAGCCGCGGGCGGTAGTAGAAGCCCTCGGTGTGGGCGAGCGTCGTGAGCTTGAGGAGGTTGCGGTAGCCGGTTTCGTTCTTCGCCAGCAAAACCAGGTGGTACGGGCTCGTGTCGATCTTCGGACGCTTGTCGAACCGCGTGTTCGGGGCGACGTACGCCTCGACGCCGACGATTGGCTTGACGCCGGCCTTCTTGGCCGCGTCGATGAAATGGATGCTGCCGTACATCGCGCCGTGGTCGGTCAGAGCGACCGCGCGCGACCCGTCCTTCTTCGCCGCGGCGACGAGATCATCGATTCGCGCGTAGCCATCGAGCAGCGAGTATTCGGAGTGACAGTGGAGGTGAGCAAAGTCGACCATCGCGCCGAATCGTACCGCGTCCGGCGGCACGCACCGTCTCGAACGCGGGATCTGTTATGTTGCCGCGACCTAAACGCGAAAGCGCTCGCTAGTAGCCGCGCGTGGCAGCCACTACGCCGGCCGGCGCGGAATTACGGGAAGATCCCGCGCAGTCGCAGGGCCGCCGCAACCCGCGACACCGCCAGCATATGGGCGGCCGTGCGCAGATCGACGGCATGAATGTCGGCCTCGCGCGCGACGGCGTCGTAGGCGCGCACCATGATCGTCTCGAGGCGGGCGTTGATCTCGGCTTCGTCCCAAAAGAACGCCTGCAGATCCTGAACCCACTCGAAGTACGAAACTGTCACTCCGCCGGCATTCGCGAGGATGTCCGGGACGACCAGTATCTTCCGATCGGCCAGTATTCGGTCGGCCTCCGGCGTCGTGGGACCGTTCGCGCCCTCGACGATGATGCGTGCGCGTACCCGGGCGGCGTTCTCTCGAGTGATCTCATTCGCAAGCGCACACGGCGCCAGGATGTCGCAATCGAGTTCATCCAGTTCTCGATGAGTGATCCGCTCCGCGCCAGGAAAGCCGATGATCGATCCGGTCTCCTCCTTGAAGCGGGATATGGCGCGCGGGTCCAGACCGCTCTCGCGATAGATGCCGCCGCGCGAATCAGATAGGGCGACGACTCGGCATCCGTCACCGTGCAGGAACTGGGCGAGTGGCGCGCCGACATTGCCAAAGCCCTGAATCGCGACCCGGGCGCCTTCCAGAGGCATCCCAACCGCGCGCGCCGCCTTTCGGGTCGCGATCGCGCATCCACGACCGGTTGCCTCGGCGCGTCCCTCCGAGCCGCCGATTTCGATCGGCTTGCCGGTGACGACCGCTGGCACCGAGTGGCCGACGTTCATCGAGTACGTGTCCATCATCCAGGCCATGATCTGGGCGCTGGTATTGACGTCAGGCGCCGGAATGTCACTGTCGGGTCCGATCAGGATGGAGATTTCGCTCGTGAACCGTCGCGTCAGGTTTTCCAGTTCCCGCAGGGAAAGGTCGCGCGGATTGCAGGTAACGCCGCCCTTGGCGCCGCCGAACGGAAGCCCGACGACCGCGCATTTCCACGTCATCCACATCGCGAGCGCGCGCACGTCGTCGATATCGACACCCGGGTGGTATCTGATTCCACCCTTGGCCGGGCCGCGGTGCAGCGAGTGCTGGACTCGGTAGCCCTGGAAGAGTCGCGTCGAACCGTCGTCCATCCGGACCGGGAAGTTGACGGTCAACTCGCGACGGCAGTTGCGCAGGATGTCTCGAATGCCGTCGTCCAGCCGCAGACGATCAGCCGCGATATCGAACTGGCGCTGCGCGACGTGGAAGGAGTTCTCGGTGTGCGCGCTTGAAGGTGACGTCATCGTGGCCTCCGCGAATTCCTTCTTCGATACTACGAATTGGGACGAGGGAAGCAAATATGCCAAACCGCCTAGCCGGCGAAACGAGTCCGTACCTGCTCCAGCACGCGGAGAATCCGGTCGATTGGTACCCGTGGGGCGACGAGGCTCTGGCGATGGCGCGCGCGCTCGATCGGCCGATCTTGTTGTCGATCGGCTACTCAGCCTGCCACTGGTGCCACGTGATGGCACACGAGTCGTTCGAGGATCCCGAGGTCGCTTCGCTGATGAATGAGAACTTCATCAACGTCAAGGTCGATCGCGAGGAGCGCCCGGATCTTGACGCTATCTATATGCGGGTCACCGTGGCGATATCCGGCGGCGGCGGCTGGCCAATGACCGTCTTCCTCACTCCATCGGGCGTTCCATTCTATGCCGGAACCTATTTCCCGCCGGGCGATCGCTTCAACATTCCGTCATTTCGTCGAGTTCTCGACCACGTTACGCGGACCTATCGCGAGCGTCCCGAAGCAGTCGAGAAGACAACGCGCTCCGTTTCCGAGTTCCTCGCATCCGGTTCGAGCGTCGATGTCGGTGAGTCGTATGACGAGACGTTGTTGAATCGGGCGTTCCTCGGCCTCGTAGCGTCGTTCGACGAGCAGAACGGCGGCTTCGGCGGGGCACCGAAGTTCCCGCCGGCGATGGCACTCGATTTCCTCTTGCGGCACCACGAGCGATCGGGTGACACGCGGGCGCTCGAGATCGTCGAGTCGACGCTGATTCACATGGCGCGGGGCGGCCTTCGCGATCAAGTCGGCGGCGGGTTTCATCGCTACAGCGTCGATGCAACGTGGCTCGTCCCTCATTTCGAGAAGATGCTGTACGACAACGCCTTGTTAGCGCGCGCCTACACCGACGCGTGGCTGGCAACCGGTCAGCGCTTCTATCGCACCGTAGCTGAGAGCACGCTCGACTACGTCATCCGCGAAATGACGTCGCCGGAGGGCGGTTTCTACTCCGCTCAGGACGCCGATTCGGAGGGCGTCGAGGGCAAGTTCTACGTCTGGATGCCCAACGAGATCCAAGCGGTCCTCGGGCCGACCGATGGTCCAATCGTCGCCGACTATCTGGATGTCACCGTGGCGGGGAATTGGGAGCACCGAAGCATCCCAAACCTGAAGGACGATCCCGGCGCGATCGCGGCTCGCCACGGTGTTTCGGTCGAGAGCCTGCGCGCGCTAGTCGATCGCAGCTTGCCGCGGCTTCGTGACGCGCGATCCCAGCGGATCGCGCCGGGCCGGGACGAGAAGATCCTGGCGTCGTGGAATGGCCTGATGCTTCGCGCGATGGCGCACGCCGCGACGGTGCTCGGCTCGGACCGATTTCGCCGGTCCGCCCTCGCGAATGGCACGTTTCTGATGGACGCCCTGGTGCGTGACGGTCGGGCAAGGCACGTCTACGCGCGGGGTGTCGCTCGTCAGAATGGGTTTCTCGAGGACTACGCCTACGTCGCGGATGGATTCCTGGCGCTCTACGAATTGACCTTTGCGCCGCGTTGGTTGCTGGCCGCTCGGTCGCTCGTCGATTCGGCGATCGCCCATTTCGCCGACGACGAGCGCGGCGGGTTCTACGACACGAGCGACGACCACGAGACGCTGATCGCCCGGCCGAAGGATCTGTACGACAACGCGACGCCATCCGCGAACGCGGTGCTGGTCGATGTGATGGCGCGGCTGGCCCATCTGTGCGGTGACGAGGAATACGCGCGGCGAGCTGCCGATGCGCCGCGGGCTATCGCCGAGGTGGCGACCCAATCCCCATCCGCCTTCGGTCGATGGCTATCGGCGATCGACGAGATGACCCGCGAGCCGATCGAAGTCGCGATCATCGGTGACCCGGAATCGGGATTGACCGGCGGCTTGCTCCAGGTCGTTCGACAGCGGTATATGCCGGGCCGAGTCATCGCGGTGTGCGCGCCCGGCGACGCCGAGGCGACGGCCCTCGTGCCGTTTCTGCGCGACCGGGCGGCGATCGACGCTCGGCCAACCGCGTACCTGTGTCGGCGATTCGTCTGCCAGCCGCCGACAACCGAGGCGCGCGAACTCGCGCGACAGCTCGACGGCCGCTAGCTCCAGTAGACCGGTCGCTCCCCTGGAACGTCGTGCCGACGGAGATCGCCCCGCGCGACGAGCTCGTCGAGCGCGGCTTTCACATCGTCCATGTCGCCGTGGATGCGACGCGCGACGTCGGACGCGGTGCCGCGAATCGGCATCGGCGAGCGAAACAGGAGAAGTACCTTCTCCTCAGCTTTCGACGGCGTCAACAGCATCGCAAACCTCCCCACCGACCAGCGCCTCGGCAGCATCGTATGAATCGACCGATTAGTCGGGCGTAGAAAAGTGTCCGGACGCCACACGACGTACTACGAGGTTCGTGATGCCCTCGCCGCGCCAGGGTGCGTCATCTGCCGCCTCGCCACGCGGTCGGCTCGACGGTTTCTGGAATCGGTCGCGTTCGAGTGTGTGAACGACCTGGATCTGCGCGTTCGGCTGCGGGATGCGCGCGGATTCTGCAATCGGCACGCTTGGATGCTGCTCGATGATGCTCGGGAACCGTTTGGAGCGGGGATCATCTATCGCGATGTGATTCGCTCGACGATCCGTGCCGCGTCGTCCGATTCGGACACGGGCAATGGTCGCGGCGGATGCATCGCTTGCGAGTTCCACGATGGCGCGATTCGGCGCTACATAAGTGTTCTGGTTGAGCACGGCGCCGAACCAGGGCTGGCGGCCGCGGTGGAAAGCGGCGCGGGACTGTGTCTGCCGCACGCGCGCGTCGCGATCGGAACTGGCGGCCGCGGCCTGGCGGCTTTGATGCGGGCAATGTTGACGGTGGCTGAGTCCACGCGCGATCCGAGCTGGCGTCCGCTGCTTCAGAAGCCGAACGGGGAGACATCCAGAGTCCGCGCCGGGCGCTCGGCCGCGCGGCCAGCGCCGGATGAGGAGACCGGCGACCCGCTGATTGCGCTGATCGTGGGTGCCCGGCCGTCGCGGTGGAGTGTTGCTGACGAACGAATGGGCGCCACGCTCTGCGCGGTCTGCCGTGACGGAGATGCTCGGGTTGACAAGGCGGTCTCGGTTCCGGAGTCCACGCTGGAGCCGGGCGAGGCGTCGTGCGTCCACCATGCCTGGCTTGTCCACGATCGGGTTGGGCCCGTCCGGTCGCGCGCGATGTTCGGCTCGATCGGCGCCGCGCTCAGGTCGGCGCTCGTGGACGCCCACCGCGCGCTGACCGTCGCCGCGCCGCTCACGCTCGGACCACTCACGTTCGCGACGCGGCGATCCCGCCAGGCGTGCCTCGAGATCGCACGATCGTTGCCGGGGGAACCCATGTGCGGATTCTGCCGAGTGCGCGACAGCACCATCGAGTCGACCCAAGGCGACCCTTTCTGTCGGCGGCACGCGCTCCAGATTGGTGTCGATCCCTCGGCGTCGATCGCGTGGTGGTCAACGATCGCCGACGGTCTCGACGAGTACATTCGCAAGAACGACTACCGGTTTCGGGACGAGGCGCGCGGCGCCGAGCAGCGCGCACCCTGGCTAGCGATATCGGCCATGGCGTCGTCCCGCGGACGCTGGCGGCTTCTCGATTTCCATGCTGCCGCGACTCAGGGACGGCGGAGGTAGGTGTGGGAAAGACACTGAGCATTGGGATTATCGGCGCGGGTCTTATTTCGGACCGCCCATGCGCAGGCGGCCAGTCGCAGCGACCGTGTGAGCGGGCGAAACGCGCCCGCGCGACCCTACCATTGGTCCGGTGGACGCCTCGTCTGTCACTGTCGCGGTGGCGTTCGCGGCCGGCATTCTTTCATTCGTGTCGCCGTGCGTCCTGCCGCTGGTTCCGGCGTACCTTTCGTACATCACCGGACGGTCGGTGGCCGATCTCGCTGAGGTCGACCGTGTCAATATGGGATCGATCCTGCCGAGCGCGTTCGCGTTCGTGGCCGGACTTTCGATCGTGCTGTCGCTGTTCGGACTTGGCGTCACGGTGATCGGTCAGGCATTGGCTGACTATCAAGGCGTGATGACGCGCGTCGCGGGAGCCATCGTGATCGTCTTCGGTCTGCACACGGCCGGCTTGATTCGAATCCCGCTTCTGTACCGGGAAAGCCGAGTCGATTTCACGCGCTTCGGCGGTCAAGGCGTCGGCGGCGCGCTTCTCATGGGAGGCGCATTCGGCATCGGGTGGACACCGTGCGTTGGCGCGATCCTGGCTTCCATCCTGGCGCTGGCGAGCCAGAGCGAAACACTTGGTCAAGGAACGCTTCTCCTATTCGCCTACTCGCTCGGGATGGGGGTGCCGTTCATCGTGGCGGCACTCGGCATCCAGCGCGCCACGGCATTGACGCGATGGTTGCGCACCCGCCACCGTCCGGTCGAACTGGTCAGTGGCGCGCTCCTCATCGGTATGGGGGTCTTGCTCTTCACGGACCAGATGATCCTGATTACTGCGTGGTTCACACGCGTTTTCGGCTACGGTTTGGCACTGTGATACCACTGCTCGCGATTTCCATCTACATCGATCCGAACATCTTCTTCCTGGGTCCGTTCACGCTTTCCTGGCATGGCCTGTTCTCCGCGATCGGCGTCATCGCGGGGGTAAGTCTCGGCGTGCGGATCGCGGCCGAAGCCGGCGTGAACGAGGATGGCGCGTACAACCTCGCCCTCTGGTCCGTGGCCGGCGGAATCGTCGGCGCGCGTCTGTTTCACGTTTGGGACAACTGGGGCTACTACTCCACGAACCTGCTCCAGATCGTGATGATCAACGAGGGTGGGATTGCGATCTATGGCGCGATCGTCGGCGGGATCTTGACCGGCACGATCTACGCTCGGATGACCGGGATCGATGTCGCGAAGATGACTGACGGCGGCGCGGTCGGCCTCATCCTTGGCCAGGCAATTGGCCGGATCGGCGATGTCATCAACGGCGAGCATCACGGACTACCGCTCGAATCGTCCCTGGCGGTCGTGTACACGCACCCGAATACGCTGGGTGAGATGGGGCTGCCGGTCCATCTGGCGGTCGGTTACGAGCTCGTCTGGGACATGCTCGTCTTCGGGCTGCTGATGCTACTTCGAGGTCGGGCCCGGTTCGGCGTTATCTTCTGGCTCTACGTCGCGCTCTACGCGGTCGGCCGATTCTGGATCAGCTTCTACCGCGTCGATGCCATTCAGGCGCTCGGCCTGTCGCAGGCGCAACTCGTGGCGGTGGTGGGAGTCGTCCTGGGCGTCGCCGCTCTCGGCTGGATGGGTTTGCGCGGTGGGTACCGCCGAGAGCCGATCGCGGATCTGGCGAGCTGAACGCTCGCCTACCCCATCCGATCGCGTCCGCCCTCCGCGTATAACCGATCATCCTTCGGCACGGCCGTTTCCATCTTGCCGATGTGTCGCAGCGTGATCTGGCTGGTCAGGATCGGGTCCGGAACGCCCGTCTCAGCCGCGCGACGGCGCGCATAGCCGTGCATCCGCGCCGATAGCTCGGCGATGATCTCGGGACGTTCCGAGGCTAAGTTCGTGATCTCGCCCGGGTCGGTCGAAAGGTCGTACAGCTCGATCGGCGGTCCATCGTGGAAGTCGGGTTCGAGCGCCTCGATGAGCTTCCATTGCCCCGTGCGCCAGCCGCGCTTGCGCATCCAGGTGGATTCGGTGATGTAGAGATCACTGATCGTGCCGCAATCGGCTCGCCCATTCGCAACCTCGATCAGGCTTCGGCCGGGCAGGCCGAGCTCGGCTGACAGATCCGGGAATCCCAGCGCGTCGTAGACCGTCGGCGCGATATCCAACATCGAGGCTGACCCCGATACGCGATGCGCCGCGGGAACCAGGCCAGGCGCCGAAATGATGCACGGGACGTGCAGATTCGCATCGTAGAGACCGTGGTGGTCGAAGTAGCCGACGTGGTCGTCCAGAACCTCGCCGTGGTCGGACACGATGACGATCGCCGTATCGTCCCGAAGGCCAAGTTCCTCGACGCGGGCGAATAGACGAGCCAGCACCGTGTCCAGGTACGCGATCTCGGCATCGTATTGGGCGACGGGAAACCGGATGTCGGTGACGCCATCCATCCACTGGGCGAAGTAATCGCGAAACGGTTCGAACGCCCAGACCGGGTCCATCGATCGTTCGCCTGGGTCCCGCTCATCGCCGGCGACGAACATTCGGTCAAATGGCGACGGCGGCAGGTACGGCGTGTGTGGATCCCAGTAGTGGAGGAACAGGAAGAACGGCCGAGGATCGGCCGCGCAGCGATCGAGCGCGCCGAGCGCAACCGCGTTTACCGCCTCCGCTTTGCGCCACGGCTTGGTGGGATCCTTGTCCCAGTCAAACGGAAGGTAGGCGTCGAACCCGCGCGTGAACCAACGGCCGAGGTTATCAACCGCGACGGTGTGGACCCCGCGGCGCGCAAGCGCCTCAGCCATCAGTGGGATGGCCTCGTCCGGCACGTGGCTTCCGGCGTGCGACACCACGCCATGGACGAACGCGTCCCGTCCGGTGTGCATCGTCGTAAATCCGGGATGCGTTGGAATATGCGGCGAGTAGAACCGCTCAAACAGCGTCCCGGTGCTGGCCAGCCGATCGATGTGAGGGCTGGTAAGCCGTCCATAGCCGAAGCAACTGAGGTGATCCGCCCGAAGCGTATCGAGCGCGATCAGGATGACGTTTCGCGGGGCGGTCACGGGGCGGGATTATACCGGCAACGCTCCACGAACCTGGCGTGTCCCCCCACTCTCGACGCGAAACGAGCGCCCAGTTTGCCCGTTGATACACTGCCCACCGTGTTGGCGAGCTCGACCGTGGACGGTTGCGACCAATCGATGATCGGCTCGCGATCTGACCGCGGTTGTGGGGAAGAATGCGCGTGAGGGAGCGCGTCGCGACGCTCGTATTGGCGTTCGCGATCGACCGGTACTTCGGCGAGCCACCGGCAGCGGTGCACCCGGTCGTCTGGATTGGCCGATTTGCGCGCGTCCAGGAGGGAAGGGCTCCGGGCGGGCGGATTGCGCAGCTTGTCTACGGGGCGTGTCTTACCGCCGCGATCGTTGCATCGGCCGCATTCGCCAGCGCCCTTGCGGAGCGCGCGGTCGCACGGCTTCCCGAAATCGTGCGAGTGGTTTGTGCCGCGCTTCTGCTCAAGCCGGCATTCGCCGTTCGCGGTCTGTTCAGGGCAGGCGAGGACGTCCGGACTGCGCTCGAGGCGCATAATCTCCCGGCAGCGCGAGAGGCCCTCCGCGGCCTCTGTAGTCGCGACGCCACCACACTTGGGCACGAGCACATCGCGTCGGGCGCGATCGAATCGATCGCGGAGAACGCAGTTGACTCGGCCGTCTCGCCGTGGCTCGCGTATCTCATCGCCGGACTGCCAGGCGCCTACGCCTATCGCGCGGCGAACACGCTCGATGCGATGATCGGCTACCACGGCCCCTATGAATACCTGGGGAAAATCGCCGCCCGGCTCGACGATCTGCTCAACCTTGTCCCCGCGCGAGTGACATTCGTCCTTATCGGGCTCGGCGCGGCGTTGGGGGATGGTGATCCAAGGCGGGCGTTCCGCATTGCCCTGCGCGATCACGGGGCGACCGAAAGCCCGAATGCCGGCTGGCCGATGAGCGCGATGGCGGGTGCGCTCGGCATTCAGCTCGAAAAGCCCGGACACTACCAGCTTGGCGATCGGTCACGGCCGATCCGCGCACTCGACATCGCCGCCGCCGAGCGGATCGTCGGACGAGGACTTGCGGCGGCCCTGGCACTGCTGCTTCTTCTCGGTTGTGTCGGACGTCGAAACCGAGTGGACGCCGCGTGATCCGTCCGCGCGCTCACGTCGATGCGCTCGCGCCCGTCTACCACGGGAGCATCAGCGACGCCGAATTGGCCGGCCTCGGCTTCCGGCGAGATCAGGTTATCGATTTCAGCGTCAACTCCAACCCGCTCGGCCCATCGCCGGCCGCGATCGCGGCTGTCCAGGCGGCCACATGGTCCCATTACCCGGACGACCGCGCGACTGTCCTGCGCGGTGAACTCGCGTGCCGGGAGGGCCGCGGCGTCGAGCAGGTGATCGTCGCGAATGGCTCGTCTGAACTGATCTGGCTGCTGGCGACGGCGTTCATCGATCCGGGTCAGTCGGCTGTTGTCGTGGGTCCGACGTTCGGCGAATACGCGCGCGCGGTGCGGATTGCGGGTGGCGTGATCCACGAGCACCGTGCGACGCCCGAGGATCAATTCACGGTGGACTTTGTCGCGATCGAAGCGCTTGCCCGCGATAGGCGGGCGCGGATCGTCTTCATCTGTAATCCGAATAACCCGACCGGCGTGCTCGCGTCGATCGCGGACATCGAGGCCCTTGCGCTCAAGCTTCCGGAATCGCTGATCGTGGTCGATGAGGCGTATCGCCCTTTCGTGGATGAGCCGCGATCGTCGCTGCCGCTCACCGAACTGGACAACATTGTGCTGCTTCGGTCGCTCACGAAGGATTACGCACTGGCCGGACTCCGACTCGGCTACGCGCTCGCCGCGTCCGCGGTCGTCGACGCTCTTGACAAGGTGCGACCGCCCTGGAGCGTCAATGTAATCGCGCAGATCGCCGGGCTCGCGGCGCTCGGCGACGAAGAGCATCTTCGACGAGGGCGGGATGAGGTACGCCGCGCTCGCGCGTACGTGACTGAGGCGCTCAGCGCTCTGGAGTTGCGCGTGCTGCCGTCCGCGGCAAACTACGTCCTCTTGGACGTTGGTGATGCTGGCATGGCGCGGAGCGCGCTGCTTCGGCACGGGATCGTCGTCCGCGACTGCACATCGTTCGGGCTGCCGAACTTCATCCGAGTCGGATTGCGCACGGTCCAGGAGTGCGAGCGCCTCGTCGCCGCGTGCGAGGCAGCCGATTTGGCGTCCATTGGAGCGCCACAATGCGGCGCCGTATCCGGGCCGTAGTCGAGTCGATATCGGCGCGATTCGACCGCGGGTTCGCTTCGCGCGGGTGAACGTGTCGATCGCGTGCCGCGCGCGCGGCGCGGATTCGACTCAGGCGGTCGCGACCTCGCGGTGGACGCGGAACGGCTCCAGCGCCTCGTAGTTCGGGTCGACGCCGATTCCGGGCACGGCCGGCGGGCTAACCGTGCCGTCGTCGTTCACCCGGAGCGTGTGGTGGTACATCTTGCCCCACATCGGGTCGACGGAGTCCCGGTAGAACTCGAGGATCAGGCCATTCGAGATCGCGGCGACGAGGTGGATATGGATGTCCTGCGATCCGTGCGGCGCGATGTCAAGGTCATGCGCCTGCGCCAGGGCCGCCACTTTCATAAACTCGGTCACGCCACCCAGGATTTTCGCGTCGGCATTGAGAATCGCCGCCGAGTTGTGCGCGATGAGATCGCGGAAGCCGTAGCGCGTGTATTCGTTTTCGCCAGTCGCGATCGGAATGGACGTCGCCTCGGCAAGCTTGCGATGTCCTTCGTAGTCGTCGGCTCCGACTGGTTCTTCGAACCAGTAGACGTCGAACTCCTCGATTCGCTTGGCAATGCGAATCGCCTCCCAATGTCGGTAGGCGCAGTTCGCGTCGACGAGGACCTTCACATCCGGCCCGACCGCGTCGCGGACGGTCTTGACGCGTTCAACATCCTCGCGAATCGAGACGCCGCCAATCTTCATCTTGATCGCGCGCGCGCCCATCTCGACGTTGACGATCATTTCGTCGGCGAGCTCGCGCAGACCCTTGCCTTCTTCGTAGTAGCCGCCGGCGATGTAGGTCGGCACACGATCGCGGTAGCCGCCGAGCATCTTGTAGAGCGGCATTCCGGCGACCTTCGCTCGGATGTCCCAGAGGCCGATGTCGATCGCGCTGATCGCCCGCGTCGTCATCCCGCGGCGGCCGATCAACTTGGGCACCCACATTTTGTGCCAGAGGCGCTCGACATCGATCGGGTCCTCGCCAATCAGCATCGGCGTCAGGTGACGGATTGTGGCTTCGGCGATTGCGCCCTCGCTCCCGAGTCCGATTCCGGTGATCCCCTCATCGGTCTCGATCTTGACCAGACCGAGTCCCGAATGCGTGTACGTGTGCAGCCCATTCGAGATCGGTTTGTGGCGCGGCCAGCGGAATGCCTCGGTCGTGATCCGCGTGATCTTCACTGTCCGCTCCTCAATCAGCCAAGTGGGTACATGACAACGCCGGTCGCGACCTTCGGTGCGAAGTACGTAGATTTCTCAGGCATTCGCTCGCCGGCCCGGGCCACCTTCAGTACTTGGCGCACGCCGGTCGGGTTCACAACGAACGCAAGATTCCCCTCGGCGCCCGTGGCGTGCGCGAGCGCCTCGTTCGGATCGCGTGTGAATTCGACGCTCGTGTTCGGCCACCGATAGTTGATTGGCTCGATTGCGAGCGACTCGAGCATCCCTACGTCGAGGTCGCGCCACGTTTGCGGGGCGTGCCAGGACTCGGCTAGCGCTCGCGCTCGGAGGTAGTGAACCATCCCCGGCGCGATGCCGAGACACGCGAGCGTGATGCCGTCGCGACCACGACCGGTTAGCTCGGACGCGATGGCCGAACCGGGATCGTCGCCAAGGGGCAAGGGAGTTACGTCGACTTCGAACAATCGCTCGATCGCGCAGAGCGCGTCCGACGCCCGTATTCCGGGTGGCAATGTGACGACGCGGTGCGTCGGCAGCACGACGAGACCAGGATCCTCGACTGGCACGAGCAACATCATCACGTAGTCGGTCGCGCCGATCGACTGGACGCCGGCCGACGCGGCTTGACGCGCCTCGCGATAGGCCAACGCGGTCTCGTACCGATGGTGGCCGTCAGCGATGAACAACTGGCGATTCGCAAAAAGGCGGGTCAGATGCTCGGCCCGTTCGCCGATGATTCGCCAGAGCTGATGGCTGGTTGCAATTTCGCCGGGACCACCGGGACGAACCTGCGCGCAGGCGATCGGCACCGCCCGTGTCGCGTCGGCGATCGATTCGCGAATCGCACCGTCCTGATCCTCGAACATGGAAAAGATCGGGCTGAACTGCGTGTGGCAGGTGTGGAGCAGTTCGAGTCGATCTGCCTTTGGCTTCGGCCGTGTGCGTTCGTGTGGCAGCACGACCCGATCCTCCCATGGTCGGAGTCGGACGATTGCGAAGAGTCCTCGCCGAACCCGATCCGAGTCGCCGATCGTGAATCGCTCTTCATATGGGTAAAACGCCGGGATGCTGTCCAGACCGAGCACATTTCGGCGTCGCCATTGACGCAGCGCGTCGGCGGCGCGCGCGTATCGACCGCCGCCGGGCTCGTCCGTCGCTCCGCGTGCGAGCTCGAGTCGGATCACGTTGTGCGGATCCTGCTCGTGGAGCGCATCCTGCTCGGCCGCGGATACGACGTCGTACGGCGGCGCGATGACAGCACCGAGACTGTCGACCGCGGCGTATCGAAGGGCGGCGAAAGGTCGAACGTCAGCCACGGGCGGAACTATACGCCGGGCTCGACGGCTCGCCGGATGAGGTCCAGGGCGGCGGCGACGAAGGCGCGCTTGTTCCCGAGGCGGTCGTCGTGGCCCGTTTCGATCGTTCTCGCCGAGACTTCGCCCGTCGGCCCGACCAGACAGAGGAAGCCCAGACCCGGCGCCTTGGCCGACCGACGCGCGCCCCGCGGTCCGAGAATCCCCGACTCGGCGAACCCCCAGTCGGCGCCGACGCGGGCCCGGATTGCGTCGGCCATCACGCGTGCCCCGGAGGCCGATACAGCGCCATCCGCGCCAAACGAATCCGCGTCCGTGCCGAGCAACGATGTCTTCGCGGCGGCGCTGTATGGCGTCAGGCTGGCGGCGAGCCAGCTTGACGCCCCGGGCACGTTCGTCAGGACGTGCCCGAGCGCACCGCCGAGCGAGCACTCGACGATCGCGAGTGTCTGTCCGCGGGCGCGAAGGGCGGAACCGATCGCCTCGGCCGAGGCCGTCAATTCTCCATCGAAGGCGAGCGATGTCGTGCCAGACACGTTGCGGCTAGCTCGACGCGCCGCCACGAATCTCGACACCGGCCGCGCGTTCCTGCGGCTGCACCAACGCGAACGTCGCTCGATCGCCCAGTCCCAGGCCACGCGCGGCCTGGATCACCTGCTCGGCCAGCGCGCCGGCGGCGACCGGCACGCCCAGTTCCCGCGCCATCTGGACGGCCAGCGATACGTCCTTGTGCTGGAGATCGATCGTGAATCCCGGTTCGAAGTTGCGCCGCAGCACGTTGGGTCCGTTTCCGGCCAGGGCACGGCTCGCGCCCGAGGACGTGCTGAGCACCGAGAAGAGCAGGTCGGGATCGATCCCGGCCTTGACCCCAAGCGTCAATCCCTCGATGACGCTCAGGCCGCAGATCGCGCCCATCATCTGGTTGACCAGCTTCGTCGTTGCGCCGGCGCCAATCGGTCCGAGGTGATAGATGTTGTTGCCCATCGCGTCGAGCAACGGTCGAATCGTCGCCAGGTCCGCCGCGTCGCCACCGACCATGATCGAGAGCGTGGCATCGCGAGCACCGGAAGTTCCGCCGCTGACCGGCCCGTCGAGGTATCTGCCGCCGCGCTCGGCCACGAGGGCGCCGATCTCGCGGTGCGTTCCGGGGTCGATCGTGCTCATTTCGCAGACGATCTGTCCGGCGCGGATCGCTCCGACGGCGCCATCTGTGCCTAGAAACACCGCCCGGACGTCGCTCGGACCGGGCAGGCAGGAAAAAAGCACGTCGACCTCGCGCGCGATCCCGGCCGGAGATGTCGCCGCCCGTGCGCCCTCGGCGACGAGTTGTTCGACCTTTGGGCGCGATCGGTTGTGTACCGTCAGGTCGACTCCTGCCTTGAGCAGATTTCGCGCCATCGGCATGCCCATGAGTCCCAGCCCGATGAATCCCACCCGCGTCACGCGCTACCCCTCGGGTCGGTCGAACCGACGGGGACATTCTGACACGCCCAGGCGTCGTACGCGGCCCGTCGACGGCGCGACCGCGTTTTCGGGTGGATCGGCCGCGATGTGTCGGCCCTTCGGCGCGAATTCGAGCAGACATAACTTGCCTCAGGACGGTCGATTGACCCTGTTCTCGGCGACGCGCGGGCCGATTATCGGTGTAGCCCGAGGCGAAGGAGCGCCACATCGGGAGATGCGAAAGGAGTCACGACCATGCGATCCAGCGAAGTTACCCTGGGACAAGACGTCCAATCGATCGTGCGAGATACGCTCACCGATGTCACGCCGCGCGCGGCCGCGCTGGCGCTTCTGCGATTCGGGGATTACCTGCAATTGATTCAACGAGCCGGCGTCGAAACGACTGAGGAGTTGTGCGATGCGCTGTTCGCCGAACTCCGTTCGGTGTGCGCTCGCGAGGCCGCGGTGGCCGCGGCCGGTTGATCGCGGGTAGCGCCGGCGATCGATTACGGTGCCGGCGCGAGCGCTTCGTACGAATCGCCGGGCACGTCGATGCGAGGCGCGCGCGTCCCGGATGTGGCGTCGTAGAGGCCGACCCGGAGGCGCGTGGCGAGCGTCGTCGGCGGCAGCGGGTGCGCGTCCGCGATCCGCTCGCCGGCCTCCCAGATGTCGGTCGGGTAGTGCCCATCCAGAGGCCGACCGTCGTGTTGCGCGACGATTCGGCCGGACGCGTCGAGAACGTGGACGAAGACCGTCCAGTTCTGTCGCGGCGCCGCGTCGGCTCGCCAGACGAGGGCGATGCCGCCGCCGCCGGACAGTGACATCGACTCCAGAGCAATGCCGTCGGCGAACCGCGCGACCGGCGACGCCGGCGCGGAAGCGGGCGCAGCGGGGTGGATCTTGTAGGGGCCGAAGCGGACGCGCGAACCGCCAGCGCCGATTCCGGCCGCGATCGGAACCCGCGCGCCGTCATGTCGCGCATACAAGCCGATGTCGAGCCAGTAGCGACCGGGCGCGATGTCGGGCGGGGTGGCAAGCGTCGCCCAGGCCAGCATCTCGTCCCCGGCCGCGAAGGAACCAGTCACGAACGCCGCGCGATCGGCTCCGACTATCCGCGCGCCGTCGTCCGCGACGAGGTGATGGAACAGGGACAGGTTGCCCGCGCCGGCGGAGCTGGCGAACCAGCGTGTGCTGAGGGCGACCTCCTGACCCAGCGAGGGCACCGCCGAAATGATCGCCTCGTCAAGTTCGATGCCGCCGACGAACGAGGCCAATGACGCGCCCGAACGGGGCAGCGGCGCCCTCGTTCGAACGAATTCGTAGCCGCGTGGTAATCCGGGCAGCGCCACGCCGACCGCCGCCGGCGCTCCGCGCTGGCCGAGCGCGCGCGATACATCGATCGTGACCGACGGCGCGACGACGAACAGGCCGGGTTCGGCCGGAATCGCCAGGACGCCGGTAGCGTCGAAGAAGCGGGGTGCGGTCGGGTTTCGCCAGAGCGCGCGCCAGATTGGCGGAACATCGTCGGCGGCGTCGGGGCCACGCGCGCTGACGATCGTCAACTCCTTGTCTCCGGCCAAGGCGATCGCGCGATCGACCGCCGCGCGGTGGAATGCCAGCGGCACACCGTACGGAGTGGCTCCGCCTCGTTCGCGCGCGAATTGGAAAAACGCTTCGAAGTGCTGAACCTGCACGATCGCTGCCCAGCCGACGAGGAGGGCCACGGCGGTATATGCGACCCGGCGCCCGATCGTGTTCCGAGCTAGCAACCGTATGGCGGTGGCGAGACCGACGCCGATCATCGCGAAAGCGGCTGGCAGGAGTGGGGTGAGGTAATGGACGTGCATCGGCGGCCGCGTCGCGGTCTCAACGGCGAGCGGGACAGCAATCCATGTTAGCCCGAGAACGCGGCCTCGCCAGCCAGAGCCGCGTCGAATCGCCACGATCGCCTGTACAACCAGCGTCCCGATGCCGACGAGACACGCCGCGAAGAGGATGTCCGTCAGAGGCCCCGACCGGAGTACCCGCTCCACAAAGGCGCTATCGACGCCCGAATTCTCGACGTACCCCCCGACACCAACGATATCGCGGAGCTTCATCATTGCATCGGGACGTAGTAACCCAGAGGTTCGCGCCATTCCGCGAAGCGCTCGGACCCCAGGGAACCCGGACACGATCTCTGAAAGTACGTAAGGCAGAGACATCACTCCCGCGATTCCGAGGCCGAGGAATGTTTCGCGCGCACGGAGTGAACCAGGCCTGAGCACTAATCCGATGCCGACCACGGGGATGAAGAGCACGCCGCTTGGGTGCAGACTCACCAGTGCACCGAGAGACACGAACGCCAGAACAAGACCGCGATTGCGTCGGCCAATGACCGCGTCGTAGAGGCCAAGCATCAGCAGAGCCGAGAACAGCGGCATCGCCTCGTAGGGCCAAAGCTTTCGCGAGAAGATGACCGCGTAAGAGCCCACGGCGTACGTCGCCGTTGCCAGAAGCGCGGCCAGGCGACCAAACAGGCGTTCCGTGACGCGCGCGGTCACAAGCAGCGCGGCGACGTTCAGGAGCCCGACGAACCCGGACGCCCACGCGAAATCACGGGCGATCGCGAGCGGTATCGCCACGAGGTACACCATCATGGGCCCGTTCTCCAGTCCTCGCACGCTGGTGCCGATGCCTTTGAGAGGCAAGGCCGCGCCGGACAGAAGGTCGAGCGAGAGGACGGCGAGCTGCGCTTCGTCTCGCTTGAACTCCGCGAGATCGAGATTGGCCAGTCGGAGGAACGCGCCCAGGCTGATGAAGGCGACGAGAATGAGGCTGGCCGCGTGACGGCGAACGTACGACAGGTTGCCCATTCTAGTTACCTGTCCTATGATGGATGACCCGGGGCTGTAGCTCAGCTGGGAGAGCATCACGCTGGCAGTGTGAGGGTCAAGGGTTCGAATCCCTTCAGCTCCACCGGAACAGTGGGGGTGTCCGCAAGGCGCGGACACCCCCACCTTGCTATCTGGAGGTCATCGTGAGCATCGCGGAACGGGGACAGGCCACTCGATTCAATGCGCCCGAGATCGAGCGGAAGTGGCAGGCGCGGTGGGAAGCCGATGGCCTCTACCGCGCGGTCGAGGGCGGCGACCGTCCCAAATGGTACGCGCTCGTCATGTTCCCGTATCCATCGGCCGCCCACACGCACGTCGGCCACTGGTACAACTACTGCCCGGCCGACGCGCACGCTCGTTTCATGCGCATGCGTGGGTACAACGTGCTCATGCCATTCGGATTCGACGCCTTCGGTCTGCCGGCCGAGAACTTCGCGATCAAGGCTGGCACCCACCCGTTCGTCTCCACGATGCGCAACATCGAAACGATGCGTCACCAGGTGCGATCGATGGGAGCGAGTTTCGACTGGTCGCGCGAGGTCATCTCCTGCCACCCGAATTACTACCGCTGGACGCAGTGGTTGTTTCTGCAGCTCTACAAGAACGGCCTCGCCTACAAGGCGCGAGCGGCCGCGAACTGGTGCCCCGGCTGTAATACCGTGCTGGCGAACGAGCAGGTCATCGATGGCGCGTGCGAGCGCTGCGGCTCGGTCGTCATGCGGCGCGACCTTGAACAGTGGTTCTTCCGCATCACTCGCTACGCCGAGGAATTGCTCGACTTCTCGAAGATTGAGTGGCCCGAGAAGATCGCGCTCATGCAGCGAAACTGGATCGGCCGGAGCGAGGGCGCCGAGCTGGTCTTCTCGGCCGAGGATGGCTCGCCAATTCCGGTGTTCACCACGCGACCGGATACCGTCTACGGCGCCACGTTCATGGTCCTGGCGCCGGAACATCCGCTCGTCGAAAGACTGACGGCGGCCGATCGTCGCGCCGACGTCGCGGCCTACGTCGAGCGGGCGCGTCGGACGAGTGAGATCGAGCGGACCGCGACCGACCGCGAGAAGACCGGCGTGCCGATCGGCGCGAGCGCGGTCAATCCGTACACTGGCGAGCCGATCCCGATCTTGATCGCCGACTACGTTCTGGCGACCTACGGCTCGGGCGCGGTCATGGGCGTCCCCGCGCATGACGAACGCGATTTCGAGTTCGCGACGAAGACGGGTTTGCCAATCAAGGTCGTGATCGCGCCGGACGCCTGGTTCGGCTCGCCCTTCAGCGAGGCGTACACCGAGTCGGGCACAATGGTGAACTCCGGCCCCTTCGACGGCACGCCGAGCCAGGATGGTAAGGAGAAGGTCGTCGCCTACGGCGCGGAGCGCGGGTTCGCGCGTGCGACTGTCAACTACCGGCTACGTGACTGGCTCGTCAGTCGTCAGCGGTACTGGGGCGCGCCGATTCCGATCGTGTACTGCCCGACCCACGGCGAGCAACCTGTGCCCGAGAAGGATCTACCCGTTCTGCTGCCCGAGGACGCGGAGTTCTTGCCGAGCGGTGAGTCGCCCTTGACCCGCGACGTGGGGTTCGTCAATGCCATCTGCCCCGTCTGCGGCGGACCGGCTCGGCGCGAGACCGACACGATGGACACGTTCGTCGATTCCTCGTGGTACTTCCTGCGCTACGCCTCGCCGCAAGACGACGAGCAGGCGTTCGACGCCGTCGAGACGCACTACTGGTTGCCGGTCGACCAGTACATGGGTGGCGCCGAACACGCCGTCCTGCATCTCATGTACGCGCGCTTCTTCACCAAGGCGCTGCGCGACATCGGAAAACTCGACTTTGGCGAGCCGTTCACGCGGCTCTTCAATCAGGGGATGATCATCTCCGGCGGCGCCAAGATGTCGAAATCGAAGGGCAACGTCGTCGAGCCGGATGACTACGTCACGACGGTTGGCGCGGACGTCTTGCGTACGTACCTGATGTTCCTCGGACCGTGGGACCAAGGTGGAGATTGGAGCGACGAGGGTATCGCCGGACCGCTTCGCTTTGTGAACCGGGTGTGGACGCTGGTGAGTGAGTCCGGCGTCCGCCTCGACGTTGCGTCGAATGGCGCGACCGGTCCGATCGAACTGCGGCGACAGGTCCATCAGACGCTGCGCGGCGTGACGGATGATCTCGATCGTTTCCGGTTCAATACCGCGATCGCCAAGCTCATGACGTTGACGAGCAATCTGGCGGCCGAGGCGGAACCCGCTCGCGGCACGGCGGCCTGGTCCGAGGCGATTCGTTTGCTGGTGCTGATGTTGGCGCCATTGACGCCGCACCTGGCCGAGGAGTTGTGGGAACGAATCGGCGGCGGTTACAGCGTTCACACGCAGGATTGGCCCCGCGCCAATGAAGCGCTGACCGCGGTGTCGACGGTGACGATCGTGGTTCAGGTGGACGGCAAGGTGCGCGATCGGCTAACCGCGACGGCAGGGATCTCGCGTGAGGATGCGCTTGTCGCTGCGCTGGCAAGTGACAAAGTCACGCGGTCGCTCGAAGGGCGACCCGTCACGAAGGACATCTTCGTCCCCGACCGCATGCTGAGTCTGGTCACGGCACGATCGTAAGCGCGCCGACGATGCCGACATTGCGCGGCCGCGGCGAATCGAGCGGCGGTAGGCGCGTGAGCGGCTCCTCAGGTAGGTAGACGCCGACTTCGATCGTGTAGACGCCGGGCGATGCGTCGTCCGGTAGGCGCATCGGATGGAAATATGCGACCGGTTTCCCGACCGGCCAGCGACTGGCGTTGATCGGCGTATCGTGCTGGGCGATGACGAGTGGCTCGGATGAGACGACGTGGACGAACGCGGCGTAGTCGCGTCTGACCGGCGCGGCCGCGATCCATTCGAGCTCAACAGTAAGGAAGTCGCCCCGCCGGGCGGTCGTGCGATCGGCCGTCGCGCGCGCGAGGGTCAGGGCCGATCCGAACCGGCCGATGTCGGTCCGGATCGATTCGGGTGATTCGCGTCGTGGCGCGGTCCGACGGTAAACGGTCATCGGCGATCCCCAGAATCCGGGCTCGGCGTGCTCGTAGACCGGCGCAAAGAATTGATGGAACCAGTGATCGGGCGCCGCGAACTGGAACCAGAGCGGATTCTTGCCGGTCAGAACCACGTAGTTGGGCTGATAGGCCGCGATTGTCCAGAAGAAGTCCTGGCGCCGCAGCGCGTCGATCGTGTCGGGCCGGATTAGGCCCAGAAGATCGACCATCGGCCGTTGCGCGTAGTACCCCATGATGCCGACTTCCATCACGGCGACGCGAGATTCGAGTGGCGTGTTGGCGGCCAGCCAGCGGCCGACCGTCTGGTAAGCGCGGGCGCGTGGCTCGGGTAACTGAAATGTCAGTGCCAGGGCGGCCTTCTCTTGGGCCAGGAAGAGGGGCGCCGCGACGAGAATGGCGAGCGCCGTATTCCGCCGGGCCACCGTGGCCGCGCCGAGACCGAACAGAATCGCGACGGCCGGAACCAGCGGCGCGTAGTACCACGTGTAGCTGGCGACGCCGAGGACCTGGTAGGTTACCGACTGCGCGAGGGCCCAGAGGATTAGCGGCAGTGCCCACCGCTGCCGCGCCAGCGCGACGATGCCGATTGCCGCAATTGGCAGGAACCAAAGAAACAGGCGGCTCCACGCAACGTGCTCGGCCGCGAGGACAGCAAGGCCGCTCGCGAAATCGGGCCATCCCGCGATCGACGCCTGGGCCTGCTTTGCCGCCAGCGTCGTCGGAATCGGCGAGCCGTAGATCGCCACCAGCGTGAGTTCATACGGCGCGACGATGGCGGCGAAGACGATCAGCGGACGCGCCATCGCGCGCCATCGCCGCGTCATCGCGAGCCAGGCGATCAAGAGGCAGGCGAACGCGACCGCGCCATCGGCTCGCACGACCGTTGCCGCCGCGAGAAGGACTGCCGCGAGCGTCGGTCGATCGCGGTCGAATAGGTAGGCCGACCAGGTCACCAGGGCGAGCAAAAGACACGTCTCGAGCCCGAACGTCGAGATCAGGGGACGCGCGGACACGAGCGCGATGGCTGCGATCAGGCCGGCCGTCGCCTGCCCGTGGCGGCGAGCCAGCAGGAAGACGGCCAGGGCCGCCGCGGTCAGGCTTGCGCCGGAAACGAGGTTGCTCGCGAGCGAGACATCGATTGTCTGGACGGATCGACCGACGGCGACGATCGCGGCCAGAAACCCGGCGTAGCCCAGCGCAGTCGTGCTGAGAGCTGATTCGCCGACGTTGTACACCGGACCGACGCCAGCGAGGATGTTCTCGACATAACGATAAGTCACGAACGGATCATCGAGCGCATTGCGCCGGAAGGCCCAGGTGATCGCGGCGCCGAGGGCAGCGATGAGGGCCACGGCAAGCGCATCCGGTGAGATGCGCAGCGTTGGTCTGGGCGATTCGAGTGACGACACGGCGGGGAAGTATCGCGTTACGTCAGGGCAGTCGCGCGATCCTCGATTTCCCAGGCGTGATCGAGGACGTGCCAGGCGATTCGGCGGGCGGCGTAGCGGCCCGGCCACCGGTCCTCGGTCGGTGGCGCGTCAGCCTCGATCGCGCCGAGGATTGCGGCCCGAAGCGCGACGATCCCGCCACGGTCACCGATCGCCGGCTGCGAGACGCGAAGGCCGAGCTTGCGGGCGTACGCCACGTCGGCGGCGAGGACGTGTTCGAACACTGCGTCGCGATCACGGCCGCCACCGCGTGGTCCCTTGCGAAGGACCGCTGGCGCCGAATCGACGACGCGGTCGAGGTACGCCCAACAAGCGTTCACCAGTCCGCGGATCCGTCCGTTTTCTTCTGCGCCGAGCGAATCGGCCTCGGTTGACGCGATCTCGCCGGGAGCACCGAAATCGGTCGTGATCGTGCCCGGCAGTCGTTCGGCGATCGAGAACTCGATTGTTGTCGCGTCGGGCAGCGGCTCTCTCGCGGCGGTCGCGATCGGCGCGTACCTTGCGGCCGATTCACTGAGCGCCGCGAGCGCACGCTCCTCGTCCCGTCCAGATCGACACCAGCCCGGCCAATCGAGCGCGGACGCGAAGACGCGCCGCCGGCCGAGTTCGAGACAAACGCGGATCGGGGTCATCTCGTGCCCTGCGCCCGGCCCGTCAACCCGGCTTCCACAGATCGATTGGCTTATCGACCACCGGCGGATCGTACGGCCAGACGATCTTGCGACCTTCGCCGGCCGATTGGTACGCGGCGTAGAGGATCTTCAAGACCTCGCGACCATCCTCGGCCGTCACGATCGGCGTCTCTTCGCCGCGCACGCAGCGCGCGAAGTGCTGTATCTCCTGGGGGAAACCGTAATTCCAGGCTTCTTCGAACATCGTGAAGGTCCAGCCTCGCGTTTCGCCGGTCTTCTCGACCGCGTAGCCGTACCCGACCTCGCTGTAGGTCTCGAGCGAGCTACCGCGCAGCAGATCGGCGCGCGTGTGACCCTTCGCGCCGTAGATCTCGCAGCGATCGTCGACGCCGCCGCCCTTCGCCCACGAGTTCTCGACGACGGCCATTTTGTTGCCCTCGTACTCGACGATCACGACCGAGTGGTCCTCGCCCCGCGTACGTGCACTATGCACGAAGGTCCCCATTACGGCGGTTACGGCCCTGACCGGCGGTCGGCCGAGCACCCATCGCGTGTACTCGATCGAGTGGCAGCCCATGTCAAGGAGCACGCCACCGCCGGAGCGATTTACGTCCCAAAACCACGGATCGTGCGGTCCGGGATGCTCCTCCATCTGCTTCGCCAGGAACACGTCGCCGAGCGCGCCCTCCTCGATCAGCAATTTGGCGCGCACGTACTTCGGCGCGAACAGCAGTTCCTCGGCGTACATGAGCAGGACGTTGTTTTCGCGCGCGACCGCGATCATACGATCGGCTTCCTCGAGCGTCCGACAAAGCGGCTTTTCGCAGATGATGTGCTTACCGAACCGAGCGGCGTCGATCGCGACCTGGGCGTGCAGATCATTCGGGATCGCGATCAGGACAACTTCGACTTCCGAGAGCGCCAGGAGATCCTGGTACCGCTGGAACGCGCGCGGGATACCGCGTTCAGCCGCGAACCGGGCCGCCTTGCCCGGTGTCGGCGATGCGACCGCGACGATCTCGACATCGGGCACGAAGTTCTTGATCGAGTGCGCGTGGATGTCGGCGACGAATCCCGATCCGATCAGTCCGAGGCGAACTGGGCGTGGCATGAGCGGCGACCTCCGTCATTCCGGGCGATCGGCCCGGAGGCATCGTGTCGCGCAGTGTACCCGTGGGCGCGATCAACGGGGTCGTGGCTTTCCGCTTGTGGGACGGGGCGCACTACGCGACTGAGCCGCCCGCCTCGCGCATCAGGCCGTCGAAGTCGAGGGGTTTGTTGAGCGCGCGGAAGTGGCTCGGGTCCCTCGCCGCGGCCTCGTACAGCGGGCGCCAGACTGCCGCGGCACGATCGCAGGCGAGCTCGATCCCATTGCCGTCGGGATCGCGCAGGTAGATCGCCTCGTGGGTCGTGTGGTCCGATGCGCCGTCGATCGGCCACCCGGCGTCGATCAGGTGCTTGAGCGCGATCGCCAGGTCGCGCCGTGTTGGGTAGTTCAGCGCGAAGTGATAGAGGCCGGTCGTTCCCGGCGCCGGCGGCTGTCCGCCGCGACTCTCCCAGGTATTCAAGCCGACGTGATGGTGGTAGCCGCCGGCCGAGAGAAACGCGGCTGAGCCCATGTTGACCAGCAGATCGAAGCCCAGGATGTCGCGATAGAAAGCGACCGCTCGATCGATGTCGGCCACCTTCAGGTGGACGTGGCCGATGCGGATGTCGGCCGGCGCGCGGTAGGTCGTATCCATAACTTCCCCTCGGATAGCGACTATAGATCAGAAGGACATAGCCGGCGCACCTTTCGGAGGACCCAGGCGTCTGATGTCGTGCGATTCCTTCCAACGGGTGTGTGCGGTGTCGACCCTGGCGCGGAGACGCCGAGGGGAACGCCGAAGGAGATGCTATCCGTGGAAGGTTGGACAACGATCCGGTATTCGCACGAACAGGGGAGATCGATCAAGGCGATCGCGGCCGAAGTGGGAGTGGCGCGGAACACGGTGCATCTGGCGCTGCGTCGGGAGGAGACGCCGTGGTATCAGCGTCCGCGGCGGGAGAACCCGCGGCTGACACCGTTCATCTGCACCCGAGCTTAGCGGCCGAGACGGAGCGCCGCGAAGAGTCGGCGAGCAGTCAGGCTGAAGCCGGGCAGGACGTCCTCGAGCTCGACCCGCTCATCGCTACGCACAACCTGGACCGGCCGGCCGGGACGGAAGACGAGCACGGACTCGTCGTCGGGGACGACTAGCAGCGCGACGCACACGCCGTTCTCGACGTACCAGGTGCAGCGGCGGATCAGGCGGGAGAGCCGCTGGTCGGGCGAGATGATCTCGACGGCGATGTCGGGCGGGAGCAGGACGTCGTCGACGAGCGCGCCGTCCGGCTGGTGCGGCACGCGCACGGTCAGGAAGACCGACAGATCGGGGACGTAGGAGCGGCCGCCAAAGGTGGTGCGCAGGTCGACGCAGACGCGCGCGCGATTGCGGCGGCGTGCCGTGGCCGTTAGTCGGATCAGGAGCTCGCTATGCAGGGCGCTGTGCCGGAGCTTCGGCGTCATCTTCCGCTCGACCTGCCCTTCCTCGTACTCGAGCGCAGGCTCCTCCTCCGGCAGTTGGAGGAACTGCTCGAGACTGAGCTGTCGACGCGAGATCGCCATCGTCGTCCTCCTAGCGTGATGGTAGTGCGTCGGCACGCCCGGGCATCGACAGGTTCAGCCCGCCTCGACGCAGCGAGCTCGACCCGCACGTCATCCAGCCGCCGCTCTTGACCGTCGCTGCCGACCTCGGCATCTACCAGAAGATCCTGGAGAGCGCACGATGACCGAACTCGACCGGCTCCACGGTCATCTCAAGCGACTGCACCTGTACACCATCGGTCAGATCATTGACGATGAGGCGAAGACGGCCGCCGCGACGCAGATGAGCTACGTCGCCTCCCTCACCCGCCTGATTGATGCCCAAGTCGCGGCCAAGTGCGCGGCCGGGAAGGCGTAGAAGGCCAGGATCTCGTCTTCCGCCTCGATCAGCATCCGCCTGACCGCCGGGTAGCGCTCGTGGAGCGTCTCACAGACCATCACCAGCCGTGCTCGCGCAAGTTCGCCACTCTCCTGCTGCACGGATCGAGCGCACCATCGTGCTGGCCGTTGCCTGCTGTCCGTTCGGCGGCCGCCTCGCATTTCCATCCTGGTTCAGCTGAGGCTGAACGGCGGGTATCGGTCCGTGACCAGCAAGAACGCGTAGGCGCAAACGCGGAGGCTCCATCGAAGAACGCCGACGACGAAGTCGAAGAGGCCTCGCGGGTAGCGTCCGGTGACAAGGATCGCGAACCAGGCAATGACGGCCACGACGATCGCGGCGAGCAACAGCACAACGAGGACCACGTAGTGTGGGATCGCCAGCAGCCATTTCACGAGCGGCAACCAGCGATTGAGGTCTCGCGCGACGTCCGGGTAGTCGAAGTCGAGGTGTACCGACTGCGCGTCGACGGTCGAGGGATATTGGTCTGTGAGCAGCAGGATGTAGGCCACGACGCGGGTCTCGAAGCGCGTCAGCTCCTGAGCGAAGTCAAACCACCAGCGAGGGTACCGCGCTCGAATTACGATCATCAGCAGGGTGGCGAGCCCGAGCCCGACGGACAATCCCCCGCCGCCTCGTGCGACCTGATCGCCGGTGTTGGATACGACCGTATCGTTCCCGGTTGCGGTGAGTAGAATCAGGATGATCGCGATTGGGATGATCCAGATCACCCGGAAGAACGTGGTGAATCGATTGAGCCTTTCGGGATAGTCGACGTTCAGGCGGGCAGCGTAGGACTCGGGTTGCGCGGCCATGCTGTACCTCCATTGTGCCTCGGCACGGTAGATTCCGTTCGTACCCGGCGACCGCGATCATACGCTTGGTTGGCGCGCGCCGCGCGCCCGATCTCACGTCCCGTAGCGTCGCACGCACGTGGAGTCACAAAACGCAGTTGGTGCGAGCCGAGGAATGGACCAACTGAGTCCCGTTCCGGTGATGAACCTGGTCACGCGGTTGTCAGGCCGCCAGCCAGAAACCCAAGATTGTCCGGTTCGAAGTCACCGCCCGACCAGGAGGCTCGGCTGGAGATCACGGTACGAGCGGCGGGGATCGAACCCGCGACCCACCGGTTAAAAGCCGGATGCTCTGCCACTGAGCTACGCTCGCGAATCGATTCTAATCGAGCGATTCCACGCGGTTCCTTCGATTGGCGAGTCCGCGACACAGCGACGCCGATCTCGCCGCGGTCCAGTTGAGTCGTACCGCGGAACGTCGCGTATAGTCGCGGGCGGTGGAGCGCTACCGGGATCAGGAACTCGGCGATCGCCCCCGAATCGCCGTTCTGGTCTGGGACAAGCTCGGCAATTTCATCATCGCCACGATCGTGCTCCAGGCGCTGCGGCGGCGTTTTCCGAACGCGACGATCGACTACTACGGCGGCGAGCGCACGCGCGAGTTCGAAGAGGCGAGCGATCTCATCGACGCACGGTTCACGCTGGTCGGTTTTCCCGGCGGACTGACCGCGTTCGCGACGTTCGTCGCCGACCGTGTCAAGGCGAACGGCCCGTACGATCTCGGCGTCAATCTCGATTTCGAGCCTGTCTTCGCCGCGGTCCTCGGCATGATCGGGCCGCGCTTCGTCGCCGGACCGTCCTGTGAGCAATCGCTACGGCAGATGGTCCCACCGGCGGCCGATCGCCAACAGCAACTCGACGACGATCCAGATTGGAACCGTTTTGGCTTCGCTTCCGAGTACGCCGATCTGGTCTCATCGCAGTATCTCGGCGAGCTCTGGTGTCGCCGGGTCGGCCTGTCGGCGGAAGGCATCTCGCCGCGCGTGCCGGTCGCCGATCCCGGCTCGGCGGTGCCGGACGTCATCCTCGCGACGGGTGGTACGCGGTCGACCAAGTTCTGGCCGGTCGAATACTGGATCGCGCTGGCGCAACGGCTGCTTGGCGATGGGCTCACGGTTGGGCTCGTCGGCGTGGCGCGGGCGCGGCAGGCCGCGGAGTACGGTGCCGTTCCGGACGACGATGACCGCCTCATTCAGGCGGGTGTGGCCGATCTCCGAGGACTCTGGACACTCCCGCGCGTCGCTGGTGCGTTGCGTCGGGCGCGACTGACGATCACGATCGACAACGCGATCGGCCATCTCGCGGCGGCGGTCGGGACGTCGACCGTGACTCTCTGGGGCGGCAGTCCGTGGCGGCTGTGGTCGGCGCGATCGCCGTCGGCGCGGCATATCCGACCCTCGGAAATCTGCCTGCTCTGCGAGGAGGCGCGATTCAAGAATGTTGCCTGCCTGCGTGAACGGAAGATCTGTATGGAGAGCATCTCGCCCGGGCGCGTCTATCGCGAGGCGAGCGCGGCGCTGAAACCGGCGGCTCTGGCCTGATTCGACGCGCAGCACCCGGGGCGGCGCGCGCGCACCCGACACCTGGGCGACCGGTGTCGACCGATCGCCGAATCGGATCGCGGCTTGCGCGGCGGCTCTACGGCGCCGAGCGATCGCGGACGGCGGCGTCCCACCGGCCGGGTTCTGGTGCTGGCTCGCCGAGCGCCCGCGCAAGGGACGCGAGTCCCATCCCGCCGTACACGCGGATGCGCGGAATTGCCATTCGGTCAGTACCGAGTCGATAGACGCCGTTCTCGACCGTGACGGCGTTCGAGTAGCCGGCCGCCGCCGTTTCGTTCCGCACGATCAGGTTGTTGAAGCCGGACGGGTAGCAGAAACTTACGACCTCCTTTCTGGCAAGGTCGGTCAGCCGAGCGCGACTCTCGCGCAGTTCGCGCCGCAACGAGGGAGCGCTGAGCACGCGCAAGTCGGGATGCGACAACGAATGAGAGCCGATCTCGACGGCGGCGTCGCTCAGCTCGCGAATCTCGCCTTTCGTCAGGTATCGCCAGTTATCGACGAGATCGACGATCGGATAGATCGTCGCGGTCAATCCTCGATCGCGCAGACGTGGCCACGCCTCGGTGTAGACGTCGCGATATCCGTCGTCGAACGTCAGCGCGATCGCCTTCGGCGGTAACGGCGGTCCGCCATTGGCGGCCGCGACGACCTCGCGCATGGTCACGGTCCGGAATCCGCGCGCGGCGATGAAGTCGACGTGCGCCTGGAAGAGCGATGGCTCGATCGAGAGGCCGTATCCGATCGTGTCGGTTCGCACGGGATTGACCCGGATGTAGTGGTACATCAGGATTGGAACGCGGCTGCTCGGAGGCCCGGCGACGGGTGCCGCGGCGCCGACCGTGGGCGTGCTCGGCAACGTGGTTGATGCCTCGGTTCGGGTCGCGGAAGTAGTCGTGGGAGTTGGCGGAGTTCCATACGGGGCGCCGCTCTTCGCCGGGGTGTCCAGCGGTATCGCGACTGACGTGGCTGCCGTCAGCGACGTGGGCGCGGGCCGCGGAGTTGCCGGGGGAAGAGGCGGCGTCGGCGATATCGCGATTGGCGTCGGCGACATGACCGCGGCGGCCGGCACAGAGGCGGTCGCGGCCGATTCGCTGGCGATTCGAACCAGTCGGTCGTCCAGCGAGGTCGTCGTCCCACCCGGCGTCGCGGTCAGAACAGTCACGAGGAATCCCGTCCCACGCGACGCGCCGACCGTCGCGACCGATGTGACGGCCGCCGATGTGGCGCTCGGCTTCGCCGCTGCCGCCGTGGCCGGCGCTCCGGAGACGCTGATTTCGGTCGAGATCGCGATTCCGAGAAGAGCGCCTGCCCCGACGACTGTTATGCCGGCCGCAATCGCGATCGAACGGAGTCCGCGGAAGGTTCCGCGCATCGCTCAGTGCGCCTTTGGGACGATCAGACAGTCTACCGCGATCGCGCCCGATGGCCCAACGATGACCGGATTGAGTTCCGCCGAGTGGATCGTTCCCCGAAGCTCGTGGACCCAGCCGGCGAACGCCGCGATGGTGTCCGACAGGGCCGATCGACTGGCGCTGGCATTCGATGCGCCGAGCCCATCCAACACCGCGTCGGCGAGTCGGTCTGGCTCATCGCTCGCCAACGGCAACGGAACGAAGATTGGTGTCTCGGCGCGCTCGACGCGGACGCCGCCGCGTCCGACAACCAGCATTGGCCCGGCCGAGGCGTCATCGAGGAATCCGAGCAGGATCTCGTGCCCGTCCTCGACCATCGACTGAATCGTCAGCGATCGCGGTTCGTCGGCCGGACCCAGTTTCCAGAGCTCTCGCGCCGCGTCGTGGAGCGTCTTGTCGTCACGGATGCCGAGTCGCATCGCGCCGACGCGGTGTCGGTGGGCGAGACCAGCGGCATTCAACTTGATAACGACCGGGAACTCGATCGAGTCGCGCCGCCGGCGTTCCGACGCATCGTCCGGGTGCACGGCCGATGTCGTTGGCGCGACCGCGATTCCGGCCGCCCGCGCGAGGGTCAGTCCGACGTGGTCGGGCAGAAGCGGCATTCCGATCGTGCGGGCGGCATCGCGGAACGCCTCCCACGCGCGCGGATCGCGGCTCGCCACGATATCGGGAATCAACCGCTCGGTTCGGGCGCGCGCGGTGGCCCAGGCGTGGGCGGCCGCGATTGCGCCAGCACACTGATCCGGCTGGTACGTGACCGGGACGCCGGCGAGACGCAGCCGATCCGGTCCCGGGTCGTCCGACGGCTCGCCACCCGTCCAACAGACGATGACAGGTTTGGGCACGCTCTCCGCGAAGAGGCCGATGCGGTCGGCCAGGTCGGTCGATCCGGCGGTCGCGACCGCGACCGTCGCAACGTCAGGCTCGCGTGCCATGAGTTCGAGGATCTCGGTCAGCGAGGGACGCTCGATGTGAAACGTGATATCGGCCGGGTTTCGCGCTGCGCCGCGTCCGCCGAGAATCGTCGCGAGGACGTCGGTGGCCTCGGTCGTCAGATCCGGCACAAACAGACTGCGCTCGGCACAGGCATCGCCTAGCGTGGCGCCGACTCCGCCGCTGTGCGAGATTATCCCGACGCCACCGCCGGTCGTTCTTCGCATGCGCCCGAGCGTATCGGCCATCAGGATCAGTTCGTCCCAGTTGCTCGCCCGTGCCACGCCGTGATGTCGCAACAGCGCTTCCCAGGCCGCGCCGGTGCCGGCAATCGCGGCCGTGTGCGTTGTAGCGGCGCGCGCCCCGACCGACGTGCGCCCAACCTTGAGGATGACGACCGGTTTGTCGGCGGCCTGGGCGACCGCCAACGCGGCGCGAAAGCGCGCCGGATCGCGCACCCCCTCGATGACGCACGCGATTGCGGTCACGTCGCGATCGGCCGCCGCGTACTCGATGAAATCAGCGGTCGTCAGATCGACCTCATTGCCGCTCGACACAACGTAGCGGAGACCGGCGCCGTAGCGGCGTGATGCCCAGAGCAGCGGCCCGAAGGCGGTCGCTCCGCTCTGTGAGACGATGGCGATGGTGCCGGCCCGGGTCCGCTCATCGATTGGCGCCAGGATATTGGCGCTCGCCCAGAGGCCGCTCGCGACATTCGCGACGCCGAGACAGTTCGGCCCGCACAGGCGCGTGATCCCGGCGGCGGCATCCTGGAGTTCCTCTTGTGCCAGGCCGGCGGATCCTGACTCGGCAAAGCCGGCCGAGATCACGATCGCCGACGGGATTCCCTTCGCGGCGGCGGATGCGATCGTCGCGGCGACCGCCGGCGCCGGCACGACGATGACCGCGCAGTCGACCGCGGCGAGCATGTCGTCGAGCGAGGGCAGACAGGCGATGCCGTAGACGCGCTCGCGACCAGGATTGATCGGCAGGACGCGGACGGGTGAGCCGGGACGCGTCAAGTTCAGCATCAGGCGGCTGCCGTAGCCGGGACTCTCGGTTGCTCCGACGACCGCGACGGTGCGTGGGTGAAGGATGGCGTCGAACGCATCGCGGGCTGGCGTCACCGGCTCGATCTCAGGCGAGCGCGACCGCGTGGGCGATCCGATCTGCCCGCGCGATCAAGGTGCGGGCGCGTTCGACAACCGGCGCGTCGATCATCTTTCCGTCGAGCGTGGCCGAACCGCGCCCGACCGCTTCGGCCTCGGCGTAGACGGCGAGGATCGCCCGAGCGCGCGCGACGGCATCGGATGAGGGCGAGAACAGCTCGTTCAGATGCGCAACCTGACCGGGATGGATACATGATGCGCCGCGAAATCCCATCGCCGCCGCGGTCGCGATGGCCTCACGCAGCGCGGGGATGTCCCCGTAGTTCGCCAGAGTCGCCGCCATCCCCATCGGCTGAACGCGCGCTCGCCGGGCGGCGCGGATGAGTTCCTGGAGCGTGGCCACGATCTCGCGACCATCGCGCGTCGGCTCGATACCAAGGTCCGTGCAGTAATCCTCGATGCCGATGTCGGCCGTCACGATCCGGCCCGACGCACCGAGGATCGCATCGAGATTCGCGACGCCGAGGGCGGACTCGATCGAGACCGCGATCGCGATGGAGCCGGGCGTCAGACCGCGGCGCGCCTCGCGTTCGGCGATCAGCGCATCAATGATGGCGATCTCTCGGCCCGATTCGATCTTCGGCGTTGCGATCGCGTCGATTCCAGGCGCCACCGCCACATCGAGGTCGTGAATCAGGAGATCGAACGGCTTGTTCACACGCACGAGAACGCTCGCGCCGGACTGTCCAACACGTGAAATCGCGCTGGCACAGGCGTTACGCGCGGCCGTTTTCTCGGATGACGGGATGCTGTCTTCCAGATCGAGCATGATCGCGTCGGCGCCGCGGGTGTGCGCCCTTTCGACGAAGCGCGGCGTGTTCGTCGGAACGATGAGCACCGAGCGGCGGACGAGATCGCGCGAACGACCCTTCCGTTCGGCCGTCATCCGGGAGCTGTCGACGCTCCAGGGATCGCTCACGCTGTTCGCCCGCGTCGCAGCAGCGACGTCCAGACTCTCGGCGCGAGCATCCGACTGCTCGCATACAGGAGGAACAGCGCGAAGCCGAATCGGAGGTTGGACGCGTCGATGAACTGGACGAGCCATGCGCCAACGACGCCCGACACCATCGAGCAAGGGATCAGTACGATCCCAACGCGTGCCTCGACATTGCCGCGCCGGTAGTGCGCCAGCGCGCCGGAAATGGCCGTTGGCACGATGAATGCGATGCTGATGCCCTGAGCGAGCTTCTGCGGAATGTCGAAGAGGAAGATCATTCCTGGCGTCAGGATTTGTCCGCCCCCGATGCCCAGCAATCCGCTCATGAATCCCGCGACAAGGCCCAGGACTGCCTCGCCGATCGTGACGATTGAGTCCTGAACGAGCACGCTTGGTGGTGGCGGCGCGTCCGATGCCGGGCCACCCGGAATCAGCAGCCGAATCGCGACGAAGAGGAGGAATGCTCCGAACAGGCGCCGGAGCAAGCCAGCCGACATACGCGCGTTGAGCACCGTCCCCAGTAATGCGCCAACGACGGCCGTGACGGAGAACAAGGCCACGAGTGGCCAATCCATCTGCGCGCCGAGCGCGTAGACGATCGCGGCAACGACGGCTGTGGGAATGATGACGAAGAGCGACGTTCCGCTCGCGCGGTGCTGACTCATGCCGAGCACGTCGACGAGACCCGGAACGAGGATGGCCGCGCCGCCGATGCCCAAGAGGCCGCTGAGCAGTCCGGTCAGGACGCCAACGATCGCGATCGCGACCCACCGTTCGCGCAGGTCGATACCGTTGGCCGCGCTAGCCATCCGTCAATGCGAGCCGTTCGCGCAGCTTCCGGTTGACGAGTCCGCGTGGCCATCGTCCGCTCAACACGCGCGCGACTTCGTCGAACGGCTGCGTTCGGTTCAGCTCGAGCGCCAGGCGCGAGTACACGGCCGTGTGCGGCGTCAGAATGACGTTCTCCATTTCGAGTAGTGGGTTCGCCGCCTCGATGGGCTCGACTTCGAACACGTCGAGCCCGGCGCCGGCGATCGTCCCGGCGCGAAGCGCCTCACTCAGAGCCGGCTCATCGATGATCGGTCCGCGACACGTGTTGACCAGATAGGCGCTCGGCTTCATCATGGCCAACTGCGGTGCGCCGATCATGTGGCGCGTCTGCGCGTTGAGGAACACGTGCAGCGTCACGAAGTCCGACTCACGCAAGAGAGCCTCAAGCGGCACGATCTCGACGCCGTGCTCGTGACCGACCGCGGGAGCGACGAACGGATCGGCGGCCAGGATACGCCATCCCATTCCGCGCGACTTGCGCGCCACGAGCTTGCCGATGTTGCCGAATCCGACGATTCCGAGAGTCTGCGTCGACAAGCGTTCGACCGGTCCGAGTCGCTGACGCATCAGATTCCAGTCGCGCCGCCACAGGCCATTTCGAACGACCTCCTGCATGAAATTCAACCGTCGTCCGAGTGCGAGCGTCAGCGTGATCGCGTGTTCGGCCACTTCCTCGATGCAGTAGTCGAAGAGATTGGCAACCAGGATGTCCTTGGTCGTCGCGGCTTCGACATCAATCGCATCGTATCCGACCGATCCCTGAACAATCACGCGGCAGCGATCGAGACTATCGATGACGCTGGCAGGAAACCGTCCGCCGGCGTTGATGATCGCCTCGGCGTCTCGCGCGGCCGCGATCAGGTCAGCCTCGCCACTGTACGGATGCATCGTGAGATCGGCGCCAACGGCGGCGAGTTTGGCTATCTCGGGCGCGGCGAGCGCTGCAGGCAGCGGCTGGCCGACGCGAACGACTTTCAGGCGTGCCATCGTCTCTCCCATCGTGCCGACAGCGTGATTGACTCGCCGGGTCTCTCCCGTCGCGGCGATGGGCAGTGTATACGAGCCCTTCGCGACCGGAGAGCGCTCGGGAAGCCTAGCGGCCGGCGATTGCCGTCGGGGTGGCTCGACCGTTCTTGATTGCCCAGGTGCGCGGATCGATCGCCGTGCGAACGACAACCGCGCGAGTCAAACTCGAGAATCCACGGCCGCCCTTCTCTCCAGAGCATGTATGCGACACCGGAGTTGGCGTCGGCGGCGCGCCCGGGGCGAGTTTCGACGAACGGCTCGGGATGCGGTGGCCCAATCGGATCACGCTCGTGTAGACCTTCGGCGTCGTTCTCGACCCCGCGATCTGCGATGCGACTGGCACTTGGGACAGAATGGTGACTCGGTACGGAGCGCTCGCCTGTGGTAGAAAACCGAGGTCGAGTTCAGTCGCGCCGCCGACGGGCACAGGCTCGCCGACTGGAACGTATACCTCAGGCGCGACGCTGTATGAAACGTCCGTGATGACGACGTGGCAGTCGTCGGTCGACGATCCGTAGTCCGGCTGATGTACGCGAATGACGGCGTTGCGGACATCATTCGACGGAACGAACGTCACTCTATCTTCAAATGTCATTCCCGGCTCAACTGGCGTCGCGACCGGATCGGGGTTACTCTGGCGCGACAAGGTGTCGCCACGGAAGAACACCAGCGGCTCAGACTGCATCGCGATGCGCGTTGGCTCGGCCTGATCGGTCAGGATTCGACTGCGATCGACCAGGTTTCGCGGCAGAGACGAGAACCACGAAATTCGCGGGCGAACTCGGGTCTGGGCCTCGGCCTCGTCCGGCGCGATGAACTGCGCGCCGCCGAGCGCAATCAGCCCAGCGATGAAGGCGAGGACCACGAGTGCGCGCCGTCGCAAGCTCATTCGGTGGATTATCGGCCTGATCGACTCACCAGAGCAGCGCTCCGGCGATCGACACCACGCTCGTTCCATCGGCGTCGGCCGGACACTGATCGTAGGCCACGACTTCTCCTCGCGCGTCATCGAGCAACCGTAGGGTGAGGTAGATCGGTGGCAACCCGCACACCCGGCTTCGATCGCCTTCATCGCGTAGCGCCGTAAAGAAGCGATGATGAGCGCCCCACGACACGTGATTGAGCATTGCCTCGTCGCGCAGGCGTAGGTCGTCTTTCTGATCGTGGTCGAGCGGCTCCGCGTCGCCGAAGGCCGGTCCGACGTGGGCCAGATCGGCCGCCGCGATCGCGAGCCAGCGACGCCCGTCGAGCGCCGTCCGCAACGTCGCGATGACCGCGGCGAGTCGGGCGTCCGCGGCTGGGTCCGATTCGCGCCCGACGTATCGGTGGAACGATCCACAGAGGATCGGAACGATCGTCGGACGTCGGCCATTCAGGGCGCTCGCGGCCCAGACGAGCGCAAGTTCGATCGAGTGCTCGCCGCGATGATGGAGTTCCTCCGCGGCCGCATGATCGGCGCCGATCGCGTCGCGGATCGCGCTCACGATCGTCCGGTCGGTCGAGAAGGTTCCAAACGGAGTCTCGAAGTCCTGATCAGTCAGCGTGATCGCGCCGGGACTGCCGGCGTGATCGGTACCGAAGATCACGAGTACGTCGGCGATCGAGAGTGCCTGACTCGCGCGACCAAAGACGCGGTGGTAGACGGGACCACCGCGCGCAAAGTCGATGTGCGGCGCGATGATTCCGCGAATCTCCGCGTCGCGAATTGCCCTCGGTTCCATCACGCCGCGGCCATGCGCGTCGATGGTCGCCCGTAACGCGACGAGGTCGCCCGGGTAGATGGCGCCGACGTGGCTCATCGGTCGCGGACGCGAGCGAAACTCCGCGAGGGCGCGCTGGCGCGCCACGACAACCGCGTCGGATTCCAGGATCAGACCCTCTTCCAACTGCCGTATGAGATCCTCGATTGCCTCGATCGGCAGGGTCTCGCCCGTCTCCCGTGAGAGGACTGCGGCGATTTCGGCGATGTCGCGCGTGCCGTCGGCCAGTGACAGGATGAGCCCGACGATCGCGGGAACCGCCACTGGCGCTTCAAGGACTCCATCGTGATCGCGCAAGACGAGGATGTCTTCGCCATCGCGTTTGGTCCAGATCGGTTCGAGCGGACGGACGCGAGGTCGCGCATTCACTTGTGACGAGGATACATCGCACTCTCGTATAGGACGCGCGCGCATATACTGGCCGGCATGCTGAAACTCTCCGAAGCGAATGCCCGTGGGCTCTGCACCGAGAGCTTGACCGGTCGCGGCCTGCCGCCCGAACAGGCACGATCCTGTACCGATGCCATTATGTTCGCGTCGCTGCGTGGCCTCGACAGCCACGGGATCATTTCGATCCTCCCGGGAATCTGCAATTCCATCGCGGCCGGGCGAATCGATGCACAGGGCGCGATCCAGACGATTCGGCCGAACGTCCTGAAGGGCAACGGCGCGGCCGGACCGGTCATTGGCGAGGCGACGATGCGGCGCGCGATGGAAGACGCCGTGAGGCGCGGCGTCGGCGTGGCAGTCGCCTTCAACTGCAATCACTTCGGGGCAGCCTCATACTACGCGGCCATGGCGCTGAGCCAGAACATGGTCGGCCTCTGCATGTGCAACGCCGGTCCGTCGGTTGCTCCGTTCGGCGGCTCGAAGCCGCTCCACGGCACCAATCCGATCGCGTACGCGGTGCCAGGTGGCGTCGAGGCGCCGATCGTGCTCGATATCGCGACGAGTGTCGCGGCGCACGGCCAGGTGCACAAAGCAGTCCGGCGAGGGCAGCCGATACCCGTGGGTTGGGCGGTCGATGCCGAGGGGCGCCCAACCACCGACGCGGCGGCCGCCATGAAGGGTACTCTTCTGCCGTTCGGCGCCCACAAGGGCTACGGACTCGGCGTGCTGGTCGACCTACTGACGGCCGGATTGGCGGCATCGACGGTCGGCACCGAGGTGCGCCAGGGAGATGTCGACCGGGAGCACGCCGGACAGTCGTTCTTCATGTTGGCGATCGATCCGGCGTTCCTCGGTGGAACCGATGCCTTGAAGGATCGCACCGATTCAATCTGGCGACAGGTACGCTCGATTCCACCTGCGGAAGGCTTCAAAGAAGTCCTCGTTCCCGGAGAATTGGAGCACCGCGAGGAGGCGCGCCGCCGCCGTGATGGCATTCCCCTCTACGACGAGGATTGGACGGCGATCGTGCAAGGTCTGGCTCGGGCCGGATTACCGGCCGAGGACCTCGCGGCCAAGTATGCGCCAGCCGCGACCTGAATCGGTTTCGGGCTAAGCGGCGATGCCATTCGGCCTGGGTACAACCGAACTCATCATCATCCTCGTCCTGGCCGTCGTCGTCTTTGGACCGAAGCGACTTCCTGGAATCGGCCGCTCTCTCGGTAAGGCGAGCCGCGAGTTCAAGGAGAGCGTCGGTGAGATCGAGGAAGTGCGTCGCGGGACGATCGGGCAGATCGACGAATTGAAGGATAGTTTCAAGGTCGACCTGAATCCGTTGTCGACTCGAGAACGACCAACGAAATCGTCAATTCGCCGCCCGGCCGGTCCGTCCGCCAAGCCCGCGCAAGGTCAGACTGCCGAATCACGACCGGCCGAAACTCGATCAGCCGATTCCGATCGCGACGAAAGCGCTCATCCGGCGTAAGCGATTCGCGCCGCGGGTTCGGAATCGCTTAGGCGCGAACGTCCACATTGCCGCCGATCGCCGCCGACACATTCGTTTCGGCTCGCGGTTCGGCCTGGCGCACGACTGGCGCCTGTTGTGGCGGCGGAGTGGGGCGGGAAGCGACCACCTGTGGAGGGGCCGGGGGCCGTGGCGGCGGCGGTTCGATACGCGCCGGCGGCGGTGAATGAGTCGTGACTGGATTAACGGCTGCCATGACACTGCCATCGTACCACTCGAGTTCGCCACATACAACTGCTAATCGGGATTGTTACCGGCCTGACGTGTAGACAGGGGCCGCCAAACACTGGCGGCCCCTGTCTACACCTTCACCTCGGGGACCTATCCGCGCTCTGTGGCAAGCGCTCGCCACCTCGCAGACTTTCACACTCTTACTCACATCGACCGCCATGTCGCGCCCGCGACCCGACGCGGCCGACCGAGAATGATCGGCTTCCCAGAGTAGGAAGGAGAACCTGGCATGCCGTCTGCCCGTGACCTGTGGTTGTCAGGCGGACCACCTCACGCGCTCTGAGGGCCTTACACACGTGTCCTTGACGTGACACCGAGACCCCCGACAGCAATTGACCAGCGAATATGGCGCCAGCCTAGTGAATGCCACGGCCGACGTTGTTAATCGCGGCCGGTCAGGCGCATGGGCAACAAAAAAACCGGAGGTCGATCGCGCCTCCGGTTGGGCTACGCGTCTCCCTCTTTCCACGCCTGCGGGGTTAGCTGTCGGGTTCGGTCGAAAAGAGTTGACCTACCGGGATTCTCCCGGATACACCCCTGAGCGAACAGCAAAGTCCACTCGATGGTTCCCCCGTTCGATGGCGAAACGCGCCATCGACTCGGCCGCTACTCTTCAGTTGTCGTCGGCAGTGTACGTGGCCATCCGGCCAGTGTCAATAGCTGGACGAATCGTTATTGACAATCGCGCCGTTCTCGGCGACCGTCACCGTGTGACGATCGCGCGTGTAGAGGCGCGGGATACGGATCGACAGGCTGGTTAGTACTTCATAGGGGATCGTGTCGCGCCAGCCCGCCATCTCGACCGCGTCAATCGTTTCGTCGCCGTCCGAGCCAAGGAGCGTCGCGACATCTCCTTCGGCAAGCGGTCCCGCGTCCGTCACATCGATCGTGCACTGGTCCATCGAGATGCGTCCCACCATCGGCACGCGCCGGCCGTTGACGAGCGCCGCGCCGCGGTTCGACAGTGCGCGGCTCAGGCCGTCGGCGTATCCGATCGGCAACAGCGCGAGATCGGTCGGGCGACCGGCACGAAACGCGCATCCGTACCCGACGCACGTGCCGGGCTCCAGGCGCCGCAGGCGCGCGATGCGCGCTCGGAGCGTCAACGCTGGCCGTAGCGGCGGAACGCTCGGTATGGGCGCGGGTGACAAGCCATAGAGCATCAGACCCGAACGCACGATGTCGAATCGCGCTTCGGGAAACGAGAAGGCCCCCGCGCTATTGAGCGCGTGACGCTTCGGCGGCATCAAGCCGTGCCGAGCCAAGTCCGCGCAGGCTCGATCGAATTCTCGAAGTTGCTCGCTGGCGAGCGGCAGTTCCGGCTCGTCGGCGGTCGCGAGATGTGTGAAGACGGCCTCGACCTCGATCCCGGAGAGCGCCGCGACCACTCCCGCGAACGGCACCAGTTCGGAGGACAGAACGCCGAAACGACTCATGCCGGTATCGATCTTGAGGTGGGCGAGCGCTCGTCGCCCGATTCTTCGGGCCGCGGCGTCGAGCGCAACGGCCAGTTCACGCGTCGCCAGCGCAACGGTCAGGTCGAGCCGCACGACGCGGTCCGCTTCCCACGGCGGAACGTAGCCGAGCACAAGGATCGGGGCGTCGACACCGGCTGTTCGCAGTTCGACCGCTTCTTCAACGCACGCGACACCGAACCGCGACGCTCCGGCCGTCACCAACGTCTCGGCGATCCCGGAGATCCCGTGCCCGTAGGCGTTCGCCTTTACGACCGCCATCAATTCGGTCGACGGACCAATCTCGCGACAGAGCGCCTGACAGTTGAACGCGATGGCACCGAGATCGATCTCAGCCCAGCAGGCGCGACCGCGGCGCTGGGGTTCTCGTTCCGGACCCGCTGAGATCCGCGACGATTGGGAATTCGCGATTGCCATCGAGATGCTCCAGTATACTGGCGGCCGAAGAGCGTAGGCCGGAGACGCCCGTGAAAGCTGTGGTAATGGCAGGCGGCGAGGGGTCCAGGCTGCGCCCCTTGACCGTCAATCGGCCCAAGCCGATGGTGCCAATCGTCAACAAGCCGGTTATGGAGCACGTCCTCGATCTGCTGAAGCGGCACGGGATCACCGAAGTGATCGTGACCGTTCAGTACCTCGCCTCGGTCATTCAGGATGCCTTTGGCGACGGATCCGCCCTGGGAATGAAGATCAGCTACTCAGTCGAGGAGGTACCGCTCGGCACGGCCGGCTCCGTGAAACTGGCGCAGGACCAGCTCGACGACACCTTCCTCGTCATTTCGGGTGACGCATTGACGGATTTCGACCTGGGCAAGATTATCGAGTCGCACAAGGCGAACCGCGCCAAGGCAACTCTGACTCTCTATCATGTGCCGAATCCGCTCGAATACGGCGTCGTCATCACAGACGAACGCGGCAAGATTCGACAGTTTCTCGAGAAGCCTGGCTGGGGAGAAGTTTTCTCGGACACTGTCAATACCGGCATCTATGTCCTCGATCCGTCGATTTTCGACTACTACGAGTCCGGCAAATCGGTCGATTTCAGTTCCGATGTCTTCCCCAAGCTGCTTGAGAACGACGACGCGCTTTTCGGTTACGTCGCGGAAGGCTACTGGTGCGATGTCGGCAACATTCCGGAGTTCCTGCGGGCGAATGCTGACGTCCTGTCTGGACGCGTCAACGTGGAGCCGATTGGCCGGCAGATCGGTGAGAAGATCTGGGTCGAGTCCGATTCGGTCGAGATCGCGCCGGACGCCCAGCTTTACGGCCCGATCTGGCTCGGCGATGGCTGCAAGATAAAGGGAGGTGTCGTCATTCGCGGGCCAACCGTGATCCGCGATGACGCCATCATCGATTCGCGCGCCCAGGTCGATCGGTCCGTGATCTGGCGCAATTCGTACATCGGCGAGCGCGCCGAGGTGCGCGGTTCGATCATCGGGCGCCAATGCTCGATCAAGAGTAAGGTGATGGTGTTCGAAGGGACCGTCATCGGCGATGGCACGACGATTGGCGAAGGCGCGATCGTGCAGCCGAACGTCAAAGTCTGGCCGAATAAGGAGATCGAGGCGGGAGCCACGATCACCCGCAGCATCATCTGGGGTAGCCAGGGTCGGCGGGCGATTTTCGGCCGCTGGGGCGTCTCCGGGCTCGTCAATATCGAGATCATTCCCGAATTCGCGGCCAAGCTCGGCGCAGCCTACGCCTCCACCCTCGGTCGCGGCGCGACGGTCGTCGTCAACCGAGACTCCCACCGCGCTTCGCGCATGATCAAGCGCGCGATGATCGCGGGACTGCCATCGTCGGGCGTCAATGTACTCGACATAAAAGCGCAGCCGATCCCGGTAGCGCGCTTCATCACGCGGCACGGGGCGTACGCCAGTGGCATCCATGTCCGCGTATCGCCATTCGACGACCGTGTCGTCGACATCAAGTTCCTCGATCGCCGCGGACTCGACATCGATCGTGTCGCCGAGCGAAAGATCGAAGGCTCGTTCTTCCGTGAAGACTACCGGCGTGCCTATCTCGACGAGATCGGTCTCATCCGCGAAGAGCCGGGTCTGAGCGAGACGTACGTCGAAGCGTTGATCGGTGCGTTGGCGATCCCGACTTCACCCAAGCACACGCTCGCGATCGACTACGGACACTCGACGGTGTCGACGATCTTGCCGGGTGTTCTCAATGAGTTCGGCGTCAGCCCGGTTACCCTGAACGGCTCGGTCGACGAGTCGCGGTTGGCGCATTCGCCCGACGAGTTCGGCGCGATCATGCAGCAACTCGCGCGCATCAGTTCGGTGGTCGAGGCGTCACTCGCGATTCGGATCGACGCGGGCGGCGAGAAGATCTACGTCGTGGACGACCGCGGCGCCATTGTTCCGGGCTGGCGGCTCCTCGCGGCGGTGTGCGATCTGATGTGGCGATCCGGGAACACCGGCGCCGTGGCCGTACCGGTGACCGCTCCGCGCCTGTTCGACACGCTGTCCGAGCGGCACGGCGGCCGCGTCATCCGGACGCGAGCCAGTGCCCAATCGCTTATGGCCGCGTCGGCGGTCGATGGAATCATGATCGGCGGCGACGGCGATGGCGGCATCATCTTCCCGGCGTTCTTGCCGTCGATGGACGGGATGTACGCCGCCGCGAAGCTGTATGAACTGCTGAGCGTGCACCAGGCGCGCCTGTCCGAGGTTCTGGCCGGACTACCCAGCTACTTCACGGCTCAAACGAAAGTGCCGTGCTCGTGGGACGACAAAGGCAAGGTCATGCGCATGCTCTCGCAGCAATTCCAGGATCAACGGACTCAGTTGATCGACGGCGTGAAGATCGACCTTGGACAGGAGTGGGTCCTGGTGCTGCCTGACGTCGATCGGCCCATCTTCCACGTCGTGGCCGAATCGGTGTCGGCGGATGGCGCTCGCGTGCTGATGGAAAAGTACGCCGCGCTTGTCAGTTCGCTACAACGTTAGCGGCGCGGCTCATTTTCTCGGTCTGGAGCGGTTCGGTTGGCCGACCTCGAAACGATTGTCAACCTGTGTAAGCGGCGTGGCTTCGTCTTTCCGTCCAGCGAGATCTACGGCGGCTTCGGCGGCTTTTGGGACTACGGTCCGCTCGGCGTTGAACTGAAGCGAAACGTCAAGGATGCCTGGTGGCGTGCGATCGTCCAGCGCCGCGACGACGTGGTCGGGCTCGACTCCTCGATCATCATGTCGCCGCGCGCCTGGCACGCGTCCGGGCACGTCGAGACGTTCACCGATCCGCTCGTGGACTGCAAGCAGTGTCGGAAGCGGAGTCGGTCAGACGAGTTGAACGCCGGACGCTGCCCGTTCTGCGGCGGTGAGGTCACGGCGGAGCGTCGCTTCAATCTCATGTTCAAGACGTTCATCGGTCCGGTCGAAGATGAGGCGTCGGTCGCCTATCTGCGGCCCGAGACCGCGGCCGGGATCTTCGTCAACTTCCGCAACGCGCAAGCGACGGCGCGCAAGAAGCTGCCGTTCGGCATCGCGCAGATCGGCAAGACCTTCCGGAACGAGATCACGCCGGGGAAGTTCATCTTTCGCGATCGCGAATTCGAACAGATGGAGGTCGAGTACTTCACGCGGCCGGAACAGTCCGAGACTGCCTACCGCCAGTGGATTCAGGATCGAGTCGACTGGTACGTCGGACTCGGGATTCGGCGGGAACATCTCTCGCTCTATGAACAACCCACGGAGGAACTCGCTCACTACTCGCGCGGCACGACGGACATCTTGTACGCGTTCCCGTTCGGCGAATCGGAACTTGAGGGCATCGCGATGCGTGGCGATTTCGATCTCGGGCGCCACCAAGCCGCGAGCGGCGAGGATCTGTCGTATTTCGACGACGAGGCGAACGAAAGATACCTCCCGCACGTCGTCGAGCCGTCGGCCGGCGTGGATCGATCGGTCCTCGCGTTCTTGCTCGATGCGTATCACGAGGAGCCGGACAAAGAGGGCACACGAGTCGTCCTCAAGTTCCATCCGGCGCTTGCGCCCTTCAAGGTCGCGATCCTGCCGCTATCGCGCAAGGAAACTCTGACGCCGCTCGCGAAGGGTATTTGGGCGGATCTTCGACGCCACTGGATGGTCGCGTATGACGATGCGCAGTCGATTGGCCGTCGTTATCGACGCCAGGATGAGATCGGAACGCCCTTCTGCGTCACCGTCGACTTCGACTCGTTGCAGGATAACTGCGTTACGATTCGTGATCGCGACGCCATGACTCAAGTGCGCGTCGCGATTTCGGATCTGGTTCCCGCATTGCGGGAGAAGCTGGACATGTAAGGGGAGCACGACACGGCAATGGTGAAGAAATGGGTCTATCTGTTTACCGAGGGCGACGCGTCAATGCGATCGCTTCTTGGCGGCAAGGGCGCGGGCGTCGCCGAGATGACGAAGGCCGGTCTGCCGGTACCTCCCGGTCTGACGATCACGACTGAGGCGTCCATCGCCTACTACGCGGCTGACCGGATGTTTCCGGAAGGCCTCTGGGACCAGGTTCAAGCCGGTCTCAAGGATGTCGAGGCCCGGGCGGGCAAGGAATTCGGCGACCCTACGAACCCGCTGCTCGTGTCCGTGCGCTCTGGCGCGCGCGACTCGATGCCGGGAATGATGGATACGGTCCTGAATCTTGGCCTGAACGCGGAGACCTTGAAAGGCGTTATCGCCGCGACTGGCAACGACCGCTTCGCCTACGACTCGTTTCGCCGGTTCATCCAGATGTTCTCCAAGATCGTCCTGGATATCCCGTCCGAGAAATTCGAGCTTGCGCTGCAGGCGGCCAAGGATAAGCACGGCGCGAAGTACGACACCGACCTGACCGCGGCAAATATGAAGAGCGTGGCCGAGGATTACCTCGCCATCGTGGAGCGCGAGGCGCATCGGCCGTTTCCATCGGAGCCGCTCGATCAATTGCGCCTGGCGATCGAAGCGGTATTCCGCTCATGGAACAACGACCGTGCCATCACCTACCGGAACTTTCACAAGATTCCGCACGATCTTGGCACCGGTGTCAACGTGCAGACGATGGCGTTCGGGAACATGGGTGGCGATTCCGGTACGGGCGTCGCCTTCACGCGCGATCCGAACACCGGTGAGCGCGTCCTCTACGGCGAGTATCTCATCAACGCCCAGGGCGAAGACGTCGTCGCCGGCATCCGCACGCCGCGGCCGATCGCTTCGATGGAGCGCGATCTGCCCCAGGTGTACCGGCAGTTCGTCAAGATCGCCGACCAAATGGAGCGGCACTACAAGGATATGCAGGACCTCGAGTTCACCGTCGAGCGAGGTCGCCTGTATATGCTCCAGACTCGCTCGGGCAAGCGCGCGGCCGCGGCCGCGGTCCGCATCGCGGTCGAGATGGCCGAAGAGGGTCTGATCGACAAGACCGAGGCTGTTCGTCGAGTCGAGCCGACACACGTCGAGTCACTGTTGCACCGCCAGATCGATCCGAAAGCAAAGGTCAATGTCATCGCCCGCGGCCTGAATGCGTCACCTGGCGCCGCGGTCGGTAAGGCGGTGTTCGATTCGGATCGCGCCGAAGAAATGGCCAAAGCCGGCGATCGCGTGGTCCTCGTCCGGCAGGAGACCAACCCCGACGACGTTCACGGCATGATCGTCTCCCAGGGGATTCTGACAGCGCGTGGCGGCGCCACCAGCCACGCAGCGGTCGTTGCGCGTCAAATTGGCAAGCCGTGCGTGGCCGGTTGCGAGGCGCTGCGCGTCGATGCCGCAAACCGTTGTTTCACGATCGATGGCGTCACCGTGCACGAGGGCGATGAGATTGCCATCAACGGCACGACCGGTGAGGTTATTCTCGGCGCGGTGCCGTTGATCGAACCGACTATGTCGGATGATTTGAAGAAGCTCTTGGGTTGGGCCGACGAATTGCGGCGACTCAAAGTGTGGGCAAACGCCGACTACCCGCGTGACGCCGAAAAGGCGCGCGAGTACGGCGCGCAGGGTATCGGCCTGTGCCGGACAGAGCACATGTTCTTCGAAGAGGAGCGGCTGCCGATCGTACGCCGGATGATCCTCGCCGAGAAGGACGAGGAGCGCGAGCGCGCGCTTGCCGAGCTGCTGCCGATCCAGCGCAACGATTTCCGCGGCATCTTCAAGGCGATGGATGGCCACCCAGTGGTCATCCGCCTGATCGACCCGCCGCTTCACGAGTTCCTGCCCCACTACGACGATTTGCTCGTGGATGTGACTGAGGCGAAGGCGAAAGGGCACCCGGATCACGAAAAGGAGGCACTGCTCGCCACGGTGGGCTCCATGCGCGAGGCGAATCCAATGCTCGGATTGCGTGGCTGCCGACTCGGCATCCTATACCCGGGCATCGTGCGCATGCAGGTTCGTGCGATCCTAGAGGCCGCGGCGGACGTGTCGGCCGAGGGCGTCGTCGTGCATCCCGAGATCATGATTCCGCTCATCAGCCACGTGAACGAACTGAAGGTGACGCGCGATGAACTTGAAGGCGTCGCGCGCCAAGTCCAGGCGGAGCGCGGCCGGAAGCTCGAATACAAGTTTGGGACAATGATCGAAGTTCCGCGTGCCGCGCTGACGGCCGATGAGATCGCGGAGCATGCCGAGTTCTTCTCGTTCGGCACGAACGACTTGACTCAGACAACCTTCGCGATCAGTCGTGACGACGCTGAAGGCAAGTTCCTTCTTCAGTACGTCGAGCGAGGAATCCTGCCGGTGAATCCGTTCCAGTCAATCGACCGAAAGGGCGTTGGCAAGCTGATGCGGATGGCTGTCGAGTCCGGTCGCGCAACTCGCGCCGATCTCGAAGTCGGTATCTGTGGCGAGCACGGTGGCGACCCGAGCTCGGTCGAGTTCTGCCACGAGATCGGACTCGACTACGTGTCGTGTTCGCCGTTCCGCGTGCCGGTGGCGCGACTCGCGGCGGCGCAAGCGGCGATCGCGCCCGCGGTGCGCGACCGTTAGTCGCCGCATAGATCCAAGACGAGATCCCGCGCGTATATCGCGCGGGGCTTCTTTGCTCAGATTCCGATGGGAGGATCAATGTTCGCGCGTAGCTTGTCTCGTGGATTTATCGTGCTCGGTCTCGTGGTTGGTGGCCTGAGCGCCGGATCGGCCGTAGCCGATCAAACTGTCAACGTCGATCTGATGGATTTCAGCCTTGCGCCGAATGCCATTACGGTGAGGGCGGGTGAGAAGGTCAAGTTCAACCTCGTCAACAAAGGCGTAAGGCCGCATGACGTGGCGATTGGCAAGGGCACGAACGTCACATACGAGGTCGTAGCTGGTGCGGGTAACGTTGCCGGTGGAACCTCTGGGTCAGGTGAGTTCACCTTCACCGACGCTGGCGACTACGACATGTGGTGCCCGGTGGGGAATCACCGCGCACAGGGAATGGTGGGAACATTCAAGGTCCAGGTTGTGTCCGGCGCGGCGCTGCCGAAGACGGGTGATCCGTTGACGGTGGTCGGGCTTGGCATCGCCGGAATCGGAGCGCTGTCGCTCGCGGCTGGCACGGCGATTCGTCGCCGGACGGGCGCCTAGCGAACGCGGCGGAGGGCGAGCGGCTCGAGCCCCGGTCGCTTTCCCTCCGCCTCTCCATCGCGTCGCGGATCCACGGTGCCGCTGGGATATAGTGCCGCCGTGTCCGATATGGTTTCATCGACCGAGCCTCGCCTTCGAGCGGAGCGTCGCGAACTGCTTCTTTCGCCGCTCGCCGCGAAAGCACAGTTCAGTCGGGGGCGCGCGCGCGCCGAGGAACCGTGCCCGATTCGGACGGATTTTCAGCGTGATCGAGATCGCATCGTCCATTCGAAGGCATTCCGACGGCTGAAGCACAAGACGCAGGTGTTCATCGCTCCGCTGGGCGATCACTATGTGACGCGCCTGACCCACACGATCGAACTGGCGCAGATTGCGCGCGTGATTGCGCGCGGGTTGAACTTGAATGAGGACCTGACCGAGGCGATTGCATTGGCGCACGATCTCGGACATCCGCCGTTCGGCCACGCCGGCGAAGATGCGCTCGACAAGATCGCGCCAGGCGGATTTCGTCACAATCACCAATCGCTGCGCGTCGTCGATCTCCTGGAGAAGGATGGCCAGGGATTGAACCTCATGTGGGAGACACGCGAGAGCATCCCCAAGCATTCCAAGCCGCGTGAGAGCGTCACCGGCACCGGCTGGGGAATCGCGTCTACCCTCGAAGGGCAGGTCTGCAAGATCGCAGACGCCGTCGCCTATCTGAACCACGATATCGGCGACGCGGTCCGAGCCGGCATCTTGCGTGAGTCGGACCTGCCTTCGGTGGCGATCGACGTCCTGGGCCGACGGCATTCGGCACGGGTCGATACCCTCGTCCGCGACATCATCGCGGCGAGCTGGACGGTTTGCCGATCTGACGAGGAGTGCATTGACCAAACGCGGCCGGCATATGAGTCGTTGCGCGCGGAGATGGACTGCGCGGCCGAATCAGGTCGAGTCACGGTACGCATGACGGAGCGCGTGCGGGACGCGGTCGATGTTCTCCGGGACTTCATGTTCAGCAACGTTTACATCAACTCGGACGCGAAAGAGGACGTTGGGCGCGCGACGGAGATGCTGCGCCTGCTGTTCGAACACTTCCGCGCCCATCCCGCGGACATGCCGGCCGAGTTTGCGGCGAATCCCCGGGGTGAGCCGATCGAACGCGTCGTCCTCGACTACATTGCCGGAATGACCGACCGGTATGCGCTGAACGTCTTTCAGCGCATCTATTTTCCCCGACTCTGGTCCGTTCTCAGCTAAGAGCCGATTCTCCAGGTGGCACTCAGCCGGCCGGAGCGTCGCGCGCGGCGCATTCGTCACCTGTCGTCGATTGGCGGGTGGCTGGCGGCCGTGGCCGGCGCGATCGCGCTGGCGGCCGGCGCCGCGATGTATGCGCGCGGCGACCTTGTGGCCAACGCCGCGCAAGGCGGCCCCGCGACGATTTTCTTGGCGGCGACCGTGGCGTTTGCGCTGGCCGTGGCGATCGTGGGTCTGGCGGGCTACATCGTTTTGCCCGGCCTCGATGCCGCCATTGCGCGCGAGTCGGTCTTTGCGCCGCGCACGCTGATCGGCGCGCTCGCGGCCGTATTCGTGGTCGGCAATGGTCTCTCGTTGCCGATCGTCCTCGCCAGCGGTGGATTCGATCGCGATGGCACGACCGGTCCGTTGCTCTCGCTTCCGGCGCTCGTCGCCGCGATGCTCGCGACGCAGGTCGGGCTTATGGCGGTGCTCATCTGGCGAGCGGTGCGACCAGGCGCGTTGACCTGGGAGGAGATCGGTCTGACCTCGGAGCATCTGGGCAATCGCGTGATCCGAGGTGTCGTCGGCGGATTCGTGATCTTTGCGCTGGCTGGTCTCGTTGGTGGCGCGATGCGTGGGCTCGGCATCGACCAAAACCAAGCCCGACAATTCGACGCGGTTCGCTCGGCCGCCCCGTCGCAATTCATTGGGATCTGGCTGATGGCGTCGGTCGTCGCGCCCATTTGCGAGGAGAGCTTCTTTCGCGGCTGGATCTTCACCGCCCTGCGCGCGCGACACGGACGAGTCATCGCCTACGCCGGCAGTTCGCTCCTATTCGCGGCGATCCACATGAACCTCGCCGCGATCGTGCCGATCGTCATCATGTCCCTCGGCCTAGCCTTCCTCTATGATCGCAGTCGATCAGTTGTTCCAGGGGTAGTTGCTCACGGCCTGAATAACGGCGTGGCGCTCGGCGTGCTGTACGCCGGTCTGGGGGTGTGACGTGGCAATCGAAGGCTCCCTCGAACAGATCAAGGAACGCGTGCCGATCGTCGATGTCATCGGGACGCGCGTCAAACTGCAGAAGTCGGGCCGCAATCTGAAGGGGCTCTGCCCGTTCCACGGCGAGAAGTCCCCTTCATTCTATGTCTTCCCCGATCGCGAAAACTGGCACTGCTTCGGCTGTGGACTCGGTGGCGATGTGTTCTCGTTCGTCATGCGCAGTGAGAACGTCGATTTCACGGAGGCGCTGCGGTCTCTGGCCGCGCGCGCTGGCATTGAACTGCGTCAACGAGAATCCCAGCGAGTCGAGCACGATCGGCATCGTCGGCTTCACGATACGAACGCGGCCGCGGCGCGCTTCTTTCAGTCGCTGCTGTTTGCCAGCGACGGTCGGGAGGCGCTCCGTTATCTCGAGGTCCGCGGCATTACTCGGGCGACCATCGAGACGTTTCAGATTGGCTGGGCGCCACGCGCGTGGGATGCCCTGGCCAGTCGACTTGGCGAGGATGGCTTCAGTGCCGAGGAGCTTGTCACGGCTGGTGTCGCCATCCCCCGCGATGGCGGCGGACACTACGATCGCTTCCGCGGACGGGTGATGTTCCCGATTCGCGATGCTGGTGGTCGCGTCATCGGCTTTGGCGGGCGAATACTTGGCGACGAACAACCGAAGTACTTGAATTCGTCCGATTCGCCCGTGTTCACGAAAGGCAGCGCGCTCTACGCGATCGACCGGGCGCGGGCCGAGATTCGGCGCCAGGGCGTCGCGGTCGTCGTCGAGGGGTACATCGACGCGCTGGCCGCCCATCAGGCCAGAATCGAAAACGTCGTCGCGGCATTAGGCACGGCCCTAACCGAAGAGCACGTTCGGACCATGAAGCGCCTCGCGCCCCGTCTTGTGCTGGCACTCGACGCCGACGCGGCCGGCGACGCGGCCGCACTGCGGGCGCTAGAGGTCGTTCGCGCCACGCACGGCCAAACCGCAACGCCGGTGGCCGATCGCCGCGGGATCGTTCGGCTTCGGCGCGACCACGAGCTCGACGTCCGCATCGCACGTATGCCACCGGGCAAGGATCCGGACGACGTGATCCGCGAGTCGCCCGACACGTTCCGCGCCATCGTCGCCGAAGCGCGTCCAATCGTCGAGGTCCTGATCGACGCGGAACTGGCTCGCGCCGGCGACGACGTCGAGGCTCGGGCACGCGCCGTCGACGTCGTATTGGATGCCCTGCGCGGTTTGGCGAATCCGGTCGCGGTCGATCAGTACGCAGTGCACCTTTCCAAGCGCGCCGCGATCGACATCGCGGCGATCCGCGAACGATTGCACGGCGCTCGAAGGGTCAATCGGGCGCATCGAACCGCGCCCGCCCTGGAGTCGGAGCCGACGACACGCGATTGGCTGACGGTGGAGGAGTACGTTCTCCAGTTGATCGCGCGCTTCCCGGCCGCGCGCGCGGTCCTGCGCGACATCGATGCCGAGGACTTCTATCGCGAGGACGCGCGTGCCGTGTTTGCCGCTCTGCGCGACACGCTCCTCGGCGCGAGCTTCTCGGAAGACCTGGACGAAGTCCTGTCGGCCCTCGGGGAGCCGCTCGGCGAATACGCGGCCTGGATCGCGAGTTGGGGCGCGGATCTCGAGGAAACGACCGACGATCGCGTGATCGCCGAGGCCGAGGCCGGTGTCTGCCGGCTACGGATGCTGAATTACCGACGGGAGATCGCGTTGATCGGCGCATTCCGGCGCGGTCAAGCGATCGCGGACGACCCGGAGACCTGGGCGCGACAAGCGGCGCGCGTCGCGGAGTTGGCCGACAGTGTCAAGACGCTCGAACGAACCGGTTTGGCGCGGTACTCACCCCACTGGCACGCGATCATTCACGACGAGAGGCGCCTCGGACCAGTGCGAACCGTGCGGCGGGCCACGAGTGTCGATTCGGTCCCCAGCGAGCCGTCAGTCACGCGCGCACCGGAAGCTATCGCGGCAACCGGTTGATTGGTCGCACGCGATGGGTATAATCCGGCGTCCTTCGCCATGGCGAGGGCGTCGGCACTCAGGGTTGGAGGAAGCCCTTCGTGTCCGGTTCCACGCGCGACAACGATGAACCAATCGTGACGATTCCCGATCTGACCGGCGCTGGCGCGACGAAGGACATGGGGGAGTTCGTCGCGCCAGCCGCCGTCCCGATCGAGGTATCGGTCGATGGATTGCCGGCGGAGCCGGTCGTCTGGGATGTGGTCGAGCCGTCGCCAGCCGAATTGGTCGAGGACCCCGAGGTCGAGGTCGAGCCGTCCTTGCCGGAGAGCGAACTGGAGGGGATCGACGACCCCGTGCGGATGTATCTGCGCGAAATCGGGCGCGTGCCGCTCCTCACATCGCGCCTTGAAGTCGAGTTGTCGGTCCTCATGGAGCGCGGCGAGCATGCCGAGCGCCAGCTCCAGAACGGCACGCTGACCGCGGACTGGCGATATCAGCATCTTGGAGACCGCACGCGCGGGGCGCACGCCAAGCGGCGCTTGACCGAATCGAACCTGCGTCTGGTCGTGTCGGTCGCCAAGAAGTACATCGGGCGCGGCATGTCGCTGCTCGATTTGATCCAGGAAGGGAATATCGGCCTGATTCGCGCGGTCGAGAAGTTCGATTACGTCAAGGGGTACAAGTTCTCGACCTACGCGACGTGGTGGATCCGGCAGGCGATCACGCGCGCGATCGCCGATCAGGCGCGCACGATTCGCGTGCCGGTCCACATGGTTGAGACGATCAACAAGATGATCCGCGCCTCGCGGCGGCTCGTACAGGAATTAGGGCGTGAGGCGACGCCCGACGAGATCGCGGCCGAGATGGGCGTGCCGCCCGAACGAGTCCGCGAAATCATGAAGGCTTCGCAGGAGCCAGTCTCACTCGAATCGCCGATCGGAGAAGAGGAAGATAGCCGACTCGGCGACTTCGTCGAAGATGTCACTGCCCAGGCCCCCTCGGATGCCGCGACGAACCAGTTGCTGAAAGAGCACGTCGAGATGGTGCTCGACTCGCTATCGGGCCGGGAGCGGCGCGTGCTGCAACTGCGCTTCGGGCTCGACGACGGGCGCGGCCGCACGCTCGAAGAAGTCGGCCGCGAGTTCGGCGTTACGCGCGAGCGCGTGCGACAGATCGAAGCAAAGGCGCTCCGCAAGCTTCGGCATCCCAGCCGTTCGAAGAGGCTGAAGGACTACCTCGAATAGCGTCCAGGTGACCTCGCGTGGTAGAGTGCGTGTTCGGTCCGGGATTTCGACATGCCGGACCGTTCGCTGCCGGCTGGCGAAAGCTGTATTCGGCGGCATACCCGTGGAGAGGAGCAGGCCATTGCGTGACTATGAGTTGGTGTTTATCGTGCGCCCGTCGACGGCCGAGGAGGACTTCGTGAACCTCAACGGTCGCGTTCAGGGCTGGATCACGAACGGAGGCGGCGAGATCGTCAGCGTGAATCCGTGGGGTCGTCGTCGCCTCGCCTACCCGATTCGCGATTTCCGCGAAGGGCTTTACATCCAGATCAACTTTAGGGGCAAGCCGAGTTCGAACACCGATCTGGAGCGAAACCTGACCATTTCGGAAGACGTCATGCGCTATTTGCTGATTCGTTCGGGGGACTGAAATGGCTGCTGGTCTCAACAAAGTCATGATCATTGGCAACGTCGGCCGCGATCCCGAGATGCGTTACACGCCCGGCGGCGCAGCGGTCACATCTTTCTCCGTCGCAGTGGGCCGTCGCTGGACAACTCCCGAGAATGAAGTGCGCGACGAGACCGAGTGGTTCAACGTCGTCGCTTGGGATAAGCTGGCCGAGACCTGTAATCAACTGATCACCAAGGGCCGCAAGGTTTACATCGAGGGGCGGCTAAAGACCCGTTCGTGGGAAGGCCAGGATGGCCAGAAGAAGTACCGCACCGAAGTGATCGCCCACACGATGCAACTGCTCGATAGCCGGCCGCCGGGCGGCGCGGTCGGACGCGAAGAAGGCAGCTTCCCAGCCGACGATGTCGAACCCGACGACATCCCTTTCTAGGAGAACGCAATGTCAGATAATTTCGCACCGCCCATGCAGTCGGGCCCGTCGTCCGACGGCCCGCGACCATCTCGCCCCATGCGGCCGCGTGGCAAGTATGCGCCGCGCCGCAAAGTGTGCCAGTTCTGCGTCGAGAAGATGGACTACATCGATTACAAGGATTTGTTGCGATTGCGCCGATTTCTATCGGAGCGCGCGAAAATCGATCCGTCACGACGGACCGGCACATGCGCAAAGCATCAGCGGCGTCTCGCCATCGCACTCAAGCGCGCCCGTCACATCGCGCTCCTCCCGTACACGTCGGACCACATTCGCCTGATGGGCGGCATGGTCGCGCCGATTCCAGGGCTGCCCCTGCCTCCCGATCGACCGTTCCCGCCGCGTGACAGTTTCGGGCCGTATGGCTCCCAGCCCGGCGGTGGCCGCGGTCCGGCTCCGACCGACCAGCCGCCGGTCGAGGTGCCCGACGCCCCATCCGAGGCGCCCGCGACTCAGCCGGACACGGCGCCCGCGAGCTAAGTTGGCGTGAGTCGGGCCGCGCCCGGAAGGCACGCCGTCGCGCCACCACCCAGGCCAGGGAGTGCGCGATCGATTCGTGAACGTCGCGCCCGCGAGGAACGGACGCGACGCTACCTCTTGATCGCATTCGCCGTCCTCGCGGCGATCGTCCTGACGGTTCCCGCGATCGGCTACTACCGCGAGGTGCTGACGAAGGGTACCCAGACCGTCGCAGTTGTGGGCGGTCGCGGGATCGATCTCGAATCGTTCTCGCGCCTCTACGGCTTTCGCCTCTTGAACATCGAGTCGAGCGTCGACCAGATGCAGCGCCTTTCGGCCCAGGCGCCCCAGTCCAGCAACGCAAACGTCTTTGCCCAGCAAATTCAGAGCCTTCTTGCGCAGCGGGAGACGCTCGATCAGACCGTCGTCAATGAACTGGTCGAGCAGGCGCTGCTGGAGCGCGAGGCCGAGGCGCTCGGGATCGCGGTGACGCGCGCCGACGAAGACGAGCTGATCACCAAAGAGTTCGCCGAAACACCCGTGCCGACGCCCGCGGCGGTCGCCGCGACCCCGATCCCGACCATCGACCCCTTTGAGAAGTTCCGCAACGCGGCGCAGAACATTCGCGTGCTGGACGAGGGCGGCTATCGACGGCTCGTGCTCCGGCCATCGATCGTCGCCGAGCGGCTCAAGGTCGCAGTGAGTGGCGACGTGCCGAAGATCGAACCGCAGGCGCACGCGAGGCATATTCTTCTGGAAACTGAGGAAGCGGCGGTCGCGGCGCGCGATCGCCTGCGCAACGGAGAATCCTTCGCGACGCTCGCGAAAGATCTCTCCAAGGACACCTCCAATCGCGACAAGGGCGGCGACCTCGACTGGTTCCCGCGCGGCCAGATGACGAAACCGTTCGAGGACGCCGCGTTCTCCCTTCCGATCGGCGCGGTCAGCGATCCGATCCAGACCGCCTTCGGCTGGCACATCGTCGAAGTTCTCGGCCGCGATGGAAGTCGACCGGTCGCGGAGGCGCGCGTGGCGCAACTTCAGGGCGAGCAATACCGCGTCTGGTTCGAGAAGAAAAAGGACGAGGCGTATGCCAGCGGGCTTGTCGCGATCGAACTGTCGCCGGACAAGACCGCCTGGGCGAAGGCGCAGTACGCGCGGATGCGCAATTCCCCGCCCTCGCCGTAGGTACAATCGCGGCCGTGCTCGAGGCAATTGCCGAAGAAATCTGCGCCTGTCAGCGCTGCCCGCTTGGCCGTGGTCGCCTCAAGGCCGTACCCGGTGACGGACCGGCCCACCCGAAGGTCATGCTGATTGGCGAGGCGCCCGGCCACCACGAGAACCAGCAGGGTCGACCGTTCGTCGGCCCTGCTGGCCAGTTCCTCAGTGAACTCCTGGCCGCCGCCCGCCTGCGGCGCGAGGACGTGTTCATCACCAACATCGTGAAGTGCCGTCCGCCTGGTAACCGCGATCCACAGCCGGAGGAGATCGAGGCCTGTGGCGACTTCCTTTCGCGCCAGATCGCGGCGATTCGCCCCCAAATGATCGTGACGCTCGGGCGCTATTCGCTCGGACGCTTCTTTCCAGGTCAGGCAATCTCCCGTATCCACGGTCAGCCAAGCACCGTCGGGACAGCGACCGTCTTTCCGATGTACCACCCGGCCGCGGCGCTCCATCAGCCGACGCTACGCAAGACGCTGCTCGACGATATGGCCAAACTTCCTGGAATCCTGGCGCTCCTGGAGCCGCGTCCCGCCCCGCCCCCGCCGGTCGAGCCGCCACGGCAACTCAATCTGTTTTGATCTCGGCCCTCGACCGGCTCCGCGCCCTGCGAACTCGGCCGTACAACTTCCTCAGTCGCTCGCAGTCGTCCGAGGGCGCGCAGCTTGCGTCCTCGGTGTTGGACGACCTCTTTCGCGATCGGCGCTTGCCGTCATTCGCCGAACTGGCCGAGATCGTAACGAACCCGCACGCGCTGTCCGGATTCCACGATTGGTGCCAGCGTACACGTCGATTCACGCTCTGGACGCGCGAGGCGATCGACGAGTTGGCGACGTATCTCCGAGAGCGTGGATTTACGCGGGTGGTCGAGATCGGGGCGGGACGGGGCGATCTCGCATGGTACCTTTCTGGTGCCGGCGTCGACGTCGTGGCGACCGATGCCGGGCCGCGCATGCTCGAAGCGTTCACTCTCCCGCAGTACCGGTCACTCCCGGTCGAGATGTGGGAGAACGTCCGATGGCTCGATTGGCGCGCCGCGCTGTCGTCTCTCGATCCGGACTGCGTGCTCTGCTCCTGGATGCCGCCGGACGAAGACTGGACGCCGGGCCTTCGCTCGGCGGAATCGGTCAAGGAATTCGTCCTCTTCTGGGAATTGCGCGGCACGACCGGCGGGAAATCAGCGTTCCAGCGCCGGACAGAATGGCTGGCGCGCGACATCGTTACGGTCGAAGACTGGCTGATTGGCCGGACCGACGAGGGAGTGGTCGGCTTCGGCGTCACCCAGTACACAAAGGCGACCGCTTTTCGGCGTGCCGAACCCTGATCGGCATCTAACGGCGCGTCCCTTATAAGACGGCGATGTCTCCTCCGCGGCGCGCCTCCCGGCCGCGAACGGACGAGATGCCGCCGGAACTGCGGTGGCCGCTCGGACCGATCGGGACCGGCGTTCTGCTATTCCTGTGCGGAGCACTGCTCGCCCTTGCGCTCGCGTTCCCGCACGGCAGTGTCTCTCAGTGGTTGAACGACCTGACGCGCGGCGGAGTCGGCGTGATCGGATACGTCCTGCCGGCCCTCTTGGTCGGACTCGGTCTATCCGCCTGGCGGCCCGAGCCGATTCCGGCGGACCGGCTCGGCCGACCGGCCATCGTTGCCTGGTTGGCATTGATCGCCTCGCTGGCCGCGATTGCACAGGCTGCCGCCGGCAATCCGCGACCGATGTGGGGCGGCGGCGGTGGCGGCGCGATCGGCTGGGGGCTGTTGTCGGCCGCCGAATCGTTGTTGGGGCCGGCGAGCGCGGTGCTCGTCTTTCTCGGGATGGGTGTCAGCGCTTTGTCATTCGCCAGCGGAATCGGTCCGATCGATTGCGCGCGTGTCGTTCGGCGCGCGACGATGCGCGTTCTTCGGGTTCTGGTGGCGAGTCGTCGCCGCGAGCCGCGGTTGGCTGTGCCCGAGCCCATTCGCAACCGGGCAACGGCCGTCGAGGCGCCAGCGCGAATTCGTGGCGATACCGATGGTTCGGATCAGGAGATTCGTGGTCCCCGGCGCACACCGGAGGAACCGGCCGATGGTCCGGTTTCGGCCCAGCGCGCCTCGACGGGGGTCTGGCATCTACCGCCGCTGACGCTTCTGAGTCACGGTGGCGGCGGCGATCCGATCCAGTCCGATATTGAGAAGAAGGCTCGCGCGATCGAGGAGGCGCTGGCCGATTTCGACGTGTTTGCGCGCGTTGTCGAGGTCAATCCTGGCCCGACTGTGACGCAATTCGGCCTGAGGCCTGGCTATCGCGAGCGACGCGATAGGGCGGGAAATGTCGTGCGACGCGACAAGATCAAGGTCAGCGAGATCGTCGCGCTTCAGAACGACCTCGCTCTGGCACTCGCCGCGCCCAGTATCCGGATCGAGGCGCCGGTGCCCGGCCGTCAGTTGGTCGGCATCGAGGTGCCGAACAGCACGTCGACCGTCGTGGGACTCCGTGACCTTCTCGAATCGGAGAAGTTTCAGAGGTTCAGTGGCCGCGCGCGTCTGGCGGTCGCGCTCGGTCAGGATGTCTCGTCCGAGACCGTGTGCGCCGATCTGGCAAGAATGCCGCACCTTCTGATTGCCGGCGCGACGGGGTCGGGCAAGTCTGTCTGCGTCAACTCCATCATTGCATCGCTACTTCTCCAATTCACGCCGGATGAGCTTCGACTCTTGATGGTCGATCCGAAACGTGTCGAGTTGACTGGGTACAACGATATCCCGCACCTGCTACGGCCCGTCGTCACGGAAGTCGACAAGGTCGTTTCGGTCCTTCGCTGGGTCACCCACGAAATGGACGAGCGATACAAGCGGTACGAGCAGGTCGGTTGCCGCAACATCGACGCGTACAACCGAGCTCGGCTCACCCAACCGGAATTGCCCTTGATGCCGTATCTCGTCGTGATCATCGACGAGCTAGCCGACGTCATGCTCACGGCAGCCGATGAAGTCGAGCCGACGCTCTGCCGCCTCGCGCAGATGGCCCGCGCAACCGGGATCCATCTCGTGGTCGCGACCCAGCGACCGAGCGTCGACGTGATCACCGGATTGATCAAGGCCAACTTTCCGACGCGGATCGCCTTTGCCGTCATGAGTCAGGTCGATTCGCGAACAATTCTCGATGGCGTTGGCGCCGAGAAACTGCTTGGTCGCGGGGACATGCTGTTTCTGGCCGCGGATGCGCCGAAACCGGTCCGCCTTCAGGGCACGTTCGTCGACGACCCGGAGATCGAGGCGGTCGTCCACCACTGGCAGGCTCAGGGTGAGCCGCGTTACATCGAGGAATTGGTCAACGTCGCGGCTTGGACGGGCGAGACGGACGAGGATGAGGACTTGGTCGGCCGCGCCATCGAAGTGGCTCGCAACCACAATCGGGTCTCGACATCACTTCTCCAGCGACGGCTGCGCATCGGTTACCCGCGCGCGGCCCGCCTGATGGAAGCCCTCGAGGATCGCCGCATCATCGGCCCGCAAGATGGTTCGCGATCGCGCGAGGTGTTTGCGCAGGACGAGACCCATCACGCGATCGACGATCAGATCGACGACCCGAGCTTCAGTCGGGTGTGACGCCGACCGGCGCGACCGCTACACCCCGGCCTTTACTTTCCGACTGAGTCGCTGCTGGGCCACGTGCGCGGCGAGTTGAATCGCCTCGATCTGGCTCTGGGGACTGGCCCGCCACTGGCCGGCGCGGCCGAACGCGGTGCCGTGGTCGGCTGACGTGCGGATGATCGGCAAACCGATCGTCGTGTTGACGCCACCGTCGAAGCCGAGCATCTTGACCGCGACGTGGCCCTGATCGTGATACATCGCGACGCAGATGTCGAATTGCCCCTGATGGGCACGCGCGAACACCGTATCGCCCGGCCACGGGCCGCTGACGTTGATTCCGGCCGCCTTCGCCTCGGCGATCGCCGGTGCGATCTCGTCGATGTCCTCCTGGCCGAAGAGGCCGTTCTCACCGGCGTGCGGGTTGACGCCAGCGACGGCGACATGTGGCGCCTCGATCCCGAGGTATTCGCGCGCCGCGCTATCGGCGAGGCGAATGACCTCGAGGACGCGCGCCTTCGTGACGCGTCGGATCGCCTCTTGCAGCGCAACGTGTGTGCTCACGTGAAGGACCCGCAGCTTCCCGGACGACAGCATCATCGAGTAGTTCGGTGTCGCGGTCAGTTCGCCGAGCATCTCGGTGTGGCCGGGATAGTGGAAGCCGGCCTGATTCATCGCGTCCTTGTTCAGCGGCGCCGTGCAGATGGCGTCGATTTCACCAGCCAGCGCCATGCGCGCGGCGCGCTGCACACTGTGAACGGCCGCGGCGCCACAGCGCGCGTCAACTTTGCCGTAAGCGATCTCGCTCAGATCGACGTCGGTCGCCTGGAAAACATCGATCGAGCCGTGCGTGTAGAGGCCCTCACCAGGAGCACCGACGCGTCTTACCGTCAGCGAAAGATTCATGCCCGCAACCGTCCGTTCGAATCGGCCGACATCGCCGATCACCAGCGGCCGGCACTGTTCGTACGTTTCAGGGAGATTGAGAGCCCTGACGATGATCTCTGGTCCGACGCCGGCGGCGTCGCCCATTGTGATGCCGACGAGCGGGCGTTCGGTCTTCGTCATGCTTTTCCTCCGCGCGCAAGATAGCTCCAGGCGTCGACGAGCGCGGTGGGCGCGCCGAATCCACCGGCCTTGGTGATAGCGGTTCGACCGGCGAGTGCGCCACCGATCACCTCGCCGACGGGGACACCGGGCGCGACCTCGGATTCCAGGCGAAGTCCCCGTGCACCGAGGTGAATGAGCACCGCGCGGGCGGTGTCGCCGCCGGTGAGGATGAAGCCATCGACCGGCGCCCGGCGGGTCACGTGACCGATCACCGAGGCCAACCGTCGCGCGATTGCGCTGGCGGAGCGCCGCGTGTCTTCTGGCGTGACGATGATCGCGGGCTTGCCGTTCGCGAGCGCCGCGACCGCCACATCGACCGCGCCTCGGACCAGACCGTCGATCTCGCCCGAACCGAGTTGCGCCGCAAGCGCCGCCGTCTGGGATCGAGAGACCGGATTCTGGCTGCCCCGCGCGACGATGATCGTCCGGGCGGGTCGGCGCGGGTCGGCAGTTCGCGAATTCATCCCGCCTGAAGGGCGCCAGAGCGCCACCAGGGCCGCCGCGAGACCGGCCGAGCCAACCGGCAGGGCACGATCGCCGAGCGCATCGATCGCCGCCGCCACGATCGCGAGATCGTCGTCCGTCTCGGCATCCACGACCGAAATCCCAATCAAGCCTCTCAACCGTCGGACCAGCCGGTCGGTCCCACCCCGCACGTCGGCCAGGGAGACGTTCGCGATCGGAAGGGTCGTCTGGCGGGCGATCGCAGCCGCGATTGTCGGGCTGTTGATCGGATGAACGGGATCGCGCGCAAGCGGTGTCAGGTGCACCGGTACACCGTCGACATGCAGAACCCCACCGCGCGTAACGCGACCGGTCGCTGCAAACGTCGGGCAAACGATTGCCAACGGTCGGCCGAGCGCGCGCAAAGCGGCCGCGACCTCGGCACCGACGTTACCCCTCAGCGTTGAGTCGATCTTCTTGTATACCTGGCCACGCGAGGCGGCGATGGCGCGGGAGACGCGGAGTCCGGCCGCGCGCGGTGACACCGACCGACTGTCCGTATCGATGACGACGACGCTGGCGTCCTCTGACGGCGGCCCGAAAGCGATGACCGTCGTCATCCCAGCGAGGGCGAACTGCACGCCAGTATCGGCCGCGCCGGTCAGGTCGTCAGCCAGGATCGTGATCGGCGCGATTATCGGATGCACCTTGAAGTTCTTCCTGTCTCATGGTACGTATTGCCATGAACTTTCGTGACGATCTCGATTTACTCAAACATCGCGGGCGATCGGGCCCGCCTGTATCTCGGCCGGGTGAGTGCCGATCTCGAGAAAGTCACCACGCGCCTCGCCAGTGGCCTTCGCCTGCGGAGCGACACGTCGAACTACTACGCGGCTGACTTGTTGGAGTCGCGATTGCGCGGCATTCAGGCGGCATCGAACAACGTGCAGCAGGCGGTATCGGCGTTGACGATTGCCGAGAGCGCACTGACGTCGATCTCGGACGAGTACGTCGGACGGCTGATCGAGATCGCGGTCCTGGCGGCCGACGGATTGACGACCAATGCACAGCGTACGACGCTCGATGCCGAGTTTCAGCAGATCAAGACGTCAATCAACGATCTGATCGCGCAAACGACGTTCGCCGGAAAAACCTTGCTGGATGGCTCGCTTGCGGCGGCGGTCACGATCCAGGTCGGAGCCGACGGTACGGCGACCCAATCGATCGACTTCACCAAGAATTTCCGGACCGATGCCGCGACCGGGCCGTTGAAGACGGTTGGCGCTTCGGGCGCGGGGTTGGACGTGTTGAGCCAGGTGAACGCGAGCAATGCCCTGGCGGAGCTGAACGGCGTCGCGGCAGTACCGCCAAACGCGGTCGTCGCCTTCGCCGACGCGCGAATCGCAATTGGCGCGAGTCTCTCCACATTCGAGGGATTCGAAGATCAGAACGCGCTGGCCGTGGTCGACTACACCGACGCGCGCGACACCTTAATTGCGGCCGACATCGCCGCTGAAACGTCGCGCCTGGTGCGCGACCAACTGCTTGTCAATGCTGGCGCGTCGGCGCTCGCGGCCGCGCAATTCTCGGCCGCGCAGATCGTCGACGTGCTGGCGGTTGTGTCCGGACGGAGGGGATAGTGATATCTGGCATAGGGCACGTGGCCTACCGCGTCGCCGACATCGATCGTACGCTCGATTTCTACGTTCGCATCCTTGGGCTTCGCGAGCTCACGCGTCTGAACAAAGAAGACGGGAGTCTCTGGCTCATCTACGTGTGGGCCGGCAATGGCACAATCCTGGAGTTTTTCCCCGGAGGTAGCGACCCGCTCGTTCTCGGTCCGACGAGCCAGGGGTATGCCCACATCAGCCTGGCGGTCGACGATCTCGCCGCGTTCGTTCGTGACGCCCGCGTGCGAGGTCTCGCCGCCGAGGGTGAACCGAAGCGTGGCGCGGACGGTAATCTCGGATTCTGGGTGACCGATCCGGATGGCACGCGGATCGAGTTGATGGAATTGGCGCCGGACGGATTGCAGCGTCGTGCGATGCGCGCGCTCGGCCTGGCATAATTCGCGCCGCCAGGTTTCCGAAAGACGGCAACCAGGCGCGCCGCGTCGCGCGCGCGGAGTTTTCATCCGACCGCGTTGAGCGACTGTTCGTCGGTCGTGCGTGCCACGTGGTAGGCTGCGCGCAAGCGTGGTGACATTTGAAGCGCGTGGGCGATTTCAGGCCCGCCCCGAGCAACTCTGGCCGTTCCTGTCCGATACCCATCGCCTGAATCGCGCCATGGGTTTGCCTGCCATCACGCTGCGACCAGAGCGAGGCAGCGATGGCGTCCGCGCGATCGGCGAGTACGCGGCTGGTCCGGCGTTGCTGTCCTTCCTCGGTCAGATTGCGCCGATCGGATCGCGCCGCGCGACCGACGAACGCATCCTGCGCTGGCTTCCACGTTTCATCATTGCGCGCTGGGTCGAGCATCCGTTCGAGTTCGTGACGCCGTTGCATTACACCGTTCGACGCGACTACTTCTGGAGCCTGCTCGACCTATTCCCGTTCCGTGAGGCGCGGCTCGGCGCGGATCTGATACCGGTGTCGGATGACATCACCGAGGTGCGCGCGTTCGCCGAAATCGTTCCGCGGAATGCCCTCGGTGGGTTGATGACCCGTCTGGTCATCGGCCCGCGCAGCTGTCAGGCCGTACTCGATCAGTGCGCTGTCTTCGAACGGCATTTGCGCGGCGAGGTCCCGCACCCATTTCCCGATCTTGTCGCCGAGACGGAACCCGAGCGGGCGCCGCCACGATTGCCGCCTCAAGTTGAAGGCGTGTCGGAGTCCGGATCGCCAGGTGTGCTCGCTCCTCCGACGGCCTGGGACCGCCTCGCGGACGGTCACGTCGCTCCCGACCTCGCCGAACGACTGCGCGACCATGTTCTCCGCGCGCCGGACGATGAGGTCATCAAGATGCGACCGTTCGCGCTGGCCGATCGATGGGCGACGGACCGGCACGCGACGCTGGTTGCGTTTCTCCATGCGACGACGGCTGGGCTCGTCGAGATGACGTGGGACGTCCTCTGTCCCTCGTGCCGACTCTCGACCAAGTCCGCCTCATCGCTCGCATCACTCGGGCACGGATCGGAATGCCCTTTCTGCGATGTGACGTTTGAAGTGACAAATGATCGGCAGGTCGAGGTCCGATTCACCGTTGCGCCCTCGGTCCGAACCGTCAGCGATCGGAGATTCTGTGTCGGCGGTCCGATGAACCTACCCCACATCGTCGCCCAGATTGGAGTGGCCCCGAACGATTCCGCGGCTCTCGACGTCGCGCTCGCGCCGGGCACGTACGCGGCAGTCTGTCGGAAGACGCGAAAGAGCGCGCTCATCGAGGTGTCGGCCGCCGCGCCATCCGACGCACGCGCCATCGATTTCACGATCGAAGAGGGCAACGTTCGACCGCTCGCCGCGACCGTCACACCGGGGTCGATCCGCGTCCGAATCAACAATCGCGACCCCGATCCGGTCGGGTTCGGCGTCGACAATCCAGGATGGCCGGAGGATGCCGCGACCGCCGCGATCGTCGGCACGTACCAGGAGTTTCGCGATCTCTTCGGCGCGGAGATCCTGGCGCCAGGATTGCAGCTCGCCATCCAGCGCTTGACGTTTCTATTCACCGACCTCACCGGGTCGACGGCGCTGTACCAGCGCATCGGACAGGCGCGCGCTTTTCGGCTGGTCCAGGATCATTTCACGCTCCTCGGAACCGCGATCGCGGACCATCGTGGCGCGATTGTCAAGACGATTGGCGATGCGATCATGGTCGCTTTCGGCTCGCCGGCCGATGCGGTCCGCGGCGCGCTGGCCATGCAGCGAGCGATTCGCGCTCTGAACACCGACGGCGTCGTCGATCCGCGGCGGCTGCTGAAAATCGGCATTCATGCTGGACCGTGCATCGCCGTAACCGCGAATGAGAAACTCGACTACTTCGGCACGACGATCAACACCGCGTCGCGGGTCGAGCACGAGTGCCAGGGAGGACAGATCGTCGTGACCGCGTCGGTGCGCGAAGACCCGGAAGCCGACCGCGCCGTGATCGAAAGCGCGGCGACGATCGAATCGCGCCGGACCACACTCCGCGGCCTGGCCGAGCCGATCCAGATTTTCGCGTTGACGCCGGCTGACTAACCCTTCACCGAGCCGAGCGTCAGACCCTCGGTCATGAACTTCTGAGCGTACCCGTAGATGATGAGAACCGGTACAGCCATCAGAATCGAAGCGGCCATCATCATCCCAATCGGAAACACGTCGTTGAAGACCATCTGGTAGAGCCCGACCGGCAGGGTCAGGTACTTGTTGCTCCGAATCAGGATGTAGGCGAAGAAGAACTCGTTCCAGGCCGCGGTGATCGCAAACAGCGTCACGGCCATAATCGCGGGCTTCGAGAGCGGCAAGATCAGACTCCAGAATACCTGCAGTCGATTCGCGCCATCGATCCGCGCGGCATCCTCGAGTTCCTCCGGGATCGAGCGGTAGTAGCTCATGAGCAGCCAGGTCGCGAACGGCAACTGAAAGCTCGGATACACGACCATCAGGGCATACGGCGTGTTGATCAGCTTGAGTGAGGTCATGATCATGTAGACTGGGATTAACATAACCACGCCGGGCATCATGTAGGTCACGAGCATGAGGCCCGAGAACGCCGATGATCCGCGCCAGCGAAGCCGGACGAGCGCGTAGGCGCCCGACGCCGCCGCCAGCACACCGATGATCGTCGCGATCACCGCGACGGTGACCGTATTCCGATACCACGTCGAGAAATCGGGTTCCTCGGTGAAGAGGCGATCGAATTGCTCCAGACTCCACGGCGTCGGCCAGAGCGGCGATCCCATCGCCAGGATTTGCGTTTCGGACTTGAATGCCGTGACGAAAGCGAAGAAGAACGGGAAGAGCTCGAACCCGAGCAGCACGGCCAGTAGGCCATACGACATAACGGCCAGTGCCCGCCGACCCGCGCGCGCACTGGCCAGGGAGTGCTCGGAATCGCGCACGAAGACGGCGCCCACGACTGTCGAGATTGCGCCCGTTACCCACTCGATGAGGTCGAACGCCACCGTGAAGAGAATGCGGAACGGCCACACGATCGGACGAAGGATGCGCATCGCCGTCGAACCGGCATCGTCCTGCTGCGCGCGCGTGCCAGCCTGCATGTACGAAGCCAGCAGCCATATGATGATGGCGAACACGGGCAACGTGCTCAGCGCGATCGATACGCCGGACCCGAAGTCGCGCGCGTTGAACCCGCGTTCGTAGGTGAGGATGCCGAGGACGCGCGTCGCGTTGAGTGGACCCCCTGAGGTGAGCAAGTAGATCGTGCCGAAGTTGTTCATCGTCCAGACGGTCGAAAGTAACGTCGAGACGACCAGCGTGTACTGAATGCCTGGCAGGGTGATGTAACGGAATCGTTGCCAGGCGTTCGCGCCGTCGACCGCCGCCGCGGAGTACAGGTCTGGATCGATCGACTTGAGGCCGGCCAGGTTCGTGATTGCGAAGAACGGAATGCCAGCCCACACGTTGACAAGGACGATGCACCACAGCGCCATCGCCGGATCGCCGAGCCAGGGCAGGCCCGTGTCGGAGAGTCCGGCCGATATGATGACGAAATTGAGCGCGCCGAATATGGGGTTGAACATTGCGCGCCAGATCAGGGCCTGCACGATGCCGGGCACGATCCACGGCAGGAGGATCAGAGCGCTGACGACGACCTTGAAACGGCGCAGGTTGTGGATCAGGAGCGCGGCGACGATGCCGAGCAGCGGTTTGAAGATCTCGGTCAGCAGCGTGAACGTGACCGTCAGTTGAAGTGAGAACCAGTACTCAGGATCGGTGAAAAGATCGATGTAGTTCTTGAAGCCGATGAATGGGCCGATAGTCAGACTCGATCCGATCGTCTTCGTGAACCCCATGTAGAAGCCCTGGACGAACGGCCATCCGATCAGGGCGAACAAGAGAATCAGCGTCGGTGCGAAGAACAGCCACGCGGTCAGCCAGTCACGCCCGAGGAGCGCCTCCAGCCGTCGAGGGAGCGAGCGCCGACCGGTTACCCCGGCGGCCGGGACACTCTGCGTGGACATCGCTTCCCCCTCGTCGCTGGCTGACGTGTGATCTGGCGAGACGTAATTGTGACAAGAAGGCCACGCGGCCTCCTTGTCACCCTGGGAGCCTAGATCGGGCTACCTTCCTTCGAACTTCTCGTGGATCTTCACCATACGCGCGTGCGCATCGGCGACGGCGTCCTTGACCGCCGTCCCCTTCAGGATGGCCGCCATCGTGTCCGTCAGCACGTTCTCGGAGCCAACTGCGTTGATCCAGAGCTTCGGCTGATTGCCAGGCTGGAAGTTATTGAACACCTTGTCCGAATAGACGAGGGCCTTCGATAGGCCGATGATGTTGTTCGGCACCTGCTGAAAGGTCTTCTCGTCCCAGCCCCACTCGTATGCCGGCATCGCCAGACCCGGGCTATTGTCCCAGATTGCGATCTGATTCTCCTTCGAGAGCAGCGTCTGGAGCATTTCCTTCGCCGCATCGGTGTTCTTGGCGCCGCGGAAGATATGGTTGTGGAAACCGTACGGGCCGGCGACGATCAGGGAGTCCTTCTTGCCGGCCGGTCCGGTCGGATGCGGAACGAGATACGTGTCCTGGGCGATCTCCTTCGCGCGCGCCATCGCGGTCGCGAACATCGTGCCGCCGTTCGAGCTGAAGCCGATCGTACCAGCCAGGTAGGCCTCGTTGTTCGACGGGTCGGTCCACGAATTGATGCCCGGGGGCATTGCCGCCTGATACTTCGGGCTCGTGTAGATGTCCTTGATCCACTCGTATCCGGCGACCGTCTCCGGCGAGTTGAAGGCGACCTTGTTGTCAGCGGTCGTCAGCCGGCCGCCGGCGGCGTACACCGGAAACCCGACATTTGTGTTGCCGTCGCCCGATCGGTTCACGGTGTTGCCGAAGCCCCAACGCTTCTTCTCGACGTTGGTGACCTTGATGCAGGTGTCCAACCACTCCTGAAGTGAGTATTGCTTCTTGACGTCCCAACTGATTTCGTCGAACCACGACTTGCGCGCCCACCAGCCGCCGGTCGCGATCCACGTCGGCACGGCGTACCACTTACCGTCGATGAAGTTGTTCAACTTCTGGAGTGGCGCGGTCTTGCCGTAGGCCTTCTCGGCCCAGGCGACGACATCGTCGACTGGTTGGATGACCTTGAGGTTCCACATCTGGAACGTGTCTTCGTTGCCGATGAAGAGATCCGGCGAATCGTTGGCCGCGACCTGCGCCGCCATCTTCTCATAGATGTTCGATCCCGCCGTGAATGCCTCGACGTACGATTTGTCGAGCGGCCACCCGGACTCCGCCGAGGTCCGAAGGACAAGGTTGTGAATGAACGTCGTCTGAAGCGGATTGAATCCGCGCTGCTGAACGATCTGGAGGTTACCCGTGACCTTGGACTTGAGTCGCGGCGTCGGCGTGATCAGGATCTCCTTCGAAACCGTGACTTCCTTCGTGACGACTCGTTCGACCGGCTTCTCGACGATGACTTCCTTCGTCACGACGCGATCGACCGGCTTCTCGACTATGACTTCCTTCGTGATGATCTGCGGCGTCGGCGCGGGCTGCTGGCACGCCTGGACGATCGGCCCGACGACCGCGGCGCCGGCCGCGAGTGCGCCCCATCGAAGCAGCGCGCGACGCCCGAGACGCGATGAACGAGACGTGAGACCCATGCTTTCCTCCTACGGCGCTCTCGAATCTGTGCCGTGGGCGCATGCCGATCACAACCGATCGGAATGGCACCGCGACGCGCCGCAATATACCAGACTTGGGCGCGGAAACATATCGTGATTCCACACTTGGAGGGTTGTGGTGCGAGTGCTGATCACCGGTGGCAGTGGCAGTCTCGCGAAGTACCTGATCCGCGAGATGGAGGACACCTACGAACTGGTCCTATTCGATCGTGTTCGGCCTGGCGAGGGACGCTTCGCCTTCGTCAGCCCGCATCCGTTCATCGAAGGCGACCTGACCTCGGGCGCCGACTGCGCGCGCTGCCGGTGACCCTCGACGGCCGGGCCGTTACCACGCGGAACTTTTGCCGCACGGCCCGGTGTCACGCCGTTCTCCCGAGCCAACCCGTGCGCATCGTGGTTGGCGGAAGTCGGGTCTAGCCCTTCAGACCGGTCAGCGTCACGCCTTTGATGATGTGCTCCTGCAGAACGAGGTAGACGATCACGACAGGGATGACGGCGAGGGTGGCGCCGGCAAGCACGTGGTGGTAATAGTCGCCGTAGTCGCCCTGGAGCGCGAAGAGCGACAGCGGGAGCGTGAACATCGGCCGCTGACGCAAGACCAGCAGAGGCCAGAACAGTTCGTTCCAGTGGAAGATGAACACGAAGATAGCCAAAGCGGCGGACGCTTCCTTTGTCAGCGGGAAGACGATCCGCCAGATGATACCGATCTCGCTCGACCCGTCGATGCGGGCCGAGTCAATGTACTCGGTCGGTACTCCGAGCATGAACTGGCGCATCAGGAAGATGCCGAAGGCGGAGAAGATGAACGGGACGATCATCGCCTGGTAGGTGTTCAACCAGCCGAGCTGAACGACGAGGACGAACAGCGGGATCTGGATCAGGAACCCGGGGAGCATGAGCGTTGAGAGCACGCCAACAAATAGCAGATCGCGCCCCGGGAAGCGAAGTTTGGCGAAGGCATACCCGGCGACGACACTGGTGCATACCTGAATGACAGTGACGATGGGAACGATGATCGAGCTGTTCAGGTAACCGACAACCAGCGGACTGCGCTCGATGACATACAGGTAATTGTCGTAACGCCAATTGTTGGGCAGCCACACCGCCGGGGTGGCCGCCATGATCTCCCACTGCTCCTTGAATCCGCCGACAACCATCCAGAGGAGCGGCGCAAGCATGATGACGGCCGAAACCACCAGGAAGACCCAGGAGAGGATTTCGCCAACAACCCGGTTGAGCCGCGGCCTTCGGGTGTGGACCCGGCCAACTGGAAGCGCTTCAGTATCAGCCATCAACCGGCTCCTACGTTTCCATTCCGCCTTTTCTGAGGACCTTCATCTGGAGCACGGTCAGCGCCAGGATGACGAGGAAGAGAATCACGGCCATCGCGTTGGCGAGTGAGTAACGGAAGTTGTTGAACGCGGTGTTGTACATCAGGAGCACGACGACCTCAGTAGCCCGGTTCGGGCCGCCGCCGGTCATGATGAAGATGGGGGTGAAGACCTGCAGGTTCCCGATCACGTTGATGATCGAGATGAATAGGAACGCCGGCCGGATGAGTGGCCATGTGATGTAGCGGAAGGACTGCAGCGGACCGGCGCCGTCAATATGGGCCGCGTCGTAGTACTCCTGCGGCACGCTCATCAGCGCGGTCAGGAAGAGCACCATGTAGTAACCGGCGTACTTCCAAATGATCATCAGCGCGGTCGAGTTCATCGCGCTCTCGGGCGACGATAGCCACTGACTGGGCGGCAGTCCGGCAAGCCTGAGCCCGGCGTTGAAGCTGCCCCACACCGGATTCATCAGGATGAAGAAGACGATCGCGGTGGCGACAAGGGGTAACACGAATGGCGCGAAGCTGATGAACCTTGCCAGCGCTTGGAACCGGCGGATGTTGCTGATAATGAGCGCCAAGCCGAGACCCAGACCGATCTGACCGAAGTACGCCTTGACCGCGAACTCGAAGTCATGAATCATCGACAAGCGGAAGCGATCGTCGGAGAAGAGATCGATGTAATTATCCAGCCCGATGAATCGCGCCTCGGAGAGCGGGCTGAGCGCATCCCATTTGGTCGTCGAGATGTAGACGGCGAGCAGCAGCGGGCCGAAGATGAAGGCGGCGAAGAAGAGGTAGACGACGCCGACGATCGTGTAGCCGAGAGCAGCCTCGCGAGCCGCCAGGCGGCGCAGGCCAAGCCGGTAGAGCAGGTCGGTGCGAGCGACAACCCTCGTGGCCTCTGCCATCGTCTGCCTTCCTCCTGGGGTTTGAAGTGGTTCGGCGCCCGACCGGGTGCCGAACCGGTGGCTAGCTAGCTAAGCTAGTTGGCGTAGGCGCTCTGCATCGCCTTCTTGAGTTCGGCGTCCAACCTCTCGGTGAACTCCTTGTTGTTGACCTTCTTGAGGACGAGGGCGTCGTAGTTGTCGCGCATGATGTTGTAGACCTCGGCCAGACCCTTAACCACCGGCATAGCCGTCTGGGTCGATTCACCCATCGACTGCGTGAATGCGGCCTTCATCTGATCGGGGAAGGGCTTTGGCATCGGGTAGTCCTTGACCGACGGTACGAAGCCGAACACGTTGGTCTGGAAGTCCTGCATGCGGTACTCGGGGCCGTCGTTCATCCACTTGAGGAACTGCCAGGAGAGGTCGATGTTCTTGCTCTTCGACGACACGAGGAAGTGGTAGTTGCGGCTGATATTGCCAGCCTTGGAGCCGTCAGAGCTACGCAGACTGATCGTGTGCTGCTCGTTGATCAGGTTGGGAAGGCCGGCGGCGATGACCTGGAAGACGACCGCCCAGGCATCGTGGGTAATGATCCCGCCCTTAGCACCCTGCCAAATCAGGTTCTGGGCGCCCATCTCGGCGGAGCCGCTGCCGTCCTGAGCGATGTTGTAAATCAGGTCGGTGAACTTGCGCGCACCGTCCGATGTGACGTCCCATACCGGCGGTGTCTTCGTGTCGTCGACCAGCGGCGCGCCCTCAAGTGCCTGGTAGAGCATCCGCTGGACCATGACACGCTCGCCGCTGTTGATGTGCTCGATGTAGCCGGCCTGGGTCTTTTGCCCTGAGGCATCCTTCTTGGTGAGCGCCTTGGATAGGCGGCGGATGTCGTCGTAGGTCTTGGGCGCGTCCTTGACGGCGTCCATGCCGGCCTCAGTGAACAGCTTCTTGTGCAGGAACATCATGTGGGGCTGGTTCTCGGTGGGGTGCCCCATCACCTTGCCCTGCCACGTGCCGGTCTTAATGGCGGACGCCAAGAAGTGTTGCTTGATGTAGCCCTGGATCTCCTGGGGCGGCGCGACGAAGAAGTTGCGCGCGGCGAGGTCGGCCAGATAGGCGTCGTTGAGGTGGTAGATGTCCTCCTGGGTTCCGGCCTGGAAGTCGGCGATGAAGGTGGCGATCGGTCCGGCCTGGCCGGCGATGAAGCGCTCGAGGGTAAGATAGATCTTGTCCTTCGTACCCTGCGTCCCGTTGTAGTCGTTGATGATCTTCTGGAAATCGTTGAAGCGTCCGCCCGACCAGTGAACGCGCATGAGGATCTTGGTGGTGCCGGCCGCCTGTGGGACAGGCGTGAAGACTGGAGGGAGCGTCGGCGTTGGCGCAGGCCCGGCGGGCGCCGGGGCGGCCGGCTTGGGCGCCTCTGCCGACTTGGCCGGCTCGGCCGGCTTTGGCGGCGCCTGAGTAGGTGGCAGAGGGCCGCAGGCGGCGAGCAAAACGGTGGCGGCTACCGAGCGAAACAGCGCGCGACGAGACAGAAAATCCATGTTGTCCTTCCTTCGTGCGCGTATTGGGTGGTTCGGGGGCCATCGTATGGTCTGAGCATTAGGGTGTCAACTAGGTGTAATCGCTCATTGCGCCATCTGCTCAAAGTGCGGAGCAATGAGCTTCCCCGAGGCGGTTCACAACGCGACGTCGGCCGCGGTCCAAGAATCGCAAATTCGGTAGCAGAGACAAGTTAGGACGGGTATCTGGCGCAATCCCTTTCCGACCGTACAGATCTGTGACAACAGGGCCGTTTCGCGCCCAGGTCGGTTGACGGCACCAGCGATCAGTTCTAGGCTGACGTGAGATGACTACGGGTGTGAGTGGTCTTTTCGCGGCCCTCTTGTCGACGATCGGCGGGTCGCGGCACCTGCTTGTCACGTGGGTGACTTCCGGTGCGCCGATGCCAGTGCCCAGTTTTGTGCCGCCCGGCAGCTTCGTGACGCGCGTAATCACGCGCTCGCTCGTGGTGGCGCTGTTCGCCCTAGTCGCGGTGTTTCTCACATCAACCGCGGCTGCCGCCACGCCCGGCGATATCTGGCAACCCCGCAGCCCGTTTCCAGACGGTCGAAAACACGCCCTCGTCGCAAACGTTGGTGATCGGATGTTTGTCGGCGGCGGCGTCCGGGGTAGCCAGGAGTCCCACTACATCGCGACTCCCATGATGTCAGTCTACGAGTACGACCACGTGGCCGATCGGTGGCTGAATCGAGCATCGATGCCGGTCTTGGGCGAGGACCAGGAACTCGTTGGTTTGGCAGGCACTGATGCGCGACTGTATGGCGTGCTGAGCCACCTCCGGACCGGGTCGCCGGCAACGTCAGTTCTTGAGTATGACTTCGCGAATGACGCGTGGCGAACCATCGCCGCGATGCCGTCGGCGCCGCGGCGACCCGTCATTTCCATCACCGCGGACGGCTGGATTCTGGTGATTGATGCGGGCTACGAGCCCGGCGCGGTCCTGTCATTCGACCCCGAGGCGGGCCGATGGCAGACCCACGCTCCCTGGGTGAATCCAAGCCACGCAGAGACCGCGACGTTGGCTCCGAATGGGCTGGTGGTTGTCGCGGGCAGCCGCGAATCGGGTCGCGTCACGTCGTTCGACGGGTACGACATCACGACGGATACGTGGCGCTCGCTGGCGAACCATCCGGCAACACCGGTCGGCAACCGCTACTTGACTACGATTGCCGGTCGCGTGATCTTGTTCAGTGTCGGCGATTCAGGCACGCTTATCAGCGCCTACGACCCATTGACTGACAGTTGGATGCGACTTTCGCGCGAACCGAGTGACAGCCTTGGCGGCGCAGCAGGTCGGGCTGGCGACGGTGTGCTCATCAATTCCGGTCAGAACCAGGCCAACTACTTCGTGGAAGCGGGCAGCACATGGTACGCGAGCGCCGATCAACTGCTCGCGACGGCGATGCCTGTCGAAACGGCCGTGCCGACGAACGGCGATTTGTGGCGACAATGCGGGACGTTTGAGTTCGGAAAATACAACGCCACGACTGCCACGCTCGGGGATCGCCTATTCGTGAACGTCGGGCAATTCGTCCCAGAGCCGGTGTTTCGATTCTACGAATACGTTCCGAATCAGCGTGTTTGGATCGAACGAGCATCGATTGAGCGGACGGCTCGCGCACAGCAGGTAATCGGATTGGTTGCCACCAATCGCGAGTTGTTTGCGGTCATCCAGAGAGATCACGTAGGCACCACGGCTGGCTTGTCCTTGCACCGATACGTGGTTCACGAAGATCGATGGGTGATGGTGGCCGACAGGCCGATCGAAACCGCTAGCCCGACCGTGGCCGTGGACGCCACCGGATCGGTCTTCCTCTTCGGCGGTGTCGATACCCCCGGTCGAGTGATTTCATTCGATCCGAACACGGGGCTGTGGCGACAGCGTGCACCGTGGCCAAGACCGCGATACGACTCTGTTGCAACGCTACTGGCGGACGGGACTATTCTGGTCGCCGGCGGCGTGGACGCGCGTTTTCTCAGGCGGACTGGATCTGTGGACGTGTTCAATCCGGCCACGGATTCTTGGGAGCGCCGTTCGGACGCGCCGGATTTCGATTACGTGGCGGAGTCGATCATTTCGGTTGGCGGCTACGCTGTCCTCGATCAGCGGAACGCTGATGGCGCCGCGGCGATTTCCGCGTACAGTCCGAGTGCCGACGCGTGGACGAGGCTGGATGCACCAGTTCTCAAACGCATGACCGACACGCTTGGCCGGACGAGCGGCGCGCTGGTTGTGGTCGCGGGGGTCGATCCTTTTTCGCCATTCACTCCGATCAAGCCCGTGGAGTGCGCACCACTGGTCGGTCTGGTGGACTGGATTCCCGGCAACGGCGCGGAAATGCTGCCCGCAACGCCAGGAACCCAGGGGACGGTGGCCGCATTCGCGCCGCAAATCACTCCAACTGCCTCGGCTACGTCAACGGTGACGTGGGAAGCCACTTCGACCACAATACCGACACCCTCGGCGACACGCCGATTGGAGAACACGACGGGAGTGCCGGGCATCCAACCGGGGCGGATGACTGCCACTCGGATCACGCTCGCGAAGGCACAGATGGCGACCGGTGTGGCTATTTCGAGGGCTTCGACGGCGACGCGCGTCGCTTTGGTGCGTCAGCAGACTGCGACGGGCATCGCGGCCGCGCGTCCCGGGGGTCCTTCTCAGCGGTTGTCGACACGGTCGACCGCCTCCGCACGGCCGTCGGCAACGCCTCGCAGGGTCGCTGCTCCAAGTTCGATCGCGGCCCCACGAGTTTCCTGGAGGCCAAGTAGGGTTCGCCAGCGGCTGGTTGCTCCCGGCGCCGCGAGAATCTCGTTCCTTTCTTCGGTTGACATCGACGCTCCGAGAGTCGAACTCCAAGCTTCACACACGGGAATATCGCTCGATCCCAGTTCGATCCCGTCACGTGTCGTCGCGGGTACCACGTACACGATCCGCGTCCTTGTGATGCCGCCGAAGCCGGTCACGTCCGGAATGGCGACGGCAAAGTTGTCGATACGGTCGGGATCGGAGCAGCTTCGCGGCACGGGAACGATCACGTTCACGGAACCGACGATGCGCGGACGACGATAATTCGCGCGAGCGATCCGGCACGCGACGCTGTCGCCGACCTTCGGCATTATGGCAGCGTGATGGATTCCCCAGAGAGCTACGTGTCGACGCGTCGCGTTGGACGCGCGGTTGTCAGCCAGATCAACGACGGCCGCGGCGGATGGACGCCGAAGCTGAGCGCGCCAGAGGCCGAGTGGCGGGCGGCTTTGCCGGGCGCAGACGAGCGCGGTTACATCGAGAACGAGCACTACACCGGGGTGATCCAGATCGGCGACGCGCGAATCTTGATCGACGTGGGGTTCGACGATCCATCGCCAGCGTCGCACTTCATGCCACCACGCTATCGCCGGACGCCTGGCGTGACGGCCGGCCTGGCAAAGTTGGGCCTTCAGCCGAGCGATATCACGCATGTGATCTTCACGCACCACCACGGCGATCACGTTGCCGGCGCGATGGTTGGCGACACGGCCCGTTTCTCGAACGCCCGCCACTTCATCGGTCGCGCGGACTGGGATGCGAACCCTGTTCGTGACGATCCCAATTCGATTGAGGCGTTGAATCTCGGCGGCCTCGATCGACTGGGCCTGCTGCATCTTCCCGATGGCGACATCGAGATCATCCCCGGAGTCACGATGACTCGTGCGCCAGGCAAATCGCTCGGGCACTCGATCATCCGGGTGGCGGACGGTGGCGCGGTTGCCTATTTCGTCGGCGATCTGTTCCATTTCCCCTGCGAGGCCGAGCATCTCGACTGGGTTTCGCCTGGCCGCGATCCGGTGAAGGCGCGCCGCTCCCGCAAATGTCTGCTCGGCGCGACCGCGGGATGCAAGTGCGAGTTTGGCTTGGTCATGCTGCTTCCTCCCTGATTTGGCCTTCGATTTGGGCCGGATTGCCCCGTGGCCGGCCGACTGGGCGTGGGCGGACTGATGGTGCCGGCCGCCGGTGTCGAGGACCTTTTTTCGGGCGCTGGCGCGGGCATTGTTTAGCGGCTTCGCGGGATCACGACGCGAGCCGTCGGATCGGTCCGACGGATAAGTTCCTGGACCAGATCGTCCAGGTTGAACCCCTTGTCACGCCAGTCCGGGGTCGGGCCGCATCGGCGACGGTCGGCAGATGCTCGAGGACGTGGAAGCGGGTGACGGCGCCAAACGCCTTATCGGGTCACGGAATCCGCCGCATGTCGCCGACCGTCGGTCGGGCGGACTCGCCCGCCACCAGTCGTGCCGGATCGAGTTCCAGGCACACGTCGGCGCACGGATAGGTTCCGGAACTGAGGCGTGGGCAGCCGATATTCAGGAGCGGTCGGCCCGAGGCGTCGGCAGCGGCCCGCGCGGCCGCGAACGTTGTGGCACGCTCCCGATACTCGGTGGCCATGAGCGCGACCTGAGAGGCGACGACGGCCGGAACGATCATCCGCCGCGGCCGAAACAGTTCGCGAAATACGGGGAACGACCGATAGTTCGTGTGGGTCGCGAATCGTACGATGGTGTACGATCGCCAACCTGTAAAGTCCTGTCTTTACATCGCAGGGGGAGCAGATGCCAGGAAACGTCGCACTCGACGAGCAGATCAAGCGGTCCGAGGAGTTGCTCGACCGCCGTGCCGCGCTGATCGCCGACGCCGAATTCCACCGCCGCGTCAAGCGAGGCGAAGACGACCTCGCCGCCGGGCGGGTCGTGTCGTTCGACGACCTCGAAACCAAGTACGGTCGGAGCGCCGAGTAGGTGCCACCGCTGTTCGAACTCGTCCCCACGGCCGAGTTCGAGCGGGATCTCGCGGAACTCACGCCCGACGAGCGCGCCGAGGTTCTGCGACGCGCTCGGGCAATCCGGATGGATCCCTCGATCGACGGGATCACCCGCACGACTGTCCCGTCGGGCGACCGACGATACGTCGCCTACACCGGGTCAGATCTGTGGATCGCCTACCGCCACATCGACAATGCGACCATCGGTCTGCTCGCCTGCGGTCGCCACCCGCGCGGGCCACAGTACCGGCTGTAGGATCATCCCCTCCGCCCTACCGCCTGGGCGATCGCGCGGACCGGCCACCAGCCGAGGACGACGAGGACGGCTTGGTCGATCGCGCCGGGGCGGCGATCGATTGCATTGAATGTCACCGCCGTCGCCGTCCTACGCCCTCAGCGTGTCCGCGTCATCGAGATGGCGGCCGCGGTCGGTCCGGCCTGGATTGATCACGACCTCGTGTTTCCGCGGGCGAACGGGTCAGTACGCTACGTGGAGTCAGCGCGGACGACGCTCGCGGCCGCGTGCACGGCGATCGGTATGCCTCGCCTGCGCTTCCACGATCTGCGCCACCTGCACGCGACGCTGATGATCGCCCTCGGCGTTCATCCCCGCGTGATTCAGGGCAGGCTCGGCCACGCCCGCATCGGGACCACGATTGACGTGTACGGGCACCGGTTCGAGGGCGCCGATCGCGCGGCCGCCCAGGCAGTCGGCGCGCTGCTCACGGCGCAGCCCAAGTAGCGTGTTACTGTCTCGCTACTGTCATCGCCCCGTCGCGCGAGCTCGTCTTGAGATCAAACAGTGGGGTGTCTGATGGGAATTGAACCCACGATCTCCTGATCCACAGTCAGGCGCTGTAACCACTCAGCTACAGACACCACGCCCACCGGTACGCCTGGCAGGATTCGAACCCGCGACCCGCCGCTTAGAAGGCGGCCGCTCTATCCTCTGAGCTACAGGCGCGTATTCCGGATCCGTCCCGGCTCTCCGATATTAGTCAGCCTCACGAAGCAGCGTCAAGACGAATGAAGCGCCAGTCCGCTATCGCAGGCGCCGCTCGATCAGCGCCGCGTAGATCCGCGCCGCGCGCGCGAGATCCGCGATCGCGACGCGTTCATCGACCTGGTGCGCCAGCGCGGGATCGCCGGGGCCAATGATCACGAACGGCAGACCAAGCGCTGGCGCCAGGACCGCCGCGTCAGTCGCGTACAGCGCTCCGGTCGGCATCGGCCGTGCGCCGACGATCTCTTCGACCGCCCGCGCGGTGTCGGCGACGATGCTCGCGCCGGGGTCGGTCTCGACCGGCGGAAATCCCAGATTGCCAATCGTGAGCGTGACGCCGCGCCGCGCCGCAACCCCGTCGCCAATTCGACGGGCACGGGCCACAACGTCGTCGGCCGACTGACCTGGCAGCGTCCGAACGTCGATCTCCGCCCGGCACGCGTCCGCGACGACGTTCGCGGCTGCACCACCGGCGATCACGTTTGGCGAGCACGTCAAGCCACCGAGAAGCGGATGGCGCGCGCCGTCATCGAGCGCGTCGAGCGACATGATGAACTCCGCCATCGCCAGGACCGCGTTCGCGCCGAGGCCGGGCGTGGACGCATGCGCAGCGCGTCCGGCGCACTCGATCTCCAGGCGGTAACAGCCCTTCTCGGCAATCGCGATTCCGAGATTGGTCGGCTCGGCGATCACGATCGCGTCGGCGCCGTCGATCAGGCCGGATTCCACGATCCCGCGCGCGCCACTCATGTCCACTTCTTCGCCAGCCGTTAGCGCGACGATCAGGTCGCCAGCTGGCAGCGTTCCGGATTCCGCGAACACGATCGCCGCCTCGACCACTGCCGCGATCGGACCTTTCATGTCCACCGCGCCGCGTCCGTAGAGAAATCCAGACTCGTGGACGGCGGCGAACGGCGGGTGCGTCCACGCGCGACCACCCTCCGGAACGACATCGAGATGTCCCGAAAGGATCAGTCCGGGCCGCTCGTCCCGACCGCGCAGCCGCGCAACTAACGACGCGCGCTCGTCCCCGTTCGACACGTACTCGATCGCGAATCCGTGGCGCGACAGGTGGGAGCCAAACCACTCCGCGAGGGAGCGCTCGCTGCCGGGTGGGTTTACCGTGACATAACGAATGGCACACTGAGCGACGTCGACGAGCCGATCGATCGAGATCGCGGTGCCCGCGTTCCGCCCTCGCGGCGGCGGACCATCGTCGTCTTGCCCCACGTTTTCGTGCCTGACTATACTCAGCTACCGCCAGAGTCGCGGGTTTGACAACTCAAGAGCGGGTCATTCGCCGGACGTCCTCCCGCGGGGGTAACTCAGTTGGTAGAGTGCCTGCCTTCCAAGCAGGTTGTCGCGGGTTCGAATCCCGTCCCCCGCTCTCGAATTCCACCCTGGTGGGGTGGGTGAGTGGTTAATACCAGCAGACTGTAAATCTGCCGCCTTGACTGGCTACGCAGGTTCGAATCCTGCCCCCACCACCAGTCCGATGTTCTCTCCCGTGTGGCTCTTTGGACGAGCCACCGAACGAACGACTTCGCTCGGCAGCCGATTCGCGATCGGCCGCGGGATCCGGCGACGAGGTCCCAGGCGCCGCTGGCCGCGCAAGCGGCTAGAGGAACTTCCCGACACCCTCCGTGTCGCGGCAACGCGTCACGGGTACACCGACCTGCCGAAACAGCAAGGCAGGCCAGCCGGACTGAGAAGGCCGGTTGAGGCCAAGCGCAACAGAGAGAAGACCAGCCGATCCGGCGACGGATCGGTGATGGGTGAAAGCCGGGGCTAAGAATCCGGGGCGGTCCACGGTGACGTGGCTGCACAGGCAAACGCTGGTGGGTGCAATTGCGGTAGGCAAGCAGCGGCCGCAAGGCCGCCGCGCATCGCAGGATGCGCGAGATAGATGGCGCCCAGTACAGAATCGGGGGTATTCGGACCTCGCCGCCTCGCACATGCGCTTGACAAGCCGGAGTGTCCCGGCGTAGCAATGCCCTCCGTCAGGCCGATCCGCCGTCGTGGTCCGCGAATCGTGAGCGACCGCCGGCGCTCACGATTCGACGCCTAGCCCTTGACGGAACCAGCGGTCAGGCCCTCGACCATAACCCGCTGCGCGAATGTGTACAGGATGATGACGGGTATGGCCATCATGATCGCGCCGGCCGACATCGGCCCAAACGGGAAGATATCTCCGATAACCATCTTGGCCATACCGACGCCGACGGTCATGTACTGCTCACTGGTCGTGAAGACGAACGCCATCAAGAACTCGTTAAACGCACCCGTGACAGCGAACAGCGCCACGGCCAGGAGCGCAGGCCGGATCAGCGGCAGGATGATGCGGAAGAAGGCCTGGAACCGATTACAGCCGTCGATCAGGGCGGCCTCCTCGAGTTCCTCGGGGATCGCGCGGTAGTACCCCATCAGCATCCACGTCGCGAACGGCAGCGTAAACGTCGGATACGTAATCATCAACGCGCCGAGCGAGTTGACGAGCTTTAGCCAGACGAGAATCTGGAAGAGTGGCACGATCAGAAGCACGCCTGGAATGAGGTAGGCGATCAGGATGATCGTCGAGATTGGCCCCTGCCCGCGCCACCGCATGCGAACGATCGCATAGGCGCCAAGCGACGACGCGAGGATCGCGATGAACGTCGCCACCAGCGCAACGCTGAACGTGTTTTGCATCCAGAGCATGAACGGTCGCTCCTGGAGCATATACACGAAATTGTCGAGCGAAAACGGCTCGGGCCAGAAGATCGAACGGAAGGTCCGAATTTGATCACCGGTCTTGAAAGCGGTGATGATGACCCAGTAGAACGGGAACAGCTCGAACGCGACGAGCGCCGAAAGGCAGGCGTAGAGCGCGGCGCGAGAGGCGCGCTTCGAGGTGCGCTGGCTGAATGCTCCGCCGGGTTGGCCGCGGCTGAGCACGCGACTCATACCGCTGAGGACATCCTCGACCGCGTTGTTCACGACGCCAAACACGAATCCAAGAACCGTGCCGACCATTCTGACTGGCCAGGTGATGGCGCTCACGATCGTGCTAGCCAAACCGCCTTCGTCGACCCGCTGATTGTTTGTCATCATGTATCGACCAAGGACGAAGATGATCACCCCGAGGAACGGCGCCATCGCCAGAGCCACGGTCACCGAGAAGCTGTAGCGGAGTCCCGCCAGTGCTTCGTAGGCGAGGATCGTGTAGACGCGCGTCGATCCACCCGGACCGCCGCCCGTCAACAGGTAAATGATTCCGAAGTTGTTAAACGTCCAGATCGTCGAGAGCAGCGTGCAGACGATGATGACGTAGCGAAGCCCTGGCAGTGTGATGTGAATGAAGCGGCGCCACGCGCTCGCCCCATCGACCGCCGCGGCGTCATATTGCTCGGAATCAATCGACTTCATGCCAGCCAGCAACGTGACCGCAAAGAAGGGAATGCCCTTCCACACGTTCACGGCCGTCACGGCCGGGAGTGCCAATTCTGGTGTGCCCAGCCAGGCAATACCCTTATCGACCAGCCCAAGCGTCAGAAGCGCGTTGTTCAGGCCACCGAAGACCGGGTCGAAGATGCCGCGCCACGCTAGTGCCGTGACAACCTCGGGTACGATCCACGGCAAAAGAACCAGTGCCGTCAGCACGTTCCGGAACTTGATCCGTTGGTGAAGCATCACCGCCGCGGCGAGACCCAGCCAGAACTTGAAGAACACGGAGAAGAACGTGAAGCGTGCCGTCAAGAACACTGACTCACGGAACATCGGGTCGTCCCAGAGATCGATGTAATTGTCGAGACCGACAAATCGGCCGACGGTCGGACCGACCGCGACGTGCAAGCTCAAGTAGACAGCGTTGAATACCGGATAGGCGATCAGGCCGCCGAGGAGAAGTGCCGTCGGCAGGAAGAAGAGCCAGGCCACGCGAAAGTCGCGGCCGAATACTCGCTCGAGTTGTTGGCCGATGCTGTTCGACCGAGCACTTCGCGCGACCAGACTCTCGCTACTCATCGTCATGATTGCTCCTCTTCGCCCGGTCCAGGCCACGAGTCCGAATGAACACGAACCGCGGCCGATCGCCCGATCGGCCGCGGTTCGTCCTAGGCGAGAAATTCAGTTCGCGGGCTATTCGCCCTTGAGCCCGAACTCCTTGTAGATCTTGACCGCGCGCTTGTGCATTTCCTCGACGGCTTGCTTGACGGGCTTACCCTTGATGACCTCGCCCATCGTGTCGGTGAACATGTTCGATACCGATACCGCGTCCATCGCGGCCTGGATCGGTCCCGGCGTGGCGTCGCCCCACCAGTCCTCGTTGTTCACAACGGCCTTGAACGTCGACGAGATCTTGTTGCCCTTGATGATCGGATCGTCCCAACCCTTGTCGTACGCCGGAAGGGCGTACGAGGTCGAGATCTTCCAGATCGTCTGCTGCACCGGTGTTGAGGTCCAGAACTTGATCGTGTCGTTCGCGGCATCCCGGTTCTTGGTCCCCTTGAGGATGCGCAGAGTCTCGCCGCCGCCGCTCTCGCAGCGCGGGCCCTTGCCGTCCAGGCTGAACGGCGTCTGCACGAAGCCGATCGTCTCGGCGTGCGGCACCTTGTCGAAGTACGCCTTGGCGAGCATCGTACCGGCGTTCTGCGTGATGCCGAGCGTGCCGGCGAGGAACGCCTCGTTATTCGAGATGTCGTTCCAGGCGTTGACGCCCGGCGGCAGCGCCTTGGCCCACTTCGGGTCGATGTAGGTCTCCTTCAGCCATTCGTACCCAGCAACGGTCTCGGCCGTGTTCAGAGTGATCAACTGGCCGGTCTTATCCTGGAAGCGGCCGCCGTGCGCCCAGATCAGGTTCTTGACGATCGACTCGCCGTCGCCGGACCGGTTGACGGTCATGCCCCAGCCCCAGCGCTTCTTGTCCGGGTCGGAGATCCTCAGGGCGACATCGCGCATCTTGTTGTAGGTGTTGAGTTCGGTATCAGGACTTACGCCGGCGTCCTTGAACCAGTCGTTGCGAATGTAGTAGCCACCGGCGCGGGTGTAGTAGGGAACGCCCCACCACTTGCCGTCGTACTCGGCCGCGCGCTGAATGCCGACGACCGACTTTCCATGCGCCGCTTCGTTCTCTTTCACCAGTGCTGTGACGTCCTCGATCACGCCGAGGAACGTCTGCTGCTTGTGGCTGACGCTGTGATCCATGAGGTCGGGAGGCGTGCCGGCCTGGACCATCGCAACCAACTTCTGGTTCAGGTCGGAGCCGCCCTGGAACCCAGCGATGTACGACACATCCATCTGCCAGTTCTGAGCCTTGCCCCACTCTTCGAGGAGAAGTCGGACGAACGCGTTGTGATCCGGGTGGAAGTCCTGGTTCTGCAGAATCTGCAGTTTCCCTGTGATCTTGGCGTTCGACTTCGGCTTCTGCAGCGCGGCGACGGCCTGGACGACCGTCTGCGACGGAGCGGGTGTCGCGGTCGGCGCGGCCGCGGCCGGCTTCGCCGCTTCCGGTGGCTTCGGTGCCGGGGCAGCGGGCGCTGGCGCGGCTGGCTTCGGCGCCTCGGCCGGCTTCGGCACGGCCGTGGCGGTTGGGGCCGCGCCCCCGCACGCCTGAAGGATTGGCACGGTGGTCGCTCCGACCGCCAATGCGGACCACTTCAGGAAGCCGCGGCGTCCCAGGGATTTCGCGCGAGGATCGATCATCGTTCCAAAACCTCCCAAATGGACATGCCTGCACGCTGCCCGCTGACTGGATTACATTCCCCCGACAGTTCCCCGCCGAACATCCAGACGGCATCGAGCGACGCCAATATACCGATGTACCAACACCAGTGTCAAACGGCGCTCCGCGTCCCACCGTTCTACGTGCACGGCCGCTTCGCTTCGTTGACACTTTTTCATGCCGATCTATAGACTCCGCCCAGCTTCGAGGAGTCTGATCTACAGCCGTGGGCATGCGTTTCGCCGATCACTTTCCCCTGCCGGGCCAGCGCCTGCTCTTCAGCACGAGCGCTCGACGCGCGTTGATGCGCGGCGTCGAGAAGGCGGCCAAGCTCGTTCGACCGACCCTGGGTCCGATCGCCCGAAGCGTGGCGATTCAGCCGCTCACCGGTGACAACCGCAGTCCGGAGATCCTCGATGACGGCGGCACGATCCTACGACGCGTCATTGAGCTGAAAGATAAGTACGAGAGCATGGGCGCAATGATCATGCGACAGCTCGCCTGGCGCGTGAAAGACGAGGTCGGCGACGGAACGACGACCGCGGTCGTCCTCGCCGATGCGATCATCCGCGAGTCGTTGCGCTACATCGAGGCGGGCGGAAACGCGATGATCATCCGCCACGGCATTGAGAAGGCGTTGCGCGTCATTCTCGACGAGTTGGATGCGATGAAGGTCCCCGTGTCCACCCAGGAAGAGATCACACGCGTCGCAGCCGCGGCAACCGGCAACGAAGAGATGGGCCGCTACCTGGGCGAGATGTTCGACATCGTCGGGGCGGACGGCACGATCACCGTCGAGGAGACGCAGCGCGCAACGCTCGACCGGCGGTACATCGAAGGCGTTACCTGGGACAAGGGATACGTGTCGCCGTACATGGTGACCGACCGCGAGCGAATGGAAGCCATGCTCGATTCACCGGTCGTGCTCATCACGGATCATTGGCTGAAAGACGCCAGCCAGCTCATCCCGTTGATGCAGCGGCTGATCGAAGCCGGTGAGAAGAGCCTATTCGTCGTCGCGAACGACTTCGAGGGCGATGCTCTGGCGCTGCTTGTCACGAACACGCTCCACAAACGCATCACGACAATCGGGGTCAAGGCGCCCGGTCACGGCGATCGTCGCCTTCGGGTTCTCGAAGATCTGGCGATTCTGACCGGCGCCAAGGTCATCAGCCTTGATGCCGGCGATATGATCCAAGATGTCCAGTTGAACCACCTCGGGCGCGCGCAGCGCATCTGGGCAAACAAGGATTACTTCTCGATCATCGGCGGCGCCGGCGATCCGCAAGCTCTACGCGATCGGCTTGTCGAGGTCAAGAAGGACATCAAGTGGTTCAAAGAGAAGAAGGAAGATTACGAGTACGACAAGGCGCGGGAGCGGCTCGGCAAGTTGAGCGGAGGCGCCGCGATCCTCACGGTCGGCGCGGCGACTGAGACCGACCTCAAGCTCCTCAAGGCCCGGGCGGAGGACGGCGTCCGGACTGTTCGCGCGGCAGTCGAAGGCGGCATCGTGCCCGGCGGAGGTATCGCGCTTCTGGCGTGTGTGCCGAAAGTGCTCGCGATTCCGGCCACTGGCGATGAAGTGGTCGGATTGCGGATTGTAGCGCGGGCGCTCGAAGAGCCAATGCGTCGCATCATTCTGAATGCTGGTCTGGAAGATGCGCCGATCGTCGAGCGCGTTCGGCAGGCCGGTCCCGGCTACGGATTCGACGCGCGAACCGGTGAGGTTGTCCCGATGATCGAGGCCGGCATCTACGATCCGGCACGGGTCGTCCGCGCGGCCGTCGAGGCGGGTGTTTCGGGGGCGATGATGATTGTGACAACCGAGACGCTCGTGTTGCGCAAGCACACCATGTACGACGTCGGCGTCAATCCCTAAGGTCGGGGACCAGCCGCGCGTGCCACGGTCCAAGGAGTAGAGCCCTGTGAACCCGACACCAACCAAGCCTCTGACTGGCGCGTGGCGCCCACGCGGTTCCCATTCTGGCGGAACGGTGACGGGGCTTGCGCTCTCACCGGCGTTCGCCGGAGACAAGACCGTGTTCGCCTCGACGATGGCGGGGATCTATCGCTCGCTCGACGGTGGTAAGACGTGGCGACCGGCCAACGTGGGCTTCACCAGCCCGTTCGCGATCTGCGTCGCGATCTCGTCGAACTACGCCAAAGACGGCATCGCCTTCGCCGGGTCACGCTCGGGCGGCTTGTTTCAAACGTTCAACGGCGGCGACGAATGGCACCCGTCGGAGATCTGGGGCGGCCGTGAGTCCGTGCAGGCGATCGCGGTGTCACCCGGTTTCGGCGCGGATCAGACCGCGCTCCTCGGCAGTGAGACGGCCGGTGTGTTTCGTACGACGACGGGCGGCAAAACGTGGAGCGCCAGCAACTTCGGGCTCCTCGAACTCGGTGTCCTGGCTCTGGCATTCTCACCAACATTCGATCGCGACGAAACCGCGTTCTGCGTCACAACCGATGGCTTCTACCGAACGCCGAACGCGGGTCGCGCCTGGCGCGAATCGGGTCCGGAGCTGGCTGGCGTCTCGCTTCAGTGCGTCGCCTTGTCGCCCACCTTCGCCGATGACGGTGTTGTCGTCGTGGGCAGCGAGGATGAGGGCATCTATCTGTCGGCCGATGGCGGCCGAAAGTTTCGCCAGTCGAACAAGGGGCTGGATGACGTTTGCGTGAACGCGGTTGCGCTCTCGCCAGACTTCGCGCGCGATCGCACGATCGTGGCTGGCACGAACGCCGGGCCGTATGTGTCGCGTAACGGTGGCGCGTCGTGGAAGCGCGCCGATGGAGTGTCCGACGCCGTGCTGGCGCTCGCGGGCGGTCCGGCCGGCCTGGTCCTCGCGGGCACCGCGAACGTCGGGGTCGTTCGCTCGGAGGACGGTGGTGAAACCTGGCTGCCGTCGAGCGAAGGACTCGCGGCGCGCCTCTTCGTCCAGATGGTGGTGTCGCCCGATTTCGGCAAGGACAAGACGCTCTTCACGGTCACGCTCGATCAAGGGATCGCGGTTTCGTCCGATGGCGGGGAGTCATGGGATTCGCGCGGCGCTGGCCTCGACGACCAAGAAGTGACGTCGTTGGTCCTGTCACCCGATTACGCGAAGGACAAGACCGCATTCGTTGCGACGAATCGCGGTGTGTTTCGATCGGTCGACGCGTGCGCGACCTGGTCGCGTCTCGCATCGGGCGCGGACGAGGCTGAAGGCGCGCGTGCCGTGTCGCTGTCGCCGGCGTTCGATGAAGATGGAATGGTCTTCGCGGTCCTGGGTGGGCAGACCGAGGGCCCCGACACAACGAGTCTGGTTGTGTCGCGCGATCGCGGCGATACCTGGGAGACGGTCGCCGAGCGCTTCGATCGAACCGAAATCGTCGCAATCGCGTGCAGTCCCGAGTACGCGACCGACCGCACGGTCTACGCCGGGACATTCCGTGAGGGCGCGGTCGATCGTAAGGCGGAGGTGGTGATCTGGCGCTCCGAGGATGGTGGGAAGTCCTGGGTGCCACTCACCTCGCACCACACGCCCGGTCGCTGGCTCACGATCACGATGCCGCCGACGTACGCCCGCGATCGCGCCGTGTTCGTCGGCGTGCAGGGCGCCGTCCTGCGCCCGATGGCTGGTCCAATGGCCGCGCCGCGTCCGGGCCGTCGCCAGCTCTGGTTCGCCGAGCGGGTTGGGCGACCGAACACGGCGGTCGTCAGCCTTGTCGCCTCGTCAACGTATGTCAAGGACGGTACGCTGTACGCTGGCACTAGCGATGGCGTCTATGTGTCGCGCAATGGCGGATTGACCTGGTCGGCGTTGAACGACGATTTGACGAATCGCGCTATCGTGTCGCTGGCGCTGTCGCCGAACTTCGCCAAGGACGGCGTGCTGTTCGCGGCGAGCCTGGGAGGCGCGATCTGGACACTGACCGAGTCGCGCGCGGAAGCCAAGGCGTAGTCTCAGCCGCCCCGAAACGACGCGGCGTCGCGGATAAGCGCGCCGCGATCCTTGGCGCAGCCGTGCGCCTTTTCGGCGAGGGGCAGTTCCATGCCGTCGCCGTCCCAACGCTCGCGCGCCTCGCCGGAGTCTCCGAAGGCTCGATCTACAACTATTTCTCGAGTAAGGAAGACGTCGCGCTCGCGGCGTTGGCCGAGTCATCGACCTGGCTCGAATCGGCGATGCTTGAAGCCCTACCGCCAACTGGCTCGCCGCTCGATCAACTCCTATTCGCTGGCGCCGCAATCCTGCAAGCCGCCAGCGATGAGCCTGAGAGGACTCGGTTTGTTCTCCTGATCGATCACGCGCTCTATCTCGGCGATCGCGCGCGTGACGCGTTTGGTCTGCTGGGTGCAGTCGAATTGTTGATTTCTTCGGCTTCGGCATCTGGGTTGACGCGGGATCTACCGCCGCGCATCCTGGCGGACCTGTGGTTGGCCATCATATCGAGCGGGGTTCGCCAGGCGATCGCCGATGGGCGCTCGGACGACGTCACTGCCCAGGTGGCGGAGGCCGCGATCGCGGCGATTCGCGCATAGCGACGTCCTGGAGCGGGAATTCTTCGCCGGCGACGAGTGCTTCGCTTCGATCCACGCGCGCTTGCGCAGGCTACACGGCGCGCAATCGCTTCGCGCGTTGCTTGGCCGAAGCGAGCGTGGCGATGCCACCCGCCGTCAGGGCATTATCGATCACGGTGTCGAGCGCGCGTCGATCGCCGGCGGTGACGACGGCGAGGTGATGTGCCTCGATCAGCGCCCGCGGATATCCGTCGTCGCCACGATCGCATTGTGCGCACAGAACGGCGTGGAGCCGATCGACGCGCGTCGGATCGAGCGCGACCCACGCCGGAATCTCGACGCGACACACCTCGACGCCGGTGTCGAAGTAGAAGAAATGAACCGCGTGGCGTCCGTAATAGCGCTGGGAGGTTGGCCAGCCGCTGCGCCAGATGGCCGATCGCTCGCCCGCCTCGAGCATGGCCGCGAACAGGTGGCGGTCGAGTACGTCCGGAAAAAGACCGCACGGACGCGTCGCCCGATCGCCCAGCCGACAGATGGGGTCGCACGACGACCGATCGCAGCACCCGATCCGTAGACTGGCGACGACGTCGCTGCCGGAGGGCTGCGAAATGTATGCGGCGATGATTCCGCCGCTGGACTCGACGCGATCGAGTGCCGCCAGATACTCAGTCAAGAACGCCGTTGGTTCAGGCTGCGTGGACCGGCTGATCGAGCTGAGAACCAGCGTGCCATCGATCAACCCGGCCGCCCCCGGCGAGGCCTCGCACAGTTCCGCCAGAGCCGCCGCTTCGGCGACCTGGCGACGGACGTTCAACACCTGACCCTGGATGCGATGCCGTCGCCCGTCGTGGCGATAGTACAGTGCGTCGCGCCCAATGCCGAGTTCGGAACGGGTTGCGAGTTGAGCGCTCGGTTGGTCGCCGTAGCGCAAGGTGATCAGCCCGAGGTTGATAAGCCAGTGCGGCAGGGCATCGTGGTGGTCCTGGTCGACGTGTGAACCATCGGTCGCGACGACCGCGTACTCGGTTAGGGGCACGGGCGCGGCCTTGCGTAACGACGGTGGCTCAGTTGGCTCGGCGGTGAGCCAGGGGACATCGTGGCGCGTCGCCCGCCGCTCGCGCAACCGCTCGGTGTCGAGATTTCTCAGCGCCCCGACGGCCGATGACACCTGCGCGAATAGGTCAGCGGCTTCCGCGGCGGCCGTTGGCACATCGCGGCGGGCTTGCCGGGCGATTGCCGTCAGGTCGAGTGGCATTCAGGCGACGCGTGCCAGCCAGGTTCGCGGCGCGTCGATCTCGGCCAACGTCGGGAGGAGAGACGCGTCCCGCCAGGCGCGATCGAGGGTCGCGACGCCGGCAAGTTGCGCGACCTGGTTCACGAATGCCTCGCCGCGCGCGTACTGCTCGAATTTCATCTCCAGTCCGGTCAGGCGAATGAACAGGCGCTCTCCAGTCGAACGTTTCCGAGCCCGCGCTGAGAAGCGCTCTTTCATCATCGGATAGGTCGCCAGGACGCTTTGGCCGATCGCGTCCATCACATGGTTGCTGTACCCCTCGAGCAGACACATCAGCGCCTGCATCCGCTCAAGAATCGCTCTGAGATCGTCCGACATCACCCAATCGACGAGACCGAGCGAGCCACCGCGCCGTGGTCGGACGCGGCGCGCGAAGGAAATCGTATCGCGCAAACTGGTCCCGGCACCCCCCAGGTGAACGGCTAGAGTCGCGAAGTACTCCCGCAGCAGCGTATTCATGTGCTCGCGCAGCCACGGCGCGCGCTCGAACTCCACCGCGTGGGTGACCTCGTGGAGCGCGATCCACAGTCGGAAGTCCTCCGGCGTCAGGCCGAGACGTCGCTCCGTCTCCTCGATGTTGCGCGTGACGAAATAGAGCTTACCCGTCTCGACCGGTTCCCGGCCGAAGATCGCGATGTCGAACTGGCCTAACACTCGACGTGATAGGTAGCCGAGCAGCAGTCCCGATTGGGCTGTCAGGAGCGTCTCGTTCGCATCGGCGAAGAAACCGGTCCCGAATTGGCCAGAGGCGCGGCCGGCCAGTGATTCGAGCGGTGCGGTCATCGCGCGAAACGAGACCACGTTGGCGTCGAGCCATTCGGCCCGCGTGACCGCCAGCACCGGAATCGACCGGGTGCCACCGGGAAGCGCCAGGTAGTCGGCGATTGCCGACCAGCTCTTTTCGACGCGCCGCTCGAATGCCATCTGCTGGTCGCGACTGGCTGTGCCCGATCCGTCCGATCCGGCCAGAAGTCCGGCGATGGCGCGCGCGCGCGTCCAGTCGATCAGTTCGCGCCCCGACGTTGATTGGCGACGGCGGGCCGCCAGCGCGATCGCGCCAACGGCAATCGCGGCGAAGAGCGCGCGGCTGGTCGCGAGCGTGGATGGCACGCCCGACCTATGCCAGCACGCGGTCGTCACCGACACGCTTCGTGACGTGCGTGCGATCGAGGTGTTCGAGCAAGGCGAGTACGTACTTGCGACTCGTGCCGAACTGGTCGCGGATGTCGGCGACCGTCACTTTCCCATTCGTGTGTAGTCGCTCTACAACCCGTCGCCGCATGTCCTCGAAGGCCTCAGGGGTGTAGGCGATGTCATCCGCTACCAGGACGATTCGCCCCATATCGGCCAGCGCGCGCGCCAGTTCGGCGTCCGGCCGCTCGTCGGCTGGCAGTTCGCCGAGCGATGGCGGTGTGAAGGGGTTGGCCGCGATACGGCCGATGAATCGTTTTGCGCGTGCCTCTATTTCGGTCGTGAGCGTGACACGGAATCCGGCGCGCCGAATCAGTCCGTCCGCGTCTTCGATCTGTCGCTCCTCGACGAGCCGTGCGAGCGCGGCCGAATAGGCGCGCGCGTTGAGGCCCGTGGCGGGCCGGGCCGTCTCGCGCGACATTCCCGGCCGCAGAGGATTGCGGACGTGAAAATCATCGAGGCGGGCGCGGAGATCAGCCGCGATCCGCTCCCAACGTTCGCGTGACATAACCTGATCGCCGAATGCGATCGCGTCGTCGTTGCCCTTGAGACCTTCGACGATCTCCGCCAGATCGTCGCGGGTGATACCGACCCGACGCGACAGCGCTTCAATCTCGATCGGTCCGCGCACCGAGATCTCGGCCGCCACGATCTCGTCGGGAGTGCCCTCCCTGAGCACGCGGAGGTTCTCCGCGACACCGGTTTCGCGGCGTCGGTGGCGACGGGCTTGCGGATCGATGACTTCGCCGCCGCCGATCGTCGCGTTCGGCGATCGCAGAATGAACAGGTCGCCCTTCACGAGTGGCATCAGTTCCGCGAATCGCAATTGGGCCCAGGCGCGCTCGCCCGGTGCGATCGAGTCCCCTTGCAAGAAGAGGACACGGGCCTCTGCCTCGGCTGATCCGCTATGAAACGTCAGCGTCGCGCCATGGAGTAGAGGCCGATCGGCGTGCCGCGATACCTGCAGATCGACATCGGCCGCCAGGGTGGGTACGAGCCAGCCGGGATCGGTCAGGACCATGCCACGCGTGATGTCGGCGGTCGCGACACCGGGGATATTGATCGCGACGCGGCTTCCCGGCGCGGCCGTGTCCACGCGACTCTTGTGCACCTGGAGCGAACGCGCTCGAGTGCGCAGAGGACCCGGCACCAACTCGACCTCCTGGCCAGAACGAAGCTGACCGCCGAGAAGCGTCCCCGTGACGATCGTTCCGAAGCCGGTGATGGTGAAGGCACGGTCGATCGGCACGCGTGGGCGGCTGGCGTCCACGCGTGGCGGCAGGTCGTCCAGACTCGCCTCGATTGTTGCCACCAGTTCGGGCAGCCCAGCGCCGGTGAAGGCGGAGACGGGCACGATCGGCGCGTCGGGCAGCCCGGCGCGCTCGAGGAATTCCTGGACGTCGGTCCGAGCCAATTCGAGCCAGTCGGGTTCGACGAGGTCAGTCTTCGTCAGCGCGACCACGACGCGACGGATGCGCAGTAGGTCGAGGATGTCGGCGTGCTCCACGGTCTGTGGCATGACGCCTTCGTCGGCCGCGACAACCAGTAGGGCGAGATCGATGCCGCCGACCCCGGCGAGCATGTTCTTGATGAAGCGCTCGTGACCAGGCACATCGACGATCGAGATCGATTCGCCGCTCGGCAGAGTCAGCCAGGCAAACCCCAGGTCGATCGTCATTCCCCGATCCTTCTCTTCCTGGAGGCGATCGGGGTCGATTCCGGTCAGGGCGCGGACGAGGGTCGATTTTCCGTGGTCCACGTGTCCCGCGGTGCCGACGACGTGCACGAATCCGAAGTCTAGTCGTTTGTCGGAGGTAATCCGCACCTCTATAATCGCGTGATCCGGGCGGTTAGCTCAGTTGGTTAGAGCGCCACGTTGACATCGTGGAGGTCACTGGTTCGAATCCAGTATCGCCCACTGGCCCGGCGCATTCGTCTAGCGGCCTAGGACACCGCCCTCTCAAGGCGGAGACCACGGGTTCGAATCCCGTATGCGCTACCAGCTCTCGCGAATCTGAGATCAAAATGGCCGTGCGGGCGGCCAATTCTAGCCATTCGCGTGCGTGAGGTCGCGCGGAGGTGTCTCGCGAGGCGTTCCCTAGCCACGCGGGCGTCGGCGTCGACGTAGCGCGTGTAGACACCGGTGGTCGCCTCGTCGGCGTGGCCCATCATCCCGCGTAGAAGGCGGCGCGGGACACCCGCGGCGCCGGCGGCGGTGCCGAACGTGCGGCGGACATCCATGAGTAACCTTGAGCAAAGCGCCATTCGCGGCTGGTTGCGAGAAACATGTGGTCAGGGGACTTCGGGTCGCGCTATCGCCGCAGTTCGCAAAGGATTGTGACGACCTCGGGGACCAGCGGCACGGTGCGCAGGCCAGCGGCCGATTTCGGATCACGGCGGGCGCGCGGTCGCGTCCCACTGCCACCGCAACGCATCTGTCGATCGAGCTTGCCCAGGCGACGCCGACCACGCCGTACGCCGACTACCAGTACGACGAGACGGCGGCGCTCATCCGCGCCTGGGCGCAGCGGTACGGATTCCCACTTGGCGCGCCTCACTGCAAGGCCTGCCGGGCATCATCGGCCACGAGCACACGGCCAACGGCAAGCCCGACGGGAAGTCAGACGCCGGCGCGCTTTCGACTGGGATCGCCTCATGGCGCTCCTGGTGCCTGACCCAATCACGGCGGCACTCGATGGCATCTGGGCCGAGTCGGAGCAGTTCGCCGCGATCGAGCACCCCGACCGGGCGGTCCGGATCCAGGAGTACGTCGTGGCGATCAAGAACGCTCGGAAACGGTAGGAGGGACCAGTGACCGATCAGACGTGCGCATTCATCGTGTTCGTGTTCGGGATCGCGGCCGTGGCGCTGTAGGCGCGGCTGGCAGCGGAGAAGGTCGCGCAGTAATAACTCGAACTCTGCACTGCCCGTTGACGTCGCGCGATACTGTCTGCGTGTAGTATCCGCGCCTGTATACGAAGCGCACCGTGTGCGACCAGGGAGACGATCAATGGACCGATTGCGACCAGGAGACTGGACACTCATCACGATCGCGTCGGCCGACAGGGCTTCCCTCTCGCCCGTGCAGTTGCAGAAGGCGCTCTTCTTGCTCGGGAAGGAGCTCCCCGGTGAAGTCGGCGATGACTTTTATGAGTTCGTCCCATATCACTACGGACCGTTCAGTTCGGCCGTCTCTGCCGACGCGATCACTCTCCAACGAGACGATCTGGTCGAGATCGAGCGGCCAATCGGTCAGCGGTACGTCGAATATCGTGTTACGACCAAGGGTGTTGCGGCGGCGGCGGACCTTCGAGCGAGAGCCTCTGTGAAGGCGGTCGAGTACCTCGACCAGGTCGTCAAATGGGCGCGGACTCGTTCGTTCGCTGAACTTGTGCGTGCCGTTTATGCCAAGTACCCCGATATGCAGGTCAACAGCGTGTTCGCCAAACCGGGCTAGACCGGCCGTGACCCTCATCGTGGGCATCAAGTGTCGGGATGGAATCGTGCTGGCGGCTGACAGTGCGGCAACGCTTGGGAATGTTGGCGAGCGCACGATCAGACAGAATTCAGCCACGAAACTGACGATTGTCGGCGGATCGGCCATCATCGGCACTGCGGGCTCGGTCGGCTTGGGTCAACGTTTCGCGCACGATTTGGAGACTCACGTTAATGGGAACCTAAGGAGTCAACATCCGACAGTAGCTATGACCTCGCTGAGCGATAGCTTCCATAAACACATTGGAAAGGAGGTTGAGCGAGCTCGTCCGTTCATGTCGATCATCGGAAACGGCGCGGCCACAGGTGGCTTGATGTCTCAGTCCCTGGTGGCGATTGGAACGAGTGGGGGCCCAAGCCTGTTTCAGTTCGATCATCAGGCTTCTCCGGAGGCAGCGACCGACCAGTTGCCGTTCGTCGCCATCGGAAGCGGGCAGTCAATTGCCGATCCGTTCCTAGCGTTCATCCGTCGTATTTTCTGGGCGAATGATGCGCCCTCTCTATCAGAGGGCATTTTTGCGGCGGTCTGGACGATTGAGCACGCCATTCAGACTCACCCTGGCGGGGTGGATGGTCAGGTTCAGGTGGCGATCCATGAGGGCGTAGGCAAGGGGTCGTCCGCCAAGATGCTGGCCAATTCGGACGTGGAGGAGACACACCAGGCGATCGCCGCCGCAGAAACGACCCTGAGAGGGTTCAGGAATCTGATCTCCGAGCGCAATGAGCCGACGGATCCTATCCCGATGCCGTGAAACCGCCCGGCGTTTCGGCTGCTCTGGAAGCTCGGGGCGGAGCGCGTCGTTACATTTCGACCAGCCGAAGGAGGGACCATGGCGATCATCAGTGCCAGCGCCCTGCGCGAAGTGGAGACTGCGCTCCTCGCATACGAGCGCGCCGTCGACGAATCCGCATTGGCGCAGAAGAGCAGCGTGATCCGCAAGCAGGTAGCCCGGTACTTCGTCCGCTGGCTGAAGGGCGACTACCAGCCCGGCCAGGGTCTACGCCGCTAGCTGCGCGGATTCACCCCCCCCCTCCTATTTTGAAGATGAGTCGAGTGTGAGTGGCTCGGCGAGGGTAGGCCATTGAGGAAGATCCTCTGGGTTGTGTTTCAGGTGCTGTCGGCCATTGTCTTCGCTTCGTTCGTGGCCACAGCGCTCGGTGGAACGATGCACTGGCCGGCCGTCAATGTCCGCTTACAAGCGCTCTTGATCTTCATTCTTCTTGCGGGTGCCGCAGCCATCGTACAGTTCATAGCGTTCTTGGTTCGCGTCGTGCGCGGCCGCGATCCACGGCTGGGTCGGTCCTCAGCATCGCCGCCGTCTCTCCGCTCGATGCCTCAGACGTATCCGAAGATGGCGACACGCTCGCCGAGCGTGTCGCCCACCTGGAAGTTCGCGTGGATCTGCCCGTCATGCGGCCACCGCAACCACCCGGGGCCGCTCGTCTGCGAAGCGTGCAACCTGCGAGCGCCGACTCCCACAGGGTGAACCGCCCCAGCTTTTGTGGAGACTCCGGTCATTGGGACGCTGCCAGATTGTCTGGCACGACGTGATGGCAGTGTGCGGCCTCGTACTCCGCCAGCGGGACCATGCCCAATGCGACGTGCAGTCGCCCGTGATTGAACCAGTCGACGTAGTCCATCGTCGCGCATTCGACGTCGTCGTGTCCTCGCCAGGAACCACGATGGCGGATCAATTCCGTCGGCATGCGCGTCCCATCGTTCGCGGTGAGGATCAGGGCTCCGCGTGCCTCCGATAGATACTTGGCATAGGCGTCGTCAAGTGATTCTGGGAACCTGGCGTGCCACGGGTCGTGATCGTCTTCGTCGCTCCGATCGGGTTGATACGGCACATGACGCAGTGAGATCCCACCTGCTGGGGTGAGGACGGGGCGGCGCCACCACGGGACACTGTGATGTGTGAAGCGCTCGTCCAGGCGTCTGGAATCGGCGAGTTGGGACTGACGAGTCAGGCGTTCCACGGTCTGATCCAGGATCCGAACGCGCTCGACTTCGTTCATGTGGACCAGATGCGTGGTGAGCGGCTAGTGCGCCAGTGCGGTTTGGCGGCTGACGCCCCAGCTTTCCTCGATGTCGACGCGTATGGCGCGGTCGAGGGACGGGTCCAAGGGGCGCGTCGCGAGTCAGAACAGGGTCTGAAGCCGGCCTGAAGCCGGCTACACCATCTTGACGCCAGGGCGGTCGCCTGGTACGCTGCCCGCCAGGATGCGATCACCCCCCAAATGGGTGGGCGCGTTGGGGCTGGCTGGGACCATTCTCGCCAGCTTGCTCTTTGCGAGCACGGCCAGTGCGGCCGGCGACGTCGTACCCCTGCGCGAAGCTCAGGTCCGTAGTATCGACGGGCTGAACGTTCGGGGCGCCCCTGATTCACGCGCGGCGATCGTCGCGGTCGCCGAGGGCGGCGTCGCGGTGACGTTGCTCGATGAATTCAGCGCCGACGGTCTCTGGCAAAAAGTCAGCTTCGATAACACAGTCGGCTGGGTGGTTGTCAAGTACCTCGGCACACCGCGCGAACGCCGATCGCTCTCGACTCGTGGCGACCGGCGGGGGTTTACGACCGAGATCGGCGCACGCTTGCCGGTCCCGTATCGTTCCCAACTCGACGGGTCGCTCTACGAAGCTGGAAACTGCGGTCCGGCCGCGATTGGAATGGTCATCGAGGCGTTTGGGGCATTCGTTCCCACGACCGAGATCCGCCGCGTGGCCAACTCACTTCAGGGCACGGCCGGGTGGTACACCTCGGGCACGTCGCCGTCGGTCCTGGCGTATATCGCGGAGGAGTACGGCCTGATCGCCCGAGGGTTGTTCTCCGGCAGTGTGTACGATAAGTGGAGCTTCGACGAAGTGCGGCGGGCGCTCCGCAACGGCCATCTGGTCATTCCGCAGGTTCATCTCGCGTCGTTGCCGGGCCAGGAACGGTCGAACCGCTCGATCGATCACTTCATCGTCATCTTCGGGTACGAGGAGGACCGATTCCTCTATCACGATCCGGCGTTTCCCGGCGGCGGAGGTCACAGCCTCTGGATCTCCGAGACGCAACTCGAACGCGCCTGGCGCCGCAGCGATCTCCCCTTCGCCGCGTTCTCGATTGGACCCGGCGGCGGTAAGCGTCCGCTGATCGATCCAGTGGACGAACGCGCGAATGACCTTCCGGCGACCCGTGGTGTCCCCGCGAATCGCTTGCCGGTCCCGCGCGGTGAGACGCTGGTGCCTGGCGTCGCGATGCCTGACGCTGGGATACCACCCGATCGGTTCGAGTGGCCGTACGCGTCGGCGATCCCCGCGCCGAACGACCTTGGCACACTGCTCAAGTCGCCGCAGCCGACCGAACCGTTGCCCGCGCCCATCACGGCGAAGCCGATCGTCGCGCCAGCGATCGTTGTCGCGTCGTCGGCGCCCGCGCCGACTCGCTCGAACGGACTGGCAATGATCGCCCTGATCGTCGGTATTGGCGTGGCTACGATCGCGTTGGGCGTGCGTCGAGCAAGCCGGCTTGCCCGTGTCGAATTACCCATTGAAGGCGCGGTAGAGGCGTCCGGCTCACTCAGTCAGTGACTGAGCGCCAGGCGCCCAGCCTGGTCTAGTTTGTTCGCGCGATCACCGTGAGCGCTTGGATCAATCGATCGTGATCGGCTGTCGTTGTGCAATAGCCGGTCGAGATGCGAACGCCATCCGGATCACGGACCGCGCGTTGCACGATCGCGTAATCATTCCAGAGCTTCTGGCTCACGTCACGGCCACGAACGCCCTCGACGGCGACGTTGACGATCGGCGATGAGTCGGACCATGACATCGGCGTCTGAATGCGGATGCCGGGCACTGCGCCGAGACGCCGCTTCAGGTCTTCGGTCATCGATCGCTGATGCGAATGGATACTCTTCCATCCGAGCGAATCCAGGTGGTCGATCGCGAAGTTCAGGCCGGCATAGGTCGCTGGATTCCGCATGCCGTACTCGAATCGGGCCGCGCCCGGTGCCCACTCGAACGTTACTGAGGCCGGTTCGCCGAGCTTGTCCCAGGGGAATCCTTCGGCGAATGAGCCGCCGCCGACATAGGCTGGCGTCAGGGAATCGAGCTTGTCGGTTCGTATGACCAGGATGCCCGTTCCCTTCGGCCCGCAGAGCCACTTATGCGCGCTGCCGGTCAGAAAGTCCGCGCCGAGATCGGGGAAGTCGATGTCAAGGCAGCCGATGGTTTGTGCGCCATCGAGCAACACCGGCACGCCGCGCGCGTGAGCGATGGAGATAATCGCCTTGGCGGGGTTCCGGATCCCCGTCTCGCACGACACGTGGCTGAACGCGACGAAGCGCGTCTTCGGCGTTAGAGCGGCCGCGAACGCGCGCAGTGTCTGGGAGGGATCGTGGTGAAACGGAAAGCGCCGGACGATGACGCCGCGCGTCTTCTGGAGAGCGAACGCGGGATAGACGATTGCCGGATGCTCCTCACCGCCGATCAGCAGTTCGTCGCCCTCCTGGAAAGGGAACGATCCGAGGACGATGCTGACGCCGTCAGTTCCGTTCCGGGTGATCGACACCTCGCTGGCGTAGGCTTTGACGATCTTGCCGACTCGTTCGCGACACGCCTGCATGTGCTCGACGATCCGCATGCGTTCGTAATGGCCGTACCGTTCGAAGCGACCAAGAACCTCGAAATACTTCGCCAGGACCGACTCGGCCATGACGCCCTCGGTCCCGAAGTTCAGGTAGGTCACGTCGCGCAACGCCGGTAGGTCGGATCGAATTGCCACGACGTCGTAGCTTGCCGCCATCCTCTGCCTTCTCCCCATTCAATCGATGTCGAGCGTGCGCGCCAAGCCCATTGCCAGAAGACGCTGGTGGACGATCGGGCTCGCCGCCAGTAGCCCGCGGGTCCCGTCGCCGTACGCGCCGCCGTCCAGGCTTGTGGTGATGCCGCCGGCCTCTTCGATCAGCAAATTACCGCCGACGATGTCGAAATCACCGACGCTGACGCGCGCGTGGGCGTGCAGTCGTCCGGCCGCGACGTACGTCTGAGCGAGCGCCGACGAGCCGATATTGCGCGCGTGCGGCGCCACTTCGGTGATGAGGCGCACCATTTCCAAGCCCTGCCGCCACTGACGTCTGTCGCGAGGAAACGAAATGTGGACTAACGCGCCGGAGAGATCGGGCACGTCATCGACTCTCAGGACCCGCCCGTTGAGGCGTGCGCCGCCACCGCGCGTGGCAGTGAAGGCTTCACCTCGCATCGGATCGTACGTGACGTTCATCACCGGTCCGGTCGCATCGATCAACGTGAGGCAGACGGCGAAGACCGGCATTCCGCCCGCGAAATTGGCGGTGCCATCCAACGGGTCGACGACCCACAGCCGAGCGGATGCGCTTGCGCCGGCGCGCCCATGCTCTTCGCCGTAGATACCGTCGTTGGGATAGGCGCGGGCGATGCGATCCTGAATCAGTGTCTCCGCGGCGCGATCCGCCTCGGTCACGGGATCGGCCCAGCCTTTGGCCTCGACTGCCAACCCCGTTCGAAAGTAGTGCGTCAGGATCGCGCCGGCGTCGATCGCCAGGTCGACTGCGAAATCGAGTTCGTTCATCGGTGAATCGGCTCCGGAAATGGAATCGAGAATTCGGGAACGAGTGTCTTCAGTTCGGCGACGACCGCGGGGTGAAGCGGGACGCCGCGCGCCTCTCGGTCGGCGCGCGTCGCCGCCTCGATCTCGCCGTGAATCTTGAAAGGAGCGATGCCGTCCGCGCGCTTCGCGGTCCGGAACGTGCGAAACATCGCCGCCATCCCGTCGACGAAGCCGCCCAACGGACGGAACGCGTCGACACGGATTGCGCCGAGGAAATGGCCGCATTCCCACGGCTCCGGATCAAGCGCCGCCGAATGTCCTGCGCCCGAGAGCACTCCGCACAAGATATCCACGACCATTGCCAATCCATAACCCTTGTGAGCGGCGGTATCGTCGCTGGAGCCGAGTGGCATGAGCGCCCCGCCGAGGCCGCCGAATAAGACCTCCGGGTCGATCGTCGGACGTCCCTCGGCGTCGACCAGCCATCCTTTCGGCATCGTCTTGCCGGCGCGACGTGCGATCTCGGCCTTTCCGGCGGCACCCACGCTTGTGGCCATGTCCAGGACGAACGGAGCGCCAGTGCCCGTCGGCGCCGCGACGGCGATCGGATTCGTGCCCAGAAGCGCGCCAACGCTGCCCGGCAACGCGACCTGCGGGCACGCGTTTGTCATCGCGATACCGATCATTCCGTGAGGCAACGCCATCCGCGCATAGTGCGCGGCGATGCCAAAATGGCGAGAATTCGTGACGGTGACGAGTCCGACTCCGGTTTCGAACGCCTTCCTGATTGCGACGTCCATCGCCCGCGACGCGATCACGACGCCCATCCCATCGTCGCCATCGATCAGAGCGGTGGATGGCGCCTCGGACACGATTCGTGATCCGGGACGCGGATTGACGAGTCGCCGGCGGAGGCCGGGGACGTAACTCGGGTGTCCCGCGAAGCGCGCCACGCCGTGCGAGTCGACTCCGGTGATGTCGGCCGCGTGCAGGGCGTTGGCCGCGAGGGCCGCGTCGACAGACGGCACTGCCAAACGTTCGAGTACGCCCGTGACGAACGCGCGCAAATCGTTAGCGGCGTAACGCTCTATCGCCGCGGTTTGGCCAACCGTCATGCCGACCCGGGAAACGACAGCGCGATACGGGCGTACATCTCGGCGGCCCGCTCGACCTCGTTGAGATCGACCCACTCACTGTCGGTGTGCGCTTGCCCAATGTCGCCCGGTCCGAGGACGATCGTCGGAACGCCGCGCTCGGCCAGGCCGGGCGCGTTGGTGCCGTACGGAACGCCTCGGGCGACGACGTCGCCGCCGTGCTGCGCGGCGATGCGTGTCGCAAGCGTCACGATCGGGGTGCCATCCGGCGTATCGAGGCCGCCGATGTTGGCGAACGGCTCGGCGATCTCGATATGCAGAGAGGGATCCTGACGCATCAAAGCTGCCGCGGCGGCGTGGAGGTCGGCGATGACGTCGGCGTGCCGCTCAAAGGGCAGAGTGCGGCGATCGATTGTGATCTCGCACCGATCCGGAACGATGTTCGCGCCGAGGCCACCCTCGATCATCGAAACCGTGAACGTCGGTGGCGAGAGCAGCGGGTGCATCTTGGTCTTCAAGCCAGGGTCGATCGCGCGGCGCAAACCGGCGATGGTCGCGGCCATCTGGTAGATCGCGTTGTCGCCGCTTTCCGGACGGGACGTGTGGGCAGCGCGGCCGCGCGTGGCGATCCGCCATCGCACCAGGCCCTTGTGGGCTCGGACGACATTGTTGCCGGTTGGTTCGCCCACGATCGCGGCGTCCACTTTCGGTCCGTCGGTGGCGAACGCGACGATGCCGCGCATCAGGTATTCCTCGTCGACTGATCCCATGACGATGACGTTGCAGCGGAGGTCAGCCGTCCGCTGGCGAAGAGCCTCGAGAGCCGTGAGCATCGCCGCCAGGGATGCCTTCGTATCGCACGAGCCACGTCCGTTCATACGGCCGTCGCCGATCCGTGGGTCGAGCATTGCGCGGCCGACGGGTTCGAGCGTAACCGTGTCCATGTGCGCCTCGAACAGGATCGTCGCCGCGGCGTTGGGCACGTCGAGCCGCGCGTACACGTTCTCGCGGCCGTCAACGACCATCTGCCGCTGAGGTTCGAATCCGAGGCGCGTGAATTGATCGGCCACGTAGTCGGCCATGGCGACCTCGCCACGGGCGCCATCGGCAAAGAACGGATTGACGCTCTCGATGGCGACCATGTCGCGCAGCAATTCGGTGGCGCGTCCCGCCGTCGTCGTTCGGTCTGTCAGCATGGTGTCGTCACGGCCCTCCGCCGAAAGAACTCGACGGCAGGGTACACCATGCCGCTACTCGATCGGCTCGACGACAATCCGGATGACGCCGTCCGACGCTCAGGAGTAGGGACGCAGCGGTAGGCTGACCTCGCGGCCCTCGCGCATCGCGATCAGCCCCGCCTCGAGAATCTCCTGCGCGTCGCGGGAGACCTCCGGGGCGACGATGCCCTCGAACGGTTTCTCGTTGAGCAGGCAGTAAGTGAAGTAGTCCGGCGCGGAGCGGTAGTGGTTGGCGAGGGGCTCGGCCGTGATACTCTCACTCTTCACCTCGCCGCGCTCGGCGCCAGACACAGCGACCTGCAGCTCCGACTGGCCGGTCACGGCAATCGACCCATTCGCTCCATAGATCATGCTCGGGATGCGCAGGGGGACGGCCGGCTGCGTCCACGTCCCTTCGCAGACGGCGTGGCCGCGCGGGTAGCCGAGCAGAAGGATCGCGTTGTCGTCGACGGTGAAGAACTCCTTCACATAGCGGCCGCCCATGGCCATGACCTTGCTCGGCTGGCCCATGATCCAGCGGCTCAGCACGGCGCCATACGAGCAAAAGTCGATAAACGCGCCGCCGCCGTTTCGCTCTCGGTCGATCAGCCAGCCCCAGCCGATGCGCGCGATCGGACCGCGCGCCGCGTAGTCTGCCGGCGGCCCGCCGTGACCGGACCGGTGGTGCACCTGCCAAACGCGACCGATCCGATCGTCGTCGATCAGGCGCTTGGCGTGGTGGTATGACGGCGACCAGTTGGTCGGCCAGTTGATCATCAGTCGGATACCAGCCCGGGCGGCGGTCGTTGCCATCTCATCCGCCAGCGCCAGCGACGCCGCCATGGGCTTCTCTTTCATCACGTGAACGCCGTGCGCGGCCGCCTCGGCGACGACCTCGGCCGCGCGCCGGTTGTCAGCGCAGGTAATGATTGCCTGAGGCTTGGCTCGCGCGTACAACTCTTCGGCGGAGACGAACAGCGGCACGTGGGGATATTCGGCGGTGTAGAGTGCCCGCTGTTCGTCGTCGTCGATGACCATCCCAACCACGTCGGCGGTTGGACTCTCGAGAGTCGCCTTGATGAGCGTTCGGAAGTGAAGGTGGGCGGCGTCGACGAGGCCGACCCGGAGCTTCGTCGCCATTAGCGGCCCACCCCGGCGAGCTCACGCACCATCGGCAACTTGACCGGTTGGGCTGTTTCCGCCGAGCGGTAGATCGAGAGCACGAGTTCAAGCGCGTCGCGCCCATCGGCGCCGGTCATGACGAGCGGCTGATCGTCGAGGACTGCCTTGATCAGGTGGTCGAGCTTGCGGTAGTGCTGCTCCGAGTTCTGCAGTTCGGTCAGCGGCAGTTGACGCCAGCCGCGCAGGTGTTCCGGCTCGTCGAATCGGGTTGTGAAGAGGCTCGGTCCCTCGCTTGCTCCGCCGCGCATCTGGATTGAACCGAGAGAGCCGTCGATCGAGGTGTATCCATGGCGAGCGGTTGCCGCCCAGGTCGAGTACCAGGTTCCGACCGCGCCGCTCTTGAACTGCAGCGTCGCGGCGACCGTGTCTTCGACGTCGGCGTCGGGCACCAGCTCGCCGCCCGCGTACGAGTCTTTGCGGAAGCGCCGGTAAGTGCCGTAGACGCGCTCGACCGGACCCATGAACCAGTTAATCATGAAGGCGGTGTAGATGCCCCAGTCCATCAGCACCCCGCCGCCGGCCTGCGCCTTGCGCAGAAACCAGGGGGTTCGGTGCGCCGACGGCGCCGTGCTGGAGATATTCAGCGCCTGGACATCTCCAATGGCGCCCTCGTCGAGCAATCTCTTGACCGTATTCCACAAGAGCGAGAAGCGAGGCTGGTAACCCATCGTGAACTTGACACCCGCACGCGCCGCGGCCGCGACCATCGCGTCGGCATCCTCGAGCTGAGTTGCGATCGGCTTCTCACAGATAATGTGCTTGCCAGCGGCGGCCGCGGCGATGACCGGATCGGCGTGCGCGCCAGCCCAGGTCGTGACACTGACGGCCTCGACCTCGGGATTAGCGAGAAGCTCCGTGTAGTCGGCGTAATGGTTGGGTATTCCCCAGCGCTCGGCCGTCGCCCGCGCGGCCTCAGGGTTGATATCGGCCACGGCCACCAGCCGCGCGCGCGGGTTGCGGGCGTAGTTCGGTAGGTGGGCGCCGTTGGCAATCCCCCCTGCGCCGATGATGCCGATTCCTAGCTTGCGCTCAGTCATGGTGATGGTCCTTTCTGACAGTTGCAGTAGTCCGATTCGCTGACCATCAGCGAATAGGCCGCGGCGGGATCCGGGGTTGGCATGGTGGTAGGTTCCGCGGCCACAATCGCGATCGCGGGCGCGGTCGGCACGGTCGCGGCCGCCGGCGCCGTGCCGCCGCCAGACGCGACCGCCGCGGCGATGCCGATCGCTAGCGCCGTGGCGACGCCGAGGCCGATCAGCCGCCGCGTCCGTCGGGCCGGGCCGTCGGAGCGGACGCTGATCGGCGGGCGGGAAACGAACGTCACAGTGCTCCTCCGACACTCTCGGCGATCGCGACGGCACGGTCGTCGTGCTCGGCCGTGCCGTACAGAAAGCAAGCCGCATTCTGCGCGTTCCCGGCCGACATCATCGCTGGCCGGGCGTTCCAGCAGTGATCCGATACGTGCGAGCAGCGCTCGGCGAATAGGCAGCGGTCGCGCGAGCGCGAGCGCACCTCGGCCGTCTGCTCGCTGACTTCCAGTCGATCGGTCCATCGGCTGTCCGGATCGGGGACCGGTACCGATGCGATCAACTGCCGCGTGTATGGGTGGGCAGGCTTGGTGATCACGTCCTCGGCTCTGCCGCGTTCGACGATCCGTCCCTGAGAGATGACCATGGTCTCGCCGCCCAGATAGTACGCCGTCGAGAGGTCATGGGTGATGAACAGAGTCGTCATCCCGTACTTTTCGCGGAAATCGAGCAGCACATTCAGGAACATCACGCGAACGGCGGCGTCGAGCATCGAGACTGGTTCGTCGGCGATGATGAACGCGGGTCGAAGCATGTGTACCCGCGCGAGCATCACGCGTTGTCGCTGGCCACCGCTTAGTTGGTGTGGGTAGCGACCAAGCACGTCCGCCGGCCGGAGGTCGACCGCGTGGAGTGACTCCTCGATCAGTTGAAGGCCGTTAGCCTTGCTCTTCGCCAGTCCGAATTTCTCGATCGGGCGCCAGAATACCCGATCCACCCGGTAGAACGGATTGAAGATGCCATACGGATCCTGAAAAACCGGCTGAACGTCGCGTCTGTACCGATCGTACTCGGCACTGTCGAGTTTGAAGATGTTCTTGCCGTTGTAGAGCACACGGCCGGCAGTCGGGTGCTGCAGTCCGAGGATGATCCTCGCGATCGTGCTCTTGCCGCTGCCACTCTCGCCAACCAGACTGATGATCTGCGGTGGCTCGGCCGTCAGCGTGAACGTGGCGCGGTCAACGGCGATGAGTTCGCCGCCGATCGCGCTGAGCGCGCCGCCCCTGAATGTTTGGGTGACCTGCTCAAGTGAGATTTTCTTCGGTTCGGTGCTCATTGCTGACTGATCGGGGGCTGTGCCGCGGCGGGCGAAGCCGCACCCGAGTCTCGTTGCCCACTGGCCGGCAGCCGATGACCCTGACTCTCCGCGTAGAGGTGACAGGCAACGAGTGGGTTCGGGTGGGCACCATTGGTCGATTCGTTCAGCGGAAGACGTTCCGGCGTGTCCACCTGGCAGATCGGCATCGCGTACGGGCATCGCGGATGGAAGCGGCAGCCCGGCGGCCACGCCAGCGGGGTCGGCGCGTTCCCGCCGATGCCCGCGAGCCGCGCGCGCACGCCACCGACCTGTGGGATCGAATGTATCAGCGCCTGGGTGTATGGATGCCGAGGCTGTTGGAAGATCTGACGTACATCGCCTACCTCAACGATGTCACCGGCGTACATGACCGCCACGCGGTCGGCCAACTCCGCGTGAACGGCCATATCGTGGGTGACGATTATCAGCGTCATCCCCATCCGGTCGCGCAGGTCGGCCAAAGTCTGAATGATCATCCGTTGCACGCTGACGTCCAACGCCGTCGTCGGCTCATCGGCGATAACCAATTCCGGTTCAAGGGCTATCGCGAGCGCGATCACCACGCGCTGCTTCATTCCTCCGGACAGCTCGTGCGGGTACATTCGAGCGACGTGAGGCCCAAGTCCGACCTGGCGAAGAATATCCGCCACCCGGGCCTTGATCTCGCTTCTATCGAGGTTGCTGTGCGTCCTCATCGTATCGGTGAACTGGTTTTCGACCCGCATCACGGGATTCAGCGAGTTCATCGAGCCCTGTGGTACGTATGACAAGTGGCGCCAACGGACGCGGCGTAGCGTAGCTTCGTCAGCCGAGAGCAGTTCGACCGGCTCCTGCCCACGGATGTGGAAGTGGATCTTGCCACCGCCGACGTAACCAGGCGGGCGCACCAGCCGCAGCAACGCGGCCGCAAGCGTGCTCTTACCGCAGCCCGACTCACCGGCGATGCCGAGGATTTCGCCGCGATTGACGGTTAGGCTCACGCCGTCGACCGCGCGGGAAATACCTCGCACGGTATCGTAGTGGACCTCCAGGTCCACGATTTCCAGGAGGGCCTCGCGGACTGTTGCCGCGGCGCTAGCGGTTACGCCCCGCACCCGCTCTACCTCAGGCACCCGCGACACGTCGCAAACGGGGGTTGTAGGTCTCTTCGAGGCCGACGTTGATGAGATTGACGGCCAGGAAGATCAGCGACAGAACCGTCACCGGCGCCACGAAGATTGGCCAGGCGCCCAGACTGAGCGCACCCCAACCGACCGCCCAGCCAATCATCAATCCGAGGTCGATCGCTCCGGACGGGCCAAGCCCGATCACCTCGATCGCGGCCAACGCAAAAATGGCCCCGAGGGAGGCGTTGGCGAGGCCGACGCCGATATAGGGCAACATGTTGGGCACCAACTCCTGCCAGATTATCTCCATGTCGGTCATCTTGTTGGCACGAGCGAGATCGACATAAGGCCGGCTGCGGAGGCTCAGAACCTGGGCGCGAATTGTCCGAGCGGCGAACGGCCAGGAGAACGCGGCCAACATCAGGCTGACCTGCCACAGCGACACGTTTCGCACGTAGGCGGACAGCGTGATCAGCAGCGGAAGGGCTGGGACGACGAGGAACATGTCGGTCGTCGTTGCCAGGAAGGAGTCGACTGCACCGCCCTTGAATCCGGCCACGAAGCCCACCAAGATGCCGACAAGCGTCGCGAGGAGTCCGGCTAGCACGCCGACCTGCAGCGAGGCCCAGAGGCCGGTCACGGTCATTGCCATCAAGTCACGCCCGTACCGCTCTGTCCCGAGCAGGTGGCTCCAGCTGGGCATAAGCCAAGCCTGGTAGGTGCCGATCTTGAGTGGGTCGTCGCCCTTGCCGATCGCATTGACGATCAGGGGATGGACGACGGAAATCACGAAGAAGAGAATCAGGATCGACGCGCCGACCTGAAGTTTGCCGCTTGTCCGCCAGAGGGCAAGGAGCCTCACCGCCAGTACTTCACGCGTGGATCAAGCAACGGCAGGATCATGTCGATGATCAGGTTTGCGACCAGAACGACCACGACGGTCATGGTGATGATCCCCTGAATCGTGTTGAAGTCAAGGATACCGATCGCCTGGATTAGCAGCGCGCCCAAACCGGGGTAGTTGAAGAGTCCCTCGACCAGGACATTGCCGTTGAAGATCCCACCAAGCGAGATCCCGAAAGCGGTGACTTGCGGTAAATAGCAGTTGCGCAGCGCGTACTGAGTCAGGATGCGCTGCGAGCTCAGCCCTTTCGCATCGGCGAACGTGAGGTAGTCTTCACCGAGCGTCGGCACGATCAGCATGCGCGTCGAGATCATCCAGTTCATCACACCGATGACCACGATCGAAAGAGCCGGCAACGTACCATGCCTGATGACGCTGAGGATGAAGTCGAGGTTGAAGCCGCGCTCGTAGGCGGGGTTGTACGCCGCGCTAGAGGGGAACCAGTTCAACCGATAGGCGAAGACGAACACGATCATTAGCCCGACGAAATAGAACGGCACATGCGAAAGACCAACCGCCACGTTGGTGAGCCATTCCGCGTACCAGCGTCCGCGCAGCCACCCGACGACGCCTCCAAGGAGTATGCCGAGAGTCCAGGCGAAAACGGCCGACAGGCCGAGCAGCCCGATCGTCCACGGGAGCGCCCGCAAGATTCCAACCTGCGCCGATGTCGGGTAGTTGATAAGGGCCGGCCCGAGGTCGCGCTCGACGAACAACTGGTTGAGGTAGAAGAGGTACTGCTGGAAGAGGTTGCCTTCGAGCCCGAAAACGCGTCGGTAGTGCTCCAGAACCTCTCGGCTCGCCTCGACGTTGTAGACGCCGACTTGCTCGAGACTGGTGATGTATGCCTGGATCGGGTCACCAGGAATCATCCGAAAGAACAGGAAGACGACCGTGAGCGCGCCCCACAGCGTGATCAAGAACAGCAGGAACCGCCGAAGCGCGTACGCGATGAACGGGCGCTTGGCCAACCAAACTCTCGGGTCGAACGCGAATGGTGGCTGGGCGGTTGCAGGCTCAGCCTGCAACGCGCCCAATCCGTTGGGGTGGCGAGCCACCCGCTATTGCTTCCCGGTTGGCTTCAGCCTTCCGATGACCTGCCCGTACTGGCCCCACCAATTCAGCGGAACTTGATAGTTGTTGTCATCGGTCGGCCAGCCGGTCCAGTACGCGTCGCTGGTGATCACTGGGTAGGTCGTCTGGATGATCGGGAAGGCTGGCAGCGCCTTGTAGTACGCCGCCAGCGTCTGGTCGAACAGGGCTTTGTTGGCCGGATTGGTCGGATCGGCGACGTCGACCTTGCCAGCCAGAGCGTCGAAGTCGGCGCTCTTCAAGCGGACCTGGTTGCCGTTTGTGGCCACCTGGCCGACCGCGACGGCGCGATTCCCCAGGTACTGCGCATATAGTTGACCCGGGTCAAACGACACGCCGCAAAGCCAGTGTGACGAGATATCGAATTCGCCGGTGTTCCACTTCTGGGTCCAGATTGGATTGGTGTAGGACCGGACGGTGGCGTCAACACCGAGTTTCTTGAGTTCGTCGACAACCGACTGCCCGATCAAGAACTCGGGGTTGCCGACGATCGCTGGAGTCATGATCTCGAGACTGATCGGCTTGCCCTGGAAAACGCGCGCGCTGCCCTGCATCACGGCGCCCATCTCGTCGAGCAAGGCGGCGGCCTTCTTCGGGTCATAGGTGAGCGCGTACTGTTCGCCGATCTCTTTGTTCGCCCACGTGTCGTTCGACTTGTAATCGGCCCACGGGTACTGCGCCGGTGGTGTCTCGATCAGCCAGATCGTCTGACCGATCTTCTTGCGGTCGGTGAGGTACGAGAGAGCCCAACGCATCCGTGAGTCAGCGAGGATCCCCTTCGAAGCATCGGAGTTGATCCAGAACGCGCGCGGGCACGGGTCCCGGAACGACGTCAAGATCCTGGTCGGCGCGTACGCTTCCTTGACCTGCTTCATGTGCGGGTAGGTCAGGTTGCCGGCGAGGTCGCTCTGCCCGCGCTTGAACTCCTCGATCGAGGAGTCGACGACCGGCGCGCTGCGGTAAACGACGTACTCCGGCGCCGGATCCATGACGCTCTTGTTCCAGTAGTTCGGGTCCTTCTTCCAAACGAACATGAACTGGTCTGGGATGACCCGATCCAGCTTGTACGGGCCGGTGCGGATCGGCGGATTCGACTTGAATGTCTTCGGGTCGATCTTGCTCCAAACGCTCTCGGGGATGACCTCGAAGCCGTTGACGATGCCGCAGATGAAGATGTAGTGGAAGCGTGGGTTCGGTGTCTTGAGCTTGATCGTCAGATTCTGGTCGTCCGAGGTCGTCACGCTGGCGACGTAGGTCCGGATCTCGGCCGCCCCGGTCCCGATCAGCGCCGCATCCTTCAAGAACATCTCGATGCCGAACTTGATGTCCTTCGAGGTCAACGGAGTGCCGTCGTTGAACTTTGCCCGCGGGTTCAACTGAATCTGCAATTCGCTGAAGTCCACGTTGTACTTCCAGCCCTGGCCAAGCCACGGCTCGATTTTCCCGGCCGCGTAGTTGGCGTAGAACAAGAACTCTTTGTTGACCTGTTGGTAGCCGGCATTGTATTGCTGACCGTTCGGGATGAACGGATTGAAGCTATCGAATACGAAGAATGTGCCTTGGTCGAGCACCACCGTCTGGTTGCGAGGTGTCGGAACCACAGCGCCCTTCGACGGAGGTCCGGCCGGAGCCGGCGCGGCGGCGGGTTTCGGCGCCGCCGTCGGCTTTGCCGCTTCGGCTGGCTTAGCCGCCGCCGCGGCCGTATTTGTCGGGGCGGGAACCGCGGCAGCGGGTTTCGTTGCTGCTGGCGCGGGCGCGGTCGTGTTCGTCGGCGCGGCGGCAGGTGCCGCGGGCGCGACTGGTTTGGCTGTCGCGGTGGGTGGGGCGGCGGGTGCGCAAGCCTGCAGTACGCCGATCGCGAGCGGCGCCGCGGCCGCGAGGCCGATTCCTCGCAGGAAACGCCGTCGGGACACCGCGCCGCGCTGGGCGGACACTCCGTTGATTGACGACATTCGTTTCTTCCCCTTCGCTAATTTGTGCGTGTCTGCTTTACCCGCCTGTTGTTGGCGTCGCGGTCGGCGTCGGCGTCGGCGTTGGCGTGCCGGCGCCGCCGACCGAGACCGCCATTCCGGCCGAGATGCCCGACGTGTTGCCCGTGCCCGACACGTTGGTCGGCACCGCTTCGATCTTGTTGCTGACAAAACTGCGCGGCTCGCCGCCCTCGCCGCAGCCGGCGACAAGCAGTCCGACGATGGCACTGGCACACAGGATCTGCCGGGGGCGCCAAGCCGACATCGCCATCCTTCTCCATCCGCGATCACCATCACGGACGACGGCCGCGAGCATACACGTGCCGCGAAGCACCGTCAAACTAGGCTGGAGTCTATCATCGTGACCGATGGAGCCCCGTCAAGTGCCCGGCCAAACTCCATTGGCAGTCTACCGCGATTCGATCCACGGGCTGGCGCTGCTCTATCCAGACTGGTGGCAGGCATTCGACAGCCCGACGGGGAAGCTGTTCTCACCGGGCAACCTTGACACCTTCATCTCGCTCGAAGCGAGTTCGCTTGGCATGCGCGTCGCCGCGCGCGATCTGCCCGAGCTCGAAAAGGGATTTCTGACCGGCCTGCGCAATATGCCCGACTCGGAGTTGCTCAGCCACGAGGTGTTCGATGGGGGCATCGTGCTTGGTCTCGATGCGCGCCAACGGTACGATGGCAAGAAGCGCTGGGTGCGCCTCCTCTACCGAGGCGAACTCCAGGTTCGCTTGATCGCGCAGGGTGCGACTGAGCCTGAGTTCGATTTCTGGCTCCCGTCGTTCAACCCGGCCATGACCAGCTTCGTGTTCGACGCGATCGTGATGCCGACGGAGTCCTATTGAGCGCTAACCGCCGCGATTAGTCGATCGGCTCGACGACAATCCGGATGACGCCGTCCGACGGGTCGGCCAGAGACGAAAACGCGGCGTAGCTCAGGTCGACGACGATCGGCATTCGGAACGCGCCACGATCTGTCACGCGTACGACGATGCTCTTGCCGGTTGCGACTCGCGTCACCCGCAAATACGTCCCCAGGCGATGAGTGTTCGACGCGGCCGTGGACGGATCCCACATATCGTACGGCTCGCCGTTCGCCATCGATCGACCATGGAAATACTGGCCGTACCAGGTCGCGACGCCGCTGATTCGCGTGTCATCGCGCCGACCCGCGCGGCTGGCATCGCGACGATTGCGCGCGGCGGGCGGATTCTCGGCCACGAGCGCCGCGTCGGGAATGCCGCGCGCCTCCTTGATGAACTCTCCGGCGTTTGCGAACGAGACGCCGTCCTCGTTCACCCACGGGTGTCGGTCGTTCCAAACGTAGATGACGCCCCGTTGAAATCGCATTGCCCGGGCTCCGCCAATTTCGGCGATCGGCGACAGCGGTAAGCCGAACAGCGTCGGCGCGTGATCGATCGCGTTGAATGCATCGCGAATCGGTCCACTGGTGGCGAGCCACGACGCGCGGGTCGATTCGTCGGCCGCCCCGGCCGGATACGGGACGAACTTATGCTTGGCGAGTGAGTCGTCCGCGCCGATCCGCGTCAAGAATTCCATCGCATTGAGCAACTGTGCTTCACCGAGCTCCGGTCGCCACTGGAGGATTCCACGCTGGGTCGCCTGGCTGATGAAGCCATCCAGATAGAAACGGCGCGAGATCGGATAGCCGAGGTACTCGACGCCGCCGAGGCGGTTGAATTCCGACCAAAACCGGATGCTGTTCTCATTCGTGATCGCGAATCCGCGACCGTTCGATTCTCCGGCCGCCTGGCGGAAGAACCAGCCGGTCTCTAGCGCGTAATCTTCGGACTCATTTGCCGTCGTGCCCGCCACCAGGCAAGCCGTGAGAAGGCTTGCGAGGACGCCTGCTAGAAGCCAACGATTGATCCAGCCACTTGACATATCACCTCCGAACTCGCTCCGGCAGAAACGCCTTATCGAGCACTGGACTGTCACCGAGCGATTTCACCAGAGACGAAGAAGTTGTCTCTCGTGATAGACAGCCAGCCCACGCGGGCCGTGAATGCGCACCCCGTATTGATCGCACCGCGATCGGATACGCTTTGAGCCAGTATCATATCGCCGGCGTCAGGCCTTTCGGTTGCATTTCCGTTGCCATTGCCGGATTCGTTCGGGTCCTGAGACGTAGAATCGCGGTCATGCGATCTCGGCGTCGACGCAACGCCCTGGGTTCAATCGCGGTCGGGATCGTCGCGGCGCTTGCCATCGCCGGGATTGGACTTACCGCGGCCTGGAATTTCGGGCTGGTTCCAGCCAGCGTGGTCAGCCAGTTGCCGCTGCCGACCGCGACGCGATTGGTCGAACCTTCGGCGTCGCCGGACTCCCGGGCAACGCCGACAACCGCGACCACGAGCGCGACTGCAAGTGCGCCAGTGATTTCGCCCAGTGCCGCGCCCACTCCCGCGCCGCGCCGCGCACTGGCGAACGACTCCGCGAATCGATATTTGCAGGCGTGGCAGCGTAATCGCTTCCCCGACATGTACCGAATGCTCTCGAAGGCGGCGGCACAGAACATTGCCGAGGATCGATTCGTCGGCCGGTATCAGGCGATCACGGTCGGCGCGTCGATCAACTCTCTCCGGTATCAGATGCCGCGTCTCCTTGAGCCCGCGGCGGATGTCGATCGCGTCGAGGCGCGTTTCACCGTGACGTTTGACGCAGCGCGGCTCGGCGAATTCTCCGAGGAGAACTCACTACCGCTCGTGTTCGAGAACGGCGACTGGCGCGTGGAGTGGATGCCGGGATTGATCTTTCGGGACCTGACGCCGGATCGCACCGTTCGCTTCTTCCCCGAGAACCCGGTCCGCGGGGCGATTCTCGACCGCAACGGCGTGCCGTTGGCCGCGCAAGGCAAGGCCGTGACACTCGGCATGATTCCGGGCCGAATCAAGGATCAGAACCTCGTTGTTACGGAGGTGTCGAAGTTCCTCGGCATCAACCCCGATGTCGTGCGACGAAAACTCGCCGATGCGAAGCCGGACTGGTGGGTGCCGCTGCGCGATTTTCCGCTCGATCGCGTGGCCGATCTGAATGCCCGCTTCGCGAAGATCGAAGGCGTGTTTGCCGAGGAGAAGGATTCTCGCGTCTACCCGCACGGGCAAGCCGGCGCACATGTTATCGGGTTTGTCTCACCCGTCACCGCGGACGACATGAAGACGCTGGCGCAAAAGGGGTACGAGGAAGGCGACTTCGTCGGACGCGGCGGAATCGAAATAGGCGCCGAGGAAGTCCTGGCGGGCGTGCGCGGCGGCCGACTCGTCGTGCAAACCGCCGACGGTGACACCGCGCGTGTCATCGCCGAGCGACCGGCGCGCAATGGCGGCAACGTTCGTCTGACGATCGACATCGAGGTACAGAAGAAGGCCGAGCAGGTGCTCGGCGACCAGGTCGGCAGCATCGTAATGATGGATCCGCGTGACAACAGCGTCGTCGCGCTGGTCTCGCGGCCCGCGTTCGACCCGAACGGTTTCATCTTCGGGTTCAGCGATGTTGAGTGGAAGAAACTGAGTGATGATCCTCGGCGACCGTTCCAGGCGCGCGCCAATATGAGCACGTACGCGACCGGCTCCGTTTACAAGGTCGTTTCGATTGCCGCGGCGCTCGAGAAGGGCGTGTTTCGCGCCAATTCGATGTTCGACTGTAACGGCAAGTGGGCCGTGCTCAATCCAAGGAATCCCATGGGCGACTGGAAGCCGCAGGGGCACGGAAAGCTCGATCTGGCACAGGGGCTGGTCGAGTCGTGCGACATCGTCTTCTACGAGATCGGGCACAAGCTCGATCAGCTCGATTCCCGAATACTGCCCGAGTTCACCCACGCGTTTGGATTCGGCGAGCCGACGGGGATACAGGGCCTGAAAGAATCCGAGGGAATCGTGCCGAGTCCGGACTGGAAGAAGCGAGTTCTGCGGCAGGAGTGGTTTCCGGGTGACGCGGTCAATCTCTCGATTGGCCAGGGCTATTTGGACGCCACACCGCTCCAGGTCGCGAATGCCTACGCCGCGCTCGCCAATGGTGGCGTCCTGCGGACACCGCTCCTCATCCGTACGATCATTCCCGGCGACGGCTCGCCGCCCCGCGAATTCAAGTCGGTCGAGAAGCGGCGCCTTCCGGTCAGCGGCCAGAATATCGCAACTATCCGCGACGCGCTCAAGCGGGTCGCCAGCACCCCAAGCGGTACCGCCAATTACGCGTTCCAGGGATACGCAAAGTCGATTGCCGCCAAGACTGGCTCAGCGGAAAACCAGAACCCCGACGCGCACGCGTGGTTCGCGGGCTACGGTCCGGCCGAGGAGCCCTCGATCGTGGTGATTGTGATGGTGGAAGGGGGCCGCTTGGGCGGCACCGTCGCGGCCCCGCTCGGGCGCAAAGTGTTCGAGATCGTGCTCGGGAAGTAGCGTATACTGGCGCTACTCGTTGGCGGAGGCAATACGTGGGAATCCTTGATATGTTCAAGAAGAAGAAGGTTGAAGAGCCGTCGAGTGGCGGAGTCACGATCAAAGTCGGGCCGCGCGACACGTTGCGATCGCTCGCGCGCAAATACTACGAGGACGAGACCGTCTGGGTGCGTATCTACGAGAAGAACAAGTGGCGCATCGACGGCGACGAACTGGTTCCGGGCCAGGATTGTCTCCTGCCCGAGGTCCCCGGCAAGGGACCCAAGGCGGACGTCTAGGAACTGACGTGCGTGTGAGTGTCCGTTAGCGGATATTCATACCGTAGTTCGGGGCTTCCTTCGTGATCTGGACGTCGTGCGGGTGGCTTTCGCGGAGCCCGGCGCTCGTAATCTGGACAAATCGGGACTTCTGCCGCATCTCGAGAATTGTCGCGGCGCCGACGTAGCCCATGCCTGACCGCAGGCCCCCGATGAGTTGGAACAACAGGTTCGCGATTGGTCCCTTGTAACTGACACGGCCCTCGATCCCTTCTGGAACGAGCTTCGCGTCGTTATCCGCGTCTTCCTGGTGGTAACGGTCGCGCGCATATCCGCGCTGCTTCATCGCGCCGAGTGAGCCCATGCCCCGGTATTCCTTGAAGCGCTCGCCTTGATACAGGATCAGCTCGCCCGGGCTCTCATCCACGCCGGCGAGCAGCGATCCAAGCATAACCGCGTCCGCGCCAGCGCCGATTGCCTTCGAGATGTCGCCGGAATATTGGATACCGCCGTCAGCGATGACGGGAATATCGACGCGTTCGGCGGCCTGAGCGCAGTCGAACACGGCCGTGAGTTGCGGCATTCCGGCGCCGGCGACGACGCGCGTCGTGCAGATTGCGCTCGGACCAATCCCGACTCGGATTCCGTCCGCGCCGGCCTCGGCCAGATCGAGGACTCCGGCCGCGCTCGCCACGTTTCCGGCAATGACCTGAACCGAACTGGCGCGCTTGATTCGGCGCACCGTGTCGATGACCTGCTGAGTGTGTCCGTGCGCGGTGTCGACGACGATCACGTCGACCTCAACATCGAGTAGTGCCGCGACACGGTCCTCGCTGTCGCGACCGACGCCGACAGCCGCGCCGACGCGCAACCGGCCGCGATCATCCTTGGTCGCGTCCGGGAACCGCTGCCGCTTCTGGATGTCCTTGACCGTGATGAGCCCTCGGAGGCGAAAGTTCTCGTCCACGACCGGAAGCTTTTCGATGCGGTGACGATGCAGGACGGCACGTGCGTCCTCGAGAGTCGTGCCGACTGGCACGGTCACGAGATTCTCGCGCGTCATCAACTCGCTGACACGTCGCGATGTGTCGTCACAGAACCGAATGTCGCGATTCGTCAGGATTCCGACGAGGCGACCACTCTCCTCGGTGATCGGGACCCCGGAGATGTGGTACTTCTCCATCACATCCAGAGCGCGCGTCAACGGCTCATCCGGACGCAGCGTGACTGGCTCCACAATCATCCCGGACTCGGAACGCTTGACCTTGTCGACTTCATCGGCCTGAGCCTCGATTGATAGATTGCGATGGATGATTCCGAGGCCACCTTCGCGTGCGAGTGCGATCGCCAGCCGAGCCTCGGTTACCGTATCCATCGGCGAAGATACAATCGGGATGTTAATCGTGATCCCGCGCGTGATCCGCGTCTGTGTCGAGACGTCCTTCGGCGCGACCGCCGAGTAGTTCGGCAAGAGCAGAACGTCGTCGAATGTCAGGCCCTGAAGTCCGAACTTCGTCGCGCGAAGCTCCTCGATCACGGTCCGTCCTCCCCGCTTTTCGTAATTGTATCGTTGGGGAGCCCCGGCGGGTTTTTTGATACGTAACCCTTATGGGTTGCCGGCCTGCTCCGGGCTAGATTAGCCGAGGAGGCAAGGGTGATTCTGGTTCATCGGTTGGATGGGTCGCAGTTTTACCTGAATTCGGATCAGATCGAGACGATCGAGGCCAATCCGGATACGGTGTTGACACTGTCGTCGCAGAGGAAATTTGTGGTTCGCGAGTCGGCCCGAGAGATAATCGACGATGTCGTCGCCTATCGCCGGCGGGTTTTCGCGGTCGGTCCGCATCTGGTCGATCGGTAGGGAGTCTGTGTGGATCTAGCTGCGATTGGCGGGCTCGCGCTCGCCGTCTTGCTCGTCATTGGGGCGATCGTCGTCGAAGGGGGAGGCGACTTCGGAACGTTGGCCGGGTACGTCCCGACTTCCGGTCCGGTCGCGGCGGCCTACATGCTCGTCGTTGGCGGAACGATGGCGGCGACGACGGTCACGTCGCCGCTGGAGGGCGCGATCGGGATGCCGAAAGCGATCCTGAAGGCACTCATGCCGGGCCACCACGAGGCTCCGGTCGATCTGGCGCTGCTCTTCGTCCGACTATCGGAGAAGGCGCGACGCGAAGGTCTCCTCTCACTCGAAGAGGAGGAGGCGGCGATTCACAACGAGTTCATGAAGAAGGGGATGCGGCAGGTCGTCGACGGCACCGACCCCGAGGTGATTCGCCAGATCCTCGAGATCGACATCCAGGAGATGGAGCGGCGTCACAACATCCCTCAGACGTTCCTGACCCAAGCGGGCGGATTTGCGCCCACGTTTGGCATCATCGGTACGGTGTCCTCACTGATCGCGGTTCTGGCGCATCTTGACCCTTCCGCCGGCCAGGAAGTCCTGGCTCAAAGCATCTCGGCCGCGTTCATCGCGACGTTCCTCGGCCTCGCGACCGCCAACCTGATCTTCCTTCCGCTTGCGGAGAAGATGAAGGAGAACACGCACCACGAAGTCGCGATGCGCAACATGATGGTCGAGGGCATCCTGGCGGTGCAGGCGGGCGATAATCCGCGTCTCGTGTTCGAGAAGCTCGAGGGATTCATCATTCCAGCCCAGCGGGAAGCGGCGCGACAGCGCTCCGAGAGCGGCCCAGCCGGGCAGCAAGCCGCCTAGAACACAGGCGAGATCGATGTCAGAGGAGATTGTCCGCGAAACCCGGTCGTACACGTCCGCTGAGCGTCGGCGACGCATCTCCAAGATTCTCAAGGTGCGACCACACTCGAAACCGCGCGACATCGCACGGGAACTCGGCTGCGACCTTCGTACGGTCAAGCGCGATTTCGACGCGCTGGCCGGGCACGGCGGCGGTAGTGGCGGTCGCTGGCTGGTCAGCTATGCCGACTTCGTCACGCTCATGTTCGGGTTTTTCCTCATTCTCTGGGCGTCCGCGTCCCAGGACCCTGCCAAGTTCTCCGAACTGGCGATCGCGTTTCAACGCGCCTTCAACACGGGCGCGATGCTCGGTCAACAGGGCACCGGTCAACTGATTGGCAAAGGCGGCCGGATGGGCCAAGTTCAAATCTCGCCATTCGCTCGCGTCGCCGAGACGGCCGGCGAACTGGTCGCCCAGATGGGATTGCAGGATCAAGTCAGCATCGGCAGCAAGAAGGAAGGGCTTGTCATAACTCTTTCCGGGAGCCTGTTGTTCGATCCCGGTAAAGCGGAGATTCGCGAACAGGGGATCGACGTGCTGGCGCGACTCGCCACTCTCCTGGACACCACTACCGGAAAGGTCCGCATCGAAGGGCACACCGACAACATTCCGATCTCGACCGCGACGTTCCCGTCAAACTGGGAGCTGTCGACCGGTCGCGCCGGGGCGGTGCTGCGTTTCATGACCGAAACGGTCGGCCTGCCGGCTGATCGATTCGAAATCGCCGGATACGCCGAGTTCCGCCCAATCGTGCCGAACAATTCCCGCGAGAACCGCGCGACGAATCGGCGAGTCGAGATCATACTGATGGCGCCGCACACCGCGGCCGGACAAACTCAGGCCGCGATCGACGAGGCCGCGACGGTTGCGCCGACGAAACCAGCCCCGGCCGCGGCGAGCGGCGGCGCCGCGACGCAACCGACCTACGCGCCCCCGGCTCCCAAACCGGCGACGGTCGCGCAGAAGCCGTAGGACTGGAGTACAGACATGGGTGGATTGATCGCGAAGATCACCGGCAACAAAATCGTTCTCGGCGGCGTGATCGGCGGCCTCATCGGTCTGGTCGCAATCGTGCTTTTCGTCGTGATGGGCGTCGGCGGGGCATCCGTGCCGACTGAGGCGGCCGCGCCAGGGAAGGGTTCGGCGACCAAGACCTTGAAACCAGCCGCTGACAAGGCGACCTCCGACTTGCGTAAGTTCGGCCCGACGTACGTCATGAAGGACAAGATCGTCAATCTCGCCGATCCAGGCGGGCGACGGTACCTCCGTTTCACCGTCGCCATTGAGTTCGAGGCCCATACAGAGGAGAAGGCAAGCGCGCCGCTCGCCAACGACCTCGTCTCGTTCGAGCCAGGCCGCGATCGACCGCTCCAACCTGTCACTGGCGGCGCGTCAAAGGACCCGGACAAGGATTTCTTGGCCGCGATCAAGAAGTACATTCCCGCGATCGAGGACGCGGTTACGACGGTGCTTTCGTCGAAGACGTACGCTGACCTTGCATCGGCTGAGGGCAAAGATCAGGCCAAGAAGGAGATCAAAGACCGCGTGCAGCGATTGCTCGGCGACTCGGAGCACGTCACGAATGTCTATTTCACCGAGTTCGTGGTCCAGTAGCCGTGCCCAGCATTCTTTCGCAGCGCGAGATCGACGCGCTTCTCTCGGCTCTCCCCGTCGATGAGCCCGCCACCTCGGCCGCCGGCGGCGATTCGGTTCGGGTCGGCAAACCGGTCAAGACCTATGACTTTCGACACCCGTCCAAGTTCTCTCGCGATCAAATCCGCACGCTCGAGTTCCTCCACGAGACGTTCGCACGGCGCTTGCAGACCGCTCTCTCGGCGTACCTGCGCACGGTCGTTCAGATCAACCTGCTCGAAGTCGTGCAGGGCGTGTACGACGAGTACGTCCGCCAGGTGCCGAACCCGGCCGTCCTGTATCCCATTTCAATGGATCCACTCCCCGGTCGGGCTGCGCTCGAGCTTCACACGAATATTGTTTTCATCATCGTCGATCGTCTCCTCGGCGGGCTTGGCAAGGGTCTGAGCCGCGGTCGCGAGTTGACCGACGTCGAACAGACGCTGCTCGAAACCGTCGTGTGGGAGGTTCTCAGCGCGCTGAAGGAATCCTGGGCGAACATCGCGGCACTCCAACCGCGCCTCGGCGATGTCGCCTTCACCCCGCAATTCATGCAGATCGCGCTCAGCTCCGAGACCGTTCTGACCATCACATTCGAGGTGCGGATCCTCGACGGTGCGGGAACCATGCGTATATGTATTCCTGAGAGCGTCCTCGAACCGGTGATGTCCCAGGTGACGGCCCAGGCTTTCTATGCCGGATCTCGGCGCATCCTTTCCTCGGGGCAGTCCTACGATCTCCGCAAGAACCTCGATCGGGTCACCGTTCCGGTGGTCGGAAAGCTTGGCGAGACGGATGTCACAATCGAGGACCTGTTGACGATGCGCGTCGGCGACATCATTCCGCTCGAACGTCGGTCGAAGGACGAGATCGAGGTCCTGGTCGCTGGAATGACGAAGTTCCTGGCCCGACCCGGGGTCCTCGGTCGGCATAATGCATTGCGCATCACGGCTGCGATTCCCCTTGACGTTGAGGAGGAAATCGGTGCGGAACCCCGTTAGCGATCCGTTTTCCCTGGGTGGCGATACCGGTCCGAGCGCGGACGAGGTCGCTGCTGCTGCGCCGTTCGCGATCGACGGGCGTGACAATGCGCTCACACTGCTCCAGGCGTTCCTTCAGCGAGACGTCGAGATCGCAGACCTCACGAGGTCGACCGCGCCGGGGATTGAGATCGAAGCATCGATGTCCGGGCGTTTCATCTTGCTCGAATCAAGCCTCCAGACCGGTGCCGGTGACGTTGCGTCGTGCGCCCTTCTGGTCGACCGTGATGAGGCGGCGGCCGCCCTCGAGTTCGATGCCGAGGCTGACCTTTCGGCGCCGCCTGACGCGGCCCAGCGAATCCAGAGCGTCGCCGATAGCCTGATCGAGATCCTCAATACGCACCTCGCGGCACACGATGTCAGCTTCGGTCCGACCGCGATGAGCGGTGTGGCTCTACCGGCGGATGCCGCCAAGCTGCTCCTACCGGCGGACGATACGCTACTTCGCGTCGATTTCACCTTCGTCCTTGACGCCGCTCGCGTTTCGGCCACGGTGATCGTCGGATCGGACGCCGTGCGCATGCTCGGTGGCAACCCGGTTAGCGGGGCGGCGATGCCGCGCGCACAGGCCGGCCGCGTACCGACCGGCCCACTCGATTCGCCGGCCGATCCATTTTCCGCCCAATCACCGCGGTCGCGATCTGGAGGTCAAACAATGATGAGTGATATGCCTGGCGCTTCGGCTTCCTCAGTGCGCGACGGCGCCGATATTCGCCCCGTTCAGTTCCAACAATTTGTCGAAACTGCCGATGGCGAGGCTGGGTCGAACCTCGACCTCATTCTCGACGTCAACCTGAAGATTTCGGTTCAACTCGGAAAGACGATTATGACGCTCAAGGAGGTTCTCGACCTTGGTCCGGGTTTCGTCATCGAACTCGACAAGTTGGCCGGTGAGCCGGTCGACATCCTGGTCAACGAAAAGCCGATCGCACGCGGCGAAGTCGTGGTCGTCGACGAGAACTTCGGCGTTCGAGTTGTCGATATCATCTCGCCCGCGCGCCGGGTCGCCAGCCTCCGCTAGACATATCGGGGAAGCGGGATTCTGCCCGTAGGTACATCCCTGATGTCCGCCCTACGGAGACGTCCGTAGCCTTCGGGCACCATGCGGCGTGTTGTTGGTGTCATCATCGCGCTTCTGCCGGTCTCGGTCTATGCGCAGACCGGCGACGGTAGCGGTGGCTTCTTCGTGCGCGACTACGCGGAAATCACCTCCGTTCCCGCCAGCCAGCCGTGGTGGGCCCTGACTTTCGATCTCGTCATCAAGCTCGGTCTCGTCATCGGCTTGATCTACCTCACGATGTGGGCGCTTCGTCGTTACGTCGCCGGTCCACGCGCGCGCGCGCGCGCTGGCGGTGGCGCCGGATTGGGTCGGATCAACGTCCTCGACTCCGTCGCTCTGGGACCGGGACGAAACATCTACCTGCTGTCGGTCGCGCAGAGAGTTCTGGTCGTGGGCGCGACATCAAGTAGTCTGGCGACGCTCGGGGAGATCAGCGATCCGGCTGACGTCGAAGCATTGCGCCTGGCGCCACCAGCGACTGAACCACCCGACTTCGCCGATCAATTACGCTCGTTCACCGAGAACTCGCCGACGTTCATTCAGGACAAGATCGGCGAACTTCGGGCACTCGCGGCGCAATTCCGTCGAACTCAGCCTGGTGAGTCTTCGTGAGAGCGTCACGTCGCGTCCTCGGCCTGACCGGACTGGCTGGACTACTCGTTTCCTGCGCCCCAATGGCGCCGACGGCGGGCGGTCCTGGCGTGCCGGTTCCCCGGTTCGCGTTCGCGCTCGAGCAGTCACAGTCACCGCAGGATGTGTCGAGCGGCATCCAAATCCTGGTCTTGCTCACGATCCTGAGTCTTGCGCCGTCGTTGCTCATCATGCTGACCTCTTTCACGCGCACCGTGATTGTGCTCAGCCTCATTCGCAACGCAATCGGCGTACCGCAATTGCCCCCGAATCAGGTTCTGGTCGGTCTCTCGATCTTCATCACGTTCTTCGTGATGGCGCCGACGTGGAACCAGATCAACGCGACCGCGATCCAGCCATATGTGGCTGGGGAAATACGGCAATCGGATGCACTCGATCGCGCCGTTGGGCCTTTGCGCGAGTTCATGCTCAAGCAGACGCGAGAGAAGGACCTTTCGCTTTTCGTGAGCCTCGCAAAAATCGAGCGACCGCGGACGGCCGAGGACATCCCAACCTATGTGGTTGTTCCTTCGTTCGTCATTAGCGAACTGAAGACTGCGTTTCAGATGGGGTTTCTCGTTTTCGTACCGTTTCTCATCATCGACATCGTTGTTTCGAGTGCCCTGATGTCGATGGGAATGATGATGCTGCCGCCGGTGATGATTTCCTTGCCGTTCAAGCTGCTTCTGTTCGTCATGGTCGATGGTTGGCATTTGATCGTGCGATCGCTCGTGCAGAGCTTCGGCGCATGACTCAGGAGGGAATCATCGCCGTCGGTCAGCAGGCGATCCTGATGATGCTGCTGATGGCTGGGCCGCTCCTCCTCGCCAGTCTAGTCGTCGGGCTCCTGGTCTCGATCTTCCAGGCCGTCACGCAGGTCAATGAGATGACGCTGACGTTCGTACCGAAGATCGCCGCGATGGTGTTGGTGCTGATCGTGCTGGGCCCGTGGATGCTTCAGGTCTTCGGCGGATACACAGCCTCCGTTTTCACGAGCATCGCCGCTTTCAGCCGCTAACCCGTGGACATTCCGGTCACGTCATTCCAAGCGTTCTTCCTCGTGTTCACGCGCGTCGGCGGCGTTGTCGTTACTCTGCCGATTCTGAGCAGCCGCAACATTCCCGCCCCGGCCAAGATTGGCCTAGCTGCTCTCCTCGCGTTCACGATGATGCCGGGCGCGATCGATGCACAGCCGGTGGTTCCGAATGCATTCTTACCGTTTCTCTTAGTGGTCGCTCAGGAACTCCTAGTCGGACTGGCATTCGGTTTCGCGGCTCAGGTCGTCTTTAGCGGACTGCAGACGGCGGGACAACTGATCGGCACGCAGATGGGGCTTACGATCGCGAGCGCGTTCGATCCCGTCAGTCAGTCACAACAGGTCAACTACATCGATCAGTTGTACACGCTCCTCGCGGGTCTGGTGTTCCTAACAATCAACGGTCACCACTGGACGATCTTGGCGCTGCAACAGAGCTTTGAGATCGTCCCACTGGGAAGACTTGCGCTCGGTGAGGCGGTCGCGAACGATTTCGTGCGCCTGACTGCCGAGGCTCTGGTGATGTCGGTCCGCATCGGCTTGCCGGTCGCGGCGACGCTCATCGTCACTGACGTCGCATTTCTGCTGATCGGGCGGTCGGCCCCGCAGATGAACGTGTTCTTCGTCGGCCAGCCGCTCAAGATCGGCATCGGGCTGGTGGCATTCTTCGTCGCGCTGCCGGTCATGGTTGGATTGATGGGCACGGTCTTCAAGACGCTGAGCGATGACCTGATGCGACTCCTTCAGCTGATAGGCGCGTAGATGCCAGCGCAGGAACGCACAGAATCCGCGACTCCGAGGCGTCGCGAAGAAGTACGCCGACGCGGCCAGAGCGCGCGCAGTGCCGATCTGAACGCGGCCATGGCGTTGCTGGCCGGTGTCCTCTTCTTGCGCTGGTCGGGCGCCGGAATCGTGACCTGGTCGATCGATCTTCTTCGTGAGTCGTTGACTCGGCTCGACCAACCCGACATCACGATCGAGGTTGCGGTCTCCGCCGGCGCCGCGCTTGCGATCGGCACCCTCACGGTCTTGGCGCCGATCTTTGCCGTGATGATTATCACTGGCGTCGTCGCGAACCTGGCGCAGGTCGGATTCCTCTTCACGATGCAGCCACTGCAGCCGGACTTCTCGCGAATCAATCCGTTCCAGGGATTCCAGCGCCTCTTTTCGAAACGATCGCTCGTCGAACTGGCGAAGTCGATCGCGAAGCTCTTGGTGGTCGGATTCGTTGTTTGGCGTGTGCTCGAGAGCCGCGTTGTCGAGATCGTGACGTTGCCGCTCCTTCCCTGGCAGGTCGGAATCGGCGCCGCGACGTCAATCGTGCTCGATCTGGCTACCTGGGCATCGGCGGTGCTGTTTGTGCTCGCCGCGGCGGACTACGCATACCAGCGCGTCGCATTCGAGCAGCAGATTCGGATGAGTCGCGACGAAGTGCGTCAAGAGATGAAGCAGACTGAAGGAAACCCGATCATCCGCCAGCGCGTGCGCCAACTTCAGCGCGCCGTCGCGCAGCGCCGAATGATGCAGGCGGTACCGCGTGCCGATGTGGTGATCACGAACCCGACCCACGTGGCGGTGGCACTCGAATACCGATCGAACACAATGAAGGCACCGCGCGTCGTCGCGAAGGGCGAAGGTCTCATCGCGGAGCGAATCAAGCAGATCGCCCTCGAGCATGGTGTCCCGATGATGGAGAACCGGCCGCTTGCCCGCGCGCTGCTGAAGGCGTGCGACATCGGCGACGAGATCCCGGCCGCGATGTATGCGGTCGTGGCCGAACTCCTTGCGTTCGTCTACCGCGCCAAGGGCGGCGCGTTGAGGCCAGTTGGAGCGTGATGTAGATGGCAAGTAACGCGCCCGCGTCAGTTCAGGCGGACTCCCGCCCCGTCCAGATCAGCGATCTTGTGATGGCGATCGCCGCGATCGTCATCGTGGGTCTGATGATCATCCCGCTCCCGGCGTTCATCCTCGACTTCCTGCTGGCGATCAACCTCGTCGCGGCGTTGACCGTGCTTCTCGTCGCGATGTACGTGACCGAACCTCTCCAGTTCGCGGTTTTTCCGGCTTTGCTGCTGGTCATGACGCTCTATCGCCTCGGTCTGAATGTCGCCGCGACTCGACTCATTCTCTTGAATGGGCAGGCTGGAACCGTCATCGAGGCCTTCGGATCGTTCGTCGTCGGCGGCAACTACATCGTAGGCGTCGTCGTCTTCGTCATCCTCATGGTCATTCAGTTCGTCGTCATTACGAATGGCGCCGGACGTGTCGCCGAAGTCGCGGCGCGGTTCACTCTCGATGCGATGCCCGGAAAGCAGTTGGCGATCGATGCCGATCTGAACGCGGGTTTGATCAACGAGGCTGACGCGCGACGACGTCGCCGCAAGATCGAGCAGGAAGCGGACTTCTACGGCGCTATGGATGGAGCGTCAAAGTTCGTCCGTGGCGATGCGATCGCGGCGGTTGTGATCGTGCTTGTGAACATCTTTGGCGGCTTTGCAATCGGCGTGTTCCAACGCGGAACGTCGCTGTTCGAGGCGCTTCAGACGTACACGCTCCTGACGGTCGGCGACGGCCTCGTGTCGCAACTGCCGGCGCTGCTGATTTCGACCGCGACCGGCATCATAGTCACGCGTTCCGCTTCCGAGTCGAACCTCGGTCGCGACGTCATGACGCAATTGTCCGCCAACCCGCGCGCAATCGGGATCGCCTCCGGCGTCATATTGACCCTGGCCATCATCCCCGGTCTTCCCAAGCTGCCGTTCATCGTCGTCGGCGGGATTGGTCTGGCCGGCGCATGGACGATGTGGCAACGCATGCGTCGGACCGAGATCGCGGTTGCGCAGGCCGCCTTGACTGCGACGCCGTCCGCGCCGGAGAACGTGATCGACCTGCTTCAGTTGGATCCGATGGAACTGGAGATCGGCTACGGCCTGATTCCGCTCGTCGACCAGGAGCAGGGTGGCAACCTCCTCAGTCGTATCACGCTCATCCGGCGGCAACTCGCGCTTGATCTGGGAATCGTCCTACCGACGATTCGCGTGCGCGACAATCTTCAATTGCGGCCGAATCAGTACCTGGTGAAGTTGCGCGGCGTCGAAGTCGCGCGCGGCGAATTGATGGTCAGCCACTTCTTGGCGATGAATCCGGGAACTGCCGAAGAAGGTCTCGAAGGCCTTGCGACGACCGAGCCGGCGTTCGGACTTCCGGCTCTGTGGATCAACGCCGGCCAGCGCGAGTCGGCTGAGATCCTTGGCTATACGGTCGTCGATCCATCATCCGTGCTGACGACACACTTGACCGAAGTCATCAAGTCCCACGCGCCCTCGATCGTCAGCCGCCAGGACGTTCAGGCGCTCGTGAACAGCCTACGACGCGACTATCCGGCATTGGTCGACGAACTCGTGCCGAACCTCCTGACCCTCGGAGAGATCCAGCGCGCGCTGGCGAATCTTCTGCGCGAGCGGGTCACCGTGCGCGACCTGGTCACGATCCTCGAGGCGCTGGCCGATCAGGCGCGCGTGTCGAAGGATCCGGATCTGCTCACCGAGCACGCGCGGCGCGCCTTGTCGCGAACGATCACTGGCCAATACCGCGACGAATCAACTGGCACACTCACCGGACTGATGCTCGCGCCTCGGGCAGAGCAGACCCTGGCGGCCGCATTGCAACAGACGGACCAGGGCACGGTGATCGCGATCGATCCAGAAGGCGCACAGCGGCTGCTCGGCCGGATCGGGCGTGAGATGGAAAGACTCGCCCAGCAAGGGCTTCAGCCCATTCTTATCTGTTCTTCACGGCTGCGCTTACCACTCAAACGTCTTACCGAGCGATCGCTACCGAACCTCGTGGTGTTGTCGTTCGCCGAGATTACGCCGCAGACGAATGTGGTATCGGCCGGACTCGTCACGCTCGACGAGTAAGTGAGGTGAGCTGTCCATGCGGATGAAGAAGTACCAGGCGCCCTCGATGAACGAGGCACTGGCCGCCATCCGCGCCGAAATGGGCCCGAACGCCGTGATTCTTCACTCGTCGGAGATCCGCAAGGGACCACTCGGACTACTCTCCCCCACGGTCGTCGAGGTTGTCGCGGCGATTGACGATGGGCGGCCCCGGCCGTCGGACGCGGACGAGTCTGCCCGCGGCGAGACTCGCACTCGCGCCGCGCCACGCGACCGGCCGCGTGAGCCCGAGCGACCGAGGCGCGAAGTGACCGCTGTCAGCGTGTCGAACCTGCCGGGAAGCAGTGACCCAGGGCGTGCGCGACGCACCGACGGGAGCGATCGCGACGATGTTGGCGCGCTTCGTGAGATGCAACGGAATGTCCGCGAACTTCGCGGAGCACTGAGCCAGCTGGTCCAGGATGCCCAGTGGCCCGGTATGCGGAAGCTCGCGCCGCCGCTCGCCGATCTTTACAAGCGGCTCGTCGACCAGGAAGTGGAGTCCGAGCTCGCCCAATCGCTTGTGACGACGATCGACGGCGAACTCTCGTTGCAGGCAACCGGCGATCGGGCGATCGTGCTCGAGACGCTCGGCAAGCATCTGCGACGAATGCTTCGGACATCCGGCCCACTCAAAGCGAGTCACGGCGAGCCGGTCGTCCTGTTCCTCGTCGGACCGACCGGGGTCGGAAAGACGACGACGATCGCAAAACTGGCCGCCAACCTCGGCGTCGAACGATCGCGCGTGGCGCTCGTCACGTGCGACACGTTTCGCGTCGCGGCGGTGCCGCAGCTGAAGACGTATGCCGACATCCTTCGCGTTCCTCTCGCGGTGGCGTATACACCGAACGAACTCACCAACTTCGTCGGCGATTTCCTCGACCGCGACTTCATCATCGTCGACACGCCGGGTCGTGGTCAGCGCAATCGCGATCAACTCGAGGAGCTGCGGCGATTCGTTCTGGCGGTGCCATCGCGACGCGCGTTCCTGACAGTCGCGGCCGGCGCCCGCTATCGCGATATGCTTGACGTCGCGAGATGTTTCGGCGTCATTCCGTTCGATGGCCTGCTCATGACGAAGATCGACGAGACAACGACGTACGGACCGATATTGAATCTCGTCCACCACACCGGCAAGCCGATTACGTTCCTGACGAACGGACAGAACGTGCCACGGGACATCGTCCAGGCAACGTCGTCGGCACTGGCGGACCTGATCGTCGATTCCGCCTACCGCGGCATCGGGGAGGCACCCGCGCCTCAGCTCGCGGGTGCGCGGTGAAGGCCTTCGATCAAGCCGCGGAACTCCGGTCGATCATGGGCGTGCGTCGGCGTCCGACCGCGATCGGGCGATGCCGGGTGATCGCGATCTCAAGTGGTAAGGGCGGCGTTGGCAAGACCAATCTCACGATCAACCTTGCGCTGCTCCTGACACGACTGGGGCGCCGCGTCGTCGTTTTCGATGGCGATCTTGGCCTGGCAAATGTGGATGTCGCGCTTGGCATCATGCCACGCTACACCTTGCGCGATGTCGTGATCGGCACCCGCACAATGGCAGAGGTCCTTCATCAAGCCCCGGGAGGGTTCTGGATCGTCCCCGGGGCATCCGGAATCGAGGAAATGACGAGTCTTTCGACTGATGATCGTGCGATGCTGATCGAATCGTTGCGTGAACTCGGTGAACTGGCGGATGTCATCCTCATCGATACTGGCGCCGGAGTCGGCGCTGAGGTGTCGTCGCTGGTCAGCGCGGCGCCGGAGGTTATCGTGGTGACCACTCCCGAGCCGACGGCAATTACCGATGCCTATGCACTCATCAAGGTGGCCGTACGCGGACAGGTCCCGGGCAATGACGCGCAGACACGCATCAGTCTCGTGGTGAATCAGGCGAATAGCGTAGGCGAGGCGACCGACGTAGCGCGGAAGATCGCTCTCGTGGCGCGTGAGTTCCTCAACGTCGACGTCCGGATGCTCGGCCACATCCCGGAAGATCCTGCGGTGACGCGCGCGATTCGCAAGCAGGCACCGGTTGCGCTGGCGTATCCTGATTCGCCGGCAGTGCGCGCTATGGCGACGATTGCGCGACGATTGGTCGAAACGAGCGGTCAACTTGACGGAACAAAATCCAGTATCATGGGGTTTCTGAACCGCGTGGCTGAGCGCGGCCTTCCGGCCACGTCGGTCCGGAGGGTGCCATGATGGCGGTACAACGTACGCAGGTGTTCGTGGATGGCATGGCTGCCACCCTCGAATTAGGCGGTCAGGCCGATGCCTTCGTCACGCGCATCGAAGAAGTCAGGGAGAATGCCCTGGCCGTGGCGACGCCGATGCGTGCACGCGAGTACATCGTTCTGGCCCAGGGTCAACGCGTGATGCTCCAGATTACGCGTCGCAACAACCCCTACTTCTACGAGACCGCCGTCATTGGCACCGAGTGGAACGAGGGACAGAAGATCACCGTCCTTCGCCGTCCCGCGGACACGGCCGGCGTCACGCTGCGCCGGCATGTGCGCGTCAACGTGACGATCACGGATGGGCAGTTCTGGATCGAGGGCGACGACGGGAAGTTCGGACCGACCCTTCTGGGCTCGGTGCTCGATATCTCGGCCGGTGGCGTGCTCGTCATGACGAAGGAAGGGCTGCCGGAGACGTCGCGCGTGCTCATGAAGTTCACGCTCTCACGGCAGTCCGGAAGCCTAATGGCAAGCGCCTCAATTCTCCGCAGCTACGAGCGGGTCTCCGATCTCGGCGTCCGCACTTTCCGGAGCCATTGCGAATTCGTCGATCTGCCGGCGCGTGAGCAAGATCGCCTCATCAAGTTCGTGTTCCAGCGTGAGCGAGAACTGCGCGCCAAGGGGCAGATCTAGTCGATGGCCGGCGCCGGGGATGGGCGGATCGATTCACTGCGGCTGGTTGCGCTCGCCTCGGCGACCGCCGTGTCGGTCGCTCTCGGGCTCGTCGCACTCGGATCGGGTGCAATGATAGAGACGGTGTTTCTTCGCTCGGTGCTCAGTTGGTTCGTCCTGGCGCCAATCGCGGTGATCGGCGCGGCGATCCTGCGCTGGTCGCTCGGGATGCCGTCGTCGATCGGATCGTCACTCGATGGGTCAATATCGCGTCGACGCGACGGCTAAGGTAGCGCGCGATGCCATCCGCGGTCGTTCAAATCGAGTGGAACGAGTCCCTGTGGAATCAGTACGTCGCGCGGCACGAACCGCGCCTGCGCGAGCAGATCATTATCCAGTACGCGCCGCTCGTGAAATACGTCGTTGGGCGTCTGGCGATCAACCTGCCGACTGTTATCGACTCGGACGATGTCATCAGTTACGGCACGATCGGCCTGATCGACGCCGTCGAACGCTTCGATCCGACGCGCGGAATCAAGTTCGAGACGTATGCGATTGCCCGCATCCGTGGCGCGATCATTGACGCTCTCCGTTCGCTCGATCAGATCCCACGTACGGCGCGTCAGCGTGCCCGCGAGATCGAGGCCGCGATGACCGAACTCGAGAGTAAGCTGAAGCGACCGCCGACCGACCAGGAAGTTGCCAAGCATCTAAGCATGGACATTGTTCAGTATCGCGAGATCGTCGTACGAACGAGCATGACCACGATGTCTCTCGATTCGCTTCTGGTCGTCGACGACGATGAAGGCGGCGGGGCCGGCAAGGCCTACGCCTTCGAGGATCGCGGCAGCCCAGATCCCGTCGCGGCGACCGAACGGCTGGAGTCCGAGCAGGCGCTGGTCGAGGCCGTGCGACGACTGCCCGAACGCGAACGCCTGGTTCTATCCCTGTACTACTACGAAGAGCTGACGATGAAGGAAATCAGCCGGGTCATGGAGATCTCGGAGTCGCGGGTCTGCCAATTGCACGCTCAGGCGGTCCTTCGGCTCAGGTCGTCGATGCGCGCCCAGGATGCCGCATGAGTGCGATGTCTCTTATGCTCTTCTTCCAACTCCTGACCTTCTTGATCGTGTTGATCCTGATGCACCAGATGTATCAGCAACTGCGGCGCGATGCTCGACAGAATCCGGTCGGCGATCGATCGCGCCTCAACGCGGACGTCGGCGAGCTGGTGACCGAGCTTCGCAGCGCGGCCGAGCAAATCAACGCCGACATGACCAGCCGCGCGGCAACCCTCGAGAAGCTCGTCAATGAGGCGAACGATGCGCTCCAACGGCTCGATTCCGTCGCGCAACGAACCGGCGCCGCCTCGAAACGGCCGGCGCGTCCCGCCGCGCCGAGCGAGCGCGAAGCCGTCGCACTGTCGGCGCGCCGAACGACGACGGCCGAAGTGCGCCGACCGGCGAACCCGACCGCGCGGCCGGCTGCTTCGGCCTGGTCAGGCCCGGCCGATCCCAAACCGGCGATCCAGCGACCGCCCGTGACTTCGACAACCGCGACCGCCGCAAACGCCTATCGGCAGGCATCTGGGTCCACCGCGGCGCCCGCGGATCGCTCCGACGATGCACGCGATGGGGATCGCGAGGAATCCGGAACGATTCAGACTGTCCGACGCTTGGCTGCTCAGGGTCTGTCTGCGACTGACATCGCGCGCGCGACACGACTCGGTCGCGAAGAAGTCGAACTCATCATGCGCGTAAGTGGGGATAACTCCGAATGATTATTGCACGCATCGCGGCGGCCGTCTGCCTCGCCTTCCTCCTCGTTTCGACCACCTTCGCAAATGGCGCGCCGATTCGTATCCAGTTGAGCAAGATTGCGGGTGTCGTGAACTACGGCACGCAGGCGGCCAGCGGGTTCGCCGAGATCACGGCCGTCGAAGGTGATGTCTTGATCGTCACCGACGGGCTCCCGCGATTGACGAACGAACTGTATCAGGCGTGGCTCGTCAACACTCGGACCGGCGAGCGCGCCAGCGTCGGTAAGTTCAACGTCACGGCGGACGGCACGTCTCGAACGCAGGCCATCATCACTCTCGGCAATCGTGAGTTCGATCTGTTCGTCTTGACCGTCGAGCCGGAACCGGACCCAGCTGCCGCGCCGGATCCACGAATTGTCCTTGCCGGCTATTGGCCCGGTCGCGAACCCGGTGCAGCCTTGACGGCAGCGGCCGCGACGGCGCGCGCCGGCGGCACGCCACAGCCGACCGATACGCCGGCGCCGTCTCCGACGGGGTTGCCGTCCGGTGTCACAACACGCATTCCTACAGGCTTGCCGCGAACCGGCGGTCCTGGGCTCCCCGCTCTCGGAGTGGCCCTCGGCGGACTTGGTCTCGTCGCGGTTGGACTTTTGAAAGGGCGACGCCAATGATTCGGGGACTCTACGCCGCTGCGTCGACAATGCTGGCCGCGTTCACGCGGCAGGAACAGAACGCAGCCAATATCGCCAACATCAACACACCTGGGTACAAGCGCGAAATCACGCCGGTTCGGTCCGGGCCGGTCGTCGGCGAAGTGCGCTCGTTTGACGGTCTCCTGAGCGTGGCATATCCAACCCGGCCTTTCCCTCTCGCGGTCGGCAACGTTGGGACCGGTGTGCTGAACGATCCGGTCACGATCGATTTTTCGGATGGCGACATCCGTCCTACCGGTCGCGAACTCGATCTCGCCCTCGTCGGTCCCGGGTTCTTCGAGCTTCGATCGGCGACTGGGCAAACCTATTACGCCCGCGCGGGGCAGTTCTCGCGCGACGCGGGCGGCCGCATCGTAGATAGCAAGGGCGGTTTCGCCATCGGCGATGATGGCCCGATCACGCTCGGAACTGGCGTCGTGTCGATCGGTGGTGATGGGACCGTCCATTCCGACGGTCAGGAAGTTGGCCGCTTGCGCATCTGGGAGTTTCCGCCGAACACGGCGATGCGAAGCCTGGGTGGCGGCTCCTATGCGCCGGTCGATCCGAAGGCAACACGGGACTTGGTCTCCGATGGCACGGCCATCCAACAGGGCGCGATCGAGTATTCGAACGTCGATCCCGCGCGCGCGATGGCCGAGATGCTCGCCGCTACTCGCACCTACGAGGCTGCGCAACGAATAATGCAAATGAGCGATGCGATTCTGGAGCGATCGGTCAACGATATAGGACGCGTGTAACTCGTGTCCTGAGGTGATCGCTCGTGTTGTCAGTATTCGCGGCGCCGATGTCCGGTATGGCGGCGCAACAACGCCTGATGGATGTGATCGCCAATAATCTGGCGAACATCAATACCACGGGATTCCGAGCCGAGACTGTCCAGTTTCACGATTTGCTCATGAATCGCGTGCCGACAACCGGCGCGGCGACACCAAACACGGCGCCGGACGACCAAACCGGTCGGAATCCAAGCCTCGAGGGTCAGGTCTCCGGCGGTATCCGCGTCGGCGCAATTGTCCGGGATTTCGAGGTCGGGAAGATCCAAGAAGATGGTGTTCCACTCCACTCCGCGATCGACGGCGAGGGATTCTTCATCGTCCGTCAGGGTGATGGTGGCGCCGTCTACACCCGCGATGGCACGTTCCGCCTCGATCCGCTCGGGCGCCTGGTGACGAGCGGCGGCGATATCGTCCTGCCCGAAACGCGGGTTCCAGCCGACGCGCGAGACGTCCACATTCGCTCGGATGGAACCATCTTTGCCCGATTCGTCGATGACAGCGGCGACGAATTCGAGGTGATGCTGGGAGAGATCCAGGTCGCGCGGTTCACGAACCCGCATGGGTTGGCGTCGATCGGCCAGAACCTCTTCGTCGCGACCGAGGCGTCAGGCGAGGCCGAGGTCGGATATCCGGGTGAGGAGGCCTTCGGCTCGATCCGCCCCGGCGCAACCGAGAGCAGCAACGTCGATCTGGCTGAGCAAATGACCTCGATGGTGATTGGCCAGCGTGCCTACGCTCTGAGCGCGCGCGCGATGCAGACGCTCGACGAGATGATGAGCCTCGCCAACAACCTGCGACGTTAGTGATCTGAAGCCGATGATGAAGGTGTCGATGATGATGATGCGACAGATGGCGGCGATCACGGGCGCGCCCGGACAGTCGCGATGACGGATCTCCACGCCCTTGCCGATCTGCTTGATGAGGAGATCACGCTGTACGAACGCCTCGCCGAGATGACCGAAGCCGAGCGGTCAGCCGTGTTCGAGCGGACTGGCGACGATCTGGCCGGCATTGTCGCTAGGAAGGATGCCATCCTCACGCGGATCACCGTCGCGGAGGGCCGGCGCGACCGGTGGATCGCCGATTGGCGCGTCGTTCACGGGGGCGTTACGAATCCGACCACGCTCGGCGATGTGATCGCCTTAGCGACAGGCGCGATCGCCACGACGCTTCAGGCGCGCCGCGATGCGCTGCTGTTGGCTCTGGAGGCGGTCGCAAACGCGAACGAGCGCAATCGACACTTGATGACATCTGCGCTCGGCATCGTCGACCGGCGACTCGACGCGCTACGCCGCGCCATGTCGCCGACGTATGCCGCCGGAGGCGCTCCGGCGCGGCGCGCATCCGCGGCTGTCCTGGACATGCGAGCCTAGCCGTGATTCGATCGACGTTCGCGACGCTCAATCTGGCGAATCGCGCCCTGGTTAGCCAGCAATTGGCCCTCGATATCACCGCCCACAATATCGCCAACGCTAACAATGATGGGTTCACCCGTCAGGCGGCTGAGATGATCGCCTCGGTGCCGTTCACGGTCGTGGGCACGACCCGTCCGCAGCAGGCGGCCCAGCTCGGAACCGGCGTCGATGTGGCCAACGTCAAGCGGTTTCGTGACGGCTTCGTCGATCTGCAGTTCCGGCAGGAGCACCAGTTGCTCGGTCAATGGGAGGCGACGGACTCGGCCGTGTCCCGACTCGAGCAGAGCCTCAACGAGCCGTCAACGGATGGTTTGGCCGCTTCTCTCAGCAAGTTCTGGAACGACTGGAGCGCGTTGGCCAACACTCCGGAGAGTCAGGCCGGGCGCAAGGCGCTGGCCGAGAGCGCCCTAACGATGACCTCCCAAATGAACAATCTCCATCGAACCTGGGAAGGGATGCAGCGTGACCTCGACCGCCAGGTCGGCCTGCGCGTGCAGGATATCAACAACCTGACCGTGCGCATCGCCCGGCTGAACGATCAGATCACGCGCGTTTCCGGCGCCGGCGACCAGCCAAATGACCTGCGCGACCAACGCGATGTGCTCATCGATCAGCTTGCCAAGATCGTTAATCTCACCTACACGGAGGGATCGAACGGGGCCGTCACGATTAACATCGGTGGCCGAACGGCTGTCTTCTCGAACCAGGCATTCAATCTGACCATCCAGACCGATCCGACGAATCCGGACGGATTCAACCAGGTCATGTGGGAGGACAAGTTCCGCTCGGATCAGATCCCGCCGTTGGCGCTCGATCCCGTGCTGATCACGAGCGGCCAGCTATTCGGTGATCTGTACGGGCGTGACACGATCGTCGCCAAGGCGCTTGAGAAGTTACAGAGTCTCGGCGCGACGCTCATCACGCGAGTCAATGAGGCTCACGCGCTCGGCTTCGGATTGAACGATCAGACCGGACTGCCGTTTTTCGACGGGACGGGAGCCGATGACATCACCGTGTCCGAGGTCATCACGGGAGACCTCGACAACATCGCCGCCGCGTCCTCGCAACTCGCTCCGGGTGACGGCTCGAATGCTCTCGACATCCACGATATTCAGCGCGAGCTGGCGATGGACAACCAGAGCGCGACGATGGAAGACTCCTACGCCGGGCTCGTCGCGGAGATTGGCATTCTGAGCCAGCAGGCCGCGGGAATGAAGGCAAACGAGAAGCTGCTCAGCAGCCACCTTTCCCAGCTGCGCCAGTCGATCGGTGGCGTCTCGTTGGATGAGGAAGCGACTAATCTGATGCGTTACCAACACGCTTTCAATGCCGCGGCGCGCGTCGTCACGGTCGTCGACGAGATGCTCGATCGCATCATCAACAATATGGGAATCGTGGGACGGTAGAACGATGGTACGCGTAACAGAGCGACTGCTCGTCGACAAGCTACTCGGTAATCTTCAGGCGAATAGCGAGAAGTTCGATCGTTTGCAGGAGTCGGTATCGACCGGACGGCGGATCATCCGTCCGTCGGACGACCCAACCGGCAGCGTAACATCGCTCGTACTTCGCTCGAACAACGATGAGCTCGAACAGGCCCAACAGAACATCGAGTTGGCCGAGGGCTGGCTGAACGCGACCGATGTCGCGCTCCAGGACATCAGCTCCATTCTTCAGCGCGTTCGGGAGCTGACAGTCCAGGGCGCCAACGAGACCCTCTCAGAGAAGGAGACTCAGGCGCTCGGTAACGAGGTCGATGAACTCCTCTCGCACGCGATGCAGATGGCAAACTCGCGTTACGGTGATCGCTTCATCTTTGGCGGGTTCAACACGCGGTCCCTGCCATTCGAGTTCCTCGATTCGGCCAAGACGGGTTGGCAGTACAATGGCGACAACGGCGAGATCGAGCGCTCGGTTGCTCCGGGTGTTCGCATCTCGATCAACACGAGCGGGGATCGCGTCTTCCCGCAAATCTTCGACGTGCTGATCGGTGTGCGCGACGATCTGCGGGCGCACAATCAGGAATCGCTCTCGTTGGATCGGCTCGACGAGTTGGAGAACGTCCACGACGACGTTCTGGACGCCCTTCTCAGTCAGGTCGGGTCGAAAGGGTCCCGACTCGACTTGCTCAAGCGGCAATTGACCGCGCTCCACCTCAATAACACCGACGTCCTCACCCAGGTCGAGGATGTGGACATGAGCGAGACAATCATCCGTCTCAACGCCCAGCAGGCAGCTCTCCAAGCCGCTTTGGCGACCGGATCGCGAATCATCCAAACCAATCTGATCGATTTCCTGCAGTGACGATTGACCCAGCCGCGGCGCCGACGATCGACGTGCCGATTCGACGGCGGGCGATCGCGTTCGAATCGGGCCTGATCGGGTGCCCGACGTGGCGCAACTTCGTTCTGGAGCCGGAAGCCGCGGGTGCCCACATCCATACCCTGCGCTGTCTGGACGAGGACGGAATCGCTCTCTACGTTGCCGACCCGTTTATCATCCGGCCGGACTACGAATTCGAGATCGGCGACTCGGACGCGGAAGCGCTTGGAATCACCGACCCGGGAGATGTACTCGTGCTGGTGGTGCTGACTGTGCGAGCCGATCCGCCCGAGATCACCGCGAACTTGATTGGTCCGCTATTGGTCAATAATCGCACCGGCCGTGGCCGCCAACTTGTCCTCACGTCCGACACCTATTCCACCCGCGCGGTGGTGTCGGCCTAAATGCTGGTGCTGAGTCGCAAAGTCGACCAGACGATCGTCATCCAGGATCGGATCACGATCAAGATTCTGGAGATCACCGGCGATCGCGTCAAGCTGGGAATCGACGCACCGCGGGATGTCGTTATCTTGCGCCAGGAGCTTCGTGAAGAAGTTCGGGCGGAAAACATCCGCGCGGCCGCACCGGTCGATGCCGCGCCGCTGATCGGCGCGCTCGGCGACGCATTGGCCCGGCGAACGCTCGGTGGTCCGAGAGTCTAGTTGTTCGCCTAGTTTTGCCATCGCTACAGTGCGATCTGTGCGGCCAGCTTGGATCGTGGCCCTCGTGGCCGCTCTCGCAGTTGCGCTGTCAGGGTGTTCGGGCGAGGAGGATACCGGTCGCGCCCGCCCGGCCGCCGGACGCACGCCAATTGTGGTCGAAAACGCGACGCCAATCGGTCTGGGGCGGCTCGATCCCGCCGCCGCGGCGGCGACCGCGGCCGTGCAGGCTGCCCAGTCCGGCGGCGCCGTGCCGGCATCGACGCCGGTTCCGGCGAGCGCCAAACCAGACGCCAATGGTCCGACGCCAACGAGGGTAAGTGGGGCGCCAGCGCGATCTGGCACCCAGATTGGGATCGTCCGGCCATCCTGGGAGTCACTTCGCCTGCGCGAGCAAGAGCTGAACGCCCAGGTGCGACAGGTGACCGGCGCGTCCGGCGACGAGTACGTGCGCGCGATCGATCAGCTCATTCGCGGTGGCGCGAACGTCATCATCACGGTTGGCGCAGACATGACGCAGGCGACGCAGGATGCCGCGGAGAGGAACCCAAACATCCGCTTTGTCGGCGTTGATCAGTATCAGGAACAGATTCTCTCGAATGTCGTCGGATTCGCGTTTGACGACGATCAGGCCGGGTTCCTGGCGGGGGCACTGGCCGGAATGATGACGAAGTCGAACTTCGTCGGTGCGGTCATGGGTCCGGGTTGGCTATCGCCAATGGTGGGATTCGGCGAAGGGTTCGTGCTCGGCGCAGAGTATGTCAATCCGAATGTCATCGCCTTCGTCGAATACCACCCTGGCGAGCTTCCGGAGGGGTACGCCGATCAAAAGTGGGGTCGCGACACGGCGAATCAGATGGTCGCCGATGGCGCAGACGTGATTTTCGCCGCCGGCGGCGCGACCGGTCAGGCCGCGATCGATGCCGCTCGCACGAAGAATGTCTTCTCGATCGGCGCCGAAATCGATCAGTACGATGCGCTGCCAAATGCGCGATCCGTCCTACTCACGAGCATCATCAAGGTCATCTCGACGCAGTCGATCCAGGCGCTCGTGCGTGGCATCTCTGACGGATCCGTCAAAGGCGGCAATGTGCTCGGCGATCTCGCAATCGCGGCGTACCGCGAGGCGGAGCCCAAGGTGCCCAAGCAGGTGCGCGACCGACTCCAGACAATCGAACGCGGCCTGAAGCAGGGATCGGTCAAGACCGGCTTCCAGCTCCATTGACGTCTGCTACGCCGTTCGCAATCTCGATCCAGGGGTATTCTGGACCGCTCGACGTCCTGCTGCGACTTGTGGAATTGCGAGAGCTCGACATAACCACTCTATCATTAGCCAATGTCGCCGATGAGTTTCTCGAGTTCACTCGCGGACTCGATCGAGTGGACGCCGAGGAGTTGTCGCATTTCATCGTGATCGCGGCGCGCCTGATACAGATCAAGTCGTTTGCGCTCTTGCCGGCGCGCGAGCAACCGCGCGCGGAGGAGATCGAGGCCGACGCCGAAGAGTTGGCGGATCGTCTGCGCGAGTATCAGGCGATAAAGGCCACCGCCCAGTCGTTACGTCAGCGCGAAGATACCGGTCTTCGATCCTTCTCCCCAATTGCGCCGGTCAGCGCGCCAGCGGCGCCGCGACCGCGCGGCGGCGATACGAATGACCTTGTCGCAGCCCTGCGACGGGTTGTCGCGTCCGCGCTGCGGGCGGCGCCGGTCGAACGCGTCGAGCGCGAGAAGTTCTCGATCGGCGACAAGATCGCCGACCTACGCGGGCGCTGTGCCGATGGCGAACGGATTCGCTTCGGCGAGATTCTTCAGGGACGATCGCGTGGCGAGATCGTCGCGACCTTTCTGGCGGTCCTTGAGTTGTTACGGTTGGACGAGATCGACGCGCGCCAACACGAGCAATTTGGCGATATCGTCATCGTGGCATCGAACGCTCGGTGACGGTCTACGAGCGCGACCGGCTCGATAACGGCACGCGGATCGTCGCGTGCAAGCTGAACGAGACGCGAGCGGCGTCGATCCGCGTCTTCATCGACGGTGGATCGCGCGCCGAACCGGATGCCGCTGCCGGCGCGGCGCACTTCCTCGAACACGCCGTGTTCAAGGGCACCGAACGATGGCCGACGGCGCGCGACCTCGGTATCGCCACCGAGCAGTACGGCGGCGCGGTCGATGCCTTCACCGACAAGGATCACTCCGGCTTCGTCGTCCATGGACCAGCCGATCACATACCGCTGTTCCTCGATGTTCTGGCCGACTTGTTGACCGCGCCCCTCCTCGACGAGGTTGAGATCGAGCGCGAGCGAGCGGTGATCGCCGAAGAGCTGCGGTCTTGTCGCGATGATGGCGACGATGTCGCCAAGACGCAGTTGGAGAAGCTCCTCTGGCCGCGCCACCCGCTCGGTCGTGAAATACTCGGAACCCGTTCGTCGATACGAGCCCTTCGTCGGGAGGACCTGCAGGATTTTCGCGCTCGCGTGTTCGTGTCGCCCGGTGCGATCGTGTCGATAGCGAGTCCCTGGGACGTTGCCCGCGTCGTGGACGAGACGAAGCGCGCGTTTGCGCGGTGGGATGGTGTTGCGATGGACTCACCGCGACCGGCTCCCTCGCCGCCGCCTGGGCCAGGATTCGTCCTCGAGGCCCGTCAGTCCGAACAAACGCGCTTCCGGATCGGCTTCGCGGTGCCGTCTCGACGTGATCCCCGCCGGTACGCGCTCGACATCCTAGCGACGACACTGGCCGGCCCGGCAACGTCCCGCCTCGAGTTGTCGCTTCGCGAGACCCTCGGTCTCGTCTACGACATCTCTGCCTCGCTTGAACAGTATGAGGACGCTGGCCTGCTTTCGATAGCCGCGGGCGTTCAGCCGAGTCGGCTCGTCCACGCCGTCCGCGCGACGATCGACGAACTCCGGTCGGTCCGTGGGTCGTTCTCGATTGAGGAGATGAGTCGCGTTCGCGACTACCTGATCGGACGCTGGATGTGCGCTGAGGGTACCGATTTCCACGCGTCTTTCGCGGGCCGCGACGAGCAGGTCTTCGGACGGCCCTCGACCGTCGACGCCGAGATCGCCGCGCTGCGGGCTGTCGATGTCGATATTGTGCGCGGCCTGGCCGCCGACCTCTTTCAGCCGTCAAACGCTTATCTCTCGGTTGTCGGTCCCGGACAGCCGGCGCGCGCCGCGCGACGGCTGCTGGACGATCTGTAGCTGGTTGCGACGGCTCCGCGATCGATTCGGGGAGCCGTCCGGCAGCGGTTAGGGCAAATCCCTAGAGCCGTCAATTCTCACGCCCATATAATCGCGACACGATGGATTCAGGATCTACGGGACCGACAGGACTGCTCGATCGGCTCCGCGCGCAGCGTGAGAGCATCAACACCGCGGCGCCGATCGACGACGAGCCTGCGATGCCAAGTCGTGGTGATTCCGAATCGAGTTTTGGTGGTGGGATGTCATCCCAGCGCTCTGGTAGTGGCGATTCTGAGGCCGTTCGCCAGTTCGAGGGCCGTCTTCAGAAACTGGAGGCAGAGTCCGAGGTGCTTCAGAAGCGCATCGAGACGTCGGAGTCGAACGGCCGCGCCACGATCGCGGAGCTTCGCGGCGAGATCCCCGGACTGATCGCCGGAGAAGTCGGCAAGCATATCGGGGCGACGACTGATGCCGTGAACGAAGCGGTGTCGCGCGTCACACGGTTGGAGACCGATTTTACTCGGGAGCGCGAGCGATGGTCGACGATTGTCACGTCATTCGACCATCGCCTTGACCATCGGCTTCGATCGTTCCGCCAGGATGTGACCGTCATGCTCGCCGGCATCTCCGTCCTCGTCCTGGCGATGCTCTTGCTCTTGTTGATGCGCCGCTAACGGTTAGATTAGGAACTCGTCGAGTTCCTCCTCCGAGGCGTTCGCCTCCAGAGGCAGGCCGTGTTCCGCGCGCAACTTGTTGCGCAGATACCGCTTGACCGCCGCCTTCAGGGTGCCGAGCGCGAGTGTCGCGCATCGCGGCCGAGAGCTCACGGTCTCGCGCCCGAGCGCGTCGACCATGTCCTCGAAATCCATCGCTACGATGTCTTCGAGGCTGGTGTCGCGGCCGTTGACCATCTCCATGAGAATGGATGCCGCGGACTGCGAGATCGTGCAGCCAGAGCCGACGAATGACGTGGCCGCGATCTTCTGATCGGCGACCTTCAGATAGAGAGTGACGACGTCGCCACAACCGGGATTCCCACCCGGCATGACGACATCGGCGTCCTCCATCTTGTGACGATGGCGTGGGTTGTTGAAGTGGTCGAGAAGAACCTCGACTTGAGTTTGTCTATCCAAAGCGCCGCGATTCTACTTCTCGATCGGGACTCGGACAGAGTTTCCCCATTCGGTCCACGATCCGTCATAGTTCCGCACGTTCCGGTAACCGAGAAGTTCGTGCAGGACGAACCATGTGTGGCTCGAACGCTCGCCGATGCGGCAGTACACCACGACGTCTTTGTCCGGGGTGACACCCTTGCCGGCGTAGAGCGCTTCCAGGTCCTCGCGAGACTTGAAGGTTTGGTCCGAATTGGCGGCCTGCGGCCAGGGAATCGATTGCGCGCCCGGGATGTGGCCGCCGCGCAACACACCCTCTTGGGGATAGTCTGGCATATGTGTCACCGCGCCGCTGTACTCACCAGGCGATCGCACATCGACCAGCGCGTGATTTGCGGGGAGATTCACGGTTCGCCCGCCTCGGCGCGCGCCGATGAAGGCGAGGACGTCGTCCTGGTACGTGCGAATCGCCGAGTTGTACGTCGTCGGCGTGGGGTACCGTGACGGTGTGGAGCTCGAGATCTCTTTTACGAGTGGCCGACCCTCCTCGATCCACTTCGCGCGACCGCCATTCATGATCCGGGCGTCGGCGTGGCCGTACAGCTTGAAGATCCAGTACACATAGGTGGCCCACCAGTTGTTGCGATCGCCGTAAAGCACGACGGTGGTGGTGCGCCCGATTCCCAGACGGCTCGCCAACACCGCGAAAGCCTCTGGGCCGATGAAATCGCGCGCAATGGGATCGTTCAGGTCCGCCTGCCAGTCCACCATGCGGGCGCCCGGCACATGGCCAACGTCATACAAAAGAATGTCTTCGTTCGATTCCAGAATGCGCACGCTCGGATCGGCGCCGTGCTCGGCGACCCAGGCCGTCGATACCAGCGCGTTCGGATTTGCGTAGCTTGATGCCATTGCCCGCCCTCCCTCGGCGCACCAGATGATAGAGCATTATGACTAACATACTGTAGATTCTCCGCGCCAGCGCGGCCGCGGCTGGCCGGTATAATCGCGGCGCCTTGGACATACTGCGCGTGCACCGAACGGCGCCTCCGCTGCGCTCGCCGACACTGATTGTGGCGCTCTCGGGATGGAACGATGCGGCCGAGGTCGCGACCCAGGCGGCACGGTTCCTCGTCCGACAGTGGGACGCCGAAAAGTATGCCGAAATCGATCCTGAAACGTTCTTCGTCTTCACGGAGACCCGCCCTCGGGTTCGCATCACGGATGGCGCGCAGCGCCGCCTGGATTGGCCTCGCAACGATGTATACGTGCGGCGCGACCCGCACGCCGAGCGTGACTTCATTATTCTGGTTGGCAGTGAGCCACACCTCCGCTGGCGCACCTTCGTCTCGACCGTGCTCGATCAGGCGGAGTCGCTCGGCACCGCCCTGGTCGTCACCCTGGGTGGCTTGCTGGCTGATGTGCCGCACTCGCGCGCGGTGCGGCTGACTGGTTCGGCAACCGATCCGCACCTCGCCGAACGCCTGGGACGTCTGAACGTGCGCAGTTCGCGCTATGAAGGCCCGACCGGTGTGATCGGCGTCCTCAATCAGTTCTGCCGAGTGAGACGGATCGCGGCGGTGTCGCTCTGGGGAAACGTTCCGCACTACATCAATCATTCGCCGAATCCACGAGTCACCGCCGCGCTATTGCGTCGTCTCAGCGGGCTGCTCGACCTCGATCTTGAACTCGTCGAACTGGAGGAGGAGGCCGCCCAGTTCGATGCGCAGATCGCCGAGGCGATCTCGCGCGATCCTGAGGCACGCGCGTACGTGCAGAAGCTTGAGGAGCGTGATGAGACCGCGTCCGACGAGGACGCCGAGCCGAACATGGCCCAGGAATCCAGTGATCTGCCGACCGGCGAAGAAGTCGTCCGCCAGTTGGAGGAGTTTCTTCGGCGACGAGGTGAAAACGAAGAGGAGCCTCAATCGTGAAGTTCGGTGTGTTGGGCACAGGCGTTATCGCAACGAGTGCGCGCGGGTATCTCAACGGGATGATGCGGCTCGCCGGGGACGTCGTTCTCGAGGCGGCATGCGACCCAGTCGCGGACCGCGTGAAGCAGGTTGCCGATCAATACGGATTCAAGACGCACTACAGCGCGCTTTCCGAGATGTTGGAGCGTTCGGATGTCGAAGCCGTCGTGAATCTGACGCCGATTCCATTCCACGGCCAGACGTGTCTCGAAATCCTTGACTCGGGGCGACACGTGATCGTCGAGAAGCCGATCGCGACAACGATGGCCGAGGCCGACGAGATGATTCGCCTGGCGCGCGAGCGCAAGCTGACGATTGTTGTCGCACCGCCGAACATGCTCCATCCGAATCGCCAGGAGGCGCGCCGCCTAGTCGCTGAGGGGCAAATCGGCCGGGTCGCGTTTGCGCGTGTGCGGAGTTCACATGGAGGTCCGGCATCGGGTAACTGGCCACTCGATCCGACATGGTTCTACCAGGAGGGATCGGGACCGCTGTTCGACATGGGCGTCTACGGCATACACGACATAACGGGCATTGTCGGTCCGGCCAAGCGAGTGGTCGCCTTTTCGGGCATCACTGATCCGGTCCGATTCGTCCGCGGCGGGCCGTTCAAAGGCAAGAAGATCGATGTGACGGCCGACGACAACACCCTCCTGATGCTTGACTTCGGCGATTCCGCGTTCGCCGTCATCGACGGAACGTTCAACGTCAACGCCGCCAAGGCGCCCCAGGTCGAGATTTTCGGCCGGGCCGGGACGATCAATCTCAACAACGAGCTCCAGGGGGAGGCGCCGCTCATTGAGGTCTTTCGTCTCGACGCGCTGCCCGGACTCGACGGCTGGATTACGCCACGCATTCGCGATCTGGATGCACGGATGGCGCGCATGCGTGAGCTCGGACGCGGTATCGTCGTCGATCATCTCGTTCAGTCGCTGCGCGACGGGGTCGCCCCAATCTTGAGCGCCGAGCACGCACGACACGCCCTTGAAATCATGATCAAGGCGATTGGTTCGGCGCGAAGCGGGCTGGCCCTTTCGCTAGACACGACCTTCTAGGACCGCGAATCTCTGTCGCCCGCGATCGTGGGCGACAGAGAGGCTAGTCGGATGAAGGCTTCGAGCGGCGTGCCTTCTTGCGGCCCGCGTTGAATCCGCTCGCAAAAATGAATGCCAGGAGGATCAGAAGCGGCCACCGCACACCGGCCAGTCGCCAGCGTAGGGCGAGTTCTTCGACGTCTGCCTCGGACCCATCGAGAAACGCCTTCAACGCATCAAGTGGGCGCCGCCGCTGGCGTGTCAGGTCGAGGATCAGTTCGCCCATCAAGCGCGCACGCCGGACTGACGACTGCGCGATCGCGACGCCCGCGCTGAACAGATCCAGATTCTGTGCCTCGACCGCGAGACGATCAGCGCCGTTCGGCATAGACTCGTCCCTTTCCTAGAATCCTGGGTCGCGCATGGCGATCGGATCAACCGGACGCGGCGCCAAGCTGTCGGCCACGCGTCGCGCCTGAGTCTCGTCGGTGAAGTAATAGGCGTAGCCTTCGGCATTGGTGATTGATTGGCCGGTCTGCCGATCTCGCAGCGTCCACGCCCAGTTTGAATCCGCGCTGTCACACATATTTCGACTCCCATTCGATAATACGCCAAGGAGGACCGATGACTAGCCCGCGCACGATATTCGAGAAGGTCTGGGACGCTCACGTCATTCGTGACGAACCAGGGCAACCCGCGCTTCTTTACATCGACTTGCACCTCGTCCACGAAGTCACGTCACCACAGGCATTCGATGGCCTGCGCTTGTCCGGTCGTCAGGTTCGGCGTCCGGACCTGACCATCGCGACCGTCGACCACAATCTCCCGACTACCGACCGTTCGCTGCCAATCGAAGACGAGATCTCGCGGCGTCAGATCGAAGCGCTCGAAGTGAATTGCAGGGAGTTCGGCGTTCCCTTGTACGGCGTGCATAGCGCTCGTCAGGGAATCGTCCACGTCATCGGCCCTGAGCTGGGTTTCTCACAGCCCGGAATGACGATCGTCTGCGGGGATTCGCATACATCGACGCACGGTGCTTTCGGCGCGCTCGCGTTCGGCATCGGAACATCCGAGGTCGAGCATGTGCTGGCGACGCAGACGCTGCCGCAAGCCCGGCCGAAGACGCTCGAGATTCGTTGCGAGGGACGCCTGCCGCGCGGAGTCACGGCGAAGGACCTCATTCTGGCGATCATCGGGAAGATCGGCATCGGCGGCGCGTCCGGACACGCGATCGAATACACCGGTGACGCGATCCGAGATCTCTCTATGGAAGCGCGTATGACCGTCTGCAACATGTCGATCGAGGCCGGCGGTCGCGCGGGAATGATCTCACCGGACGAGAAGACGATCGAGTTCGTCCGCGGCCGGGCGCATGTGCCGACCGGCGCCGAGTTCGGACGATTGGCCTCGGAATGGCTCAGCCTGCGGACCGATCCCGGCGCGACTTACGATCGTGTCATCACGATTGACGTGTCGACGATCGAACCGAGCGTGACGTGGGGCACGAATCCCGGAATGGTTGCTTCCGTGACTGGGCGTGTGCCGCGATTGGATGACGCGCCATCACCGGGCGATCGGCGCGCGTACGAGCGCGCATTCGAGTACATGGGACTCGAACCGGGCACGCCGGTTCAGGATTTGGCGATTGATCGGGTGTTCATCGGATCATGCACGAATGGTCGGATCGAAGACCTACGCGCCGCTGCCGCGATCGTGCGCGGCCACAAGGTCTCATCCCGGGTGCGTGCAATGGTCGTGCCCGGCTCCATGCTGGTCAAACGTCAGGCCGAGTCCGAGGGCCTCGATCGGATCTTTCGCGAGGCAGGATTTGACTGGCGCGAGGCTGGCTGTTCGATGTGCCTGGGGATGAATCCCGACATTCTCGCCCCGGGTGAACGCTGCGCCTCCACGTCGAACCGGAACTTCGAAGGCCGGCAGGGCAAGGGAGGTCGAACCCATCTTTGCTCGCCGGAAATGGCGGGAGCGGCCGCGATCGCCGGGCATTTCGTCGACGTACGGACCTGGTCCGGCCACGGAGGAAACTGATGCGCGCATTCACAAGGGAATCGGGCGTCGTCGCGCCGCTTGATCGCGTCGATGTCGATACCGATCAGATCATTCCGAAGCAGTTCCTGAAGCGCATCGAGCGCACTGGCTTCGGCCAATTCGCCTTCTTCGACTGGCGCTTTCGCGAAGACGGAAGCTTGAACCCATCCTTCGAACTGAACGATGCGGCGTACGCAGGCGCCAGCATCCTGGTCGCTGGCCGCAATTTCGGCTGCGGATCCTCGCGCGAACACGCGCCGTGGGCGCTTGAGGACTTTGGTGTTCGTGCCGTCATCGCGCCGTCTTTTGCCGACATCTTTTTCAACAATTGCTTCAAGAACGGCATGCTGCCGATTGTCCTGCCTGAGGAGTCAGTCAACGAACTCCTCGCCCGTGCCAAGGAACGACCCGGCTACAAATTGACGGTCGACCTGGAATCGCAGACGATCAGCGATGAGGAAGGCGCCGTTGCCAACTTTGACGTTGATCCGTTTCGCAAGCAGCTCCTCTTGAATGGCATCGACGATATCGGCCTGACGCTTCAACACGAGGGCGCGATCGCGCGCCACGAGGCGACGATGCCGGCCCGTCTACGCGGCCTAACGACCGCGGCGACCTAGCGTGGCAATTCTCGATCGATTCTCTCTGATCGGTCGGACCGCGCTCGTCACGGGCGCGAGCCACGGCATTGGCGAAGCGTGCGCGCTGGCGTTTGCCGAAGCCGGCGCCGACGTGGCGCTCTCCGCCCGCTCGGTGGCCGATCTCGATCGCGTCGCCGGTCTGGTCGCGGCGCGTGGTCGGAAGGCGTTCCCGCTTCCGCTCGATCTATCAGATGTCGATCGCATCGGCGCGACCGTGGCCGAAGCTGACCGATGTCTTGGTGGCCTGGATATCGTCGCGAATGTTGCCGGAAACCAGCGGCGCGGCGCGATTCTCGACATAACGATCGACGACTGGAATTATGTGATGGATGTCCAGTTGCGCGGTGCGTTCTTCGTCGGCCAAGCGGCCGGCCGGATCATGTGCCAACGGGGCAAGGGCAAGGTCATCCATATCGCGTCGATGACGTCTTTTCGTGGTTTTGCCGACATCTCCCTCTACGGTATGGCGAAGACGGCCGTTGTCGCGATGGCGCGCTACATGGCGGTGGAATGGGCGACGCGCAACGTCCAGGTGAACGCGATCGCGCCCGGCTGGATCGAGACGCCGATGACAGTGACAATGGCTCCTGCCCGACGCGAGTGGGTGACGTCTCACGTCCCGGTCGGGCGATACGGCGCACCGGACGATGTCGCGGCCTGCGCCGTCTACCTCGCCAGTTCGGCGGCCGACTATGTCACCGGCCAGACGTTCCCGGTCGATGGCGGATTTCTGGCCGGAAATCCCTGGCCCCGCCTGACGTGACGGTGACGTGTCGTGGCCGTTGAGGGCGATCCATATGAGGTCACGACACGCATTCGCTCGGCGTCGCTCCATCTCGGCGCCGATTCGACCAGCGGGCTCGTCACGCCGGGCGCACCCCTTCGCCTTGCCCATCTGCGAATGTCGCGTCCCGACATCGAACAGCACGGCCGAGCGACTTTCATGGCCGAGAAATGGGCAACACAGCCGATCGCGGCACGCGCCCGTGTCATTTGGCTTGGGTGGGCACAATCGTTCGCGGCGTCGATGCGCTGGGAACAGAATGAGAACGGCGTCATCTCACCGCGGATGCGCGAACGGCTCGACGAACTCACCAGCCTCCTGAGCGGACCGGCAACCCGCGGCGAGCTTCGTGTCCTCGACGCGTACGAGGCGTATTTCCAATCTCTCTTCACCCTCGGATGGGCGGTCGTCGTCCGTGCCGATCCGACGTCCGACCACCGCCGCCTGGCCGGCGGCGGATCGAAGGATGCCGATGGCGGCGCCGATGCCTGGGCGCAACTCACCGGTGCGTGGATCGCACCGTGGCATGGACGCCGCGGCCACGAGGAACTCTTCGAGATGCTTCGCCGATGGGTCGATCCCGCCCGCGGCGAACTGAACAGTCCACGCGCGAGTTAGCGCGGTCGAGAGCCGGGGCGGGGCACCGACATGTTTCGACCTGAGATCGATCCGGAATCGGGCGAGGGGCGCGGTCCCCGGCGTCGTCGCGACGTCCCGTCGGACACAGTTTGCCCGTGGTGTCAGTCGACCCACATCACGAGACGAAAACACATGCCCTCGCCGAGCGGTTTCGGCCTCCTCGCCTACATCATCTTTCCGATCGCGCTCGCGCATTGGCTGACGACTCCAACGTACAACGTTTGCGAGTCCTGCGCCGGTCGTTGGCAGCGCGGTGTGCACGTGACGCCCACACGCGTCGCCGCCGACGATCGCGCCGGTATGTATCGCGAACAGGTACCGACCGCGGCCGTGGTCCGACGACGGCCCCGTCTCGGCGCTCCCGGGCCCGCGCGCGATCAGCGCGATGTGCGCGTTGTCGCTGGTCGGGGAGATTGCCGGACGTGTCGATCGGCCGACGGCCAGTACACGGCGGCCAACGCTCCCAGCCTCCCGATCGTCGGCTGCACGTGTCCCGACGGCTGTACGTGTGTAATCGAGCCAATCGACGATGCGTCACCGAAGCAAGCGGACGATTGAAAACAGCACTAGGCTGATGATGGAGCCTTGCCAGATCAATGCGCGCACCCGCATGGCCTCATAGGGAAGGAGGTCCTCGGCCTGTCGGAACGGCGCCTCGGCCAGCCACGCGATGCCTGGGCCAATCAGCGGAACGAATGCGATGACGAGCGCCGCGAGTGTTCGCGATGCGAGGCCGACTCGGAACCACGCGACGAGCGCGGGGCCGAGACCGATCGCGTCGATCCCGGCATAGATTGCGACACCCAGCATCGCGACTGCGATTCCACGAAAGAGCGCGCGGCGCGTTTCGCGGGCGCCGAGCGTGGAAGCGACGATCCGGCCGTCGTCGGCCGGGACATCCATCACGACGTTTACGCGGGACTCGCGCGCGCCAGTCGCGGCGATGATCACGGGACCAACGAACTCACGAGTCTCCATCTCGTCCAATAGCCGCTGCGCTTCGGCGCGATCGATCGACAGTTCCTGTGACAGGAGTCGCGGTGATAGGAGGGCATGGAGTCGGGCGAGGCGGTAGGCCGCCGCGATTCGCTCATCCGGCTGCTGGGTGGCGTCACCCTCGCGCGTCACGCGCGTCCGCGACGCTTACGTGAAACGCGCCAGCACGATCCCGAGCTCGTAAAGAATCCAGAGCGGAATCGCCACGAGCGCCTGATTGACCGGGTCTGGAGTCGGCGTGATCACCGCCGCGATCACGAACGCAATCAGGATCGCGTACTTCCGGTAGGCCGAGAGCCGACGCGTGTTGACCAGTCCGATCTTGGAAAGGAAGAGGATTATGATCGGCGTTTCGAAAGCGAGGCCCATCCAGAAGAGGATCGTCGTAACGAAGCCAATGTACGACCCGACCGTGATGAACGGCGTCAGGACGTCGCCGATCGTGAAATCGAGTAAGTACCGCAGCGCGAACGGCAATGTGACATAAAACCCAAACGCGACGCCGATCAGGAAGAAGACGCCGACCAGCGGAGCGAACAGGTAGAGCAGCCGCCTCTCGCGACGGGTTAAGGCGGGCACGACGTACGCTAGGATCTGGAACACGGTCAGCGGCATCGAGAGCCCAATGCCGGCGTACAGCGATACCTGGAAATAGGTCAGGAAGGCTTCCGTTGGCTCGGTGAAGACGAGGCCCTTCTGATGGATCACCGCCGGCGCCGGCATCAACAGCCACTGGAATAGCGTCGGTGTCAAAGCGAAGGCCACGGCGGTACCGATCGCCAACCCCAGCACGATAATGATGAGGCGTCGACGCAACTCGTCGAGATGCTCGACGAGCGTGAGCTGAAGCTCCTCCTCTTCTGGTTCGCTCACAGGCTCGCCCTGAACCGGAGCGAGCACGCCAGGCACTGGCTTCACAAGGCTCGTGACGCGATCGAAGAACGTCATGTCAGGCTGATTCTGACGTCACGGCATCGGCGGCAACGCGGCGACGGCGACGCCGTGACCCCGTCAGTCCGTTCTCCCGCCCGTTCCCCACGGTCAGATCGCCGACTTCGCCGTGATGAGGCGACTCGGAATGGGAATGCTCGATCGCGGCGAGTTCGCTTGGCGCTGGTGATTCGCTGTCAGCGGAGGCCGGCGCCTCAGACTGATCGGCCGCCGGCTTCTTGGCCGAGCGTCGCGCAGTCCGTCGCGGAGGCGCCACCGTGTCTTCGATGGCCGATTCGGGTCCTGCGGAAAGCTTGAGATCTTCGCTCTCGATGGCGGCCGCGGCCTTTGTTCGGCGTCGCCGCGGTTGTACGGATGGCACTGGTTCAGGCGGAATGTGCACGGTGGTCGGCTCATCGTCGATCGACTCTGGCTCGTCCAGCATTGCGGCGGCCGTCTCGTACTCAACCGGCGAGATGTCAGCTTGCGACAGCGCCGCTCCGGCATCCTCGATTGGCGCGATCTCGCCGGTCGGCGTCGGGAAATCTTCGGGGGTGGCGCCGAGCAAAGTCTCCGTGTTGGATGTGTCGTCATATGACGCAACGGTCGGCGTCGCGGCCGCGCGTTCTGGCGGATCCAGATCGAGGCTGAGGGCGGAGCTGAACTCCTGCTGCGTCTCCTGGAAGACGTCGGTCAGTTCGCGCGACGCGCGCTGAAACTCACGAATCGCATGTCCCACGTTCGCCATCAATTCGGGGAGCTTCGACGGGCCGAAGATGATCAGCGACAGGACGAGGACGACAACGAGCTCAACCGGCCCGATATTAAACACGGGTGACTGCTGCCTTCACTCTCATTTAACGAGTGTACGGCGCGGAAAATACCGGAGACCAGTCTTGAGCCCGGTCCCCAACCGCGGAAGCCAGATCAGTCGACGTGTTCGTTGATGTAGTCGATCGCGTCCTGAACGTTTACGATCTTTTCAGCTTCCTCGTCCGAGATCTCCATGCCGAACTCTTCCTCGAGCGACATGATCAACTCAACGAGGTCCAGCGAATCGGCGTTCAGGTCTTCCACGAACGAGGCAGTCGGAACAACTTCTTCCTCTTCAACGCCGAGTTGCTCGACGATGATTTTCTTGACGCGTGCGAACTTGTCCTCGGCCATCAATAGGTCCTCCTAGGAATTGGGGCGCTCAGCGCCAGCGACGAATACTGGTGCCATTGTGCATGTCATGGCAAGGTTCCCGGACGGCCTGGGCGTCGGTCGGCCAAAGTTGCTAGGACTCCGTTTACGAATTTGGTCGAACTCTCGCCGCCGAACGTCTTTGTCAGCTCGATCGCCTCGTTTATGGCGACCCGAGCGGGCACCGCGGCATTATCCACAAAGGCTTCGCAGATTGCAAGACGAAGGACGTTCTTGTCCACTCGCGCCATCTGTGTGAGCGGCCACGATGGCGCGGCCGAGCTGATTTCGTTGTCGATCGCCTCACGGTCCCGAATCACCGCCGCGACGAGCTTCACCGCGTAGTCCAAAGAGTCGCCGGCAAGTTCATTCTGTTCGGCGAGGCGACGACAGACTGCGGTCACCGCGTGGGCGACCGCGTCGTTCTCGTAGAGCGCCTGGAGGGCAACCATCCGCGCCCGCCGGCGCGCCGCCCGAGGAATCGCGTCAGCACTCATCGCGACGATGTCACGATGCCGCGAGCATCGGAGACGGTTCGGACGCTCTGACCGTGAAAAACGAGCGCGACCGTCGCGCTCACCGCGTCGAACTTATGACGGCTCGCGAGCTGTCCTGATATCGATCACCTGGCGCCCGCGGTACTGCCCGCAGTTTTGGCACGCCTGATGAGTCAATCGAGGCTGCCGGCAGTTCGGGCACTCGGTCAACGTCGGCGCAGTCATCGCCAGGTGCGATCGTCGATCGCCCCGCCGCGCGCTGGCATACTTTCGCTTTGGCAGTGGTGGCAAGATGTCTCTCCTATTCTCGTGTTACGAGTCCGCGTCCGCGCGCAACCACTGCGCGAGCGGGGACAAGCGTGCGTCGGCTGGTTCGAATGAGCACGCGCAGCGGCTGGTATTCAGATTGTGGCCACAACGCGGACAGAGTCCGGCACACTCGGGTGCGCAGAGTGGTTGCATTGGTATTTCGAGGTAGATCACCTGTCGCGCTGGTTCGGCGAAGTCGAGTTCGTGCGACTCGGTCAGAGGGAATCCCTCCGCCTCCTCTTCCACCGCGACCCGAGCGCCAGTTCGGAGATCCACGACCGGGAAAAACTCGTCGATCGTGCGGCCTGAGATTGGGATGATGACATCCGCCAGGCAACGGCTGCACGGCAGTCGAGCCCGCGTCGTCAGCCGCATATCGGCCAGAAGGCCGCGATTGGTTCGCAACAAGCGGGCCTGACCGACGACCGGATCAATCAGGCCGAGTGCCTCGTCGAAGGCATCCGGCGCCACCTCGAACGAAACGGTACTCGTCTCACCGACGTCTTCTTGGAGCAGATTGGCGACGTTGAAACGCATGGTTGAAGATCAAGTGTAAAGGATGCCGGCCGAAGCAAACCGGCTTGCCGAGATTAGGCCGGCGGATGCGTGCTGGCGTTCTCTTGGGTGTAGCGGTGGTTCGCCATTGCCGACGTCACCGCCGCGCCTCCGATGACCGACTTGGCGCCGTGCCCCGTCGTGGGGCCGTAGCCGCCCGTCGATCGCGTCGTTCCCTCGTCGAGGATCTCGCCACCCAACCGCGCCAAGGCCTCGCGGATCGTCTCGGCAAATTCGCCATCGGTGGCGCGAACATGCACCAGCACCGTCCCGGCTCGCGTGATCCCGATGTACGCGCCCTCTCCGGCCGCCATACTCGGCTCAAGCACGACGCTGATGTCCGGACTGCGCAGCTTCATCTGTTTGACGAGCATCCGCGTCGCCGCGTTCGCGGCCATCGTCGTGGCGAACCGCGCCATGACCGCGAATCCCGCCCCGGTTCGACCCCCAACCCGCGGCTTCATCGATGGTCGCGAATGTGCGCGACCTCACTCTCCGGTTCAATCTCAACCGATTGGGCCAACGTCTGCTGCAGGGCCAGCTTGCCGCGCCGCACGATCGAGAGGAGATTCGTGAGCTGATCTTCGAGGCTCTGGAGCGTGGCCAGTGCGTAGGTGTCGGCGCCCCGACGTACCTCGTCAGCCTGCTCGATTGCCTCGGCGACGTAGGCGTCGGCCTGTTGGTGGGCCGAGCGAACGATGGTGTCCTGTTCGAGAATCTGCATGGCCTTCTCGCGTGCCTCATCGACGATGCGATCCGCCTCGGCTCGCGCCTGCGTCAGGACTCGATCCTTATCCTGATTGATGCGCTTCGCAGAACGTAGCTCCTCCGGTGCAAGGCCACGAATCTGATCGATCAGCTCGATGAACTGCTGCTCGTCGACGATCAGTCGCGACGTTAGTGGAACGCGCGACGCACCCGAGACGAATGTTTCAAGGCGATCGAGATGGTCGAGGAACGTCGGATCGCTTGCTCTTTCCACAGTCATCAGGAGTGTAAGTGGCGCGGAATGGCATCGGCCATCGCACCGTGGTCGAACTTGTGGCGCAAAGCGTCCAGAACGTTCGCCGGTACCAGGTCGCGCACGTTTCCGCCGAGCCGCGCGATATCCCGCAGCAAGGTCGAGCTCAAGAAACTGAACTCCAGACTCGTCATCAAGCAGATCGTTTCGATGCCTGGCTCCAATGCCCGATTCTGGTGCGCCATCTGCAACTCACTTTCGAAGTCGGAGAATGCGCGCAACCCGCGCACGATTCCGACCGCGGCCACCGAACGAGCGAAGTCAACGGTTAACCCGGTGTACGAGACGACCTCGACGTTGGCCAGTTCCACCAGCGCGCCGCGCGCGAGATCGACCCGCGCAGCGGTATCGAACAGGAGGTTCTTGTTCGGCGTATCGTAGACGCCGACAATTACGCGATCGAATAGGCGTGCCGCGCGCCGTGCGATATCGACGTGACCGCGCGTAATCGGGTCGAATGTGCCTGGATAGAGAACGGCCGTCAACTGTCCTCCACGCCGGTTTCGGCGAAAACGCCGCGGCCGAAGATCGACACCGCCGTGGCGCCAAAGTGCCGGGTCCGCATTAGTCTCAGTGTGCCGAGTGTACTCGGCAGATTCGCGCCGTGCGCGTGTTCGACGACAACGAGAGCGTCGGGACCGACCGAGATTGCCGATTCGACGGCCTGGATATAGGGAGTCGCATCGTCCTCGTATGGCGAATCGAGGAACACCAGAGCCGGATTCACGCGCAGTCCAAGACCGGCGTGCCTGGCGTCGCCCTGTTCGACGATTGATCTCGACGCGAGGTCCAGATTTCGGAGATTCTGTCGTATCGTCGCGATCGCGGCCGGCCGCGTCTCGACGAATCGGGCTGACTCGGCGCCGCGGGAGAGCGCCTCGATGCCAAGCGCGCCGGAGCCAGCGCAGAGGTCGAAGACGCGCAAGTTCTCCCACACCTCGCTCGTGCCGAACTCCGCGTTCGGTGTTACGCGCGACAGGATTGATTCGACCACGCCGAAAATCGATTCCTTGACGCGATCGGTCGTTGGGCGCGTCCCGTCGTTAGGCGCGACCAGCCTCCGCCCGCGCAGCGCGCCCGCGATCACACGCATCTACGCGATTGTCGTGATTGCGGTCTGCGATGCCAGCCACCCGGCCAACGCCCGATGATCTGGCCTCATTAGTCCCGGATCGTCCGCGATCATCTCGTCGGCGACACGCCGGGTCCAGGAGATCGCGGCGGTATCGCTCAAGCTCGCGACGCGAAGCTCGGGTAAACCGCTCTGCCGCGTCCCCAGGAACTCGCCCGGTCCGCGCAGGCGCAGATCTTCCTCAGCCAGGGCGAATCCATCAGTCGTCGATGCGATGACCCGAAGCCGCTCCTCCGCGTCTGGTGACCGTGTTTCGGATATCAGGATGCAGTAGCTCTGCTCGGCGCCGCGGCCGACTCTCCCGCGCAATTGATGGAGTTGGGCGAGCCCAAAGCGATCGGCCGCCTCGATGATCATCAAGCTAGCGTTCGGCACGTCGACGCCGACTTCGATGACCGTTGTCGCGACGAGGATCTGAATCTCACCATCACGGAACGCGGCCATCGTCGCGTCCTTCTCGGCTGTCTTGATACGTCCGTGGAGTAAGCCCAGGCGCAAATCAGGAAACACGTCGCGCCGCAGTCGATCGAACTCCGCGATCGCACTGGCCGCCTCGACTTTCTCGGACTCCGCGACCAGCGGACACACGACGTAGGCCTGCCGACCACGCTCGATTTCTTGACGCGCAAATGCGTACGCATCCAGTCGCTGCGTGCCGTCGATCGTCCGCGTCTTGATCGGGCGTCGCCCGATCGGCATCTCGTCGATGATCGAGACGTCGAGATCGCCGTATACCGTCTGCGCGAGCGTCCGTGGGATCGGGGTCGCCGTCATGACGAGCAGATGAGGCCGCGTGCCCTTCTCGCGGAGCGCTCCGCGTTGCACGACGCCGAAACGGTGCTGCTCATCGACGATCGCCAGGCCGAGTCGGCTCGGAATCACCGTTTCCTGAATGACCGCGTGCGTGCCGATCAGGGCGTCGATTGCTCCGGACGCCAACCCCGCGTACGCCTCATCGCGCTTCTTCTTCGTTGTTGCGCCGATGAGCACTCGCGTCTCCGGGCCGGGGCGGCCGCGGGCGGCCAGGAATGCCTGGCGCACCGGCTCAGCCGAAAGCACGCCCGCGATCGACCGACCGTGCTGCTCGGCTAGGATCTCCGTCGGCGCCATAAGGATCGCCTGGTACCCGGACGTCGCGGTTGCGAGAATGGCCGCGGCCGCTACGATCGTCTTGCCTGAGCCGACGTCGCCCTGAAGCAGTCGTGCCATCGGCCGGCCCGAGGCGAGGTCAGTCGCGATCTCGTCGATCACTCGCCGCTGGGCGCCCGTGAGCGCGTATGGAACGCTCTCGGCGAGCGCCAGCTTGACCGCCTCATCAAGCCGGAGTTCCGGCGCGCCACGCTCGGCCAATCGCGCCCGGCGTCGCTCGACCACCGCGATCTGAATGCGCAAGAGCTCGTCAAATCCCAGGCGCCGCCGTGCCGCGGCGAGTGCATCCAGGGTTTCGGGAAAATGAGCCGCGCGCACCGCTTGTCGTAGGCCGATCAGATTCTCTCGCGCCAGGACCGAGGCCGGTATGTGCTCCCCGATACGGTCGCCAAACATCTCGATCGCCGCGTTCACGAGCGCGCGCAGCCACCGCTGCGTGAGACCTTCCGTTGACGGATAGACGGGTACGAGCCGCGCGGTATTGAGCAGATCGGCCTGTTCCAGGAACTCGATCTCGGGATCGACGATCTCCAACCGCCCTTGCCGCGCCTCAATCCTCCCGCTGAGGACGACTTGTCGCCCTCGCACGCGGTTACCCAGGAAGTCACGCCGACGGAACCACGATGCGACCACTGTTCCGGTCTCATCGCCGGCGATCGCTTGGATTCGAGTCAGGCCACGGCGCGTCGGTGTCGCCGAGACATCCCAGATCGATAAAATGACCGTTACGATCTCACCCGGCCGCAGTTCGGCGACTTTGCGGAGTTGCGAGTAGTCGATGTGCCGGACCGGTAAGTGTCGCAGTAGGTCCTCGACGGTCAGAATGCCGAGCTTCTCGAGCCGACGGGCGTTGTACGGCCCGACGTTGCGCAGACGTTGCACGGGAATTGCCAGCCCGCTGCCGGCCTGATCGTGACGGGTGGTGATCGGAGCCACCGTCCGTGCCCGCGGCTTCGCCGGTCGCCGCGCCGGCGCCGCTTTGGCCGGTGCTCCCGCGCGATCCGCCGCGCCGACCGATGCTTCGGCATCGGGTGCGACGACTGCGTTCGAGGAGACTCCGAGGCCGCCGAGAGCCGTGATCGCCTCGGAGATGGCCCGCTCGCGGGCGGTTGCGTCGCGCTCGCGATACTCGCGCAGGGCGTCACTCACCGAAGATTCGGGCAGCCACGAACGAGCGAACGCCTCGATTCCGCCGATCGCGGCGGCGTCCCGATACCCCTGCTCGCACTCCAGTTTCAGGACGCGCGCGACGAGATCGGCGCCGCTGGGACGCGGCAGGGGCTCAGTCCGCGTTGAGCCCCTGATCGACGAAGACGCCGATTGCGCGCGAGCCGAGCCGCGACCGAAGCGTCGGTCCATACGACCCAAAGATAATCCGCTCGCGCGGATAGACTGGTCCGATCCGCTGGAGAAGGGATTCCAACTCGGTCGGCGGCGCGTCGTGGTAGATCGCCAGTGCATCGACGTGCGGGAAGAGTTCGACGAACTCGGCCAAACGATCGTATCCGCGTGCCCGAGTTCGCACGCGCTCGAGAGGCCGCAGGTCGCCGTCCTCAACCGAGAGGATCGGGCGCGTGCCATTCCCAGAAATCTGTCCGGCGTAATCGCGCATCCACCGCGGCGACGAGCGGACATTGCTGAGCGACTCGGCGAAGATCATCGTGTGAACGTTGCGGGCCGAGCGACGCACCAACTGCGCGACCTGGCTCGCGGTCGCGCCCTCGGCCGCAAAACGAGCCGCGCGCTGAACGACGAACCCGAGCGCAATGCCGGCCAGGCCGGTATCGATCACCTCGATCGGCAGAACGCCACGAAGCCGATGACGCGCCGCGCGAGCGGCGTGGAAGGCTCCCGCCATCTGCGACGACATGTGGACGGAGACGATCGACTCCATCCCCGCGGCAGCGGCGTTCTCGTACGCCGAGATCAACGCGACCGTCAACCGTTCATCGGCGACGTCGAACGATGGCTCGTAGGGCAGTGAGGCCTCAGCCTGAGCCAGATCCGCTTCAAGCGGTATCGCCGTGATCCCGAGCGATGCAAGAATGCCGGAGTCCAGATCGGACCCGGAGTCTGAGATGAGTGCGACCCGTCGAACCATTGCGTGCGCCTGTTTTCGAAATTAGCCGGGTCTTGGCGTGTATTCCGGGCGCGAGTTACCATGTCCCGGCTAACGGCATAATACCAGAATAGTTCGGAGCGGGAGGCTCATCAACCGTGGCTCTTCGATGCGATCTCTGTGGCAAGTCGCCCGCTTCCGGCAGCAACGTCAGCTTCTCTGAGCGGCACACCAAGCGCCGATTCCGACCGAATATCCAGCGGGCGCGTCTCTTGATTAAGGGCGCCGAGCAGCGTGTCAAGGTTTGCACCCGCTGTCTCCGAAGCCACTATCGAGCGCGCGCCTAGCTCAGAGCGCCCCGAAGCGCCGCCAAGCCGGCGGCAGGGCCATCGCGATGGCCGAACACCGTCGACCCGGCCACGAGGATGTTCGCGCCGGCGGCAGCGATGTCGGCCGCGTTCGCTGGCCCGATACCGCCGTCGACCTCGACGTCGGCAGACGACGATCGATCGCTCAGAATCCGCGCAACCCGCGCGACCTTAATCATGCTCGACGGTATGAATGCCTGTCCGCCCCAGCCCGGATTGACGGTCATCACCAATACCAGTTCGACCAGGTCGATGACATCGTCAATGTGGGTCAGGGGCGTTCCCGGGTTTAGCGCCACGCCCGGACGCGCACCGAGCCGCCGGATTTCGTCGAGATCGCGATGGATGTGTGAACACGCCTCGACGTGGACCGTGATCGTGTCGACGCCCAGGTCGGTCAGTTCTCGGTAGAAGCGATCAGGGCGCACGACCATCAGGTGAACGTCCAGGCGTAGCGAGGTCGCCCGCCGTACGGCCGCGCACACAACGGGACCGAACGAGATGGTCGGCACAAACTGACCGTCCATGATGTCGATGTGGATCAAGTCGGCCAGACCGGACTGCTCGACAGACTTGAGCTGTTCGCCAAGCGCCGTGAAGTCGGCCGCCAGGATCGACGGAGCGAGCGAAATCGGCCGCATACTGTGAACGCGGAGTTTAGGCCGGCGGCTGCTTCCTGCGCGGCTGCAATGTGACCTGGATTTGCGACTTCAGTTGCGCGAACGTCGTTTCGAGTTTCTGGGTGGCATTCACCATCCGGTCGATCGACCGCAGGCCCGATTCGCCGAGTTCTTTCGCGAAGCGGGCCCGAAGGCCCTCTGCCCCGGCCCGCAGGTCGATCATCGCCGCGCGCCACGCGACCGACATCTGGTCGGAGAACCCACGCAGGATGATGTTCTTCTCGGCGACTTCCTGATTCAACTGCCGAACGGTTGTATCGAAGTGTTCGAGCACTGTGATGTCGCGCAGGAGCAGGACGCAGACGCCGGATCGGGGATCGGACGCGCGAACCGGCAGGAACGTGGCCTCGACCGAGATTGGCGTGCCATCGGCCCGGTTGATGCGGAGGAACATCGGTCCGAACTGCTGAGGGGTCTCGATGCAGCGCTGTGCAATACACGACTCCTCGCAGGTGCGTTTGCCAGATTCGTTCCGACACTGGAAGACGTTGCAGCTAATCGACGTCAGGTCGCGCGGCTTCCATCCGGTGATCTGGGCGGCCGCTGGATTCATCGCGATGAGCTTGCGAAGGCGGTTGACGACCAGCGCGCCCTCGCTGACGTTGTTGAAGACGGCATCAAGGACGTCCGGGTCGGTCCCAGCCTGAAGATTCGTCTGAAGCACGATCAGACTCCTACCGAGTAGCGATTTGCGGGTGCCGCGCCCCAGTCACGTCCCGCGTGTTTTCGCGAACGGGCCGGGAGCGAGCACAACGCATAGTATGCCCTCGGCGGATGCAGGAATGCCGGAATCCGCGTAACAATTCCGACGCAGTTCTGCGATGGCCATCGACGGACACGCGATGGCCGTGCGACTACCGTTTCGTCAACTGCCGTGCGATTCATCAGGACGTGGACATAAGTCTATCAGCTTTGTATGTCAAGCACGACGCACACGCGAGGCGGGCAAAGCCCGCCCCCCGCGCGAACGGAAGAAATGCGCCGCTGCCGTCGACTCAAGCGCGTTTGGGGAAGATTGCCTCTTCGTAGTTCGGAAGCGTCTTCCAATCGGCCAGGAATCGCGTCATCCCGATGTCGGTCAGGGGGTGCTTGTACAGCGTGTTGAATACCGACGCCGGCATCGTCGCGATATGCGCGCCGGCCTTCGCCGCGGCAATCACGTGATTTGGCGTCCGTATGCTGGCTGCGAGAACCTGCGTGCGAAAGCCATAGTTCTCGATGACCTCGACGAGGTCGCGAACTAGCTCCATACCGTCCAGCCCTATGTCGTCGAGCCGGCCAACAAATGGACTGATGAAGTAGGCGCCGTTCTTGCTCGCCAGCAGTCCTTGCGTCGTCGAGAAGACGAGCGTCACGTTGACGTTGATGCCCTGATCCGACAGGATCTTGCACGCGCGCAGGCCATCGGGCGTGCACGGCGCCTTCACGACGACATTGGGCGCCCAGGTTGCCAACTCGCGTCCCTCGCGCACCATCCCTTCCCAGTCGGTTGCGATGGTTTCGGCCGAGATATCGCCCGGCACGATCGCGCAGATCTCCTGGATCCGCTCCTTGAAGTTCTTGCCCTCCTTGGCAATGAGCGAGGGATTCGTCGTCACCCCGTCAATCAGGCCCAAGTCGGCGGCCTTGCGGATCTCGTCCACATTCGCGGTGTCGAGGAAGATCTTCACCCTGCCCCTCCCAATCGGTCGCTATTCTAAACGTGGTGCGCGTGCTCGGAATCGAAAGCTCGTGCGATGAAACGGCCGCGGCGGTTGTCGTCGATGGCCGTCGAATCGCGTCAAACGTGGTGGCGTCACAATCCAGCCTGCACGCCGCGACTGGCGGGATCGTTCCCGAGGTGGCGAGCCGACAACACGTCCGGTGGATCGTGCCGGTCGTGCGCGAGGCTCTGAACCAGGCGGGATTGACGCCCGCCGCGATCGACATTGTCGCCGCCACGCGGGGGCCAGGTCTGGTGGGCTCACTTCTGGTCGGTCTCTCAGCTGCCAAGGCTCTCGCGTGGGGATGGCAGCGTCCCTTCTGCCCGATGAACCACATCGCTGGGCACGTCTACGCCAACTGGCTCGGCGAAGAATTGCCCGAATTCCCTCTGATTTGCCTTGTCGTGTCGGGCGGTCACACCGATCTCGTCGCGATGCGCGGGCATCACGACTTCCGATTGGTCGGCCGGTCGCGCGATGACGCCGCCGGCGAAGCGTTCGACAAGGTTGCCCGATTGCTCGGCCTCGGCTATCCCGGCGGTCCGGCCGTCGAACGCGCGGCGCGGGACTGGCTCGGTCCCGTCCCGCGATTGCCCCGCGCCTGGCTGCCGGGTTCGCGTGATTTCAGCTTCAGTGGGCTGAAAACGGCCGTATCCCGCATGGTCCAGGCTCCTGATGCTCCGCCGAGTGCCGCGATCGCGATGGCCTTTCAAGAATCGGTGGTCGATGTTCTGGTTGAGAAGACGCTCGAAGCGGCCGATGAACTGGGCGCACGCTGCGTTCTTCTGGCTGGCGGTGTCGCGGCCAATGGTCGCCTACGGGCGCGAATGACGGACTCTTGCGGTCTGCCGCTCTTCATTCCGGCGATGGCCCTCTGTACCGACAACGCCGCGATGATCGCGGCGGCCACTTCCTATGCCCGCGATTTCGATGACTCGCTGGCCGCTGACGCCGAGCCTGGGTTGGATCTCACAACCCGCGTGAATTAGCCGGCGGCGTCCTCGATTGCGGCGCGCACCCGCGCGACCGTCGCCGACCATGTGAATGCCGCCGCGCGCGTCTGGCCGCGCGCGATCAGTCTCTGCCGAAGGTCGCGATCGTCGACGACACGTCGAATCGCCTCGCTGATCGCCTCGGTGTTCGACGCGTCCACCAGTAGCCCGGAATCGCCAACTATTTCCGGCATCGAGCTGTTTCGACCCGCAATCACCGGCGTGCCACACGCCATCGCCTCCAGGAGGGGGAGTCCGAAACCTTCGTACAGGCTCGGAAAAACGAACGCCAGTGCGCCCGAATAGAGCGCCGGCAGGTCCTCTTGCGCGACGTATCCAACTGGCCAGACCCGTTCGGTCAATCCCAATTCGTCGATCAAGTGGCCGATGCGCTCGGCGTCGCGGGCCGGACTCCCGGCGATGACGAGTCGCGGAAAGCCACGATTGCAACTTGCCCACTTATAGGCACGCAATAGGCGCGCAAGGTTCTTTCGTGGCTGCATCGTGCCGACGAACAGGAGGTAATCGCGGCCGTTCCCGAGCGCTTCGGTCGCAGCCGTGCCCATCGGCCGGAATTTCGGCGATACGCCGAGGTGGACGACGCGGGTCTTTCCCCGCACCGCTGGGATATGTTGAACAAGGTCCCCTTCGGTTGCCTGAGAGTCACAGATGATCGTCCGCGCAACGGTCGCGCTCCAGATGGTCGACATCACCAGATAGATCCACGCGAGTGGCGAGTATGCGAGGCGATATCGCAGATACCCGAGATCGTGAACCGTCACGAGGCTTGCCGCTGGGTGTATCGCCGGGATCACGTGCGCCGGGACGAACAGCGCGTCGGGCTGATCGCGCACCATCGCGCCCGCGAGACCGACGTGAGTCCAGAGGCGCGGCGCAGACAGGACAGTATTGCGCGCTTGTCCGATGATCTCGCGGCGCAGCGGCGTGCCGCTATAGAACGTCCACTGGTGGGGGCCAGGGTCGGCGCCGAAGCCGGTGCATAGCTCGCGGGCATACCGCTCGGTTCCGGTCGGTCGTGGCCAATCGGCCCGACTGGCGTCAACTGCTATCCGCACAGGTCTCCTTCTACATACAATCGGCTCAGCGGCGGAGGAAACGTGGTCAAGCTACTGCAGTTCGACGATCAAGCGCGCGCGTCACTCAAGCGGGGCGTTGACATTCTCGCCGACGCTGTCAAGACAACTCTGGGCCCGAAGGGCCGTAACGTCGCACTCCAGAAGAAGTTCGGCTCGCCGACGATCACACACGACGGCGTGACGGTCGCAAAGGAAATCGAGCTCCTCAATCCCTTCGAAAACATGGGCGCACAGCTTCTGAAGGAAGCCGCCGCGCGCACCAACGAGGTCGCGGGCGACGGTACGACGACCGCCACAATTCTGGCCCAGACGATCATTCACGAAGGTCTCCGCGTCATCGCCTCCGGCGCAAACCCGATTCGCCTCAAGCGGGGTGTCGACCTCGCCGCCGCCGCGGCTGTGGCCGAGATCCAGCGTGTTGCCGTGCCCCTTTCCGGCAAGGCGGACATCGCGCATATCGCCGCCATTTCGGCGGGCGATCGTGAGATCGGCGACATGATCGCCGAGGTGATGGACCGGATCGGCGATGACGGAGTCATTACGGTCGAGGAGTCGCAGCGGATCGTCACCGAGACCGAGTTCGTCGAGGGGCTCAGTTTCGACAAGGGGTACACGTCGCCCTACTTTCTCGACAGCGCCGAGGGGACGGATGCGGTCGTCGAGGATCCGTGGATTCTGATCACGGACAAGAAGATCTCGGACCTGAACGACATCGTTCCCGCGCTTGAGCGCGCGATGAATAACGCCAAGAGTCTCTGCGTCATCGCCGAGGACGTCGAGGGTGAAGCACTCTCGACGCTGATCCTGAACAAGACCCGCGGCACGATTGATGTCGTCGCCGTGAAGGCGCCCGGATACGGCGATCGGCGCAAGGCGCTGCTCGAGGACATCGCGATTATGACGGGCGGCCGTTTCATTACCGAGGAGGCCGGCCGTAAGCTCGACAGCGTGATGGTCGAAGACTTTGGCCACGCGCGGCGTGTCGTGGCGAGCAAGGAGAACACGACGATCGTCGGCGGTGCGGGCAACGATGCCGAGATTCGCGCGCGGATCTCGCAATTGCGAATGATCCTGGAAGAGTCGAGCCAGATGTACGATCGCGAGCGGTTGCAGGAACGCCTTGCGAAGCTCTCCGGAGGCGTCGGGATCATTCGCATTGGCGCCGGAACAGAAACGGAGTTGAAGGAAAAGAAGTTTCGCGTCGAGGATGCCATCTCCGCGACGCGGTCGGCGATCGAGGAAGGAATCCTTCCCGGCGGTGGTGTGGGGCTGCTTCTGTTGCGCGGCGCCATCGAGGCACTCGATCTCTCCGGCGACGAGAAGCTGGGCGCCCAGATCGTCGTCCGAGCGCTCGAAGAGCCGCTGTGCCAGTTGGTCAGAAACGCGGGAGCCGAGCCCGCGGTCGTGATGGATGAGATTCTCCGCCGTCAGGCCGATTCGGGCAACACGCGGATTGGTTGGAACGTCCTGACTGGCGAGTATATCGACGTCATCGCCGAGGGCATCATTGATCCGGCCAAGGTCGCTCGCACCGCGATCGAGAATGGCGCTTCCATTGCCAGCGTCATCCTGACCGCCGAGGCCCTTGTGAACGAAGAACCGGTCGCCGTGCCGAAGGGGCCGGGGCCAGGCGATTCGATGCAGCGGGACGGAACTGGCAGCTTCGGCTACTGAGTGACTCTCGTCGGCCTGACCGGCAACATCGGCGCCGGAAAGTCGAACGTCGCGGCGATCCTGCGAGAGCTTGGCGCGGATGTCATCGACGCCGACCGCGTCTACCGTGAGTTGATTGCGCCTGGCCAGCCCGGTTGGCGGCGCGTGGTCGACCTGTTCGGTGACGAGATCCTCGGCCCCGACGGCCAGATCGATCGAAAACGGCTCGGCCAGATCGTTTTTCGGGATTCCGCGGCGCTGACGAGACTCGAAGCCGCGACCCATCCGCTCGTACGCGCGCGCGCGCGATCGATCATCGACGCCAGTACGAGTCCGGTTGTCGTTTACGAGGCGATCAAGCTCTTCGAATCGGGCGCGGCCGCCGACTGCGATGAGGTCTGGGCCGTGACGGCATCCCCCGAAACACGCCTCCGTCGTCTGATCGCGTCGCGCGGCCTGACCGCGGACGAGGCTCAGATGCGCATCGCCGCGCAACCCGATCTGGCGTCGCGAACGGCCAGCGCGCAGATCGTCATCTCAAACGACGGCGATCTCGCTTCGCTGCGCGAACGCGTCACGCGAGAGTGGCGGAGGCTTGTAGCCGCTCCTTGATCGAGGCCGCGACGCGGGAATCCATCCCCGGAGTCGCAACGAGATCTTCAATCGTCGCTTCGCGGATCGCCCGCACGGACCCGAATCGTCGCAGCAGCGCCGCGCGCCGCTTCGGTCCGATTCCCGGGACGTCGTCGAGAGCCGACCTCGTGCCGCGCCGAGCCCGGAGCTTGCGGTGGTACGTCAGCGCGAATCGGTGTGCCTCGTCTCGAATCCGCTGCACGAGATAAAGCGCTTGCGATTCGCGTGGCAGGATGATCGGCCTGGATTCGGTGGGCGTGAAGATCTCTTCACTTTGCTTCGCCAGCGACACGATCGGGATGCGCTCCATGTTCAGCTCTTGGAGCGCCGCCAGCGCCGCGTTCAACTGGCCGCGACCGCCATCGATGATCACGAGGTCTGGCCGATTGGTCCATCCCTTCCGCTCGTTCGCCTCCGCCGCGGAACCCACCAGTCCAACCGCTTGCGCGCGCGAGAATCGCCGGCGCACGATCTCCTGGATCGACGCGAAGTCGTTCGCGCCCTCGACGGTCTTGATCTGGAATCGGCGGTACTCCCGGTTGGCCGGTTGCCCGTTCTCGAACACGACCATCGATCCGACCGACGAACTGCCCTGAACGTTCGAGATGTCGTAGCACTCGATACGGCGCGGTGGTTCTTCGAGATCGAGGTGCTCGGCCAAGTCGATCAGCGCCCCGGCGGTCTTCCGCTCATCGGCAAGCCATCGCGCGCGCATCTGCGCGAGAACCTCGGCCGCGTTCGCCGCGACGAGATCCACGAGCCGGCGCGTCTTTCCGCGTCGGGGGACTGTCAGGGTGACTTTCTGGCCGCCACGCTTCTGACGCAACCACGATTCGACAATCCGCGCCTCGTCGACCGCGGACTGCAACACGATCTCGGGCGGAATGTACGCGGCGGAGTCGTAGAACTGGGTGACGAACGAGGTCATGATCTGCCTGACGTCCTCGTCTTTCGTGCCCTCGAGGAGGAAGTCCTCGCGTCCGATCAATTTGCCACCGCGGATGAAGAAGACCTCGACGCAAGCGTCGCCGTTCGATCGCGCGAAGGCGACGACGTCCTGATCCTTCATCGCGGCTTCGACGATGCGTTGTCGCGCGGTGACCTTCTCGACCGATCGAATCTGATCGCGCACGAACGCCGCGCGCTCGAACTGAAGGCTCTCCGCGGCCACAGTCATCTTCATAGTCAGGTCGGCGATCACCTCTTCGTGCTTCCCGTCGAGAAAGAGGACGACCTGAGCCATCACGGCCTGGTAGTCGTCACGCGAGACGGCGCCGATACACGGTCCCAGGCAACGGTGGATGTGAAACTGCAAGCACGGCCGCGCGTCAGTGCCTGTAATAGCAATATGACAGGTGCGATACGGGAATAGTTTGTTGAGCAAGTCGAGCGTTCGCCAGACGGACCGCGAGTCGGTGAACGGTCCGAAGTACCGCGCGCCATCCTTCGCGATCCTCCGCGTGATGTATACGCGCGGCCATTCTTCGTTCAGGCTGACCTTGATGTAGGGGTATTGCTTGTCGTCCCGCAGTCGGACGTTGTACTTCGGCCGATGTTTCTTGATGAGAGTACATTCGAGCACCAGAGCTTCGAGTTCGGTGCCGGTGACTATGACTTCCCAGTCGGCAATCTGGGCCACCATCTGGCGGACCTTGACGGCCTGGCCGTCGCGGTGAAAGTACGAGCGAACGCGGTTGCGGAGATTGACGGCCTTTCCGACGTACAGGATCTCGGCTGCTTCGTTCCGGTATATGTAAATGCCGGGCGTGGTGGGCAAAGCGGCCAGACGGCGGCGCAGCGCGCCCGGATCGATGCGGCACGTGGCCAGCGCCGTTATCGACATAAGCGCAGTCGATTATACGTATGGGTGTTGTGAAGGTCGTTTTTCTCGGCACCGCCGCATTGGCAGTCACCGCTCTACGTCGCTTGGTTGGAGCCGGTCATGCCGTGTCGCTCGTGATCACCCAACCGGATCGGCCGGCCGGTCGCGGTCGGGCGCTTGTGGAGTCGGCCGTCAAGATCGCGGCCGGCCAGCTCGGTTTACCGATCCTTCAACCGAGCCGAGCTTCGGTCGAAGCGCTCGATCCCGTTCGCGAGATCGGTCCAGATGTGATCGTCGTGGCAGCCTACGGCGAAATCCTATCGCGCGAATTGTTGGCGCTCGCCAAGGTGGGCGGAGTCAACATCCATCCGTCACTCTTGCCGCGGCTTCGGGGCGCGACGCCGGTTCCGACTGCGATCTTGCGCGGCGACAGCGAGTCCGGTGTGACGATTATTCGCGTGACACCGCGGATGGACGCCGGCCCTATCCTGGGACAGGTCATCGAGCCGATCAATCACGCCGACACGGCGGAGACGCTAATGGCGCGATTATCTAACCTCGGCGCCGATCTTCTGATCGACGTGCTTCGGCACGCCGATCGTGGCACGCTCGCCCCTCGCCAACAGGATCATCTCCTGGCCACCTACGCGCGCCAGTTCACGCGCGACGATGGGCGCGCCGACTGGTCTCGCCCGTCGGTCGATCTCTGGCGGGCGTGGCGCGCATTCCAGCCCTGGCCGGGCCTGTGGACGACCTGGAACGGTCGCGTCGTGAAGTTCCACGGTGTCTGGCCGCTTTTCACGCGTGGCGGTCGAGAGACGGGCGTCTTGGACGAGTGGGACGGTGTGGCCGCCGTCGGCTGCGGTGTCGGCGCCCTGCGGATCGATCGCGTGCAACTCGAAGGCCGCGCGATCCAGCCAATCGCTGATTTCCTGCGGGGACACAGCGTGATCCGTGGGGCCCGCCTCGGCGAGTAAATGCGCAATGGTCTCGCTCTCGATTGCCACCCGGAATGAGGGCTTACGCGCGGGCACCGCGCGTAAGCCAAAATGCCAATTGGCTCGGGCGGGCGAATCGCGGTATGTTCATTCTGGAGGGTTTGCGCGATGTTCTTTGATCCGCTGTATCTCATCTTCATGCTGCCGGGCCTAGCCCTGGCATTGTGGGCGCAGGCCAAGACGCGCGGCGCATATCAGAAGTATTCCGAGTACCGGAATATGCAGGGCATGACCGGCGCGCAGGTGGCTCGTTCGATTCTCGACATGAACGGACTCGGCAACGTCACGATCGAGGAGACGCCCGAGGAACTGGGCGATCACTACGATCCGACGACGAAGATCCTTCGATTGTCACCTGGCGTCGGTCGCCAGCCGACGATCGCGGCGATGGGCATCGCGGCCCACGAGGTCGGCCACGCAATTCAGGACGCTCACGGTTTCGCCCCGATGCGTGCCCGCGCCGGCCTGGTTCCGGTCGCTCAGTTCGGTTCGCAGATCGGCTACTTCGCGCTGATCGGCGGTCTGATGCTTCAGATCACGGGTTTGGCCGCGATTGGCCTGATTCTGTTTTCCTTCGGCGCCGTTTTCGCGCTCGTTACTCTGCCGGTTGAGTTCGACGCCAGCCGTCGAGCGATGGCTGCGCTGCAGACGGGCGGCTTCGTCAGCCAGGAAGAATATCGGGGAGCCAAGACTGTTCTGGACGCGGCGGCGTGGACCTACGTGGCCGGTTTCGTCTCGACGATCTTGATGGTTTTGTACTTCGCGCTTCAGGTCGCCGGACTGTCCCGCCGCGACGACTAACGCAGCCCTACGACGCGTCGGCCAGGACCCGGGCGCGTAGCTGTCCGCAGGCGGCGCTAATCGATTGCCCCCGCGTGTCGCGAATCGTCGTCGTCACACCGCGGGCGTTCAGCACACTGGCCATCGAGCGAACGCGCTCGCGGCTCGACGGCGCGAAGGCGGGGCTTCCGCCCGGATTCAGGGCGATCAGATTGACGTGGCACAGCATCCCCCGTAGGAGGCGCGCCAGCGATTCGGCGTCCGAATCGCGATCGTTGACGCCATCGATGCAGGTGTATTCGAAGCTGACTCGACGTCGCGTCGCGGCGATGTAGTCGCGACACGCCGACATGATTTCGCCGATCGGAAATCGTCGGTTCACTGGCACGAGTGATCCGCGCAGCGCGTCGTCCGCGGCGTGCAGCGAGACGGCCAGATTCACCGGCAGCGGCATCGTCGCCAGCCGGCGGATCCCAGGCACGATTCCGACCGTCGAGACGGTGATGTGCCGCGCGCCGAGACCAAAGCAATCCGATCGATGCAGTAGTTCGATCGAACCCCACACGCGATCGAAGTTCATCATCGGCTCGCCCTGGCCCATGAACACGATGTTCGTGACTCGGCCGTCCGGCCCGCGCCGCTCGCGGGCAACCCGCGCGAAGTGCAATGCCTGACCAACGATCTCGCCCGGTTCCAAGTCGCGAATGTACCCGGCCTGACCAGTCGCGCAGAACACGCATCCCATCGCGCAGCCGGCCTGTGACGAAACACAGACGGTGCCGCGTCCCGGATACTCCATGTACACGGCTTCCACGGTGTTGAACCGGGCGCGCCGCTCCGCCAGCGGACCCTCGGCCAGGCGACCGGCGATTGGCCCAAGCGAAAAGAGCGCCTTTTCGGTTCGCTCGTCGTCCGACGACTCGATGTGCACGGCTGTCACCGGCGAGACGGCGAAACTCTCGGCGAGTCGCGTACGTAGCTCGGCTGGAAGATCGCTCATCTCGGCAAACGCGGCGGCGTGTTTCGGGTAGATCCAATGCGCGATCTGCCGCCCGCGAAATGCCGGCTCGCCGATCGCGACCATCGCCTCCGCGATCTGCTCGGGCGTCATTCCTACCAGCGATTGCACTGACTGAGTATCCGCGACGCTATCATCCCGGGCAACGTGCGCCCCATCCTCGTTGGAATCGCCGGCGGCTCCGCGTCCGGAAAATCGACGATCGCTCGTCTGGTGGTCGAGGCGCTGTCCGGCTATTCGACCGCGATCATCCATCAGGATCACTTCTTCCGCGATTGGACGTCGCATTCGGGCGATGAGGAGCGTGACAAGATACGCACCGCCAATCGGCCGGATTCGGTCCTCTGGCCAGCGCTGGTCGATGCGGTCGACACGATCGCCGGCGGCAGTCCGGTCACGATGCCGGTTCCAGGCACGCGGCAGGCCGCACGTAAGATTGATCGGTGGACGGTCGAAGCGCGCGATCTCCTGATTGTCGATGGGCATCTCGTCCTCTGGGATGATGACCTTCGCACCCGATTCGACCTGACTGTCTACGTGGATACGCCCGATGACGAGCGCGTCTTGCGCCGTATCAACCGTGACATCGCTGAGCGCGGGTCCGAATTGGCCACCGCGACCGCGTGGTACCGGCATGATGTGATGCACAGTTACCCCCGCTTCACGTTGCCGACGCGCTGGCTGGCGCACCTCGTGATTCCGAATCCGCAGTCCCAGGGGGCGCCCGCGCTACCGGGTGTGCAGGCGTTGATCGCGGCGATACGCTCTTACATCGAATCTCGTTGACATAGCCGCACGTCCGACGGCGCCTGCCTCAGTGCCTAGATCGATCGCCATCCTGGCAGGTACTTCTTTCGGAACTTCGTCCAGGACGATGCCAGGTGAACGATCGGGTGCGCCGGCGTGCCGAAGACCATCCCCTTCGCCAGGCTCGCCTTGAACTCGGCCGCCGTGGTGAACTCCGGCATCTCAACGCCAACGCGGCCGATTTCGCGTGCGATATGTCCGTCGCTGCCGGCGCCCGCCAGCAGCCGGTGTGATCGCGCATAGTCGCCCGCCTCGGTGTTTCGCGCAGCGACGTGTAGACGACCGTTCAACACCTCGATCGCATCGATGCTTCCGGCGACCCTATCAAGTGCCGCACGGGTGATGACCGATCGCCGGATCGGATCGAACGGGTGCGGAACGTAGACGACTCCGCCTTGGCGGCGAATCTCCGCGATGGTTTCCTCGGGCGATAGTCGAGGCGGAATGAACTCGCGTAGGAACAGGCCAATGATCTCGCCCTCAGATGTACGAATTTCCTCGCCAACGATCACCCGCGGCGTCGTCCACTGCTCGGCGCATTCGAGCGCGCCATCGATCCGGTTGTGATCGGTTATCGCAATCGCGCCGATGTGCCGGTGCTCGCACGCGCGTCGAACGCGCTCGAACGGCGTCGCGGAATCACTCGATCGTAACGTGTGGCTGTGCATGTCTACGCGAATCACGCCCGTGACTCCACCGCGATTGAGGCCGGAACGCCATCGCCGAGCAGAATAGACGCCAACTCGTCGGCCGGACGAATCGCCAGCCGTCGCACCGTCTTGATCCATCGGATGCGGGCCGCGAACTCGGGCGGACCGATCGGCACGGCGCCATCGCGGCGCCACAATGGCACGAGGTTCGACCAGTCGCGCGCTCCGGTCACCGCCAACGCGTCGGCCAGTCGCTTCTTGATAAGTTCTCGGCTCACCTTCAGGACGCGCGCAGCCCCCACCCAGGAGTACCCCTCGACGAGCAGCGGCAGGATGTCGTTCGCGTCAATCGGGCAGAGGCGATGCCGCGTCGCCGACAGTTCGTCGCATTCCGCGACCAATCGCGCCTCAGCCGTCTCTGGCTGCACGAGACCGTACCGCCCGTGATGGGAGATGACGATGTGCTCGATATGGCGTCGCGTCTCCACCGGAAGCGTGACCGAGGCGTCAAGTTCCGCCGTAGCCAGCGCATCCATCGCGATGCGCGTCGGTTCGCGAGGTTGCTGGCGCATCAAGGCGGAATGCGACAGTCCGCGTTCACTGGTCCCCCCCAGTTTCCCCATGTCATGAATGAGCGCGGAGATCACGATCGCGTGCCGATCGAACGATTCAGCGCGAGGCAGCGCCAGGAGCGCAACGTCTACTGAGTGCACTGGCACCGGCAATCCACGATCGGCAACGCCCCACAGAGCCGTCATAGAATCCCCGGTCAGGATTGCTCGAATCAGATCGCGTACCGCGCCCGGCGTTGGTCCGACGCCATCAGTCATTGCGGCTCATTCCGTTCATCGTGTGCGCGATGCCCGGCTGGGTCGCCAACCGGCTGTAACCGCGCTGCACGCAGGCGGTCGCGAGCCCCACTCACCGTATCGATTCTAGCAACGGGGTCCCGAACTACAATCTCGCGGTCGTGTCACGAATCGCCCGCGTGCTGCGATTCAGTCAGCGGCGGGTGATGAACGGGGTCGCGGTGCGCGCGGCTGGTCTGGCGGTTCGTGAGAACGACGCGGTCCTGATCCTCTCGGCGCGTTTTGTTTGGGGCGAACCCGGACCGCTCGATTTGAGCGAGCTGTCCGGTTTGGCGGACGAGCAGGGTCGCGAGTATGAGCCGGGCTCCTGGGGCACCCGGTTCAACGCGCCGGTGAGCTGGTTTTTCATCCAGGTGCCGCGACCGCGCACCGACGCCCGGCGCTTGCGCTTCGTGGTGCATGGCCTCACCTGCGTGCCTTCGCCAATCCGGCCGAAGACGCTACGGCTTTCCGAATACGCGCCCTACACGCGGGAACTCTGGTCGCTGCCGGCGGTCCGCACGATCCACGGTCCGTGGGAGTTCGACGTGCCTTTGCGGCGGCCTCGTTCGCGGATGGCCTCGTAGGCTAACAATCCGTTCGCGTTGTTCGGGCGACAGCCCCCCGAACGTATCCGAAAGTCCTGCCCCATCTGTGCTCCCCCGAAGTGGGCACGTTTGGCATGACCTGTGGGCTATTTCGGAGGCGCACTCCCACCGGCATAGTTTGGTTACGGGGCGGTCGCCGCGAGGTTGGATGGGCGACGGGCGGACGGGCGGCCGTCCCGACATCTCTCTTTCTGAGATACCGAGCAGCGCGCGTCTGGTGCGTAGCTCGCGGTATTGGGACGCGCGTGACGCCGCGGTCCCGTACCGAATGGCTAATCCGGTAGCTTGCCAGCGAGCCGCGCCGCGGCGTGTCGATCGCGCAGTTCACGCTCGCTCCTGATTCGCTCGGCCCGGGCGGCGTCGAGCGCCCGACGGATTCGCATCAGGATCGCGTCGACGATGCTCGGTGGAACGGACTCGCGATCGACACCCGCGACCGCGCGCCGCGCCGCCACACGAAAATCCTCTCCGGCCGAGGGCGCCAATAGCGCCGCGAGAACGCAGCCGGCCATGAATCCCATGCCGAGACCGGTCAGAAAGAGAAACGCGGAAACAAGTGGATGCCGTCGTTTCACGATCGACTCCGCGAGCCACCGAGCAGAACGGCGAAGAACTTCGCGATCGCCGCGCTGAGGCTGCCAACGCGAATGGCCGGGCTAACCGCGACGTCACCGACGAAGTCAGCCGTCCCCTTCACGCTGATCGCGGTGGCCTTGCCGGTTTCGGCGATCGACTTCCCGGTCGCAAGGATGTCGCTCACCGCGTCCAGGAGTGCCGGAACGCGATCGCGAAACTGGACGAACAATCGCCAAACGATGAATCCGATTGCGCAGAGAATGAGCAGCCAGACGATGTTGATGATCGCGAGCAGGATGATGGCGATGTCGCGAGCGATTTCCACGCGTGTGTGCTCCCGGACGAGGTTCCGGCCGATGCCTTGGTGGAAGTGTACCGCGCGTCGCGGCGCCAGTATTCGACCGAACTCGCGCGGCGTACCGACTCGCCGCGCGCCTTGGCCAGATCGCCTTAGCCGCGGTCCATGCGCTCCGGCGCGCTCATCCCCATCAGCCTCAGACAGTTTCGCAGCGTCACCTTGGTTGCCAGGACCAGTTTCAGTCGCGCCGATGTCACATCCGGGTCGTCTCCGAGGACGCGACAGGTTTCGTAAAACTGGCTGAACGTCGCGGCGAGCTCCCGCGCGTAGTGCGGCAAATGGTGCGGCTCCAGCATCGTCGCCGCGACTTCGACGATCTCGGGGAATTGCAGAAGCTTCCGAATCAGCGTGAACTCAGCGTCATCGGACAGATGGCGCGTGTCGCCGCTCCGCGGGTCGATCCCCTCGGCTCGGCGAAGGATGCTGGCAGTCCGCGCGTGGCCGTATTGCACGTAGTAGACCGGGTTGTCGTCCGACTCGCGCTTCGCCAGCTCGAGATCGAAATCCACGTGCGCGTTCGCGGTCCGCGCCAGGAAGAAGTAGCGACAGGCATCCGAGCCAACCTCGTCGAGCACATCGCGGAGCGCGACGTAGTCGCCGGCGCGCTTCGACATGCGGACGATCTCGGTCCCGCGCTTGATCGTCACCATCTGGTGGAGCAGGACCGTGAAGCGCGATCGATCGACGCCCAGCGCCTCGACGCTTGCGACCATGCCCTGGACGTGCCCGTGATGGTCGGCGCCCCAGATATCGATGACGCGATCGAAACCACGGACGATGAACTTGTCGTGGTGGTAGGCGATATCGGCCGCCATATAGGTCGGTACGCCGTTCGAGCGAACGAGCACGTGGTCCCGTTCGTCACCGATGTCGGTCGACGTGAACCAGATCGCGCCCTCTCTCTCAGCGAGAAAGCCACGCTGGCGGAGGTGGGCGACCGCCGCGTCGATCGCGCGAGTTTGGTGCAGCGATTCCTCGCTGTACCAGCGATCAAATGTGACCCCGAAGCGCGCCAGATCCTCCTTGATCGCGATGAGAACGGCATCCAAGCCGAGCCGGCCGACCTTCTCGATTGCCGTCGCCTCGTCCATCTCCACGAATGCCCGGCCGTGTTGCTCGGCGATCGCGCCCGCAATCTCGCGAATCGCCGGCCCGTGGTATCCGTTGTCCGGAATCGTTCCGTTCAGCCCGAAGACCTCGCGATATCGCGCCCATACGCTGCCGTAGAACGCCGCGACCTGACTGCCAGCGTCATTGACATAATACTCGCGCTCGATCTGGTAGCCGGCAAACGCGAGGACGTTGCCGAGCGCGTCGCCGAGCGCGCCGGCTCGCCCGGAGGCGGCCGTGAGGTATCCAGTCGGGTTCGCCGACACGAACTCGATCTGGACGCGCGAGCCGTTGCCCAATTCGATCCGACCGAAGTTGTCATCCGCGTCGACGATCGCGTCCACCTGCGACCGCAGCCAGTCGCGACTGAGCGTCACGTTCATGAATCCGGGTGGCGCAATCTCGATCCGTTCGATCGCCGAGTGCGGAAGGACTCGCCGGAGGACCTTTTCGGCGATCGCCGCGGGCGGCATCCCGGCCGCGCGCGCGAGACGCATCGGCAGCGAACTGGCATAGTCGCCGCGCGCGGCGTTGTTGGTCCGCTCGACATAAGCGTCGTCGATCGCCACGGCCGGCAGGTCGCCGGCCACTTGCGCGGACTCACCTGCTTCTCGCAGCAGGCGGGCGATCTGGTGTCGGATCAACATGCCCTGGTCCTCCGGATGCGCTACCGCGCCACGCTCTTGACCGCGTTGTAGAGCTGCCGCGGCGTCCAGTCCGGATTCAGAAATCCGAAGATCGCCGTCTCGGACTTATGGTAATCCTGGAACGTGCGGAAATTGAGATTCCAGATGAAGACCGCGCCCACCCACGGACGGGATGAACGGATCGACTGGATACTTCGCGCCAGGAAGTCGGACGCCTGACCTTCGCTCAGGTGCGTCGTCCATTCGTATCCGGCCGGCACCGGCGCTGACGCCGCGGCCCAGTGGTACTCGGTCAGCCACATCTGACGTCGATCGCCGTTATTTCGCATGACTTCGTAAAGATCGTCGATGCGGCGGAAATAGAACGACATATGGCCCTTATATCCGGGCGTGTTGACGCTCTGCTGCCCGGGGCCGTCTTCCGGCGCGTTGTTGTAACCGGCCATGTGTGCGCCAACCGCGTCAGCGATCCGCAAGAACTCTCCGCCGTTGCACTGATACATTTGAGTCAGATACGTCTTGTCATCGATCGCCAGATTCGGATCGTTCACACCGGTCGGCGTTAGCGCTCCGGAGATGATGACCGCGGTCGGATCGGCCGCCTTGATCGCGTTGTACCCTTCGCGAAGCAGCCGAACGTAGTCGCAGGCATTGATCTGGCCGCCGCCCCATTCGCGGCTGAAGTTCTGTTCGTTCCACAGCTCGTACGCATTTATCCGGCCCTTGTACCGCTGTGCCAGGCCGCCAACGAACTTGCCGAACTCCGCGTAGTTGTCGGGTGGACCGTCCTCGCCGCGTCCGCCGCGCAATCCCGGCGGCGTCGTCAGGACGCTGGCGAGCAGCTTAACGCCTGAACGTGAAGCCGACTCGACGGCTTGATCGAGATCATTCGGGTTATGTGTCGCCCATCGAACCTGCTGCTTTACCCACGTGAAGCCCGAGTCATTGATCGCCCGGAATATGCGGTCGTGCGGGTGCCCGTACAGGTGCGCTTGCCACCCCATGCGCAGACCCGATGTCGTCGTCGGGGCCGGACCGCCGGCCGTCGCGGCTGGCACTGGCGTCGCGGCGGGCGCCGCCGGCAGGCCCGGCGCCGCGCGTGGCGCTTCCTTTTCGAAGGCGTCTTTCAGGTTGCTGTTCGGCAGATTCTTGCCCGCTCGGATGCCATTCGCCTGCGAGTTGTCATAAGCATGCAGGTAGGGGCTGTCCTTCGCCTGACTCGCGAGGTCTCCCGGCAAGTTCACGCCTGTCAGGATCTGCTTGAAATGATCGCCCAGCAGCATTCCCTGGGTCAGACCCGTGGCGGCGTCGTAGTGCATGACGCCGCGCTGGAACCGGAGGAAGATGAAGTTGCCGTTGTTCGGGTCGGCGCCGGAGCGACTGGTCGGCACGCCCCACATCTCCAGGTGAATCCCGGAGAGCAGTCCCGAGTTGCCGCCCCCACGCGCAAACGCTTCGGCCATCGTCACGGAAGCACGGAATGTGCGGTTGAACCCAACGTTCCGTCCAAGGGCGGTGTTCGGCGAGTTGTTGTCGACGTAGTCGAGGATCCCCTCGCCGTAGGCGGGCGAGCCCGGAGTCGGCGCGCTCTTCAGGAGATCGCTGTCCAGTGCCGGAATCGTCGCGCCGTTGAAGCTGGTGTACGGCAGGAACGGATGGTCGAGCAGGTTCAACTGCGTGACATTGCCGTCGACCGCCAATTGCAGTGCCCGCCGCTGGAACAACTGGACCTTGAACCCGTCGAGCATGAACACGCGCGACGCTGGGTAGCCAAAGGTTCGCAGCCCGCCGCGCGCGTTGAAGTAGTCCCAGAACTTGGCTTCACCGACCGCGAACCCGGTCTCGCTGAAGTACCCATCGGGATCATTCGGCGCCGCCGCGGCCGCGGCCGCGAACGGCAGTGTGCCGAGCAACATGCCCGCGACCGCCACGACTCTGGCGACCGCGTTGGCAAACTTCCGGAATCGATTCATCGATGCTTTCCCTCTCCTATCGCTTGGCTGGTGCGCGAGTCGGCGTCAGGCTCGCCGAACGCGACGCGGGCTTCGCGGTCACGATTGGCGTCGCGCCAGCCGGCAGCGTGAGCGGCGTCACTGCGCCGGCCTTTGTCATTTTCGCTAATGCCGTGAAGGCTGGCCTGGGTGATCCGTCCGGCCCGGTGATGGACCAGTGGTACTGTTCGTGGTCGCGTGTCCAGGCCGGATCGGCGATGTAGATCACCGTCATCGGTCCGATCCACGGCCGCCAGTTCTTGGCCGCGTAGTCGAACGCGCGCGTCAGGTACTGTGCTTTCTCCTCCTCGGTTACGGCGTGCCAACGGTATGGGGAGTTTGGCCGATCGTCGCTCGTCCAGCCGAACTCAAGCACCGCGACGCGTTTGGCCGCGTCACCGTTCGCCGCCATCACGGCGCGTAGATCCTCGGCGTGCCGGAATCCGTAGACGCGGCCGGCGGCGCCCTCGCCGTGGTTCAGTTTCGGATCTTTCGCGATGTCTTCCGGGCTCATCTCTGGCGGCGCCTTGAACCCGGCCGCGTGGACGCCGAGGAGATCGAAATACGGCTTCGCACCGGCCTGGTACATCTTCGTGGCGAATTCGACATCCGGCATCGCGATCGCGCCACTGGCGGTGGTCGGCGAGAGCCCGGCCGAGATCACCGTCGCGGCCGGGTCCGCGGCCTTGATCGCGGCGTGCGCCACTTTCAGCATCTCGACGTATTGAGCTGGGTTCGGCGGCTTGTTGCCCCACTCGCGTGCCAGATTTGGTTCATTCCAGATCTGGTAAGCGTGAATGCGCTCGCGATAGCGCTCGGCCATCGCCCGGAGGAAGTCTCCAAAGTCCGAAAGCTTGTCCGGCGGACCATCGATCGGCCAGGCCGGATCGCTTCGCGTCCAGCGCGGCTGGTTGTCGATGCGCGCGATCAGCTTCAGTCCGGCGGTGGACACTGCGTCGACGATCCGATCAGGCTCGTTCCACTCCGTCTTACCCTTGACGTGCGGTTCGACATATCGCCACTCGAACCGCTGTTTGACCCAACTGAAGCCAAGTTCTCGCACCAGGTTCAGGTCGCGTTTCGTCGTTTCGAACCCGCCCCAGAGGAATACGTGGACGCTGTGATCGGGGCTCGTCATCGAGCCGTCGCGCGGACGCGGCGTATCAGTCGGCCGGGCAGTCGGTGGCGGCGGCGCGGCCGTTGGGGTTGGAGGGAGCATTGTCGGTGACGGCGCGGCCGTCGGTAGAGCGCTCGGTGCAGTGGCCGTCGGCGCGGTCGCCGCCTTCGCCGGCGGTGTTGGCACCGACGCACCGCCGCACGCGGCCAGGGCCGGTCCGACGATGATCGTCAGGCCGGCGCCGATCGCCGAGCGACGTGTCAGACGGAACGTCAAAGGGCGATCCGTTGTCCGGTCTTCGCGGCGCGATAGAACTGTTCGCACACGTTCAGATTCGTCCGTGCGTCCTCGACCGTTCCAGCCGTGGCGTGCTTCGTCATCGCCATCTCAACGACGTGGTTTGCTGCGCCGCTCGGACGAGGTGGCGAGGCAATGTGGAGCCAGCCGGCCGGATCGTTCTTCGCGCCGATCAGCGTCTTTCCGGTCACGCTCGGGTCCCAGATGATGTGTCCTTCGGTGCCAGTCAATTCGATCCGATGGACGAAAGAGCCCGGCGACGCCGTCCACGTCACCTCGATCGTCGCGCGCGCGCCACCGCGAAACGCGAGGTTGGCGGCGCCGTAGTCTTCCAGCGGCGCGATGTCGGTGTGTTTGACGTTGCCCGAATCGCCCGAGACCGTCGCGACTTCGTCGTTCAGGAGCCATCGCAGAAAGTCGATGTGGTAGATCGAATGGTCGATCCACCCACCGCCCGGAGACTTTGCGCTATCGAGCCACCAGGTTCGGCCCCGTTCTCCCGGCCATTCCTGCGTCGGCAGCATCGAACGGAGCACCGTCGCGGCTGTGATGACCTTGCCGATCCGGCCGGCGTCGACCCAACTCTTGATGTCCAGGAACGTCGGGTTCACGCGGTAGTTCGACTCGAATGACATAAATGATACTCCGGCGGCCTTCACTGCCGAACGGATCGCGTCCGCCCCATCGACCGTCATTGCGATCGGCTTGACCGACGCCACGTGATTGCCGGCCTTCGCGGCGGCGGCGACCATCGCCGGATTCTCGCTGCAGTAACAGGCCGTCACGACGACATCGAGATCGTTTCGACTCGCGACCGACAGATAGTCGGTCGTGAACTCGGCGCCGTATTTCTCGGCCGTGTCACGCCCGCGCTTCTCGTGTCGGTGCGCGATTGCGACCAACTCGACGCCCGCGTTCTTAGAAAGCTCCTCAGCCGCGCCGAGTCCGGCGTACCAGTGATCCAGACCAACGATGCCGACACGCGCTCGCTTTGTCACACCTACTCCTTGCTCTGCCATCCGCAGGCTTCTTGCTTGCGGCCGTCACCCAGTCGCGCGGCGACCCTCGATCGCCGCGCCGGGGCTGCCTACTATTCCGCTAACCATACCGCGCGCGTCGGGCGACTGGCTCCGGCTCGCCGCCTTGTTGGACTGTCTGATCGTGCGTGCCTACCGATGCCGATCATTCTCGCACGGTGTCGTGGTGCGCTTCCCTCAACGACACTCGGACCCGTCTCGTATGCGACAATTACGGAGAGGCCGATGGCAACCAGTAGCAGCGACCGCGCGACTCGCATCGAACAACTCCGAACTCAGATCAAGGCTTTGTCCGAGGAACTGGCCGCCCTCGAACGGGAAGAGGCTCAGGACCCGTTCGCTCAGTACGTTGCGCGCGTTCGCGCGGTCGGACGGCAGGCGATCGCCGAGCCGCAATTCGCGCGTTACTTCGCGGCTCACGAGCGCCTAGAGCAAGAGTGGACTCGACGCGGAAAGCCGACCACGAACTGGGAGCATCTGGCCGTCTTTGCACAGGTCCGCACCGCGCTCGACCTTCCGCCAATTGAGGGCGTTGGCGTTCCGGCGCGAGCGGCCGCGGCCGCGACCGCCGATCAGAATCCGGCTGCGCCGGTCGTTGCCGGGGCCGCGCCGGCAGCCACCGATGGCGCCGTCGCTGACGCCCCGAAGCGCCCGATCCCGACCGGGCCGCGCGTCACGCGCGAGCAGTTGATCGAGATGCACAATCCGATCCTGAACGAGTGCGTGGAACTGTCGAAGCGGGCGTCCACGGAGCTCTCGTCCGCCAAGATCGGCGATGGCATCACGTCGTGCGAGCGAATGATCTACCTGCTCGAGCGCGTCGCTCATGCGCCGCCGGCGATGTCGACGCGCATCATCCAGACGATCGATGAATCGCTGAAGACGGTCACGGTTCAGGAATCCGATCGCGCGCGGATCGACAGCGTGAAGGAGCGCGCTTTGAAGCTCGCGGCGGAATCCGGGGCGCGATAGCGCCTTGGCGACCATTCCGTCGATCGAAGACCATGACGGTGAACGCCATGCTCACGCGCACGGCCACGGTGGCGAACACCACCATCACGATGCACGCGACGGCGAGCTACTCGGCTGGTTTCGCCACACCTTCGTGCACTCGCACGATGTCTCCAACAAGGTCGACGGTGCCGTGGAGAGCAATGAGCGTGGTATCTCGGCGCTAAAGATCTCGTTGGTCGGGCTCGGGCTAACCGCGCTGTTCCAGGTTGTAATCGTCTGGTTCTCCGGCTCGACGGCGCTACTCGCCGACACAATCCACAACTTCGGCGACGCGGCCACCTCGATTCCTCTCTGGATTGCATTCGCGCTGGTGCGACGGGGTCAATCTCGCCGATTCACGTACGGATACGGACGGACCGAAGATCTGGCTGGAATTGCGATCGTCGGCCTCATTTTCTTCTCGGCATGCGTCGCCGGCTACGAGTCGGTCCGCAAGATCCTTCACCCGGAGCCGATCACCCATCTGGGATGGGTCGCGGCGGCGGCCGTGATAGGTTTCCTCGGCAACGAAGTCGTCGCAATCTTCCGCATCCGAGTTGGTCGTGAGATCGGTTCAGCGGCGCTCATCGCCGACGGCTATCACTCGCGCGTGGACGGCTTCACGTCGCTGGCGGTGCTCGGCGGCGCGATCGGGGTCTGGCTTGGTGTGCCGATTCTCGACCCAATCGTCGGGCTGCTTATCTCAGTGACGATCCTGTTCATCGTCAAGGACGCGGCGAGCACGGTCTTCCGGCGCGTGCTCGACGGCATCGAGCCGGAGATCCTGGCCGAGGTTGAGCACGCGCCGACCCATGTGGAGGGTGTGCGGGACGTGCACGGCGTGCGCGCGCGCTGGCTGGGCCACAAGGTGCACGCCGATCTGCATATATCGGTGGATCCGCAGCTATCGGTCCTCGAGTCGCATCGAATTGCGGAGTCGGTCCTCCACGTGCTCGCCGACCACGTTCGGTCGTTCGGCGGTGCGACCGTGCACGTCTGCCCGTCCGAGCGATCGAGGGTGTGAGCAGGAGTACACTGGCACTGTTGTGACACTTAGTCACGATGTCTGCCAACAATAGTAGTCATCCAGTGGCGCGGCCGGTCCGCTCAAGTCCGACCCACTCGTTTCGATGGCCCAAGGCCTCAGACGGCGGTGTCCCTCGGATCGAACGCGATTTTCCGAAGATCGACCGGCAAACCGGCGACCATCAGGACGACGTCGTCGGACACCGCGGCGACGGCCGCGTTCACACGGCCGAGGACGTCCCGATACCGCCGGCCGAGCGGGTACACTGGAACAATTCCCGAGCCGACCTCGTTGGTGATCGCGATCAGCCAGTGGTCGCGCCGGCGCGAAACGTCGATCGCGGCGGAAGCCATTGCGACGGCCCGATCCTCAATCGCGCGCCACTCGGCCGCGGGCACTGATTCGATTGCCCGATCTCCGACTCGGCCAGCCACGAAGGTCGCCGTCCAGAGCGTCAGACAATCGAGAACGACCAGCCCATCTCTCGGCGCCTTCGCGAGAGCGCCCGGCAGGTCGAATGGCTCCTCGATTGTCATCCATTCCGAAGGCCGCGCGGCGCGATGGGCCGCGATCCGGGCGGCCATCTCCGCGTCGCCGGCGATCGCCGTCGCGACGAATGTGACGGCGCGATTCGAGCGCCCGGCCACCAACTCGGCCCATCCGCTCTTGCCGGAGCGAGCGCCGCCGGTCACGAGCGTTACGCGAGCGGTCATGAGCGCGATTCCACTCCGACTGCTTCGAACAGGCGATCCAGGTCAAGCGTCCGTTCCAGCGTGTCGGCCCAGCGATCATGCGGGTCGGACGCGCTTCCGCCCGACGGCACCGTGACACCCTTTCGATCGGCCAACCAGCCGAGGAAGCCGTCCCGGATCGCGTCGTTTGCGAAGATGCCGTGCAGGTATGTCCCGGTCACGAGCCCGTCCGCGCTGACGAGGCCGTCGCGCGTCCATCCGTCCTCGATTCCTTCGATCTCGAAGGCATTCGCGAGCCCCGCGTCGCGCACCGCCGACTCGCCGGCGTGAATCTCATACGCCGTGATCTCACTACCGGCCGCCGGCGCGAGCGGTCCCGCGAGAGCGATGACACGCGCGCGCACCCGCCGCGTCCGCTTGGCCGGGTGAAAAGTCGTGTCGAGAGGAAGCAGCCCGAGGCCGCGAACGTCGGTCTCCGGTGATTCGACGCCATCAGGGTCCAGGATTCGTTGCCCCAACATCTGGAAGCCACCGCAGATGCCGAGAACCGGCGTCCCACGGTCGTGCGCCGCCACGATTGCTCGATCCAGCCCCCGTTCTCGGAGAAACGTCAGGTCCGCGACAGTCGACTTCGTTCCCGGAATGACGATTGCATCGACGTCGTCCAAGGCGCTCGGTCGATCCACGTACGTGACTGAGACACCGCCGGCACGTTCGAGCGGCCCGAAGTCGTCGAAATTGGCGATTCGCGGCAGTCGCGGCACGGAGATTCTCAGCCACACGTCGCCGCGTCCGCGCTCGGTTCCGTCGCGCTCCAGCGTGACGCTGTCTTCCTCAGGCAGATCGAGGTCGGGCACGGCCGGGACGACGCCCAGAACGCGTGTCCGTGCGAGCGATGCCAGCATCTGCACGCCGTCCTCAAACATGCTCGGGTCGCCACGAAAACGATTGACGATGATCCCGGTGACGAGGTTGCGCTCGTCCGGCGGCAATAGATCGAGCGTGCCGACGACCTGGGCAAAGACCCCTCCGCGGTCGATGTCGGCCACGAGCACCACGGTCGCGTTTGTGTGGAGGGCGACCCGCATATTCACGATGTCCCGGTTGCGCAGGTTCATTTCGACCGGGCTTCCGGCACCCTCGGCGACGACGACGTCGTACTCGCGCCGCAAGCGGTCGAGCGATTCGACGACGATTGGCCATAGGTCGAGCGTTCCGCGCGTGTAATCGCGCGCCGACACGCTTCGGAAGACTCGTCCGCGCACGATCACCTGCGACCGCGCATCTGCCTCCGGCTTGAGCAGGATCGGGTTCATATCGACCGTCACTTCGATGCCGGCCGCTTCGGCCTGCACGGCGGTCGATCGTCCGATCTCGCCGCCATCGCGCGTGACATACGCGTTCAACGACATGTTCTGCGCCTTGAACGGCGCGACGCGATGACCACGGCGCGCCAGCGCGCGACATAGTCCGGCGGTGATGACGCTCTTGCCGACACCCGAGGCGGTCCCAAGGACCATCAGGACCGGCGCGGCATCTCTCGTCATCGAGCGAGTCCAGTTGCGATCAGCAAGACCGTGATCTCGGTGAGCAGCGCCGTTGCGCCGAGGGTGTCGCCGGTCGTGCCACCGACACGACGAGAAGCGAACCAGCCCATCGCGCCAGTCCAGAGGAGCGCCGCGAACATCGCGCACAGGACGAGGAGAATCGGCGCGCCGAGGAGGACAAGTCCACCCAGACAGGCAGCCACGAGCAGCGTTGAAAGAGCCAGAACACCGACGCTCGTCTCGGCCGCGTACGTTGCGCCCAATCCGTCGGGGCGCGCCGGACGGAGGAGTGCCAGACCGACGACCATCGCCCAACGGCTGGATGCCGCCGCCGCGACGAGCGCGGCGAGACGATCGAATCCACTCGTCTCGGCCAGGCTGGACCACAGGAGAACGACCGCCAGAGCGATCGCCGATGCGCCGAATGCGCCGACCCGGCTGTCGCGCATGATCTCGAGGCGTCGGCCGGCATCCCATCCGCCGAACAGTCCGTCCGCGCAATCCGCCAGAGCGTCGATGTGCAGTCCACCCGTCAGGATGATCATCGCCGCGACGAGGAGCGCCGCGACGATCTGACTGGAAAACGACAGGTCGAGGACGAGCCCGAGTCCACCGAGTACGAGACCGACGGCTGCGCCGGCGATCGGGAAGAGGGCAACGGTCGAGCCGATGCCGCGATGGTGGGCATCGAACGGCGGCGACGGAAGAATCGTCAAGAACGTCCACGCCCGCGCCGCGGGGACCCACCAGGTCATCTCGCCACTCGTCTAGCCGGCGTCATCCGCCAGTCGACCCGAGACGCCGGCCTCGTCGAATGTCGCCATTTCCGCGTGGAGGGCACAGGCGCTCACGATGATCTTCGTCGCCAAGAGCGCGCCGCTCCCCTCGCCGAGCCTCAATTGAAGGTCGAGCAAGGGAGTTAGTCCGAGGGCGTCGAGGATGATCGTGTGGCCGATCTCGACCGACCGGTGCGAGGCCACCAGGCAGTACGCGGCTGGCGGCGCGAGCCGACGCGCGACCAAAGCCGCGGCAGTGGTTATGAAGCCATCCAGAACGATCGGGCACCGGCGTCGCGCCGCGCCGAGGATGACGCCGACGAGTCCGGCGATCTCGAACCCGCCGACCTTCGCCAACGTGTCGAGCGGGTCGTGCGGATCGGGACGGTTGACTCGGAGGCCCGACTCGACGGCGCCGATCTTGCGCGTGAGGCCGGCGTCATCGATCCCGGTGCCACGGCCAACGACCTCGGCCGGCGGTCGTTCGAGCAAGGCCGCGACGATTGCGCTCGATGCGGTCGTGTTGCCGATACCCATCTCGCCGAGCGCGATCAGGTCGGCGCCGTCATCGATTGCGTCGTTCACGATGCCGATGCCTGCTTCGATTGCCGCCACGGCTTCGGCATAACTCATTGCTGGTCCGTTGGCGAAGTTGCGTGTCCCGAAGCCAATCTTCCGTCGGAGGATGGCGGCGTCCGCTGGCAATTCTGTCGCGATGCCGAAATCGACCACGATCACGCGCGCGCCGACCTGTCGCGCCAGCACTGAAACCGCCGCACCACCGGCGACGAAGTTCAACGCCATCTGCGCAGTGACCGCGCTGGGATAGGCCGAGACCCCCTCCGCGGTCACGCCGTGGTCTCCCGCGCCGATGATCGCGACCGGAGTCATCACTCGCGGAATCACATCGCCGGTGATGCCAGCCAGCGTGATCGCGAGTTCTTCGAGCCGTCCCAGGCTGCCGGCTGGCTTGGTCAGGCGAGCCTGTCGAGCTCGCGCCGTGGCCGTCGCCACGCGATCGAGCGCCGGGATGTCGGTTGCCCAGGACAGCTTGGCGACTGGCACGGGTGCATCTGTCAAAACTCGATACCTTTCTGCGCCTTGACACCCTCCTCGTACGGGTGTTTCACCACATTCATCTCGGTGACGAGATCGGCGAAATCGATGAGTTCGGGCGGCGCGTCGCGCCCCGTGATGATGACGTGCTGGAATCCCGGTCGATCGCGAATCGTCGCGATGACGTCGTCCATCGCCAGCCAGCCGAAGCGCAGGCAGTAGGTGAGTTCGTCCAGGACGATAACGTCGTACTCGCCGCTGCCGATCGCAGCTCGACACCGCGCCCAACCTTGCTCGGCCAGGGCACGATCGCGCTCGATATTGGCGCTGTCCCAGGTGAAGCCATCGCCGAGCGACACCAGTTCGATGCCGAGCTTTCGGGCCGCTTTGGCCTCGCCCCAGTTTCCGGTCGAGGCCTTGATGAATTGGAACATCGCCACGCGCAGTCCCTGACCCCAGGCGCGAAAGAGCAGGCCCAGCGCGGCAGTCGTCTTTCCCTTGCCGTTGCCGGTATTGACGATCACGAGCGGGCGACCGCCACGCGGCTGCTTCTTGCGGGTGTCGGCCAGCGCCTTTCGCTGACGCGCGCGCCCTTCGTCGCTCAGGTCGTAGAGCGATGGCGCCGGCAAAGCGCGCTCCAGGTCGCTCACCGTCTGGCCTCCCCGTTCGGAGCGACGTGGACGGCGCGACGAGGCGCCCGGTCGGGTACGATGATCAGCGGGCCACCTGAACCCGGTCCGGGAACGCTCTGAACCGACACTCCGTACACCGCTTCGATGTTTGTCACCGTGAATGCCTCCTCAGGCGTCCCCTGCGCGACGATTGAGCCCTCGCGCAAGAACAGGAGGTCGTCGCACGATCGCGCGGCCAGATTGACATCGTGGAAGACGCCAACGACGCAAATCGCCCGATCGCGCGCGCATTCGATCGCCAGATCCATCATCGCGGCCTGGTGGGCAAGATCGAGGTGACTCGTCGGCTCGTCCAGCAGCATCACCGGCGATTCCTGGGCCAGGGCGCGCGCGATGACGACGCGTTGGCGTTCGCCGCCGGACAGCGTGTCGACCGCGCGGTCGGCGAGGTGCAATACGCGCGTCGCGGCCATCGCGTCCCGCGTTATCTCGCGGTCGCGTCGCCCAATCGCGCCGAGCCATCCCAGCCATGGCGTTCGCCCCATCAGCACGCTCTGCTCGACCGTGAACCCCTCCGGCAGCGCGCCGTCCTGCGGCGCCAGCGCGACGAGTCGCGCAACATCGAGCCGTGCCAGCGTGGAGACATCGCGCCCTACGACGCGGATCATGCCGCTCCATGGCCGTCGCAATCCCGCCGCCAGGCGAACGAGGCTGGATTTCCCGGCGCCGTTTGGGCCGAGTATGCCAAGTATTCGACCGGCCCTGGCCGCGAATGAGACGCCGCGCACGACCGGTACGGTGTCGTACCCGAACGCGACATTCGAGAATGCGAGTGAGGTTTGTGGGCTCACGCGATCGTTCTCCGTGTGCGCCGCAGCAGGAACAGGAAAAACGGTGCGCCGCATCCCGCCGTCAGAATGCCGACCGGCAGTTCCGCCGGGCCTGGCATCGCTCGGGCCACTGTGTCCATCGCGACCAGGAACGCCGCGCCGACCAAGGCCGCCAGTGGCGTCAGTCGCCGGTAGTCGGGTCCAACGGCCAGGCGGACCGCGTGCGGCACGATCAGCCCGACGAAACCGATCAGGCCACTGACAGACACCGCGCAGGCGGTCGCGAGCGTCGCCGCGCCGAGCGTCAACCGCGTGGTCCGGCGCGTATTCAATCCGAGGGCGGCAGCCTGTTCGTCGCCCGTCTGCATGATGTTCAGCGAGTGACTGCTGGACATGATGACCGCGATTCCGACGAGTATGCCGGGCGCGACCAACCGAACCTGCTGCCACGAGGCGATGTTGAATCCGCCCAGTAACCACCCATAGACCGCTATGAGCTTGTCGCCGTTCAGCATCAGGAGAAACGAGCTTGCGGCGCCAAGCAATGCGCCGACCGCGACGCCCGCCAGGAGGAGCGTCGAAGGTGGGGTCCGGCCATCGACGCGGGCGAGCCGATAGACGACGACCACCGCCAGGATGCCGCCAACGAATGCGAAGGCCTGGACGGCACCGATACCGAAGAGCGCGGTCGGCAGTGAGAGGCTGAATGCCAGGATCGCGCCGAACCCCGCTCCGGGCGCGACACCGAGCAGGTACGGGTCGGCCAGCGGATTGCGGAACAGACCCTGATAGGCTGCCCCGGCGGTCGCCAGCGCCGCGCCGACCAGCGCCGCGATGACGACGCGCGGCAGACGGATATCGAGCAGGATCGTCTCCGCGCCGCGCGGCCAACTCTCGTCGCTCGAAACGCCGAAAACGCGGGTCGCGAGTATGGCGATCTGATCGCCGGGCGTGATCTCCGTCTTGCCCGTGCTCGTGGCCGCGATCGCGACGGCCACGAGCACGACGGCGGCGAGCGCAGTCGTCACCCACGGGGCCCGAACCGTCGGCGGCACCGTGCTTCCGGTCACCGACGCCGTCTCCGCGACCACTCGATCCTCCTAGCGAAACCTATCGGGATGGAGTGCGGCCGCGATCGCCTCCAGACCGTCGATCACGCGCGGTCCGGGTCGATTCGTCAGGTCCGGATTGACCGTCGTGACCCGACTTCCCTTGATTGCGGCCAGGTTCTGCCAGCCCGGCCGGGCCTTGACCTGGTCGGGACTCGGGCCACCCGCACCGTATGACAGGATGATGACTTCGGGATCCTTCTGAATGACCGATTCCTGGTTTAGCTGTGGCCACTGCGTCTTCGCATCGGCGGCGATGTTCTGGCCGCCGGCGCGCTGAATTAGATCGTCGACGAACGTCTTCGGGCCGGCCGTGTACAGGTCGGGCGAGAGTTCAAAGAACACGCGCGTCTTCGGTTGGCCGCTGACCCTGCTTGCCACCGTCGCCATGCGTGCCTTCATCGACGCAACGACGGTGGCCGCCTTGGCCGGATCGCCGGTGACCCGGCCGACGAGCAGGATGCGCTCGAACACTTCCTCGACGTTCGTGCCATCGACGACCAGCGCCGGGATCTTGCGCGATTCCAGTTCGGGCACAAGTGTCTTGACGTGCACGTTCGTGACAAGCACCAGATCCGGACCCGCCGCTACGATCCGTTCGAGATCGGGCTTGATGTAGCTGCCGAGTTGAGGCTTTGCCCTTGCCTCGGCCGGGAAGTTCGAGAACTCGTCGACGCCGACGACCTTGTCGACCGCGCCGACCGCAAAGAGCAACTCGGTGTTGCTCGGCGCGAGGGAGACGATTCGCAACGGCGCGCGCGCGATCTCGACCTTGCGACCGGCGTCGTCCGTGACGGTCATTGGGAACTGAGCGGTGGCCGCACTCGGCGCCGATGTTGCCGTTGCGGCTGGCTGAGCGGTTGCCGTCGGCGCGGCCGTCGGCGCCGTAGCCGGACGCGCCGTCGGTATTGGCGCCGCCGACTGTGTCGCGGTTGGCGGCGCGGCGGTCAACGTCGCCGCCACCGCAATCGTTGGGCTTGGTGGTGGCGCGGCCGGCTTCGGGGTCGTGGTCGGGCTGGGAGACGCGCAAGCGGTCGAGAGCGAGAGCACGATGGCGAGAACGAATGCGAGAGAAGAACGCACGGTCACCTCCGCGGGTGTAGTGGGAATGTGACCGGCGCCTCCGCGGAGCGTCGTATTCGCGATCGCGAGTCCGCGACACGAAAAACGCCCTCGTTCGCGAAAACGAGGGCGATACATGGCTATTGCCAGAATCGACCCGCCGCCTCTCGCTCGGAGGCTCCGGTCATTGGCGAAGGCGGGCATTCTGGCTTCCGGGCACTGCAAAACGGCCCAGATACAGTTGCGGGACAGCGCCGGAATCTCACCGGCTTCCCCCAGTTACGCGCGGGCCCTTCGGTCCGCGCCCTTCGCGCCTATTCGAATGTTGGGGCGATCCTAGCAGACCGATCAGTCGAGGGTGTGAGCATCCGCGCTCGCCAGTTCTCCAAAGGCAGAGCCTGAACGGCGCTCCTCACCTACGCAAACAGATCCGCCAAGTCGATCGCCAAGTCAGCGAAAAGCGCGGGATGGAACACGCCCGGCGCGGGGATGTGCCGCTCGTCGTGATGGCCATCGGGATCCAGAACGAGCTCGTCGATTGCCCGGCGCTCGCGGTTTACGATCGGGATACGCAGGTCGGCATACAGACGCCGCTTGACGATCAGGTCGCGGCGGGCGGTGCGCTCCGAGAGCACTTCGACGACCAACGTTGGGACAATCGAGTTCCAACCGTCCGGATCGGTTCGGGCGTACTACTCGGCTGTGAAGTACATCAGGTCGGGCGAGACATAATGCCCAAGATCGTTGATAATGAGATCGGAATCGAAGATCACGCGGCCGCCATCGTCCGGGATGTGCCGAGCGAGGCGGAACGCAATGTCCTAGTGGTCGTAGCGCGCTCGTGGGGCCACGTAGAGCACCCCGTCGATAATCTCGTAGTCCTGGTCGTCGGGCAGCGCCTCGTAGTCGGCGAGCGTCAGTCGTCGGCCGATCAACTCGGCGGGAACCATGCCCATCCCGCTACCTCCCGGATGCGAGAATCATACCGCTGGACCGATTTCGTCCGCGTCGTTCAATGTGACGTTGGGCTTCGGTGGCAATGACCGGACAGTTCGGCGAACGCACACCAAAGATTCGTCCTCCGTCGCAGACTGCGGTGTGCCGATCGCCGCCGGAACGTGCTTCGGTAGCTACTCTGCCTCGATTGCGTTGTGACCCCGAAGTGGCGCGGAAGACGATGAGATACGACCCGGGAGCGGCCGTTGTCTGGCGTTCGGTGAAGGACGGAGTGGTGGACGCGGCAAATCCGTGCCGCGTGGTGCGCGATGATGACGCACTGATCGCGCTGTATGTATGCCCTGGGACGCGATGCCGCAGGCGAAAGGGTCGCCGGGGCGGGCCATCGGGTCGCCAGATGCTGCCAGACGGCTGGACTGGCGAGTATGAAGACTGGGCGTGGCATACCCATAGAGCCCTGTTCCTCTATCGGTCGGGCGATGCCCATTCCACAGGTCTTTTCTGGCGTGAAGCCGATCGTGTGTTCCTCTACTGGTACGTGAATCTCGAGGCTCAATGGCGGAGATCACCCGTCGGGTTTGACACGTGGGACCACGCGCTGGATCTCGTAGTGAAGCCGGACCTGAGTTCGTGGAGATTCAAGGACCAGGACGAGTTCGATTGGCTGCGGGACGTAGGGATCATCACGGAGAGTGAGGCCACGGCCATCCTGTCCGAGGCCGGCCACGCAATCGATGCGGATGGCTCGCGCGATCTGATCCCTGCCAGACCGTCTATCCGCCAGATCCTTCAATTCACCGGCCCGATCGCGAAAGTCTCTTAGTGCGAGGCCTAATCTGACTGGAAGGATCTGGTCAGACATATGAACCGTGTTTCGTTTGGCTGCTGGTCATATGCGCACAAATACCTTTAGTAGTCTATCGTGGGCAAACTATGTTTTCGATGCAGGTAAATGCAGGTAAATCACACGCGGCTAGAACCCCGATATCCGATGCATTGATTGAGCCAATTCGATAGAACGAACGTAAAGGCGAATGGTTCGAGCGACAGTCACCCATCGCGTACCGTTACTGTTTTTGAAGTACGAGAACGTATTCGTGTTTGAATATGAAGAATCCTCCTACAAGGGCGCGGTAGCGCCAAAGCTGTTCTTGACTCCGCTTTGCGCGAGTGGTGTCGAAGTTCTTCACGACGATGCTCTTAAGGAGATACCCCCGTTTCATTACTTCTGACATGCAATAGAAGCCGAGCGGAATCCACTCACCTTTAGCGTACTTGTCGCCGATTACAATCGCGACAAAACGACCCTTTTCCAGCCAAGGAGTGGCGTTATCTAAGACCTCACCGAACATTCTTAGGAACGACTCGGTTGATTCAGCGTTCGACAAGTCGCGCTCATCCTCTGAAAACTGGATGATGTCATGATATGGTGGGTGCATGACCAGCAGATGGACGTGCTTTTGGCCGTGAGACGCGAGGGCGGCGCCAATGTCCACGGTTCGGCTGTCGCCGACGAGCTCCTCGCTCACGACGTTCCGCGGGTTCGGCTCCTGTGAGATCAGGTCCCTCGCCGCATCGGCTACGCGGGAATTCAATTCAATCCCCAGACCGTTACGCCCCAGTCGGCGGCATTCGATGAGGGTTGTTCCGCTGCCACCAAACGTATCGAGAACCCAGTCACCCTCTTTCGTGTATCGGCGCATCATTTGATGGGGAATCTGCGGTACGAAATTCCCCCAATACCAGCCTACGTGCGCCCCGGACGAGTCTCGGCGATCGATGACCCAGAGACTGTCGGTGACGATGTCGTCATACTCCTTCCAACGGAGCAAGTTGATATCGTTATGCGCACTTGTCCGAGTCTTGACCAACCCCAATTCGAGGCGGCGAGCGTAGTACTTGGCTCGGTCAAGCGTGAAGGCGCCAAGCATTTGATCGATCTCGGACACGAGAGTATCGCGCCTGATGTTGACGATGTCGTCCGAGTCAACAGCGACGAACAGGGCACCGTTTTTTTCAGGGTATTGTAGGACGCGTTCGCGAAGCGCAAACGCGTGGTTCTTGAACGTGGATGTGGTCTCGGTCGAGCCCAGTTCGCCCAGTCGATGGAGCAAAGCCCGTTTGCTTAGTGACAATGAATCGCGCGAAAGCGGCTCCTCAGGAGGGCTCGCGAATAGGGGCAGCGTTCGGTTCTCGGACGTCTGCGCTGTGTTCTTGCGCACGTTCACCCTCTCGGAGTCAGCTTAGCTTACGAGCCGCGCCAGACCGGCGCCGCTTGGGAGGGTACCCGCTTCGCCTCGGACCGTCAACGCGAGTCCGTTTCCGTGCTGGATCGGCCGACCAATCAGATTCCGCAGGTCTACGCGCCGGCGTTTCCGTCGTGAAGACAGGTCCAACTCCGCGAAATCTCGCCACGCGCACAGATTGCGCATCTGCTCTCGAGAGCGAGTGACGGGCGTTTACGTCAGACCACGCATGTCGCCCAAAGGGGATATGTTGCCGGCCTCCGGATCTTGAGATGGAGCGAGGCAACAATGCAGACATTCGGACACAGCGAAGGGGTCTTTCACGACGGACTTGGCACGTATCTTGAGTTGAAGGTCATCGCCGCGCTCATTACGAGCTTCGGACTGGATCAGGATCCACCGTCACTGGGAGCCACGGATGCGAAGTTCGCGCGGGCGCTCGGTCAGCTACAGGGAGACACGCGGCGGGACTTGCTGACGGCCGAGATTGCTCGCATCGAAGCGCCGCGATCCGAATCGCGGACATGGTCACCTCCTACGTCGCAGGTCGGCGAGTCGTCACGGTCGACCATACGCCTGGTGGCTTTCGGCAGGGCCTGGCAGCCGACGTCGTCGTTCGTCTCGCGACTGGCGATCCGATATCCCTGTCACTCAAGAATGACAAGTCAGGGAAGACGGCGGGTCGTGTCCCTGGACGTGTGTAGAAGCGGGTGCGCGGTCCGCGCGGCCATCGGCGCTCAGCCGACGGCGGGCAGTGGCAAGGGTATCACCTCCTCTGTGGGCTCGTAGAGCTTGGC
>SCUE01000006.1 GCA_004297775.1 Chloroflexota bacterium | reverse complement strand
CCATCGCCGACGAATACGCCGACCGTGACGCCGACCTACACGCCGACGAACACTCCGACTGTGACGCCGTCGCCGACGAACACGCCATCGCCGACGCCGACTCCGTCACCGACACAGACATTCACGCCGACACCAACACCATCGCCGACGAACACGTTCACGCCGACTCCGACGTACACGCCGACGAACACGCCGACCGTGACGCCGACCTACACACCGACGAACACATTCACGCCGACGCCGTCGCCGACACCGACGAACACATTCACGCCGACGCCATCGCCGACGCCGACATTCACGCCAACACCGACGTTTACACCGACGCCAACGTTCACGCCGACCCCAACCGCGACGTTCACTCCAACGTACACCCCGACGTTCACCCGGACTCCGACCGCGACGTTCACGCCAACGTTCACGCCAACACGCACCTTCACTCCGACACCGACGTTCACACCGACGTTCACGCCGACGCCGACCAATACGCCAACGCAGACCTTCACGCCGACGCCGTATCCGTACGTCCGGTTGGCGAAGTCGGCTAACCCGGCGACGATTACCGTCGGCGACACGTTCAAGTGGACGGTCGCAATCGAGAACATCGGTGGCGCCGGAAACCGCACGGTCTACCCGGTGACCTTCACCGAGAACTTCCCGGCTGGCATGACGCTCGCGGCGGCTCCGACACCGTACGCGGTGGCGACCTCCGGCGGTCAGACGAACTGTGCGCTGGCCTCCTGGTCAACCACCGGCGGCGCCGGTGGCTCCGCCACATTCACATTCCAATACGACCAGGCGACGTACAAGATCACGAACAACGGAACCTGCGAGCTCGGCTTCTGGGTCACGACGACCGCGGCCGCGGCCGGGACGAACATCCTGAACGACGACGCGGAAATGGCGTACGACGTGAGCAGCGAGCCGTCGCAAGTGACGTCGATGCTCCATCCAAATATCACCGCGACCCCAGGCGTGATGGGTCCGGTCACCATCAACACGGCAACCGTCACAGCGACGGCGACGCCGACACGAACGGCGACACCGACACCGACGCGAACAAGTACGCCGTGCCCGACCTCCGCGGCTGGAGTGGGCTGCAACTGGGACAACATGACTTTGACAAACTCTGATTGGCAAAACGATACGATCACCAATTCGACGTTCCAGAACTCGACGCTCAATAACGTCGACTTCCAGGACGCAAGCGCCGCCAATACGAACTTCACCGGGGCAACGATCAGTAACACTGATTTCGACGATGCGAACTTCACGAGCGCCAGCTTCAGCAGCGCAACGTTCAGTAATTCGAGTTTTGACAACACGAACCTGACCAGCGCCATTTTCCAGAATTCGACGCATACCAACTCGGACTTCCAGGACGCGACTCTGACCAGCGCCAACTTCCAGAACTCGGTGCACAACGGCACCGACTTCCAGGATGCCACTCTGACCAACGCCAACTTCCAGAACGCGGCGCTCACCAGCACCGACTTCCAGGACGCCAATTTGACCGGCGCCGACTTCCGAGGCGCGACGTTCAGCAGTACGACCTTCTCGGGTGCGACGTGTACGAATGTCTTCGTGCGTTCGACGGCTTCGCCATCCACGGTCAACAATGGAACGGCCCGCTATTACAAGCTGACGACGTCGACCACGGAGGACTTGACCGCGCGCTGGACGCAGAGTGGATCGAAGGACTTCCGACTGATCATCTACAGTGGCACTCCGACCTGGGCAACGGGCGGCGGCACGTTCCCGACCGGAAGCACCCTTACGGGGACTGGCACCACGGTGCCATCGGGAACGATCGCCGCCGATTCGGGTCAGTCGAGCGCGGCCTCGATCTCGACCGCCTACACCAGCGCTCCCGCGGGCGCCTACACCATTCTGTACTGGTCGCCGAACACGGCTGGCAACAACGACGTCGGGACGAGTTCAGCGAGCGTCGACTATCGGAGGAACACGTGTCCGCCATAGGGATGCGGATCGCCACCGCGCTGGCCCTTGCGGCGATGGTGCTGGTGCCGGGCACCGCCTCCGGGCAGCCGCGGTGCCAGTTCGCGACCAGTGGCGATGGACTGGCAATCACGATCGCGATGCGCGGTACGGCCGGATTGCGCCTGCGCCTTGATTGGGGCGATGGCACCCTCGAGAGCGTGCGGCGCCTGGATCAGGCGCGAGAACGTGGCTACATCCGGCACGAGTACGCCAAGGCGGGCCGGTATACGATCACGGCCGAGGCCCGCGAGCCGACCGGTGGTGGTTGCCGCCTCGAGTCCGAGCTTGACGTACCATACCCAGCCGCAACGGACGCTGACAGCCTGGCATTACTGCCTCAACCGGGTGCGGGGCCAGACGAGTCCGATCCAGAATCGTTTGGACCGCCGCTCACGGTTCGTTCGGCAAACCCGGCCGGTCCAGCCACGGCGACGCTCGTCCGTGGCGACGATTCACCCACGGCGACATCTGAACCGGTACAGTACTTGGAGCCACGACGGACGTCGCCGAGTGACTCGAGTGGCGCGAGTCTTTTTGAGCGCGTGGCCGATGCGCTCGGCCAGGCGATCGGCGGATTCTTCGGGTGGTTTGGACGTCGATAATTGACGGCGAATGACGGTCGGATCTCGCCGGCCGACCTTTCCATTCCGTTCGGGCAGCCGGTCGATCTGCTGGTCGGACGGTCTGGAACGACGTATGCCGTACCGGCGACGTATGTCGGCGACCATTCCCCAGGACTCGATGGAGCGCCCAGGCGGCTCACTGATGCCGAGCGCGAGCGGGTGCGCCAGGCGACGCAAGCATTCGCGGCCGCAATTGCCGGCGAGACGTCATCCGAGCGCGAGTTGCGGCGCGTGGTCGATCTCCTTCACGAAGCATCGCGGGCGGTCGAGGGGGAGCCCCGCTACCGGCTCGCCGATGGCCGGATCGTGCTCGGCGCCGGTGTGGCCGCCCGCGCGAGGATGGAGTAGGCGGCGTCGTCGATAACCGGGAGCGCGATACGAGAGATCGCGGCGCGTGAGGTCGGGTTTCGCCGCGCCTGAGATGGACCGGGCGTGGCGGCGCGACTCAGACGGCCGCGGGAGTCAATAGTCCGAGCGCAATGTCGATCTCGCGCTGATAAGCATCGGCGCGACCGTGGATCATATCGGCGAGCGTGACGGGTCGGCCGAGGCGACCGGATTCGAACGGCGCGTAGTTCAGCGCCACGTCGGCTCGCGCCTCCTCGCCGGTCACTTCAGGAGCGTGGTTGTTCAGGATGCAGTCGCCCAATTCGTGGTACTCGAGCGCCAGGATGCGCGAGTCCGTGTCATTGAACTCGAACGAGTACGTCCAGACGCGCTCTCCGCCGAAGAGCTCAGCCGCGAGCGGGCTCAGCTTGTAGCTGGGCGCGTAGTCGAGAATGCGACCGTCGTCGATCACGGTTCCGTCGTCCAGGTGAAGCGTGATCGGACGACCGTTGCGATCGCCCGGGCATTCGAGCGAGCCTTTCGATCCGTACACGTGGCGTGCGCTCTGTCGCAGGCCGTGCCCGGCGTGGTCGTTGATCCAGTGGCCGATCGCGCCGCTCTCGAACGTGATGTGCGCGTACAGCGCGTCCTCACCGGTGGCTTCGACGGTGTCGGGGAAGCCGCCCGACCAGCGCGCGTAGAAGCCACCGGGACCGGCCGATTTCGTGTTCTGCCGCGTCTTCTCGTGAAGTCGCGTTTCCCCCCAGACGTAGCGGAACTCGCCCAGGTAGTAGCGCAATATGTCAGCGTGGTGAACACCCTCGTCGAGGGTGATCGTGCCGGTCTTCTTCATGTGGCGCCACGGCGTGATGAAGAGCGTGTCGCGACCGCCAATCGTCGTTTCGATCATGAGGCGCGGTGTCCCGATCGCGCCGTCGGCGATGAGCGCCTTGACGAGGCGATTGATCGGGTCGCGGCGGAAGTTTTCGGCCACGGAGAGGATGCGACGATTGCGCCGCGCCGCCTCGATCGCGAGATTGCAGCCGCGCATCGTGACGGCGAGTGGCTTCTCACACTGGACGTGCAGACCGGCGTTGAGGCAGGCGGTCGCGACGGCATGATGCGAGCCGGTATCGGTCGTGACGTCGGCGGCCTGGAGATCCGGCATCTCACGGGCCATCTGCGCGATATCGACGAAGACGCGTGGCCGCGCGCCGAGCAGGTCTCGCGCCTCATCGGCCAGGAAGTTCGCGTTCTCCTGGTTCAGGTCGCAGACGGCGACGAGTTCCATGTTGCGCCGCGACGACTGATACAGGCGCGCCATGCCGCGAAGATGTCGCCGACCCATGCCGCCGCAGCCGACCGCCGCGTACTTCACCGTCGCCATCGTCACACCACCTCAAGTCCCGACTTGGACGGCGGCGATGATACGTCAGCTATCGATCCGCGGCGACAATCGGCGGCGGGCACCCACGGCGCCAGCCGAGGACGCCCTCACCCTGGCCTTCTCCCAGACGCCTTCGGCTGGGAGAGGGGACTAACGTGGGCGCGCGCGCCGGATTGGTTGGGCCTGCGACCGCGCGCGGAGCGGGCGAGACGCCGGCGCTCCCAGGGGACGAGACGCCTGTTAGCGGGATCGCGGCCGCCGAACGCGACGAATCAACTGATCAGGGTTGATGGCCTGAAAGATCAATAGCTGTGGCGTAGATTTCCGGTGCCACTTGACGATCTTGCCAAGTTCCTTGCCAGCGATCGTTGTGCGCCGCTTGACCGCGCGTACGTTATCGGTCGGTTCGAGCGCGATTTCGCCCCAGCCGTTCGCGGCGACCGCTTGCTGAATCCACTCGCGTTGTGGACCAAGGTCGATCGTCGCGATTCCTCGGCGCGTCGTCAGATCCTGAATGCGCTCTTTGCTGAGCGCGGTGAATCGTGCCATACAAAACTCCCTAATCCAAATGATGTGATCGCGAAGTGTACAACTTCGCAGACGGAAGTATAGATAAAACGAGGTGATCAGATCGCGTGGAAGGCAGTCCGGAGGCTATCCGCCTGGAATACCGCCGGTCACACGGAGCAGAGTTTCCTGCACGAGTACTTCGTGCGATAGATCGCGATCTGGCGCTTGTTGTCCGCGAGTCGTGGCGACGAACGCGGCCAATTCTCGTTCGTACAATGCTTGCCGTTCAGGGGACCCGGTCTTGATGATCTGCTCGCCGGCGACGAAGCCGTTGCGAGCTTCATCAAGCGCCAGCCGAATCCGTCCTCCCGGCTCGAATGGTTCGAGAAGAATCGCGCTTCCGCGCGTGCCATAGACTTCGAAACGGCGCGCCATCGGACGAGCCTCCATCGCCGCGATTTCGACCGTGGCCATCGCGCCGTTGAATTCGAATACCCCAAGCGTGTTGTCTGGGAAATGCGGTAATTCCGGCGTGGCGTGATTGTGTAGGAAAGCGGTTACGTGAGTCGGTCGGCCGAGAATCCAGGTGACTTGATCGAGCATGTGGCCGCCGAGGTCGTACAGCATCCCACCGCGGTGGCGCGCGATGAGTTCTCGGGTGTTCGCCGGACCGATGATCGGTATGTTGGTCGAGAAGTGTGCGCGGATTTGAAAGATGTGTCCCAGCATTCCGCCGCGCGCCCAATCGGCGACGGTCTTGAACGAGTCGTGATACCGGAGCATGTACCCCATCTGGAGAACGCGATTGGCGGCACAGACGCGTCCCACGAGGTCGAGAAACGCCGGCCAGTCGTCGCCGGCTGGCTTGTCATACCAGACGTGCTTGCCGGCGTCGATCGCCGGCCGCGCCATGGCCAGGCCTTCATCGTTGCGACCCTCGATCGCGATCGCGTCGATCGACGCGTCGCCGAGCATCTCATCGGCGGATTCGTACCAGCGAGCGCCCTCGTAGGACGCGTGCGATCGCCATTGGGCGCGGGCCGCCGGATCTGGCTCGTAAACACCGACTTCCGCGACATCGGCGTTGCGGCGCATCGCCAGCCATTTGCCCGAGGCGTGCCCGTGACCGGTCCCGTACTGAGCGATGCGAATTGCCATTGGTTTCACTCCTGAGTCAGCGCGCGGTGGCGAGTTTGTTCGCGAGCCGCTCCCGGACAAGGCGTAGGAACATCGGCATCGGTCCGACCGGCACTTCGATCAGAGTCGGCCCATCGTGGGCGAGCGCATCGCGCATCGCTCCGGCGAGACCATCGGCGCCCTCGGCCCGAATGCCCTGTACGCCGAACATCTCGGCCAGCCGCGCAAAGGGCGGATTGCGAAGGTCAGACGCAATGACGCGGCCGCCGAAGCTATGCTCCTGAATGCGGCGGACGTTTCCGAATGCGCCATCGTCGAACACAATCGTCGTCACCGGTATCCGGTGCTGGGCAGCGGTGGCCAACTCCTGGACGTTGAACATGAATCCGCCGTCGCCGTTGATCGACACGACGCGGCGCGACGGATTGCCGACCTGGGCGCCGAGTGCGGTCGGGTAGCCGTAGCCGAGTGTTCCCTGGTAGCCGGCCGTGAGATACGTGCGCGGTTCGTAGATGGGCAGGCCGAAGGTGGCCCAGTATCCGACCTGAGTGCTCTCGCTGACGACGATCGTGTCGTCGGGCAGGCTGTTGCGCAGCGCGTGGCCGAATCCGGCCTGGGGCTGTGCGTCGTCGATTTCGGCCCGGATCGATCTTTTCAGGGCGTCCAGTTCGGCCTGACGCGATGGGCGCCGCCGGTTGTGGGCGCTGACGTTGTTGACGAGTGTCGTCAGCGCGGCGCGGGCGTCCGCGGCAATGGAGATCGCCGCGCGTGGTCCGCGGCTGAGCTGCGTCGCGTCGGCATCGATGCGGATCAGCGTCTGACTCGGCGCGATCGCGATCGGCTGGCGCGAGAAATCGACCATGCGCGTGCCGACCGCCAGGATGGCATCCGAGGGTGGCAACAGTTCCGGCAGGGCCAGTTGCAGATGCGCGTGGTAGTCGCGGTCGGACACGATGCCGCGACCGTTGTCGCTCATGACAACCGGTGCTTCCAGCATCTCCGACAGAGCGCGAACCTCGTCCCACGCCCCGGCCGCGATGACGCCGCCGCCGGCGAGGATGAGCGGGCGCTCGGCGCCGCCGAGGGAGCGGGCCGCGCGCAAGAGATCGTCCGGATTGCCGGCGCTCTTCGTGGCCGGCAACGGTGTGCCGATATCGACATCGTCGACCGCTTGTAGCACGTCGGGCGGGATTTCGATCTCGACCGGACGCGGGCGTCCGGAACGCATCTGCCGGAACGCCTCGTGGACGAGGATCGGCACGTCGCGCGGAGTTAGGGCGCGCCCCGCCCATTTCGTGACGTGACGGAGTATCCCGAGTTGGTCGTCCACCTCGTGAAGGACCCCGCGACCGATGCCGATGAGGTCGGAGTTGATCTGGCCGGTGATGCAGAGGACGGGTGAGTTGCAGGCATACGCCGTCGCCAACGCGGACAGTGTGTTGAGAACTCCGGGGCCGGGCACGACGATGAAGACGCCTGGTTGGCCGGTCGTGCGAGCGAACCCGTCGGCCATATAGGCGGCGGCCTGCTCGTGACGCGTGTGTACGACCCGGACGCGCTCTCGGGCGGCGTGAAGCGCATCGAATGCCCAGTCGAGCTGAATGCCGGGTAGACCGAAGGTGATCTTGACCGCCTCCGATTCGAGCGCGGCGACGAGGGCCTGCCCGCCAGTCATACGCATGGCGCGCAGTGTACAACGGCGGGTCGGTGAGCCTAGGCATGCATCGCCATGGCTCTCCCGTTTGGGCGCGGCCGGGGCGTCGGCGGGAGCGTACCCGGCAGACGCTTGAGCAAGGCGGAATCCCTCGCCGTGTGGATCCTCAAATCCTCAGTCAAGACTTGACATCAGGATGTAATCAATGAATAATAGGCATCAGATGAGAAAAATCCTGGAACAGTGTCCATCCTGTGGCAGCGACGTGCACATCACCGAGGTGCGCTGTGAAAGCTGCGACACGCGGGTACAGGCGAAATACCGGCCGTGCGACTTCTGCCGGCTGACCGATGAGCAGGCCACGTTCTTGCGCATCTTCGTCGGCAGCCGCGGAAATCTCACTGAGGTCGAGAAGCGTCTCGGCGTGTCCTACCCGACCGTTCGCGCGAAGCTCGACGAGATCGTCGGGCGGCTGGGTGACGGCGGTGGCCGACGTTCGATATTGGAAGCCGTCGCCCGCGGAGACCTGAAGCCGGATGACGCGGCGCGTCGATTGCGCAACGAGGAGGGATAGACGTGGCAATTCTCGAGAAATTCGCGGAGGTCGCGACCGGCGCAACCGATCTGTCGGTCCGGATCGGGCGCGGCGACGTCACGGTTCGCGCGCGGGAGGGTGGCCCCTGGTCGATTCGCGTCGAGTCGCGCGAGGGTGAACTCCCGCGCCTGTCTCGCGACGGCGATCGGCTCATCATCGAGCAGGAGACTCTTCCGTTTCGCACGCGGCGCATGGATATCGTCCTCGAGATTCCCGCCTCAGTCGATTGCGCATCACTCGAAACCGGGCATGGTGAGTGTTCGGTCTCGGGTACTCGCGGTGCGTGCTCGGTTCGTAGTGGGCACGGCGATCTCTCGATCGCGGACGTGGTCGGAGAGTGCGATCTGAACACCGGTCACGGCGAGATTCGGGTGACGCGCCACACCGGCGGACTCGTCGCCGAAACCGGCCACGGCGATATCACGATCGATGAGCAGGTCGGGGCCGCGACGCTCCGGACCGGACACGGCGACCTGGCCGTGACCGCCGCGGTCGGTGGAGTGGCGCTCACGTCCGGTCATGGCGGCGTGATGTTGCGGCGTTCGATTGGTCCGTCCCGGATTCAGATCGGTCACGGCGAGGTGACGATCGAGGATGCCCAGGGCGGGCACCCGACGGTTCAGAGCGGCATGGGCGACGTCATCGTTCGCCGCGGCACCCTGAAAGGGCTCTCGGTCCAACTCGGCCAGGGACGCGTCGCGTGCGACGCACTCTGCGAGGCGGGAACCTATGAGATCGCGACCGGAATGGGCGACATCGAGTTTGGCGTGGTGGGGCTCTCATCCGCGCGCGTCGAGGCGCAGACGAATGCGGGCTCGATCGTGTCTGATGTCCCGCTCGTGCGAGTCGGACGCTCCGGTCCGATGAGCTTTGGCGGCGTCCGCATGGTCGGGGCGATCGGTGATGGCGAGCCACGAGCCGAGGTCACGCTGAAGACGGGACGTGGCTCGATTGCGATACGAAATCAGGAGGGCGGGACGGTGCAAGCGCGCGACGACATGCGATCGACCTCGGCGATGGTGCGCGATCTCGGACCGGCGATCGCCGACGCGGCCGAGGCGGCTGGCATCTCGGCGGCGCGAGCGCTTGAGGAGGCGTGGAGTGGCGCCAAACCATCGGTGCAGCGAGCCCTCGAAGAGTTGACCCGGGCAGCGCGCGAACGATCGACCGACGGCGCGACCCGCGCGATCGAGGAAGCGGCCCGCGCGGCTGAAGTCGCCGCGACGCGCGCGGCCGAACGAGTCGAGGTCGTGGCCGAAGAGTTTGCGAGCCGGGTGCGACGGATTGTCAAGAATGCCGACGAGCGGGTCACGGTCGCGAGCGGATCGGTCGCCACAGATCGATCGTCGGCGTCTGCCGTCGGATCGGTCGACACCGAAGAATCATCTCGGGCGTCGGACGCGCCGCCGACCGTCTCGCGGCCGTGGCGCCGTCCGACGCCGATCGAGGCCGAGTCCGGCGCCGGCGCGAAGGATACTGCGCCCGCGACTCCGCGAGGAAACTCGGCCACACCCCAGGGCACGCCGGATCCCACGGTTTCGGTGCTCGAAGCGCTCGCTTGCGGCGAAATCACGGTCGAGGAAGCCCATCGCAAGCTCGACGCTGCTCGGAACTGACGGCACGGTTTGATCGCGACTCTGAGCCGCCTCAGGGTGGGACGGCGGGTCAAGCCGAACGAGTGGTTCGGGTTGGCCGTCCCGAGTCGGGATGTCAGACGCTGGCGGGCTGCAGAATCCCGAGCTTGATGTCGATCTCGCGCTGGTAGACGTCGGCGCGAAGCGAGAGCATATCGTCGAGCGTGACCGGTCGGCCGAGTCGCCCGGCTTCGAACGGCGCGTAGGTGAGCGCGACGTCGGCTCGGCCTTCCTCGCCGGTGACCTCCGGCTTCTGACCGGTGCGAATGCACTCGCCGAGTTCGTAATACTCCATCGCCAGGATGCGCGAATCGATCTCGTTGAACGGCGCGGTGTAGCTCCAGACGCGATCGCCGCCGAATAGCTCGGCTGCCAGGGGTTCGAGACGGTAGCTCGGCGCGTAGTCGAGGATTCGCTCGTCCTCGATCGCGGTCCCACCATCGAACGTCAGTTTGCTCGGCTTGCCGTTCCGATTGCCGAACGACTGGAGACTACCCTTCGATCCATAGACGATACGCTCGTGCTTCGGCTCGCCGTGACCGGCGTGGTCGTCGATCCACTGGCCGAACGCGCCGTTTTCGAACTGAATGAGCGCGTAGAGCGCGTCATCGCCCGTCGGGATGATTGTGTCGGGCATCGTCGCGAGGTACGCGCCGTAGAAGCCGCCCGGACCGGCCGAGGTTCCTTTCCTCCGGGTCTTCTCGTGCAGGCGGCTCGCGCCAAAGACGACTCTGAATTCGCCCATGTAAAAGCGCATGACGTCCGCCTCGTGGACACCGGCATCGACCGGCATCGAGGCGGTTTCCTGCATGTGGCGCCACGGAGTCATGGCGATGAGATCGCGGCCGCCGATACTGGTGGACAACATCAAGCGCGGCGTCCCGATCGCGCCATCGGCGATCAGCGCGCGAGCCAGGCGATGGATCGGGTCGCGCCGGTAGTTCTCGGCGATCGACAGTGTGCATCCGGCGCGTCGGGCGGCGTCGATCATCATATTGCAGCCCCGGATCGAGACCGCGGCCGGCTTCTCGCACTGAACGTGCAGTCCGGCTTGCAGGCACGTCACGGCGACGACATGGTGGAATCCGCTCTCGACGGTGACGTCGGCGGCCTGGAGGTCGGGAATCTCGCGAACCATCGTCGCGATGTCGGTGAACACTCGCGGGCGCGAGCCGAGCAGGTCCTTCGCCTCGTCGGCGTACAACTCGGCCGGCTCGCGCTTGATGTCACAGCAGGCGACCAGTTCCATGTTGCGACGCGACGAACCGTAGAGCATGGCCGCGCCGCGCAGATGACGGCGTCCCATGCCGCCGCAGCCGACCGCCGCGTACTTGATGTGCTCCGGCACGGTCTTCCTCCCGTTGGGCGTTCACCGCCCGAGGCGGCCAGCATTCTACGCGCGAATCGCGGTCGCGGCGGATGTCAGGGTATCGAGGAGTGCGATGGCGCTGCCGCGCGCGTCGCGGCCGATCTCGGTCCACGGTCCGACGCAGGATGGGCAGCCGTCGATGCAGGCACAGGTTTCGAGGTGGGCGCGGGCGACCGCGACGATCTCGTCATGCATCGCGTAGAGCTTTTCGGCGAAGCCCACGCCGCCGGGTACCGAGTCGTAGACGAAGATCGTCGGCTTGCCGGTGAACGGGGCGCGGGTCTGGTGGTGGACACCGATGTCCCGCGGGTCGCACATCAGGTAGATCGGCGCGACGTTCGCGATGACGCTGGCGACCCCCTGCAACGCGGTGTCGGAGATCGTCGCTCGCGCGTCATCGAAGGCGAACCAGTAGGCAGTCGTGTGGAGGTCCTGGACCGGTAGGTGGATCTTCCCCCAGCCGACGTTCTCGTGGGTATCGAACTTGATTTTCTTGAAGATCGTTGCCTTGAATGAGAGCGCCACTTCGCCCCAGCTTCGTTCGCCGCCGGCGGCGGGCCGCGATGCCGCGACGTCGATGATGCTCAGATCGGCCGCCAGATCGGCGTCGGTGTAGTAATCGACGTCGACCCGGCGGACGTAGGCCTTCTTGTTGTCCCAATCGAGGCGAGTGACTTCGTGCTGCTGGCCCTGATGGATGTAGATGGCGTCCTCGTGCAGCATCGTCGGGACAGCAATACGATCCATTTCGCCGATCAGGCGCGCGTTGCCGACATCGGTTTCGTCGACGATCACGAAGTTGTCGATCGACGCCGAGCGCAGGCTGATCTCGTCGGCCGGAAACTTCTCGGTCGACCAGTACCAACGTTGCCCGGAGCGATGAAGGACGCGCTCCTCTTCGAGGACGTTCAGAAGCTCGCTTGGCTCGACCCCAAATCGCCCGGACGCGGAGAGACCGGGATCGCCGAAGCGGTCACCGTCCGAGAACGGCAATTCGAAGGCGCCGCACTTGAGATGCGACATCAGGATCAACAGATTGTTCGGGTTGATCAGGCCGCTCTCGACCCGATGGTCGAAGAAGTAGTCGGGGTGATTGACGATGAACTGATCGATCGGGGCCGAGGTCGCGACCATGATCGCCAGCGACACGCTGCCTCGACGCCCGGCGCGCCCGGCCTGCTGCCATGTCGAGGCAATTGTGCCGGGATACCCGACCATGACGCAGGCGTCGAGCGAGCCAATGTCGATGCCGAGTTCGAGCGCGTTCGTCGAGACGACCCCGGCAATGGATCCGTCGCGCAGGCCGCGTTCAATCGTGCGACGCTCGGTTGGCAGATAGCCGCCGCGATAGCCGCGGATGGCGCTGGGATCGATCCGCCGCTTCCGGGCGTCATCGCGCAAGTAGGTCGTCAGGATCTCGACGGTTAGGCGACTGCGGGCGAAGAGGATCGTCTGGATGTGGTTGCCGATCAGGTCGGCCGCGACGCGCCGCGCGGTCAGGACCGACGACGCTCGGATCCCGAGCTGCCGGTTGACGACTGGCGGGTTATAGAAGATGACGTGCTTCTCGGCGCGCGGAGCGCCGTTCTCTTCGATCGCGATGACATCCTTTTCGATCAGTGCACGGGCAAGATCGGCCGGATTTGCGATCGTGGCCGAGGAAAGGATGAACGTGGGATTAGCCCCATAGTGGGCGCAGACGCGTCGCAGGCGGCGGAGAACGTTGGCAAGGTGCGAACCGAAGACACCCCGGTAGTAGTGCATTTCGTCGATGACGACGTAGCGCAATTTGCTGAAGAGGTGCGTCCAGCCGGTGTGATGCGGCAGGATGCCGGTGTGGAGCATGTCCGGGTTTGTGATGACGATGTGTCCAGCCGAACGGATCGCCTTGCGCGCGGGCGCCGGTGTATCGCCGTCGTAGGTGAACGTGCGGATGTCGGCGCCGAGCGCCTCGACCAGGCCGTGAAGCTCGGAGAGCTGATCCTGGGCCAGCGCCTTGGTCGGGAAGAGGTAGAGCGCGCGGGCTTCGGGGTCGCGCAGGATCGCGTCTACGACCGGGACGTTGTAGCAAAGGGTCTTGCCCGACGCGGTCGGCGTGATGACGACGACATCGCGGTCGGCAATCGCGGCCTCGATCGCACTTGCCTGGTGGGAGTACGGCGCGCGGATACCGCGTTCTTCGAGCACGCGAACGAGACCGTCGTTCAGTCCGCGCGGCCATTCGCCGTAGGTCGGTTCGCGGGCGGGCAACGTTCGCCACGACGTAATGTTGGCCTGCGCGGCCGGGTTGGCCCGAAGGTGCTCGACATATTGCGCGACGTTCATCGACCGCGAGCGTACCATGCCGCTGGCGAGCGACGCCGTGTTCGCGCCGCCACGACTACTTCGCGATGACCTGCCGAACCTCTTCGTCGAATATGCGGATCTGTTCGAGCAGGTCGTCGCCACTCTCGGCGTAAATCCGCAGGATCGGGTAGTTTAGACCGGCATCCCGGAAGCGGGCGAGGTCATCGACGAACGCGGTGGTCGGGCCTTCCATCCAGTTTCCAGCCATGGATTTCCGATTGTCGACCACCTTGGTCAGCCGCTTGCCGCGCCGCGTGAGTTTGACGTTGTAGAAACAGCCGACCGCGCGCAACTCGGCCGGATCGCGGCCATTCTTGGCCATGAGATCGCGCAGGATGTCGAGGTGCTGGCGCACCCAGTCGAGCGGCATGTGCGAAAGGAGCCAGCCATTGCCGAACCGCGCGGCGCGCCGGATCGCCGGCATACTTTCGCCGCCGATCCAGATCGGCGGATGCGGCTTCTGGAGTGGCTTCGGCCGCCAATCGATCGGCTCGAATGAGTGCCAGCGTCCCTGATAGCTCGGGTAACGCTCGGTCCAAAGCGCCCGAATGACTTCGAGCGCCTCGTCGGCGAACTTGCCGCGCTCTTCGAAGTCATCGAAGCCGAGGAAACGCGCCTCCTGCCGGTTCCAACCGACGCCGACGCCGAGGATGGCGCGACCGTCGGAGAGCTGATCGAGGGTGGCGAGGCGCTTCGCGAGCCAGATTGCGCTGTGATACGGCAGGACGTGGATCGAGCAGCCGAGTCGGACCCGCGTTGTCTGACCGGCGATGTACGCCAGCGTCGTGTCGACATCGTAGTGCGGGATGTAATGGTGCTTGGTCGGCCACTCGTATCCCACGACCTTGCGCGCTGGCATCGGATGCTCGTTCGTCCAGCAACCGTCGAAGCCGCGCGATTCGGCTTCCCGGGCCATCGCCCGAATGATGCGTGGATTCGCGCGCGGGCCGGCGTTGGCGATGTAGAGGCCAAACTGGAGACCGCCATCGCGGCGACGGGCGGTCATAGGGCGGCTTGCGCGAAATCCACGATGACACTTTCGGGAATCGGCTCGATGACTGCGCGCAGGTTGGCCTCGAGTTCGGCGATGTTCTGGCTGCCGAGCGGGTTGCCGTGGATGCGCTGTTCGCGCCGGCAGAACTGGAGCGCGAGGTGGAGGAGGCTCACGCCACGATCGATGCACCATTGGCGCATCGCCGTCGCGCGCCGAATATCGTCCTGGTTGGTCCAGTGGCCACGCGCGGCGGCGGCGGCGACATCCGCGCCCGTGAGCAGACCGCGTACGATCGAGAAGCCGTTCAGCACGCCAATGTCGCGGTCAGCGGCGTACGGCAGCAGCCGATCGGCCGCCGACTGTCGCAACAAGTTGTAGTCGCTGAAGCAGAGGAGGACGTCGACATCGCCGGTGTCGATCGCCTGGATGTGGAAGTCGTGCTGGCGCATGCCGAAACCGACGTGGCGCGCCAGACCGCGCGCCTTCAGACGCAGCGCTCCTTCGAGCGCGCCGCCACGCGCCAGACAGCGCGCCATATCGGGTGGATCGTGGATCAAGATCGCGTCGAAGTACCCGATGCCGAGAAATGCCAACTGCTGCTCGACATCGCGAACGACCGCGTCTGCCGAGGCGTCAGGCAACCAACCGTCTGGGTGTCGCGGGCGACCCGGATCGAGCGCGTCGCCGCGATCGACGTGCAAGCAGACGCGGCCAGTGACGATGTAGCTCGATCGATCGCGGCCACGAAGGCCGGGGCCGAGCTTCCTTATGGAGTCGCCGTAGCAGCGGGCGCAGTCGAAGTGATTGATGCCGAGTTCGATCGCCCGTCCGATCAGCGTGCGCGCCTCGTCCTCGCCGACCGGGCCGAACATATTGCCGAAGCCCTGAGTGCCGAACGGAATCACCGGTATCGACAGATTCGAGCGGCCCCAGCGACGACGGGGGACTGTCATCTCAGCCAAGGTACATCTCCTGACTCGTCGCCGACGATCGAGTGACGGGCAGACTAAGACGGGTCCGCGGCGATGTCAATGTCGGCCACACCAGTACACGCGTCGTTCGGGCTCAACATAACTGGACGAACGTCCAGTGAAATGCCGGCACGACGGCTGATGGCGGCACACCATCCGTGTGACAAGGTCAAACGTGATGGGCATAGGTCGTCCGGACGCCGGATAGCGAGGAAGGGAACGAGATTCCTCACGGCACGGACGCTGTCGCCGGAAAGGGGGAGGGCTCGTGTTGATTCTGGACCTGACCATCGAACATCTCGCTGTCGAGCGACGTAAGGGACTCGATCGCGACGCGGCCGTCGCTCGGATGGTGCATCTGACGGAGGCACGAAAGAGTGCCAGCAATCGCGTGCCTGACGAACTCGACCGTCTGTCGCCGATCGGGCGATTTCTGGCGCGCGCGGCGTCGCGCGGGCGTGCGTAGCAGCGTGCTGCGTGCTGCGTGCTGCGTGTACACTGTCGGCGATTTCTTCGCGTGATGCGAGAGAGGAGGCACGTCGGATGATTGTCACTGGAATTGGCGTGCCCTCCGTGGCGATCGCGCTAACCTACTAATCCGCCAGGCGGAAGCGCCAGGCGCTGGGAAAGCGGAGTCTCTACGGCGGGCCACGGCGGGCCGCACCCGTCTGTCCGCCTGGGCGCGGCTTCATGTCGCGCGCCGTTCGCGACTGAGTGGAGACCCTCCTATGACCGAATCCGTGCTCATTCGTTCGTTCGACGTTCGTTGTTCGATGCGAAGGAGTGAACCTTGTCCAACTGCCGTCACGTACGGCGCCAGCAATCGGATGACTTCCGGTGCAAGCGCTGCAAGATGATGGTTGGCCCCGTCGTGTACGGAGGCCACAATCGGAACCACTGTCCTTTCTGTCTCTGGTCGCGGCACGTCGATGGCCGCGTTCCGGGCGATCGAGCCAGCACGTGTGGGTCGATGATGATGCCGATTGGCGTCTTCGTTCGGCCGAAGGGCGAGCACACGATCGTGCATCGCTGTCTCGGGTGCGAGTTCGAGCGGCATAACCGGATCGCGGCCGACGACTTCTTCGATCGGGTGCTCGCGCTGCCGCCAGTCGCGGCACGCGGGCTTGTTCCGGCGGCGTCGACACGGCGAGAGCCGGCGGCGTGATCGGGTGGGAGGGTGTGAAGGACCATGGTCCTCGACACCCTCCCACATCCGCGATCGCGCGGCATAAGATCTACGGCGCGTACAACTCGCTGAGCGTCCTCTGTCGCAGGCCGCGCTCGGCGATTCCGTCCAGCACCCATGGCAACGCGGCGGCTGTCTTGGCCAAACCGCCGTGGGTAACGACGATGTCGCCGGCGCGAATGCGTTGCCCGATCGCGATGACATCTTGAACGGAGATGTCATCGCGCCAATCGCCGAGATCGAGTCGCCACATGACCAGCGGGAAGCCACGAATAGAGAGCAGCGAACGCGTTCGAGCGTCGAAGGCGCCGAACGGCGGCCGAAACCAGACCGGCGGCGCGGCGCCGCGCGCGGCAACAGTCGCGTCCAGCCGATCGAGCTCGTCGGCGATCCGTCGGGCACCGAATCGCGTGAGGTCCGGATGCGTGTCGGTGTGGTTGGCGATCTCGTGGCCGGCCGCGACGATCGCCGGGATCGCCCATTCGTAGTAGCGTGTGAAGTCGCCGGTGACGAAGAAGGTCGCCCTCAATCCACGCTCGCCGAGCGTCTCGAGGACGGAACGGAGTCCGGTATCGACCGAGCCCAGGTCGAACGTGATCGCGACTGCGCCATCGACAGGTTCGACCTGACTCAAGACGTCGCCGGCTCGAACCGAGGCTGGCAGCGTCGGCCGAGGCGCGATCGGCAGGAGCCCCGCTTCGACGAGGAGATCGCCGATCAGGACCGCGGTGACCGATCCGGGCGCTGGCGCGCCGGCGACCTCATCGACCCAGAGTTGGAGCACGCCGCGTTCGAAGCGCTGGGCAATGAACGGACCGAAGCGACGCGGCGCCGAAAGCGGCTCGCCCCACCGACGCGCGGCCATCTCGGCGCCAGATGCGTGGTACGTTGCCCGGATTTCGGGCTGAGAAAGCAGCGCGTCGCGCGCCTGTTCGACCGCGCCGAGCGCGAGCCGCTGATCGGCCGGTAGAGGCGGCGGAACTCCGCGAGCGGACTCCAACCAGGGATCCAGTCGGGCCTCGGAGAACCAGACCGATACTGCCGCTGGCGCGGCATCGCCCGATGGATCGACCCGAAGAATCGCGCCGGTCGCGGCGAGATAGAGGCCGTCATCGTCCGGACGACGAAAGGCCGGACCCAGGATCGGACCAATCGCATCGCGGCCGCCGAGCGCGATGTATGCCTCGGCCAGCGCGTCGGGCGCGCTTGCCGCCAGCGTCGATTCGGCCGTGGCGAGTAGACACACGGACGCGAAAACCGCCACCGCGATTGCGCTTCGGAGACATTCGCGGGTCGCGCTCATCGCGGCGGCCGAAACATCGCGCCGACCGATCCGCCGGCGTGGATGCGACCAATCGCCTCGGCGAGAAGATCGGCCACGGACAGGGTCCGAAGTGCCGGGAACTGCTTCTCGATCGGGAGCGGAATCGAATCGGTCACGATGACCTCGGTGAAGGGACCGGTCCGAAGCCGCTCGACCGCTGGGCCGCTCAAGACACCGTGGGTGGCACAGGCGTAGATCTCTCGCACGCCTTCGGCGGCGAGGATGCGGGCGGCACTCAGCATCGAACCGCCAGTGTCGATCTCGTCGTCGACCAGGATCGCGCGGCGGTGACGCACGTCGCCGATGACGTTCAGCACCTCCGAGCCAACGCCGTCAACCGGTCGTCTCTTCTCGATGAAGGCGAGCGGGACGCCGAGCGTCTCGGCGAGGTTGCGGGCTTTCTTGGCTGTGCCAAGGTCGGGCGCGACGACGACGGCATCGTCGACGCCGCGATCGGCAAAGTAGTGTGTAAACAGCGGAAACGCTGTCAGATGATCGACCGGGATGTCGAAGAATCCCTCGATCTGCCCGGCATGGAGGTCGATCGTGAGGACGCGATGCGCGCCCGCGCGTTCGATCAGATTCGCCAGAAGGCGAGCCGTGATCGGGACGCGCGGCTGATCCTTCTTGTCGGTGCGACCGTACGCGAAATACGGGATGACGGCCGTGATTCGCCCGGCCGAAGCGCGCTTGAGCGCGTCGATCATGATGAGCAGCTCCATGATCGAGGTGTTGACCGGTGACGAGAACGTCTGAATGACGAAGACATCGTGCTCGCGGACGGTCTCATTGATGCGAACGAAGATGTTCTCGTTGCTGAATGAATGGACATCGGCCGAGCCGAGTGGAAGCGCGAGCGTGTCCGCGATCGCGTTGGCCAACTCCGGATTGGCGTTGCCGCTGAAGAGATTGAGAATCACGTCGAACCCCGCGCCATCTCAGAGCGCGGTGAAGACTGCTACCGCGTTCTGGCCGCCGAAGCCGAATCCGTTCGCGAGGGCGGCGCGGACAACCGCGCGGCGGGCAACGTTTGGCACGACGTCGAGCGCGCATTCAGGATCGGGTGTTTCGTAATTGATCGTCGGCGGGATAATGCTGTCGCGAATCGCCAGGATGCTGGCAATGGCGGTGATGGCGCCGGCCGCGCCAAGGAGGTGGCCGACCATCGACTTTGGGGCGCTGACGGCGACGTGGTCGGCACACGGCCCGAACGCGCGATGGATCGCGGCGACCTCGGCAACGTCGCCGACGCCGGTCGCGGTCGCGTGGGCGCAGACGTAATCGACGTCTTTCGGGGCGATCCCAGCGACGGCCATCGCGCGCGTCATCGCGCGGGCAGCGCCCTCGCCATCGGGTCGAGGCGCAGTGATGTGATGGGCATCGGCGGTCATCGCGCCGCCAGCGACGACCGCGATCGGAGTCGCTCCGCGAGCGCGGGCGTGATCTTCGCGTTCGAGGACCAGCGCACCGGCGCCTTCGCCGAAGACGAAGCCGTCCCGATCGCGGTCGAATGGGCGGGAGGCGCGCGTGGGGTCATCGTTTCGTCGCGAGAGGGCGTGCATATTGCTGAGCCCGGCGAATGCGAGCGAAGTCATTGCGCATTCAGTCGCGCCCGCGATGACGACATCGGCCTCACCGTTTCGGAGTAGACGCCAGCCGTCGACAATTGCCTGGATTCCGGCGGCGCACGCGGCGGTCGCGGTCATGACCGGCCCGCGAATCCCGCTGCTGATGGACGCCTGACAGGCGCCGATGTTCGGCATCATCATCGGGACGAACAGCGGGCTGACTCGATCGGGCCCACGCTCGGCCTCCACGCGCGCTTCGTCGACCACCTTCACGACACCGCCGCCGCCGGTATTCATCACGATGCCGATTCGTTCGGCGTTGTGTTCGTCGACGATCAGACGCGCGTCGGCCAGCGCCTGCGTGACGACCGCGACCGCAAACTGGGCGAACCGTTCGAGCCGTCGGGCGGTTTTGGCGTCGAGGTAGAGCGAAGGGTCGAACCCTCTGACTTCCGCGGCGATGCGAACGGGCAGGGCGCTGGCATCGAAAGCCGTGATCGGTCCCACGCCGCTGACTCCGGCGACGAGGTTCCGCCAGAACTCGGCGACGTTGAGACCAATCGGCGTGATGGCGCCGATGCCCGTGACGACGATGCGCGATGTGTTGATACAGGTCCCCCAGGCGCGGGTCAGTATAGCGAAGCGCGTCCACGCCAACTCAGGAGTCGAATCGGGCGCCGATGCCGCCGAGAACTGTCCGGAATCCTTCGCGGAGTACGAACCATAGCGTGACGGCGAATGCGCCCACGAGGCGAGATAGCTGGTAGATGGCCGCGATGGCAATCGCGTTCTCACGCTCGACGCCGTAGTGCCCGAGGATCGCGACAGCGGCAAGCTGATACGTTCCGATGTAGCCTGGGGCGCCGGGAAGCAGGCTGGTGAGGCCGAGCGCACCGTAGAGCGCCAGCCACGCGATCGGGGCTGGCCCGACACCGACGCCATACCCGATCAGCGCGAGCTGTCCCACGATTGCGGCCGTAATCGCGACGCCCCCAGCGAGAGTCGCGACCAAGGCACGTCGGATTCGCAGAGTGGCGGCGGGTTCGACGGCGAGCGCGATCGATCGCGCAATCAGGCCGATCAGTCCGCCGGTCGCGCCTCTGGCGGCGAGGGCGCGACGACGGCTGGCGGCGACGCCGAAGCCGAGCACACCAACCGTCGCGACCGCTGCGCCACCGATGGCCAGCGCGCGAACGCCGTCGCTCGCGACGCCGCCGGCGAACGACGCGAGCGTGGCGAGCAGGATCGCGCCGCCGTCAAGCAACTTCTCCAGGGCGAGGCTGCCTATGCCACGGGCGAGCTCGACATGGCACCGTGCCCGCACGACAGCCGCTCGGATGAGTTCGCCTGGACGTCCGGGCAACGTTTGGTTTGCGAGATAGCCGAGTCCGACGATGCCGAACGCCGACCCGAACGGCAGGCCACTCGGCCACCGCAGGATCGCGCGCCAGCGCCAGGCGTAGATTGCCTGGATCGCGACGTGAAGGAGGGCGGCGATGGCGATGGTTACCCAGCCGGCGCGGGTCATCGCGGCGACGATCGCATCGACGTCAGCGCCGGCCAACGCCGTCGCGAGGGCCACACCTCCCACCGCGATCCCGAATGTCACGACGAGTGCGGATCGCAGGCGCGGACTCATCGTTCCAAGCACTGCTCAACTGTTCCCTCGGCGCGGGTAGAATCGGCCCCAATCATTCCGAGGGAGCGCGACATGACGATGATATCGGGCGCCGTTCGCACCGTGACCGCCGAGAGCCTGACCGACATTGTCGAGGCGATGTTCGCACGCGTCGGCATGCCCGCACCGGATGCGCGATTCATGGGCGAGTGCCTTGTGGACGCTGATCTGCGTGGTGTCCATTCGCACGGCACGCGCTACGCCGTCAACTATGTTCGCAGCCTTCAGAAAGGCACCTGGAATCCGAAGCCGAGCATGAAGATCGTGCGCGAGAAGGCCGCGACCGCGGTCATCGACGCCGATCGCGGCGCCGGCCATCTCGCGAGCAAGTTTGCGATGAGTGTCGCGATCGACAAGGCGAAGATGTACGGCACGGCGACGGTGTCGGTGCGAAACAGCAATCACTGTGGCGCGCTCGCGTTCTACACGCAGATGGCGTCCGACGCTGGTTGCATCGGCTTCGCAAGCACGACGGCCGGGCGCCTGATGGCTCCCTGGGGCGGCGTCGATCGCATCATTGCGCTGAATCCGCTGTCGTGGGCGGCGCCGACCAACAAGCCGTGGAGCGTCGATCTCGACATGGCAACGAGCGTCATCGCCGGATCGAAGCTCGGCATGGCGATCGAGAAGGGCGAGAAGATCCCGCTCGGTTGGGCGCTGGATGAGAATGGCCAGCCGACCGAGGATCCCGCCGCGGCTCAGAAGGGAACTCTTCTGCCGGTCGGCGGCCCGAAGGGATACGGCATGTCCGTCTGTCTCGACATCATTTCGGGCGTCCTCAGCGGCGCGACCTTCGGGAAGGGCCTAGGCGGTCCAGGCGGCGGCCAGTTCTTCCAGGCGAACGACATCGAGGCGTTCGTACCGCTCGCGAAGTTCAAGATGCTGATGGGCGATCTGGTCGATCAGATCAAGACCTCGAGCCTGGCGCCTGGATCGACCGGCATCTTCCTTCCCGGTGAGATCGAATGGAACAACAAGACGAAACGTGTGAAGGAGGGCATTCCGATGACGGGCGGCGTGATGGACGAGATCGAGGCGGTTGCCCGTGAGATCGGGGTCGATTGTCGCCTTAAAGACGTGTAGGGGGCAGCGAACGGTCAATTCGAACGGGTGGATCAGTCGGGTTGGTTCGCCTCGCCGCGGGAGGGCGTGGCCAGTCAATGGCGCGATGGGGTGCGCTATGGTCGTTGAGTCCGGCGGTTCTACCTGTCCGAGCTCGGCGAGACTAACTGTCATCGCCGGTTCGTGTCGGAAAAGATCTGTGCAACACTCTCTTGGGCACGTAGACTGATGGTTGAGGTATTGCGATAGTGTCAAGCGTCGACGCGATGGGGCCGGGCACGCCAACGCCGTTGACCCTGAACCCACGGTCGCGGGGAAGCGGCCGCACGATCGAATACAACGCCAAGGCCGGTCAAGTTCGAGCCGACGTCAGCAAGGCCGGCCCCGGTCAGAATCTTGCGGCGTCCTTCACGCCACGACCACCGACGCGTCCGCCGGGCGTCCAGGGTCTGGGCGGCAAGGGCAGCTTCGTCGACACGAAGGCGTAGCGGCTCGGCGCGGGTTTATCGGCCGGGGGGCGCCCCCCGACGTGATCTTGGTCGTCCCACTGTGCAACCGCCGGCAGAACTGCCTGTGTCACCAGAGCGATTCCGCCAATACCGATGTGTCAACCTCGACGCCGGGGCACGGTCCGGAGCGTCGCGACCTGGATGAGCGGCGCGTGCCAGACGTGCCAGATCAGCGCGATGTCCCCAAGCGGCCGCGTATACTGCCGGCCCGCGACGAAGATGGCGCGCTTGGTCTGGGTGAGGAGGAGTGTGCGGACAGGTCGGATTGGAGCGCGCATTGGTCGGCGCGCGCTCTTCGCCGCCGCGGCGGCGCTTCCCCTCGTGGGAGCGCGCCAAGTTCGAGCGAACGACCATGAGGCGTGGCGCGCCCTCATTCCGAAGGTCGGTCCGCCGCCACGGCTGCCCGCGCCGACCCTCGGCGCGCCATGGCTCGGACGGCAGGCGTACATCGATCTGGCGCGACAGACGGCGGCGAACCTCATCCGCGAAGACGGGTGGGTCATGCCGAGCGCGTGGTACCCAATGTTGTTTGCGCGCGATGCCTGGTGGGTCGTGGCGAGTCACGGTGACCCGCGCATCCATGCGGCCGTTTCGCGTCGCCTGGCGGCCGAGCAGCACGCGACCGGACAGATGCCGACCGCGCTGTACATCGATGGGTATCGGCCGCCCGGCCGCGACAACGACGATGACTCGACGCTGCTCTTCGTCATGCTCGAATACGATGCCTTTCTCCACGGAGGCGCCCCGAATCGAGAGGCGCTGGTGCGTGCTGCGCAATGGCTCGCCGCGCGGGCGCCCGGCGGACGGTACGGCAGCCAGCCCGGCGGCACGGCCTACTGGCTCGATACGCTGAGTCTGGCGGGTGTGGAGCCGTGCGTCGCGTACAACCAGGGAATGTACGCGGTCGTGTGCCGTGCGCTCGAAAACATGGGGATCGCCGCGACAGGAACATCATCAGTTGAGGCGTGGTATCGGCGACTCTTCGATGGTGACCTGGGACAGATCCGAGCCTACGTCGACCGGGATGGCCTTTTCGGCGAGTTGCGCGACATATCCGCGCTGGTGGGTGAAGCGCTCTCCTGGTACTACTTCAGTCAGCCGATTCTCGATCCGTCGATGGTCTCGCAGACACTCGTGAATCAGCCGCGCGCGTTCTACGCGGATGGCGCATTCCTCGGCTTCCGCAATCTGACCAAGGCGGACGCCGAGCCCCTTCCGAACGCGTGGATGAGCGATTGGCCAGCCAGTTCGGCCGGAAACTACCAGAACGGCGGCTCCTGGTTGCTGTACGACGCGCTGGCGCTGTATGCGGGCGCCCGCCACGGTGTGCCGGATGCGGCTCCGCTGTTGCGCGCGCGGCTGCTCTCAGAGACGCGACGTGACCCAGCCTTGCACGAATATCTGGAGACGACTCCCCAACGTGCCGGACAATCAGAAGAGAGGCGCGCGGGTTATGGCTGGAATTCCTTCGTGGCGAATCTCCTGGAGTCGCTCGGGGATGCCGTCGATGCCTGAGCGCACACTGTGGCGAGCAATCGGCTCGCGACGACTGACACGGCGCGCCGCGCTTGCGGCTGGTGCCGGTCTGGCGGTCGCCTCGGTCGTTCCCGCCGGCGCGGCATCGCGCGATTGGACCTCGATACGGCACCCCGATTTCGTTCGCTCGCTTCACGATGTCGCCCGGCCGGGTGTCTATTTGAACGTCCACGAAATGCTGATCGAAACCGCTCGCTCCTGCGTCACCGACAGCGGTGGCTGGACAGTTCCGAGTCCGATCTACGGCGACATGTACGTGCGCGATTCGTTCTGGGTCGCGATGGCACTGGCGAATGCCGACCTATCAACCGCGATCGTAGATCTGTTCCGGACTGAGGTCGTGCGTAACGTCGATGGGCGTTGCCCCACGTTCATTCGGCACGGCGAGGTGCGGCCAGCCGAAGCACAGCGAGTCGACGAGAGCACGTTGATGTACGTGCTGCACAGCTACCTCTCAGCGCGGCTCGGTGGCCGGACTGATCTTGCTTCACTCGCGCACGCATACCAGCACATTTCGAACCAGATACACGACGGCATGTACATGACGCATGGTGAGGAGCGGTTTACGCGCCAGGCTGAGCGTGGATGCTTCCACTATTGGGCCGACACGTACCGCCCATCTGGTCGGCCGGAGCCCCGTCCGGAAGTGTTTGCATATAACCAGGGACTGGCGGCAGTCGCGCTGTCGTGTATGGACCGCATGCGTGTGCCGAACGTTGATCCGGCTGTGACGCGCAAGGTGGAGCACGTTTACTCAACGATGGTGAGTTCCGCCGACTTTCTCGCACTTCCACAACGATCCGGATCATCGGTCATGGATGTGTCGGCCTTGACCGGTGAGGCGCTATCGCTGTACTGGTTCGACCGTTCGCTCCTGGGACGTCAGCGCGTCGCCGCGACGCTCCATTCACTGAACCGCGCATTCCATGACGATGGGTCGTTCCTCGGATTCAAGGTCATTGCAAACCCGGATGGGACGCACCGTCCCGATGACGAATTCATCGTGCCGATCTCAAATCCCCCCGGCTACTACCACAACGGCGGGTCGTGGCTATTGTACGACGCGCTGGCGCTCTACGCTGGCGGTCGGCAAGGCATCGACGAGGCGTATCTCCTGTTCGCCGATCGCCTGCAGTCGGAGGTCCGGTACGAGGCGAAGTCTCACGAGTACCTGAGCACCAACCCGGACCAACTCGGCCATGGCGAGGCGCGTCGCGCTGGGTACGGCTGGAACGCGTTCGCCGCCAGGCTGTTTTCGTACTGAGACCTCGCCGTCAATGGCGAGGACTCAATACTCCGCGGGCAAGACGTCAAGTCCGAGTCCGCGAGCAGCGCGGCGAAGATTCCGGTCGAAAGTCGCCAATGGCAAACTTTCCGACATCGCCAGATGAAGGTAGGCCGCATCGTACGCGCTCACAGTCTGTTCGCGTCCGATACTGAGCATGAGGGCGCACGAATCGTCAGGCGGGGGCACCTTCATACGAATCGACATCGACGAGAGATCAAGCAGAAAACGATCGGAGGTATGCGGGGCAATCCGCCCGCGCCGTTCTCCGCTCAGCAATCCGCTGGCGATCTCGGCTGGCCAATGAGCGGGAACGATTGCGCCATCGGCCACGACGCGGTCGACGATCGCCTCGGTGTGAACAGACCGCTCATCTGCGAACGCCAAGGACAGCGCCACTGATGCGTCGAAAACGATCGGCACTCAGCGACGGCCGTGCTCGATCAATTGCTCGACCGTCCACCCTTCCGGATCAGGTTTGACATTCTTCCGGATCTCTCGGAATGAGGCGAGCAGTTCTTCGACGTTCACCTTCGGCATTCGCGGCGCGGGAGACAAGACGGCCACCGGCTTGCCGTGTCGGGTGATGGTGATCGATTCGCCAAGTTCCACGCGGTCCAACAACTGTGGAAGGTGGGTCTTAGCCTCATAAGCGCCAACACTAGACATGTCGATCCCCCAGACTGGTCGAGGCTAGTCTATATCCGGGTCGCCTGTGAGAGCAAGGATCGTGACGATTCGGCGCGGACCGCACAGCCTGTTCCGTCGCATCTTGATCCTCTCGCACGGCGCGTCATCGCGGTCACGTCGACGATAGGCCATCAGACCGCGCGGGGGCTCCAGACGAAGCCGCCTATGTCGCGGATGAAGCCGGCGCGTTCGATTTCGAGCGCGCACGCCGACTCCGCGATCCCCCCGTGGTTCCACTCGATCAGTTTGACGTGAGCGGTCTGCCGTGCCGCCCACCAAGTAGCGAGGGCGCCGACGGATGCCCCGAGTGGCGCGGCGCGATCGCCACCGCCGCGTCCGGTATCGTCCATCCAGGCTCGCGGATGTCCGCCAACGAGCGCGACGGCCGCGGTTGGGCCTCGGGTGAACTCCCGCCAGACATCGGTTTCGGCACCAGTCGTGACGAGCGCTGGGTCGAGTGAACTGATGACGCGAATGTCGCCTTGCGATTCCCCGCTTACGCCGAACTCACGTACTCGATCGACGACATCCGGCAACGCGAACTGGGCGCCTGAGAATGTCTCGACGAAGTGTCCGCGCCGCGCTTCCCCGCGCCTCTCCAGTCGATCCAGCGCCTCGTAGAGATCGTTCCACGTCATCAGACGACTCTCCCGTTCGAGGCAATCGCGCGAGACGATACCGTGGCGAGCCAGGAGGACGCGGGCGCGTCGTTCCGCGAGCTCGCCCGCGTCGCGGACACCTCCGAGGAGCGAAGGTCGGGCGACGATCGACCATCGTCCCACCCAACCAGTGACGCCGATGAGGCCATCGCCACTGGCGACGACCGCGCGCGCGCGCCGCTTCGCCTCCCGCCACCGATGACGTGTCAGCGGGCGGTCGACGCGGCCGAGTCGGTTCGCGAGGTCCTCTTCGAGCGCGGACCGCGGCGCCGCGGCGGACATTGCGCCCGCGTCGCCGACGATGATCGCCAGCGCGGCCAGCGTATCGTTCGTGATCATTCCGGCGACGGCAAGGCGCGTGATCGCGGCTTGGACCTCTCGCTTGTCTCGCCCGAGCAGTTCGACAAGATCAAGCAGGAGCGACGCGCCTTCGTCGCGTAGCATCGCCAGAACCGCCGCGTCGACGGTGGTGGGTTCGCTATCGGTGGCGACGAAGAGTCTTCCCTCGCCTCGAAAGAAGAAGCGGACTCGAGCCCTGCGCGGATCCACGACGCCATCGAGGACCCAGGCAAGTTCGCCGGCCTGGCAAAGGGCGTCGACCGCCGTCGCGCACGGTCCGCCCACCCTGGCGGGAAGCGCGTCGCGCAACCACGTCACGAGCGGTAGCGCAACGCCGCGCAAACGGCTAAGCGCGGCGCTGGTGGCGCGGCGCGTGCCGTCGACCGTTCGATCGGCTTGGATCGTGCCGATCCCGTGCCAATCGAGCAGGAAGCGTTGGTACGTCGCGGCCGAGACCGGCTGAATCTCGCGACGCAGAATCGCGATCGCGCGACGATGAATCTGGTCGAGCGAATCGCGCTCGATCCATTCTGCCGTCGTGTCCGGGCGAATGACGCCGCGCAGCAAACGCTCGCTCGGCGTGAGCGCAGTCTCGATCAGATCGGTTGCCAGCCCATAGCGCCGCGCCAGCGACGACGAGTCGATCGGTCCGCCGCGTGCGACCCAGCGTTCGAGGATCGGCCGGGGATCGGTCGGTAGCGCCGCGTACTCTGCGCGCCGTTCCGCGTGGATCCAGCGCCTCTCGCCCGCGATCTCGACATCGAAGATGCGTTCCTCACCGGCGGCCTGCTGAATCCAGTCTGCGTAGCGGTCGCCGCTCGACCGGCGAGCGATTTCTCCGGTCGTGAGGTCGCCGAGTTCATACAGCAGCGCGATCATCTCCTCGTACGATCGCGCCTGGTACCCCGGCGCGACGCGCGCGAGGCGCTCGGTCACGTCGGCGATCGCGGCCGGTCGCAGGAGTCCGGCCAGTGCGCCGTCTTGCAGCAACTCGGCGAGTAGTGCGCGATTGACCGAGAGCGCGGCCAGATCGCGCTCGCCCCGCGGCGCGTCGTACTCATACATGTATTGCGCGGCGAACCGATAATCGAGTCCGGCCGCGATCGAGGATGGGACCTCGGTGGCGTGGTGGTGAAACGTGATCTCGCCTCGGCTGATGCCGTCGAGAACCGTCACGAGACCGGGCAGATCCAGCACGTCGCGCAGGCAATCACGATAGGTTTCGATCGCGATCGGAAAATCCGATAGCGCGGCGGTTGCCTGCTGCAAATCCTTCGACCGTAAGCGGCTGAGCCACAGGGGCGTTCGCCGTCCCTTCGTCATTGGTGAAAGGACGAGCGCGCGCGTCGCGTTCATCCGAAATCGGGCGCCGTAGACGGCTGAACTCGGCAGCGCGGCGATCAACCGCTCGCGCGCCTCGGTTGACGTCATCGCCGCGATGAGTTCAAGCGGCAGGTCTTGCTCGGCGTCGGCGCAGCGTAGAAGGAATCCATCGTCACCGACGTTGACCTGCGGCTCGGCGCCCAGTTTCTCACGCATCGCATCGGCGAGGACGAGGGCCCACGCGGCATTGACGCGTCCGCCGAACGGCGAGTGGATGACCACACGAGGCTCGCCGAGGGCGTCGTCAAAGGTCTCGATGACGATCGCCCGATCGGTTGCGATCGCGCCGTCGCCGTCGAGCGCGGCGCGCGTGTGCTCGATAAGTCCGACAACCGAACGGTCATCGAGCGCGCATTCGTCGCGCAGAAAGCGAATCAGGACGCCGAGCGAGTCTTCGACGAGGCCCAGGGCGACAACCTCTTCGCCCGACGCCCGCCGCAGCGATTCCCACTGCATCTCGTCGAGCGAACAAACCCTCTCGGCGAGCTCGCGCCGGAAAGCGCCGACGCGACGACCAAGATCGGCCGGACGCCAGGGCGCATCGCCCTTCCAGAACGGCATCCGCGGGACCGCGCCTGGCGCCGGTTCGACGACGACGCGGCTCTCCGTGATGTCGAGCACCCGCCAGACCTGCGCGCCCAGGACGAAGGTATCGCCCTTGCGCGTCTCGAAGACGAACTCTTCGTCGAGCTCGCCGATCTTCGCCGCGCGATTGCCGGTGACGAGGCTGAATGTGCCCGCATCGGGGATCGTCCCGCCGCCGCGGTTCGCCAGGAGCCGTGTTCCGGGGAGCGCCGATAGTCGGTTGGATGCGCGGTCCCACGCCACGCGCGGTCGGAGGTTGCGCGAGATGGCGTCCGAGTACCGTCCAGCCAGCATCTCGACCACCGATCGAAACGCGATCTCGGGCAGATCGCGATACGGGTATGCCGACCGGACAGTTGCGAACAGGTGGTCGTAGGTCTCGTCGGCGACCGCGACCATCGCGACGATCTGCTGGGCGAGCACGTCGAGCGCGTTCTCAGGGATGCGCGTCTCCTCGATCTCGCCCCGCAATGCGCCGCGCGCGACGGCGGCGGCTTCGACGAGATCGTCAGCGAAGAGCGGATAGATGCGCCCGCGCGACGTCTGACCGACGAGATGGCCGGATCGGCCGATGCGCTGAAGCGCGCTGGAAACCGACTTGGGCGACTGGAGTTGGATCACAAGATCGACGTTGCCGATGTCGATGCCGAGTTCGAGCGAGGACGTGGCCACGAGAGCCGGCAATTGACCGCTCTTGAGCGCGGCCTCCATCGTGAGTCGGGATTCCCGGCTCATGCTTCCGTGGTGGGCGCGGATCAACGGGATTCCCGCCCGCTCGAGCGCATCGATATTGGCGCCGACGCCGAACATGCTGGCGCCGGGGTGGAACTCGGTCGTCGGCCGCTCCTGAGACAGTCCGGCATCGATCGCGCGTCGCTCGTTGAGCCGGTCGGCGGTGCGCTCGGCCTGGCGGCGGCTGTTGCAGAAGATCAGGGTCGAGGTTCCGCGGCCGATCTCGCCGGCAACGTCAGCCACGATCGATGGCCAGACCGATCCGCCGATCGGCCGTTCGGAAAGGCCGGCGGTCGTCACCACGCGCAGATCGAGCGATTTGCCATGGCTGGCGTCGACGATCGTGACCGGCCGTTGCTGACGCGATGGTCCCGGATCGATTCCACCCAGGAAATGGGCCGCGGTGTCGAGCGGTCGGACCGTCGCGCTCAGCCCGATGCGCCGGGGCGAATCGCGGGCGATCATTTCGAGCCGTTCGAGCGACAACGCGAGATGAGCGCCGCGCTTCGTACCGAGCATCGCGTGGATCTCGTCAACGATGACGGTCCGTGTCGGACGGAACATCGCCGACGCGCGTTCGCTCGTCAGGAGCAGGTAGAGCGACTCCGGAGTGGTGATGAGCACCGACGGCGGGTGGCGCGTCATCCGCGCGCGTTCGGCGGCCGGCGTGTCGCCAGTGCGCACCGCGACCGCGATTTCGGGCAGGCTTGGATCGATCTGTCGAATGCCCGCCAGTGGAACGCGAAGATTTCGTTCGATGTCGTTATTGAGCGCGCGCAGGGGCGAGATGTAGAGGACGCGGACGCCGGGATCGGACTCGCGCGACCCGGGCGGTTCGTTAAACAGATCGTCGAGCGCGGACAGAAACGCCGTGAGCGTCTTGCCCGACCCGGTTGGCGCGACGACGAGGACGTTTTCGCCGCGTCGGATCGACGGCCAGGCCATCGCCTGCGGCGGCGTTGGCGTGCCGAGATGCGACCGAAACCAGGTTCGGACTGCCGGCGAAAAGAGGTCGAGCGCGTCGTCCATTCTTCCGTCGATTCTCGATCACATGATCGACGTCATGGCAATTCGCGCGTCCGTGCCGTGGCGGTCACGCAGACGAATAGCCGAGTGCCTTCCGAAAGGTTCACCCACGGTGATGGGCGGTCGCTATCCGGCCGCGCCGTCAGAGCGCGATAATCCCCGCCGTGCCGCGTGAACTGATCGCGATCGGACCCCGCAGCCCTGGACTGCGCCAGTATGTCGATCGGGCGCCCGGCCCCGGCGAGATCCTCGTGCGCACGATGTACGGCGCGCCGAAGCACGGCACCGAGATGCACATGTACCGTGACGACAGTCCGTTCGCCTCGTCGCGGTGGGATCCGCTCCGGCGCCTATTCGTCGATGATCGCGACACGCCGAAGTCGTTCCCGCGCCCGCTCGGCAACATCGCGGTCGGCGACGTCACGAAGGTCGGCGCCGGAGTCCAAGGTGTGCGGGTCGGCGACATCGTGGCCGGTTACGGTCCGCTTCGTGAGACGCATCTATGGTCGTGGGCCGGTCCGGGCGCGTATCCGGGCGTACGCAAGCTTCCGCCAGGTATGACATGGCAGGCGGCAGTGTGTCTCGACCCGGCTACGGTCGCGCTCGGTGGCGTGCGCGATGGCGGCGTGCGGATTGGCGACCGCGTGGCGGTCTTCGGACTGGGCGCGATCGGACTCGTCGCGGTGCAGATCGCCCGATTGGCCGGCGCGGCGCTTGTCCTGGCGGTCGATCCGATCGCGGCGCGCCGCTCGGTGGCGTTGAACACTGGCGCGGATATGACGATCGATCCATCCGAGGACGATGCCGGAATGATCGTGCGGGAGGCGACCGGCGGACTCGGCGTGGATGTCGCGATCGAGGCAAGCGGCAATCCGAGGGCGCTGCACCACGCAATTCGCGGTCTGGCGTTCGGCGGCACGGTCGCGGTGATCGCCTGGTACGGCGAGATTCGTGGCGGACTCGATCTGGGACGCGAGGCGCACTTCAACCGACCCCGGCTCGTCTTTCCCCGGGCCGAGAGCGAGCCGCACGATGACCATCCCCGGTGGGACAATCGTCGTCAGGCCGACGCGGCGTGGGATCTCCTGGCATCGGGTCGCCTCAACGCCGAGCCGATCATCCATCCGATCGTCCACTTCAACGAGGTCGTCGACGCGTACCGCGAGTACGTCGACGAGCACCCCGAGCAGAGCATCAAGCTCGGCGTCGTTTTCGGGAGCTAACGGCGACCGTCTGTCAATTCGCTGAGTGGAGCTCGAGCGGCAGCCACAGCACGGCCCGACGCGCGCATTGCGCGCCTACGTTGGAAATTCGCGAACTCCGAGATCACGGCATATCTTGGACGCGAGTCGATCGACGATCTCACTGTGCCGCGGCATAGCCGAGGTTCGCCGGTTCGTTGGGTTCCAGAAGATCGAATGGCGCGCACCTTCGCGCAGAAGCAAACATCCCTGGGCGCGCAAGTGACGCAGCAGGGCTGTTCGCCTCACGCGGACGGCACGACCAGTTCCTCGCGCAGAACCGTCTTCCCGGTCGATTCGCGTCGGGCGAGTTCACGGTTCGCTTCCAGGATCAGTTGGACCGCCTCACGCAGGTTTTCCCGAACATCGTCGAGCGAACGACCCTGTGCGTTCGCGCCCGGCAGCTCCTCAACGAAGCCAATCCACCAGTCGCCAACCTGTTCAAAGACCGCGTTGAATCGATCCACCGTGGCCCTCCATCGAGCGGATTGTACGGCTCCGGTACCCAGGTGTCGTCGTACTGTCTCTCGCGGCGGCGCTACCGAGAAACGGAAACGGTCTGGTCCGGAGTGCGATCCGCCTTCGATGGGAGCTGACGGCGACCGTTAGGTAGAGGCACCGTCCAGCAGCGCGCGCGTCAGGCGCGGCACTTGTGTGTCGGTCAGTTCAAATCGCGGCCAGTCGCCGCGTGTGTCGAAAAGGCCGAACGCGGCGTGGCCGATGACGTAGGCATCCTTCATCAATTCGCGCGAGAACCAGGCAAACTCGCGCGCCATGGTGTCGTCGTCGATCAGTCCCGGTCGGAAACCGTCGCCGAGGCCGGACTCCGTGATGATCATGCGCTTGTCCTTGATCCCGGCACGCTCGAGCGCGTCGTGGATCTTGCGATAGCGCAGCGCGTTCCACTCGGCGTCGTACCGCATCGACGCGGTCGCCGGCGGTGAGTAGGCGTGAACGCCAAAGAAATGGCTCTCGCGGATCGCGTTGGCGAAGTAGCGCGGGTACTCGTCCGGTTCCAGTGCGCCGGACCCGTCGTTCGCGGCGACGGCCGATACGCCGTAGCTCCCCTGTAGCCGCCGCGCGAACGCGACCTGGAAGGCATCGTAAGCGGCGTAGTCCGCGCTCGGCGACGAGCCGAGGACCTCGTTGTAGCTCATCCAGGCATCGACGATGCCTTTCAAGGGGACGGCCAGTTCGGCGACGTAGTCGGCCATCTCCTCGCCCCGTTCCGTCGGTCTGTCAAGCGGTTGGTCGTCCTCGCGACGGTACCGGCGACCGACGATGAACGCGTCGGGAGCGGCTTCACGGATCGCGCGGGCGAATTGTGGCGACGGATCCATCAGCAGGATGACTCCCGGCCGCGTCAGGCGCGCGACCTCGATCAGGTGACCGGAGTCGCGATAGATTCCGACGCCCCACTTGTTTTCGCCGTTTCTGAGCGTTGGCAGCTTCGTCACGATGGCCGTCGCGATCGCGCTCGCGCGCGGGTGAACCGTGCGTGTGGCGCCGGCTGTCGGCGTCGGGAAGGTCCACTCGGGCAGGCGGAGGGTGCGCTGCGTTGGCGCGACGGCAGCGGCCCTGAGACTCGCCCGTCGCGCCGCCAGTGTGCTCGGATCGCTCTCTGGTGCCACGGCTGTTCCGGGTCGCGGCGACGATGTAGCCCGCGCGCCGGCGACCGGAGTTCGCGTCGCGCGAACCGCCGGAGCAATTGTGTTTTCGGCGGTTCGCAATCCGCCGGCGTCGCGAGCCGCCGCGATTATCGCGCGCGCATCGATCGGGGGTGGCGGTTCGTTGCGCGTACGGGCCGCCGGCGTGGGCGTTGTCCGAGCGATGCCGTTCGTCAGGGGGCGAGCGGCCATCGCCTGGACGCCGCCGGCGCTCAGCCAGGCGGACTGCTCGTCGGTGACGCGCTGCCACCAGGTGGGCGTCGGCGATTCGATTGATTCGGGGCGCGCCGGCGCGACGATTGGCGTGTCGCGGCGAGTCGAGCCCGAGGCGACGACAATGACTTCTTGCCTGGCCTTATCGGACTCGGCGGTGAGGATTCGCTGATCGACTCCTTGTGACTGTGTTGCGGCAAGGCCGACCACGAAGATTGCGGCGATGACGAGGATCGAGATCGCGCCCGCGGCCGCGGTAATCGCGCCCGACGAGCCTATGACCGAGGTTCGACGTCGATTCGCCATATGTGTGTATTGACGTTATCGGGCGCGGGAGTGGCGTGTAATCCGCGAACGCCGGAATTCCCCTCCGTACTTCCCCTACGTCGCATGCCGTAGACGGCCGGGGATTCCCGGCGCAAGGGTCAGGCGGGATTCGTCGCCGATTCAGGGGTGATCCGATACGCAATTGTCACCGCCAGGCCGATCCTTGTCTTGCACACTAATAGCCAGAGGGTACGAGTTGATGCCGACGCACTGGGTAGTCTTCGCAACCGGTCTGGCCATTTTCACCATGAACGCGATCCTGCTGGCCGTCGCCCTTACGGCCGTGATCGCCGCGACGCTTGGCTAGAGCGCCGGCCCAGTAATCATGCGGCGGTTTTGGCAGGGTAGCGTCGAGCGATGACGTGGAGGTTGTGGACGACGGCGACGCGGCGGAGGTCGAAGAGGTTCTTGCGAGTGCCGAG
>SCUE01000005.1 GCA_004297775.1 Chloroflexota bacterium | reverse complement strand
GCTGGTTGACGTACAACTCAAGCGGATCGAGCGCGAGACCGCCCTTCGTGCCGAGGAAGAAGGTCCGGCCGAGCGTGTCGGCGTGCGCCGCCCAGGTCGACTTGATCGTCATCGCCGAGCCGTTGTCGAACCGAACGAACGCGAACGCATACTCTTCGACCTCGAACTCGGATGCCGTCCACGGTCCGCCGAAGGCTTGCCGCACGCCCTTGTAGGCCTTGGCGAGCGGATTGCCGGTGATGGCGGTGACGCTGACCGGTTTCGGATCGCCCATCAGCCACAGGTTGTTGTGGATCGCGTAGACACCCGTGTCCACGAGCGTGCCATAGCCCGCGGTCGACTTCTTGACGAAGTTGCCGCCCGGAATGCCGAACCGACGGTGAGTCGTCGCCTCCGAATAGTAGATGTCGCCCAGTACACCGGAGTCGACGATCTGCTTGGCGGCCTGATGCTGAGCCGAGAAATCCGGCTGGAATCCGACCATCAAGATTCGATCGGTCTTCTCCCAGGCCCGCATGATCGCGGTCGCGTCTTCAAGCGTGGCCGCCATCGGCTTCTCCAGCAGGACATGCTTGCCCTGCTGCAGCGCGTAGACGGCCGGCTCGCGGTGACCCATGTTGAAGGTACAGACGCTGACGCCGTCGATCTCGACTTTGGCCAGCATCTCCTTGTAGTCGTCGAAGACGCGGTCCGCCGGGATGCCAGCCGCCGCGGCCGCCTGACCGGCCTTGCCCGGCACCATGTCGGCCCAGCCAACGATCTCGACGAACGGAAGTTGCTTGTAGAAACGGGCGTGGGTCTGGCCGGCCCAGCCGGCTCCGATGATTGCGACGCGGACTTTCTTATCGGGCACGAGAGACTACTCCTTGGGAAGCTGCTTGCAGCCGGGCCGATCATAGCGGTGGAATTCGCCCGTCGGCGTCATGGCGATCCGAATCGTCGTTTCGGTCCCGACCGGCTCGATGTGGTGCCACAGATTTGCCGGCGCGAACACAAAATCGCCGGCTTTCACCCGCACCGGCTTCGGGTGATGCTCGTACTGCCAGGTCAACTCGCCCTTGTAGATATACCAGACCTCATTTTCGAGGTGGTAGTGGTGGTCGTTTGGCGTGCCCGGTGGTTGCTGAATCACTGTGATCGTGAACTTGTCATCGACCTTGATACGCTCCCCCCACTTACCAGGGCCCTTCGCCTTGATGACGGCATCCACCGTCAGGCTGAGCGTGTCCTTGCTGAGAAGGAATGGCGATGCATCGGTCACTGTGCCGCCTCCAATCAGGATTCGGCGCCATTATGACCGTTAGCGGGCGACGGTGTGATCTCCACCACGCGTCATCGTGAGCCCTTCGGTCTCGAACACGCCCTGGCCGACGCCGGCGGTGGTCTCAGCGTTCTCGGCCGACGGACGGCGCACGAGATCGTCGAGCGAACGCCGAAGCGTGTGCCACAGCGCGTTGCCAGCTCGCGGCACGCGCGCGGCCGCGACGACTGCCGCGGCGTGGCCGTGATCGCAATCGGGTCGACCGCACGCGCAGGTCACGCTGACTTCGCCAGTCGATAGCACGGTCGCGACCGCGCTGTGTCCGTCGTCGAATCTCACCGTCGCGCGGTTGGCGCGGACGCGAAATGCCACCAGGGTCGCCAGACCCGCCGTGGCGCCCGCCACCGCCAAACCCGAGATGACCTTCGTTCGTCGCCGCACGGGCTCACCTATCCAACTGAGAGCATCTTACCACCGGGTCCTGTCCACGTTCGTTTGGCGCGCCGTTTCTTACGCGCTTCTCACGATTCCTCCGGCCAGGTAGGACTCAGAGCCCCGAACCCATCTGCGACGCCCATTCGCGCCAACGGCTACCCGCGCCCGGAGAAGTAGCGACGGATGGCGTCGAGAATGCGCGCCGCGGCGTGCCCGTCACCGAACGGATTGCCGACCCGCGCCATCTTCTCCCGCGCCGCGGCGTCGCTGAGGAGCTCCATCAGTGCCGATCGGACCGCGATCCGCGCCGTTCCCACCAGCCGGGCGCAGCCGGCCTCGATCGCCTCCGGCCGTTCGGTCGTCGCACGCGCCACCAGAACTGGCGTCCCAAACGTCGGCGCCTCTTCCTGGATTCCGCCCGAATCGGTGACGCAGACATACGCATCACGCAGTTGGCCAATCAGCTCAACGTAGTCAAGTGGCTCGACGAGGCGCACCCGCGGATGATCGCCGAGGATCGGCCCGATCACCTCGCGCACGGCCGGATTGCGATGCATCGGAAACACAATCTCGACATCGTCGAACCGGTCGATGATGTCACGAAGAGCCCGGCAGACCTCGGCCATCGGCTCCCCGAGATTCTCCCGACGGTGCAGGGTCACGAGGATCGTCCGTGTCACCGAACCCGAACGGCCCGACCCGGACCCAAGCCGTCCCGCGATGATCCCGAGCGCGTCGACGACCGTGTTTCCAGTCACGAACACCCGCTCCCGCGGCACGTTCTCCCGGTAGAGGTTCTCGGCCGCGCGCCGAGTCGGCGCGAAGTGCAGCGTCGCCAGGGGTGTCGTCGCGCGTCGATTGATCTCCTCGGGAAACGGTTCGTCGAGCGTCCCGACGCGCAGACCCGCTTCCACGTGCCCGAGAGGAATGCGGCGATAGGCGGCCGCCAGGGCCCCGGCGAGCACGGTCGTCGTATCACCCTGCACCAGGACGAAGTCGGGGCGCTCGTCCGCCAACGCGACATCCAGCGCCGCGACGTGCCGCGATAGAGCGTCCGACAGCGTGCTGCCCGGCCGCATCAAGTCCAGGTCGCGATCCGGCCGAATGCCAAAAACCGCCAGCGTCTGGTTGAGCATCTCGCGGTGCTGCCCGGTCGAAATGACTCGGGGCTCGAAATCGGGCGCCTCGGCCATCGCCAGGACGATGGGGGCCATCTTGACCGCCTCTGGACGCGTACCCAGGATGATCGCTACCCTCGGCACCGGCCGATTCTAGCCTGACCTTTCTAATTTTCCGCCCGATACTATCGGTGAACGTGCGCCCGACGAGTCGACTTCTGGCGCTCGGCATCGCCGTTGCCGCCGTGTTCAGCCTGGCCTGGCGTGGCCCGCTGCTGACGCACGCCGAGCCAGGTTATGTCACCTGGACGCGGCTATCCGACACCTTCGTCACGCGCGTCAACTCGGGCGCAGTCACGTTGAACGACGGCCGCGTGCTCGTGGTCGGTGGATACAGCTCGGCAGTCGCGACGAATGGCGGCTACCTCACCAGCGTCGATCGGTACGACCCCATTGGCCGAACCTGGGTCAGCCGCGGCACGATGTCGAATCCGCGCTCGGAACATGGCGTGACGCTGAACAGCGACGGCCTCGTGTACGCAATCGGCGGCCGAACGTGGACCGGCGCCGCCGCGGTCACCGCCAGTGTCGAGCGGTACGATGCCTTCGCGGATCGTTGGTCGTCGCGCGCGGCACTCTCGGTCGCCCGACGCGGTATCGCCGCCGCCAGCGCCAACGGTCGCGTGTACGCGATCGGCGGCGCGAACTCAACCGGCGCCGTCGTCAACAATGTCGACGAGTACAACCCCACGACGGATACGTGGACGGCGCGCGCGGCGCTGATCGCCGCGCGCGCCTCCGCCTCGGCCGCGGCCGGCGCAAACGGTCGCGTGTATCTCTTCGGCGGCCTGCTGACGGCGACGACCACCTATCTGAGCAATGTCGACGAATATGACCCGAACGCGGGAGTCTGGACGACGCGTGCTGCGCTCCCGACCGCCCGCGCCGATTCGGCGGCGGCGCTCGCGACGAACCAGCGCATCTACGTAGCCGGTGGGACGGTCGCCGGCGGCGCTGCCACGACAACGTTCGAGGAGTTCGATCCCGACACCAACACGTGGGCGACCCGGGCGAGCCTACCCGTCGCCAGGACTGGCGCATCGCTGGTCGCGGCGTCATCCGGTCGCCTGTATTTGATCGGCGGCTCGAACGCCTCCGGCTACCTGGCCACGATCGACGAATACGACCCGGTCACGAATCAATGGACGACCCGAACCAGCCTGCCGTCGGCTCGACTCGGCCTCTCGATGGCCGCGGCCGGGAACGGAAAGGTCTACGCCGTCGGCGGCACCGACTACGCGACCGAGCTCGCGACGCTCGAAGAGTACGATCCCGCCACCCGGCGCTGGACGACCCGGAGCGCGATGCCAACCGCGCGCAAAGAGGCCGGCATGGCCTATGCCACCAACGGTCGCATCTACACGATCGGTGGGTTTCGCGGAGTCGCCCCGGTCACCGCCAACGAGGAGTACAACCCGGCGACCAATCAATGGCTGTCGCGGGCGGCGATGCCCACCGCGCGATCCGGACTCGGCGTCGCCGCCGCGACGAATGGCCGGATTTACGCCATCGGAGGATTGAATTCCGGCGGCGTCGAAGTCGCAACGAATGAAGAGTTCGACCCGCAAGCAAACGGGTGGGTGGCGCGAACGGCGATGCCGACCGCGCGCTCCGGCCTCGCGATCGTCGCGGCCGCGAACGGTCGCGTGTACGCCCTCGGCGGCGTCGCCAGTGGCGCATTCCTCGGGACATTCGAGGAGTTCGATCCGGCGACGAACACCTGGACAACGCGATCGGCGATGCCGACCGCGCGCGCGGACCTCGCGCTCGTCGTCGCATCCGACAACCGGCTCTACGCGATCGGCGGTCGAAACGGCACCGGCGATCTCGCCCTCGTCGAGGAGTACGAGATCGCATCTGGCAACTGGACGACGCGGAACAGTCTCAGCATTCCGCGCACGGGCCTCGGCGCCGCGATCGCAACGAACGGCCGGATCTACGTTGTCGGTGGATCGCGGTCGATTTCGGCGGTTGCCGCGGTCGAAGAGGGAGTCATCGATGCACCTGGCAGCGCACCCACGAGCACGCCAGCCGCCAATGCAACCCCGACGGTTCCGGCCGATCAATGGTCTCAGTACATGCACGACGAACGGCATTCTGGCCGCTCGTCCGCGCGCGTGCCATCGACGGTGCTCGAACGTTGGCGGTACAACGCCGCCTCCACGTCGATCGTCTCGGCACCGGTCCTCGGCCCGGACGGCAGCATCTACTTCGGCGCCGGAGGCTTCGTCTACGCCATCGGCGCCGACGGGCAACTCCGATGGCGGCGTGAGGTCGGCTTGCGGTCTGGTCCCGTTCAGGTCGGGCAGGACGGAACCGTCTACGCAATCGGTGCCGACCTGACCAACAACATTCTGTATGCGCTCAACAGTACCGGCACGACACGCTGGAGTTTCAGCGCCGCCGCGTCCGGCACGATCGAACCAGCGTTTGCCCTCCTTGTCAACTCCAACAACGTGACGAACCCGACCATCTACTTCGGCGTCGCCACCACGGCCGGCGGGAACCTCTACGGCGTCGTCAACGGGGCCGCGAGTTGGACGTCCGCCGTCGGCGTTCTCGGGGGTTCGTCGCCCGCGCTGGCCGCCGACGGCACGATCTACGTCGGCACGTTCGAACCGTCCGGAACGCTGATCGCGATCAACGGCGCGAGCGGCACACGCCGCTGGACCTCGGAAACGCTCGGCTTCACCTCGTCGTCGCCGTCGATCGGTCCGGACGGCACCATCTATGTCGGATCGTCGAGCGGCTTGCACGCGTTGACGGCCAGCGGTCTCCTTCGATGGACCTATCGCACCGACGATGCGATCCTCTACTCGTCGGCCGCGACCGACGCGGCCGGCACCGCCTACATCGGCGCCGGTGAATACGTCTACGCGATCGATCAAAACGGCGGCCTGCGCTGGAGAACGAACTCCTGCCTGCCGGGCGGCCGCGTCACCAGCACGCCGGCTGTCGGCGCCGACGGCGTCATCGTTGTACAAGCGATTCGGCCCGGCGGCAGCCCAAGCGCGATGCTTTGCGCGATCGATTCGGGCGGGCTGGTCCGTTGGGCGTTCACCCTGCATGGACCATCGGAAAACGGACCACGCGCCTCATCTCCAATGATCGGCGGCGAGGGTCTCGTCTATGTCGGATCGTCGGACGGGAACTTGTACGCCGTCTATGGGACGCCGTACCGGGCAGCCAATCGGGTTGTCGTGCCGATCTCGCCGCGTCTCACGACCTTTGGCTAGACGCAGACCCGCGCTCGCTGCCTGGCTCGCGATTGCGGTGCTCGTGGCCACCTCAAACGGCTGCGGACTTCGGCGCGCCGTGATGGATCGAGTCAGTCCGCCACCAAAATCGACGCCATCGTGGGTCGGGGCCGTGCGAGTCGAAGGTACGCCGATTGACAGCTACCTCAGCAAGATCGCGGAGGTCGACGAGCGGAGCGGACGCCCGCTTTCGCGACAGGTGTTCCTCAGTGAAGCGCCGGGCGGCGGCGCAGATCGCAATGGCGTCGTCGTACAGCCTGGCGAGAGCGTGTTGCTGATCGCTGCCTATGGCGATAGCCCGGATCGCTTCTACGCCGTGCGGTCCTTCGACGGCCTGCGACGCGGCTGGCTAGCCGAGTCGGCACTCGCGCCTCAATCGCGACCAAGGTAGGCCGGGGCGAGACGACACGACCGCAAGGCAGTGACGTGCCGTCGCGCTGGGATTCGTTCGTTGTGCGAGTCCGATCGGGCGCCAGTGTAGTCTGCGCTCGAACCGGCAGCCATCCAGCAAGCTCTGGGAGCGAGCACGGTCGATTTTCGCCGGGCCACGTCTCGACGCTATCAACAGAAAATATATCGCCAGTACTCTGAAAGGATATTGACTTGTGTATCAGGCGTATATTACGATCGCCGCAAGAAGCGGAATGGTTCTGGGGGCGAAGTTCGGTGCGCAAGATGGGTAACGGCGCTTGAGCGAGGCGGCCCGAGTCACGGCCGTGCTTTCCGGCTTGGGGCCGGAAGACGCTTCCGCGGATCGCATCAGTGATCGCGTTGCACACGATCTCCGGCGACTAATCATCACGCTGGAACTGCGTCCAGGCGCGCCGATCATCGAAACTACCCTAATGCAGCGTCTCGGCTGCGGCCGTACCCCGTTGCGTGAGGCGCTGCACCGACTGGTTGAGGAGTACCTCGTGCGTTCGGTCCCGCGGCGCGGAATGACCGTCGCCGAAATCGGGATCTTCGAGCTTCAGCAGGCGTACGAAGCCCGACAGGCGATCGAGGGGCTCTTGGCAAGGCTCGTCAGCGAACGCGCAACTGACCAGCAGCTCGACGACCTCGATGAAACCACGCGCGCAATGGAGCGGGCCGGCGAGGCCGCGGATCTCTTCGACACGGTTCAGCGTGACATCTTGTTTCATAGTCTGATCGCGGACGCTGGCGGCAACCTCTACGTGCGCGATGCCTTTCGGCGTCTCGCAGGTCCCACCATGCGTTTGATGTACTTCGCCCACAGCCACGGGCAGATGATCGCGCAGACGTACATCGAGCATCGTGACGTCATCGCCGCCCTACGGACCCGCATTCCCGCCGACGCCGAGCGTGTGATGCGCACGCATATTGCGCGGGCTAAGGAGCGCATTCTTCAAAAACTCTAGCCGCCATTCAGACAACCATTTCCACTAGGGAGGACTTCGTGGCGAGTTATCGCGAAATTTCGAACGGCCAGATCTCAGTTCGGTTCGACGCCGCAACCGGCAGCCTCGTCAGCCTGCGCAACCAATTGACCGGCACCGAACTCGTCAGCGAGCCGCGCCTCGGTGCGAGCTTCAGGCTGCTCGTGCCGCTGCCGGACTACGTCGCCAACTACGTGTTTGGCACCGAACAGGCGACGCCAATGATCACCATCAACGATAGCGAGGCTGTCCTGCACTGGAACGGCGTGACAAGCGTCAACGGACGGCTCGACATCGGCGTCACGATGCGCTGGCGCTTGACCGATGCTGCCAATGTCACCATCGAGGTTGACAATCGCTCGCCCCACATCGTGGAAGAAGTGTGGGGACCGATCGTCGGTGGCTTCCAGGGTGTGGGTGATCCAGCCAAGACGATCCTGCTGCCGGACGACACACGCGATCCATGGCGTAACTTCCGGGACGAAGCTCCGAATTGGGGATACCCGTGGCCATGCCGCGCGATCTGGTATCCGCGTCCCATGGGCATGCAGTTTGTCGAGTTGCACAACGGTGAAGAGGGTCTCTACATCTCCTCTGAGGACGCATCGGGCCAAACGACTTGCTTCCATTTGGAGAAACAGCCGCACACCGACCCCTGCAACGGTTGGATCCCGCCGGCAGTCGCAAGCGGTATCCACATCGCAGTCACGAAGCACCCATTCGTGCAGTCGGGTGCACGCTGGGTCTCGCCTAACTCGGTGATTTGGCCACACAGGGGCGACTGGCATGCGGCGGCTGATCGCTACCGCGCCTGGGCGCTCACCTGGATGAAACTGCCATCTCCGAGTGATTGGGTCCGCGACTTCACGGGTTGGCAGCACACGATTATGTACACGCAGTCCGATGCAATCCATCACCGGTTCGCGGATGTGCCGGCGCTCTCGGACTCCGCAAAGAAGTACGATTTCCCGTGCATCAATCTGGTTGGGTTCCACGTTGGTGGTATCGAACGTGGATACCCGGACTTCTCGCCTGAACCGCGGCTTGGCGGCGAAGAGGGCCTGCGCGCAGCCATAGATGACGCCCACAAGAAGGGCGTACGCGTGCTGTTGTTCTCAAAGAACAATCGTGCACATGCCAACACCGAACGGTTCAAGAAGGACCTCATTCGCCTCGCGACCAAAGACCGCGACGGCGAGGTAATCCAGAATCACTACGGCTACGACACGCTCGATACCCGCATCATTCATCAAAGCCGTGGTCGCTATGCCATCATGTGTCCCGCTGTCAAAGAGTGGCAGGACTTGATCATCGGCGAGACGATCAAGATGGCGAAGCTGGGTGCCGATGGCACTCAGTACGACCAGATCTGCTCCGCGCCAGTCCTTTGCTACGACCCGACGCACAATCACAATCCCGGAACTGCACTCGCAGCCGGCAACTACGAGTTCCTGAATCGTCTGAGAGCAGCCCTCGATGCCGAAGGGCTCGACTTCGTGATCTGCGGCGAAGAGCCGTGGGACGCCTTGTACCAATGGGTGCAGATCGGCTACTGCCGCCACAAGGGCTCGAGAGAAGAGAGCCGCCTGCGGAAGTACACGTTTCCCGAGACGATCCAAACCGTCCTCATTGATATGTACGATTTCGACCGAGTGAACTTCGCGCTAATGCTTGGCTATCCACTCGATTTCGAGATCAAGCGGTGGCGTGGCAGTCTGGCGGACGCGTCAGCGCTGGCCGCCTACGCGCAATCGACGAACGTGATCCGGCGCGAACTGGCCGGACACCTGATGAACGGGGTGTTCCGCGATCGCCTCGACGCCGAGGTTGCCGGGTCAATCGAGTACGGCGTGCATCGCGCCACGGATGGCTCAATCGCAGTCGTCCTCATGAACGACCAGGACGAACCCACGGCCGCGCGCGTCGCGGCGACTGACCGCCCGTCCAAGGGTCGGCTATATCGCCCCGGCGAATCGCCAATCGACTACCGGGCAGAGCAGGAGATCTCGGTTCCCGCCCACGGGACCGCGGTCGTCGTTCAGTAGCGCGGCAGCGCGCTAGGAGACAGGCATGGCCAAGAGGCTCGACGGCAAGGTTGCCATTGTAACGGGCGCCGGCCTCGGAATTGGTCGCGGCATCGCCGCGGTTCTTGCCGCTTCCGGAGCTCGGGTCGTGATCGCGAACCGTGATAGGCGGCCAACTGGTGACGGAGCCGCCCAGGCGATTCGCGATGGCGGCGGTGACGCCATCGCGATCCGCTGCGACGTCAGCCAAGAGCGGGATGTCACAGAGCTAGTCCGCGGGACCGTCGCACACTACGGTCGCCTGGACATCCTGGTCAACAACGCCGCGATTGGGGTGTACAAGACGATCGAGGACTTGACGTCCGAGGAGTGGGACCTGTGCCTCGGCACAAATCTGAAGGGCTCATTCCTTTGCTCGAAGTACGCGCTTCCCGAACTCCGTCGGGCGGGTGGTGGCTCGATCGTGAATATCGCCTCGGTTCACGCATTTCGCACCACCGCGAGCTGCTCGCCGTATGCCGTGACAAAGGCGGGCCAGATCGCCCTTGTTCGGACCATGGCCCTCGACTACGCGCGGGAGCGTATTCGCGTGAATGCCGTGTGTCCAGGCTGGACACGATCGGCGTTGGTGCAGGGCATCTTCGACGCCTCGGGTGACCCAGTTCGTATGGAGCGGACAGTCGCCGAGCGTCAGCCGATGGGTCGAATTGGCGAACCCGAGGACATCGGTAAGGCGGTCGCGTTTCTGTGTAGCGACGATGCGTCGTTCATCACAGGCGCCACGCTGGTCGTGGATGGCGGGCTCCTTGCGCTCCTGGAGGGTGGTGCCGGCGCGGGCTCGGAGGAAACCCTGTGATGGTTGAAAGGCCACTCGCGGGTCGCGTCGCGGTGGTCACCGGTGGGGGGCGTGGCATCGGTGTCGGCATTGCTCGATCGCTGGCCGCAGCTGGCGCCGAAATAGCCATCGTATCGCGCACGAGAAGTGACTTGGTGGGCGTCCAGGGCCAGTTGGAGACGTTGGGAGTACGGGTCGCGCCGATTGTGGCCGATGTGACCGACGAAGAGCAGGTCCAGCGCGCATTTGATCAGATCGTCCAGGTATTCGGTCGCGTGAATATTCTGGCAAACAATGCCGGGGCCGTTCGGGTGCGTCAGTTCGTTCGTCACGATACCGCCGCCTGGGATGACACCTTCGCAATTAACGTGCGCTCAGTGTTCTTGTGCAGTCGGGCAGTGGCTCAACTCATGATCGTCGCCGGAAACGGTGGTCGGATCGTGTGCACTGGCTCCCACTTCGCGGACGAAGCTCACGAAGGCTACGCCGCCTATTGCGCGTCAAAGGCGGCGGTCGAAGCACTGACGCGCAACCTCGCGCTCGAGCTCGCCCCTCATCGCATCACAGTTAACGCCGTTCGCGTCGGGCCGGTTACGTCAACGTTGTTTTCTGAGGAGCGTTCGCGCCAAGAGCGCGACTTGATCCGCGAGGCAGTGACCGCGGCGGGTCACAAACGTGGTGGCCCGCCGCTTGGGGGGCCCGGACGTCCCGAGGACGTCGGCGCCGCTGTCGCCTTCCTGGCGTCAGACGCGGCCGCCTGGATCACAGGCGCAAGCTTGCACGTCGATGGTGGGATTCACCTGCTGTGACGGAGGAGATAGGCCTATCGCCCGTTTGAGATCGCTGGCATTGATCACTGGTCGAGTCCCCAATCATTGCGCATCGTGATCAGGAAAGGAACGAGATTCCATGGAGTCCTTAGGTCGATCGCTCCGTTCAACTTTCAGTCGGCGTCGCGTGCTCACTATCGGAACGACCGCGGTCGGGGCAATTCTGGCGGCGTGTAGTTCACCGACGCCAACCCCGGCACCTGTAAAGCCAGCCGAGCCAGTCAAGTCCGCTGCCCCCGCCGCCGCGCCACCCGCCGCGAAACCCGCCGCGGCGTCCAGTCAGATGACCGAGCTCGTGCTGATCTCGCCTTTCGGAAAACCGCCGGGAGACCTCCGCGGTCAAACCCAGGAGGACGTCCAGAAGGCGTTCGAGGCCAAGAACCCGAACGTCAAGGTGACCTTCATCGAAGGCGTCTGGGCCAAGCTCATGGAGCAGATTACGACGACCGTAGGTGGTGGCGGACAGATCGACAGTACCATTTGGATCGACGATCAGCGCGTGCCACAGCTCGCGGCGACTGGGTTCTTGGCTCCGCTAGACGACAATGTCAAGGCTGACAAACTCGATCTCGGCGACTGGGAAAAGCTCGCGATCGACGCTAGCAAGTACAAGAACAAGTTGTACGCCTTGCCCTACTACTGGGACATGCGTGCTCTCTTCTACAACAAGGATCACTTCAAGGAGGTCGGACTCGATCCCACAAAGGCGCCGTCCACGTGGGAAGAATTCAAGACCGCCGCAACCAAGCTGTCCAAGAAGAAGGGCGAGGACATCGAGCGGATCGGTGGCGTCCCTCTCATGCCGGGCGGCGGCACCGGCGGCGGGTATCAGCTCACGGGCAACACCTGGCTGTTCCTGTGGGGCTGGCTCAACGGTGGGAAGTTCGTCAACGACGACCTGACGCAGGTCACGTGCGACTCACCTGAGATCGTCGAGGCACTTGAGTGGTGCACTCAGTTTGTCAAGGACATGGGCGGCGCCGAGAAACTGACCGCCTTCGGGCAGCTCGCCGCGGCGGGTGGAATCCTGCCCATCATGACCGAGAAGTTGTCGATGTCGGTCTATCCGACGGGGTCGCTCTGGTTCGATCAGGTCAAGGCGAAAAAGCCGGAACTTCAAAATGTCCTCGGCTACGCCGCGCCGCCGAAAGGCAAGAAATCCGCGACATGGTCCGGCGTGCTGTCAAGCGTCGTCTTCAGCACCAGCAAGGTGAAGGACATCGCCTGGGAATTTGTCAAGTTCATGAACGAGCCGAGCAATGGCGTGTTGTACGCCAAGCGCCATGCGTGGATCCCCACCCGGAAGTCCGTTGTCGCACTGGATCCGATCTTCAAGGAAGATCCGATGATCAGTTTCACGATCGGACTCATCCCACAGACGAACATTCGCCCACCGATCCCTCCAAGCCAACTCATCTGGGATGAGATGATCCGTGCGTCAGACAACGCGATCACTGGAAAGATGAGTGCTAAGGAGGCTCTCACCGCGGCGAGGACAAAGGTTCAGGCCGAACTCGACAAGTACAAGTAACGGAAGGCGATGCGCACTTCAGCTTGGCGGCGTCGCGACGTGGTCAACGGCCTGTTGTTCGCATCGCCCTGGATCCTGGGTTTTCTCGTTTTCACCCTCGGACCCATTGTGGCAGCCCTCTATTACAGCTTTACCGAGTTCAACATCATCCAGACGCCGCGCTGGATTGGGCTTGGGAACTTCCAGGCGATGGGTGACGACGAGTTGTTCTGGACGAGCCTCTACAACACGGCCTTCTACGCGCTGTTTCACATTCCGCTCGTGATGGTGGCTGCCCTGGCCGCCGCCATGCTGACAAACGAGAAGTTGCCCGGACAGACCATCTTCCGCACGGCGATTTTCGTTCCGTCGGTTGTATCCGGTGTTGCGCTGGCGGTTGTCTTCGCAGTGATCTTCGCCGGTGACTTCGGTTTGCTGAACAAGATGCTGCGGATCGTGGGCATCCATGGTCCGCAGTGGCTTGGCTCGATGCACTGGTCGAAACCTGCCTTCATCCTGATGAGCCTCTGGGGTATTGGCTCCGGTATGGTGATCTACCTGGCTGGCCTTCAGGCGATTCCGGCGCATCTCTACGAGGCCGCTTCGATCGACGGCGCCGGCCCAGTGACGCGTTTCCTCAACGTCACGGTGCCACTGCTCACGCCCACGATCTTCTTTCACATGATCACGACGGTCATCGGTTCATTTCAGATATTCACGTACGCGTACGTTCTGACTGGCGGCGGACCAGCCGACTCGACGCTTTTCTACGTCTTGTACTTGTACCGACTCGGATTCGAGTACTTCAAGATGGGCTACGCCTCCGCGTTTGCCTGGGTGTTATTCGTCGTCGTTCTGGCACTCACAATCGCTCAGTTCTTGCTCGGTAGGCGCTGGGTCCACTATGAAGAAGAGGCCGCGCGATGAATCCCGGCATGGGAGTCGATCGCACCGTCCCCACGAGGTCTGTCGCCGCGGCGCGCAGAACCGTGCGAATCCGAACGGTGGCGCGCAAGACCGGCCTGTACGTCGTCCTGATCTCCGGCGGTCTAGTCGCGATTGCCCCGCTCTGGTGGATGCTGGCCACGGCTTTGATGACTAATGCACAGTTGTATTCCCGAAACTTGCAGTTCTTTCCAAACCCGATCACTTTCGGGAACTTCTCACGTTCGATGGTTCAATCGAACTTCCCGCGCTACTTCATCAACACGGTCGGGCTGGAGGCTGTCGTCCTGGTCGGGACAGTCCTCTCGTGCTCGATCGTGGCGTACTCGTTCGCGCGCATTCCCTGGCCTGGCCGCGATGCGGTCTTCATCCTCGTGATTGCGACGATCATTCTGCCGCCTCAGGTCACAATCATTCCTTTGTTCATCTTGTTTCGAAATCTCGGCTGGCTCAACACTTACCTGCCGTTCATCGTGCCGGCGGCATTGGCGAGTAGTCCATTCAGCATCTTCCTTATTCGACAGTACATGCGCAGCATTCCGGCCGAACTTTCCGATGCTGGCCGAATTGACGGGTGCAATGAGCTCCGGCTCTTTTGGGACATCATTCTTCCACTCTGCCAGCCGGCGCTCGCCGCGGTCGCGATCTTCGCGTTCGTCTCGACGTGGAACGACTTCCTTCATCCACTGATCTACTTGCAAAAGGGCGAGATGCGCACTGTCGCGGTCGGCCTGTTCTTCTTTCAAAACGAGGCGGGTATCGACCTCACGAGCTTGATGGCCGCCTCAACGATCACGGTACTGCCACTCTTGATTGTGTTCGCCCTCTTTCAGCGCTACTTCATTCAGGGAATAACCGTCACAGGCATGAAGGGGTAACGGCATGCACGTCGTGGTATCTGGCGCGGCCGGGGTCCTCGGCTCACGCGTCGCCATCAATCTCAGTGCGCGTCACACAGTGCGCGGGGTCGATTTGCGACCGGTTCCCCCATCGGTCCAAGCTGTTGAATCGATTCAGGCGGTGCAGGCCGATCTCACCGATCCGGACGGTTGTGCACGCGCGGTTGCGGGTGCCGAGGTCGTCGTTCACTGTGCCTCGATTCATCCCTGGAAGGAGTACGCTGACGGCTTCTACTGGGACTTGAATGTCAAGGCGACCCATCACCTCTTGGCCGCCTGCGTCGCCATGGGAGTGAAGAGGGTCGTCCTAACAAGCAGCGTCGAGCCGTTTGGAGGACGTCCATTCGCGCCTGAGGAGCTACCCGTCCGGGAGGACGTCACTCCGGCGCCGCGGCGTCTCTACGGACTCACCAAACAAATCGGTGAGGAAGTCGCGGCTCGCTTTCACCGAGTCGATGCCCTTTGCTGCATCGTCCTCCGCCCGGCGACGTTCATTCCGCGCGAGGAGGAGCACATCGGGCCACGGCTCTTGACTGGCACTTGGCTGTACCCGGAGGATGTTATCGCCGCACACGTTCTGGCTGTGGACGCGCCGGCGCCGCCGACCGGGTGGGAGGCGCACTATATCGCCCCGGCAGTTCCGTACAGCGCGGCCGATGTCGCCGCGACCCGACGCGGAACCGATGAGGCGCTCGCTGTTTATGAACGGCACTATCCGGGTGTTGGCGAGGTTTTCCAGAGGCACGGCATCGCGATTCCTCCGCTCACCGTGTTCTACGACATCGAGCGACCTGCCCGATCGCTCGGGTGGCGCCCCCGCTGGGGTTTTGCCGATTGGCTGGCCGTACAACGCGATGCACCGATCGGGCAGCTTCGCCCATCGTACGACATCAACCGCTGGCTCGTCTGATGCGGTCAGTCCGGCCACTCCGACTGCGGGATCCGACTACCCGACGCGATCTCCATTGAGGACAGGAATGCCTATGTCGGCAACGGCCGCGTCGCCGGCTATCCGCCGGCCGCGACGCCAGTTCGACTGACGCGGACCCGTCCGCCGGGATCGCGGCCATCGATCTGGATATCCCACCAGAACCAACCTGTGGCCGGATCAGGCGCCACCGCGCGCCGCAGAGCATCGACGTTCAAGCGTCCGGCGATGATGTTCGGATCGATCCCGTGGCCAATCGCGGCGGTGGCCTCAGCCAGGATCCAGCCGGTCCACGGTTCACGCGCGACGCATGCCAGATTGCGATCGAACGCTCGCTCGTCGCCGGCGTTGACATCTCCATCGAGCGCGACGAGGCACCCTGCCCTTGCCGACCCGGTGCGCGCCGCCGAGTCAAGCATCGCTCGGTAGAACGCCGACAACCGAGGTCCGCTCAACTCGCCGACCTCGGGCACGGCCACGCTCGCGATGGCCTGCACGACACGCGCCATCGCGGCCCGTGCGCTCGGCCGAACCCAGAAATTCGTCACTGACGCCCGCCGGACCTCGGATGCCTCGTGAACGAGATTCGGGTGGACGTGGAACGTCGCCTTTTCGTCCGGTTCGAGGATCCAGGTCATCGGCGTCAGACCCGGCCAGTCCGCCAGCGTCGTTTCGCCTGGCGCGAGTTCGCCTTCGAGTCCAGCCGGACCGATCATCGTGACCTCGAGCCAGGAGTTCGTCGGGTTTCCGATCGCGACCCGCGCGGTGCCCGAGTCCTCGGCCAGGAGCGATACGGTCGCGAATCCGTTCGACGCCGAGCCATCGACCTCCCAGTAGCCCGCGAACGCGGGCGTGCCGCCGGGACGGGACGTGCGCGCGATCTGACTCGCCGCGATGGGGTCGATCTCGGGCAAGAATGTCAGGGCGGCCTGATGCAGAGGGATGACGGATACCGTGTCTTTCCATTGCGGATGGCGCGGCACGTCCGCTACCCAGTGCCGAAACACGGCGCGCTGGAATCGCTGCACGACGTACGGCCCGAGCTGCGTTGGTCGCGACATCGGCAATCCGTAGAGCGTGATCGCACCGTTCTCATCCCAGGCACCCGATCGACCGGGCGGCGGCTGACGGAATCGATCGGCAATCAATGGATCGGTCATCCAACCGAAGCGAATGTCGCGCGCCTTCGGCCAGTTTCCGCCGGAGCCCTCCTCCCCGACCGTATTCGGAAGCCGGAGGAGCTTCCCCGCGCGCGCGCTCAGGTCGATTAGTTCCGATGTATTGACATGGAAGTACGTCCCGGCCTCGGGGCGCCACTGCAACAGCGCGTTGACCCGCGCTTCGTAGTAAAAGCCGTCGCCACCGCGGTACGGCGGGATCGTCTCCGGACCGGCCGATGAGTATTCGGCGCGGCGTTCGATCTCGGCCTCGAACTGCGTGGTCGTCGGCAGGACCTCGAGCTCAATTTCGACGCTGGATGCGCCGAGGTCGGTTGTCGCCGTTATCGTCAAGGTATACGCGCCTGACTCCAGCGTGTTGGATGTTCCGATCGTCAATCGCGCCGCGCCCACCCCCCGAACCGTCGCGCTGGGAGACCAGGCCGTCTGGGGTGACCCACTCGGCGAGACCGCGTCTGTGCCCGCGTGGGATAGGGTGACCGGGAGGCTATCCGGATTCCACGTGACGCGCACCTCGATCAGGACGGTCTCTCCGGCGATGATCCGCTTGTAGGCGGGCATAACAACGACGTCGACACCGTTCGCCGGCGCCTCGGTCGCTGTCGCGGTCGGTGAGAGGAAAGGGGTCGGAGTCGACGTGATTGTCGGCGTCGGTGTTTGTGTGGGCGTAAATGTTGGAGTCGGAGTCAATGTTTGCGTCGGCGTCAATGTCTGAGTCGGCGTCGGCACGCAGGTTGGCGCCAACCGCAGTCCGGACGAAAGGTTTTGCGACGTATTGTTCGCTTCGTTCCGCTCGAACACCTCCTGCGAGACGTCGACGGTCGCGCTGTTCAAGCCAGTGCTGTACCCTCGGTACCAGAGAGTCGCGGTCTGACCAATGCCGAGTCCGCTGAGACGTTGGCGCACACCATTCACGTCGACGGCGAATGGCAGGCTGCTGTTGCCGCCACGGTTCGCAACGATGACGCGAATACCCAGAATCGATTCACCGGTCGTGCAGGCGCCGATGACTTCGGGTTCGATCGCCATCGACTCGACGACGAGATCGGGCAAGCTCGGTGTGGCGGTTGCGATGACCTGCGCGTCAACTGAACTCACCGGCGCAGTCGCCAACGCGATCGCGCCCAGCACGATCAGTGCGCCAAGGAAGGCACGCGCTTTCACGGTAGGTCGATTATCGGCACCGCCACCGATTTGATTCGATGAGGGAACCACGTAACCTGCCTCTCGCCGCGTACGGCGCGAGGCCGGCGTCCAATGTCAGCGCGCCCTCGGCGCTCCGATGAGTTCCTTCAGCTCTGGGATGACCCACTGCGGCTCGCCGCCATTCGCGACGCGCACGATGTTCTCGAAACAGTTCGCGAATCGACGCGGGTAACTCTCCCAGGTTGGCCCAGCCATGTGCGGCGTCAGGAGCACATTCTTGACTTCGAAGAGCGGGTGGTCCTTCGGCGGTGGTTCCTGACTGAGGACATCGAGGCCTGCCCCGGCGATGACGCCGTTCGTGAGCGCGTCGGCGAGCGCCGCTTCATCGACCAGTCCGCCGCGACTGTTGTTGACGAGGACCGCCGTCCGCTTCATCAACTTCAGCGCCCGCGCACCGATCATATTGCGCGTCTCCGGCATCAGCGGCACGTGCAGACTCACGATATCGGACACGTTGAGCAGTTCATCGAACGGGAGGTAGCGAACTCCGAGCGCCTTCTCCCGCTCCGCGCTCGGCCGGATCGGGTCGTAGTAGACGATCTCGCTCGGTTCGAACGGTCGTATGCGTTTGACGAGCTCCTGGCCGATGCGTCCCATTCCGACGATGCCAACGGTCTGGCTCCAAATCTCGTGGATGCGCAGGCCGCCAAGGGCGCCACCGCGCCACACACCCGTTCGTACGTTCTCGTCGAGTAGCGCCAGGCGCTTCAGCAGCGCCAGGATGAACATCATGGTGTGCTCGGCGACCGAAATCGCGTTGGCGCCGCCATTCACCGCTACCGGAACGCGCGCTCTGCGCGCGCCCTCCACGTTGAACGAGTCGTACCCGACGTTCATCAACTGGACGAGCTTCAACTTCTTGGCGCCGATCAGAACCTCGTCGTCGATCCAACCCGGCTCCATGCCAAGAAGGAATTCGACGTCCGGCATGCGCGCCGGCAAGTCAGCCTTCGAGACGACCTCGAGCCGATACCCCTCGGGCAGGAGCTTGCGGGCGATCGCCAGGACGTCGTCGGCAAGTACGGGAACGAGCGTGATGACCTTCGCGGACACGGTGCCTCCGGAGAGTGGACTGCCTGGAAGAATAGCCGCTCGCGCCGAAGCCGGACCGGCGCCTATCCCTTGACAGCTCCACCGACAAGTCCGCGTATGACGAGACGCTGCGCGAAGGTGTACAAGATCACTGGCGGCAGCGCCGCGATGATCGCGCCGCCCATCATCTGACCCCAGTAGAACACGTCCTCACCCAGCATCTGTGTGAGACCCACCGTCACGGTCCGCGTCGCGATCGAGCTCGTGAACACGAGGGCATAGAGGAACTCGTTCCACGATTGCGTAAACGAGAACAGTGCCACGACCGCGATCGCCGGCGCCGAAAGCGGAATCGTGATGCGGAAGAGGACGCCGAGGCGACCACATCCATCGATCAGAGCCGCTTCCTCCAGTTCGGCCGGAATGCTGCGGAAGTAGCTGACCAGCATCCAGGTGCAGAACGGGAGCGTGAAGCTCGGGTACACGAGGACGAGGGCACTCAGGGTATCGACCAGATCGACGGTGGCAACAAGCTGAAAGAGCGGAATGAACAAGAGCGACCCGGGCACGAGGTAGGTGAAGATCAACCCGCGCGCCATGACGCCGCGCCCGGCGAATTGCAGACGCGTCACGGCGTAGGCGGCGAACGATCCGAGTACGATCGACAACGACGTCACGGTCAGAGACACGATGGTGCTGTTCCGCAGCCACACCCCGAACTTCCCGCCGAGAAGCTCCTGGTAGTGACCGAAGTAAACCTGCTTCGGGAGAATCGTGAACTCCTGGTAGATCTCCTTGTTCGTCTTGATCGAGGCGAGAAACATCCACACGAACGGCACGACCGTCCATAGGACGAAGAACGCCAACGCGACGTACGTCGCGATGACCCAGCCTCGGCCAATCGCGCGGCGTCCGCGGCGCGATAGCGCGCGAGCCTCCTGAGTGGCGTCAGTCACCTACATCACTCCTGGCGCAGCATGCGCTTGGTGAGAAAGTAGACCAGGATGATGTATGCCGGCATCATCATCATCGAGATCGCTGATCCGGCCCCGAGCTGACGGCCCGGAATCGCAGTCTGATAGGCGAGCAACGGCAGCGTCGTCGTCGCGTAGTTCGGCCCTCCACCCGTCAGAATGAATACTTGGGTAAGATTGGCCGACGTCCAGATCGTGGACAACAACGCCGTCACGACCAAGACCGATTGGAGGCTTGGCAGGGTCACGAAGAGGAACCGCTGGAACGTTCCCGCGCCGTCGATCTCGGCGGCCTCATAGAGTTCGGCCGAAATCGACTGCATTCCCGCCAGGATGTTCATGGTCCAGAACGGCGTCCCGGACCAGACGGTCACAAGGATCAGCGCCGGTAGGGCAAGCTTCGCGTCGTTGAAAAAGTAGATGTAATCGTCGGCCAGGTGAAACTCAGCAATGAGACCGTTGATCGGCCCAGTCGTGTCGAACATGAACCGCCAAACGTATGCCGAGACGACCGCCGGGACGGCCCACGGCAGGAACATCATGCCGCGGAAGAGGTTTCGCGCCGGAATGTCCTGATTGAGGACGCACGCCATCGCGGTCCCGACGACGAACTTCCCCGCGATCGCGAGACCGGTGTAGAGGACGGTGACGAGCGCCGCCTTCAGGAAGTAGTTGTTTGGATTCGTAAAGAAGTCGACGTAGTTCGCGAAGCCGATCCAGGTGCCCTGCTTGCCAATGAACCGTTCCTGGAAGCTGAGCAGGATCGCATCGACGAACGGATACGCCAACAACGCCAGCACGATGAGCACGACCGGGAGCGCCATCGCCCAGCCAAGGAAGAAATCGGGACCCAAGCTCGCGCGAAGGCCGGAACGGCCGCCCGCGTTGATCGCGACCGAGCGCGCGGCTGGACGCTGCACCAATCATCACCTCCGTAGTGGGCGGCCTCCGAGAGGCCGCCCACTACCACCTCAGCCCGACTACGCCTTCTTCTTCGCCTTCTCGTAGGAGGTCATCATTTCCTTCTGGGCCCAGGTCTGAGCATCCTCGATCTTCATGTTCTCGTTGATGATCTTGTTGAACATGTCCGACAGCGTGTACTTCGCGTCGGTCACGTCGGCCAGCCACGGTTGCGCTGGCGCCGGCCAGTTGCGAATGCGGCCGACCTCGGCGATACGCTTCATCTCGGCGAACTTCGACTTCTCCCAGAAGTCGCCTTTGGCGTGGTCACGATATACGGGAACGAAGCGCCCCTCGACCGACTTCGAGACCTTGCCGAGCTGCACCGGGTTCAGGAAATACTCGAGCGCGTCGAGCGCTCGGTCGGCCATCTTCGCCTTCTTGAAGTAGTTGAACCCGATGCCGGCGCCCTCGGAGAACGCGCCCTTCGGGCCGCCCGGCGTCGGCGCGAGGCCGGTCTTCTCGCCGAGTTCCTTATCGTTGACGAGCAACCAGCCCATGATCGTGGCCGGGTTGATCGCCATGAGGCCGCGCGCCTTCTGGTACGTCTCGTTGTTCCAGGACGTAACCGTCTGCGCGAAGCTCTCGGTCGGAATCAGCTTCGCCTTCCACAGCTTGACGATCAGGTCGATACCGGCGACGTTGTCCTTGTTGGCGATGTCGGGCACGCCGCCCTCGTTGTTGAGCCGTCCGCCATAGTCCCAGAGAACGTTGACGATGTTGTTGACGTGGTCGCCTTCATGGCCGAGCGCGAACGCAATCAGGAAGTTGCGGGGCGGCTGCTGAATCTTCGGTCCGACTTCGAGGACCTCTTCCCAGTTCTTGAAGTAGCGGCCGCCGAGCGCCGGCTTGATCACATCCTCGCGCCAATGGACCGGCCAGCAATCGACCGCGTATGGCACGCCGAACATCTTGCCGTCCGGCGCCTTGTTCGAGTCGACGGCCAGTTGGAACATGCCGCCGGCCTGCCCCTTGTACTTATTGACGAGATCGTCCAGCGCGCCCATCTCGCCCTGGTCGTAGAAGAAGTCGCGGTACGCGTTACAGATCTCGGGCGGCTGCCCAGCCGCCACCGTCGCGGAAATCTTGGCAAGGAACGCCGGCGCGCCCGGAACCGATTGCCACTCGACGTCGACGCCCTTGCTCTTGCCCCATTCCACGAAGACGTTGCCGATCGCTTCATCGGTGACCTTGTTCCAGTTCGCCGAGTACCAGACGTTGAACTTTCCGCCCTTCGTGTCGGGTAGCGCAGTCGGCGCCGCGGCCGCGGGCTTTGGCGCCTCGGCTGGCTTCGTCGGCGCTGGCTTCGGAGCCTCGGCTGGCTTGGCGGCTTCGGCTGGTTTGGCGGCTTCGGCGGGCTTCGTCGGCGCTGGCTTCGGAGCCTCGGCTGGCTTGGCGGCCGCGGCCGGCTTTGGCGCCTCGGCTGGCTTTGGCGCCGGCGTCGGCGTGGCGGCCGCGCCACACGCGGCCAGAACCGGCAGTAGGCTCGCCCCGGCGAGTCCGAAAACAACGCGACGCCGTGTCACGCGAGCAGTGCTCATTCCCGTTCCTTTCACCTGTTGATCCGATGGCCGCATCATGACACGGAAGATACTCGGTGGCAACCAGCCGGCCAGAACCTCACCCGCGCGCGGCGCGATGTCTGGCGTGCCCCAATGTCGGCCTCGCCGCGTATCACGCTCCGGTAGCCGATACTTGCGGTCACAATCGGATCCACCAGGAGGTCGACATGCAATACCGAGTTCTTGGCGCCACCGGCGCGAAACTGTCCGTCATCGGCTACGGCGGCATTCTCTGCTGCGAGGTCGAGCAAGCCGAGGCGAACCAGCACGTCGCCGACGCCGTCGCACGCGGCGTCACGTATTTCGATGTCGCACCCAGCTACTTCAACGGTGAGGCCGAGACCAAGCTTGGTCTGGCCCTCGAACCGCACCGCGCGGGAGTTTTCCTCGCCTGCAAGACTGCCAAGCGCGACGCGGTCGGCGCTCAGGCCGAACTCGAACAGTCGCTTCGAAGATTGCGCACCGACCATTTCGACCTCTACCAGATGCACGCCATGACGACGATGGAGGACGTCGACCGGGTCTTCGCGCCGGGCGGAGCGATGGAAGTCCTCCTGGGTGCGCGTGAGAAGGGGCAAACTCGCTTCCTCGGCTTCAGCGCCCATTCGGCCGCTGCCGCCGTCGCGCTCTTCGAGCGATTCCCGTTTGATTCGATCCTCTGCCCATTCAATTTCAGCACCTATCTGACGGGAAACTTCGGGCCACAGATCGTCGAGGCGGCGCGGAAGCGGGGCGCCGGAATGTTGGCATTGAAGGGCATGGCGCGGACAGCCTGGCCGTCCGGCACGACCAAGGAGTCCCGCGGATGGTCGAAGTGCTGGTACGAGCCGCTGACCGATCGCCGACAGGCGTCGCTCGCGCTCCGATTCACACTTGGCCTCGGTGTCGCCGCGGCGATACCGCCCGGGCACGCCGAGCTGTTTGCGCTGGCGCTCGACGTCGCGTCTGAGCCGACGCCGCTCTCCGCCAGCGAGGAAAACGAGCTTCGCGCCCTGGCGGCCGCGACCGAACCACTCTTCAAGGCGGCGGCGTAGCAATCTCGGAAGGCCCATCCGTCGCTTGACGCTCGCTAGCTCGGCTGTTAGCCTGCCCACGTGACAAAATCATTACAGATCATCCTTGCCGTACTCGCGGCGACGATGATCTGGTTTGGTGCCGTTGCCACGGCCGGGGCATCGCACCTTACCATCGGCGCCGAAGCCGAGATCGCTAGCGACGAAAGCGTCAATCTGCGCGCCGAGCCAGCCGTCGATGCGCGCGTCGTCGCGCTGATCGGACCGGCGAAGTACGTCTATGTCCTCGCTGGACCGCGTTGGATCGACGACACGGCCTGGTATGAGGTCGAATTCGACGGCGACTACGGCTGGATACGCGGCGATCTTCTTGAAACGGCCCGCGCCCGAACGAGCACACGCGGAGATCGAGCCTCCTCCGAAGCCGATCGGCGCCCCCCGTCTGGCGCGCCGGCGGGCGTCCACGTCGGTTCGGAGGCAGCCGTCATCACCGACGACGGTCTGAACCTGCGTATCAAACCATCGACCGGCGCGCCGATCATGGAATTAGTCAGGAGCGCCCGGTTCGTCTACGTCATTGACGGCCCGGCCGACAACGACGAGGGAGTCTGGTACAAGGTCGAGTTCGACGGCTCTGTCGGGTGGGTGGCCGGGGAGTTTCTCGGTCCGGCGATGCGAACCGCCGTCACTCGGTCAGCGCCTCGTGTTGGCGTCTCGGCGCCGGTCCCGTCTCCCTCCGCGGCAAACACCGGGCAAGCCATCGCCAACCGGGTGGTCCAGTTCGTCGGAATGGCCTATGCCTGGGGTGGTTCGAATCCGTCAACAGGATTCGATTGCTCGGGACTGATCAAGTACGTGATGGCAGAATTCGGCATCAACCCGGGCCGCACCGCGGACGATCAAGCTGGAGCCGGCTATAGCGTCAGGAGTCAGGATCTGTTGCCCGGCGATATCGTCGTGTTCGCCAACACCTACGGGCCGGGCTACTCGCACGACGGGATCTACATCGGCGGCGGACGGTTCGTCCACGCCGAGAACTGGGACACCGGCGTCGTCATCTCATCAGTTTTCAGCGGCTACTGGGGCGGCCATTACGCCGGCGCGCGCCGCGTCTGGTAAGGGAACCTCGCCGAAGGTCCTCGTAGTAGGCTTCCGTAGTGCGCCGTGAAAGCACCCGCGTCGTTTGTGGTTTCGGTCATCAGTTCGAGACCAGTGTCTACCGTTCGGCGAACGTGACTCGCGCGCCGGAACTGCGCCAGGCGATCGTTTCCGGGCAGTTCAATCTCACGATTTGCCCGGTCTGCGCAAATGAGTCCTATGCCGACGTGCCGTTCCTGTACCACGACACCGAGACGTCGCTGCGCGTCTGGGTCTACCCCGACCGCAATCGGCACGCCCGCGAGGAGATCCTGGCGAAGATTCGCCGCGCCGCGGTGATCGTCAATACCGTATTGCCAACCGATCGAAGCGGACCCGAACTGATTTTCGGCCTCGACGAACTACGCGATCTGATCGCGTAGCGGCAACGGCGCCAAAGCCGGAAACCCGGCCGCGACGGCCGTTTCGCCGAGTCGCCGATAGATCGACGATGGCAGCCAGAGTCCGTCGCGTAGCGCCTTCTCGCGGCGGGCGTGCGCCTCTGCGCCGGGCAGACGCGCCGTGCCGTTCACGCCGGCCGAACGAACGTCGTGGAGGAATGCCACCATCCGTGCAGAATACTCGTCGCGCGGCATCAGGACGCCCGGATCGATCGCTACGAAGAGGTGCCCCTCATCCCACGGCCGTTCACCGGACTCGACCTCGACCGCGTGCTGGCGGCCGAATTTCGAGCCTGACAGGACACCCGCCAATGCCTCCAGTACCAGAGCCAGTCCGAAGCCCTTATGCGACGCAGTTGGCGCGCCGAGTGGAATGGCCATTCCGCTTGCCGCCGCGATGGCGGCATCCTGGGTCGCCGATCCGGTCGCCGTGACGCCCCAGCCAGGCGGGATATCGTCGCCCTCGGCCGCGGCAAGGTCGATCTTCCCGCCCGCGACGACGCTGGTCGCCACGTCGTAACAGAGCGGCGGCTCGTCACCGGCCGGAAACGCCCACGCCATCGGATTGTTGCCGACGACCGGCGTGCGCGAACCCGCGGGCGGAAGCATGACGTTGCCATTCGTCGTCGCGAAGCCGATCAACCCCCGGGCCACGGCCATATTGGCGTAGTAGCCAACCGCGCCGAGGTGATTCGACCGGCGTGCCGTCACGATGGCCATCCCAATCCGCTCCGCGCGCTCGATGCACTCCGCCATCGCGCTCCGCGCCACGTACTGACCCGGGCCATCATCTCCGTGTGCGATCGCGCTGAGAGGCGACATCGATTCGATGCGGAGCCGCGGTTTCGGGTTGATGATGCCGAGCCGCAGGCGATCCAGATACATCGGAATTGCCCGAAGTCCGTGAGAATACATTCCGCGTAGATCGGCTTCGACCTGGACGTCGGCGATGGCCTCCGCGACCGCGCGGTCCATACCGTGATGGACGAAGAGATCAATCGTCAGGGCATAGAGAAGACGATGATCGGCCAGAACCCAGCGCACGCCGGTGGTTAGCCGAGATGGTAGAGGCGGGCCAGATTCTCGCCGAAGATCAGTCGCTCCGCATCCGCGCCGAGCTTCAATCGCTCGATCGCCTGGCGGCACCAGAGTGCGCTCCGCGGATACTCGGGAAGATTCGAGCCCCATACGACCCGCTCAGGACCGACGCGACGCACCGCATCCGCGACCGCCTTCGGTACGGCTTGGCTCGGGTCATTCTTGAAGAACCGAAGGATCGTGGTGCCGAGGTAGAGATTGGCGTGCATCTCGGCGGCGCGAATCGCGTCCTCGGTGTTGTCGGGATACCCCATGTGATCGACGATGATCGGCACGTCGGGAAACCGAGCCGCGACCCGGGCGATGCGATTCGGATGGACGTTATCCGGTCCCGAGTGAATCGACACGACCTGATTGCGTTCGCGGGCGCGCTGCATCACCGTATCGACGATCGGGTCATCGATGTCGTACTTGTGCAAGACACCCATCAGCTTCGGCCCACCGAAGCCGTACTTGTCCATGATCGCGTACTGCGCGATCACGTTCTCAATGCCCAGCGTCGGATTGATCGTCGCGCAGCCGACGCAACGGGGGTTACCCGCGATTGCCTCGGCTAGCCTCTGGTTATCCGGCTGGACGTTCAATATTCGTTCCGGTGCGGGTCCATTGTTTGCCGGCATGACGACGGCGACATCGATGGATGCCTCGTCTTCCATGCGGAGGAGAGTCGCGACATTGAACGGCTTCCCGCCATCGTAGTCGAAGCTGAGATATGCCTCGAAGTCAACTGTTGGCACGGGCTGAATCCTCCCTGGCGGCAGTGTATCCGCTCCTCAGCGCACACGGGCGTTTCCGCGCCTCACTCGTGGACGACCGATCCACATTGCGGGCCGGGAAGCATCAGTGGCACTGATTGCTCGGGACTGAATCTTGGCTCCGACAGCAGGGCACTAACGCCGAAGTTCGGCCACGATGACCCAGCAGAACGCTCGCAACGGCGTCCACATTGTCAGCGGCAATTCCAGCCACTGCAGGATCGTCGCGAGCGGACGGAACAGGGCCGTTCCGCGCGCGGCCAGAGCCGCGACCGAGAAGAAATAGAACTCCCGATGCCGGATTCCGCGCGGAAACAACCGTCCCATACGTCGGGCATCACCGAGGCTGATGTACCGCGGCGCCGTCTCCCGGCACCCGGTCGGCGAGAAGCGTCGATAGAGCGACACGAGCGGATTGTGCCGCAGTGGCTCGACGAAGATTGCCCGCCCACCCGGTGCAATCGCGCGCGCCAGCTCGTTGGCCATTCGTTGCGTGTCCACGTGCGCGATGACGAAGCGCGAAAAGGTCACGTCGAACGCGCCGTCCCGGAACGGCAGATTGGCCGCGTCGGCTACGATACAGTCGATGCGATCGCCATAGCCGGCCGCTCGCAAACGCTCGCGCGCGAGCGTGACCGAGGCCGACGCGACATCGAGCGCGACGATGCGCGCTCCGGCTCGCGCGAACGATTCCGTATCGCGTCCACGGCCCGGCCCGATTTCGAGAAGCCGGCGACCGTCGAGACCACCTTCGCTGGTCAGAAGCCACGCCAGCGCTTGCTCGAGGCTATCCTGAAACCCGTGGAAGTCGTGCTCGTCCTGAACGGCCTGATTCTCCGGTTGCCAGAAGCGATCGTAAAAGGCGCCGATATCGCGGGTGGTCGGTCGATCGGCGGTCGGCAACGCGACGGCAGCTTAGCCGATGGCGCGGCTAGACGTCGCCGATGTCGAGCCAAGCCAGATCGTCCGGGCTCGACGCGATCGAGGACCGCGTCGTCGTCACGGCGGTAGCGCGTCCGAGCCAGCGCGCGAAGGTCGCGGGCAAACGAACCATCGTCCGGTCGTCGCCGTGGACTGGTACATTCTGCCGAGTTCCGATTGCGATTGCCATCGTGGACATTGTCGGACGCGCTCGCCGGCTCCGACATCGCCCAAACGCACCATGCGAAACGCCCAATTTGTCCTAATCGATCGCGCCGACGAACCAGAGACCTTCACGGCTCGCGGTGTGGTACGCTGCGACGCGGTGTCACGATCGGTAGGGGCCATTGCCGCGTCCGAGGCCAAGATCGATAGCATCCCCCGCGAAATCGTGATCCTGGTCAACGATCAGGCCGGCCAGACAGGGACGTCCGACAGCGATCGGATGCGTAACCTCTTCGCGGCCGTCGGCGTGCACGTCGCCGCGATCGAGCAGCCGCCGACTGCCCGCGCGATGCTTGACGCGGCCGCGACGTGGTCGCGACGTGTGCCCGGGATCGTCGTGGTCGGCGGCGACGGCGCGTTGAACGCGGTTCTTCCGGCTTGCGGCGGTCAGCCCGTAACGCTGGGGGCACTGCCGCGCGGCACCGTCAACGTCTGGGCGCGCGAAATCGGCCTGCCGCGTCGCATCGATCGCGCGATTGGCGCACTCGGCGGAGGGCGCGTCTGCATGGTCGATCTCGGCTGTGCGCGCTGGATCGACTCGGGCCACGAACAGACGTTTCTTCTCATGGCTGGCGTCGGATTCGACGGCGAAGTGACACGATTGGTCGACCGCTCCCTCAAGCGCCGCGTCGGACTGATCGCCTACGGAATCGCCTCGCTGGCGGCGTACTTTCGCCACGAGCCATACTACGCCGATGTCGAAGTCGATGGCGTCCACGCGCGAGTCCGTCTCACGCAACTCATCGTCGCAAACTGTCGAATGTACGGGGGCGATCTGCCACTCGCGGCCCAAGCCGAGCCGGCCGATGGCTGGCTCGACCTCTGGACACTCGGCCCGGCACCACGCTGGCGGCACGCGGCGCGATTCTTCAGCATCATTCTCAACGGCGCCGACCCCGGCGATCGCCTTCTTCCACGCCGCGCCCGTTCGATCCGCGTCGCGGCCGACCACGCAGTGGCCATCCAGGTTGATGGCGATCCAGTGCCCGAAAAGAGCGGTCCGGTCGAGTTTACGGTGCGACCATCCGCGCTCCGGGCCTGGCTACCGGCGCAGGGAGCGAAAGCCCGGTAGCGCCGCCGCGGTCGCGGCGACCAGGATTGCACACAAGCCAGCATTCAAGGCCAGCGCGACTGGCGGGCCGATCGCGACGCTGAGCGCTCCGATCTCGAGGAGCCCGAACGGCGCGGTGCCGATCGCCATCGTCAGGATGCCCATGGCTCGGCCACGTAGATGATCCGACGCCGAACGCAGGATGATCGTGCTCTGCAACGCGGCGAACGCCGAGCTGCCGAGACCGCTGATCGCGAGCGCGCCGATCGCCACGCCGAAATCACGCGTCAGCGCAAACGCGATCAGGCTGCCGGACATCGCGACCGACCCGCTGGCGAAGAGCCAACCTGGTCGTGGCAGACTGCCCTTCGACGCCAGCACCATCGCTCCCAGGAAGGATCCGATGCCACTGGCCGCGCCGAGCACGCCAAGACCGATTGAGTCGACCCCGAGCACGTCGCGGGCAAACACCGGTAGCAAAGTCTGGTATGGAAACGCCAGGACATTCATGTACACCGTGATCAGGAGAACACCGACCATCGCTTGACTCCGCCGCATTTCGCCGAAGCCCCGAGCGACGTAGCGCGCCAGAGACTCGCCGCTCATCGCCGGCACGCCCGGCGGGAGCCGTAGCGGGGCGATCAGCACGATCTGGGCGCCGAACAGTGCCGCGATCGCGACATACCCGGTCCACGCGCCGACCACCGCGATCAGCCAACCGGCGACCAGTGGACCGATCACCTTCGAAAAGTTCATCGAGACGCTTTCGAGTGCGATCGCGTTGACCGTCATCTCGCGTCCGACCAGATCGGGCACGAGGGCGCGCCGCACCGGAAAGTCGATCGCCCACTGGAGGCCAAACAGCAAAGAGGCGACCATCGCAGTCTCGAACGTGAACGAGCCGGCCGCGATGAACGAGGCGACCGCCAGTGCAACGACCAGACCGCTTGCCTGTGAGACGATCAGTAGCGAGCGCCGATTCACCCGGTCGGCGATCGCACCGCCGAGGATGCCGAAGACGAGGACAGGCAGCGAGCGCAGAACTCCGGTCAGCGCGACGTTCCACGCCGAGTTCGTGATCTCGAGCACGAGCCAGCCGATGATGACCTGATCGATCCACCGGGCATGGTTCCACAGGAGCGACGCGAACCACAGTCGCCGGTACTGAGGCACCGCCAGAGTCCGCGCCGGCGCTAGCGACCAGATTCGCGCCGGCACTAGAATCGCCCTTCTACGCCGCGGCGGCACGCCAGGAGCCAATTCCGTTGATTATCAGCATGAAGTTGGGCGCGACCCAGGTCGAACTCGATGATGTGATGAAAGCCGTCGAAACAAGCGGCTTTCGGCCATTCCTCAACCCCGGCGTCGAACGACAGGTCGTCGCGGTCCTCGGCGAGGTCGACATCGACAAGGTCGAGCTGATGGATCAATTCAGCAACATGGCCGGGGTCGAACGCGTTCAGTTGATTTCTGAACCATTCAAGTTGTCGTCTCGTCAGGCGCATCCCGGCCCATTCTCGGTTTCGGTCGGCGAGGTCTCGATCGGCGGCACGCGCATCGTCGTGATCGCCGGACCGTGCAGCGTCGAGAGCGAGAGTCAGGTCCTCGAGACGGCGCGCGCCGTGAAGGCATCGGGCGCGCGCCTCCTGCGCGGCGGCGCCTTCAAGCCCCGCTCCTCGCCGCACAGCTTCCAGGGTCTCGGCGAAAAGGGCCTCAAGATGCTGGCGACCGCTCGCGCCGAGACGGGTCTGCCGATCGTCACCGAAGTGATGGATCCGCACGATCTCGACGTCGTCTGCAGGTACGCCGATATGCTCCAGATCGGCGCGCGCAACATGCAGAACTTCTCGCTCCTCCGCTGGACAGGACAGACGCGTCACCCGGTGCTGCTGAAGCGCGGGCCGGGCTCACGCATTCGCGACTTCCTGATGGCGGCCGAGTACATACTGGCCGAGGGCAATCCGAACGTCGTCCTGTGCGAACGCGGCATCATCAGCTTCGAAGATGCCTCGCGATACACCACCGACATCAACGCCATCCCCATCCTGAAGGGGCTGACCCATCTGCCGGTCATCCTCGACCCCAGCCACGCGACCGGGAACTGGGCGTGGGTGAAGCCGATCGCCCTGGCCGGCATCGCCGCCGGCGCCGATGGCCTGATCGTCGAGGTGCACCCCGACCCTCAACACGCCCGATCCGACGGCAAGCAGTCGCTCAAGCCGAGCAAGTTCGCCGACCTGATGGCCGGAGTCGCGCGCGTCGCCCCGGCGGTCGATCGCTCCATCTAGGCGTCAACATAGGGATCACCGCCAAGCGCGATTCTGGCGACGAACCCGGGCTACCGGCTCGGCGTCAACGTCCAGTCTGGCCAGTTGCAGGTCGTGCCGTCGATACCGACCGCGAGCGCTGCCCGGAGATTCTCCCGCTCCCGCACGCCCCATGCACGCACCGAGAGTCCGTGGTCGTGCGCCGACGCAACCAGCGCGAGCGTGCAGGTGTCGATCCGCGGGCAGATCTGCCCGAGTCCGGCGGCGCGCACGCGTTCGATCATCGCTTCGTCGAAAACCGGTGTCAGGAACCCGACGACCGCCCTGGGCGCCAGCAGACGAAGCGCCTCACACGACTCGAAGGAGAACGACGAGTAGACAACGTGTGGCAGCGACAACCCGCCGGGCGGCGCCACATCCGAAGGCGGAGCATCGGCAGTAAGCCCGCGATCGGCCACCGCCGTGACGATCGCCGCCTCAGTTCCGGGCTGCTTGATCTCGAGACAGAGCGGCACCCGGCCGCCGTAGCGCGCCAGAAACTCGTCCAATCGCGGCACCCGCGCGTCGGGATACTCGTTGCCGAATCCGACGCCCGCGTCCAGGCGCGACACGGCGTCGTAGTCGAGATCCGAGAGGGGTCCCGTGCCATCGGTGACGCGATCAACCGTCGCGTCGTGCATCAAGACCAGCACGCCATCTCGCGTCACTCGGATATCGGTCTCGATGCCATCGGTTCGCAAGGCCAGTGCGCGGTCGAACGCCGCGACGGTGTTCTCCGGCGCGTAGGCCGATGCGCCGCGATGCGCGAGCATGTACGGGCGCCGAACGACGAAATAGTCGAGTGCCATACCCGTACGCTAGCGATTCTGGGCCATCGGCGCGCCACTATACTCGCGGCCTGTGCTGCTCGGGACAACTAACCCGGCCAAACTCCGTGAGTTGCGAGCGCTTCTGGCCGACTTCCCGGGGCGACTTCTCAGCCCTCGTGACATTGGTACGCCGCCCGACATCGACGAAACCGGAGCGACCTTCGAGGAGAACGCGATCCTCAAGGCCCGCGCCTACTCCGCCTGGAGCGGCCTACCGACGCTGGCCGACGATGGCGGACTGGAGATCGACGTCCTGGCCGGCGAGCCCGGCGTACGCAGCCGTCGGTGGATCGACGGATGCGAGGCGGACGACGCGGAACTGATCGCGTTTGCGCTCGATCGGATGGCCGGAATCCCGCCCGAGCGACGTGGCGCGCGGATGCGGGTCGTCGAGGCGCTCTGTCTGCCACCTCCCGGGATCACGCCGACGGCCGGAGCCGGGCCCGCCGCCGCGCCCGCCACTTCGAGTGACGATGAGATCTCTCGTTTTGCGCGACTGAGTGTGCCCGCGATCGGATCGGGCGAGATCCGTGGTCGCATCGCCGAGATCGCATCGGTAGCGATCGATCGCGGCTTCCCCTTCCGGTCGATCTTCATCGTCGATCGGTTCGAGAAGCCATACGTCGATCTGACACCCGCGGAGCACGCCGCGGTCGTCCATCGCGCCGACGCCCTCGTACCTATCCGGCGGGCGCTCGGACTGCCCGATCGCGTGGTCCGACCGCGCACCGCCGTTCGAGGTGGAGTTCCGAGCCGCCTGGACGAGGCCTAGCGCGCGTCGTCGGCAATCGGCCAGGACATTCGCTCGCGTTCACCGACAGGTAATACGTGTTCGCGCGCCGGACTCCGGTAGAATGGCCGGCAATTCGATGGAAGTCGCCTTGCGGTGTCCGTCGTGCGGACGCGACGTCGGCCTCGATGTCGCCTTCTGCGCGGGTTGTGGTGGCGCTGTCGGTGCGCAGTGCCCACGGTGCGCCCGCCAGTGCCGAACCGGCGACCGATTCTGTGCCCTCTGCGGGGCTGACCTAGCTCCGGAAGGCGTCAATAGCGACGATGAGCCGACGCGGCGCGCCGAGCGTAAGCTCGTATCGATCGTGTTCATCGACATGGTTGGGTTCACATCGCTGGGACACCACCACGATGCCGAAACCGTCAAAGGCGCGATGACCGCGTTCTTCCGCCGCCTCGCCGCCGTGGCGCGAGAGCACGGTGGTTATGTCGAAAAGTTCATCGGCGACGCGATGATGACCGTGTTCGGCGCGCCCACGTCGCGCGAGGATGATGCGATCCGTGCCCTGAACGCGGCGATCGAAATGCACCGCGCGCTCGACGAGGTCAACGCCATCTATTCCGCGCGCTTCAATCGCTCGATCCAGATTCGCGTCGGCGTCAACACCGGGATCGCGATCGCCGGCGCAATCGGCGAGGGGCGAGCGACCGACTACGGCGTCAGCGGCGATGTCGTGAACGTCGCGTCGCGCCTTCAGAGCGCCGCCGACCCCGGCGAAACCGTCATCGGTGAGACGACACGCGAGCTCGGTGGTCGTGGATTCCTCTACGCCTCGATCGCGCCCCTGACTCTGAAGGGAAAGCCCGAGCCGGTTCCGGCATTCCGTCTGCTTGGCCGATCCGACTCCGTCACCGAGTTGTTCGAACACGTGCCGCTGATCGGTCGCGATCAGGAACTGGCGCAACTACGGGACATCGCGCAACTGGTTCAGGCTGGCGGCGCGGCCGCGGTCGCCGTTCGAGGGCCATCTGGCGCGGGGAAGTCGCGTATGCTCGATGCGCTGCGCCATGATGAATCCGCCGCGAGCGCATCGTGGATCGCGCCGAGTGCGACGGACGTGCCGCTGAGCCTGGTTCGGGAAGTAGCTCGCTCGCTCGCGCGCGATGGCGATGACGCGGCCACGGTCGCTCGTCGCGTACTTGGCGCCGACGACGCGCTCGCGCTCGGTCTGGCCGGACGCCTACTCTCGGACGACGACGCAGTCGACGATTCCGCGATCGCATCGCTCGATGCCGGGACACGCACCTCCTTGCTGGCCGATCTTCTCGGGCGACTGGCGGCCGAGTCGCCGGTGCCGCCGATCATCGCCATCGACGACGCGGAAAAGGCCGATCGCGCCAGTCTGGCTGTTCTCGCCGAGATGCTGGCGGCCGGCGCATTCCCGGCGCTGGTGGTCACGACATCCGATACCGCCTGGGAGCCGCCGTGGGACGTCGTGGCGGAGATTGCCCTGGACGACCTCGATAGCGCGGCAATGGAGTCGATCCTTGTCGCGGCACTGGGCGAGGAGGAAATCGGCGCCGACGCGCGCGCACGGATCGCCGAGGCGGCTGCCGGCAACCCGCTGGCTCTAGCCGAGCTTGTCTGGGCGTTCCGAGCCACCGGCGAGGTGCCGCGCCCACGTTCCGGCGGCGTCGCTGGCACGCTTCTCGCGCTCGTCCAATCTCGCATCGACGCTGTCGATGAAGAGGCACGCGCTGCTCTGCGCGTCGGCGGCGTCATCGGACAGACATTCGATCCTGCCGTCGTCGGGCACGTTCTCGATCGCGAGTCGATCGCCGAGCCCCTCGAACGGCTGCGACGCAGGAATCTCGTTCAGCTCCACGATGGCACGGTCCGCTTCGCTCAGACCGCGATTCGGGATGTCGCCTACGAGAGTCTTCTGCGTGCCGAACGCGCGCGTCTGCACGGGCGGGTCGCTCAGGCACTGGAAACGCTCGGCGCCGACGATCCGATTCTCCTGGCCTCGCACTGGCGGCATTCGGACGAGCGCGATCGGGCGGTTGAGACGCTCTGTCAGGCAGCGGAAGCGCGCCTGGCGTCCGGCGATGTCGCCGGCGCGCTCGAGGACCTGCGTGATGCGCAGTCGCGCTTCGGCAGCGATGAGGAACTGGGCGCCGTGACCCGCGCGGACGTCGGCGGTCGCATCGCCGACCTCGTGGCGCTGACGGGTGATCTCGATGCCGCCGTCGCCGAGTACGCTGCCGCGGTCGCTCCGCTCGCGAACGGCCTTCCACGAGCCGCGTTGCTGCGACGTCTGGCGCTGGTTGAACTGCGACGCCGCGATGACGACGCCGCGCTCGACGCGCTTCAGTCGGCGCGGGACGACATCACCCTGGCCGAGCTCGACGGCAACGAGCCGGTCGAGGCGATCTTCACGGCCCTCGCCGCACTCTCCGCGGTCAGCGCACGTGCGCATTTCACGGCTGGTCGGCTCGACGAAAGTACCTGGGAGTCCCGTCAGGCGCTGGAGATGCTTTCGCACCTGAATCTCGAACAGGCTGCCGAGGCGAACGCGCGCCGAACGGCTGCCGACGCCAATTTGGTCCTGGCCGAGGCGTTGATCGATCTGGGCGACGGCGCGTCCGCGGCCGAGCACGCCGACTCTGCTCGGGCCGGATATGCCGAGTTGCGCGACCTCGCGGCGGGTCTGCGGGCCGATCTCGCGATCGCGCGGACGCGCGGTCTGGCAGGGAACCGGGCCGAGGCGCGGGCCCGAATCGAAGGCTGTCTCGCACTGGCGCGGCGCCTGGGCGATCGCGACGCGACGGATGCGTGTTCGCACGCGCTGACAGAATTGGGAGTGGTGGTGCTGTAGATGCGAATGGTGAGTATCGACGACGTCGCGCTCGGCAATCCCCTAGGGCAGGCGCTTTACAACGATCGCGGCGACGTCCTAGCACAGGTCGGCGTCATCCTGGATTCCCAGCTCGTTTCACAAATCAAGAGCCGTGGCTATGCGGCAATCTACGTCGAGGACAAGCAGTCGCAGGGCATCAAGGTCGTCGATCCCCTGACGCCAGAGACGCGCGTCAAGGCAAATAAGGCCACCCGCGCGACACTCGCGGTCGGCGAACAGACCGCACATCAGTTGGGCCACGACTTCGTCCAGAAAGCGAACTCATTGCCGGTCTCGAACGATCTCAAGAAGATGATCGTCGAGTCAGTCCCGGTTGACGCCGTATTCTCGTCCAGCACCTCGATCGTCGACGAAGTCCTCGACGCGCCGACGGTGCTGGGGCTCAATTCCATCAAGTCACAAGACACCTTCGCGTTCGGCCACGCCATCGAGGTCGCATCGGTCGCGGTCGCGATCGGCCGAAAGCTCGGATTGAAGAAACCCGAGTTGCGCCGGCTCGGTCGCGGTGCGCTACTCCACGACATCGGACAGACATTCACGGGTGACACGGCCGACGGCAAGACGGGTCCGCCGACTCCGGCCGACATCGAGCAGGTCAAACGCCACACTCGACTCGGCTTCGATTTCCTGCAGAATGTGCCCGACTTCGACGCGCTCTCCAACCACATCGCCTACCAGCATCACGAGTGGACGAACGGCAAGGGATACCCGCGCGGCCTCGTCGGCGCGAATTCGTTCGGCCGCGACACGAGCACCCTACCGGGGCAAATCCTGCTGATCGCCCAGGTCACGGCGATCGCCGATGTCTACGACGCGCTCTGCTCCGACCGGCCATTCCGCGCTAGGTTGCCACGTGAACTGGCCATGTCGCTGATGAAGCGCATGTCGTCGGTTCAACTCAGCAACGATCTCATCTCGATGTTCTACGAGATCGTTCCGATCTTCCCGACCGGCTACCCGGTGCGCATCGTTGGCGGCGCGCTCGACAAATGGCAGGGCGTCGTCGCGAAGCTCGGCACGCCCGACATCAACCGTCCGATCGTGCGCATCTTCGAGAAGCCCGACGGCAGCGAGGTCGACCCAATCGAAATCGACCTGTCGACCGATTCAACGGCGCGCTTGATGACGTCGCCGCCGAAGCGTCGGCCGGCCTCGGCGCCAGCCTGACCGCTTCGCCGCCGATCCGATGACCGAGACGCGCGTCCTGGCCGCGCGCGCGAACGGCCGGGCCAAATCGGCCCACGTGATCCTCCTCGGCGTTGGGATGGTCGGACTCGAAGTGCTGACCCGCTTGCGAGCGGCCGGTCTGCCAGTGGTCGCGATCGACCTCGCGCCAAGCGAACTCGCGCAATTGACTGCGCGGGAGAATGACGTCGAAATCATTCGTGGCGACATCACGCTGCCTGAGACCATGGATCGACTGCGCATTGATGAAGCTCGAGCGTTCATCTCCTGCACGAACGACGACAAGGCGAACCTGAACGCCGCGCTGCTGGTTCACGACCGACGTGCCGAACTCCGCACGGTGGTGCGGCTGAACAACGACCATCTGGCGGAGCAGCTCGAATCGCGATTCCCGAACTGGTCGGTCCTCGGCCTGCCAGCCCTGGCGTCGCCGTCGTTCGTCAGTGCAGCGCTGGCGCCAGACACCCTTCGATCGTGGCGCATTGCCGGCACGATCTACGGCGTCGCCGAGATCCCGGTCGAGGAAACGGCGATGGTTCGCGACCACGCCGGTGCCTCGGCTCTCTACATTCGGCGCGAGAGTGGCGATGTCGAGTCGTGGCCGCCGCCGCCGACACCATTGCAACCGGGCGACCGCCTCGGCGCGGTGGTCGATATCGGCCGTCTGCGCGAATTGGGCTCGATCGGCCTCGATGGATCGGTCGATCAGGGCGCGCCGAGTCGATTCCGCCTCACGACACGCGCGATCGCGGCCTGGCTGGCCGACGCGGATCGTCGGCTGCTGACCGCGCTCGGGCTCGCGATCGGGCTGGCGTGGCTGAGCGTCTTCATCTTCGTCGAATACAAGGGACTCAACCTCGTCGCGGCGATGTACTTCACGGTCACGACGATGGCGACCGTCGGCTACGGTGACATCAACCTCCTCGAAGACGCGCCGGGGCTGAAGCTCTTCGGTATGGCGCTGATGTTGACGAGCCTGTTCGTCGTCTCGGTCATCACGGCCTTCGTGACGAACTGGGTGCTGTCCGATCGCTTGAGTCGTCTCTTCGGTACGACGCGAACTACCGCATTCGATCACGTCATCATCTGCGGCCTCGGCAATGTCGGCTACCGTATCCTCGAAGAGTTGCGCCCGGTCATACCGGGCACGGCGGCGATCGACATGGGCGGCTCCCAAAGCCTGGCGACCGAAGCACTGCGTTCCGGCGCGACCGTCATTACCGGCGACGCGCGCCAGGAGAACGCGTTCCATCGCGCGAACGTCCACGACGCCCGATCGGTCGTGATCGCCACTAGCGACGACTTGCTGAATCTGGAGATCGGCCTGAGCGCGCGAGAGGCGAACCCGCGCGTTCGCATCATCATCCGGCTCTTCGACGAGGGCTTTGCCGCGCGCGTGCGGGCCACGTTCGACGTCGACAACGTGCTGAGCCCGGCTGCGATTGCCGCGCCCGCTTTCGCCGCGGCGGCAATGGGACGCAGCGTCGTCGACACGTTCACGATCGAGGGCGCGACATACGTGTACGTACGCGTCTACGTCGAACAGGGCAGCGCCTGGGTCGGCGCGACCGTCGGCGACCTCCTGCGTAGCCGCGATGCGACCGCGATCGTCCTGGAACCGGCGATCGGCAACCCCCGTGTCCGCCCATCGCCCCGCGCACCGCTCCGCGTCGGCGACATCGTCCACCTCATCTGCGCGCCCGATGTCCTCGCGTCACTCGAACTCGACGAGGAAGGCGGACTCGATCTGGAGTCGGTCTGAACTGAGCGCCCCAGACGCAGACCTCGTGCCGTCACCGCGTTTGGGTTTCTGTTCCCTTCAGTGCGCCAGGCTGACGCCCGCGCCGCCGCTACTTCCTCGCCCCGGCGGCCTGCGCCGTCATGGTCTGAAGTCGCTGCGCCAGCACGCGCGAGATGCCGAGCGCGACGCCGGGGTACTCTTCGATCAACGTCTCGAACTCGACGCGCGACAGCGTCAGGACGTGGCTCGGCGTCTTGGCAATCACCGAAGCCGACCGCGGTCCCTCATCGAGCAGCGCGATTTCGCCAATCACCGCGCCGCGACCAAGCGCGCGGATGTGAATCTGCTTCCCATCCGGCGTGTTCTTCATAATGTCGACGTCGCCGTGCGCGATGATCGCCAGGAAATCGCCACGGTCGCCTTCGCGAATGACCGCTTCCCCGCCCTTGAATCGCGCCTCGTGCACGACATTGGCGATACCGGCCAGATCGCGCGCCTCGAGATTCCGGAACAGCTCCGTCTCTTTCAGCAGTAACATGCGCTCGACCGTCGTCATCGGCATCTCCTCGGCCAGCGGCGTTCCCTCCGCCAGCAACTGCGATCGTTCCGCCTCGTCCCGCACGCTGGCGCGGCCATCGTCGTGCAACCGTCCTAGCAATTCGCGCGATTCCGAGTGCTCGCCACGCCCGAGGATATAGGCGACGATCAGCCGCGTCACCCAGTGCCCGGCGATCGCCGAGTGCCAAACCACCTCGGCGGCCGTCGCCGGAACATCCTTTTCGATCGTCCGCGCAAGGCGCGCCCGCGTAGCGAGCGGATCGTCGCCGATGAGCGTCCGTGCATGCTTGGCTTCATGATGGTGTCGGGCGGCGCGATCGAGACCTTCGAGCGCGGCCGACCTTAGCGCGGGGTCGCGCGACCACAGTTGCTTCTCGACCCGTAGCAGGAACTCATCACCCGATTCGGCGAAGAGCAGCCGCGTGATCGCGCGCGAGTGTTCGGCGGTTTCCTCGTCGATCCGGAGTCGAAGGAGATGCATCGTCGGATCATCTCGCTCGGCCAGGAGGGCCGCCATCGCGATTTTCCGCGCCAGCCCGCGAACCTCCATCGCGATGACCGCGTCGTGCTCCGCGCGCGGCACAGGATAGGCGGCCAGTAGGTTCGCGACCGCGACCCTCTCGCGCCGGTTTCCCGATCGGACGACGTCCAGGAGCGCCGGAACGGCGACCTCGCCAAACGCGCGAATCGCCTCCGTCGCGCGCTCGCGTACGTGGTGATTCCCGGCGTTCAGATTCGGCAGAACGTGGGTCTCGATCAGCGACGCATATCGCGGGTCGGCCAGGAGCTCGAGCGCGGCCGAGACCAGCCGTGGGTCGCTGTCGAGAGCCAGCGGAACGATGGATCGATCGAAGTTCTCCCGCCGTTCGGGATCGATCAGGGCGCGCAGGCGGGACACCGTTCCGACGATGTGAGCGCGGATGCGCGGCGACCGCCGTGCTTCACCGATGATTGGCAGGAGCAGGTCGAGGAGCGCAATGTCGCGCTCCGGGTCGAATCGCGCCAACTCTTCGATCTCGCTGACAGCGAGATGCACCTCTTGCTCGTCCAGCGCCGCCAGCGATCCCTGGATTGCGGCGACGAGCGCATCGCGATCGCGCCGCTCCTCCGGATAGAGCCGATGCTGCGCGCCGGCAACCGCCAGCAGGATCGATCGCGACTCCGTGCGGCCGACGCCTTCGAGGAAGCGGCGCGTCTCCCGAGGGTCGAAGTGGTGTCGCGAGGCCGATTCCGAATAGACGCGTACGAGGATCGCGCGCTCGGTATCTCCGAGCCGCGTCCGCGCCAGCCTCTGGATGGCCCCGGCCGCGCGATGCGCTTCGCGGTCGTTCTGGCGGGAATCGCGCATCGCCGCCTGGATCGTCGAGAGAAACAAGGGGCGCAACACCGGCGACTGCCGCAAGTACGTCGAAGCCAGGATGTACGGCAGTCGTGGCACAGCCACCTGGCGGAGCAACTCGATCGCGAGTTGGGCGCGGGCCGGCACGCCGCCGGCGATCTCCGCCTCCAGCATCTGGATCGCGTCGTTGTCGACGTACTCCCGCGCATTGCCGACGTGCGCCTGCTCGTATTCGAGCCGATTGACCAGGCTCGTCGTCATCACGAGCGCGCCATACCGGCCGCGAAAGACGAGCGAGAGAATGATCCAGGCCACGGTGGCGGCCGCGATCAGCGCCGCAACGGAGTCGACCCCCACCACGAGCAAGCCGAGCGCCATCAACGCGGCGCCGGTCGCCAGCGCAACCGTCGGCGCAAGTCGGTGCAAGAGCCATTCGATTTCCCGTCGAGCGTCGGCTGGATACAGCCCCTCGGCGAATCGTCGCGTCGGCTCGTCAATCGCGCGCGCCACGACGTTGAGCGTGATGAATGGAATCACGACCGGCACCGCCAGACCGATCGGCCAACGAGCCAGAAGGACGATTCCCATCACGATCGGCGCCAAACTGACCAACGTCGCCGAGCCAAGCGAGCGCCGAAGTCGATCGACCCCGACGATCACCACGATGAGCGCCAGCGCGTACGCGACGCCGCGCGCGAACCCCAGGTCGACGATGATCGCCTCGACCGAGGTGCGTGACCCCAACTCGAACGCGAAGGCCGTGTCGATGAACACGCCAAGCGCGCCGACGATCGTCGCAAGGCCAAAGAGGTAGCCGAGCAGGGGCGACCGTTTCGCCATCCCAATCGCCGATTCGCCGGCTCGGCGCCACTCCGCGAACGCACGCGCCGGAGATGGCAGCGATCGGCGCGGCTGACGGGCAATGTCGAGCCGAATCGGGAGCAATCGATCGACGCGCCCCAGGAGTCCCGCCGCAACCACCGACGCAAGCGCACCGGCGACAACGACCGCGCCGCGCGGTACGGTGTCCGCCAGGATCGCGACGCCGAGCGCGCCAAGCGCCTGACCGGCGAAAAGCGCGGCCAGCGCCGGTCGCGCGATCGAGCGACCGTGGGCGGCCGGCATGATCTCGGCAACGGTCGGTAGAACGGCGCCCCAGGCGATTCCAAATCCGCCACCGACAATGACGAACATGACGCCGACCGCCGCGTCCGTCTCGGCCGCCGCGACTACCACGCCAGCCGCGACCGCCACCAGAGCGGCCCCGAGGAATGCCGCCCGCGCCAGATCGACGCCGCGACCGCGATCCCGCGCGACGCCGACCAACGCCAGGCCCGCCAGGAGCGCAATGGCGCGGACGATGATGCCGAGCGGCCAGGACGCGGCGCCGATCCTCGCGATGAATGTCGCGTCGATGACGGTCGTCGCGGCGGCATCGGCCAGACCGAAAAGCGCGACGACGCCGAGGAGCATTGCCGCGATCGCGCGCGCTTGTTGCCGCGCGCTTGCATCGGATCGGCGCACGGCCGACGCGCCCGCGGCGAATCGTGATGTCGCTCGAACTACCACCGGCTGGGCCGCGATCGTACACCCATGTACCCGGCACGGCATACCATTTCCGCGCCGTGGCTCAGGAAATACGCCTTCGTACGCTCACCGAAGCCCGTCGGCGGGCCGACATACTGCGGGCCGAGATCGCGCGTCACGATGAAGCCTACTACACACGCGACGCGCCGCTCATCTCCGACGCCGAGTACGACACGTTGGTCGTCGAATTGCGGGAGATCGAAGCGACGTTCCCGGCACTGGCCGCGGCGTCGCCTAGCTCCCGCGTCGCCGGTCGTCCCGACGAGCGATTCGCGCGCGTGCGCCATCCGGTTCCCATGTTGTCGTTGGGCAACGCGTTCACGCGCGATGAGATGATTCGCTTCGATCAGCGATGCCGCGATCTCGCGGCGCGTGATGACGTGCGATACCACTGCGAGCCGAAGTTCGATGGCCTCTCGATCGGACTCCTCTACCGCGATCGTGTACTGGTCTGGGGCGCGACCCGCGGCGACGGCATCGATGGCGAGGACGTGACGCCGAACTTGCGCGCGATTGGCGTCGTCGAACGCCTGCCAGGCGACGCCCCGCCCGATCTGTTCATCCGCGGCGAGGCGGTCATGTACCGGTCCGATTTCGAGACGCTCAACGCGGCGCGTGTCGCCGCCGGCGAGGCGCCATTTCGCAATCCGCGCAATGCTGGCGCCGGGAGCCTCCGCCAGATCGATCCGGCCGCGACCGCCGCCCGGCCGCTTCATATCTTCGCCTACAACGCCACCGCGCTCTCGGGCGCGTTGCCCGATACCCAGGGCGCGTTACTCGACGCGTTGGCCGCCTGGGGGTTCGGGGTCTTCGACATCCGCCGTGGCGGAGTGACGATCGACGAAGCCTGGGCATTCATCGAATGGCAGCGCGAGGCGCGACACGCGTGGCCGTTCGACACCGATGGCGTCGTTGTGAAGGTGGATGATCTGGCGACCCAGACCGGCCTTGGATTCGTCGGCAAGGATCCACGCGGCGCGATCGCCTTCAAGTATGCGGCCGAGGAACGCTTCACGAAGTTGCTGAATATTCGTCTCCAAATCGGCCGCACGGGCACGATCACGCCGGTCGGCGAACTCGAACCGGTCCTCGTCGGTGGCGTCATGGTCGCGAATGCGACCCTTCACAACGAGAGCGAGATCCGGCGTAAGGGTTTGATGATCGGCGACATCGTCGTCGTCCGACGCGCCGGCGAGGTCATCCCCGAGATTGTCGCGCCGGTCGTCGAGCGACGCGACGGCACCGAGCGCGAATGGGCGATGCCCGAGGCATGCCCGAGTTGCGGCACACCACTCGAACGGGCGCCGGGCGAAATCGCGACACGCTGCCCGAACGAGGATGGCTGTCTGCCGCAACGGATCGAACGCGCCCGCCATTTTTCCAGCCGCGGCGCGCTCGATATCGAGGGTCTCGGCGACGCGGTCGTGGCGCTGCTCATGGACGATTCTCGGTCGGGCGGCGCATTGATCGAGGATGCGGCCGATATCTTCCGCCTGCGCGTCACCGACGTAGCCGATTTGCCGGGGTTTGGGCCCATCGCCGCCACGAATCTCATCGGGGCGATCGATCGGGCACGCGAGCCGGACCTGGCGCGACTCTTGATCGCGCTCGGCATTCGCCACATCGGCATCGAGACCGCGGCCGCGCTAGCGGCGCATTTCGGCTCGCTCGCGGCACTTGTCGCGGCCGACGAGGCATCGATCCAGGCGGTGCCCGGGGTCGGCACGGTCGCCGGGACCAGCGTCGCGGCGTGGATCAGCCGACCGAACAATCGCCGCCTCCTGGCGAAACTCGCCGCCAACGGCGTGCGACCGCGGACACGTCAGCGCCAGAGCGGCCCGCTCACGGGGAAGTCGTTCGTCATTACCGGAACGCTGTCGGCGCCCCGTCCGGCGATCGCCGCGCGCATCTTGGCTGCCGGCGGCCAGGTCGTCGGCGCGGTGTCGAAGAAGGTCGACTACCTTGTCGTCGGCGAGAACCCGGGATCGAAGGTCGATCAGGCCCGCAAGGCTGGTGTCACGATCCTGAGCGAAGAGGAGCTCGCTGCTCTGATCGCGTCCGGACCGCCGGAGTCGGCCTCCGATGCACTGTTCCAGCCAGGGCTGGCGGTATAGCCCGCTTCGCCAACTGCGACGCCGTCGCCGAACCCACTCGACCTCTGCGCCGGCATCGAGAATCGTCGGCGGCGGACTGGCCAATGACGACATCCACAAACCAGGCAGCGATCGGGCGACGTGTGCTTCGAGCTTGACGTCCGTGGCTCGCGCGGTCGGGAAATCCCGGCCGTCACAACGCCTTCGCGAATACTTCGAACTGCTCGGACGTCAACGGAACGACCGAGAGTCGCCCGATCGTGACGAGCGGACTGGTCGCGAAGATCGGCATCGCCTTGATGTCGACCAAACCAACCGGTCGCGGTAGCTCGCCGGTGGCGCGCAGATCGACCCACACGCGACGGCCGGTCGGGTCGGTCGGATCGGCGTAGGGCGCCCGAACGATTTCAGCCAGACCAATCGCGCGACGCTCGTCGCCGGTGTGATAGATGACGCATCGATCGCCGACCGCCATCGCCCGCATGTTCCTCTGCGCGGTCGGGTTCGTCACGCCGTCCCACTCGGCGATGCCATCGCGCACAAGGTCGGCGTAGCTGTACGCGTCCGCCTCGGTCTTGAGAAGCCAGAAACTCATGCTTCCACCCTCACAGAAGCGCCGGCTGGACGCCATTCACCCACGATTCGGCAGACACCGGGGCCGCGTCTCGCAGGTGCTCGACGCGGCTGACGGCGCGCACGTACCGCTTCGCGCCCACGATCTCGAACGTCGTGATCGACGCGTTCGCGATCGCGATCTCGGCCCTGGTTGCATCCGCCACGGCCAGAAACGCCTGGACGAGCTTCCCCGCCGGTGAGCCGTGCGTCACGAGGGCGACGCGGCTTGCGCCGTCGAATCGCCGCTCGATCGCGGCAATCACCTTCGCCATACGTTCGAGAACGTGCGCGTCGGTCTCCGGCGCACGGTGCCACGCCTCATCGGCCAGGCAATCGGCGATCATCACGTCCGGGAAGTGCGATCCGATATCGCACGGTCGCATGAGCGGCCACGGCGACGGCAACGCATTCGGTTGGTGCTCGTGCAGTTCCGGGAGGGACTCGCACATTACCCCGGCCACGCGGGCGATCCCGGTCGCGGTCAACAGTGCCCGGCGGTACGGACTCGTCAAGACGCGATCGATCCCAATGCTGGCGAGTTCACGCGCGACCGCGGCGACCTGCCCTCGACCAAGATCGGAGAGATCGCAGTCGACCTCGGATGACTTCCCGATGTTCGCCATCGACTCGGCGTGGCGCACGACGTGAATGAACACGGACCCGAGTGTCGAAGCGCGGCGCGTGGCTGTCAACCGACCACCTGGCCAGCGCGGTATCGCGGCGAAACGCGGAACGGCGCGCTCGCGGCGATCGGTCGGCGCGCCTTCGCCGCCGTACGCCATGCCCGCTCCATGTGCGACGCGGGCGTGCCGCAGACCTGATCTCAAAGTGACCGAGATGGAGCGAATGGAGCGCGCAATAAGTGGAGCAGACCTGATCTCAAACTGACCGAGATGGAGCGGATCGCCATCTCGTTTTCGTCGAAAAATGAAACACACGAGGGTCCAGGCGATCGCGACGAACCGCCACGGGATCGGGGACGCGGCTGGCTCGACCGCGACCGCGTCCCGAGCCGACGGCCGACGCACCGGAATCTCGCGCAATCTCCGCTCCTTTTCGACCTGACGAAGGCATAGCACATTACGAACGGACGTTCTAGACTCAGTTTGCGATGAACGCGGCGGAGACCAGCGAGCCGGGGGCGGTGATCTGGGCGCTGCACGGCATTTACGGCGAACCATTGGCGGGACGTAACCTTGATCTGATTATCGGGCAGGACCTTGGCGAACAGGGCCCCAAGTCCAACCACCGATGCGGCGTGTCCTTGAGACAGCCGAAGTACAGATTGAACCCGTCGACGTAGACGTTCGTCCTCGTTACTGGTGGAGCGCTCACTACGGCGGGCAGGCTAACACGCCAAGTACTCCTGTCGTTGGTCGCGCGCTCGGGATTGCGGCGACCACGACGGGGCCCTACAAAGACCGCCACGTTTGGCGGCAAATCGATGCGCTCGTACCACCAGGAAGGGGGAGGCAGTTCAACCTTGCGATGGTCGATTTGGCAGCCCTGGCCTGTCATCCTCGGCGCCTCCTATGCCGAGCCTGCCCAGTCGATGACCGGTGCGACGCCGCGCGCGGAACGGTCGCCGGCCTGTGTTATGCTTGCGCACCGAGTTCGATGTCGTCGCCGGCGACGCTCGACGCGGGGTCCGACGGCGGAACGGGACCCAGGAGGTCCTGCTAGCGGTGCGGTTTGACGAGTCCGATTGGCGGATATACGTGCCAAACATAGCGACGGGGTTGACCCTGTTGCTCGGTTTGGGCGCGGTCGAGGCTTCTCGTTTCGGCGACGTCGATCTCGCCTTGCGGTTCATTCTGTTGGCAGTGTTATCGGACGGCATTGACGGCGTCCTGGCGCGCCGATGGGGCGTCGCATCCGCGTTCGGCGGCCACTTCGACGCGCTGGCGGATCTGGTCGCGTTTGGCGTCGCGCCCGGCATCGTCTTCGCGGCTCAGAACCCTGATGCCCCCGGCCCAATCCGTGTCCTCGTCCTGGCTGGAATTGCGATCGCCGGCGCCTGGCGCCTGGCGCGCTTTCAATCGGAGCCGAGCGGTTCCGAGTTCGTCGGTCTGCCGATCACCGTTGGCGGCCCGTTGTTTGCGCTTGCCGCCGGCGGCGTCCTTCGAGCCGATATCGATGGCGGTCTCGCCTGGGGCCTCGCGCTCTCGGCCCTGATGGTGAGCCGGGTCCCCTACCCACGTTTCACAAGCGGACGGCTCGGGCGCGTCGCCTGGTCACTCGCGGTCGTCTTCGTCCTAGCGCTGGCGATCGACGGTCGTCTTGCGCTCATCACCGCGCATATCGCTCTGGCTACCTACGTCGTGTGGGGGCTCGGCCGCGGCATCGGACTGGTCGCGCTCGGCGGACGCCCGGCCACCGGCGGGCGCGGACGTGGCGAGTAGCGATCGACTCTCGTTTCTCCTCGCGTTTCTGAGGGATCGGAAAGCGGTCGGATCGATTACGCCGAGCAGCGCCGCGCTCTCGCGAGCAATGGGACGCCGCGCCAATATCCGACACCACGCCAATGTGGCCGAACTCGGCGCCGGGACCGGACCGGTCACGCGGGCGATCCTCGACCAACTGCCACCGACGGGTCGCCTGTGGTCGTTCGAGATCAACCCCGATTTCGTGACGCGCCTTCGGTCGCGGTTCGTCGATCCTCGACTGACGATCGTGCCACGATCGGCTGAGACGCTGGCGGACCTCGCGCGGGAGGTTGGGATCGTCGGCTTCGATGCCGTCGTTTCGGCGATTCCGTTTCGCATGCTCGGCCGCGACGCATCCACCCGACTGATCGGTCGGGTATCCGAGGGAATGGCGCCCGGCGCCCCGTTCGTCGCCGTTCAATACAGCCCGTTCTACCTGCGGCCGATCGTGCAGGACGTGTTCGGCAACTGGGACCGGTCGTACTTTCTCTGGAACATCCCCCCGGCGACGATCTTCCGCGCGGAGAAACGCTAACACGCGTTTGGCGGGATTCCGCCCGAATCGCGCCGTAGAATGGATCGGTGGCGGAATACAGCCGGCTCGTTTACTCGACCGATGGCGGGCGATCCGACACCTGTCTGCGTTGCGGTCGCAAGCACGACCGCTGCGTCTGCACTCGCGCCCGCGCGGCGCCCCCGACAAGTCGTCGTCCACCGCTGCCGCGAGATGGCGTCGTGCGCGTCTTTCGCGAGCGCGGCGGCCGGGGTGGCAAGATCGTCACCCTCATCACTGGCCTGCCAGCGAACGCGCTTGATGACGTCGCTACGACGCTCAAGAAAGCCGTCGCGGCCGGTGGACGCGTCAACGGCGACGTCGTTGAACTTCAGGGCGACCACCGCGACCTCGTCGCGGGACGCCTGACTGAGCTTGGCTACCGAGTGAAACTCGCCGGCGGTTAGCCGTGAACGCGACCGCGCGGTCAGTTCTCGTCGCGGCCCTGGTCGGCGCCGCCACGATCGCCTGCGTCGCCGATTCGCGCGGGCAGGCGCCCAGGCCGATCCAGCTTGGCCGACCCATCTCCACCCCGACGCCACGACCACCCGGTCCGCGCCCAGTGCCGCCACAGTGCGGCGACCCCGCAATTGCGATTGTCAGTCACAAGCTAGAGCCGACCGTTCCCTCCACCAATTACGTCATTTCCGGCGAGGCGAAGAGCTCGTGCGACACGCCGGTCGAGGTGACGCTCTTCGTCTCCTGGCTCGATGGCACCGACGCTCCGGACGAGCCGCGCGCCTTCGCGAGCCTCCTGCGAATGACGCCGCGCGAGTCTCGACCATTTCGCGAGGTCGTGGCCGGGCCGCGCAACGCAACCCGTGTCACGATCACCGCCGACTTCGGCGTTTCACAGCGGCCGCGACAGCGTTAGCGACGCACCTACCAGTTCGTCAGCGATCCATCGCGACGGTGCAGCGACGGCATCGGCGTCGGTCGATAAGGATATCGGGTGCGCAGCACGTCGCGATCGACGGAGACGCCCAGTCCCGGGCGGCTTGGCGGAAGCAGATAGCCGTCTTCCCACTCAAGTTGAACCGGGAATGCGTCGGCCAAGTGCGTTCCGGGTCGGCGCGGACACTCGAGGACGCCGAAGTTATCGGTCGCGAGGCACAAATGAAGCGATGCCGCCGACACGACCGGGCCGTTCGGACTGTGCGGCGCGATCTTCAGGTAGTGCGTCTCGGCCCAACCGGCGATCTTCCGCGCCTCGGACAACCCACCGCACATCGTGACATCGACCCGAACGTAGTCCGCCAGTTCCTCCTCGATCAGATCCTTCAGTTCCCACTTGCTCGACGCGTGTTCTCCCATCGCGATCGGCACGGCCGTCACTTGCCGGACGCGGCGCAGCGACGTCAGATTCTCGGCGCGTATCGGGTCTTCCATGAAGTACGGCCGATACGGCTCGACCGCCCGCAGCAGTTGAATGGTGTCCGTTTGATCCAGGCGCGTGTGGACGTCGACGCAAATCTCAGCCTCCGGGCCAAGCGCGTCGCGCACTGCCCGCACCTGCTCGACGCACATCCGAACCGCCGGCGCCCCTTCCAGAACTCCGTCTCCCTGCTGTGGCAATCCCCAGCGAACGAACTTCCAGCCAGCGCGCCACGTCTCCAGGCAACTGGCGACGAGTTCGTCGATCTGGCCACGTCCGGCCGCCGCCTCGCCGGAGCGATTGTGCGGATACACGACGACGCGGTCGCGTACCTTGCCGCCGAGCAATTCATAGACGGGTACGCCAAGGGCCTTGCCCTTGATGTCCCAGAGCGCGATGTCGATCGCGCTGATCGCGGCTGCGCCGATCTTCGCAGCCGGAAAGAACCCGCCACGAAAGAGCAATTGCCACAGACGCTCGATCTCGAACGGGTCGCGTCCAATCAGTCGTGGTTCGAGATGTTCGATGCACGCCGCCATGGCCAGTTCCTGGCCGGTCAGCCCGCCTTCGCCGATGCCGGTAATGCCAGCGTCCGTGTCCACGAACACGTACGTGTCGTTGCGGTGGCCGTTCCAGGATGGAATGCAGGTGATGTCGGTGATCTTCATGGCCGGAAGGATAGATCGCGCCCGGTCAGCCTGCCGCGACGACCCGGTTCGCGACCATGAACTCCCAGACGATCTCAGCCAGGCGGTTGTACCCACGACTCGAAGGATGGAAGTCGTCCGCCGCGACCAGACCGGAGTCGTATTCGATCTCACTCGATCGCGCGTAGACATCGACGAGGTAGGCGCGGCCCGGGTAGCGGGCAACAGTCCGCGCGATGACGACGTTCCACTTCAGCACTTCGGGTCGGATCGCCTCGGCCGGTATGCCAAGAGCGGCGTAGGCCGGTATCTCGCTCAGGTCCGGTGAGTTCACCACGATCACGCGCGCGGTCGTCTTGGCGGTCAAGTCACGCAGAAGGCGGTCGAGATCGCGCTCGTACGCGACCAGATTGGTTGCGGCGTTGAGATCGTTGACGACCATCCAGACGGTCACCAGGTCCGGCTTCTCATCGATCGCGCGCGGCATCTGTCGGGCAAGGGCGTCGGCGATCCTCGCTCCGGCCGCGCCGAGACTGACTGGCCGGCTACCGCTCGGCAGGCGACGCCCGATTGCGGCAACATACCCGTCGCGCGCGGGATCGAGCGCGCCAACGCCGACCGCGTCCGAGGCGCCGATCGCGACGTACACAAGCGGCTTCGACGGCGGAAACGCGATCAGCGGCGTCGGCGAAGCGCCATCCGCAACCGGAATCGGAGTCGCCAGCCGGGAATCCTCGGTGGCTCGACCGTTGGGCGTGGTCGAAGCGCGCCGCGAGCCATCGCCAACTCCTGCCACCGCCTGCGCGGTCGCCGCGACTCGCGCCACCAATGGATCGAGCGGGGTCGGCGGCGTACCCGCGCCTGGTAGCACGCAACCGAGGAGCGCCAGCCAGGCCGAGGCGAAGAGCGCGGCGGCCCTCACCGGTCCCGCGCGCTAGCTGACCGCGTGCAAGGCGTTCGCCGCGCTCGTCAGACGAACGCGAACGCGCGCGGCGCCCAGCGTCACCGCCGTGTGGAAGAGCGGCGGTGACTTCGTCGTTCCCGTTATGGCGACGCGGATCAAGCCGAACAGTTGACCGGTCTTGACGCCCAATTCCTCGGCCAGGACACGGAATCGCGATTCGAGGACGGCCGGCTCCCGGTCAAAACCCATCTCGTCGAAGAGCGCGGCCGCGCGATCGAGGGCGTCCGCGGCCGACATCGCGGTCATTCCCTTCGGAACAAGTGATTCGGCGGTCGGCGTCACGTCATCGCGGAAGAAGAACCCCGCGAGGTCCCCGACATCCGAAAGCAAGTGAATGCGCTCCTGCTCGAGGGTCAGGACGCGCGTCAGATAGTCGTCAGACGCCGGCGTCAGGCCCGCCGCCGCGATCAGCGGTCGGCACCGTTCGACGAGTTCGGGCACCGGCAGCGCGCGCACGTAGACGCCATTCAACCAGGTCAGCTTCTCGAGGTCGAACGCTGGCGCGGTCGAACCGACCCGGCTCCAGTCGAACGCCGTGATGAACGCGTCGAGCGAGAACACCTCCTTGGTTCCACCGCTGCCGTCCGGCACAGAGAACCCCATGAGCCCGAGGAAGTTGACAAGCGCCTCGGGCAAGAACCCACGCTCGCGAAACCACGGCAAATTCGCCCACGGGTGCTTCCGCTTCGAAATCTTCGACCGGTCGACATTGCGCAAGAGCGACATGTGCGCGATCGCCGGTGGTTCCCAGCCGAAGTAGTCGTAAAGAACGAGGTGCTTCGGCGTGCTACTGATCCACTCCTCACCACGAACCACGTGGCTGATCTTCATCAGGTGGTCGTCGACCACGACCGCGAGGTGGTAGGTCGGAAAGCCATCCGACTTGAGGAGGACCTGATCGTCGATCAGGCGATTCTCGAAGCTGATCTCGCCGCGGACGAGGTCGTTGAACGTCGTCACACCGTCATCTGGCATGCGAAGGCGGACCACTGGAACGTCGGAGCATTCCGGCTCGCGACGACGCTCCGCCTCGCTCTTGCCGAGACAACATCGGTCGTAGCGCGGCGGCTCCTTACGCTGGGATTGCTCCTCGCGGACCCGCGCCAATCGCTCGGGCGTACACCAACAGCGATAGGCGTGACCCTTCGCGAGCAGCGTTTCGATGTGATCGCGATAGATCGAGAGGCGCTCGGATTGCCGATACGGGCCGTACGGTCCGCCGACATCGGGGCCTTCGTCCCAATCGAGCTTCAGCCAACGCAACATCTCATAGATGGTCGCCTCGGAGCCCTCGATCTGTCGCGCCCGATCGGTGTCTTCCAGTCGGAGGATGAACTGGCCGCCCTGCTGGTGCGCGAACGCGACATCGAAGAGAGCCTGATAGGCGGTGCCGACGTGCGGCATACCGGTCGGCGAGGGCGCGATACGAAGACGAACCACGGCGGATTCTAGGCTGGCGGCCAATCGGCCGGGCCAGACACGCGTCTGATAGATTCGGCGAAACACACAGGCAGGTGCGTGATGGCGCTGGACGAGGCAACGCTCGATTCGATCGCGGCCGCGATGGTCGACATCTCGGGCAACGTGAAGGCCGGTGAGACGGTGCTGGTCTTCTACGACGCGGGCGCGGCGGCCCTGGCGCGCCGCCTGGCACGTCGTTCGTCCGACATCGGGGCGCGCGTCCTCTACATCCAGCGCGACCAGCCGCTCGAAGCCGAGATCGCATTGACTTGCTCGCGTCGCGACGCGCTGCGATCGTCGGTGCTGAACGATGTCGCGATCCAGATGTCGGACGTCGTCCTGATCGTTCGCTGCGCGACCGATGCCGACGCGTTCGAAGTCGTCCCGCGCGATCGCATGGTCGTCTGGAATCAGGCCCGCGAGCCGTTTCTGATGAACTATCGAGTCAACCACACCCGATGGGTGCTCACCTACTGGCCGACCGAGAAGGAAGCCGCCGCCGAGGGCATGACCCTCGACGAATACGTCGACCTATTCAAGCGAGCCTGCGACCAGCCGTGGCGTGAGATCGGCGAGGCGCAGGCACGCCTCGTCGATATGCTGAACGCCGCGACGACCCTCGAGATTCAGGCGAATCCGCGCGATCCGTCGCCGGACCGTCGCACGAAGCTGACGATGGACATCGGACCGATGCGATTCGTCAACTCGACGATCGATCGCAACTTCCCCGGCGCCGAGGTCTTCAGCTCGCCCGTGCGCGATTCCGTGCAGGGCGCGCTGTTCGCCGTCGGGAAGTACGCCTACGACGGGCGCACGGTGGAGGACATCCATTTTCGAGTCGAGAACGGCCGCATCGTCGAAGCGCGCGCCGCGCGGGGAAACGACGATCTCAACGCGATCCTCGACACCGACGAAGGCGCGCGCTACTTCGGCGAGGTCGCGTTTGGTACGAATCCGGGCCTACGCCGCCGAGTCATGAACGGCCTGCTCAATGAGAAGGTCGGCGGCTCGTTCCACATCACCCCCGGGCGCGCGTACACGTTCACGGAGTACGAGGGTCAGTCGGTGGTCGTGGACAACGGCAACAAGAGCCAGATCCACTGGGACATCGCCGTGCCGATGCTGCCAGCCTACGGCGGAGGGTCGGTCAGCCTCGACGGTCGGCCGATTCAGATCGACGGGCGATTCGTCGATGATTCTCTGGCGGTGCTCAACCGCGGATCAGAAGAAAACTGAAGAAGCGCGAGGGCTTCGCGCTCGCGCGCCCGGTTGGCCGCGAGGCGACTGCCCACGCGGTGTCACGCGGTCGCTTGGCCCTCGCGCGCCCGGTTGGCTGACGAATCGGGTCGAATCAGCGCGACGCGGCGGCCGGCTCGCGCACCGACACCGGCTGACCGGTTCGCTGCGACTCATAGATCGCGAGCAGAATTGCGACTGACTTCCGACCCTCGACGCCGTCGACCAGCGGCCTGCGGCCCTCGCGAATCGCCGCGATCACGTCGGCGATCTGACGCGCGTGGTAGTTCGGATAGGCCGGCGCCTTGAATTCGTAGTCGGTCGGCCAGCACTGGTCCTTGGCCGGATCGGACCTATCGACGCCTTCGTAGCGGCCAGATCGGTAGATGTACTCGCCACGCTCGATGTGGTCGGCCAGCGATGCGCGCGGCACGCCCTCTTCGCCAGGAATCGTCCACACGTCGTTGTAACCGACCGCGCCCTCCGGCTCCTCAATGACGCCAACGCTGTGCCCGAGCGAGCCGTGAATCGTGATGCGATGCTGGGAGATGCGCGCCGAGGTCGTGGCCGAGAGCACGCCGAGCGCACCGCCGACGAAGCGAATAATCGTCGCGGCGGTATCCTCGACTTCGAGGTACGGGTGTGTCTGGTTGGTCCAGCGTCCAACGACTTCCTCGGGTTCGCCCATGAACCACTGGAACATGTCGATCGCGTGGATCGCCTGGTTGACGAGGACGCCACCGCCCTCGGTATCCCAGCGGCCTCGCCAGGCATCGCGGCGGTAGTAGCCCTCGGGCCGCCACCAGGAGAGCGCACACTGACCGAGCACGGGTCGGCCGATGCGACCTTCATCGATTGCCCGACGAACCTTCAACGCGGCCGGCCAGAATCGCCGTTGGAAGATCGTCGCCAGCATTCGGCCGGTCTCACGCGCGGTCGCGATCATGCGATCGGCATCGACCAGATTGATCGTCATCGGCTTCTCGACGATGACGTGCTTGCCGGCCCGCATGGCCCGGATCGCCAACTCGGCGTGGCTGGGATGCGGCGTCGCGATCGAGACGAGCGCGATCTCCGGATTCGCCAACACCTCGTCGAACGATCGATAGGCGCGGCACCCATACCTGGCGGCGATCGGATCGAGGCGCTCGGCACGCGTATCGCAGACCGCGACGAGCTCCGCTTCGGCGAGTTGGTGGTACGCCTCGGCGTGGCTGCGCCCGACGCCCAGGCCGACGACGGCGGCTTTCACGGCCGGATGGTATCAGGCAGTCGCGGCGCGCGGCAGCCGCGACCAGGCCGCGTGCCAGCGCGATGCCAGCAAGAGTGACACGATCGCCAGGACGAGCCCCGCCAGGAGATCGGGCACCCAGTGGTAGCGCAGATACAGCGTCGAAGCCCAGATCGCGATCGCGATCGACGTGAACATCAAGCCCCGCCTCGGCGAAACGCGCCAGGCATCGATCGCGACCGCCGATGAGATTCCCGCGTGCAAGCTTGGAAACGTGCCCAGCGCGACGCCATACTCGGCCACCACCCAGGTTCCGAGGTTATTTCCCAGTGGCACGAGATCGGGGATGGTTCGGACGGGGCCGTACGCCGGCCAGATCGCGTAGCCGACGAAGCCGAGGTGCATCGCGATCGAGAGCGACAGCAGCAAGACCTCGGCGCGCTCGATTCGCCCGCGCCACCAATGAATGAGCGCCGGGACGAAGAAGAGCGGCGCGTGGACCGCATAGACCGCGACGAAAAACACCGTTAGGCGATCCGACACGAACGGCTGCAGCGCCTCGACCGCGGTCGTGCCAAGCCAGCTACGCTCCATTTCCCAGAGGATGCCGTCGATCAAGTTGTACACACGGGTTTCGAGCAGGGGAGGAAGACCGGCGTAGATCGCGAACGTCAGTGCCACGCCAGCCAACGCCCGCGCCAGACGCGGACTGACGCCCAGGCGAACGGCGATGATCGCGATCGCGGCAATCCCAATCGCCAACGGGACGCTGGCGCTCAGGAATGCCAGCACACCCGCACGACTGAGGCTCGCAATCACCACGATGCCGAGAGCAAACGATGCCGCGAGTAATTCCATCGGCGTCAGCCGTCCGATGATGCCCCACGATTGCACGCCAGATTCGTCCGCGATGACCTAAGTTGAGACGATCTCGATCAGCGCGCCGTGCGCGTCATCGGGATCGATCGTCGCATAGCGGTCGCCGTGCTCCTCGACGCGAACGCTTCGCTCCCGCAGACCAGTCACGACCGCGTCGAGATCGGCCGTTTCGATCGCGATGCCGACGAAGCCCGGACCGTGGCGCTCGATACGCCGACGCAGGGCTCGATTCATGCTCGCCATCCCGGCGTCGCCCTCCGACCGCGGCGCAGCGATGACGACTGCCGGCGCGGGACCGATCTCGGGATTGACGTGATCGCCGTTCGGCGTCCGCAGCACACACTGCCAATCCTGCCGGGCCGTGATCTCCCAACCGAAATGGCGCACGAACTGAGCGGCCAGATCCGGCGGATCGTTCGACGCCATCACAATCGCATGAAGGCGCCCGTACGGCAGCGCGTGCGTCGCCAACGAGACACGCTCGCGCAGCCACGTCATCCCGTTCTCATCGCGTATCCACTCAATCACGAAGGGTGGCTCCGGGAACTCGGGCGAGACGGATGGACCTGGCGCAAGGAGTGCTGCCTGCCACCGCAATCGTTGTCCGTCCGGTGTCTCACGGCTGCCATCGCGTATCGGACCCGGCATCAATCCGCGCTCGCCGAGTCCCGTCAATTCCCGGCCGATATCCAGCAATGCCACGGCGAACGTGTACGGCGCGTCGCCCGTCGCGACGTGGCGCGCAATCGTCTGGGCGCGCGCGTGCGTCGTGTCGTGCGCGGCGATCAATTCCACGTAGGCCGATCCAAAGTGAATCAGTCCATTGTGGGTGCCTCGGCCGGGATGGACGCCACCGGCGAACGCCCGCATCCCCAATCGATCCCGAAACGTCTCGATCGCACGGTCGAGGTTCGCGACGGCCAGCAAGACGTGATCGACGCGCATGGCGGCATGGTACATCCGCCCGCCGCAACGGAAACGGGCCGGGCCACGTCTATCTCACCAGGCCGCGTCCATCTCAACGAGCGCGCCACAATCGACAAAAGGGTGCGCGCGTGATTGGGGCAACGCGACAATGAATCGACAACGGCACGAGGGGCTCCATCCATGCGTCCGGCGATCCTGACGGCAATTCTTGTTCTTTCGGTGAGCGCGTCCGCCTGCGCGCAGCCAGCGACGACAACACCATCGGCATCTCCCGCGGCGCGCGAAGTCGCGGTCAAGACCGCGCGCGTCACGCGATCGGATGTCGCTTCCACCGTCGCCTATACCGGCGAGGTCCGCGCGCGGTCCTCGCTTGCGCTCGTGCCGAAGGTGCCGGGGCGGGTCGAGAAGCTTCTGGTCGACGTCGGCGCGTCCGTGAAGGCGGGCGACACGATTGCCGAACTCGATCGTGATACGTTTGCGCTGACCGTCAAGCAAGCCGAGGCCGGTTTGGCAGCGGCGAAGGCGCGACTGACGCAAATGAAGAACGGTCCGCGGCCGGATCAGGTCATTCAGGTCGAAGCGAACGCGCGCGCGGCTCGCGCGCGATCCGACTCCGCGGCGGCCGGCGGTCGCGCCGAGGTCATTTCGCAGGCTCAGGCCGGGCTTGATGCGACCCGCCAGCGGCTCGATGGTCTCAAGAATCCGCGCGCCGAGGTGATTGGTCAGGCCGACGCGAATCTTTCGGCGGCACAAGCCCGCTTCGACGCGCTCGTCATCGGCCCGCGTCCGGAACAGATCGAATCGGCGCGCATCGCGATCGCCCAGGCGAGGGAATCGGCCGCTGGCGCCGCCCGCGCGCGTGATGGCATCTGCGGCTACGGCCCGAGCTCGCCGTGCGAACAGGCAAGGGCGACGGCGGTTCAGGCGCAGGGCGCCGTTTACGCCGCCGAAAACGGATTGGCTGCGCTGACCGCGCCGGCCACCGCTGAAACGCTCGCCCAGGCGCGCTCAGCGGTCAGCGCGGCCCGCGAGCAGGCCGCCATCGCGCGGCAACCGACTTCCTACGACATCGCCCAGGCCGAGAACGCGATTCGCGCGGCCGAAGCCGGGGTCGCGCTGGCGCAGCGACCATTGGCGAGCGGCGACCTCGAGGCCGCCGACGCGCAGGCCGACGCGGCTGAGGCGCTCTTGGCACTCACGACGAGTCCGTTCACGAAAAACGATCTCGATCAGGCCGAGGCGGCCGTCGCGCAGGCGCAGGCCGCGCTCGAAATGGCACGCTCGAACCTGCGCGAGACGACGATTACCGCGCCGATCGACGGCGTGGTCGCGGATCGCACCGCGGTCGTCGGATCGATCGTCAGCCCGGCGACGCCGATCGTGACGATCGTGTCTCGCGATATCGATGTCACCTTCGCGGTCGAAGAATCGGGGCTGGCCCGAGTCGCGAATGGCCAGGCCGTCAGTGTGGCCGTGATCGCCTTCCCGGGTCAGGCTTTCGACGGCAAGATCGCGGTCATCTCGCCGACGATCGACCAGCGATCGCGCACGTCGTCCGTGAGGGTCACCCCAGGCGAATCGGCAATGGGCAAGCTTCGACCGGGAATGTTCGCCGAGGTGCGGCTGATTCTCGACAAGAAGACGGGCGTGCTTGCCGTGCCACGCGCGGCGCTCCGCGACGGCGCTGATCCCTCAGTCATGGGTGTGAAGGACGGCGCGGCCATCCGCATCCCGGTCAAGGTCGGGCTGCGCGACGCGCAGAGTGTCGAGATCGTCAGTGGCCTGGACGAAGGCCAGGAGATCATCGCCGAGGCGGTCGAACTGCGCGAGGGCGATCGGGTCGCGGTCGCCGCCGGACGATAGGCGCGCGCTAGCCGCGCGGCGCCAGATCGACCACGATCCGCTCGGACTCGACCGCCACCTTGCGTGCCTTCGATCCAGCAGGAAGCGCCGCTGCCACGGCACGACTGCCTTCATCGTCGATCTGCTTGCCGAGCGTCGACAGGATGTCGGCCGGCAGGGTCGCGCCGATCGCCTCAACCCGCGTCGTCGTCACGCGGACCGCGCCGCGATCGTCGACCGTTAGCTTCGCCTCGATCTCGACCGGCACGGTGACCACCGCCAACGACAACCGACCGCCCACGTTGACGCGGTCGGGCGGGGTTAGGCGGGCCCGCGTTTCACGAAGGACGACGGGGCCGGTGCTGAAGGAGGCGCGCAACCGGCCATCGAGATCGGCCAATGTCACCCACACCTTCGTGCCGTCGGCGCTCGCCCGAGCGGGGGAGGAGGTCGGCGACGGTGGAATCACGCCCCGCGTCGAACTCGACTGCCCGTCGGTTCGCGACGCGCTCGGCGTCGGCGTCGGAACACCGAGGACGACGCTTCGCCCAGCCGCAACGGCATCGCCGAGGATCGTCGTCCAATCGACGGCCCGTCCGAGGCGCGCCTCAGACCAAGAGAAGAGCGCGACCGCCAGGGCGAATCCGAGCACCGCGCCGACGCAGCCCGTCCTCACGGCGCCCGCCCGATCGGCGGGGTCAGTTCTGTTCTCGCCGGTCGTCGCCGAGTGGGAAGCGACCGCCCTTCTCGCCCCACGCCGGGACGATGCAGAGAAAGCCAAGCGGCTCCGGTCCGAGTGCATCGAAGCGATGCATTTCGTCCGGGCCGATGTACACGACATCGCCGACCGTGACGTCGTGCATCTCGGCGCCGAGAAGCACGCGCGCCCGACCGCGCGTCACGATGACGCCGTGATCGTGCGGATGACTCTCGTGGGCGCTCGATTGCCCGGCTGGCACCTCAAAATACCGCATCGCGAAATTCTCAGCGCCGTCACGCTGGCCAATCAGCACGCGCTTCGTCGCGCCATGTGCGCCGTCGCCCTCATATACACGCATTGGCACATCTGGCCAGCTCGGCCCGTTAGCGATCGTGCCATTGCCGCGATGAATCACGCCCATCGTCCGGACCCCCTCACGCAACCCTAGCCGCCGGTGGAGTCCCGCACCAACGACTCGAGCGCATCGCCCTCGCCATCGTGCGAATGCTGCTGGCCACGCAGCGTATGCAGTTCCGCTTCGAGCCGCTCGACGCGTTCGAGCAGGATCCGAACCGCGTCGACGACTGGGTCGGGCAGATCGGCGTGTTCGAGGTTCGGCATTGGGATCGGCACAAGGCGACGCAGCGTGATCGGATGCGCCGGAACACCGACGACGACCGCGCCCGCCTCAACCGGGCGTGTCACGACCGCGCCCGCGCCGACTCGGGCATCATCGCCGACGTCGATTGGCCCCAGAACCGTCGAGCCGACGCCAAGCACGACGCGACTGCCGACCGTTGGATGTCGCTTTCGCCGTTCGAGGCTCGTGCCGCCGAGCGTGACGCCCTGATACAGCAACACGTCATCGCCGATCTCGGCCGTCTCACCGATGACGACGCCCATCCCGTGATCGATGACAATTCGCCGGCCGATCCGGGCGCCCGGATGTATCTCGATGCCGGTCAACCAGCGCCCGGCGTGAGATACGAAACGGGCGAGAAGATACAAGCGCCGGCGATAGAGCGCGTGAGCCAGCCGGTGAATCCAGATCGCGTGCAGACCCGGATAGCAGACGATGACCTCGGCAACGCTTCGGGCGGCCGGGTCGCGTTGTCGGATCGCCAAGACGTCTTCGCGCAGACGTGACCAGGATCCGATCACGCCGGCGACTATAGCGGCGCCATCGGATCTTGACGAGCGATGCTGGTATCCTCCGGCGCGTGTCAACGCGTCCGCGCATCGTCGTCGTCTGGTCTCGATCGTCGGAGAGTCGCCACTGGAGCGCCGAAGCCGACTCGACGCTGGCCGCGTTTGCCGACCGTATCGATGTCCGCGTGTCCCCGACCGACTCGCCGTCTGTCATAGCGCGCGCGGTCGATGTTGCTCTCGCGAATGCCGACGGCCTCGTGCTCTGTGGCTGGGGGAGTCTCGGGATCGGGTTCCTGAGCGCCGAGCGCCTCGCGCAGGCCCCTCGCCTCCGGTTCATCGGCTCGACCTGCCACTACCGGCAGGCCGAATTTGTCGATGTCGCGACTGCGCACGCCCACGGGATCGCTTTCTGCGAAACCGCGCCGGTGATGAGTCCGTGGGTCGCCGAATACGAATTCGCGCTGGCGCTGGCGGCGCTTCGTTCGATTCCTCAGGAGCACGAGATCGTCGGCGCGGGCGGCTGGGTTCACGACTTTCTGAACGATCCGCCCTGGCCCGATCGATTGCACAAACGCCGCGTCGGTTTGGCCAGCTTCGGCGAAATCCATCGTCATCTGGCGCGCTTCCTGGCCCCGTTCGACGTCGAGATGCAGGTCTTCGATCCGTACGTGCCATCCGAGACGATTGAGTCGCACGGAGGAACGCGCGTCGACGATCTGGTCGGAATGGCGAGTCGCTCCGAGATTCTGTTCGTCGCGACCCCGCCGAACCCCACGACGCTCGGACTGATCGATCGCCGCGTCATCGAAGCACTGCCGGTTGGCGCCGTCTTCGTTCTCGTCTCGCGGATGGCGGTCGTGGAGCAAGCGCCGCTGCTCGAACGGCTTCGTCGGGGCGATCTGCGCGCCGCGATCGATGTGTTCGAGCCGGAGCCGCCACCAGCCGATAGTCCTTACCGCCACCTGCCAAATCTCATCCACACGCCACATCGCGCCGGCCACACGCGCGGCGCCCACAACGGCGTGTTCCTCGCCCAATGCCAGGAAGCACAGCGATTCTTCGCTGGCGAATCGTTGCGATATCCGCTGCGGCCTGAGATGGTCGCCCTGTTCCAATCCCCCGTCGCCGCGAGGAGATGATGTTCGACGCCAGGGCACTGTCATACCTGAAGGAGGCCGCCCTCGAACGGCTGCTGCAATACGTCGCGGTCGAATCCACCGCTCGCTTCGGCGAGCCATCGCCGAGCAGTCCGGGTCAGGTTGAACTGGGGCGGCAGATCGCCGATGAATTGCGCGCGATTGGCCTGGACGATGTCGCGCAGGACCGGCACGGCATCGTGACGGCGACACTGCCCGCGACGCCGGGATGCGAATCGCGCCCGACACTTGGCCTTCTGGCGCACCTCGACACCTCGCCCGAGGAATCGGGCACGAACGTCAAGACGCGTGTCCTCCGCGCCTACGATGGCTCTCCGATCACGTTTCCGGGCGCGCCGGGCCGGTCGATCGAGCCTGGAACCCTGGATGAACTGGCCGAGTGCGTCGGGCACGATATCGTCGTGACCGACGGGTCGACCCTCCTGGGCGCCGACGACAAGGCGGGCGTCGCCGCGATCGTCACGGCGGTGGCCCATCTGATCGCGCATCCCGAGATCCCTCGACCGCGGATCCGGGTCGCGATGACGGTCGATGAGGAGATTGGCCAGGGCATCAAGCACCTCGACATTGCCGCCTTCGGAGCGGACGTTGCCTACACGCTCGACGACGACAAGGCCGGCACGATTGCGTCCGAGACGTTCTCGGCCGATCTCGCGATCGTGCGTGTGCGGGGCATGAACTCCCATCCCGGCACCGCCAGGGGCCGAATGGTCAACGCCATCCGCGTCATCTCCGACATCGTCGACGGCCTGCCGGAGTTCATCGCGCCGGAGCACACCGAGGGACGCCAGGGATTCCTCCACCCGTATGACGTCAAGGGCACGGTCGCCGAGGCCGAGCTTCGCGTGCTGGTGCGCGATTTCGCGACGCCGGTTCTGGCCGAACGCGAGGAATTCCTGCGCCAGTTGCTCGGCGTCGCGCTGGCCCGCCACCCGGGCGCGCAGGGATCAGTCGAGATTGTCCGGCAGTACCGAAACATGGTCGACGGCCTGCGCGATCGCCCCGATGTGCTCGATCGGGCCGATGCCGCGATACGGGCAATCGGTCTCGAACCGCGCCGGACCGAGATCCGCGGCGGCACCGATGGCTCGCAGTTGACCGAGCGTGGCCTGCCCTGTCCGAATCTCTTCGCCGGCATGCACAACGCTCACGCGGTGACGGAATGGGCCTGCCTCGACGACCTGGCGCTGAGCGCCGCCACGCTCGTCGCGCTGGCGAGGGAGTGGGCGCGCTCGTAATCGGTCAAACTGTCTCTCGACGCGCTCGCCGCGTCGCGGCGACGCCTACGAGCCGAGAAACCGCAGCGCAACCCCGGCCATCGCCGCGACGCCGAACGGCAGGGCGGCCTCTTCGACGTCGAACCTCGGGTGGTGGTTGCCGTACGTGATTCCGCGCGCTCGGTTGCCAGTCCCGAGTCGGAAGAAGCATCCGGGCGCTCGGCGCAGAAAGTACGCCATGTCCTCACCGCCGAGCGCCTGCTCGGCGACGAACACGGCCTCGGCTCCGACCAGATCGAGGGCCACTGACCGCGCCAGATCGGTCATCGGGCCGTCGTTCACAAGCGACGGATACCCGAACACGTAGTCCACCTTCGCCTCGGCGCGCATCGCCCGCGCCGCTCCCGTGACGAGTTCGCGGAGCCGATCCGCGATCTGCTCGCGCAGCCCGGTGTCGTACGTACGCACCGTCCCGCGGATCGTCGCCTCACCGGGGATGACGTTGTGCGCATCGCCGGCGTGGATCGCGCCGACGGTCAGCACCGCTGGCTGTATCGGCGGCGTCTCGCGACTGATGATCGTCTGGAGCAACACGACGAGGTGCGCCGCGACGACGACCGCATCGACACACGAGTTCGGGCGCGCGGCGTGTCCGCCCCTGCCGATGACGCTGATCGTGAATCGGTCGGACGCCGCGCTGGCCGGTCCGACCCGAAACCCGAACGATCCGGCCTCGAGTTGGGGGGTGCAGTGGAGCCCGAACGCCGCGTCGACCGTCGGGTTATCCATGACGCCGGCTTCGATCATCTTGATCGCGCCGCCGGGGAATCGCTCCTCGCACGGCTGGAACGCAAGCTTGACGGTTCCGGCGAAGCGCAATCGATCGGCGGCAAGTACGCGCGCGGTTCCAAGCAGGATCGCGGTATGGGCATCGTGACCGCAGGCGTGCATCACGCCCGGATTCTGAGATCGGTACGGCACATCAGCCTGTTCGTCGATCGGTAGCGCGTCGATATCGGCTCGCAAGAGAACCGTCTTACCCGCGCCGCCAGATCCAGCGATCGTCGCCAGGACTCCGGTTCCGGCGATCCCAGCCTCGAACGTCACCCCCGCGTCCGACAACCGGCGTTGAATGAACGCCGATGTCTCCCGCTCCTCGAACCCGAGTTCGGGATGCATATGGATGTGACGCCGATCGGCCGTCAAGACGTCGGCCATCGCCGACGCCGTGGCGAGGAGATCGAACTCGACCGCCGCGCGCGCCGCCATCCGGCGCCATCGTAACACGGTGCTAGACTGCCGCCCTGTCTGGAGGTGCTTACGTGGGTGGATTGACCGGAAAAGTCGCGGTCGTGACTGGCGGTGGAACGGGCATCGGGCGCGCCAGCGCGTTGCTCCTGGCTGGTGATGGCGCGAACGTCGTCGTCAACTACTCGCGGTCGGAGGCGGACGCCGCCGCGACCGTGGCCGACATCGAGAAGCTCGGCGTCAAGGCGTGCGCAGTCAAGGCCGACGTGTCGAAGCGCGATCAGTGCGAGCGCCTGATCGACGAGGCGAAGAAGGCGTTCGGCCGGGTCGACGTTCTCGTGAACAGCGCGGGGATGACCCGCTTCGTCCCGTATCCGAACCTGGACGATCTCGATGACGAGATCTGGGACGCGATTCTGAAGACGAATCTCATGTCGGCGTTCTGGTGCAGCCGTGCCGCGGCGCGCCTCATGAGCGCGCAGGGCGATGGCGCGATCGTCAACATCGCATCGATCGCTGGGCACGGGACGAACGCCAGCTCCATCCCGTACGCGGTGTCGAAAGGCGCGATGATCACGCTGACAAAGACGATGGCCCGGGCACTCGCGCCGAAGGTCCGGGTCAACGCGGTCGCGCCGGGCGTGGTCGAGACTCGCTGGGTCGGCGACAACGAGGACTTCAAGGCGCAGGGTCGCGCGAGTACCCCGCTCGGGCGCAACGCATCGGCCGAGGACGTGGCGCGGGCAGTGCGATACCTCGCCGTCGACGCGACGTTCGTGACCGGGCAGATACACAACGTCGATGGCGGCCGGGTGATCTAGCGGACGTGACTCGCCTTCCTGGAGCCGTCCCGGGCATTGCCCGAATCTGCGTCGTCGGCGCCGGCCTCATGGGCTGGCAGATCGGCCTAATGTGCGCGCGGGCCGGTTACGTCGTTCACCAGTTCGACATCAATCCCGATGCGTTGGCGAATGCGCGCCAGCGCCAGCGAGCCACGCTCGACGAATGGAATGCCTCGGGAAAACTCGGACTACTCGAAGCGACTGGCGAGCCGACCGATGTCGTCGCCGATCGGATTCGCCAGTTCACCTCGCTCGACGAGGCGTGTCAGGGCGTCCAGATGGCGATCGAGGCGGTGACTGAGCGTATCGAGACGAAGCGACAGATATTCACCGAATTAGATCGACTGACACCGCCGAGCGTCATCCTGGCCACGAACAGCTCGTCGATCCAGAGCCGACGCCTGGCGAACGCGGTGACCCATCCCGAGCGTCTCTGCAATTTCCATTTCACGAACCATCCCTGGCTTCGCCCTTATGTCGAGACGATGACGTGCGGCCAGACGAGACCGGACATCCTGGAGACGTGCTATCGCATCGGAAACAGCCTCGGCATCGCCTCGGCGCGCGTGCACGGCGAGAGCCAGGGGTTCATACACAACTACGTCTGGCGGCAGATCAAGAAAGCCGCGATGACGCTGGTCGATCGCGGACACTCGTCGGTCGAGGATGTCGATCGCGCAGTCATGATCGGACTGCGCGCGCCGCTCGGGCCATTCCAAATGATGGATCGAGCCGGCCTGGACGTGATGCTCGACATCGAGCGGCAATGGTTCGCCGAGTCCGGCGAGGAGCGCGACCGTCCGCCGAAGGTCCTCGAAGACCTCGTCGCCCACGGCAATCTTGGCGTCAAGACCGGCCACGGGTTCTACAGTTACCCGAACCCAAGTTTCGAACGACCCGGTTGGCTCCTTGGGCAGGAAGAGGAATAGAGCGATGGCGATTTCAGCGGAGCGGTTCGCGCAGGGCATGAGCTACGCCGAGTGGCGGCAGGCGATGACCAAGAATCAGGACCGATTCGATCAAGCCGAGAAGGCATTCACCCTCGGCGACACCGACCTGGCAACCTTTCGCGGACTGAAGGCGCCGCTGAACGTCGCGGCGATTGCCGAAGACTGGTGTGGCGACGTCATCGCGAACCTGCCGATCCTCGGTCGCATCGCGGCGGCGACCGGCAAGGTCAATCTGCGGGTGTTCCTGCGCGACCAGAATCTCGACCTGATCGACCAGTATCTCAAGGAAGGCAAGTTCCGATCGATCCCGGTCTTCGTCGTCATGGATGCCAACTTCCGTGAACTCGGCGTGTTCATCGAGCGCCCGGCCTCAGTGACGGCGTTACGTGCCGACCGGCGCCTCGCGGTTTTCGCGAGCGATCCCGCGTTCGGTGCTCCCGACGGCGCAACCGATCTCCTGCCGGAGGACGTTCGGGCGCGACTTCAGACCGCGCTCGCGGCAATGCGCGACGACACCCGTGACTTCGCGAACCGTGAAGTCGTGAAGGACCTGAGCGCGATCGTCGCCCGCGCCGCCTGAAGTAATTGCCCCGTCCGCGGACGGTCGGCTAGGGTCGGCGCAACCTTCTCCCGGGAGCCTGTCCGCGTGCGACTATTGCTATCTGTCTGCGTGGCCATCCTGGCGGTCGCCTGCGGCGGCCAACCCTCACCGACCGTTCCGCCGGCGCCGCCGCCCGTCGTGGCGGCCAAGGTGTCCGACGCGCCAACGGCCGCGAAACCGGCCGAGGTGAAACCGGTCGCGCCGGCACTGGCGGCGACGAAGCCGGCACCCGAGAATCTCGCCGAGACGAAGCCGTCTGATGCGAAGCCCGCCCTCCCGCCAACGACCACGACCGCGCCGGCCGCAAAGCCTTCGAGTGGCCGCCGATTCGTCATCGATGCGGCCGGATCGAAGATCGCCCTGAAGACGCGCGAGCAATTCGCGGGCATCGCCGCGCCGAACGACGCCGTCCTCGAAACACGCGCGATCTCCGGCGCAATCGTGGTTGACGCCGATGGGAAGATCGGCGGCGACAGTAAGGTCACAGTCCAGACGACCCAGCTCGCGAGCGACGAGCCGGATCGCGACGCCTATGTCCAGCAGTTCACACTCGAAACGATCAAGTTTCCGACCGCGGACTTCGCTCCGCGCGAATTCAAGGGTCTCGTCAGCCCGGTGCCGACGAACGGACCGGTCAAGGGCCAGATCGTCGGCGACCTGACGGTTCACGGGGTCACGAAGCCGGTGACGTTCGACTTCGACGGAACGCTACAGGGGGACTCGTTCAAGGGCACCGCCCGTGGCGAAACGAAACTGTCCGACTTCGGGATGACCGTCCCATCGGTCGCGATTCTCATCAGCGTCGAAGACAAGGTCCGCTTCGAGATCGAGCTGTCGGCACGAGTCGGCGGCACCGAGGCCGCGGCCGCGACGAAGCCTCAGGGAGGTGCCCGCCGGTACGCCATCGTCGCCGATCAATCCACGGTGCGCTTGCGTGTGACCGAGCGACTCGCCGGCGAAACCATCGACAACGAAGCGATCCTGACGACGAAAGCCGTCAACGGTGCGATCACAATCGGTGGTGATGGCTCAGTCGCCGGCGGTAGCGGCTTCTCGGTGGATCTCACGACGCTTCGCAGCGACGTCGGCATGCGCGACGCGTTCATCAAGGACTCGACCCTGCAAGTGCGGCGCTTCCCGAATGCGACGTTCACGCCTCGTGAGTTCCGAGGCCTCATAGCGGCCCCGCCGACTTCGGGCGCGGTCAAGGTGCAGCTTCTGGGCGACATGGACGTGCACGGCGTTTCGCGCCCAGTCATCCTGAACGTCGAGGGCACAATCGAAGGAAACACCTTCAAGGGCCGAGCGTTCGGTGCGCTGCGCATCACCGACTTCGGCATGGAGCTCCCGCGGGTGCCGCGCGTGGCGAAAATCGAAGACCTGGCCCGTCTCGAAATGGAGATCGTCGCCACCGCGACGTAGCCATACTGCCCCCGCGATGCTGTAGCATTGCGTCGCCGCGATCGAAATGACGTCACTGAATGGCTAGCGACAACTTCGCCGTGCTCGATGTGCCGTTGTCCGATCGCTCTCGTCGCGCGCGCGAGATCGTCGACCAGTTCGAGAAACTGCACCAATCATCGCTGCCGCCGCCAGGCTCCGATTCCGTGCCTCGTCCCGGCCGCCACGTACGGTGCAGCGCCGAGACGGTCAACCAGATCTACACCAGTGGCAAGATCCACGATCGAGATGCGCGCGGGCGCGCAACCGCGCGCGGTCAGGCGGCGCCAAGCGGATGGTCCGTGCGGCTGGCCGTCGTCGATTGCGCGTTCGTGCCAACGGCGCGGGACAACCCGGGCTCGCGGGCCGATCCTGAGTTTCTCCGGGCGCAGCGGCGGATGGCCGACCCGGCGTTCGTCAACGCGCTCGGCGCGCACCTTCGCGCGGAGTTCACGGGCCGTCTGATCCAAACTACGAACGGCAATTACTTCGTGCCGCGCGGGATCATCTTCGTCCGAGAAGCGTCGATTTCGGTCCCGCTCGGAGAGAGCGAGGCGGACGACATTCGCCTCCTGTCATCGCTGGCCACCTGCGCGGAACAAGCTCTCGCTGGCTCGCCGAATGGGGAGCCGGTTCCGAGCGAGGCGCCTCCCCCAGAGATCCGGAGAGGTCACCTTCGCCTCGTTCAATAGCCTCGGACGAGCGTTTCTGGCTGGATACCCCGATATCTGGCGAGATGCGCCGCTCCGGCGCGATTTCCTGGTGCTCCTCGGTGGCGGCACGGCCCAGGGAATGGCGATCGCCTACACCGCGGTGTGGGCAGCCGAGACATTCAACCTCGCACCCGGCGGCGTGGCGTTCATGTACGTCGTGAGTGGGTGTGCGGGTGCGCTCGGTAACCCACTCCTCGGCCTACTCTCCGACCGCATCGGGTGGCGACGACCGTTCATCGTCGGCCAATTGCTCATCGCGTCGCTGATCTACTCACTGTACCCGTTCGCGACCCGCTACGAGGAGGGCCTCGCCCTTGTCGCGTTTGCCGGCTTCGGCGTGATGGGCATGACCCTCGCCTCGGTTGGCGATCGCGTGCGCGGCCTGCCCGGCCTGGCTCCCGGGGCGGGACTGCGCATCCTCGCCACTGAACGCACGGCGTGGGCGATGGGCATCATCCTCGGACCAGCGCTCGGCGCTGTGCTCGTGACCATCACCGACAGCGTTGGTCCGATCTTTCTGACGACGGCCGCGATTCAGGTCGCGGCGGCGGCGCTGGCGATGACCGGCCCGGAGGTGCGAGGTGGCGGCGGACCTCATTCTGCGTCCGGCGCCGAATCCGACTGGCCAGCCCGCCGCCGGGTCGGCCTGGTTCTCCTCGTCGCGTCCCTGATCCTCTTGACATTGCCGGCCCAGACGCGCAACACCTACCTGCCGCTCTTCATCACCCAGGTCCTCAACGAACCGCGCGGCGCGGTCGGGCCGGCGTTCACTATCAACGCGATGATGGCCGTCCTGGTGATGCCGCAGATGGGCGGATTGGCCGGGCGGTTCGGCGCTGGCACGGTGCTGTACCTCGGCGCAATCGCCGGCATCATCTACACCGCGCTCCAGTCGATGTCGACCAGCTACGCCACGACCCTCGGGAACCAGTTGCTGATCGGCATCTCGATCTCGCTCTGGAGCACCGCCTCGCTGATCTTCCTTCAGCAGTTGCTGCCCGGACGAGCCGGCATCGCTGGCGGGCTCTACCTGACGATCTTCCAGGTGACACCGATCGTGGCCGGACTCGTCCTCGGGCCGGTCGCCGATCGTTGGGGCATCCCGGCCGCGTTCTCGACGACATCGATGCTTGTCGCCGCAAGCATGCTCCTCCTGGCCGTCGCGGCGCGCCTTCTGCGCTCGTCCGCCAACACAGCGCGCTTTCACTCACGATGACAGCGTGTTTTGCTGGTCAATTCGCGCTCATCACCGGCGTCTGCGTCAGCGGGCAGACAATCTACGTTGCCGGCGGCCTGCGCGGTTAGGCGCGGCGCCGACGCGCTACAGCGCGGCCGCCTCGTCCGCGATGCGCCGATCGGCCTCGATCACCGCCGCCGCACGCTCGTCACGATGGACGAGCAGTCGCGCCGTCAGCGCCGGATTCCCCGACGCGAGAATGCGAATCGCCAAAAGCCCGGCGTTCGTGGAATTGCCGATCGCCACCGTCGCCACCGGCACGCCGCGCGGCATCTGCACGATCGATAGGAGCGCATCGATACCCTGAAGGTGGCCGTGCGGGACTGGAACTCCGATCACCGGCAAAGTCGTGTACGCGGCCGTCATGCCGGGCAAGTGAGCCGCGCCACCGGCGGCCGCGATCAGGACGCGCAGGCCGCGTTCGTGGGCGCTCCGCGCGTACTCGGCCAGACGGTCGGGCGTCCGATGCACAGACAGCACGCGCGCCTCGAATGGAATGTCGAACTCGCGTAGGATATCCGCGGCCGGCTTCAACGTCGGCCAGTCCGAGTCGCTGCCCATCAGGATTCCGACAATCGCGGCTGAGTCGGTCACCACTCGATCATACCCGCGGCGCGACGCGCCCGATCGAGCGCCTCTTCGGCCGAATCGCCCAGCGCGGTCACGTGACCCATCTTCCGGCCGAGGCGAACCTCGCGCTTGCCGTAGATGTGGACGAATGTTTCGGGCAGCGCGACCGCGGCCTTGACGCCACGGGGAGCCGCCCGACCGCGCGTCGTGCCGAGGAGATTCACCATCGCCACCCCGGGACGCGTCAGCGCGGTCGATCCCAACGGACGGCCCGCGATCGCCAACAGGTGGTTGAGGAACTGTGATGCTCGGCATCCCTCGATCGAGTAGTGACCCGAGTTGTGCGGCCGTGGCGCGAGTTCGTTCACGACGATCGCGCCACCGGCCATTTGAAACATCTCGACGCCGATGACGCCCTGGGCGCCCGATGCTCGCGCGGCGGCGACCGCGATTGACTCGGCTCGCCCGGTCGTCGCAGAATCGAGGCCCGCCGGGACGACCGCTTCGTGGCAGATGTGATCGCGCTGCGTCGTGCGCGTCACGGGAAACGGCGCAATCTCGCCGTGCGTCCCGATCGCGACCATCGCGGCCACTTCCGCGACGAACGGAATCCACTGTTCCACATACAGGCCGCCCGCCGCGCCGGCGCCGGTCCCATCCGATAGCCGTGCCATGGCGGCGGCGATGTCGTCCGGACCACGCAGCGTCGCGTTGCCGTAGCCGTCATAGCCATTTCGCCGCGCCTTGAGGATGAGTGGCCAACCAAGATCGCGGCCGGCGGAGCGAATGTCTTCGTCCGAACTGATCGACCGGAACAGCGCGACCGGGATGCCGGCCGCGCTCAGCGACTCCTTCTGCCGCAACTTGTCCTGGATCAGGGCGACCGCGTCCGGATTCGGCACCACGGGAACTCCGCGCTGGCCGAACCATCGCAGCGCATCGGCATCGACAAACTCGTTCTCGAGCGTGACCAGATCGACTCGTTCGATCAAATGTGCTCGAATCGTCTCGTCGCGCCAGTCGCCGACGATCTCATTCGCCGATCCGACGACCAATCCGGCCGGCGAGCCGGCCTCTCGCTCGACGACGACGATCTCCATCCCCGCGATCGGCGCGGACTCCGCTGTCATAAGCGCGAGTTGACCGCCGCCAAGAATGCCCACGCGCATGGGTCAGGAGTGTACGACCCGAACCGCCGCATACCATTCGCGCGTGCGGATCATCTGCGTCGATGTCGGGACTGGGACTCAGGACATCCTCCTCTTCGACTCGGCGAAGGAGATCGAGAACTGCGTTCAGATGGTTATGCCCTCGCCGACCGTGACCGTGGCGGCGCGCGTGCGTCGCGCGACCGAACGCGGCGAGCCGATCGTCCTCACCGGCGTCACGGCCGGTGGCGGACCGTCGATGTGGGCGGTCGAAGACCATCTTCGCGCCGGCTATCCCGTCTACGCAGTGCCGGCGGCGGCCCAGAGCTTCGATGACGATCTCAAGAAATTGGCACGCCTCGGCATCCGTCTCATCGACGCGAACGACGTCGAGCGGCATGATTCGCGATTCCGCGTCGAGATGGCCGATCTGAATCTGTTCGCGATCGCGAAGGCCCTCGAAGCGTTCGGTGTCGAACCGGAGTGGGACGCCCTCGCCGTGGCCGTGTTCGACCACGGCGCCGCACCGCCCGATGTCAGCGATCGCCGATTCCGATTCAACTACCTGGCCCGCGCGCTGTCAGCCGAGCGCGACCTTGTTGCGTTGGCGCATCGCGGCGACGCGATCCCGCCATTCCTGACGCGGATGCGCGCCGTCGCCGCGACCGCGCCCGCCGACATCCCCCTCGTCGTGATGGATACCGGCCCGGCCGCCGCGCTCGGCGCTCAATGCGATTCACGCGTGCGCGACTGCGACCCGGCTCTGCTCATCAATATCGGGAACCTGCACACGCTGGCATTTCACGTGGAAGGTGGCGCGGTCGTCGGCCTCTTCGAGCACCACACCGGCGAATTGACCGGCAGCCGACTCGGCCTCTACCTGGACGAATTGGTCGAAGGGACGATCTCGAACGACGCGGTCTTCGCTGACAAGGGACACGGCGCGCTCACCTGGACCCGACGCGGCACGACAGACCACTTCCGCGCTGTCACCGGACCGCGGCGCGCACTCCTGGCCGGAACCACACCGACGCCGTACGCGGCGGCGCCGTGCGGCGACATGATGCTAACCGGCTGCTTTGGCCTGCTGCGCGCCTGCGCGCGCTACCTGCCTGAAGCCACTGGTGCCATCCACGCCGCGTTAGGCGTTGCCTGAGCCGCCAGCCAGGGCGGGACGACCGGCTCCAGCGCGGAGTTCGCGCGGCGGCGCAATGTATCGACGGCGTTGTCGTGCGCCAACCTCACCTCAAGACGATGGGGATCGGCGGCGTGGTTAACGTCGGCCGTCAGCAGGATGGTCGCTTCATCGCCCACGTTGAGGCTAAACGCGAAGAGGCCTGGCGTATAGAGATCTTCGCACGGCTCGAACCCCTGATCGCGCTCTGCTCGCAACAGGAATCGCCAGTACCAGAGTCCCGTTTCGATGAAGGTCGCGGACCGCACGTGGCCGTGGCGAGCCGACCAAGCGGCCAGACCAACCGGCAGAGCGCCGTCCCAGGCCCGGGCTATCAATCCATTCGGCCACGATTCGACGCTGAATCGCCAGTCGAGCGATCCGTGGGTACGGCCTTCGACATCGCGGTTCGTCAGAAATGGCATGACGCGCAGATTCACCGGCCGCCGAGAATCGACTAGTCGGTAACGAATCACCGCGGCTGGCGAGCGTGGCAAGAGCGAGATCGTCTTTTCGATGGTGACATCGCGCGCCCGGTACCACCACTGAACGTGTCCCGGATCGCGGCACACACGATCGAGATACAGGTAGCCGTTCGGTTGCAGCGTGCCGTCGTGGTACTCGTTCGTGGCAAGTTGAAAACGCTCGCCACCATCGGCTTCCTCGATCTCTATCTCTTCATCGAGTTTGGCAACCAAAACGCGACGATGTCCGTCCACAGTCGTCGTGACGAGGAGGCCATGGTTGGCGCGCGTGCGCGTGCCAAGGACCGATGCCGAGGCGCTGACGCCGTGTCGATTCGCGAGCGACCACTCACTATTCAAGCTTTGGTCGGGATCGAGCAGCGCCGCGCGGTCGAGGCAGGAGTAGCGGTCATCCTTCATCGGATCCACCGTCCTCTCACCCGAATAGTACGCCTCATGGGCGAACGTCGCAAAGTATCATTTTGGTGACAGAGCACGGTGTATGATCGGTCCCCGCGGCGCGACACGATCTCGACGACGGTGGCGCCGCTCGCATCGCGAAAAGGGAGGAACGCACCATGTCAAGTGCAATCAGCCGCCGCCGAATCCTGACACTATTGGGCAGCGCGGGCGCAACCGTGGCGATGGCCGCCTGCGGCGCGGCCGCCACACCAACTCCAGCCCCAAAGCCGGTCGAGGCACCGAAGCCGGCCGCCCCCGCGCCGAAGCCAGCCGAGGCCGCCAAGCCTGCGCCGACGAAGCCAGCCGAGGCCGCCAAGCCTGCCGGCGCCGCGCCCGCGACGAAGGCTGGCGTTGAATTCGAAGTCGCCACTCGCGTCGGCAGCGATGCCGAAGTCATGCAGAAGACGGTCGAGAAGTTCAACGCCAAGACGGGCAACAAGGCGAAGCACGTCGCCTACCCAGGCGAGCCGGAATACTTCGCGAAAGTTCTGGCTGTCCACGCCACGAAGCAGGCCGCCGACGTCATCTGGTCTTCGGTCTGTTGTCTGCACGGCTTCGCCGCCAAGGGCGTCCTGGCCGAACTGGAGCCGCTGATCCTCGGCGACAAGTACAACATCGAGGATTATGTCAAGGCAGGCCTCGACAGTATGAAGTTGAACGGCAAACTCTACGGGATGCCGTGGGGCGGTCACCCCGGCAACGGTGGCATTCTGTACAACGTCGATCTTCTCACCAAAGCTGGGCTGAACGTCACCGAGGACGCGTCGAGCTTCAGCAACGTCACCTGGGATCAGATCGTCGACGCCGGCAAGAAGGCTCGATCCGGCGATGTCTTCGGCTTCTCGATGGGCGGCGACATGCTGTCGTTCACCAATGTGACCGGCTCGTACGGCGGCGAGTTCCTCTCCGCCGATGGCAAGAAACTGACGATCGATACGCCGGAGTTTCGCAAGGGCCTCCAGTGGATATATGACGTCCACAACACGCACAAGATCGCGCCGACACCAGATCCGAAACTGAACACTGGCGAGTTGTTCGCGACCGGCAAGCTGGCGATGGTGCAAACCGGCTACTGGGGCCAGTTCTCGCCCGGTCCGAAGGCGATCGCTGACAAGTTCAAGTGGAATGTCGGCCTGACGCCGAAGGGGCCAGCCGGCAAGCGTGGGACCGCGCTGACGATCAACGGCCAGACGGTTTGGTCGGGGACGAAGAACAGGGACACCGCCTGGGAGTTCGTCAAGTTCCTGATGGACCCCGAGCAGAACGTCGAGATCGTTCTGGCCGGTGGCGGCCGCCCGGCGCTTCGGAAGGCCGTCCTCTACAACGAGCGGCTGATGAAGGAGAACCGCGCCCACAAGGTGTTCGTCGAGTCGATCGAGGCCGCCGAACCGTGGAAGCAGCCGGCCAACTTGCGTTGGACCGAATTCAACGCCGCGATCGTCCAGAACTTCGATAACCTGCGCCTCGGCAAGGAAACCGTCGACGAAGCGATCAAGAATGCCACGCCGCGCCTGCAGGACATCATCGACAAGCCGATGCTGTAGCGTCACCGCGTGGGTGGCGGGTTCTGATGGATCTCGCCACCCACGCAAGCCGCTGACCGACGCTGGAATTACAGGTCGGGCACGACCTGGAACGGCTGACCGGACGCGGTGCGAACGACCGAGAAGTGCCGCCGGTCGAGCGTCGCCACCAGCGTCGTGCCAAGTCGCTCCGCCAGGGCGACGATCGATGCGTCAGCTCCACCGAGGGGCAGGTGCTGGTATCGGTCGACGAGGTCGGCCATTCGCGCGCAGTCCGCTGGCGTTGGCGCGACGATGTCGAAGTCAGCCAGACCTCGAATGAAGCGAGCCTCAAACCGGGCTCCGAGGCGCTTTCCTACAAGATATAGTGACTCGTCCACCGCGAGGGCGGGCAAGATCAGGCTCAGATCGGGGCGCGCCAGTGTCGCAACGGCGGCGCCATGAGCGTGAGATCGAACGTCCACAGCCGCGTAGAGAACGCTTGCATCAACGAGACAGATCATATTCGGGATCCGCGGCACGTTCAGCCGCGAGAATCTCATCGAATCTCGACGCGAGCGTCGGGTCTCCGCTATCGCCGATCCCGATAAACGAGATCCGGCGCGGTGCGCCCGCGCCGTACTTGGCCGCGAGCGTCTCGCGGACGATCTGCGATACCGAGGCACGGCGCCGATCGGCCTCGAGTCGAACCCTGGTTAACAGATCATCCGACAGAGTGATCGTTGTGCGCTTCATACGCGCATACTAGCATAATGAAGCACCTTACCAAGGACATTCGGCCCTGGTGGTCCAGAGGTCTGCCTGGACCCGGTCATCACCGCGGCCGACGCGGCCGTTTCGGTTGGCATCCGTCGGCAGCCCGAACCCGCTCCCGGTTGCCTCGGCCGGCCGAGGACGCTACGATACGCGTCTACCCACTCAACCCCTGAGTGAGGATCACAATCGTCAGGAACGAGACACGAGCCTCTCGCGGCGCGGCCGTGTGAGGAATAGCGCATGAGCACGTTCAGGCACATCCTGGCGTATGCCGCGCCCTACCGCGGTATCGCCTTCTCCACGATCGGATTCCACTTCCTGCAGTTGCTGCTGTCCATGTCCCTGCCGCAGATCGTGCGACAGGCCATCGACTACGGCCTCGGTGAACGGAACTTCAAGTTCCTGCTGCTCGCGTCCGGGCTCACGATCGTCCTGGCGCTCGTACGTGACGCGGTCTGGTACCGCGTCACGTACGGCTACCAGCGATTCGCCACCTCAGTCGGCTACGACCTGCGCGATCGCATTTACGAGAAGGTCCAGCGGTCGGCTTACACCTACCACACCCGCGCGCGATCGGGCGATCTCTTCTCCCTGTCGTCGATCGACACCGGCGCGATCGAGGAGTTCCTGAATGGCGGGTTGAACTCCCTCTTCAACCTCGTCTTCCTGATGGTCTTCATCGTCGCGATCCTGGTCACGATCGAACCGGGGCTCACGCTCATCATCGTTCTGCTCATCCCGGTCATCGCGACCATCGCTATGCTGTACGCCCGGCCGGCCCGCGAGCGCTCGCGCCGCATCCAGCACGAGTGGGGCCAACTCACCGCGATGCTCCAGGAGAACTTGACGGGCATGCGCGTCGTCAAGGCGTTCGCCGCCGAGCCACGCGAAGTCATCAAGTTTCGCACTCACGTCGACACGCTTTTCGATGCGTCCTTCCGTCTCGGCGCGCTGAACGCGTGGGTCTTCCCGCTGATGAGCCTCGTCACGGCGGCCGGGATCACGGCCGTCTTCTGGGTGGGTGGCGAACGCGTGCTCGGCGGCCAACTCAGCCTCGGCAGCCTCGTGGCCTTCACGCAGTACCTGATGATGGCCATCACGCCGGTTCGCCAACTCGGAATGACCCTGAATCTCGTCTCCGGGGCCAATGCCGCCGCCGAGCGCATCCAGCGCCTCTTCGATCACAAGGAAGTCATCGAGACGGTCGAAGAGAGCGCCACGAAGCCGCCTATTCCGACGATCAACGGCGGCATCTCAGTCGAGGGTGTCAGTTACAAGTACCAGGGCGCGGCCCGACCCGCGCTCGACAACGTCGACTTCATCGCCAATCCAGGCGATACCGTCGGCATCGTCGGCCTCACTGGCGCCGGCAAGACGACGCTCGGTCTCATGCTCAGCCGGATCTACGACCCCCAGTCCGGAACCATCCGGATCGATGGCTTCGACCTGCGCCAGATCCGCCTGCCGTCACTGCGCGAGCAGATCGGCTACGTCTTCCAGGACCCATTCCTCCACTCCCTCACCGTCGCCGAGAACATCGCGTTCGGGCGGCCGGATGCCACGCACGAGGAAATCGAGCGCGCCGCGACGACCGCTTGCATCCACGAGTTCATCACGACGCTGCCACTCGGATACGACACACCGATGGGAGACCGCGGCGTCACCCTCTCCGGCGGACAGCGACAGCGCGTCGCGCTCGCGCGCGCCTTGCTCATCAAGCCGCGCATTCTCGTCCTGGACGACACAACCTCCGCGCTCGATCCGGTAACCGCGGCCGAAATCTGGCGACGCATCACGGCCGATCGCTCGGGCCTGACGACGATCGTCATCGCGCAGCGTTTGGCCGCGGTTCAGGATGCCGACCGCATCATCGTCCTCGATCGCGGCGCCATCGTCGAACGCGGCAAGCACGACGATCTCCTGGTACTTGATGGGCTGTACGCGCGCCTCTGGAAGCAGCAAGCGGCCCAGGCCGGCGACGTCGCCGATCAGGAAGCCCTGCGCGCGCCCGGGGCAGTGGCACACGGAGCCGCGAGCAGGCCGGCCGCGCGCGCGCCCGAGGACTCCGGTCGACTCGAGCTGAACGTCGAGGACGATACGGTTATGGGACGCCCCTACGACCACAAGATGATGAGTCGCTTGCTCGATATGACGCGCCCGATGCGACCCCTTACCTATCTGGCGATCGGCATCATGATCCTGTGGACGATCGGCAATCTCGCCGGCCCCATCACGCAAAAGATCCTCATCGACGAGGCAATTCTGCGGCCCGACTACAACGCGCTCCACATCCTGGCCGGGCTCTTCTTCTTCTCGCATGTGTTCCAGCACGGCTGGGGCTGGGCCTACAACTGGTGTCTCCATCGCCTCGCCCAACGCGCCCTGCAGATTCTGCGGACGGATCTCTTCGAGCACCTCCAGGGCCTCTCGATGTCCTTCTACGACCGTTACAAGGTCGGTCGGCTCATGTCGATCATGACCGGCGACATCCAGGCCATCAGCCAGTTGCTGTCGAACGCCCTTGTCGTCGGCGCCGGCGATTTCATGATCCTCATCGGCGTTGTCATCACACTGCTCGTAATAAACGTGAAACTCGCGCTCGTCACGTTCTCGATCCTCCCCGCGGTCGTCGTGACGTCTGTGCTGCTGCGGCGCATCGTCCGAGATCGATACCGCGAATGGCGTCGCCTCTCGTCGATCGCGAACGGCTCCCTGGCCGAGAACATCGCCGGCGCGCGTGTCACGCAAGCGTTCGTCCGCGAGACCGTCAATCGCGCCAATTTCGACGTCCTCAATCGGGGCTTTCGCGACGCGGTCTTCAGCGCCACGAAAATCGCGGCCGCGTTCGGGCCGAGTATGGATGTCATCAGCGCGATCGCGAGCGCGCTTCTCCTGACCTACGGCGGCGCGCTCGTCATCACGGGCGAACTATCCGTCGGCGCGCTCGTCGCGTTCGTGTCGCTCACGACACGCTTCTTCGAGCCGATCCGCGACCTCTCCGCCAAGTACAACCAGGTTCAGGCCGCGATGGCCGGATCCGAGCGCGTCTTCGCGCTGCTCGATACGCCGGCGACGGTCGTCGACAAGGACCCGGAGAAGAGTCTGCCGCCAGTCAAGGGTCGCGTCACGCTCGACCGCGTCAATTTCGCCTATGTCCCGGGACGCCCGGTCCTGCACGACATCGACCTCGACGTTCGGCCCGGTGAGCAGGTCGCGATCGTCGGGCCGACAGGCGCTGGCAAGACGTCGATCATCAGCCTGGCGGCCCGTTTCTACGATGTCAGCGGCGGACGGATCCTGATCGACGGCACCCCGATCGACCAGGTAACGCAGGCGTCACTGCGGCAGCAGATCGGAATGGTTCTGCAAGATCCGTTCCTCTTCGCCGGAACGATCTCGGAGAACCTGCGGTTCGGCAAGCCGGACGCCACGCGCGCCGATCTGGAACAGGCGTGTCGGATCGTCGGCATTCACGATCGCATCGTCGAGCTTCCACTCGGCTACGAGACGCTCATCTCCGAGCGCGGCGCCAATCTCTCGGGCGGTGAGCGGCAACTCACCTCGTTTGCCCGGGCCATCCTGGCCGATCCGCGCATCCTGATCCTGGATGAGGCGACTGCCAACGTCGACACCGAGACGGAGGCACGTCTCCAGGATGCGCTGCGAATCCTCCTACGCGGCCGCACCGCGATCATCATTGCCCACCGGCTTTCGACGATTCGCTCGGCCGACCGAATCGTCGTGCTCGAAGCCGGGCGCATTGCCGAGATCGGCTCTCATTCGGAGCTCGTTCGGGCCGGTGGCCACTACGCTCGCTTGCACGCGGCGCTGGCCGGCCGGCACGGACCGGAAGTGGCCTGAGACTCATCGCCTCCCTGCCGCGAATATCGGCTCCGTTCGATGACGCTACGGCCCCGGGCGATGTTCGAAAAGCGCGTCTGACTCAGTGCCGCGTGAACTCGATCCGATTTCCCTCGGTGTCGAGGAAGTAGAAACAGCGCATATCCGGTCGCTCGACGATCTCGGTCAGGAGCTTCTGGCCGCTCGCCTTCACGCGCGCGTAGGCGTCGTCCAGATCATCCACTTCGATCGCGACGTGCGTCGATCGATGGTCCGGCCGCGGCACCTCGTCCGAGTACCGGACGAGGTGGATCATCGTGTTCCCGAGATCGAGAAAGACGACCGTCTTCGGAAAGTAGCTCGGCGTCGCGTGCCGCCCGATTCCGAGCAGATCGCGCCAGAACGCTTCGGCCCGCTCCAGGTCCCAGACCGACAGCGTGGCGTGGAACAAACCGATCGCGCGCGCCATGGGGCGGCATTCTAGAATGCGCGGCCGAGGCCGACAGCGATAGCGCGGGAGGATCGAGATGACGAAGCGATTCGGGCAGGGTGACTATGTCTACGAATTGGTGCCCGGTTGGGGCGCGCTCCCCAGTGGATGGGAATACAAGGATGTCGTCGGCATCCGCGAGGACTCGCGTGGGCGGATCGTCGTCTTCAATCGCGGAACCCACCCGGTCGTCGTCTTCGACCGCGATGGCAAGCTGCTGACCACCTGGGGTGACGGCGTCTTCACCCGGCCGCACGGTCTCCAAATCGGCCCGGACGGAACGATCTACTGCGTCGACGACCAGGATCACACGGTGCGCGCGTTCACACCTGACGGCAAACTGCGACTGACGCTCGGCACACCCGGGCATGCTTCTCAGACCGGCTGGATCTCAAGCTACGACACGCTACCAGGCGGCGGGCCATTCAATCGTCCCACCAACATCGCGGTCGCGTCGAACGGCGACCTCTACGTATCGGACGGCTATGGTAACTGCCGCGTTCACCGCTTCGGCGCCGACGGCACGCATAAGGAGTCCTGGGGATCGGCCGGACAGGGCGCCGGCCAATTTCGCCTGCCGCACGGCGTGTGCGCCGAGCCGTTCGGATCGGTCCTGGTCGGCGATCGCGCCAACGACCGGATCCAGCGCTTCGACCTCGATGGTCGCTACCTCGGTGAGTGGACCGGCGTTCGGGCGCCAGACGACATCTTTCGCGACGCCAGTGGCGCCTACTACGTGGCCGAATTGGGCAAGGCCGCCGCGGTCGTCGGCGATCTCGGCGCGCGCGTGACAATTCGTAACCGCCACGGCCACATTCTGTCGGCGTGGGGTGACGAAGGCGACCCTGCGTCCGATGGCAATTTCGCCGCGCCACACGCGATCTGTGTCGATGCGCACGGCGATCTCTACGTCGGCGAGGTCACCTTCACGGCGCGGATCAGTCGCGGACTCGTCGGCCCGGATACACACCGGCTCCAGAAGTTTGCGCGTGTTCACTGATCTCTGGCATGCCGGGGGCCGCGCTACGCGGCGGTTGCCCGCGGTCGTGGCGTCCGGCGGCCGTCGGTCGGCGCGATCGTGCGGCTACGCAGCGGTGCCGACTCGTTGGCAATCAGCCAGAGCCGCGCCTCGTCGTGCAGGTCCGCCAGGCGGGTCTCTTCCAGGATCATCTTCTTGATACACGGCACAAGCACCTGATCCGCCTGGGCGATGAGCGCGAACAGCTTGGAATCACGCGGACTGGCCCAACTGCGGACGCATGAGCGCAGTGCCGCGGGCGTGCCAATGCGCAACGCTGTCCGAAGTTCTGCGCGAAATCCGAGGTACTCTTCGATCGGGTCCGCCAGACGGCTGCTTGACATTCCGAGACCGCGAGCAGTTGGGAATGGCCGTGCGGCCGATTCGCTGCGCCTTGCGCCTTCGTGCTCCGCTAGGACCGTGCTCCGCGTAAATGCCATTCGAGTTCTCCTTCGTCAGCTCGAACCCAGAGAGAAGGAGGGGTCCAGTGGACCACTTCGGCAGCCCGGCGAACTCCGTGAGTCCCGTGGCTTTGCGACCCCGCCTCGCGACGGGTGTGCCCTTGTCGGTGATGTTCGAGCATCGTCCCTCGAATTGTCGGCGTTCCCGAGGACGCCGCGAAGGCCCCGACGGTCCACCTCGACATAGGACAAACGTCCCGGTCGCCGTCCCGCGATAATCGAGCAATGGTCGCCCGACTCGACACGACCGAGCGCGCGGCCGCCCCAATGCCGGCGCCATCCGGCCGCATAGACCGGCTCGCCACCTCGCCTGGGCGCGCCGCGATCGCGCTCGGCGTCGTCCTCGGCGGACTGGTGGCCGGACTCTCGCCGCCGCAATGGTCCGCGCCGTTCATTGGCGGCATCGTTCTCGTCATCGTCGGGCTTATTGCGCCACTCGTCCCGGTCCTCCTGCTCGGATTCGCTGCTGTCGTCGGTGGCGCCGGCGAGATTCGGCTTGGCGCCATTGGAATCACCGGCACGGATGGGATCCTACTGATCGCGCTGATCGCCCACCTTGGCGCGCACTCGCTGGGGAAGCGCATACCGCGCGCGCCGGTTTTCCTTCTCCCGGTCGCAGCCTTCCTCGGGTTCGCGATTCTCAGCACGGGTTGGATCATCGCGGCGGGCCCAGCCGTGAAAGAACTCGCTCGATGGGCGGAACTTGCGCTCGCGGCGTACCTGGTGGCGTCCTGGTGTCGAACCCATCGCGAAACTCGCGGACTGCTCCTCGTCATCTTCGTTGGCGCCCTGCTCGAATCGGGACTTGGCATTTACCAGGCGATCGCGCGCATCGGTCCACCCAGCTTCGCCGCTGGCGCTCTGTTTCGCGCGTACGGCACATTCGACCAACCGAACCCTTTCGGCGGATATCTCGGCATGGTCCTCCCGTTGGCCGTCGCGGTCGCGCTTCTGGCGTACGATGACGGCGCCAAGGCGCGATTCCCCGGACCCCGCGTGCTTCGCGCGGTCGCGGCTCTGACCGTGGTGGTTGGCGCGATGGCGATGGCGATGTCACTCTCGCGGGGCGCCTGGATCGGGGCGGTCGCGGCCACGCTCGTAATTCTCGTCGGCCTCGGCGGTCGCACGCTACCGTTGATCGGCAGCGCCGGGATCCTGGCGCTGCTCGTCGCGGCGCTCGGCGCGCTCGACGTCCTGCCGCCCTGGGTCACCGACCGCTTCGAGGCGGTCACTCAGAACTTCGGCATCTTCGATGTGCGCCGAATCGTGCCAAACGCGGAGAACTGGGGCATCGTCGAACGCATGGCGCACTGGCAGGCCGCCTGGGAGATGTTCCAGGATCACCCGTGGCTCGGCGTTGGCATCGGCCAGTACGTGCCGACATACCCGGACTACGCGATACCGCCATGGAACGATCCGCTCGGACACGCCCACAACATCTACCTGAACGTGCTCGGCGAGCTTGGCGTCATCGGCGCAACTCTCTACGGCGTGATGGTGATCTCGTGGTTCGGGATCGCAATTGCCGCTATGCGGCGAGCGGCCACCCCGTTCCAACGCGCGACCGCGCTGGGAATCGTGGCCGCGCTCGCGGCCACGGCTGTTCACGGCCTATTCGACAATCTGTACGTCGCCGGGATGAACGTCCACATCGGCGTCCTCATCGGCATCGCCGCGTCAGACTGGAAGCGGACGGGCCGGGTGGTAGACTAACGCGGTCTTGCGCCACGATCGAACAGATTCCGGGATTGGCGCACCGACCGATGAGCCAATCGATCCCGGTCTCGGCCCTCGCGTCTTCAACCGACGAACAATCGTTTGGTTCGCAATCGGTATCGCGATCCTCGTTGCTCTCGTCACGCAACTCGACCTCGATGTCGGGCGGATCATTGACACGATCCGCCGCGCCGATCCAAGCGCCTTCCTGGCGGCGCTCTTCGTCTACTACCTGACATTCCCATTTCGCGGCTGGCGCTGGCGACGAATGCTGCGCAACGCGGGCATCGAGAATCCACCGGGCATCGGCGTGCTCTCGATGATCATCTTCCTATCGTGGTTCGCGAACTGCCTCGTTCCGGCGAAGCTCGGCGACGTGTATCGCGCCTATCTGTTGAAGAAGCGCGGCGCCGTGTCGCTGTCGTTCGCCGGCGGCACCGTCGTCGCCGAGAGGCTGATCGATCTCGCGTTTGTCCTGATCGTCCTCGGCGCCAGCGCACTGGCGATCTTCCGCGGCCGCGTGCCCGATCGCCTCGGGCCGTTCCTGGAGATTGGGGCGCTCGGCATTTTCGCGGCCGGGCTGGGTCTTCTGGCACTGCGCCGATGGCCGAATCTCGCCGCGCGATTCCTGCCGCGCCGCTTCCACGCGATCTATGATCGATTCCAGGGCGGGACGCTCGGGGCGTTCGGCTCGTACGGCCAATTGGTGGTACTCACGTCACTCGGTTGGTTGGCCGAGATCGTGCGCTTTTGGCTCGTTGGCGTCAGCCTCGGCCTCTTCGCCAATGAGACGGTTTGGAGTCAACTGGCGATTTCGGCGTTCGTCGCGCTCGGCTCGGCGATCTTCACGACCGCGGCGCCAACTCCGGGCGGCCTCGGCGCGGCCGAGCTGGCAATCGTGGCTGCGCTCACGCTCGTCGGACGAGGCGGTGAAATCGCAATCGCGGCTGCCCTGCTCGATCGATTGATCAGCTACTGGAGCCTGATCGCCTTTGGCACCGTCGCCTACTTTGGGTGGGCCGTGCGCGATCCAGATCGTGGGTCGTCCTCGGTCGGCACGCTGTCGCATGCGCGTCGCGATTGACTACAACCCGGCGCTGAAACAGGGCGGCGGTATCGGCCGCTATACGCGTGGTCTCGTGCAGGAGCTCGTCGCTCTCGCGACGTCCGATCAATTCGTCCTCTACTACAACTACGAGAAGGGCGATCGACCGCCGACGCTCTTTCCCAGGGCGAAGCACGTCATCGAGCGTCCGCTCGCGCTTCCCGACCGCTGGCTGACGATTCTCTGGCACCGCCTTCACATACCGTTGCCGATCGATCTCGTCACGGGGCCGGTCGATCTCTTCCACTTCCCCGATTTCGTCGTGCCGCCGACCCGGCGTGGCAAGAAAGTCGTCACAGTTCACGATCTTTCGTTCCTCGTCTATCCGGAAACAGCCGACGAGGGGTTGCGCCTCTACCTCGAAAGAGCCGTTCCACTCGCCATCCGTGACGCTGACTTCGTCCTGGTCGATTCGGCCAACACCCAGAACGACTTGATCTGCCTGCTCGACGCCGATCCGGATCGGGTCGCGGTCGTCTACCCCGGCATCGATTCGCAATTTCAGATCGTCGACGATCCGTCGGTACTCGGCGAAATCCGACATCGATACAACCTTCAGTTTCCGTTCATCCTGCACCTTAGCGTCATCGAGCCGCGCAAGAACCTGTCACGCCTCATTTCGGCATACGCGCGGCTGCGGCGCGACGGCGTCATCCCCCATCGGCTCGTCATTGGCGGCGGACTCGGCTGGATGTACCAGTCGGTATTCGAGACGGTCGAGGAACTCGACATGAGCGACGACGTCGTCTTCCTCGGCCGGATACCGGACGTTGATCTTCCAGCGCTTTACAGCCTGGCTGACCTGTTTGTATACCCATCACTGTACGAAGGCTTCGGCATACCGCCGCTCGAGGCGATGGCGTGCGGTACGCCGGTCGTGACCTCGAACACGTCGTCGCTCCCGGAGGCGGTCGGGAATGCTGGAATCACGGTCGATCCGCTCGACATCGATGCAATCGCCGATGCGATGGCGCGGATCCTGACCGATCCGACGCTGGCCGACGACCTGAGCGGGCGCGGTCTCGCGCAAGCGACGAAGTTCACCTGGCGGTCGTCGGCCGAGAAGGTTCTCGGCATCTATCGTCGACTAGTTGATGGGCCGCGGTAGGTGCGCGTCGGCCTCAATGCATTGTTCGGTGCGCGCAACGATGGCACCGGACGCTATACGCGCGAACTCCTGCGCGGCGCTGCCCGCTTCAGTCCCGACGCCGCGGCGTGGCGCCTCGTCACACCGGACGCCGGTCCTGCCTGGTCGATCTCGCCACCTGTCCCAGCCGACCTGACGGTTCGCCGGGTTCCGGTTCCGTCATACGTGCACGGCCAGAACGCGATCAAGCTCTGGTTTGAGCAACGCGGCGCGCCGGCGGCACTCGACGACCAGGTCGATCTCATTCACTACCCATACTTCGCCGCGCCGTTCTCGAGCCGGCAACCCGTCATCGTGACGATCCATGACCTCATCCCGCTGGTCTTGCGCGAATACCGCGCATCGGCGTCGGTCCGCGCGTACATGTGGCTTCAGTCGGTCACGGTCCGGCGCGCTCGCCTGATTCTGGCCGACTCCCACGCCTCGCGCGACGATATCGTGGCGCGTCTTCGGATCCCAGAACAGCGCGTCCGCGTCGTTCATCTCGGGGTCGATGAGGTCTACCGGCCGCGATCGCGCGAGGAGATCGCGGTCGCGAGGGAGCATCTCGGTCTGCCGGAACGCTTCATTCTCTACGCCGGCGGTCTCGACGTACGGAAGAACGTCGAGCGGCTCATCCTCGCCTATGCTCGCGTTCGCGCGGCGAATCGAATCGTGGAGCCGCTTGCGATCACCGGTGACCCCGATCGACGCGGCGCCCTCTACCGTCCGCTACGGCCTCTCGTCGAGCGGCTCGGCCTACGAGACCACGTCCGCTTTCTCGGAATCGTGCCGGAAGAGCTTATGCCCGCACTCATCGGCGCCGCGACCCTCTATGTCTATCCCTCGCGCTACGAGGGATTCGGTCTTCCTGTCCTCGAAGCGATGGCCTCGGGCGTGCCGGTTGCCTGCTCGAACGCCGGCTCGCTGCCGGAAGTCTCCGGCGACGCCGCGATCGTCTTCTCGCCCGATGATGAGGACGCGCTGGCCGCGGCCTTGGCTCGCGGTCTGGGCGATGATCCGCTCCGACACGATCTCATCGAACGCGGACTCCGCCAATCGGCTCAGTTCTCCTGGGAGCGCACGGCCGAGATGACGCTGGCGGCCTATCGCGGCGCGCTCAGCCTTGACGCCGAGGCGGCCTGAGAATGCGCGTCGCGATTCTCTCCAAGGCAATGCTCGTCGGCGCATACCAGCGCAAAGCCGAGGAAATCGCCGCGATACCTGGCGTCGAATTGACTGTCTTCGTACCGCCTCGTTGGTCCGGTCCGGTCGCCTCGATCGAGCGCGTCTTCACACGCGGCTACGACCTGCGCGTCTTGCCAGTGGCGTTCGGCGGCCATTACCACGTCCACTTCTACCCGACGCTCGGCCGCGAGCTGGCGACACTTCGGCCGGATCTGTTTCACGTCGATGAGGAGCCGTACAATCTGGCGACATTCCACGCCTATCTGGCCGGAGGCCGGGTCGGCGCGGCGCGGGTGTTCTTCACCTGGCAGAACATCGACAAGACGTACCCGCCGCCGTTCGGCTGGATAGAGCCTTGGATCATCGCGCGCAGCGATGGCGTCATCGCGGGAGTTACCGATGCCGCCGCGATCGTGCGGCGAAAGGGCTTTCGTGGTCCGTTGGCAGTCATCCCGCAGTTTGGCATCGACCCCGACCTTTTCTCGCCTCCACTCGTTCGGCCTCCCGGCCCTTTCTCGATCGGCTTCCTCGGACGAATCGAGGCGTACAAAGGCGTGCTCGATCTGGTCGACGCATGCTCCGGGCTGACCGTCGATTGGCGACTCACCTTCGTCGGCGAAGGGCCAGCCAGCAGCGAGGTTATTGCGCGCGCGGCCGGCCTTGGCGTGTCCGATCGAGTCACGATTCGGCCGCCGGTGCCATCGACCGAAGTTCCGGAGGTGTACCGATCGCTTGATGCGATCGCGCTGCCGTCGCGCACGACGCCACGCTGGAAGGAACAGTTCGGCCGGGTCCTGACTGAGGGAATGGCCTGTGGCGCGATTCCGGTCGGCTCCGATTCGGGGGAGATACCGACCGTGATCGGCGATGCCGGATTCGTGTTCCCCGAGGGCGACGCGGCCGCGCTCCGAGATCGACTCACGACGATCGCGGTCGACCAGGAGCTCGCCGCCACCCTGCGCCGCCGTGGTCGCGAACGTGCCATGACTCACTACACGCAGCGCGCGATCGCGGCGCAGACGGTCGAGCTCTACCACCAGGCGTTGGCTGGCCGACGTTCTTGACGCGATCGAGGGCGATTCGCGCCTGAATCGCGGCCCAATGCCACGTCTATCATCTCGCGATGCCCGACGTGCCGGCACCGACGTTCTCGATCGTTATCCCGTGCTTCAATGAGGAAGCGAATCTGCGGTCCGGCTGCCTCGAACGAGTCGCCGAGTACTTGGCCGATGCATCCGACATCGCCGAGATCCTCGTCGTCGATGACGGATCGGCCGACGCCAGTCGCGAGATCATCATCGCCGTCGCCGCCCGGCACCGACGCGTTCGCCTGCTCGCCGAGCCACATCGAGGCAAGGCTGGCGCGGTGATCGCCGGCATCAACGCCGCCGGCGGCGATTTCGTCCTGTTCACCGATATGGATCAGGCCACGCCGATCGAGGAGATCGCCAAGATTCGGCCGAAGATCGACCAGGGATTCGACATCGTCGTTGGGTCACGTGCCGGTCGGGCTGGGGCTCCGATGGTTCGCAAACTCATGGCGTCCGGCTTCTCGCTGATTCGCGGCTTGATCCTCGACCTGGGCGGCGTTCGGGACACCCAGTGCGGCTTCAAGGCGCTCCGCGCTGACGTGGCGCGCCGCGTGTGCGCCAACTTGCGCATCTATCGACCGGACATCCAGCAGGCACGCGGCGCGGCCGTGACGGCCGGATTCGATGCCGAGTTGCTCTACGTCGCTCGAAGGATCGGCGCTCGCGTCGCCGAGGTACCGGTGACGTGGCACTATGTCGGAACTCGGCGCGTCCACCCGATCCGAGAGTCGTGGCGCGGCATCAAAGGTCTGCTCGCCATACGCCTGGCCGCCGCGCGCGGTGAGTACGATCGCGTCGCCGATTCGGCCGCGGCTGGACGCGAGCGCGCAACCGGGTAGGACATTACTCGTCCACGTCCCAATCACGCGATCGTTGGACTGCGCGGCGCCAGCCCCGGTAAAGTGACTCCCGGCGATCGGCGGCCATCGCCGGCAGGAACTCGCGGTCCTTCGCCCATTGCCGCGCGATCGTGGCACGATCCGGCCAGAATCCGATCCCCAGGCCGGCCAGATAGCTGGCGCCGAGCGCCGTCGTCTCGATCACGCGCGGGCGCGTAACCGGTCGATCGAGGATATCGGCCTGGAACTGGGCAAGCACGTTGTTGACGGCGGCGCCACCATCGATGCGGATCTCGGAGACGGGCAAGCCGGAATCTTTCGACATTGCATCGACGACGTCACGCACCTGGTACGCCATCGCTTCGAGCGCGGCGCGGACGATGTGCGCGCGTCCGGCGCCACGCGTCAGGCCGAGCAGAGCGCCGCGGGCACGTTGATCCCAGTATGGCGCCCCGAGGCCGACGAACGCCGGGACGAGGTAGACGCCGGCCGTGTCCGGCACCGAAGCCGCGATCGCTTCCGATTCGCCGGCGCTCCCGATCATTCGTAATTCATCGCGCAGCCACTGAATCGCCGCGCCAGCGACGAAGACCGAACCTTCGAGCGCGTATTCGCGGCGGTCCGGTCCACTGGCGGCCAACGTCGCCAACAGGCCGCTCGGCGACGCAACCGCGGCCTCGCCCGTGTGCATCAACAGGAACGCCCCGGTGCCGTAGGTGCACTTCACCATACCGGACCGATCGCAAGCCTGACCAAAGAGGGCCGCCTGCTGGTCGCCGGCGACGCCCGAAATCGGAGTCCCGGCGGGGACGATGCGCGCCATCGCGCTCTTCGGAGACACTGCGCCAAACACACCAATCGACGGCTTCGCCGACGGTAGAAGCGTCTCCGGCACACGCAGATGGTGGAGCAGTTCCGCGTCCCACGTCGCGCGATGGATGTCGAACAGCATCGTGCGCGACGCGTTGCTGTGGTCGGTGACGTGCTCGCCGCCGCCGGTGAGCTTCCAGATCAGCCAGGAATCGATCGTGCCGAATCGAAGCTCGCCACGCTCCGCGCGCGTTCGGGCACCGTCGACATTGTCGAGCAGCCAGGCGATCTTGGTGCCCGAAAAGTACGCGTCGACGACCAGACCCGTGCGTGCTCGGATGAGATCCGCCACGGCGCCACCCTCGCGCGACCGTAGTTCGTCGCACGCACTGGCGGTTCGGCGACACTGCCAGACGATCGCGGGCGCGATCGGCGCACCGGTGCGCGCGTCCCAAACGACCGTCGTCTCGCGTTGGTTCGTGATCCCGATCGCCGCGACGGATGTTCCCGAAACCCCGGCACGTCCGAGTGCGGCGCGGACGGCCACGAGGCACGACTGCCAGATCGCCTCGGCGTCGTGACTCACCCAACCGGGACGGGGATAGATCTGTGGAATCTCGCGGTACCCGATTCCATGTGCCGTGCCGGCGGCGTCGAACAGCATCGCGGTCGTGCCGGTCGTGCCCTGGTCGATCGCGAGGATCAACCTATCCACGCCGCGCCACTCGACGGTGGTTCACGCGTCCGATGGCCGACGTCGCCCAAGCCGACGCCACAGCCGCATCCCTCGTCCAGTATCCGGCCGCGATCGTTCGGCGCGCGCGATCGCCTCCGAGGCCTGCCGACGCTCGGCCGCCATCTGCCCGTAGCGCGACTGCCCGATCGCGTGGCGGAAGAGTGCCCAGATGACCCCCGCGACCGGCACGCCGAAGATCGCGCCGGTGAGCCCGGCGACGCGTCCGCCGACGAGCAAGGCGGCGAACACGAGCAGCGGATGCATGCCCAGGCTGTCGCTCATCACCTTCGGCGCAATGACGTTGAAGGTGATCTGTTGCAGGATGAGGAGGCCCGCCACCACCACAAGCACCGTACCGACCGGCGCCGAGATGATCGCAACCGCGACCGGCGGAATAATCGCGAGGAACGGCCCGAACACCGGGACAATCATCACGATGCCCGCGAATATGCTGGATATCAGGACATAGTCGATACCGGCGATCAGCATCACAACGGCTGTGCCCGTGCCATAGATCACGGCCTGAATCACGGTGCCTCGCAGGAAACCACCGAAACTTCGGTTCACCGAGTCGATGAAGAAATCGACCTCCGAGCGTCGTTCGTCGGGGATGAACGCCAGGAACGTTCGCTCGATGTGTTCGCCGTCGACGACCATGTAGAACGACAGCACGAGGACGAGAACGACCGCGAACGCGGCGCCGAAGACGCTCGTCAGAATGCCGACCGCGTTCTGAACCGCCGCCGCGCCGAGACCGGCCAGTGCATTCGAGATTTCCTGTGGCCGGTATACCGCTGTTATGTCGACGTCGATGTTCCGAGCGCTGAGATCGGTTTGAATCTCGGCCAGGACGCGCGGCACACGTTCGGCGTAGGCCGGCAGCGCGCGACCGAGCTCGATCAACTGCGTCACGAGCAGTGGAACCAGCAGAACGAGCCCGGTCAACAGAGCGACGAAGAGCGACACGTAGACGAGGGCGGCCGCCAACGCGCGCGGCAAGCGGGCGGCGTCCGCGATGACGTGAACGAGCGGTGTGAGAATGAATGCCAGCAACCAGGCCAGGAAGAACATGACAATCAGGTCGCCGAAGCTCCGGCCGACAGTCCAAACAACGCCGACAAGGTGCAACGCGACAGCCGCGATGAGCAGGAGGATCAGGACGCGAACGAACTGGTTGCGCTCCACGACCGCCGATTGTACGGGCACTCAGCGTCCCGTAAGGCGAGGCAAACGAAAAACGGTCCGGATTGCTCCGAACCGTTCCGCTTCGTTCGGGCTTAGTGGCCCTGGCAGCCGCAACCGCCGCCGCCGCTGCCACCGCAGCAGCCACCAGCCGGCGCTTGCGCATAATGGGGGTTCTGAAGGGTGAATCCGCCGCCCATCAGGCTCTCCTGGAACCCGATTTCGGAATCATGCACGTACTCCATGCTATCGCGATCGACGAACACTCGGAAACCCGGGAAATCCATGACCGTGTCGTCGGCGAGCTGGTCGCCATCCAGGGTCATGCCGTAGCGAGCAAGATTCTCGCCGGCGCCCTGAGCGAAGACGCGCAATGCCAGATCGGGCTCACTGCGCGCAGCAATGATGTCACGGACTTTGTCGCGCGCCTCGTCGGTGATGTTGAGGACGAGTACCTGCGTTTCGATCAATTGGAGTCCCTCCTCTGGGTTCACTTTACGGCGTAAAGCATACGCTTGGCAATCCGCTCGTGCGTTCACGGGCCGAATTGATAGGCTAAAGTATCATATCGGCGGCATCATCGGGGCGCCAGACCCACCTTTCCGCCGATGAACGCGAAGAGCGCGCGCTCGATGTCCGTCGCCGTCCAGTCGCTGCCGATCTCCGTTGCGCGCTCGCGTAGCGCCGCCGCGTAGAGACCGTACGCGCGCAATCCATAGTCCTCGGCCGTGAGGCCCGGCACCTGTGCCGTCACGACATCGTCGAGAAAGGGAAAGCGGTCCACCTCGACAACCGCCAGGACGGCGGAAGCCGTTGCGACGCCGATGCCGCGTAGCCCTGTGATTGCTCCGACGGCCTTCACGAAGTTGCCCGTCGCCGCGAATGCCGCGGTCGACGCGGCGACGACATCCGCGGCGCTGTTCTGCCGCGCCAGCGCCAGGTTGCGCGGTCGAAAGACGCCACGGCGCATCTTCCACTCGACGATCCGCGCAAGATCCAGCTCGTCGATCATTCGCGGGGAGCGCGCCGCGATGAGGCCCGGAAGTTCGTGCCGATACCACCGATCCAACTCGACCAACTTCGGCGCACCGTACGAAGCGATGACGTCGTCATATCGATCCAGCGCGGCGCGCCAGACGGTCCGATCGTCGCTGTTCCAGAGCCCTGCCTCCCTGGCTCTGGCCATTCCCGCGGATTCGAGAGTCCTTCTACCGTCAGACAAGCAGTTGCCGCAATCGCTGCCCGACGATCTCCTCGTCGCCCTCCCAGACCGTCGCGACATTGATCTGGATCGCATCGTTCATAGGACGTACGGCGATGCTTGGATTTCCATCGCGCAGTCCGGCGAAGACGGCCGCGGCGTTTCGTCGCGCTCCAGCCGGATCGATCCGCACATCGAGAAGGCGCGGCGACGATCCCTGCTGCCGAATGAGTTCGATCGATACGCCGGGCAAACCCTCGATCTGGCGGCGGATGGTGCCGAGTCGTCGTTCGAACGTCGCCAGGCGGGCCTCGTGGTCCATCGCCATCCATTCCTGGAGCGCGACAACCAGTCCGATGATCTCCTGGCGGTCAAGCTTGAGCGGCCGTCCGAATCCGCGCCGCTGCGTCATCGTCTCGAATCCGATGAAACCTTGCGGCACCGCCGCGTCGATCAGCGACTTCTTTCCACAGAGGATGCCGGACGAATTCACGCCGCCGAAGTATTTGCCACCGAAGGCGATGAGGTCGGCGCCCATTCGCGGATAGCTCTTGAACCGCTCGATCGGATACACCTGTCCGGCCGCGTCGACCAGGACCGGCACGCCGCGCGCGTGCGCGATCTCGATCACGGCTGGCAATGACAAGACACCCGGTTCGTTCTCAAGATGGGCCGGATAGAGGACGCAGGCCGTCGCTTCGTCGAGCGCGACCCGTAGCTGGTCGGCGGTCGTGCCACTCTCGTCGCCGACGAGCACAAGTTTCGTTCCGACGATCGTGCAGGCGCGCTGGTATTGGTATTGGTGCTTGGCCTGGAGAACGACGCGGTTCTTGAGCCCGCTCGTGTCCGGAAGCTGAGCCATCTTGTCAATGTCATTTCCGGTCACGCACGCGGCAGTTCCGAGCGCCAGGGCAGCGGCGGCGCCCGGCGTGATGTAGGCAGCCTCGGCGCCGAGAAGCCGCGCGACGATTTCGCCCGACTTCGCGAGGAGATCCTGCATGTCGACGAAGTACCGATCGGCCTGATCCATCGCTGCTCGCACGCGTGGAGACGGCGTCGATCCGCCGAGCACGGTCATATGGCCGCGCGCATTGATCACCGGGCGCACGCCAATCTCTTCGAAAACCGACGTCAGCGTCGCAGCCTGCATTGCCAACTCCCTGAGAATATCGTCGCGCCCATAATACCGCGACGGGTACGCGGCAACGTCGACCAACAATCGGACGCAAACGCCAAGATCGTCCTACTGCCATAATCCGTGGCAATGGCGCTGGGCACCACCGGCGAGATCAGCCCGGTCATTTCCGAGTACCTTCAGACGATCTACAACCTCGAAATGGAAGGCGAGCCCGTCCACGGGGCGGCGCTGGCTCGCCACTTCCGCAAGTCGCGCGCAAACATCAGCGCCACCCTCGGCCGCATGCGCGAGGCTGGCCTTGTCGCCGGCGAGGGCGGCCGGGGCGACGTGAACTTGACTGCCGCCGGGCGGGCGGGGGCCGAAGCTGAGTTGCGAAAGCATCGCCTTTCCGAGCGGTACCTGGTCGACGCGCTCGGCATGGACTGGATCACCGCTCACGAGCAGGCCCATCACTTCGAACTCGCGATGACGTCGACCCTCGAATCGGCGATCTTGCGCACGCTCGGCAATCCGACGACGTGTCCGCACGGCAATCCCATTCCCGGCCAGGTGCCCGACGCCGGTCGATACCTGCGCGATCTCGGGGCGATCCGGCTCAGCAACGCCAGTGTCGGCGCACCACTCGAAGTCGTCTCGGTGTCCGAGGTTGTCGAGGATGAGACCCGTCTGCTTCGCCACGTCGGCGAGCGTGGATTACGGCCAGGCCGCCGCGTGCGCGTCGTCAGCCGCGTCGCGGACAGTTCGTCGATCCTGGTCGTGGCCGACGACGGCAAAGCCACCAGTGTGCCAATCGACCTCGCCGGCCTCATCTGGGTGCGTCCGGCGGCTTCCCAATGACTGATCCCACTTCCGCCCTGGGTCGCGCGGCTATCGACCCGCCTGGCCCTGTCATTGCGGGGTCCTACGGCACGTGGCGCGTAACGTACGCGGCCGGAAGCCAGGGAATCACCAGCGGCGGCCGCATCCGCATTCATACGGACTCTGACACCGATTGGGGAATCCCTCAGCTTCAAGATCCCGCCTCTGCCGACTACCTTTCCGTCCAGGCTCCTCCCGGGATCTCGGTCTCCGTTCGCGTTGATGGCAAGGCCCTCACGCTTTTGGTGCACGGCCAAGGCCTCTCTGCTGGCGAGTCGCTCGTCGTCACGTACGGCGACCGCGCCGGTGGCGGGCCCGGCTCCCGCGCCCAGTGCTTCGCCGAGTCCCGACGCTACTTCCACATTGACGTTGCCCCGGACGCGACAAGTCCCTTCTCGGCACTTCCCGACTCTCCCCACCTCGCCATCGTCGGCGGCGACGCCGCAAAGTTGATCGTCATCGCGGAATCCACCTGCACCGTCGGCGATACGGTCCGCATCCTCGTCCGAGCCGAAGACGCCTGGGGAAACCCCGCCGCTGCCTACCGCGGCGCCGTCACCCTCACCTCGGATGCTCTCGCACCTTCCGCCACCCACCACACCTTTGGCCCGGAGGACGCCGGCCTCTGGTGGCTTGACGGCCGCGTGACTCGCCCCGGCGTCCAGTCCATCTCCGCCCAGGACGCCGCGTTATCCTTCACAGCGGTCAGTAACCCCATCGTCGTCACCGCTCAACCGGCCGCCTACGCCCTCCACTGGGGCGACCCTCATGGCGGCCAGATCGCAGACGCCCGAAAGATCCGCGACTTCTTCCGTTACGCCCGCGACGCCGCGGCTATCTCCTTCGTCGGCTATCAGCGCAACGACGAGGCCCACTCCATCGACGATTACGCTACCCAGCAAGCGGCCGAGCGCGAATTCGCTGAGCCTGGGCGGTTCATCCCGCTCCCTGGCTTCGAGTGGTCTCCTAATGAGTCGGAGGGCGGCCACCACAACGTGTATTTTCGCCGGCAGGACCAGCCCATGCGCCGCAGCTCCCATTCCGGCGTGAAGGATCTCTCGGACGTCGCCACCGATCTCCCGCATGTGGTCGATCTCTACGGCGCCTATCGCGGCACTGACACTCTGATCACTCCGCACGTCGGCGGAGAGCCGTCCAAACTCGACTGGCACGAGCCGACGCTTGAGCCCGCTCTCGAGGTTACCTCCACCCACGGTTCCTTCGAGTGGTTCCTCCGTGAGTCTCTCGAGCGCCGCTATCAGATGGGCTTCCTGGGTGGCAGCGACGGCTACGACGGTCGCCCGGGCGCCAACGGCCCCGGCCACCAGGAGCGCCGCTACGCCAAGGGCGGCCTCACCGGCCTGTACCTGTACGCGGGCGCGGGACTCACCCTCGACGCCGTCCACGAAGCTCTCGCCGCTCGTCGATGCTACGCCACCACTGGCGCCCGCATCGTCGCCGATGTGCGCCTCGGCCACCACCTGATGGGCGAATCCGTCCGTCTTTCCGGCCTACCCACACTCTCGGTCACCGTCCACGGCACTGCTCCCCTCGAATCCGTCGAGCTTTTCCGTGGACTCGACCGCATCTACCGCCATGGGCTTTCGGGCCACAGCATCCCGAATGCCGTCCGCTTACTCTGGCAGGGCGCTAGCCGCAAGACGAGCTACTCCGGCGTCTGCTGGGACGGCACCCTACGCGTCGACGGCGCCTCCATCGCCCGCATCGAAAAGATTCGCTTCGACAGCCCCCGCTCCCACGTCTCGGATCTCACGCCGTCCTCTCTGCACTGGCACTCCATCCAGTGTGGCTACCGCGGCGGCCTGATCCTCCACCTTGAGCCGATCGCCGGAACACATGCCTCAAGAACTGCGATTCACGTCAATGTCAACACCACCCTGATCTCCCGCTCGCTTTTCGGCGGCCACGGCGATGGAGATCCGCGCCGCATCGCCTACACCCCCGCCGAGCGCATTTCACTCACTTCCAGCCTCGCCGACCTCGCGGACGCCCCGCGCGAACTTCCCCTCGGCATCCTCGACCGCTCACTCACCGTGTCGCTCGCACCGTCTCCCACCAACACCCGCTGTGCCGAGTTCAGTTTCACCGATCGTTCCCCCACTCCCGGCACGAACCCGTACTGGCTGCGCGTCACCCAGGCCGACATGGAAATGGCCTGGACCAGCCCTCTCTTCGTCGACTACGTTCCGCTGTCCACCTGAGACGAACTCCCGCGACTCCGGCGAGTGATGTCAATGCGCATTGACATCACTCGCCGGAGTCGCTTACATTGGCGGCGTGCTGGACACCTGCGTGCGGGAAGTCGCCGCGCATCTGAACGATACGCAGTTGCGTTGCGAGATCGATTGCGTCGAACGCTGCGCCTTCGCCGCTACGCGCACGCGGCGCGAAATTGCGCTGGTGCGGCTGCGTTGTCTGCGCGCTGAGATGGAGCGACGGCAGGGCGCTCGCGCGCTGGCGACCGCCAGCTAGGCTCGAACTCCACGCCGTCGCCAAACCGGACGCCGCTAATCAGAGTCGCGCGAGACGCCGACCGTCGTCACCACGCCACCTGACTCGGCATCGACGACGACCGCCGTGCCGAGGTTGTACGGCGACCCATCGCACATGCACGCCGTGACCGGGAATCGCTCGCCCTTCACCACCACCCACCACGCCCGGCGTCGGGACAGGATAGTTGCGCCGTCCTCGGCGACCCGCAGTGCCACGACGACGAAGCGCGCATCGTCGACCACGACGCCGGGATCCACCACCTTGAGGTGCTCCAGCGCCACGGCCATCGCGGCCTCACGCGCGACATCGCTTCGCCGCGGCTGGGCCGCCTCGAACGTCGCCTCATTCGGTCGTCCGTCGCCGCCCATCACCGTTTTCGTCTCGGCCGGCACGACGGCCTGACAGGAGACCATCAGCATCGTTGCCGCCAGCCAGGCCAGGATCGTTCGCGCCATTTCGTTTGCGTCCCTTAGAACGTCGTCGTCAGCGTCTGAGTGACGCCCGTTTCGGCGGCCCGATAGCCGCACTCGATGATCTCAACCACGTGACGCCCGTGCTCGGCCGTCGCGACGCTCGGCTTCCCCTCGCGCACCCAATCGACGAGTTGCATGATGTCCTCGTAGACGTGGTGCTCCTGGGTTCCCTGCGACCGATGCGGTCCCACGACGTGCGGCAACAGCCACTGATTACCCTGATTCAGCGTCGGCGCGGTCCGCGCGAAATCCGCGCCCGGGTAGTCGAACGGCTCGCCGTTCAGTGTGAGCCCGACGATCTGGCCGCTCGTGCCGAAGTAGCTGCCGTGGAAACCCTCGGTGACGCGACCAGCCGCGGTTCCGTACGCCATCGCATACATGTTGTCACCGAAGTCGAGAACCATGATCGTGTTGTCGTCGGCGTCGCACCGAACCATCTGGCCGCGGAACTCCCGCTCCTTGATCCGCGTGCCCGACATCGACGTCACGCGCTTGGCCGGCCCAAGAATGCCCGTGAGTGCGTGCAGCGCGTAGACGGTCATATCGTAGAGCGGGCCTCCGCCCGGCTTGCGGTAGTACCACGACGGGTCCACGTTCGACAGCACGTCACCGCCCTGCCGAATCGACTCCTTCTCATGGTACTGACCGAACGCCGCGCCACAAGCCGCCCAGACGAGCGTACCAAGCGCCCCATCGGCGATCAGTTTCTTGATCTGCTGGTTGTGCGGACGCAGCATTTCGCCCGGCGACACAACGACGCGCAGATTCTTGCGCCGCGCCGTCTCGATCAGATCCGTCGCCTCGGCCACGGTCGTCGTCATCGTCTTGTTGAAGTGAATGTGCTTGCCGGATTCGAGCGCTTTCTTGCCCTGCTCATAGTGGAGCCCGATCGGGGACGCGATCGTCACGGCATCGACATCGCCGTGCTTCAGGAGATCGTCGTACTCGATGAATGCCCGCTCGACGCCAAACTTCTCGGCCGCCGCCTCGGCTCGGCCGGCGACCGGATCGCAAACAGCCTGCAAAGTCAGACGATCGCTCAGATCTTCCATTGCCAGGTGTGGCAGGATGCCGCGAAGGGCGATACTCCCAGCCCCGACGACTCCCACGCGGACGGCTTTCGACACGGCAGTTCCTCTCAATTCGCGAAATCAAGCTCAGCCTACCATGGAGAACGACAATGAAAATCCGCGATGTCCGAACCGTCCATTTCTCGATGGGGTACAAGAACTGCCTCGTCGTGCTGGTGGAGACGGATGACGGTCTCACCGGCATCGGCGAGGTCGGAATCGCACATCTCGAGGCGGCGCGCGGCGCGGTCGAGGCCCTGCGTCCACGCCTGATCGGCCAGGACGCCACGCGCATCGAGCACCTCTGGCAGTTCTGCTTTCGCGGCAGCTTCTTCCCCGGCGGAAACATCCTGAGCGCCGCCATTTCAGGTATCGACATCGCGCTCTGGGACCTCAATGCCAAGGCTCTCGGCGTGCCGGTCCATCGGCTGCTCGGCGGTCTCTGTCGCGACCGGGTTCCAACCTACTGCCACATCGGCGGGCACACGCTCGATGGCGTCGTCGAGAGTGCTCGGGAGCGTGTCGCCGAAGGCTGGAAGTACATCCGCTGGGGAATGCCGCAGCAGGGAGAGCGGCACGAGCCGACCGTAGCCGTGCGCGAATCGATCCACGGCATGGAGATGCTCCGAACCGCGCTCGGCGATGAGGTTGAGATCTGCTTCGACGTGCACGCCCGCCTCGATCCGTCCGACGCGATCACGCTCGCGAAGGGCATCGAGCCGGTCCGTCCATTCTTCCTGGAAGATCCGATTCGCTCCGAAAACGTCCAGTTGCTGCGCCACGTGCGCCAACACGTCAACGTTCCGCTGGCGATCGGCGAGCATTACGCCAGCAAGTGGGAGTTCCGCCAGGTCGTCGAGGAAGATCTCACTGACTTCGCGCGGATCGACCTCTGCATTGTCGGCGGACTGACCGAGGCGCGAAAGGTCGCCGGCTGGGCCGAGACGCACCAGATTCGGCTCGCGACCCACAATCCGCTCGGTCCGATCTCCGGCGCGGCGTGCATGCACCTGAGCGCGACGATCACGAACCAGGGGGTTGCCGAGCAAATCCGTCAGCCCGGCACGACAGTTGCGGACATCTTCCCCCTCCAGACCGAGTGGCGTGACGGCTACTTGATCCCGTCCGACCGACCAGGACTCGGCGTCGCCTTCGACGAGAAGGCGGCCCTCGCCAATCCGGCCCGTGCACCCGGCGCCGGCCGCATGCTCGTGCGCGACGACGGGTCGCTCACGAACTGGTAGGCGGGCGTGACTCGCGGTGGCGCGACGCCGCGAGTTCCATCCAATCGACCTGCAGTCCGACCGGCAACCTTCGCCGCGTGTGCTCGCGTCGATAGAGTGACTCGAACGCCGTCCACTCCGGTGTCGATAGCCGCGTGACGCGCCCGAGAAGCGGAAGGAACGTCACGTATCGCTCGGCATACGCCGCATTCTGATTGCGATCGTGCGCCCGCCAGAATTCATGCAGCAACTGGCGCGGATCCTCCTCATCCCGAGGTTCCCCCGGCGGGAAGTACATCTCCTGCGCCACGGCCGGATCGTATCAGGGCGACTGCGAAGCGGCCTCCCCGATACACAACTCGATGACGCCGTTCGATCACAGAATCGCGCGGCGCGACATTCCCGTACTGAGATCGGGCCGCCGTGAGGCGGCCCGATCATCGACACCAGCGCGCGCGACAGCGTCGTCGACGCGCATCGTTGGGTGGTAGTCACGCTATACGCCCGGTTTCGATAAGTCCAATTCAAGAAAGATATGAGCGTGATAAGCTGAACCGATGATTGGCCAGCTTGAGGTTTTTGTCGAAGTGGCGCGCCTCGGCAGCGTCGGTCGAGCCGGCGAGGCGCTCGAACTGACGCAGCCGGCCGCGACCTGGCGCCTGCAGGCACTCGAACGCGAGCTCGGCATCGCGCTCTTCGATCGCACCGGACGAGGAATGCGGCTGACCGCGGCCGGCCGCGCTACGCTTCCCTACGCCGAACGCGCCGTCCGCGCGACACGCGAAATGCGCGGCGTCGTCCAGGCCGTCCAGCGAGGCGCCAGCGGACGGCTCGACGTCGGCTGCTCACCCGCGATCGGCGTCTACCTGTTGCCCGAGGCTCTGCTCCGTTTTCGCGCGCGGCGGCCGAATGTCGAAGTCGCGGTGCGCACCGGCCATTCCGAAGAAGTCCTGCGTCTGGTCCTCGATGGCGAAGCCCGGGTCGGTCTCGTTCGAACGCTGCGCCACCCGGACATTTCGACCTGTCAGATCGCGGAGGACGATCTCGTCCTCGCGGCCCACCCGGATCACCCGTTTGCCAGCCGCGGCCATGCCAGCGCGGGTGAGGTTGGGGCCGAGGGGCTCATCCTCTTCGACCGCGCGTCCAGTTTCTACGAACTGACGCAGTCGCTCTTTGCCCGTGCCGGCGTCCTACCGCGCATCGCCATGGAACTCGACTCGGCCGAGGGCGCCAAGATGATGGTCGCCAAAGGGCTCGGCATCGCGATTCTGCCAGCGATGGCGATCGTGCGCGATCTCGCCGAAGGACGCCTCGTCCGCGTCCAGATCGACGATGCCGACGTGATCCGGCGCAAGATCTATGCCATCTGGCGGACCGACGAGCCACCGACGGAAATCGTCAGCGAGTTTATTGATTCCTTTGGAGGTAGCGACGAATGAACGTTCCTCAACCGGCCGCGAGGATCGGTGACTCAGCATGGTTCACTCGCGACCGATTCGGGCTATTCGTCCACTGGGGCATCTACGCTCTCCCGGCGCGGCACGAGTGGGTGAAGAGCCGCGAACGCATCACCGACGCAGCCTACCAGCCCTATTTCGACCATTTCGACCCCGATCTCTTCGACCCGACGACGTGGGCAGCCGACGCGAAGGCGGCCGGGATGCGCTACGCGGTCATCACGACAAAGCATCACGACGGCTTCTGCCTCTGGGACTCGAAGCTGACCGACTACAAGGCGACCAACACGCCGGCGGGGCTTGATCTGATTCGAGAGTTCGTCGATGCGTTCCGGGCCGCCGGCCTCCGCGTTGGCTTCTACCACTCATTGATTGACTGGCATCATCCCGACTTTCCGTCCGACATGTTCCACCCGCGTCGCGACGATCCGGTGTATCGGGCCGGCAACGCCGAACGCGACATGACACGCTACGCTGCCTACCTCCATGGCCAAGTGCGCGAACTGCTGACCGACTACGGCCGCGTCGACGTTATGTGGCTCGATTTTTCGTACGGCGATCGCCCATCCTACGAGGGTCTGCCCGGCAAGGGACGAAACGAGTGGCGCTCCGACGAACTGGTCGCGATGGTCCGCCAGTTGCAGCCGGGCATCCTGCTAAACAACCGTGCCGAGGTGCAGGGTGACTTCACAACGCCCGAGCAGTACCAACCACGCGGCTGGGTCCACGTCGATGGCAAGCCGGTCATGTGGGAAGCGTGCCAGACGCTCAACGGAAGTTGGGGCTACGACCGCGACAATCTGGACTGGAAGTCGCCCGATCTTCTTGTCCGAATGCTGGTCGATTCAGTCTCGAAGGGCGGCAATCTGCTTCTCAATGTCGGACCGACCGCGCGCGGCGAGTTCGATCCGCGTGCCCGCGCCACGCTCGCTCGCATCGGTGAGTGGACGCGCCTCCACAGCCGATCGATCTACGGCGCCACCGCCACCGAGCACGTGTCTCCGCCCGATGGTCGGTACACCGCCCGCGGGAGTCGCCTCTACCTGCATCTCTTCGCCTGGCCGTTCAAGCACGCTCACCTCAGCGGCCTCGGCGGCAAGATCGCCTATGCGCAGTTGCTCCATGATGGCTCGGAGATTCGCGTTCTCGATGGCGGTCGCGACGAAGGCCAGGCGAACACCTCGCTTCGCGGCATTTCGGCCAGCGACGCGACGCTCGTCCTGCCCGTCCAGCGCCCCGACGTACTCGTACCGGTCGTTGAGATCTTCCTGAAGGAGTAGCGCGGCATTACCGCCGCGTCGTCCAACGAGTTCGGCTGGAGAGGTTCATGTCGCGCGGCTGGCACGGGTGTGCCGCGATCGCGTCGAGGTTCAGGTCGATTCCGAGACCGGGACCTGATGACTTTCACAGCAAACTCCAATCGAAGATGACGGCGGTGTATTCGTCCTTCTTGTTCGTCAGGCCGTCGTAGGCGACCTGACAGTCGCGGGGCGACATCACATGACTGATCAGTGGATCGGCGATCAGACGCCCGGCGATGATCCACTCCAGGATCTGCTTGTAGTTGCGCTCGATCGTGAAGCGCGATCGCTCAGTGCTCGCCGGAATCGGATAGGTCCACTCGAGCGCGCCGATCATCCGGATCGCCAACAGGTGGATACGCGTCAACATCGGCGTGACATCGGTCGAGTGGTGCGCTCGCGGCGAGCCGAGCAGAATCACCTCGCCGTGGCGACGGGTCATGTCCACGGCCTGCGCCACGATCGGAGCATGACCGATCGCGTCGATCGCGATTTCGACACCCTGATCATCGCCGCTCCACTCACGAACCCGCGCGACCGGATCGCCATCGGTCGCGTTCGCGACCTCGTGGATGCCGCAGGCGCGCGCGATCTCGAGCCGACGCGGCGCGACGTCGAGCCCGAGGACCCGGGCGCCGGCCAACTGGAAGAGTTGGGCCGCGAAGTTGCCAACGAGTCCCAGGCCAATGATCGCGACGCGATCGCCCGGTTGGACCGACGACGATCGCAGTGCGGTCGCAGAGACGCCAGCCATGCGCGTCGCGACCGCGCGCTGCCCGGTCACGCCGTCCGAAACATGGAGAGCGAAGCGTCCGACGTTCGCTCGGGTGTGCGAGCCGTGATTCGAAAACGTCAGGATGCGATCGCCTTCCTTGACGTTCGTGACGCCGGGACCGGTTGCCACGACCCGACCGAGGTGGCCATACCCGGTCCTCCGGGGCCAGCCCCGCTGAAGGTTCTGGAGATTCAGCATCTGACTCACGAGATCCGTATAGGTCGCGCCCTCGGTCCCGGATGAGACAATCGAATGCTCGCCGCGGACGATCGCTTCGCCAGCCTTCAGGCTGTCCGGGACGATGTCCTCCTCAGCCAGGGTCGCCTGATTCGCCGACAAGAACGACACATAATGGTTCCTCATGTCGGTAGCGTATCCCAACTGGCGGCGCATTCGAGACGGCGGAGACATGGCGGCGCTGCTCGCGCGCGAACGAGTCATCGATGGCATCCGCGCCTTTTTCAAGGCGCGCCACTTTCGTGAAGTCGAGACACCGCTGCTCGTCGGCGCGCCCGGGATGGAGCCGCACCTTGAAGTGTTCGAAACCGAGTTGCGGACGGCGTCCGGCACCCGGCGCCGAGCATTCCTGACGACCTCGCCCGAATACGCAATGAAGAAGCTGCTGGCGGCACGCCTCGGCCGGATTTTCCAGATCTGCAAGTCGTTTCGGAACCTCGAGGAGACGTCCCGTTATCACAATCCAGAGTTCACGATCCTGGAGTGGTATCGAGCCGACACGACGTACTTCGACCTGCTGGACGATTGTGAAGGGCTCATCCGCGAACTGGCCGGCTGCGATCGTCTCGTCTATCAGGGCAGGTCAATCGATTTCACACCACCCTGGCCTCGCCTTACGGTCGCCGAGGCGTTCGCGCAGTTCGCCGAGGTCGATCTCGATGACGATTTGATCGCGTCGGCCGCGCGTCGGGGCTACACCGTCGACGCAATGACGACGTGGGAACAGGCCTATCACCAGATATTTCTGAATGAGGTGGAGCCGCGATTCCCGCCGGACCGACCACTCTTCCTGTACGACTATCCGGCGTCCATGGCCGCGCTGGCGCGTCTGAACAGTGCGTCGCCTCCGCGCGCCGAGCGATTCGAGCTGTACATCGCCGGCATTGAGTTGGCGAACGCGTTCGGCGAACTGACCGACGCCCACGAGCAGCGCGCGCGGCTAGAGCGAGAGCGCGAAGAGCGGCGTATGGGCGGACGCGTGGTCTACGATATCGACAACGAGTTCATCGTCGCGCTTGAGGCCGGCATTCCTCCCTCAGCGGGGATTGCTCTCGGCATTGACCGGCTGGTGATGCTCATGGCGGATGCCGCGTCGATTCGCGACGTACTCTGGTTTCCCGCCGATGAAATCTTCCGGCTGAGGAGCGACGAGTAACGATGGTCAAAGTGACACCAACTGAGTTCAAACGCGGTATGCATATCATCCATCGGGATGAGCCGTGGCAGATCACCGAGCACGAGTTCGTCAATCCGGGAAAGGGTTCCGCTTTCCACCGAACGAAGCTTCGGAATCTCCAGACCGGTCGCACAGTGGACTTCACGTTCAAATCGAGCGAGTCGGTCGAGCAGTACGAGGTCTACAGCAAGGACCTCCAGTACCTGTATCGCGATGGCGACACGCTCACTTTCATGGACCCCGACACATTCAATCAGATCCTGATGAAGGCCGCGGTGGCTGGGACGCCGGAATTCCTGACGGAAGGTGAGCCGTACCAGGTCCTCCTCCACGAGGACGAGGGCATCGGCCTCAAGTTCCCCAAGCGCGTCGTCGCGACGGTCGAATACACCGAGGAAGCCGCTCGCGGGAACACCGTCGCCGGCGTGATGAAGCCGGCCACACTCGACAACGGCGTCATCGTTCAAGTGCCCGCGTTCGTCAAGAACGGCGACAAGATCGCCGTCAATCCCGAGACGCGGGAGTACCTGGAGCGCGCCTGATCGAGCCGCGCCGCGGGCGAACGGACGGCCGATGAGTCGCATCGTCCGCGGGCGGGCTGAACTCGAGGCGTACCTTCGAGATCGCGGCGTCGATGCGGCCACGGTGCTCCCGCCGGAGGACGACTTTTCCATGGCGTTCGTCGCGCCAATGAGTTACCTCGACCTGATCGACTGGCGCAATCCAAACGATCCGATCCGGCGCCAGGTAATCCCCGATTCAGCCGAGGCCGAGGACGATGACGCGACGCTGACCGATCCAATCGGCGACGCGGCGCACAGTCCCGTGCCTGGCGTCGTCCATCGATATCGCGACCGCGCACTTCTTCTTCTGACGGCCGTCTGCTCGGTTCACTGCCGGTTCTGCTTTCGGCGCGACTTCGTTGGCAAGCCGGCCAGCGCCCGCCGCCCCGAACAGATCGACGCGGCGTATGCCTACGTCGCGGCGCATCCAGAGATCTGGGAGGTCATCTTCAGCGGTGGCGACATCCTGGCGCTGCCGGACACCTTCATCGCCGATGCGCTCGCCCGCGCCCGCGCAATTCCGCACGTGCGTGTCCTGCGTATACACACCCGTGCCCCGGTGGTCGATCCGGAGCGCGTGACAGAGCGCCTGATTGACGAGCTGACCGCGAACGCGCCGACCTACGTCGCTCTGCACGTTAACCACCCGCGCGAAGTAACGCCAGCGCTGCGCGTGGCCATGGGACGGCTGTCCGATCGCGGAGTGCCACTCCTGGCGCAGACTGTTCTCTTGCGCGGAGTCAATGACGATCCCGCGGTCCTGGAGACGCTCTTCCGCGCGCTCGTCGAGTGCCGCGTCCGGCCGTACCACCTCCACCACCCCGATCTGGCGCGTGGCACGAAACACTTCCGCCTACCGGTCCGACGCGGTCGCACGATCGTGCGCGAAACACGTAGTCGACTATCCGGCACCGCGATGCCGCTCTACGTCCTGGACATTCCGGGTGGACATGGCAAGGTGCCGTTGGAGGCGGCCTACGTCGCGGAAAACGACGGTGCCTATGTCGCCGAAACATTCGGGGGAGCCCGCCACTCCTACCGGGACGTGACCTAAAGGTCCCAATTGGACGGCGCTGCCCATTAGTCCATTGTTCCTATGAAACGCAGCCGCTATACGAATGGGGTGTCAACGCGCATCGGGGCGATCTCGGCGTACCGCGTTTGCCGTAACCGTTACCGGACTGTGACCGTGGCAGGTGCGCCGCGCGTCCAGAATGCCGACGATAGGTGAGAGTGTGATGGGGCGGAGTCGGACCACAGTTGGGCCTCGTCAGGCGCGAGCGCGCGTCGGGCTCGTTTTCGCGATCGTTCTCAATCTCTGGCTGGCGATTGCCCCGATCTCGACGGCCGCCGCTCAAGCCCAGACTCAAGCGCCAGCATCGGCCGTGTCCGATGAAATCCTCGACGAGCTGATCGTCGGTCTGACGACCGAGGGGGCGATCCAGGCCAACGACGTTCACGCGAAGGCCGGCGGCAAGCTGAAGAAGCAGGCTGGTCTCAAGCCGGTCCAGGTCGTCCGGGTCGGCAAGGCCACCGCGACCCAAGCCAAGGCGAACTACGCGAAGGATAAGCGCGTCAAGTACGTCGAGCACAATGCCCGCGTTCGGTCGGCCGCCGTGCCGAACGATCCGGGCTACGCTCAGCAGTGGGGTCTCGCGAAGATCGTCGCGAATCAGGCCTGGGACACGACAAAAGGCATGCCCTCCGTCCTGGTGTCCGTCATCGACACGGGCGTCGATCCGACCCACCCCGATCTGAAAGATCAGATCGCCGCGATGGCGAACTTCTCATCCGCGCCGGACGCGATCGATCGCAACGGCCACGGCACGCACGTCGCCGGCACGATTGCGGCCGCCTACAACAACCAGACCGGCGGCACGGGCGTTGCTCCGGGCATCCAGTTGCTCATCGCTCGTGCGCTCGACGACACTGGCGCCGGAACCTACATCGACGTCATCGAGGCGATCGATTGGTCGATCGCGCAGGGCGCCCGCGTCATCAACCTGAGTCTCACCGGATCGACGCAATCGCGGGCGTTGGCGGACGCGGTCGATCGTGCCCGCCAGGCTGGCATCCTCGTCATCTCGGCCGCCGGCAACACCGGGGCAAATGCCAAGACCTATCCGGCCTCGATTCCGGGGGTCGTGTCGGTCGCCGCGAGCGACGCCAACGATCAGATCATCGCGACGAGCACCTACGGGTCGTGGGTCACGCTCGGCGCGCCGGGCGCAAACATCTATTCGACCATGTCCGGCAACCGCTACGGCACGCTCACCGGCTCATCGCAGGCCGCGGCTCACGTCGCGGGTGTCGCCGCGCTTGCTCTGACGGCCGCGCCGAACGCGACGCAATCCGGACTCGCCGCGATCTTGACCGACTCGGTCGATCGCGTCGCCTGGGGAAATCGGACAGTCGGCGGCGGCCGCGTCAACGCGGCGCGGGCGGTCGATCTCGCCCGTCAGCGCGCATCATCGTTTCCAGCGCTGACAACGACGACGACAACCGCAACCGACAAGCCGTACCGTGTGACCGGGTCGAGTTCACTCGTCAACAGCAAGAAGGCGGTTGTCGCCGTCAGCCTCAAGGTCGAGCCGCCGGGCGACCCGACTGGCACGGTTTCGTACCGCGATTCGTCCACGGGGATCGATTTGCGCAACGGTCAGGTCGAATCCGTCCAGCGCTCCGCCAACGTGGTGACGATTCGCGGCACCGGCGCGGTTCAGGCTACGCCGCATCAATTCGAGCTCATTCTGACGATCAAGCAGGGATCCGCCAAGCCGCACGCGACGCTCCGTATCAACGGGCCGATCGCGAAGGGCGTCACGGTTGACGGCGATCTCTCGGGCAACGGTCCCCGTCTGACCGAATACACCATCGCGCCGGTCAAGAAGGCCAATCCGACGCCGATTCCGAAGAATCAGAATGGCTCCGTCTTCACGGCGACCGCCGTCCACTACCTGCACGGCGCGACGACCGCCGTTGGCACCCAGACGTTCATGACCGCCGACACAACCCTGCCGACCGGAACGGCCACGACGCTCTCGGCAAGCATGCGCACGACCGGGACGAAGAACCTTGTGAGCGGCGGCATTTCGATCTTCGTCTCGCAGCCAGTGCCGGTGACCGAGATGTGGAATATCGGCGGCACCTGGTCGTTTACGACGTTCGACCGCAAGAGCAACAACAACACGGCGGTCGGCCAGGTGAGGGCTATTGTCTATCGTGTCGCCGCCGATGGGATTCCGAACCTCGTCCTGACGACGCCGTATGCGACGGCTGACGACTTCACGACGACGACCTACACGTCGCGCACATGGACCGGCAACGTTCCGACGAACACGACGCTCTTACCGGGCGAGCGCTGGGGCGTGCAGTTCCAGGTCAACGTCACGTCGACCGCGGGGAACAACGTGAACGCCCAGCTTCGCCTGGACACCTCAACAGAAAGCAGTCAGACGACGCCGGCACTTGTCGCTTTCGTGCCGACGACGACGCCGACCGTGACGAACACGCCCACGTCGACATTCACGCCGACGGCCACGTTTACGCCAACGCCGACGTCTACCGACACGCCGGTTTTCACGCCGTTCCCGACGAACACATTTACCGTCACTGCCACGTCCACCGACACGCCGACCGTAACCGAGACGCCAACGGTGACGCCGACCCCGACAAACACGCACACGCCGATCCCGGCCGATTACTTCCACGCGGCGACGGTCCTTGTGGGTGGCACGACGTACGACACCTCCAACCCCACGCTACCGATTGGCTCGCTCACGAGTCTGGCCGCCAGTGCCACGTCGAATGGCCTGAAGAATTTCCTCGATCCGGCCAACCGTTCGATCTTTGTCTCGAACGTGGTTCCGGCTGGCACGGTCTGGGATCTGGGCGGGAACTGGGCATTCACTGTGTTCACGCGCGCCAGCAAGACCGGCGCGACCGGCTACTTGCAGGCGACTCTGTATCGAGTCGATACAACCGGCGTCGCCTACATCAGCGGAGTCAGCAATCAGTCGGCATCGAATGCCCTCATTTCGACGGCCTGGACACAGAGCACGTTCAACTATCCGGTGCCGCTCGACACGCTTATCGGACCCGGCGAGCGGTGGGCGATTCAGTTCCAGTTGAATGTAACGTCGCCGAAGAACGGAACGACAGCCGATCTCGGCATCGACACCGTCGCGCAGGGCTCGCGCGTGCTGAGTGTCTTCAGCCCGCAGACGGTCACGCCGACGCCGACTGTCACCGAGACCTTCACGTTGACACCGACACCGACTTTCACGATCACGCCGACGCCGACGGCGACCGATACGCCACTGCCGTGCTGCACGCCAACCCACACTGCGACGAATACCGCCACCGCGACCGATACGCCGACGTGGACCGCGACCGCGACCGCGACCGCGACGCCGGTGCCGGGGCACAACCTCCACAACGCGACAGTGCTGGTTGGGGCGACGACCTACAAGACAATTACATCCGCCGCGCCCGTTGGAACGCTCAGCACATTGAGTGGCAGCATCGGTACGGCCGGAATCGTCACGTTGGTTGACGGCGGCGGACGCTCGATCTTCGCGTCTAACGCGGCGCCACTCGATCGAAACTGGGATCTCGGCGGTCCCTGGACGTTCAACGTCTACTCACGTGGCAACGCCGCCGGTGGTACCGCGTTCATTCGCGCCAATCTCTACGCCATCGACACACTGGGCACATCCGCCCTCCTCTACACGACCGGGCAGGCCGCGACAAACGCCGTCACCGGAACGTCCTACCAGTTGCAGAATTGGACCTTCACGGTGCCGTCCGGGACGTTGATCGGCCCAGGGGAACGATGGGGCGTCGAGTTCGAGGTCAATGTCACTGTGCCCCTCTCCGCAAAGACGGCGCTCATCGGCATCGATACGGTCGCCCAACAGTCGCGTGTCCAGCCGTCACAGACCGATCTTCTGAACACTCCGACGCCGACGATGACGTTCACGCCGACCTTTACGCCGACGTGGACGTTCACGGCGACAGCGACCGCGACCGACACGGCGGTTCCTCTTGGCAGTCCGACGAATACCTTCACCGCCACCGCGACCGCGACGAACACCGCGACGTTCACGCCAACCGTGACTCTCACGCCCACCGCAACGGCGTGCCCGTACGCTTGCGACGGCTTCACCCGCGCGGACGCGGCGAGCCTCGGCACGGCCCCGACCGGCGGCGCCTGGAGTACGCGCTCCGGACACGGCACCTTCGGCATCGCCACGGGTCAGGCGAAGGTTCAGACGATGTCCGGTGAAGGCTCGTACGCCATCCTGACGACAGGCGTGCCGCTGGACCACACCGCGTCGGTCACACTCGCTCAGAAGTCCGGCACGACCGGCACCGGCGGCCTCGTCTTCCGCGCGCGGCCCGATTGGGTCCGCTTCCTGCTCGTCGAGGTCGATCACCTCGGCACGATGGTCCTGTGGCGCTACGACGCGCCGTACTGGTACGCGCTCGCCACTTCGTCGGTCACGCTTGGTGTTGGTTCCACGAACACGATCACCGTGACCGCGGTCGGCGCATCGATTCAAGTACTCTGGAACGGCGTCCCAATCGCTGGAATCCCCGTTATTACCGACACGAACGACGCTCTGGCGGCTGGCGCCGGCCTCTACCTCGGCAACTACGGCACTGTCGCCGAGTGGCCGACACTGGACGACTTCGCGGTCTCCGCCGCGACGACGACTTCTCCAACCTCCACTCCGACGACGATCCCGCCAACCGCGACGTCGACCAACACTCCGACCGGTCCGACAGCCACGCCGTATAGCAGCGGAGCGTCGGACAGCTTCAACCGTGCCAATGGCGGCATCGGCAAGGCGGATAGCGGCCAAATCTGGTCCGGCGATGGCAGCGCCTGGAACATCTGCCTATCGAGCGTTGCCTGCGTCGGCGGACCGCCCGCGAGCGGTAACTACATTCGGCTCGAAGCCAACATGACCGACCAGCGCGTGACGACCAAACTGAAGGCACGGTCATCGTCCCCGGCCGTGGGTGGACTCATCGCGCGAACGACGCCGGACTGGTGGACGCATCTCGTCTACGTCCATCTCTCAACCGGTGGCAGCATTGAGGTTTGGGAACTCGTCAACGGGACATGGACGCTCATCGCGTCACAGGCAACGGCGTACGTATCGACGGTCGATCGCACTTTGGAAGCGCGTACGTCGGGAACGGTGATGAACGTCTACGTCGATGGCAACCTGGCGCTAGGCCCGATCACGGTGACCAATCCGCCCGTCAACGCGACGTACGCGGGATTGTTCGCCGAATCGAGCGGCAACTCGGCGCTCTGGCCGACCTTCGACAACTTCTCGGTGATCGCCGGGCCGTAACCGGCCTAGCCTCTCCGCCATCATAGGCATCTAAACCGATCATTCCACTTCCTTATCCGGAACGTCCGTTTATACTCGTCTCGTGGCAGTCCCAAGCGCCGAATCGATCGGCTCGATGTCGCCGTCGATCCACCGCTTTCGCGAGGCGCTCGAGCTTGACGGCGGTCAGGTTCTGCCGTCATTCGATTTGGCGTACGAGACGTACGGCAATTTGTCGCCATCACGGGACAACGTCATCGTCGCCTGCCACGCGTTGTCGGGCGATGCGCACGCTGGCGGCGCGACCACTGGTGGCGCCGCCAGTGCCGTCGACGGTCTCGGGGCGGGTCAGCGCGGTCTGGCTGGTGTCGGCTGGTGGGACGGCATGATCGGTCCCGGCAAGGCATTCGACACCGACCGCTACCAGGTCATCTGTATCAACGTCCTCGGGTCGTGCCGGGGATCGACCGGTCCGCGATCGATCGATCCCCGCACGGGGCGTCGGTACGACACCGACTTTCCGATCGTGACGGTCGGCGACATGGTGCGCGCGCAGAAGCGTCTGATCGACGCGCTCGGCATTCGTGGCATCGCCGCGACCAGCGGGGGATCGCTCGGCGGCATGCAGGCTCTGGAGTGGGCCGTTCGCTATCCGGACTTCGTTCGTAGCTGCATTCCAATTGCCTCGACCGCGCGCCTGTCGCCGATGGGATTGGCCTGGAGTTCGATCGGGCGAAACGCGATCATGGCCGACCCCCGGTGGCGAGGCGGACGGTATCCGGATGACGATCCTCCCGACGCCGGGCTGGCTGTCGCGCGCATGGTCGGACACGTCACCTACCTCTCGTCGATCTCGATCGCGGAAAAGTTCGGCCGCCGGCTTCAGAACCGATCCGACTATTCGTATAGCTTCGACGCCGATTTCGAGGTCGAGAGCTACCTCCGCTATCAGGGCGACAAGTTCGTCAAGCGGTTCGACGCGAACAGCTACCTCTACCTGTCGCGCGCGCTCAGCTATTTCGATCTGGCCGCCCAATGGGGAAAAGGCTCCTTGAGCGCCGCGATGGCGCGGGCTCCGGCGAGCTTCCTCGTGCTGTCGTTCTCGTCCGATTGGCTCTATCCGCCGGCCGATTCGTTGGCGCTGGCCGAAGCGATTCGCGAAGCCGGCGGTTCGGTCGAGTCACGGGTCATCGACTCGAACTATGGTCACGACGCGTTTCTGGTCGAAGAGGGACGCCAGACCGCGCTGATTCGCGATTTCCTGGAGAGACAGGATGCGTAACTACGGTTTCGCGACGCGCACGATCCACGCCGGACAGCGGCCGGACCCATACACCGGCGCACGCGCGATGCCCATCTATCAGACGACATCGTTCGTTTTCGAGGACTCCGAGCAGGCCGCGGCGTACTTCAATCTGCAGGAGTATGGCAACACCTATTCACGAATCATGAATCCGACCAACGCCGCCTTCGAAGAGCGCGTCGCGAGCCTCGAAGGCGGCATCGGCGCGGTCGCGACCGCGTCCGGCCAGGCCGCCCAACTGCTCGCGCTCTTCACGATTCTGAAGCCGGGAGATCACGTCCTGGCGTCGCGCATGCTGTACGGCGGCACGACGACGCAGTTCCGGCACATCTTTCGCAAGCTGAACGTCGAGTTGACGCTGATCGATCCAGACGACCCCGACAACTGGCGCCGCGGCGTCCGTGAGAACACGCGCGTCTTCTACGGCGAAACAATCGGCAACCCAACCGGGACGATCCTCGATATCGAGACCGTCGCGGCGATCGCCCACGAGAACGGGGTGCCCCTGGTGGTCGACAACACATTCGCGACACCGTACCTCTGCCGACCGTTCGAATGGGGCGCCGACATCATCGTTCACTCCGCGACCAAGTTCATCGGGGGACACGGCACGTCGATCGGCGGCGTCATCGTCGACTCTGGGCGATTCGACTGGGGCAATGGCAAGTTTGCGACCATCGTCGATCCGTCGCCGGCCTACCATGGCCTCGAGTTCTACGCGACGTTCGGAATGTACGGATATCTCCAGAAGCTCCGCTCCGAGAGCATGCGCGATCTTGGCGCCCCGATGTCGCCGTTCAACGCGTTCACGTTTCTGCTTGGCCTCGAGACGCTTCATCTACGCATGGAGCGTCATGTCGAGAACGCGCTCGGCGTCGCGCGCTTCCTAGTCGGGCATCCGCGCGTGGCGTGGGTGCGACACCCCGGACTCGACGACAGTCCTCATCGTGTGCTGCGCGAGAAGTACTTGCCGAAAGGCGCCGGCGCGGTCTTCTCTTTCGGCATTCACGGCGGTCGCGAGGGCGGTCGCGTCTTCATCGAATCGCTGAACCTCTTCTCCCACCTGGCCAACGTCGGGGATGCCAAATCGCTCGTCATTCATCCGGCCTCGACGACGCATCGGCAGCTATCCGAGGAGGAGTTGGTCGCGGCCGGCATCGGACCGGAGACGATTCGCCTCTCGATTGGACTGGAATCGCTCGACGACTTGATCGACGATCTCGATCAGGCGCTCATCGCCAGCGCGTCGGCCGGATCCGCGCGATGACCGATCCGATGGGTCTGGCGTGCCCGCTGCCGACACAACGCGAGTTGATCGCTCGGCCGTACCAGAACGTCGAGGAGATCCGACGCATCCTCGGTTACGCGCGACGGGTCGCCATCGTTGGCCTCTCTTCGAATGTCCTGCGACCGAGCCATTTCGTCGGCTACTACCTGCAACTACACGGATTCACGGTGATACCGGTCAATCCGCGCGAGCGCGATGTCCTCGGACTCACTTCGTACCCATCGCTGCGCGACGTGCCCGGACCGATCGACGTCGTGGACGTTTTCCGGCAGCCAGATACCGTGCCTGAGATCGCGCGCGAGGCGATCGAGGTTGGCGCCCGCGCGTTGTGGCTCCAGTTCAACGTCCTCAGCGCCGAAGGCGCCGAAATCGCGCGCGCCGGCGGGCTCGACGTCGTGATGGATCGTTGCATGAAGATCGAGCACGCCCGCCACCTCGGCCAGATGCACTGGCTCGGGCTGAATACCGGCATCATCACCTCCCGGCGACGAGGCATCGATGGACGCTAAGCCGTACCGTGCCTGGTTGCGCTGTATCGAAGGCTGCGTCGACGAACTGCCGCTCGAGGGATTCGTCTATCGCTGTCCGCGTTGCGACGCTCTCCTCGATGTCGCGCACGATGTCGACGCGCTTCGCGGCCGATCGGCCGCGGAGTGGAAGGCCCTCTTCGACGTTCGGTACAAGCGGACGCAGTGGCCGTACGGCAGCGGCGTCTGGGGTAAGAAGGAATGGGTCGCGCCCGGCGTCGATAACGACAACGTCGTCTCGCTCGACGAGGGCGGCACGAACCTCTTCTGGGCGGAGCGGTACGGCAAGACCTTGGAGTTGACCGAGCTCTGGATCAAGATGTGCGGCAATAGTCACACGGGCTCGTTCAAGGACCTCGGCATGACGGTCCTCGTCTCCGTCGTCAACGAGATGATCAAGCGGGCCATGCCGGTTCGCGCGGTGATCTGCGCCTCGACCGGTGATACGTCGGCATCGCTGGCCGCTTATTGCGCGGTCGCCGGCATACCGGCGGCCGTGCTGCTTCCGCGGGGAAAGATCAGCACCGCCCAACTCGTCCAGCCACTCGCGAACGGCGCGCGGGTGCTCGCGCTCGACACCGACTTCGATGGCTGCATGGCGATCGTTCAACAACTGTCGCGTGAGCCCGGAATCTACCTGGCTAACTCGATGAATCCCCTGCGCCTGGAAGGCCAGAAGACGATCTCAATCGAGATCGCGCAGCAATTCGACTGGGAGGTGCCCGACTGGATCATCATCCCGGGCGGCAATCTGGGCAACGTCAGCGCGCTCGCCGCCGGTTTCACGATGATGCTGGAACTCGGCTTGATCAACAAGAAGCCGCGGATCGCGGTCGGGCAGGTAGCCGCGGCGAACCCGCTGTATCGATCGTTTCAGCGCGGCTTCGAGGGCGGCCTCACACCAGTCCAGGCCGAAGCTACCCAGGCGACCGCGATCCAGATCGGCAACCCGGTGTCATACCCGCGCGCGGTCCGAGCCCTTCGCGCTTACGACGGAGTCGTGGAACAGGCGACGGAAAATGAGCTTGCCGACGCGGCCGCGCGGGCCGACCTGGCCGGGCTCTTCACCGACCCACACACCGGGGTCGCCCTGGCTGTGCTCGAGAAATTGGTCGCCCGACGCGTCATCGGACGGGACGATCGTGTCGTCGTGATCTCGACCGCCAGCGGTCTGAAGTTCACCGAGTTCAAAGTCGGTTATCACGAGCGCATGCTGCCAGGCATATCGGCAGGTTACGCCAATCGACCGATCGAACTGCCCGCCGTCTACGAGGACGTGCGTCGCGCGGTGCTCGGCGGCTAGCGCGAGCGCCGGCCTGTAATCACGGCGGCCAGTCTGGCATACTGGCGCTGTGTCGAACCACCGACTTCAAACGTCCGAGTTGCAAGCGCTCAACTCCCTCTTCAGCAACTTTGGGATCGCGTACAACGCCGGCGATGAGATCCTGCACGAGAGTGAGCCGAGTTACGACCTCTACATCGTCCTGCGCGGTCAGGTCGAATTCTCGGTGTCCGATCCGGAATCGGGCGTCAAGCGCGTACTGCGCGTGGCGCACACCGGCGAAATCTTCGGCGAGATCTCGTGCTTCAGTGGCCTGCCGCGCACTGCGACCGCGATCGCACTCGAAGAGACCGTCCTGCTGAAGTTCCAACGCGATACCGCGATCGAGCTGCTACGCAAGAGCCCGGATTTCGCCATCAAGGTCATCCAGACGCTTTCGGATCGGCTCCGCGCCAACACGGAGATGCTGGCGCGACTCTGGAATCAATAGCGATTTTCGCTGCCAGGAGGCGCCACGATGAGTTCACTGCCCGCCGATCCGTTCCGCGCACGCGCGACGCTGGCCACGCGCGACGGAGACCGCGCCTTCTTCCGCCTCGCGGCGGTCGAGTCGCTCGTCGGCATTGGGCTCGATCGCATGCCGATCACCCTGAAGATCCTGCTCGAAAACGCGCTCCGAAATCAGTCTCACGAATCGTTCACGGAGTCGCACGCGCGGATGCTGGCCGGCTGGCGGCCGAACGGACAGATCAACGAGTTTCCATTCATCCCGGCGCGCGTACTGCTGCAGGATTACACCGGTGTCCCGGTGGTCGTCGATCTCGCCGCGATGCGCGCGGCGATGGCGCGACTCGGCGGCGATCCGCGGCGAATCAACCCGCTCGTGCCGGTCGATCTCGTCATCGATCATTCCGTACAAGTGGACAACTTCGGCACGACCCGAGCCTTCGGATTGAACGTCGCCCGCGAATACGAACGAAACGTCGAGCGATACACGTTGCTTCGGTGGGCGCAGCGCGCCTTCGAAAACTTCCGCGTCGTACCGCCCGGAACCGGCATCGTCCATCAGGTCAACATCGAGTACATCGCCCACGTCGTCGAATCCCGTGAGATCGACGGCGTCGTCAATGTCTTTCCGGACACACTCGTCGGCACCGATTCGCACACGACGATGGTCAATGGCCTGGGCGTCCTCGGATGGGGCGTCGGCGGCATCGAGGCGGAAGCCAATCTGCTCGGGCAACCGATCTATCTCCTGACACCCGACGTCGTCGGCGTTCGGATGAACGGCGCGCTCGCCGAAGGCGTCACCGCGACCGACCTCGTCCTGACCGTGACCCAGATCCTCCGCAAGCACGGTGTCGTCAGCAAGTTCGTCGAGTTCTTCGGCGCTGGACTCAGCCAGCTACCGCTGGCCGATCGGGCCACGATCGCGAACATGGCGCCCGAATACGGCGCAACCGCCGGCCTCTTTCCGGTCGATGACGAGACGCTCCGCTACCTGCGACTCACGGGACGGCCGCCAGACCTGATCGATCTCGTCGAGCGATACACCAAGGAACAGGGCATGTTCCGAACGGACGCGTCGCCGGAGCCACTCTTCAACGAGACGCTTGAGCTCGATCTCTCGACGGTCGAACCGAGTATGGCCGGTCCGCGCCGCCCTCAGGACCGCGTGTCACTGGCGAACGTGCGCGCCAGCCTGCGCACCGGGTTCGCCAAATCGTTCGAGACCGAGCCGCCGCGCATACCGGTCGAGATCGGCGACACCTTCACTGAGATGACGCACGGATCGGTCGTCATCGCCGCGATTACGAGCTGCACGAACACGTCGAATCCGCGGGTTATGATCGCGGCCGGTCTTGTCGCGAAGAAGGCGGTCGAGCGCGGCCTGTCAGTCAAGCCGTACGTCAAGACAAGCCTGGCGCCGGGATCACAGGTCGTGACCGAGTACCTCAACCGCGCCGGTCTCACACCGCACCTGGAGGCGTTGAAGTTCCACACCGTCGGCTACGGGTGCACGACCTGTATCGGCAACAGCGGCACGCTTCCCGAACCGATCGCCACAGCCGTCCGCGCCAACGACATCGTCGGCGCGGCCGTCCTGAGTGGAAACCGCAACTTCGACGGCCGCGTCAATCCGCTGGCGCGTGCGTGCTACCTCGCGTCGCCGCCCCTGGTGGTAGCCTACGCAATTGCTGGTACGGTCGACATCGATCTGACGGCCGAGCCGCTCGGCCACGATCGCTCCGGCACGGCGGTGTACTTGCGGGACATCTGGCCGACGAACGCCGAGGTCGACGCCGCGGTCACCAGCGCGGTTGGGCCGGACCTATTCACGGCCCGCTACGCCGACGTCTTCACTGGCGATCAGGCCTGGCGCGATCTGCCGGTGCCGGCGTCGGATCTGTACGAGTGGGACGCGGTGTCCACCTACGCGCAGGAACCGCCCTACTTCGAGAACCTCGCCCCGATTCCCGAGCGGCCCCGCGACATCGAATCAGCCCGAGTGCTCGCAATGTTCGGCGATTCGGTCACGACCGACCATATCTCACCGGCTGGCAACATTCCGGTCGATCGTCCGGCCGGTCGCTACCTGGTCGAACACGGCGTACAGCACCGCGAATTCAACAGCTTCGGCGCTCGACGCGGTAGCCACGACGTGATGGCGCGCGGAACATTCGGCAACATTCGCCTTCGTAACGAGCTCGTTCCCGATCGCGAAGGCGACTATACGAAGCATCTACCCGATGGTGAGGTCACCAGCATCTTCGAAGCGTCACAGCGCTACCAGTCCGAGGGCACGCCGTTGGCGATCATCGCCGGCAAAGAGTACGGGACCGGTAGTTCCCGCGACTGGGCTGCCAAGGGACCACTGCTGCTCGGCGTGCGCTTCGTCATTGCCGAGACGTACGAGCGCATCCACCGAAGCAACCTCGTCGGCATGGGAATCCTGCCGCTCGAGTTCAAAGCTGGCCAGAATCGCCAGTCGCTCGGCCTGACCGGAGCCGAGACCTTCGATGTGATCGGCGTCACTGCCGGCCTTTCGCCCGGCAAGGAGATGACCGTCCGCGTATGGCGCGCCGATGGATCGAACTTCGACTTCGCGGTGACGGCTCGCCTGGACAGCGCAATGGACGTCGCCTACTACCAGCACGGCGGCATCCTGCAGTACGTCCTCCGCCAGTTGCTGAAGGGCGCGCCGGTCGCGGTGTAGCCGAGGCGCCGTCGGCGGCGAGTTCTACCCGGCCGCCGCCGCCAGCCAGGCAGCGAGTGCTCGATCCTCATACGGGAGTCGGCCTGCATCCAGACGCCGCGTACGGGCGGCGCCGCGCCTCAAGGCTTGATCAGCACCTTGATCGCGCCGCCGCGGCGCTCGACGAAGGTTGCCAGCGCCTCCGGAAAACTAGCGAGGGGAAACCGGTGCGTCACCAGCGGCCTGACGTTGACTGTGCCGCGAACCATCAGGGGCAGAACCTCCTCGCAGGTGCCCCGGTTGGCACGGACACCGTGGACGGAGATTTCGTCGAGGACAAGCTTCTTGATCGGCAGCGCGGCCGGCTCGAGCGGAATCCCGATCACCGAGACTGAGCCACCCTTCCGCACCATCTCGATCGCCTGGGCGAGCGTCTCCCCGGTGCCGGCGCACTCGACCGCGCGGTCGGCGCCCCGCCCGCCGGTCACCTGCCGCACGGCCGCGACCGGATCGCCGCGCGTGTAGTCGATCGGCTCGGCGCCGAGCTCGACCGCCTTGGCCAGCCGCTCACCGCGCCCGACCACTAGAACGCGGCCGGCACCAAGCGCGCGCGCACACTGGAGCACCATCAGCCCCATTGGACCAGGCCCGATCACTGCGACGGTATCGCCGGGACTGACGCCGGCACGCTTGATAGTGTGCAGCGCGATCGAGGCCGGATCCATGGCCGCCGCTTCCTCGAACGACAGGGCGTCCGGGACGCGGAACACGGAGCGGACCGAGTGCACGACGTACTCAGCGTAGGCGCCGGCCGTGTAATGGCCGTATTGGCGGTGGCCCCGCGCCGCGTCACCATAGTTCTCGCACAGGTTGTAGCGACCGATCGAGCAACTCCGGCAGTAGCCGCATCCGGCGTGGCTCGTGCCCGCAACGCGCTGACCGATGCGCCAACCGAATGCCTCCGCTTCCTCACCCAGATTGACGATGGTCCCGGCCCACTCATGGCCGGGGATGAAGGGGTACGCCATCGGCCAGAAGCCCGGGTAGTGCCCGGCGACGATGTGGGGGTCGGTGCCGCAGATGTACACCGCCTCGACCTTGCAGAGGAGCTCCATCCGCCTCGGTGACGGGACCGGAATCTGCTGGAGCGTGACGCCATTGAACCCGGGTTCGGTGAGCACGACCGCCCGCATAGTCGCGGGCAGGGCGCCCGCCGCCGACGCCGGAGCGCTCTGCTCGTCGGCAATCACCGGACGCCGCCAGGACGCCCGTCGGCGGACGCCAGCGTGGCCTCGCCGCTGACGAGCTTCTCCTCGGCGAGGTCCCGCAGCTCAAGCAAGTGCGTTCTGAGCGCTTGCTCGGCGCGGTCGGGATCGCCCGAGCGCAACGCATCCACGACCTCGAAATGGCGCCTCGCCACTTGCGTCGGGGGCATTCCGAGAAGACCACGGACGGCGACGTAGGTCCACAGGTGCGGGTTGACCGCCGACCACAGCCGCATCAGAAGCGCGTTATCGGCCAACTGGCAAATCCGGCTGTGGAACGCGACGTCGCGTTTGATCAACTCCTGCACGTCGCCGGCGTTTGCGAGCTGCACCATTTCCGCCGCGAGCGTCTCGAGGCCGGCGCTGTCTCTTTCCGTGAGTCGAGTCGCCACCACCCGCGCAGCGTGCCCCTCGATCAGAGCCCGCATCTCGTACATCTCGGTGACGTCCCGCCGCGTCAGGGGCTTGACCGACGCGCCACGGTTGGGCAGGGTCACGACCATCCCGAGCTGCTCGAGTTCGCGCAACGCCTCGCGCACCGTGCTCTGGCTCACGCCGAGCTGGCGCGCCACGCGCGTCTCGATGATCCGGTCGCCGGGGTGGAACTCCCCGCCCAGGATCGCGTTGACGAGCGCCTCGCGGACGTCGTCGCGCAGAGCTCGCCGACCGACGAGTACGAGTGCGGTCGAACGCTCGGCGACCTGCACGGCCCTACCCCCAACCCACCGAGTGCCGCGATCTACGATGATCGATGATCGCAGACCGTGGCTAGCCTAGTCCGCGGGCGGGCCACTGTCAATCCTCCGTGATGCCTCAGTCGTCGCGGTTACCGAAAGCTTGGAATGATGCCTCATAGAGGTGTTACCGAGCGAGGTCACGACGCGGCTGCCGGTGCAGTGGTGCGTGGCCTGGCGATTCGATCGG
>SCUE01000004.1 GCA_004297775.1 Chloroflexota bacterium | reverse complement strand
TCTACGAGCCCACAGAGGAGGTGATACCCTTGCCACTGCCCGCCGTCGGCTGAGCGCCGATGGCCGCGCGGACCGCGCACCCGCTTCTACACACGTCCAGGGACACGACCCTAGCAAGCATCTGTGCGTCAAGTAGATCATCCCGAATTGCTCCCATGTTCTTGCGGCGCGTGGGGCGTCCAGAGGGGCTCTTACACGCGCCCGCGGTACAGGTCAATCGCGTTCTGTCGGGCGATGCGCTGGCGGGTTGCTTCGGGCAGGTCCGCCGGCAACGCGGTGTCGAGTGCATTGAAGTCCGGACCAGGGTAGCCGGACGCGAATACGAGGCGGTCGTCGAATGCGAACTGGTCGAATAGCGCGAGCGGGTACTCCGACCGCGTCGGTTCGGCCATCGGCTGGGTCGTCCACCATACCTGTTCTCGGATGTATTCCGACGGCGGCCGCGTCAGGTCGGGAACTTCGTCGCGCAATAGGCGCCAGGAGGCATCGAGCCGCCAGATCAACGATGGCGACCAGGCGAATCCGGCGCCGGAGCAAAGAACGCGCAGCCCTGGGAAGCGAGCGAAAACGCCCTCGCAGACGAGGCTGACGAGGTTCGCTTGCATCGCGCAAGCGGGCACGATCCGCTCTTCGAGATCGAACGACGGCCAGCCGGCGCCGGTCGCCGGATAGTCGCCGTCGCCGGCCGGGTGGATCGCGACCGGCAGTCCGGCGTTCGCGGCGGCCTCGTAGATCGGCCAGTACTTGGGATTGCCGAGCGGTGACCGCGATCGGCCGACGATTTGAATCTGCGCGAAGCGCGAGTCGCCGGCATGCCGTTCGATTTCGGCAACGGCGAGGTCGGCCTCTTCGCTCGCGATCGCAATCGATCCGCGGAGACGGGTCTCCGCCTCAAGCCAGCGCTCGATCTGCCAGTTGTTGGTCGCGCTGGCGATCGCGGCGGCCACCTCGATCTCACTCTGGGGCGCGTAGGCGGGAATCGCCAGCAGGACGCCACGCGCGATGCCGAACTCGTCGAAAACCTCGCGTCGAACCGCAACCGGGTCAGCTCCGGTAGGGCCAAGCGCGGGTGTCCCGGAGCCACGCCCGCGCGCGCCACCACCGGCGAGACGCTCGCGCACCCGTGCCGGCGCGTGGGCAGCGAGAGTCGCGAGGTCCGCGACGACGGCGTGGATCCCACAGTCGATGACGCCGATCTGGCTGTCAGCTACCACGGGTTCATCCCCACAAGACACGCACGCGTCCGGTGGCGCCCCACGCCGCAACTGAGATCCGAGTCGGCGCGCGATGCCGGAACGTCGCCTAGCGCGAGGAGAGTCCTCGCAGTCGGTGCGTCGCCTGGCACAAGGTGCGTCCTCACAGTCGGTACGTCGCGCGCGCGTTCTCGGACCGAATGCGGCGCACCACCTTCCGTGGCAACTCGGACAGGATCGCACTCGGATCCTCGCCGTGCTCGCGCGGGTACGCCGAGCTGAAAAGCAGCATCTCGTCGGTTCCCATCTGCTCGACGATCTGAGCGAGAAGTCCAGATTGCGACGGAGCGTGTGTCGGCGTCAGCGTCAGGCGGATGTGTTCGCGTATCGCGTCCGATGGCGGTTTGCGCACCCAGGGCACGGTCCGACGCGTGCTTCGCCAGGCCCGATCGAGCTGCCACATCAGTGACGGCACCCACGTCCAGCCGACTTCGATGAAAACGACCGTCAGGGTTGGGAACCGCTCGAAGACGCCTTCGGCGATCAGGCTGGCCACCTGCGACTGCGCGACCTGGGCCATCCCGGCGAACTCTTCGATGTAGTAGCTCGGCCAACCGACGCCAGTCGGGGCGTTCCCCGGCGCGCCGCCAAAATGAATGCCAATCGTGAGTCCGTGGCGCGTCGCCGCTTCGTAGATCGGGTGATATACGCGGTTCCCAAGGGGAATGCGTGTCCGCGCCGGAAGCAGAACCTGAACGAACCGATCGCGACCGCCGGCGCGCGCGATCTCCTCGGCTGCGATCGTCGGTTGCTGGATCGGGACGGTCATCGACGCTCGAAGACGCGCGTCGCGAGGAAGCCATTCAGTGGCGGTCCAATCGTTGACCGAGCGCGCCATCGCCATGGCCGAGTCCGGGTTGTGGACTGAGTCGACCGAGTAGACATTGTTCAGAATCGCGAACTCGACGCCAGCGAGTGCCTGTCGGCAGGTCGTTTCGATGTCCGATCCGGCCGGGCCGCCGCCGGGTGGCTGCGTTCCGGCGCGCGCGGTCGTCGCGAATCCCTTCGGGTAGGCGGTGTCGACCGGGCCGCGAAATGCCGACTGGGCGACGTATTCCTTCCAGTGATCGGTCAGGTACGGGATGAGCGCATCGACCTTCGGCACGACCGTCTGCACGTCGCAGTCGATTACGCCGGCGTCACCAGTGATGGATGTCGCCGCGCCCGACGGATCCGTCACCCGCTACCTCCGTGGCGGCGCGATTGTAGGGACATCATTGCATTCGCGACCGGTTACGCCGAGGCGGATTCTGGCGCGCGGCCGACCATGTGCCGTTCCTTGCGGAGTGGAATCTCCGGCACCAGGATCGCGGCCACGAGCCCGACCGCCACCGCGACCGACCCGATGAAAAAGACCGTGCTGAGGCTCGATCCGACCGCCGCGCGCGCCGCGGCCAGAACCGGCGCGGCCAGAACGAGATCGGCTCGTCCGAGTGTGTCGAGGAGCGCGCGCGAATCGGCGATCGCGGCCCAGGTCGGGTCGGCTCGATCGAGCGTCGCTTCGAGTGCTGGCCGCAGCGCGGCGAGCCGCGCATCGAGGTCGGCCGTCGATTGCGCGGCCATGAGCGCGCCGAGGACCGCGCCGCCGATCGTGCCGCCAATCTGCCGGAAGAACTGCGCCGACGAGGTCGCCGCGCCCAGCATCCGTGGTTCGGCCGCGTTCTGGACCGCGATCGTGAACGTCGGCATCACCGAGCCAAGGCCCGCGCCGATGAGCGCCAGGACCAGGCCGGCCGAGGTGAGCGTTGCGTCGGTGCCGAGGCGGCTCAACGCGAAGAGACCGACCACCATGAGCGCCATGCCCACGACCGCGAACGGGCGGTAGCGACCGGTGCGCGAGATGAGCACCCCGGACACGCCGCTCGCGAGGATCATGCCGAGCATCATCGGCAGCAATACGCTGCCGCTCTCCGACGCGGTCCCGCCGAGCACCGCCTGCACGAACAGGGGCACGAACAGGATGACGCCGAACATCCCGATGCTCATGCAGAAGGACGCCGCGATGCTGAGCGCGATGATGCGATTGCGAAACAACGCTGGCGGAATGATTGGCTCGGCGGTGCGACGTTCGATCGTGACGAGCGCGGCCATGAATGCGAGGCCGACAACGAGCAATGCAACCACTCTTGGATCGCTCCACGGGTACTGTCGACCGCCCCACGAGAGCGCAAGCAAGAGCGGTACCGTGGTGCCGACCAGCGCGATCGCGCCGAGAATGTCGATCGCGCCGCGCCGGGGCGGCGTGGGGATTCTCGGGAAGAAGCGGGCCACGACGCCCAACGCGATGATCCCGAGCGGGAGATTGACGTAGAAGGCCCACCGCCAGGACGCGTGATCCGTCAGGTAGCCGCCCAGCGGCGGCCCAATCAGCGCCGAGATGCCGAAGACGCCGGCGAACAGACCCTGCAGGCGGCCCCGCTGAGCCGGTGGAAACAGGTCGCCGATGACAATGAAGGCGATCGCCATGACGATTCCGGCGCCGACACCCTGGATCGCGCGGAACGCGATCAGCGTTAGCATATCCGGCGCGGCGCCGCAGAGCGCCGATCCGACCAGGAAGATCGCCAGTCCGAGCAGGTAGAAACGCTTGCGGCCGTAGATGTCGGAGAGTTTCCCGACGATCGGCACGATCGTCGTCGAACTGAGCATGTAGGACGTCGTCACCCAGGCGTATTGATCGAAGCCGCGCAGATCGGCCACGATGCGCGGCATCGCCGTGCCGACGATCGTTTGATCGAGCGCGGCCAGCAGCATCACGAGCATGACGCTGCCGAGGGTCAGCCGAATCTCGCGCGGTGTCATCGCTGTGGGCTGTCAGTTAGGCGATCGACACTCGGTCCGCCGCTCGAATCGCCCTTCGCGGGTTGAACGGCGGCCGAAGTCAATCAACTAGCCGCCGCGGCGGACTTGCGGGGGCGCGATCGAGCGCGACCGACGGCTCGGCCGTTACGCTCACCCTCGCGCTCCCGGCCGATCATCAGGTCGTCGTCGACGGCGTCGACGACGATCGTGTCACCTGGTCCGAGTTCCTGTGCCAGGACGCGCTCGGCAATCGGATTCAGGATGCGGCGCTGGATCGCGCGCCGCAATGGTCGGGCGCCGAACGCCGGATCGAAACCCGCTTCCAGGATGATCGCCCGGGCGGCGTCAGTCATCCGAACGGCGAGCTTCTGTGCGGCGAGGCGCTTCGTCACCTCAGCCATCTGAATGTCGATGATGCTTGAGATGTTGTCGCGGTCAAGCAGATTGAAGACCAGGACCTCGTCGACGCGGTTGAGGAACTCCGGCCGGAACTCCTCGTAGAGGGCCTTGACCATCCGATCGCGGAGAAGCTCCGGATGATCGCGACCCAGCTCGGCGGCGTGCTGCGATCCGACGTTCGAGGTCATGATGAACACGGTGTTCTTGAAGTCGACCGTGCGGCCGAGACCGTCGGTCAGGTGGCCTTCGTCGAGGATCTGGAGCAGGATGTTGAAGACATCCGAGTGCGCCTTCTCGATCTCATCGAGCAGGACGACCGTGTACGGTCGCCGTCGCACCGGCTCGGTCAATTGGCCGCCCTCGCCGTAGCCGACGTATCCGGGCGGCGCGCCGATCAGGCGCGCGACCGAGTGCTTTTCGGAATACTCCGACGCGTCGAGGCGCAGCAACGCGGCGTGGTCATTGAAGAGAAACTCGGCCAACGTCCGAGCCAACTCGGTCTTGCCGACGCCGGTCGGTCCGAGGAAGATGAAGGAGCCGAGTGGACGGTTCGGATCCTGAAGGCCGGCGCGGGCACGGCGAATCGTCTCAGCGACCGCCTTGACCGCGACTTCCTGGCCGACGACGCGTTCGCGAAGTTTGCCCTCCATCGCCAACAAGGCCGTCATCTCGCCCTCGAGCATTCGAGTGACCGGGATACCTGTCCAGCGGCTCAGGTCGGCGGCGATCTCTTCCTCGTCGACCTCTTCTTTGAGTAAGCGCGGCCCGACACCGTCCGGGCGGTGATCCAGGACTGTCTCGGCATCTCGCTGGTCCCGCTCGAGCTGTGGCAGCTTCGTGAAGCGCAACTCGCCAGCCAGATCGAAATTCGACGCGCGTTCGGCTTCCTCGATCTGATGTCGCGCCTCTTCGATCGAGCGCTTGATGTCGCGCACCTTGATGAGCTCGGCCTTTTCTCCCTGCCAGCGCGTGAAGATGCGGTCGCGCTCGGTGTTGGCGGTGCCCAACTCGCTCTCGATCCGCGCGACGCGATCGGCCGCGGTCGCGACCGTGCCGAGTTCCTTGCGCGCGACGGCGCGCTCCGATTCGAGTTGAACGATGCGACGCTCCACCTCGTCGAGCGCGGCCGGAACTGAGTCGATCTGCATGCGCAGTCGCGCGGCGGCCTCGTCGACGAGGTCGATTGCCTTGTCGGGCAGGAAGCGATCGGCGATGTACCGGCTACTCAATTTCGCCGCCGCGACGAGCGCGGCATCCTGAATCAGCACGCCGTGATGCACCTCGTACCGCTCCCGCAATCCGCGGAGGATGCCGATCGTGTCCTCGACCGAAGGCTCGGCGACAAAAACCGGCTGGAATCGCCGTTCAAGCGCGGCGTCCTTCTCGATGTGCTTTCGGTACTCGTCGAGCGTCGTCGCACCAATGCAACGCAGTTCGCCGCGCGCGAGCATTGGCTTCAGCATGTTCGAGGCGTCGATCGCACCCTCGGCCGCGCCGGCGCCGACGATCGTATGGACCTCGTCGATGAAGATGATGATCTGTCCCTGGGCTTCAGTGATCTCCCGAAGCAGGCCGCGAATGCGCTCTTCGAACTCGCCGCGGTACTTCGTTCCAGCGACGAGGCCGCCCAGATCGACCTGGTAGAGTTTCTTCGAGCGGAGTCCCTCCGGCACATCGCCCCGGACGATGCGCCAAGCCAGGCCTTCAACGATCGCGGTCTTGCCAACGCCGGGCTCGCCGATCAGCACCGGGTTGTTCTTGGTGCGTCGGGAGAGGATCTGGACGACGCGGCGAATCTCGTTGTCGCGACCGATGACCGGGTCGAGCTTGCCCTGTTGCGCATGGCGCGTCAGATCGCGCCCGAATTGATCGAGGGTTTGCGTTCGAGAGTCAAAGCCCTGACCGGTCTGGTCGGCCAGGCGCTGCTCGGCCAATGCGCCGTAGATCCGTTCCTGGGTGACGCCGCGCTCCATCAGGATGCGGACGGTTTCGCCACCCACGCGCAGATCCGTGACCGCGATGAGAAGGTGGTCGGCGCCGACCATCGGGTCCCGCAGGCGCTCGGCCTCGCGCGCGGCGAGGTCCATCACGCGATAGAGGCGGGGCGACGTGAAGCTGCCTGGAACGTCGTTCGTCTTGGGCAGGCGGCGAATGACCGCCAGCGCGTCACGGCGAACCGCCTCGCAACTGAGGCCGAGCGACTCGAACAAGTTGACGACCGGTCCGGCCTGGGCGGAGAGGAGCGCGACGAGCAGATGCTCGGGTTCGACGCTGAAGTTGCGGCCGCGCTCGGCCTGATGGTGCGCGCCTTCGAGCGCTTCCTGCGCGGATTCGGCAAACGGCTTTTCGCTCACGATGAGACCTTCCCTTGACTTTCAGCCCGGAGTGTAGACAGCCGCGCCGCGTATCGCAGATGCCGGACGGCTAGCGCCCCCAGGAGAAGCGCGGCATCTTGAGACCCGATCCGAACGCGATGATTGCGATGACATACGCGATCAGTGCACCGGACGCGGCCACGGTCGGCCGCGCACCGATCTCATCGGCCAACCGCGCGGCCGGAGCGCTGGCGAGCGGCATCATCGCCATCCCCATCATATAGACGCTCATGACGCGCCCGTAGAACTCACGCGGCGTGTGCTGCATGATGAGTGTGTTATTGAGCGACTGATAGGCGGCGCTCGTTGCGCCCACGAGCGGTAGCGCGATGAGCGCAACCGCGAATGAATTGCCAATGCCGAAGAGCAGAAGTGACAGGCCAAACCCAATGCCCAGGAACATTTGAACGCGCTCCCGATTGCGCCCGCCGCTATTCGCGGCGAGAGCCATGGATCCGATCAGGGCGCCGATTCCGACCGCCATATTCAGCAAGCCGAGCCCCTCTGCGCCGGACCCAAGGATCCCGATTGCGAACACCGGCATCAGCGTCTGGTAGTGCATGCCGAGCAGCATGGGAATCATGCCCACAAGGAGAAGGCGAACCAGTGACGGGTTACCGGCAATGTAGCGAATGCCTTCGAGGAGCTTTTCGAGTGGGGATCCGCCGCCGACGCTCGCGCGCGTGCGCCCACCCTGAATCTGAAACATTGTTGCCACCACGATCACGTAAAGACCTGCCATCAACAGGTAGATACCACCGATCCCGATCGACGGCATGGCGATCAGGAAGCCAGCCACGGCCGGGCCGAGTACGCGTGTCATATTCATGTTCGCGTTCGTCAGGGCGAGGGCGTTGGCCAGATCCTCGCGTCCGACGACGTCGGCGACCATCGCCTGGCGGGCGGGCATGTTGAAGGAGAACGCGGTGCCTTGAACCAGTGCCGTGATGAAGAGATGCCAGATCTGGATTTGTCCGGAGAGGACAAGTACCGCGTTGGTCAGGGCCGCGAGTCCGATTGCGCTCTGCGTCACGATCAAGATCGTCCGTCGCGGCACGCGATCGGCCACGACGCCGCCGACGAGCGACAACGTCAGCATCGGAACGCCCCAGGCCAGACCCATAAGCCCGAGCGTCGTCGCCGAGTTCGTGAGCTGGTAGGCGAGGTAGCCGGACGCGATCATGCCCATCTGGATCGACAGCATGTGCGGCAATGCGCTCGCGGTCATGAGTGCGAAGTCGCGGTGTCGCAGCGAGGAGAACGTGCGCTGCCAGCCGGTCTGTGGCAGCGCGGCTGGCTCGCGTGAACGGGTTTCCAAGGCCACTGACGGTGCGATTGGGACGGCTGGCAGCGCTGTCGCGACGCCGTTCGCGCGCGGTGCCCCCGGTTCGATCGTTGGCGCGGCGCCATTCGTGCGTGGCGCGGCTGATTCGATCGTTGGCACGGCGACGCCCGACCTTCGCGGCAGGGCTATTTCGCTCACTCTCGAAAGTATAGGGAAGCGAAACATTGTCGAAAACAATGTTGATGGCGCGCGCACGCGACCATGAGACTCTGGTGTGTCTCCCGGCGCGCTGGCCCGACCTAGAATCGCTGGCCGGAGGTACGAGGCATGACTGGATCGTTTTCAGGCGCCGTTTCGCGGCGCGCGTTGCTCGCGGCGCTCGGGATGCTGTCGCTTTCGGCGTGCGCGCCCGGTGTAGCGACGAGCGCGACGCCGAAACCGGCGGAGTCAGCGCCCTCGACTCCGACCGCGCCATCGACCGCCGCACCGGTGGCGCCGACCGCGGCGGCCGCGACGACGACCCGGACAACCAAGGTCGTCTGGTCGAACTGGGCGGTCGATGCCGGTTCGAAGGATCGACTGGCCGAGCAGAAGGATGGATTCGAGGCGGCGCGGCGGTCGGTCGCGCTCGACATCCAGAACACGCCCTCGGCCGAGTACATGACGAAGCTGCTCGCGACCTACGCCGCCGATCAAGCGCCGGATGTGAGCCGCCTCAACACCGAACAGTTGCCGATCTTCGCCGCGCGCGGTCAGACCTCCGACCTCGACGTGCTCTCGACTCCGGCGGCCGATAGCTGGCTGAAGCGTGCCGACATCAAGCCTGGGCTGGTCGATCGCTATCGCCTTGCGGGGAAGCTGGCCGGGTTGCCGTATGGCGGCGATATGGACGCGCTGTACGTCAATCGGACACTTCTTGGCGCAACCAACCAGAGTGTGCCCCCCTCGGACTATGAGGACGCAACCTGGACCTACGATCGCGCGCTCGCGCTCGCCCAGGCGCTGACGAAGCGCCGCGCCGATGGTGGCGCCGATCAATTGGGCATCGACATCGGCGGCTATCGCTATGAAGGTCATGTCGAAAACGCCGGTGGAAGCTGGTTCTCGATCGATGGCAGATCGTTCCGCGGCCACGAACCCGGCGCCGCGGCCGGGATCGACTGGTTGGCCGCCCTGGTCCGCAAGCACAAGGTCGCGGCCGCGCCGGCGACCGATGAGTCGCGCGCATTCGCGTTTGCATCGGGCAAGCTGGCGATGTCCTGGTCGAGCGTGTCGCAAGTCAGTAACCGCTTGCGCGATGTCGCGGATCGGTTCGACTGGGACGTCTACCCAGTGCCTCGCTGGGGCACGAATCCGCGCGTCGTCAAGAGCGGCTTCAGCGCGCTGATCCTGAGCGCGCGTTCGAAGCAGCGTGATGCGGCCTGGGACTTCCTCCACTGGGTCACCGGCCCAGTAGGGTCGCTGCCCGACGTGGAGACCGGGTGGTCGGTGCCGGTGTTCTCGGGTCTGGATAGCCGCTACTTCGTACGGGTCGGACCGAAGAAGAACCTCTCGGTCGCGCTCAACGGACCGAAGTACCCGTCAAAGTTCCCGATGTGGACGAACCCGAACTACGCCGAGGCCTGGCGTCGCGTCCAGACGGCGATCGAGCAGGTCTTCCAGGGCGCCGGCACCGCGGCCGATGTCCTGGGTGGCATCCGCGCCGAGGTGGACGCGATGCTGGCGAAGAGTTAGCCGAGCGCGTTCAGGGGATCGCCGTCGAGGGCGAGCCCATCCGTATAATGCCGGCCACTTCGATGTCGGTGGGAATGTCGCTCGGTAAGATCGCGGTTTCGCTCGGCCGGCCGGCCCAGGCGCAGTACCAGCCGCTGCATCCGGGACTGATGACCGATATGTACCACCCGGACAGCGCCTACGTCGCCTGGGTGCAAGGTCGGAACGATCTGGTTACGTTCGATCTTTACGCGCGTCGGGCGCCGTTCGACGGCGCTTACTTGCTCTTCGCTGGATTGGAGACCGCCCTGCATTTCGTGCGCGACTTTCGCTTCACGGACGAGGATGTGCGGTTCCTGGCGCAGATTCGCGACTACGACCGTGGCTACCTCGAAGAATTGCGCAATTTTCGCTTCAGTGGCGAGATCCTGGCGATGCCGGAGGGCTCGATCGCCTTCCCGAACGAGCCGCTCCTGCGCGTGACCGGACCGTTTCGAGAGGCGCTGCTCCTCGAATCCGGGCTGCTGAACTCGATCAACCTGGCGACACTCATCGCGACGAAGGCGGCGCGCATCGTTCAGGCGGCCAGCGGGCGTCGCGTGACCGAGTTCGCGCTCCGGCGCGCCCAGGAGCCGTTCGTCGTGACGCGGTCGGCCTACATCGGCGGAATGGCATCGACCTCGTTCGTCGCGGCGGCGTTCGAGTACCGTCTTCAGGCGACCGGCACGATCCCGCATGCGCTGATCCAGCTCTTCGAGGACGAACGCGCGGCGTTCGCGGCGGTCGCGGCGAGCTTCAACCGCTACACGCTCCTCCTGGACACCTACGATCCGCGCCGCGCGATCCACACGGCGGTCGACGTCGCGAGCGAGTACCACGATCGGCTCGGGCACACGCTTGCGGCGGTGCGGCTCGACTTTGGCGATCTTGAAGCCGACGCGCGTTACGTGCGCGATGTGCTCGATCGGGCAGGGTTGACGACGACGCGCATATTCGTGAGCGGCGACCTGGACGAATACAGCATCGCCGATCTCGTCGCGCGCGGCGCGCCGATCGACGGATTCGGCGTCGGGACGCGCATCGGCGTTGGCGCCGGATCGGTGGAGCACGGCGTCTCGGGCGGCGCCTTGGGCGGCGTCTACAAGCTGGTGAACGTCGAGACGGCTGGCGTCAGCGCACCGCGCATCAAGACCGCCGGGGACAAGACGACCTGGCCGGGTAAGAAAGAGGTGTACCGGTTCGGCACATTCGAACGCGATCTCATCGCGCTCGATAGTGAGCCGAAACCGCTTGCGTCCCAGCGGCTATTGCGACCGGTCGTGCGCGATGGCGAGCTTCTGGCCGGATCACTCCCGCCGCTCTCCGAGATCTGGGAGTTTGCGCAGCAGAACTTGCGCGACTTGCCGGACCAGTACCATGCATTGACGCGGCCACCGGCCTATCCGGTCGAGTTCAGCGCGTCGCTTCGACAACTGCGCGACGACACGATCGCGCACTATGGCGGCGATGGGCCGACCGATCGCGAAGAGGGATAGCGGTGGGTTTCCAGGGCGAGGTCGCGGTCGTCACCGGCCAGGCGCTGGTGATGGACGGCGGCGAGATCACGCCGACGTAGGGGCTGGGACCGCTCGTCACCGATCTAGAGCGGTCCGACGGCCCGTCGCCGCTACGGAAAAGGTGTCTTGCTGAACGGGGCTTGTGTATCCTCCGGCGCAGCCTTTTGCATCGGAGGATGACGTGACCGATACCGCCGCGCGCAAGAAGCGCACCGACATCGCGCTATCCGACACGTGGGACATCGCATCCGTCTTCGCCGACGACGCGGCCTGGGAGGCCGAATTCGCCCGCGTCGAGCTCTCCATTCCCGACCTGGCAGCCCGCGCCGGGACGCTCGGGACGTCGGCGCAGGCGCTCTGCGACACGCTCGTCGCGCGCGACGCCGTCAACGAGCCGCTCGAACGGCTGAACGTCTACGCGAGCATGGTTCACGATGTCGACACCGCCGATCCGCGCGGTCAGGCGCTGCAGAGTCGGATCGAAGGACTTTGGGCGCGATTCGGCGCCGCGACCGCGTTCGTCGCGCCCGAGATGCTCCAGATCGCCCCCGACACGCTGACCGCTTGGCGCGATAGCCACCCTGGCCTCGCCCCCTACCGCCGCGCGATCGACGAGACGCTCCGTCTCCGCGATCACGTTCGCTCGACCGAGGTCGAGGCGGTTCTGGCGGAAATGTCCGAGGTGCGTGGCGCGCCGTCGGACATCGCCGGGCTCCTGCGAAATGCTGATTTGACGTTTCCAGCGATCCGCGACGAGAGTGGCAAGAAGATCAAACTCAGCGAGGGTCTCTATCGAGTGCTCCTCGAGAGCAAGAATCGGCGCGTCCGCCGGGCGGCCTATCACGGCATTCTCAGCTCGTACGCGCGATATCGGAACACCCTCGGCGCGAGCCTGGCCCGCAACGTCAAGGGCGATGTGGCCGATGCTCGCGTTCGCCGCTACGCCACGGCGGTCGAGTCGTCACTTACGCCGCGCGACATCCCGATCGCGGTCTATCGAAATCTCGTCACGACCTGTCGGGCGCACCTTTCGACGCTGCACCGGTACCTGCGTCTCCACCGGCGCGCGCTCGGCGTGCGCAATCTGCATCCGTACGATCTATTCGTCTCGATCGTGCCCGAGCACGCCGCTGACGGATATAGCTTCGGGCGCGCGGTCGATACGGTGGTCGAGTCAGTTCGACCGCTTGGCGTCGAGTACGGTGAAGTCGCGCGGCGAGGACTGATCGACCACCGCTGGGCGGATGTGTTCGAGAACGAGGGCAAGCGCTCCGGCGCCTACTCCGGGGGTTCCTACGGCACCGCGCCGTTCATGCTGCTGAATTTCCGCGGCACCGAAGACGATGTCTTCACGCTAACGCATGAGCTAGGCCACTCGATGCACTCGTGGCTTACGCGTAAGCACCAGCCGTACCCGACCGGCGATTACCCGATCTTCTTGGCCGAGGTCGCTTCGACGTTCAACGAGGAACTGCTGCGCGATCACCTGCTAAGTCGCGCAAACGGTGATCGTGCCCGACAGGCGGCGCTGCTCGGATCGGCGCTCGACGACTTCCGCGGCACGTTCTTCCGGCAGACGCTCTTCGCCGAGTTCGAGCTTGCCATCCACGACAAGGTCGAGAAGGGCGAAGCCCTGACGGCAGAGACGATGACCGAGATCTACCAGCGTCTCAACGAGGAGTACTACGGGGCGGTCGTCACAATCGACCCGGTCGTGTGGACCGAGTGGGCGCGAATCCCGCACTTCTACTTCGCCTTCTATGTCTACCAGTACGCGACTGGCCTCGTCGCCGCGACGGCACTGGCGCAGATGGTGCTCGAAGGCGCGCCCGGCGCGGTCGATCGCTATCTCACGTTCCTCAAGTCGGGCAGCTCGGCCGATCCGCTGACGATTCTCCGGCGTGCCGGAATCGACATGACGACGCCGGAGCCGATCGAGCGAGCGCTGGCGGTCTTCTCCGACCGGACCGATCGGCTGGCAGCCCTTCTGGGTCACTAGAGAGCCTGTGTTAGGATCGGCGCCGTGAGCCCGCCCCGCGGCGTCAGCATCGTCGGATTGGACGGCATCCCCGAAGTTCATCCGGGGGATGATCTCGGCGCGTTCATCGCCGAGGCGGCCGACCGCTCCGGCACCGGCCTGCTCGATGGCGACATCGTGGTCGTGACGCACAAGGTCGTCTCGAAGGCCGAGGGTCGCCTGGTCGACCTTTCGACGATCGAACCTTCGCCGCTGGCGATCCATTTCGCGGCCAGCGCGGCGAAGGACCCCCGACAAGTCGAAATCGCCCTGCGCGAGGCTCGGCGCATCGTGCGCATGTCGCGCGGGATTCTCATTACGGAGACGAAGCACGGATTCGTCTGCGCGAATACCGGCGTCGATGCGTCGAATGTGCCGGGCGAAGGCATCGTGTGCCTCCTGCCGGAGGATCCGGATGGCTCGGCGGCGGTGCTTCGCGATCGACTGCGCGATCTGCGTGGCGCGGATGTGGCCGTCATCATCACGGATTCGTTCGGTCGACCGTGGCGGAACGGCATCGTCAACGTCGCGGTCGGCGTGGCCGGGATGGATCCATTCGCCGATTACCGGGGCCAGTCCGATCCGCACGGGTACCCGCTGGTGGCGAGCCGGATGGCGATCGCGGATGAGCTGTCATCGGCGGCCGAGCTCGTCATGGGCAAGCTCGATGCGCGGCCGGTCGCGCTCGTGCGCGGCTACGCCGCCCAGCCGCCGGTGGCCGGCGCGGAACGTGGCGGCGATCTCGTGATGGACGCGGAGAGGGATTTGTTTCGATGAGAGTCAGTCTCGATCTCAAGAACTTCACCTGGCCGGGCGGCCCACCGGCGATGGGCGCGACGATGGGATCGATCGCGCGGCGTGCCGAGGCGGCCGGCTTCTACGCGATCTGGGGTATGGACCACTTCTTCCAGTTGCCATTTCTCGGCCCGGCCGAGAATGACATGGTCGAGGTCTACTCGCTGCTCAATTTCATCGCCGGACAGACCAGCCGTGTCAAGCTCGGCGTCATGGTGACCGGCGTCACCTACCGGCATCCGGGCTTCCTCGTCAAGCAGGTCACGACGCTCGATGTCCTGTCGGGCGGTCGCGCGTATTTCGGGATCGGCGCGGCCTGGTTCGAGCGCGAGCACATTGGCCTCGGTTTCCCCTTTCCGCCAGTCGCGGAGCGATTCCGGCGCCTCGAAGAGACGCTCAAGATCGCGAAGCAGATGTGGTCGGGCGATCGCGGTCCGTTCGAGGGTCGCCACTACCAGTTGGGCGAGACGATCTGTTCGCCGATGCCGGTATCGAAGCCGCACCCACCGATTCTGGTTGGAGGCTCCGGCGAGCAGAAGACGCTCCGGCTGGTCGCGCGGTACGCCGATGCGTGCAACGTCTCGGGCTCCGATTTCACGGCCGTGAAGCACAAACTGGACATCCTGCGCGGTCACTGTGACGCCGAGAAGCGCGACTACGACACGATCGAAAAGACGGCCAATCTGCGCGTGCAACTGACCTCGCATGGACGCGATGGTTCGTTCACGCCCGAATCCGCGCTCGATCTTTTCCGCCAGTACGCCGCGCTTGGCTACTCGCAGGTGAACTGCATGGTCACCGATATGCACGAGCCGGGTTCGCTTGAACTGTGGGCGGAGAAGGTCATTCCGGCCGCCGCGTCGCTGTAGCGAATTTCGAAGCCCGGCTGGACACTCAGGAGAAGAAGACATGATCGGCTACTGCGCGATGACCGAGCAATTCCATCCGACCGATCTCGTGCGCTGGTCGAAGCTTGCCGAAGAGGCTGGGTTTGGCGGCGTCATGGTTTCGGATCACTTCCACCCGTGGGTTCCGTCTCAGGGCCATAGCGCGTTCGCGTGGGCGCTCATGGGCGCGATTGGACAGGCGACCGGAAAGGTGACGTTCGGTCCGGGCGTCACGCCGCCGGGCTATCGCTACCATCCGGCGATCGTCGCCCAGGCGGCGGCGACGCTTGCGGCGATGTACCCGGGCCGCTTCTGGCTCGGCCTGGGCGCCGGTGAGGCGCTCAACGAACACATCATCGGCGAGTACTGGCCGGAGGCGCCGACGCGCCTGGATCGACTCGTTGACTCGATCGCGGTCATCCAGAAGCTGTTCACCGGCAAGGTCATCAAGCACAAGAGCGAGCACTTCAACATCGAGAGCGCGCGGCTGTACACGCTGCCGGAGAAGCCACCGCCGATGTACGTCGCCACATCCGGGCCGATCATGAGCGAGCGCACCGGCAAGCTGTGCGATGGCATCATCATGGTCGGCGCGGGTGAGGACCGAGTCTCGAACCTCTTGGCGCGCTTCGAGAAGGGCGCGCGCGAGGCCGGCAAGGACCCGTCGACGATGCCGCGCCTGATGCAGATCCACGTCTCGCTGGCGGAGACGCGCGAGGCGTGCATCGAGCAGGCCGTGCGCGAGTGGCCGACCGGTGGGATGTCGTTCCCGAAGCAAGACATCCGCAATCCCGAGGACTTCGAGGTGATGCGGAAGCTGGTTCGGCCGGAAGACTTTCGCAACCGCGTCCTGATGACGCCCGATCTCGACGAGCACGTCGCCGAGATCCAGAAGTACGTCGATTTCGGCTTCACCGAGATCTACATTCACCAGGTCGGAAAAGATCAGGCCGCGTTCATCGAGGCATACGCGAAGGATGTTCTACCGAAGGTGAAGTGGCCGGCGAAGTAGCTCGGACGACTACGTCGGGCGGCTCAGCCTCGCGCCGGCGAACCATAAGGCCGACGCCGCGATCGCCTTGATGGCATCGCCGGGTAGGTACGGGAAGAAGCCGGCCGCGAGGGCGCGGTCGATGCCGACGACATTGGCCAGCCACGGTACACCGAACAGGTAAACGACCAGCATCGAGGCGGTGAATGCGAGCGGCACGGTCAACGCGGTCCGGGCGCGTCCAGTTTCGATGAGCCAACCGGCCAGAAACGCGGCCGGGATGAATCCGACGAGGAAACCGCCGGTTGGTCCCAGCGCGTACGCCAGGCCGGACGCGCCACCGGCGAAGACCGGCGCGCCAGCCAAGCCCTCTACGAGGTAGAGCGCGGCGGCCATCGCGCCGGCTCGCGCGCCGAGCGTGGCGCCGACGAGCGCGACGATGCCCGTTTGCAGCGTGATCGGCACCGGCGAGAAGGGCAGATCGATGCGCAGGCGCGCCGCGAGCGCGATGACGATCGAGCCAGTCACGATGAGCACGATTCGCATCGCGAGGGACGCGCGGTCGAAGGTCACGGCGCGAACGGGATTCGGCATACGGTGGCCGAGTCTAGTCGGTCGAACCGCTATCAGTCGTCGGCGGTTCCGACACTCGTCGCAAGTCGGTGGAGAGGTAGTAGCCGTACTTGTCCGGGTCGGGCCAGTACACCTGTAGGACCGGGGGTTTGCCGCGAACGAACTCGCCGACTTCGCCGATTCCGAGTTCGGGCCTGGACAGGTGAATGACGTAGGCGGTATCGCGTTCTCTTGGCATCCTGATTCGTCCGGTACACTCCTATTGTGGCGGAAGATCCGGAAGAAGACGACGACGAACAACCGAAAAAGAAGAACCGAGAGAAGCCGCCGGGTAAACCGCGCGACTGGCCCCTGATCGCGATGGTCGGCGGCACGGCGATCTTCATACTCGGATTGACGGCCGTGACGATGATGGCGCCGCGTCGTCCGATGCTCTTCATTCGCGCGATCGGCGAGGTGATGTCCCGGAAGGCGCCCGACTCGCCGAAAGTGTCGCTAACGCCGAGTTCGGGTGCTCCGGCTTCGAGCACACCCGCGGCTGGTACTGCGACGACCGGGACGCCGGCGCCTGGCACGGAGAAACCGGGTCAGCCAAAGCCGGCCGACACGAAGCCGCCGGCCAAGCCATGATGCGCGACCTGTGATCGGCTCGATTGACCGGTCCGTGGCCCCTGCCTATAGTGCGGCACTATGCTGGATCGACGTGTGAGCTAGGCCATGACGAGTCCGGCTGAAGCGCCGCGGTCGGCTCCAGAAACAGCCCGCCGCATCATCGTCGCGATTCCTTGCCTCAACGAAGAGCGCAACATCGGCAGCATTGTCATTCAAGCGCGACGATGGGGCACCGAGGTGATCGTCGTCGACGACGGGTCGTCTGACGAGACCGGCCTGATCGCGGAGGCGGCCGGTGCCGTCCTCATGCGGCACGGCTCGAACCGCGGCAAGGGCGAGGCGATCACTTCGGCCTTTTCGGCCGCGCTCGCACGCGACGCCGACGTCCTGGTGCTGATGGATGGCGACGGCCAGCATCGCGCCTCCGACATTCCACGCATTGCCGCGCCGATTCTGTCCGGCGAGGCCGACATCTCGGTCGGCAGCCGGTACGCCGAGTCCGGCCGTATACCGGCAGTCCGACGGGTCGGACAGACTGTCGTCACGACTGCGACGAACATCGGGTCTGGCGTCCAGTTGACCGACTCGCAGTCCGGCTTCCGTGCGTTCTCGCGTCGGGCGATCGAGACGATGACCTTCAGTTCGCGGGGGTTTGCGGTCGAGTCTGAGATGCAGTTCCTGGCCCAGGACAAGGGCCTGCGCGTCGTCGAGGTGCCGATCGCGCCGGTTTACATCGATCCGCCGAAGCGAAATGTGTTTCGTCACGGCTTGATCGTCGTGGATGGTTTATTGCGGCTCGTCGGCACGCACCGGCCGCTGCTGTTCTTCGCGATCGTTGCGCTGGCGTCGTGGATGCTAGGATCGCTGCTCGCGCTGGTGGCGCTTGATGCCGTGCTCCAGGGAAGCGCCGCCGCTGCCGCCGCGCCAACACTCGGCGCCGCCGCGTGCCTGCTGCTCGGGATTCTGAGCGTCTTTGCGGGCGTGATCTTGCACTCGATTCGCTCGATGATGATCCATTTCAAGTAGGGGCGGAACCGTTCGCGCGAGCATCGTCGTCGTCGCGCACAACAGCACGGGCGACCTCGCGGCGTGCCTCGACGCGCTCGTCACAACCATCGGTGCCGATGACGAGATCATCGTCGTGGACAACGCCTCGACCGACCGGAGTCGCGAGATCGCATCGGACCGAGGATGCCGTGTCTTCAGGTCGGAGCGAAATATCGGCTTCGGCGCGGCGTGCAATCTCGGCGCGCGCGAAGCGAAGGGCCGTTTCCTCGTCTTCGTCAATCCGGACGCATTCGTTCAAGCAGGTTGGCTTGACCCATTGCTGAGGCCGATTGCCGACGCGCCGGGCCTTTCGACGGCGCGGATCACGCTGGCCGATGCGCCGGATACGATCGACACGGCCGGCAACGTCGTACACGTGTCCGGCATCACGACCTGCCGCGGCCACGGGCGACCGATCGCTTATTACGGGCGTGACGATCGTGTCCTGGCCGTGTCCGGGGCCTGCTTCGCGATCGATCGGATCTCGTTCGAAGCGCTGGGCGGATTCGACGAAGGTTACTTCATGTACCTCGAAGACACCGATCTGTCGTTGCGCGCCGCGCTGCGTGGTCTTCCGATACATTACGTGGCAGGGAGCAATGTCCGCCATCGTCACACACCTTCCTTCGGGCCGGGCAAGATCTTCTGGCTGGAGCGAAACCGGCTCCGAATGGCGCTCAAACTCTGGTCAACAAGCACGCTGGTTGCGCTCCTGGCGCATTTCGCCATAGTCGAACTGCTGACCTGGTGCTACGCCGCGACGAAGGGCTTCGAGGGTCTCGGCGCGAAGGCGCGCGCCTACGGGTGGCTGATCCGTCACGCCTCGAACATCTCGCGAGAACGTCGGGCAACGCAGGCGACACGCCGCGTGGACGATCGCGACCTTCTGGCGCGAGCGGCCTGGCGGCTCGATCTCACCGAGCTCGTCACCGATTCGCGGGCGCGCGCACTGGCGTCGGCACTGTCGCGGCCGGTCTTCGCGCTTGGCCAGGCGTGGCTGAAACTGATTCTACGCTAGCGATCGATAGATCTCGACATACCGGCGGGCCGTCTCGGCCCAGGTGAAAGCGGCGGCGCGCGCAAGGCCTCGGTGCCGGAGATCATCGGCCAGAGTCTGGTCGGTCGCGACGCGGATCATCGCGTTGGCGATGGCGTCGCGATCGCGAGGATCGACCATCAGCGCCGCGTCGCCGGCAACCTCGGGCAGCGACGACGCGATCGAACAGATGACCGGCGCGCCGCGTGCCATCGCTTCGAGGACGGGAATGCCGAAGCCCTCGAAGAGCGACGGTACCACGACGGCGGTGGCGGCGGCGTAGAGCGCGGCGAGATCGGCATCGGGTACGTAGCCGAGGACGCGCGGTCGATCATCCGGATCGAGCGCGGCGAGCCGCTCGGCGAGAAGCGGATACGACCACTGCCGTGGCCCGACCAGCACCATGTCGACGTCGGGAAGTCGCGGATGCGCCTGGGCGAACGCGTCGATCAACCCGACGACGTTCTTGCGTGCCTGGAACGCGCCGACAAAGAGCAGAAATGGTCGTTCGAGGCCGTATGAGGCGCGTACTCGCGCGATTTCGCCGGCGGATGGCGTCGCGGTGAAATGCGACGCGATTGCGAGTGGCACGACATCGATCACGAGGGGGTCCAGCCGCATGTGTCGCGCGATCGCGTCGCGGCCGTGCGCGCTGTCGGTCACGACGCGGTCGACGTTGCGGAGCGTCCACGGTATGTATCGGCGGTGGAGGACGTTGTTGAGCAGTGGATAGCCGTCCGGATACTCGAACGCGATCGCGTCGTGGATCGTCGCCACGGCGCGCGGTCCGCCAAGCCGCCGTGGGATGGTGAATGGCGCGATGCCGATCGGGTCGTGGACGAGGTCCAGCCGGTGCCGCCGCGCCTGCGCCGCGATCAGCGGGCCGCCGAGCGCCATCAGCACCGGCAGAAGACGGCAGAACGGCAATCGAGCGCCGGCGATCCTCGGGTCATCTGAGAACGGACCATTACGGTATGCGCGTAAGAGCGTGACTTCGACGTCGTCTCGCTCGGCCAGCGCCCGCGTCAACTCGATACCGACACGCGTGACGCCGCTGAGCGGCCGATCGAGGCCGTAACCGAGGATGCCGATTCTCATTTCGTGGCGAAGACCGGATCGGCGACCGCCGCCCAATTGTCTCCGTGCCTCCACGACCAGGCCACGCGATCGCGCGCGCGGGCAGCGATGCCGCTGGCGGTTGCTTCGTACAAGTACAGTCGGCCGTGGTAGACGCAATCGATCGACCATTCCGTGGCGGTGGGTTCAGGCCCGCGGGTCCCGGCCTCGGCAAAGTAGCGGAAGGCTTTGTCGACCCAGCCGACGACGGGAAGTAGGTCCCGGAACTCCGGTATCGGTCCGGCGGCCCGTCCGGACTGACCGGCAAAACCGACGGCGGTGCGAACCGAGCCATCCGGGTTCAGGCCCGCCAGCAGCCACGCCTCGGTCTGTCGTCGATCGCAGTCGAGCCCGCGCTCAACACAGGCGGCGAGCGCGCGCAGAACGTCGCCGGTCGCGGCGATCCAGCGTGGATCGCGGTTGACGCGTCCGGTCGGGTACACGATCTGCGGCAGGCTGCCGTCGCGCGGGTCGATCGTCGACGCGACGAATCGTCCGGCCGCGAGCGCTGCCCCGACGAAACGCGACTGGCCGGTCGCGTCGCCGAGCGCCAGCAGAGGCGGAATGCAGCGCGCGACGTAGTAGGGGAAGTACTTCTCGATGACTCGCCCGCCGAGCCGGTTCTGCGCGATCGCGCCATCGAGCGCGTCACGCTGGCGATGCAACTGGTGCGCCAGAATAGCGCCGCCGACCGGAAGCGCGTACTCGTCGATCCAGGCCGCGTCGCCGGTGACGCGCGCCATCCGAACGAGCGCATCGATGAACGTAGCGGCCTTGTTCGGCACGAAACCGGCCGATCTGGCGTCGTCCCACAGTTCACGTCGATCTCGGCGCCAGAAGCGCGCGATCAGAGCTTCGATCGAGCGGCGCGCCGCGGTGAGGTAGGCGCTGGCCACGTCGGCATTGGCGTCGGTCAGGTGCTCCGCCAGCGTGAGCAACGCGACCGCGCACGCGGACTCGTGCGGGGTGCCGGCCGTGCCGGGATTCAATTCGAAGCGTGAGCGCGGCCAATGTCCGTCGGCTAGCTGGGCGCGCACGAGATCGTCACCGGCCAGCCGTGCCAGCGCGAGCCATCGTTCATCGGAGGTTCGCCGATGCAGCGCCAGGTAGCCGGCGACGATCCCCTCGTGGCGCCAGTCGTAGCCCGGCCGGCAGTCGAGTAGCGAGTCCCGCCACCAGTGCGCGACCGGTCCGCCGAAACCACCGGTCGGGCTTCGCGTGCGCTCGATCCAGCCCGAAACCCGCATCGCGACCAGATCGTTGCCCTTGTTGCCGCCCGCCATCACGTCGGATTGGCCAGGATCGCCACCGTTCGTGCCAACCACACGTCGCGCGACGGGGTGAGCGAGTGTCGGTAGCGGACTTCGAGCCGATCGGCCAGGTCGGGGCGATTGCCTCGCGCCGCAATCCGGGCGAGAAGCGCCCAGGCGACGCTCGACGGTTGCCCGATTCCGTGGACCTCCCGCACGCGTGGGTTACGTCCGATGGTCTGGACGGCTCGATGCGATGCCAGAGCGCTTGCTCGGGCGCGCAAGATACCGGCGAATTGTCCCGGCGCGACGATGGCGACGCTCGCGAGGCGAAGACGATCGAGCGTCGGGCCGATATCGGCGTATGCCGAGACGAGAACGAGCGCCGCGCGTGCCGAACCAGCGTCGGCATCGTTGAGGTCTGACAGGGCGATCGCCCTCGCCGAACCATCCAGCCAATCGAGCAATCCCGCCGCGTCGGCGACCGTCGGCGCGATCGCGATGCGAGGATTCCATGTGCGCGCGAGGAACACGCCGGCGAGATCCAGCCCGATGTGCGTGTGTAGCGGAAACGTCGGCGCGGCGATCACGAGGCGGATGACACCGGTCGACCGAGTACGGCCGCGTACTCGGTTTCGAGCCGCTCGGCGAGGCGCGGCCAATCGTAGAGCCGCTCGACTTTGGCGCGACCCGCCATTCCCATGGCCCGGCGCCGGTCACCGTCGCCGCCGAGCCAGGAAAGGCGATCGGCCAGCGCCGCGACATCGCCCGGTGGAACGAGAAAGCCGTCCACGTCGTCCTCGACCACGCGTCGCACGCCCGGAAGCGTCGTCGCGATGACCGGCTTGCCGGCTGCCATAGCCTCAATCAAGACGATGCCGAACGACTCCGCGCCGTGTCCGCGTGATGGCAGGACGAGGCAGTCCATCGCCGCGATGTGCTGCGCCAATTCGTCGGCCGGCGCCTTGCCGGTCCATGTCGATCGCGGCGCGAGGCCGCGATCGGCCGCCCGTGCCTCATAGCTGGCGCGCAGGTCGCCCTCCCCAACCGCCAGGAACCACGCGCGTCGTTCGATAACCTGTGCCGTCGCATCAATCAGGTCGGGCACGCCCTTGAACGAATGGGCGCGATCCATTGCGCCGAGATATCCGATCACGAACGCGTCGGACGGAATTCCGTGCCGCTGCCGAATCGCGGCGCCGTGGATGTCTGGCCGGAAGAACCGGGTGTCGACTCCGTTCGGGATTTCGCCGAGTCGAGCGCTCGGAACGTGGCGACGCATCGGCGAGGCCGCGAAGTGATCGAGCGAGACAGGGAGAACGCGCCGCGCACCGCGCAGGACCAGGGGGCCGATCGCGGCCTGGTAGGGGCCGAATTGCCAGCGAATGTCCGCTCGCAGGTCATGGTGGTAGGTGACGACGTACGGGATGCCCGCCATCTTGCATCCAAGCCAGACCAACTCGGCGCCGAAGATGAATGGCCAGTGCAGGTGAATCAGGTCGTAGTCGCGCACGGCCGCGATCAGGCCGGGCAGGAGCGGCGCGTTGCCGAGGCGCGCGCGCGTTGGGAGTCGGTGGACGGGGAAATCCTCCCCGTCGACGTAACCGACCGGCGCGGCCGCGGTGATGACAGTGACGTCCAGCCCACGCGCCGCCAGCGAACGCGCGTTGTAGTAGGCGACGTTGCCGGTGCCGCCCCAGTAGGGCGGAAACGTCGCGACGACGTGCGCGACGCGCGGCGGTTTCACGGCTATGAGACTATACGGCGCGAGTTGGGAAGGTCGGGCGCTACCATCTTCGTTCAGGCTGACGGCGGATGGAAGCGGCACTCGACGATTCGGGTCAGGCGACGTTCCTGGCCATGGGCATTGGCGTCGCCGTCGGGCTCGCAATCGTCGCCATCGCGATTTTTCAGGAAGTGCTGGCACGGGCGGCGCGTCGAACTGGTCGCGTCATTGTCGACCGCGCTACCGCGACCGCGCGCCGCCGATCTCCGTCTGGATCCCGGCCGTTCTTGGCCCGACTTCGGCGCGTGCCCGCTCTGTTCGTCGCCTCGATCGGGCGTGTCGTCGGCACCCTGTTCGCATGGCGACCCTCGCCAGTGACCGATCGATCGCGAGAGGAAATCGAGGCGCATGTCGGCGCCGCGCCACCGGTTGACGATTTCGAGGCTAGTGAGACCGACGATACCGACGGTGAACGCCCGGATGGCGCGGCGGTCGAGATCACCCGTCGCCAGACACTGCTTCGACGCCAGTTCCATGTCCCGTCCTCGACGATTCACATCGAGGAGGAGTTGCGGGCATTCCTGAACGCTCGGAATGGCGTCGCACCGTTCGAGACGATCGTCCGGCATTTCGACAAGACCTTCGGTCCCGGGCGTGGTCGCTGGCTCATCGAGGCGCAACGTGCGCGAGGCACGATCGTGCTCGTGCGTGATCCGGATCGGCCGACGAGGATCGTGGCCGTCCTGAAACTGCGGGATGATGGCGACGCCGGCCTCGTCTAGATTCACGTTTCGTCTACCGAATACGCGTGGCGGCGCGATCGCGATCGCGGCCGCGATCGCCGTCCTCGGCTTTGCGCTCGGCGCGAGCATCCTTTTCGTCATTCCCGCGCTCCAGGCGCGAGGCTTGCTCGGCGCGTCGCGTGCCGGGCGCGTCATCGACGTTCGCGCGCGCCTCCCTATTGAATCGATTCCAACGCCGGTCGACGCGCGGTCCGAGATCTGGATGACGCCGACCGCGCGAATCACCTTCCCGTCCGAGTCTCGGCGGAGCGAACTCGGTCGCAATGCCTACACGGTCATATACGACCCGGCGCGCCCAACTCAACGGGTATTGCCATTCCCGGCGGTGCAGGACGCGATCGGCCGCCCACTCGTCGCGCCGCTGGCGATTCTCGGGTCGTACGTCGATCAACGCACGCCGGCTCCGAGTCTGCCCGATTCCCGCGACGTCACACAAGTGACGCTTCTGGTCGCGCCGACCGACACGAACGTCGTCTCATCGTGCGTTCTGGCCGCCGCCGGGGAGAACTTGCGCGCCGTTTCGGCGTCCGGAAGCGCCACGTTGGAGGGGTGCGCCTCGGGCATCCTGCGCTTCGAGGACGGCGGCGGAATTGCGTTCGCCATCACGTACGATCGCTGGCCCAACTACCGAACGCGATCGGGCTACTGGTTTGATGGCGCGGTCCTCGGACACACTGAGATCGCGATCGCGGCGATCGACGCGTCGTGACACCGGCGTGACGGGAAGACACCCAGGATCGCCGGGCATCTACTCTCGCGGAGCCACTGGCGCGGGCAGGGGCAGCAGGTCGGCGTAACCGGTGCCAAGCACGATCGGTGCGAGATACGGCAGGATGAGGAACAGCACGATGTTGACGCCGCCGTGGGCGATCGTGACGCCGAATAGCGACTTCGTTCGCAGCACGAACAGGCTGAACAGAAACCCCACGAGGAACACGAACACGACGTCAAGGACTGATAGGTAGCCGATGTGCAGCACCGCGAAGATGAGATTGACGTAGATCAAACCCCACCGTCCGAGCGCACGCAGGCTGGCGCGCTGCATGAGGCCGCGAAAGATCAACTCTTCCTCTAGCCCGGTGAAGACAAGAAGGATGAACGCCGGCCACGCGATCGCCTCGAGTGTGAAGCGCTCGGCGAGAGGCGCCGGACGGAAGATCAGGTATTCGCCGATGCCGAGAAGCGCGCCGAGGGCCACCATCGCGAGTTGGCGCGGCATATCGGCGAAATTGATCGTCAACCCGAGCTGCTGCCGCGTGTAGCCGAGTCGATAGGCCGTGAAGAATGTGGCCGAGAAGAGCGGAACTCCAATGAGGGGATACCACTCCATCAGCGGTAGTCGGCCGAGCGGCATCGACAGACTGCCGATGCGGATGACCGGTGCCAGTGTGAGCGCCCAATACAACTCGCGTTTGGCGGTGTCCGTTGTTCGCACGCCAAGGACGACCAGGACGCCGAGCAGGATCGCGTGTAGCCCGAGGCCGATCCGCGCGTCAATCGCGGCCGTCGTCAGTTCGGCGCCGGCGAGAATCGCCAGGATGATCGAGGGGACCGCGAAGTCGCGCGCCGGGAACGGCGGAACGGCCGCGCTGCGGTCAACGACGCGTGCTGAATCCGATACCGCGACGGTCGCCACCGCGCCGATTATCGGCGGTCGATCGAGGCCGGATCACCAATTGGCGCGGGCGCGCGCCGAAGCCATTTCCAGGAGCGATCCTGCCCATGCGACAGCATCGAGGATGAACGCGATCGGCGTCGCGGCGTAGGCCACCATCGGAACGTGAACTCGTTCGGCCACGGCGACGAATCGGACGTAACGAAGGCGGCTGGCCGCGCCGTGCGCGACGAGGAGGAGCCAGGCATACAGAATGCGTGGGTCGCTGGCCAGAGCCAGAAACGGCAGGACTGCGACCATCAGACCGACCGCCCAGGTCTGGACAGCGTGGCGCTGCAAGGCGATCTCGCCGGTCGCGGCGGCGTGGATCCAGTGATTACGCAGCCATCGGCGCTGCTGCCGGACATAGGCCGCGATCGATGGCGGACTCGACGACTCGACGAAGCTGTCGCGCGCGAACCCAATCGTCTCGCCGTCCCGACGCAGCTTTCGCGCGAGGTGATAGTCGGTCCCCGTCGCGACGTCCTCGGCCAGATCCCCGGCTCGCCGAAGCGCCGCTCGGTCGACTGCGCAGTTGCGCCCGAGAAGGCCGCGGCTCTCTTCGCCTTGGAGGCTCTCGGCGAGGTATGGCGCGGCCCACTGGCTCGCAACGAGTGGCCTCGTATCGATATCGTGTCGAAACGGCCGCGACCGACCGGTTACGACCCTATACCAGCCACGGATGATCGGAGCAATCGTCGACTCGAATGCCAGATCGTCGATGACGCAGTCGGCGTCGGTCAGATAGACGATTTCACCGGTCGCGTGAGCCAGGGCGCGACGAAGCGCTCGCTGTTTCCCATCACCCTTGGTCTGTTCGATCACGATCCCACGGTCGCCGAGCGCGTCGCGTGCGATCGCCGCGGTGTCGTCGGCGCCGCCAGCGCAGACGATGTACTCGACGTTTGGGTAGCGCAGACGCAGGATCGACGCGATGTGCGCGCCAATCCTTTCCGATTCGTTCCAGGCCGCCACGAGGATGGTGACGCGGGGTGTTCGGTCCAGGAGCGGTTCGACCCTGGGTCTGGCCGCGATTGCGCGTGCCCGACTCGCATCGATCCGCGCCCGCCAGACGTGATAGGTGGCCAGCGCGAGGAGCGCGGCGGCGAACCAGCGTGGCATATTCAGAAGGTCAGGTTATCATGCGGTCGCGACCGACCTCGGCGTGGAGGCACGTGTGACAGAGCCAGCGGCGGTCGATCTGCCGCGCGCGAGTCGCGTTGCCGGGAGCATCGACGAGTTCGAACGCGAGTGGCAGCGCGCGCTCGAGTTGCGCGAGGACCGTTGGTTCGTCTTTCCCGATCGATCCGGTCACGATCAGATTTCGCTGGCCGAATGGGTGAAAGCCGAGCAGATCGTCTCGCTCTTGCGGCATTGCGGTCTGGATGGCGCTCGTCTGGTCGAATACGGCTGCGGTGCGGCCGGGATATCGATCTATCTGCGCGAGCGTGGCTTTCGAGTGATCGCGGCGGACATCGCCGTCGGTGCGCTCGAAGTGGCGCGGATCAACGACTCCCGCCATCGGCGGCGGGCATCGACAGACTTACCGCTCCTGCGGGCCGACACGCTGGACCTGCCGTTCGCCGATCGCGCGCTCGATGGCGCGATGAGCTTCGGCTTGCTCGAACATTTCGACGATCAGTCGCTCGATGCCCTCATGCGTGAGGTGTGTCGCGTCATTCGTCCCGGAGGACTGTTTCTGGCCGACATCATTCCGGCCCGGTTCAACGCCCGGGCCGTGGGTAATGCGATCAACGCGGCCGCCGCGATGGCACGGCCGGCGCTGCGCGGCGATGTCAATGGCGCTCGCTCGGCCTGTCGCGCCTACTTCGGTCACTACTTCGAAACGGGTCGCGGTCCCGACGAATGGGCGGAGATTCTGGGACGACACGGCCTTCGAGACGTGCGCATCAGGGTCTGCCGGCCATTTCCACCGCTGGCGCTGAGTGGATCGGCGGGTCGCGCGTACACCGATACGCAGCGTGCGCTTCTGCCGTTCTGGCGTCGGTTCGATAGCGCCGATACCGCGCTGACCCGTCGATGGGGGTGGATGTACCTGGTGTCGGGTATTCGATCGGCGTGATGCGCGTCCAGTTCGTGACCCGAGGCGTTTCTGGAGGAACGGGAACGGGCCGGTACGCCAGAGGAGTACAGCCACGGCTTCGCGCATTCGGTATCGATGTCGTCCCGACGGCGCCGACTCCTTCGCCGGCGGTCGCGAATATCGCGCGATTCGGGCGACGGTTCGGGGTCGATCTGGCGACGTTCTTTGGCAGTTACCCGATCGCGATCCCGCGTGTGGATGCCGATGTGACTCACGTCACCAGCCAGACGATGGCGACGCTCCTGCTCCGCGGTCGGGACAATCGGCCGACCGTGGTCACGGCGCTCGACATCATCCCGCTGCTGGTCGCCGACGATCCGGAGCTACGAGCGTTCGGGCACCCGATTGACGCAATCTGCTACCGGATCGCGATGATCGGCCTCCGTCGGGCGGATCGGGTCCTGGCGATCTCGCACCACACGCGTGAAACACTGATCGATGTTCTGCGGATACCTGGCGATCGGATCGACGTGACCCACCTTGGCGTCGATCGGACGCTGTTCCGACCCGGCGCTCCGTCTGCGCGAGCGACCTACGGCTTGCCGCGCGACGTGCCAATCGCTGTGTACGTCGGCTCGGACGATCCGCGCAAGGATCTCGCGACGTTGATTCGATCGCTCGCGACGGATACGGGGCGGCAGGCCCGGTTCCACGCGTTGATCGTTGGTCCGCGCCAGTTCGCGGGCCAGCACGAGAAGCTGCGACAGCTGATCGCGCGGCTCGATGTGCGCGATCGGGTCACATTTCTCGAAGGGCTGCCCGATGATGACGTCGTTGGGCTTCTCAACCTCGCGACCTGTTTCGTTACGCCATCGCTCTACGAGGGGTTCGGCCTGCCGGCGCTCGAGGCGATGGCCTGCGGCACAGCGGTCATCTATGCCGACGCGACCGCGTCGCGGGAGATCGTCGGTGAGGCAGGGGTCGCGTTTCCGCCGCGTGACGCGAAGCGGTTGGCTCGATCGATCGCATCGCTGGCCGACGACGAGTCGTTACGCGCGGCGTTGCGCGAGCGCGGTCTGGCGCGATCGGCCGAATTCACGTGGGAACGCACTGCCGAGATGACCGTTGCCGCTTACGGTCGCGCGCTCGGCGATGCCAGGCGCGGGTCGATGGCTTGATCCGGGCGGACGACGTCCATCCAGAGCCTCAGGATGCGGTACGGCTGTTCATCACCCGGCCGCAGGAGCGCGATCGTGAACTCCAGGTCCTGTCCGACGACGTCGGTCGGAATGCGTATCGGTTCACTCCAGACGCCGCCGCGAGCGATCGCGAGATCCTCGCGCGTCGCGACGTCGGTATCGTCCTGCCTCACGACGATGCGGTACGTGCCTGCCGCGGCGATGGATTGTTCGATCGCGAGTTGAACCTCGACGCTCTGTCCGGACACCGATCGGCGCGGGTACTCGGCGATCTGTCCACCGGGGCCGAGTGCGTGAAAAGCCGTCGGCGCCGGCGGCTGATCGAAGATCGTCGTCGCATAGCCGATGCCGGCGATGACGAGGTTGACGATCACGATCGCCTGCGTGAAGCGAATCGCGCGGGGAGTACGGGAGAGCGATGGCGCGGACTGAGTGATGATCGTTGCGGATTTCGCCCCGAGTCCGCGTCGGATGCCGGCGAGGACAAGGAACGCCAGCGTCGCGATCGCGGTGACGGCGCGAATGTTGCCGAACGTCAAGCCGCCAGGGATGCGATCGATCATCGGCGCGAGCGCGGCGATGACGGCGAAGGAAAGGCCGAGCCCAAGGCCCAGCCGGGAAATCCAGTCGATATCATCGTCGGCCGGGAGCGCCGCGGCGGCGAACGCGTAGCCCGGCGCGAGGATGATTGACAGAAGTCCAAACGGGATGCTGAACGGTTTCGGCGCGCCCGACAGAACGATGCCGAGCAGCGCGATGACGCCGACAACGACGAGGTCGCGCCATTCGCGCTTCGACGATCCTGCGCCGATCAGACCCGAATCTGGTGACGACGCGGGTTGTGAGTCCGCCGGCGTGCTTCGAGCCATCGCGTCAGTCCTGGTACGGCGTCTGAGGCCGCCGCCGGTAGATCTGCGCCTCGCCATTGTCGTAGACCCGCAATTCACCAAACACGGGCGGCAGCGGCTTCCCGGTCCGAGCGGCGCGCAGTCGGGTCACGTCGGTGACCAGGAACGTGCGCACATAGTTCGCGAAGCCGCCGATCACCTGATACGCGTACTTGTCTGACGTGACGACATATGCCGTGAAGAGCCGCTCATCAATGTCCGACCAGAAGACGCGGTCACGCAGGTGGTTGTTTGCGAAGGTCGCCGCGGCCATCTCGCCTGGCACGTAGAAGGTCCATTTGTTGCTAATCGTCGGCTCGTTCGTCGCCTTCACGACCGCCACGAACGTCAGCACCCCAAGTCCAGCCGCAAGGAGCATGCGCAGTCTCGGCTTCGGTCGCAGTTCGGCCAGGAAGATGGCAACGACGGGTGTCGCGACCATCACGAACGACGGAAATGCGCGATACTGGAGGTTACCGCCGAGCGATCCAGAACGATCGGCGACGATGCCGAGCGCGCCCTGGAGCGCGAACGCGGCGTAGAAAGTCCAGAGAAACCACTGACCCATCGTCGGCGTCTCGCGCTTGCTCGCCAGCCAGAAAAGACCGAGCCGGATCCACACGATCGCCGAGCCCAGCATGAGTGAGTACGTCCCGATCGACAGCGCGAGGTATAGCCGTGGATCGACCCACTGCTCGAAGATGGAGGCGTATGGATCGTACGCGACGAACGTCGAACTGATCGACTGCTCCTGATCTGTCGTGAGAAGGAGACGCTGGAGTTTCGACGCGATGTCCGGCAGTTGATTGAGCGCCTGACCGGACGGCGGGTATAGATACGCGCCGAAGAGGAACACGAGCAGCGAACAGAAGATTGGCGCGTAGACCAGGCGCTGGCGCGTGATCGTCGCGGCTTGACGGAGCCCCGGGCTGATCCAGGCGGCAGTGAGCGACATGAGCAGCGCGACCGCGAGCGCCCAGATGAACGATGAGCCGAAAAGCGAGTTCGTTGCGATGACGCCGTAGGTTGTCAGGTAGAAAAGGAGGATGTACGAGGCCTGTATGCGCGGCATGTGGGCGGTACGGAAGCCGCGGACGAGCAGTAACATCGCGACGAATAGCAGCGCCCGCAGGATCCGCTCGTGGCTGCCACGCAGAATGACGAACAGGAACTCCGGCTGGACAAGTAGCAGAATCGTGGCAATCGTGGCGCCGCGGGCCGATCCGGTTAGCTCGCGATACAGCGGCCAGGCGATGATGACGAGCGAAGCCGACACGAGCGGGAAAAGCGCTTGAAGAAGCGTCGCGACATCGACGCCGGTAAAGGCGACGAGGAACGTCGAGACGATCGCGAACAGGTACCCGTTCGGGTAGAGCTCATCCTGAATCGGCACGAGCGCCTGGCCGCGGATCACCGCGCGAATCGCCGCCGCCATGACGGATGTGTCGCTATCGGACCAGCGGCCGGCGTAGCGAAAGCTGAAATAGGCACCGATGACGAGGGCGAAGGCGGCCAGGGCCGCGACTGCCCATCCGCGCTCTTCGTGTCGTTCGATTTCTGGCGCGGCGTCTGCGCGTGTCGGGAGCTCGCTCGACTGCGCGGCCGCGCTCACGCGACGCGGTCTCGGCGCGATTGAGAGCGCCAGATGGCGAAACCAAGGCCGACCGCGATCGAAATTGCGAGCGTCAAGCTCGCCGTGACCGCGCCACTTGTGGCCGGACTCAACTTCTGGATCAGTATGATCGTCGCAAGGTCACTTGGCGCCGGCGCCGAGACGTCGACGGTCACAGAGTCAGACATCGTGATCGAGCCACTCATGACCAGTGCACGCAGTCGCCAACTGCCTGACTGGGACGGGAACCAGAAGAGCTCGACTGTCGTGGATCCACGCGCCGGGACAGAAGTCGTCTGCGACGCGACGATCTGCTCGGCAGCTTCGCCAGCGGCCGCGTTCAAAGCAACGGTAATGTCATCGAGCGCGAAATCCCCGGGGTTGGTCAGTGTGATCGCGACCCGGGCCGGAGATCCACTGAAGGGTGCGTCGCCGCGTATTCGCGGCTCAAGAGCAAGAGCGTCACCGCGAATCGCCAGTCGAGCGCGGAATCGCCCGTCAGTTGCAGATTGGACCACGTACTCGCCAGGGTCGTGCTCACCGATCGGCGACTCGGCTGAACTCGGTTCTGTCAGCCGAATCAGGAAGCTTTCGGCGCCATCGATGCGACCAAACTGCCAGGCGAACGCGCCGGGCAGGAAGGCCGGCGCCGACGCGTGCAGTCGGAAGAGATACTCGGGATTGCTTCCTTCTCCAGGCGGTAGGGCGATCGCCAAGCGCCGCCCGAGATCTTCCCACGATGTCCGGTCGACCGGTGGAGCACTCTCGAACAGCGACACGTCGCGAGGACCGGGGCCGAACCACGTTCCCTCGCGTCCGACCAGGACGAGTTGGTCTCCCACTCGGGCGAGTGTTTGCGTGATCGCGCCGTGTTCGGTGAGTTCCCATCGCCGAATGTGCCGATCGCCATCGGCGTAGTAGTTCAGCCTGATCTCTTCGTCCACCTGCCAGAAGCCGCCGTCGGCATCGAGCAAATGCAGTTTTCGGTCGACCGCGTTGAGATAAAGCCTGACCTTCCCGCCGAGATATGCGTTGTAATCGCCACGAAATCCTGGCGTGACGCCGGAGAGAGTCGCTCCCGGCCGATTCGAATTGCCGTTCTGGTAGTCATAGTGATCCTGTGTGCACGAGGCGCATCCGCCGTAGATTCCCTCGCTGGTCCAGTAATTCTCCATCTCAGTCGCCAGGAAGTTCGCGGCCTCCCATTCACTCTCGACCACCCATCGGGGAAACTCATCGTAAGCGATCGTACGGACAGCGATTCCATCGCCGATCGTTACGGTCGAAGGCATCGGCCGTCGACCCGCCACATTGATCAGATAGCTGAGGTGACGGCGATGAGTCTGATCCCACGTGAACCTGACGCGATGGAAAGGCTCGCGAATACCGTCATTCGAGAACAGGTCATCTTGCACACTCGATTGGTTGCGAATGATCAAATCCGGATAGCCATCAGCAATCCCCGATAGATCGTAGAACGCGAATGGATTCTCAAAATTCGCGGCGATCTTGCCGTCGCGGCCGAATCGCAGAATAGAGTATATAAACCAGTTGTTTGGCCGCGAGCGCGATGCAACAAGCTCTCCAACATAGGCAATCTTGCGGGCGCTCCAATTTACCTGTAATGGCGGAAATGTGCTATTATAGTCCTTTACCAAACCGTAACCGGCCTCACCGATACTGCCAAGAGGTTTCGGGAATTCCTTCAGGTCATTCGGCCCCTTTGCCTGAAAATGACCGAGGTAGGGCCAGAATAAGTACGTGGATATTGGAGCTTCGTTATCGGCTGTATTGACCATTAGAAGTGTTCTATAGATTGCTGAAAAGTCACTAATTGGAGGTTGTGCCTGAATGATTTGCCAATTCGGCAAGCCATCGCCATCAGTGTCGCGAACATCGGAAACGGTATCTGGAACGCCATCTGTTCGGACGAATTCCATGAACACCTGCGAATTGAAAGCTGATCTAACTGGTCCATCAGTGATGATTCTGAGATTGAAATTGATAACGCCATTGCGGATCCACCATCCATCGGCGGCGATAAATGATACGGATGGAAAACGCGACTCGATCGAGCGCGGGTATCCGCGCTCGAGTCCGTAGCGCAATTCGCCGTCGCCGTTGACATCGTCGTAGATGTCGGCAATCAATGCACCGCGTTCGCGTCGAAAGTCGATGATGAGGCTTGCTTGGGCGGTTGCGCCAGCGTCGAAGACCCAGACCGCGTTTTCGAAGTTGAGTTGTGAGTGCCAGGGAGCGTTCCGGTCGACCGCGTCGCGAGAGTAGATGTAGACGCGATCGTGCTGCGTCACATACCCAGGATCGCAGTCCAGGATCAAGATTGCGACCGCGAATTGCTCCTGCCAGGAACCTTCGCAGCCGTCAGAGCTGTCGTACATCGGCGATTGAGCCTGTGACACGGTCGGTTGCGCCGCGAGGAGAATGGCGAGTGCGAGGACGGCAACGAAGCGAATCACCGTGGCATGATGATGTCGGCGGGCGGCAATCGCAATTCCCAATCGCGCTATCGCGAAACGTGCTAAACGAGGTCTGCAGTGCCCCGTGTCAGCGTCATCATCCCCACATTCAATTACGGCCACTTCATCTGCCAGGCGATCGACAGCGTCCTGAACCAGACGTTCGACGATCTGGAAATCATCGTTGTCGATGATGGGTCGAGCGACGATACCGTGGCGCGCATCGGTCAATATGGCGGCGGCCGCGTGCGTCTCATTCAGCAGGATCACCGCGGACCGTCGGCGGCGCGCAATCGCGCCTATCCGGAAACGACCGGTGAGTTCGTCGCGTTCCTGGACGCGGACGACCTGTGGTTGCCGGACAAGCTCGAGCGGCAGATTCCGCTGCTGGAGGCTGACGAGCGCGTTGGGCTTGTCGCCGGCGCCTACTACTTGCAGATCGACGCGACCGGCGAACGGTTCGAGCGGCAGTCACCTCTGCGCGGTGATGTGCTCCGGTACGTCGCGGTTGAGAACATCGTCAGCGGATCCGCGACGACCGCTCTGATGCGCCGATCGGTGCTCGATCGCGTCGGCCCAATGGACGAGTCGCTTCGCGCCTGCGAGGACTGGGATCTCTGGCTTCGGATCGCGCGCGTGTCTCATTTCGCATACGTCGATGCGCCGATCGCCGTCCTACGACGACATTCGGGAAACTCATCCAGCGATGGCAGCCGAATGATCGCCGGCTACAAACGGGTAATCGAGCGCTTCTTTTCCGACCCGACGCTACCGCCCGAGATCAAGCGCCTTCGACGGCGTGCCTGGGCTGTCGCGAACCTGACCATGGGCAAGCTCGCGGCCCGCCACGGCCGCCGCAGTGAGGCCACGAAGTATCTCGCTCGCGCAATCTGGCACCGTCCGCTGTGGGCCGATCCGTATGTCGTGCTTGCGCGAGGATTGATCGGGCATCCCATCGCGTAATCTCACCGAACGCAAGGCGTGAGCATGCCCATCGTCCCGATCGAGATCGCGTGCGCGACCCCGATCACCCGGGCTTCTCGTATACGATCATCATTCCAACCGGGAACAGTCGCGCCGCCATCCATGTTGGAAGAAGCCGAATGAACCGGCCGCTGACCGCAAATACCGGATTCGGCTGATAGTCAGAATTCAAGTACGGTCGCAGGCTTGCGCTCGGTAGGCCGGAGTCGCGAATAATCGCGCGCCATCGGCCCAGAGGCAGCAAATCCTCCTGGATGCCGTGTGTCTCTGTTCGATTGCGCGCCTCACGGCGAAACAGCCACGCAAAATGCGTGGGTACACAGTGATCGAGGGCGATGAACACGCCTCCTGGCCGCAAGACACGTTGAATCTCGCGCAACATTAGGTCTGGCCGCGGCAGGTGATGCATCATAGACATCGCGAAGGCGCCATCCAGAGATTCATCGTGAAATGGCAAGTCCTCAGCATCCAGAGCCGCGAAATAGTCTGGAGGATATGGAAACATCCGGGACGTTGGTACAGCAACCCTCTGCAATGTATTTCGAGACACGTCGCTGGCGATTACCAGTTCCGACGGGAATGTGGACTTGTAGATTGACGCCGCGAAGCAAGTGCCTCCACCGATTTCGAGAAACGCACCTTTGTGGAATTGCGGCATGATCTCGCGGTCGAAGCGGATAACTTGAAGGACCTGGTGGCGGGCCAGGATAGTGCGCCATGGTCTAGCCGCGATGGCACGTGTGAGCGGATTCGCGTCCGAGAATTCTTTGTCTTCGTTTTTCTTGATGCCGGACAGACCTCTCGGAAGGAGGTCGATGACGTCTAGATTCTGTGCGACGATTGAACCGCACGACTGACAACGCAAATCGCCATCTAGCCGTGCGTGACAATGCGGGCAGCGCACCAGTTTCACGAGGCGACTGTTGTCTGAACAATGTGTAATCTCGGCCATCTATCTCACGATGCGATTGCGCGGGGCGCCGGAGATACGCTCTTCACGCCCGTCGGCGAAGTCTACCAGGAGCAGTGAAGCGATCCGCGATCGCGAGCGAAGCGGTGGTCGTGTCGGCCGGCGATGTGAAAGCCGCCGCGGGCTGACGGTTTGGCCTCAGTTGCGCCCGGCTGTCCGTGCCACGACCAGGAAGTTCGCGCTGGCGAAATGGGCCGCGCGGCCGCCCGCGAGACGGTCGAGAGCGAGTCCCGCAATGTTCAACGCGACGATGAGTGGTACTAATACCCGGCGAACCGGTCCAGGCATGGCGTTCGTGACCGTGCCGACGTAGAGAGCGAGCAGCTGAAAAAGGCACATAACAGCGCCACCATTCGGGATGATCCGGACGACCTCGAATCCGGCCATCTCGGCGACGCGGTGCAGACCGGTGTCGGTCATATGCCAGACATCGCGCATGTTCGGGAACAAACCGTGGGTCGAAAGAAGGAGCGTGCCGCCGGGTCGCAGCACGCGGCCCATTTCGCGCAGAACGGCGACCGGGTCGTCGACGTAGGCGATCATCTGTGTCGACAGCGTAATGTCGAACGTGCCTTCGGCGAACGGCAACCGTTCCGCGACGCAGATGCAATCGGGTTGCCCGATCGTGATCGATGCATCCACGCCGACGTACTGGCGCACGCGCGTGGCGAAGTACGGATAGTACGGCTTGCGCGAGCAACCGACGTCGAGCAGCCGTAGGTCACTGCTGGTAGGCAGGCTCTCAGCAAACGTCCAGATCGCGTTCGCAAGCTCGCGCAGGTGCAGATAGGAAGGCGATCCCAACGACGGTCGACGACGCTCCGCGCCAGGCCAGTGACGAAGGTTCGTCATCGTCCCGACACTGAAGCGGGTAGCACGAGATCACGGAGCGCGCACAGGTGCGCGTTGAACTCGGCGCGCACAAACTCGACTCGCTCGATGAGTCGATCGAGATTCTCGCGCCCACAGCCGGGATGGCGGATATCGGCGAACTCCCACGGGTGCGCTAGAACGACCAGATGTCGCCGGCAGCCGGCCGCGTCCTGGCAAGCGAGAATCGTGTCAATCGTCGCGCGCAGCTCCGAGTCACTGAATCCGAGCAGATTCGGCGTGTTTAGCAAGTCGTATCGTGCCCATGTCGGGACGCCGTAGCGACGCCGAATTCTTGGCCGTGGATTGGCCGATACCGGAATTTCGACGACCGAGCCGTGCCGTCGGATCAACGGCAGCGCGCCGCGAAAAGATGGCGCCGAGGAATCGAGCGTGAATCCAGCGTCGGCAATCATCCGATCGGTCGCGTCGTCCGAGACGAGATTGGGCGATCGCCACAGGCACGGCCGCGCCAATCCGGCGTCGTCGAACGCGCAGATTCCTTGCCCTAGACGTTCGTGTCGCACGGGCACCGGCGTACCGGGCTGGCGGGTGAACCAGAGCGGTCGTCCCCACAGTTCGTGGTAGTAACCGTGCAAGCCGATGTCGTGCGCTGGCGCGAGTTCGCGGAGACGCGCCGCGAATGTGCTGACGATAGAGCCTTGGACGAAGAGGGTCGTTCGCCATCCGTCGGCCGCGGTTCGCTCCGCCAGCCATTCGAGGAAAGGGCGGCACGTCTCCGAATACTCTGGCGTGCCGAGCGAGCCGAGATCCTGCTCGACGTCGAACGTCAGGCACAGATCGGGCGGCTCATTCGTGTGCGGCGCGCTCGCGGGGAATCGCATCCGGCGCGCGTACCACTGCACGATGTGGGTTGGCGCCCGCGGCTCGGTCAAGAAGTCGATCGCGCGATCGAGGCCGATCACTGCCTGGCGTGCCGGGCCAGGACCGGTTGGTACACGTCGTCGATCAAGCGACGGACGATCGACGGCCAGCCGAGTGTGCCATGCACGTGCCGGGCGGCGCGTGCGCCGAGCGCCCTGGATTCCACGGGGTCGCGCAGTAGCGTCCGCAATCGCTCGGCCAGCGCCGCCGGGTCGCGCGGCGGCACGAGATAGCCGGTGTCGCGATCGGTGATGTGGTCGGTCACGCCGGAAATGGCTGTGGCGACGACCGGTGCACCGCATGCCATCGCTTCGATCACCACGCGCGGCAATCCACCGGTCGAAGCGCCGAATGCGAAGGCGTCGGCCGCCGAGTAGTAGTCTGGCAGTTGCTCGCGAGCGACCCAGCCGCGCCAGATGACGCGATCGGCGACTCCCACAGCCGCGGCGTTCGCGCGGAGGCGGGATTCCTCTGGACCAGCGCCGACGATGTGGAGCCGGGCGTCGGGGAATTCGGTCGCGGTCGCCGCGGCGAACGCGTCGACAATCGTCGCGAACTCGTTCTCGGCGTTCAGTCGCCCGACCGCCAAAACGACGCGCGCGCCCGCTGCAATTCCGAGCCGAGTTCGCGCATTCGCGCGGCGATGGTACACGTGTTCGTCGACGCCGAGCGGCACCAGCGCCAATCGGTCTTCCGCGACGCCGGTCTTGCGCCACCATCGCATCATCTCGCGCGTCGTGGCCAGGACGCGCGCGCAGCGCCAGGCCGACACGCGCGCGGCGCACCAGAGCGCGGCCGTGACCGACCAGTCGTACGGGTTGGCGCCGCTGGCGATCTTCTCGTCGATGCTGCCGGGTACGGTCAAGATCACTGGGGCAGTGGTGGCGAATGTTGCAACGGCCGTCGAAAGGTACTCGGGCGCGTGGACGAGGTAGGCGGAGCCGTCGCGCGGAAGGAGGCGGCACGCGGCGACGGCGATCAGGATGTGACCGAGGATGTTGCGATAGCCGATCGGCGGCAGTGCAAACGTATGAAGCGTCACTCCGGATCGCGGGCGGGGATTGACGCGATACGGCGCGATGACATGAGCCTCGCCACCCTGGCGGGTCAGTTCCTCCGCGATGTCCCACACGATGTCGCTCAACCCGCTCGCGCCGGGGCGATCTAGATCCAGGATGTAGTCGATGAAGTAGACGCGCGGATCAGTCTTCCTCGGCGCGTCGATCTGACGAGGCGTCTCGTTCGACCGAGCCGAGCGAACCATCGGCTCAAGCACTTCGTCGACGATCCGTCGCGACACGACCGGCCAGGTGAACCGCTCCTCGACCGAGAGTCTGGCCGCCGCGATCATCGCGGCGCGCTCGGCCGGACGATCCAGGACGCGCTCGATCGCGACGATCCATTGCTCGGTGTCGCGAGGATCGGCCAGCAGACCGGTCACGCCGTTCGCGATCGCATCGGGCGTCCCACCGGCGCGTGATCCGATGACGAGCGCGCCCGCGGCCATGGCTTCGATCGGCACGCGCGCGAATGGCTCGCTCGTCGACGGTAGGACGACCGCGTCGCTCGCGCCGTAGTGGGTTGGCACGGTCGACCGCTCTGCCCATCCGACGAAGATCACCGATTGCTCGGCGCCCAGGTCTCGGGCGAGCGCTCGTAGTTCCGCCTCGCGTGGACCGCCGCCGACGAGCCGAAGTCGAAGGCGAGGACGGCGCGACGCGAGCGAGGCGACGGCGCGGATCGCGACCTGAACGTTCTTCTCCGGCGAGAAGCGACCGACGAAGAGGATCGTTTCCTCATCGTCGGGGATTCCGAGAGTGTGCCGTGCGGTCGCGCGTTCGACTGGCCGGTACTGGCTGGGATCCACGCCGAGTGGTATGACCGCGATGCGGTCGGCGGTCGTGCCGATTCGTTGCCACCACGACGCCATGTGGTGGCTGATCGCGATGACGCGGGCGCAGCGGCGCGCCGCAACGAGCGCGGCCACTTTGTACGTCTGGGTCGTCGACCAATCGAACGGATTCCCGTTTGCGATGCGCTCGAAGATATTGCCGGTCGTCGTGAAAGCGACCGGGATGTCGGGATGGATGAGCGTGGCCGCCGCCGCCGCGATGTACTCCGGGGCCATCACCACGTCCGGACGAGGAATCCGGCGAAGCCTGAGAGCGAGAGCGGCGCAGGTCGCGCATTGACCGATGACATTCCTTCGCCACAGCGCCGGTCGGTGGACACGGTGGAGGGTCGCCCCAATTTCGGGCGCCGGCGCGTCGTCGTAGGCGCCGATGACGTGTACGTCGTGACCGAGCGCGACGAAGTTCTGGGCAAGCTCCCACGTGATGTCGCTCAGGCCGGAGCGCCCGGGCTTGGCCGGATCGAGAACCCAATCGAGAAAGGCGATCCGCACTCGGCTAACGCCCGCCCGGCAGGCGACGGCCGATGTGATCGCGATAGTGCGTGAGTTGCGCCTCGACGCCGGTCCGGAACGCCGAAGTCAGCGTCTCCTGTACCCGCCGGGCGATGTGGTCGGCCAGATGGAGGGTGTGGTACTCGAAATCGGCCCGCTGCTCGGGCTTGATCGGGCCGGTCGCGGCGGTCAGCTCGATGTGGATGCGGTACACTTCGTGACTCGTCGCGAGGCCGAAGCCACTGTCGTCGGGGATGAACCCGAAGTAGGCCTCGATCCCCAGGACGTTGGCGGACGACGAGCGCAACGGATACGACTTGGCCAGTTCTTTGGCGGCACCCTTGGCCTGGTCGGCCGTGCCGTGGCGCGTGACGCCGACCGACGCGGCCGCGACGAGTCGCCGAAGGTCGGTCGATGCGATCAACGGCGTGTACTCGGCCTGCTCGTCCGGTTTGCCGGGGCTGGCGATGAACTTCCAGTCCTCGACCTCCGGCCACCTGAACGCCGGCGGCTTCTCGACGACGCCGGCGTTCAATCGCGTGGGATCGATTGGCTCGACGACGACCGCGATCGTCGGAGTGGCGCGACGCGCCGATGATTCGGCGGCCGCGCGCGTGATCTCGGCGCGAGAATTCGGGTCGGGTTTGACGAACTGGCTGCTGAGAAGCAGGATGAAGCCAATCAGGCCGAGGACGACGATCGGCGTCAGGCCGCCGAGGATGAGGAGATCGCGTCGCTTCTGCCGCTCGCCAAGTGATATCGGTAAATCGGCCGTTTCGGCGGGCAATTCGAACTGATCGAGGACGGCGCCTTCGTCGGTCGGCTCTTCGACGGCCGGACGCCGCCGTCCGCGGCCCGGCCTAGGCGATCGACGCGGCGACCGTGCCAACGCCCTCTCCTCTGCGCGCCGCGATCGAATGCGCGCGCGGTTTCGTGCCAGGGACGATAATGCGGCAGACAGCGATGACGCTCGATTCCTTCGATGCAATGGCCGTGGTGCTCTTCTCGCTCACGATCCTCGGAATGATCTATCTCCTGATCTTCCGCCGCGAATCACCGCCCGAGTAGCCTCAGCGATTCGCCGCGACGGGGACGCGACCGTCTCCGCGCGGTGGCGATCGCGTGGCGACGGCTTCGTCGACCGTGGATGGCAGACAGGCGGCGCAGAGCGCGATCCGAATGCCTGAGTCGCTGATGAAAACGAGACACTCACGCCACTGCGTACACGTGTAGCAGGCCGTTACGGCGTGGTCGATGCCGTGAGTTGCGGCCGGCTCAAGCCGGCCAGATTGAACGCCCTGGGTCAAGACATTTGCGCCCCCGGCCGAGACTGCTGCCAATGGTGACAGGTTCCGCCGGCACGCGCAAGGCTTCCGACGCGCTATACATGACGACGTGATGGCGCCACTGGCAATCGCACTCATCGTTCTGATGGTCTTGATGGCCGCCGGCACGATGCTCGCATTCTGGTCGATCGGGCTCGCGATCAAGCTCGGACTGGCCGGGCTGATCGGCGGTCTGGCCGACATGGTCGTGCCGGGTCGTCTGCCGTATGGATTCCTCGGCGCTATTGGCGCCGGCGTCGTCGGCGGGTGGCTCGGATCGGCTCTCCTGCCGGCGCTGGGACCTGCCCTGTTCGGCGTCGAGATCGTGCCGACGTTCCTCGGTGCTCTGGTCGTCGTCGCCGGCTTTGAGCTCGTCGCGACGACCAGAGGCAAGGCGGGCTAGCGGCCGGCGGCGACCAATTCGCGTCCGGTTGCGACCTCGACGTCGACGCCGTCGATGAACCGCTCGACGCGGTCGCGCGCGACATCGTCGCGAAGCTGCTCGGGCGGCGATTTCATGAAGTAAGCCGATGGCGCGGTGAGCGCGCCGCGCAAGCCGCGATCGAGCGCGAGCTTGCAGCAGCGCACGGCGTCGATCACGACGCCGGCCGAATTTGGCGAGTCCCATACCTCGAGCTTCACTTCGGCGTTGAGCGGCACGTTACCGAAAGTCGTGCCCTCCATGCGGATGTAGCACCACTTGCGGTCGTGCAGCCACGGCACATGATCGGACGGTCCGACGTGCACGTTCTCCGGCGCCAGATCGATGTCCAGCTGGCTCGTGACCGCGTTCGTCTTGGAGATCTTCTTCGACTCGAGGCGGTCGCGCTCGAGCATGTTCATGAAATCGGTGTTCCCGCCGAAGTTCAGTTGGTAGGTGCGATCGAGCTGCACGCCGCGATCGGCGAAGAGGCGCGCCAGCATGCGGTGGACGATCGTCGCGCCGACCTGACTCTTGATGTCGTCACCGACGATCGGAACGCCGGCGTCGTAGAAGCGACGCTGCCACTCGTTCTCGCGAGCGATGAACACGGGAATGCAGTTGACGAGGCCGCATCGCGCGGCGAGAACCTGCTCGACGTAGTAGCGCGTCGCGATCTCGGAACCAACCGGCAGATACGACACGACGACGTCCGTGTTGGTGTCGCGCAGGACGCGGGCGACATCGACGCCCGGCACGCTGACGGGCCGGACGAGATCGGCCGTGTACCGGCCGACGCCGTCGTGGAGCGTCCCGGGAAGAACCGGCACGCCCAGGTAAGGCACATCCGTGAACTTGACCGTGTTGTTCGGCGGCGCGAAGACCGCCTCGGAGAGGTCTTTGCCAACCTTGTTCCGGTCGATGTCGAAGGCGCACGAAAACTCGATGTCGCCGACGTGGTAGGGACCGAGCCGCGTGTGCATGAGACCGGGGATGGGCGTGTCGTCGGCCGCGTCGCGATAGAAGTGGACACCCTGGACGAGCGACGAGGCGCAGTTTCCTACGCCGATGATGGCGACGCGCACTTTGCGAGACATCGGTTCCTCCTGACTGATCTACGCGCGTAGAATAGCGATTCGATGGGTACGCGCGCCACCATTCGATGAGTCCGATTACGCGAAACGACGTTGCCCGCGCGGCCGGCGTCTCGACAGCCGTCGTGTCGTACGTCCTGAACGATGGTCCGCGTCGGGTCAGCGCGGACCGGCGTCAGCGCGTCGTACAGGCGATTGCCGATCTCGGCTACCGGCGCGATCCAGTCGCGGCGGCGCTGAGCTCGGGACGAGGCGGCACGATTGGACTGCTCGTTCCGGACGCCTCGAATCCGTTCTTCGCCGATCTTGCCCGCCGGATTGAAGATGCCGCCTTTGCGCGTGGCTACACGGTGCTGATCGGCAACGCGGCCGAGGATCGCGACCGCGAGACACGCCACCTGGACGCGTTCATCGCACAGCGCGCGGCCGGCGTGATCGCCTGCCTGGCCGATGTCGCGTCGGATCTTCCCCGTCAAATCGAACAGTTGGCCGATCGGCTCGTGCTGATCGATCGCGTGCCGCGGGGATGGATCGGTCGCGCGATCGCGATCGACAACGACGAGGGCGGGCGGCTCGCGGCGTCGCGTCTGGTCGCTCGCGGGTGCCGTCACTGCGTGGTGATCGCGGGTCCGCCTGGATTCGAGCACGTCGAGCGGCGCGTGGCGGGGTTTCTCGGCGCATTGCCGAAGAACGTGGATGCGCGAGTCGTTTCGGCGCGGTCTTTCGGTTTCGTCGATGGCGCTGCAATTGCGCGCGGCGCGCTCGATCGGCGGACTGACGCTCTGTTCTGTTGCACCGATGCGCTGGCGATCGGGGCGCTCGCGGCGATTGCCGAATCCGGGCGCTCGGTTCCCGGCGATATCGCGGTCGTTGGGTACGACGACGTGCCACAGGCGCGCGCGACGTTTCCGCCATTGACGACGATCGCGCAACCGGCCGACGAGATGGCGCGCCTGGCAGTCGCGGCGCTGTTGGATGGTGAGACGGTGCCTCGGGGTCTGCTGCGACCGATTCTGGTGGTGCGCGAATCGGCGTAGCGCCGCGGGGGCGTCGAAGCGGGCTCGTTTCGCCGGCCGGCGGGGCGACATCGCTCGCGCGATTCGAAGCCAACGCCGGTCTGTGCTAACGTGCCGGCGTGCGTCTGGTCGAGCGGGTGCATCTGGTCGCAAGTGGCCGACTCGGATTCGGTTTGACCGACGACCATGACTGCCACGTCTACGCCGTCGATGGCGGCGAGGAGATTGCGCTGATCGACGCCGGTGGCGGCCGGGCGGTCGAGGCGCTGATCGAAAACCTGCGAGGCGATGGGCTCGACCCACGCCGAGTTCGCCACATCTTCATCACCCACGCGCACGGCGATCACGCAGCCGGGGCCGGTCCCTTGCGCGCCGCGTTGGCGGAACTGATTGGGATTGCGCCGCGCGTGTATGCGAGTGCTGAATGCGCGCCGTGGTTGCGATCGGGCGACGAGGCGGCGACGAGCGTCCACGTTGCGCGTCTGGCTGGGATCTATCCGCTGGATTTCGAGTTCGCTCCGTGCCCGGTCGATCGCGCCCTGGTCGATGGCGAGCGCGTCGGCGTCGGCGATCTGACGTTGCGCGCGATCGCGACGCCCGGCCACGCCGCCGGGCATCTCTCATTTCTCATGGCCACGTCGCTGCGAATTTGCCTATTCGGCGGCGATGCGCTGTTCTACGGCGGGCGCGTGTCGCTGCAGAACACCTGGGACTGTTCGCCGACCGACACGGCCGCGACCGTCGAGCATCTGGCCGAGTTGGAATGGGACGCGCTCTTCCCGGGGCATCTGACGATGTCGCTACGCGACGGGCGCCGCCACGCGCGTTCGGCCGCCGCCATCGCCGCCCGCCTCGGGATGCCGCCGCCGCTGGTTGTGTAGAGGTCTGGTCGTCGCGGACCAGACCGGCGACCAAGCCTTGACCCGTCAGCCGTCGAAGAGCTTTGCGAGGTCGTCGAACCGGTCGATCGTGACGTGAGCGCCGGATTCGAGAAGGGTTGCTCGATCGTGGGCGCCGTAGGTGACTCCGATCGCGCGAACGCCAGCCGCGACCGCCATCCGCATGTCGTGGGCGGTGTCGCCAACGACGATCGCGCGATCAGGGGTCGCGCCGAGTCGATCGAGCGCGAGATGGGCGAGATCTGGGGCTGGCTTGCCGCGCGAGACCTCGTCGCCACCGCACACGACGGTGAAATGGCGTCGAAGATCGGCGTACGCCAGGACGCGCTCGGCGACCGCGATCGATTTGCTGGTCGCGACCGCCAGGGGACGGTTCTGTCGCGCCCAATCGCCAAGTAGCCGGGCTACGCCAGGAAACGGCTTCGTCATCGGCAGCGCGACGTCATCGAAGCGCGATCGGTAGATCACGACCGATTCCGTGACGCGCTCCGCCTCGATATCGGGTGGCAGCGCGCATCGCATCATCTCCGCGAGTGGCAGCCCGATCAACGGTACGACGACTGAGTCCGTCGGCTCAGGCGCGCCGATTGCGCGACAGGCGACGCGACACGTCGCGGCGATGCCGCCCAGGCTGTCGATCAGTGTGCCGTCCAGATCGAACACAAGTGGACCGGTCGAGCCATTCACGATCGTGGATTCTGGCACGATCGGGTCTATGGCGGCGCCGGGTCGCGGCGCCTCAGTGCCGACAACAAGCCATCGCCTCTCGCAAAGCCCGTCCACCGCTCGTGAACTGGCACGATCACGCGCTAAAGGAATCCCCTAGGTGTGCCGATCATGTCTGAAAGAACGGCGGAACGACCGCCGACGTCGCGGACGGAATCGCGGCGATCGCGAAGGAGTCGAATGATGGTATCCGTGGCGGGGATTCCCAACGGTGCCCAGAATGTCGCCAGTTTGTTTCGTCAACTTGGCAAGGGCGATGCCCGCGATGCCATGGCCTCGCGCGCCGGATCCCAGTGGCCGGCCATTGCGCAGACAGCGTTGAAGCCGGCCGAGGCGATGCCGGATGGCCTCGTCGCGCAGATCTCCGAAATGGCTCGTTCGATCTTCGATCAATTGGAGCGAAGCGGAACGAGTCAGACGTCGTTCGACCTCAGCCTGGATTTGAGCGCCCTGGGCCTCAATGTTGGCGCCAATGGACGCCGCTCGGCGGAGGGGCATTCGCTCAGCGTCGATCTGCACGTCGATGCGACGCGCGGCAGCATCGCGACCGATAAGGGTATCGTCGAGTTCGAGAGTTTCAACATGTCGTTCACGATCGAAGAAATGCGTGCGTCGATGTCGGAGGAACCACCGACTGGCGCGGATGGCGAGGTCGTCCTGCCACCGGCCGGGTCCCCGCGGCTACCGGTGCCGCCGAAGCCGGGACCGGCGATCCTCGACAGCCTGCGCTCACTCATCGAATTGCTCGATAGCGTCAAGCCGGAACAAGACGCCGGCATCGGTGATCTGGCGGGCTTGGCCGCCGAGGCGACCAACAAGATGAGCCTTGTGCTCGACCGGCTCGGCCACGCCCTGGAGGCGCTCGGTCGCGGCGACTCGGCCGCGGCGTCGCCGTCGTCGATGGAGGCGACGATCGAGACCGTTCAGGTGCGAGTGCAATCGCTGTCGCTCACGCGGTCGGCGGCGGCGTCGGTATTGGCGCCGGAAACCTCCGCCGGCGCGGTCCCGGGAGCGGTCTAGACCCTATGAACCAGCCCCACTCGAAGGAGGGGCTGGCGATGGCGTCGGGGCGGCGGAGCGTCTATCGCCGTCCGAACGGCTCCGGCGCTTGCGATGAGACCGCGTCGAGATCCATAACGGTGACACTGATAGAGAGCGATTCTCGGGCAGTCCCGCGATAGATTCCGCGCGTTGGCGGCACGTCCCGATAGTCTCGGCCGGTCGCGACCCGCACATGGTCGGCGCGAACGCGACCGCGGGTTTCGATCGACCAGTTCGTCGGGTCGTAGCCGAGCCAGCCCGAGCCTGGTAGCCAAGCTTCGCCCCAGGCATGCGACGCGCCAGGTCGCGGCGCCCCGTCGATCGGTACCGTATTACGGATGTAGCCGCTGACGTAGCGCGCCGGAATCCCGCGCGCGCGGCAGGCGGCGATCCAGAGATGGGCGAAGTCCTGGCACACGCCGCGCCCGTGCGCGACGATGTCCGCGACCGTGGAGTGCACGTGAGTCACGCTCGGCTGGTATTCGAAGCGATCGTGGATGTCCGCCGTCATCGCGTCGAGACCGTCGAGGCTCGCCAGGTCTGGGCGTCGATCGGCGATCGCCCGCACGAGCGGCAGATCGAGGATCGGGCCATCGAATCGGCGCATTGCGAAGTCCTCGCCGATCGACAGCGGTGGCGGCGGCCCGTTCAGTCGTGGAAGTCCGGTCTCGACGACCGATTCTGTCGCGATCGTGATGGCGCGATGGAGTCCGCCGTAATTCCATGTGTCGACCCAGTTGCCGGATGGATCGGCAAAGCCGCGGACCGACGTTCGCGGATCGATTACGAGGTTGTAGCTCACGAGACGCTGTCCATCGCCATCGATCGGGCGAAGCCGCAACTCCATCGTCGTATCGATGATTTCGTCGCTGTAGTCGAAATGCGTCACGTGACGGACGCGCAGGTGCCGCGGCGCGTCCAGTGACAGATCGGACCGCTCGCGCGCCGCCATCACTGCTGTTGTTGTTGCTGCTGCGGCGCGAAAGCCTGGCGCCCGACGACGCGCGGTCGCCCATCGCGCGGGAAGAACGCGTCCACCAGGGCGTGCTCGACCTCGGTCGCCCGCGCGAGGAAACGCGCCAGAAAGTCGCCGAGTCGCTCTGGCGCAAGATCGTCGGGACCGGCGTAGGCGAGTTGCGCGTGCAGGCTTCCCAGGAGTCTCTCTGGCGCCCGGCCGGTCGTGCCCTGGCGGGCCAAATCGCGACCCTCATCAGCCGCGCGATTGACGGACCAGAGCGCCGATCGAGGGAACGTCTGATTCAGGAGCAGAAACTCGATGACGCGGACCGGTTCGACTGGGGCGGCATAGTAGCGGCGATACGCCTCGAATCCGCTACACATCTTGAGTAAGGCGGCGCACCGGGCCAGATCCGGCTCGCCATCGGGTCGTGTCAGTCCCTTGGCCTTCGTGGCGACGAGCCGGGCGGTGTTCACCGCTCGTTCGAGGTTCTTGCCCAAACGCAGAAATGCGCCGCCTTCATCGTGCAGCATCGTTTCGTCGGCGATGCCATGAAAAAGGTGGGCACCCTGCTTGACGGATTGCAGGAACGCGTGGGTGTGAGTCAGCCAGGAACCGGTCTCGACATCGTGACGCGCGGCCCGGTGGAGAGCATTGATCTGCTCCCATAGCTCGCTCGAGATCGCGCCGCGTACGCCACGGGTGTTCTCCCGCGCGACCGATAAGCACGCCAGGATCGAGTTGCGGTTTCCTTCATAGTGGACGACGAAACGCGCCACCCAATGGCCGTCGATCGGCCAGTTAGCCGGGTAGCCGCCGTCGTCCTGACAGAGCGCGATCAACTCGCGCCACTCGGGCGTCGTTTCTGCCAGGTCGAGCGCAACGTTCGTGTGAACATCGAGGAGTCGCGCGCCGTGCTCGGCGCGCTCCAGATAGCGGCCGATCAGATAGAGCGTGTCGGCGACGCGACTGAGGAGTCCGCCGCGCTCAATCGACGACATCGAAGTCCGATGCCAGGACCCACATGTCCTTGCTTCCGCCGCCCTGGGACGAGTTGACGATCAGGGACCCCGCTTGCAGCGCCACTCGCGTCAGTCCGCCGGGCAACACGCGTATCTCGTCGCCGTAGAGCACATACGGCCGCAGATCGACGTGCCGTGCGACCAGACCGTCGGCCGAGAATGTCGGGTGCGTCGACAGGGCCATGGTCGGCTGAGCGATGTGGTTGCGCGGATCGGCCACGAGGCGTGCGCGAGCGTCATCCAACTCGGCGCGCGTCGCGTGGGAACCGATGACCATGCCGTATCCGCCCGAATCGTTCCTCGTCTTGATGACGAGGCGCGGCAGATTCTCGAGGATGTATGCGAGGTCGAGTCGATCGGCCCCGACGTACGTGGGTACGTTCGGCAGGAGCGGGTCGGACCCGGTGTAGTACTTGACGATGCGGGGCACGTAGGCATACAACGCTTTGTCATCGGCGACCCCGACGCCGATCGAATTCGCGATCGTGATGTTGCCGAGTCGCGCCGCGTTGACCATCCCAGCCGCTCCCAGGAGTGAATCCGGTCGGAACGCTAGAGTATCGAGGAAGTCATCGTCGACGCGGCGGTAGAGAACGTCGATTCGGCGGGGCCCGCGCGTCGTGCGCATATAGACGATGCCGTCATCTACGATCAAGTCCTGACCCTCGACAAGCTCGATGCCCATCGCCTTGGCCAGGTAGGTGTGCTCGAAGTAGGCCGAGTTGTAGATACCGGGTGTTAGGAGCGCAATCGTCGGATCTTCCCGGCCGCCGGGCGAGACGTGGCGCAGCGTATGCAGTAGGTCCTGCGGATAGAACTCGACTGGTCGAACGTTGTGCACCGAGAACAGGGCGGGGAAGATCCACTTCATGACCTGACGATTTGCCAGGACGTAACTGACGCCCGAGGGCGTTCGCAGGTTGTCTTCGAGGACGTAGATATCGCCGTTTTCGTCGCGAATGAGGTCGGACCCGACGATGTGGATGTACACACGCTTCGGGACATCGAACCCCATGAACTCGGGCCGGAAGTTGGGGGCGGAGAGGACGAGGTCGGCCGGGATCGTGCCGTCGGCCAGGATGCGCTGACCGTGGTAGATATCGTCGATGAATTCGTTCAACGCCCAAACGCGCTGGCGGAGACCGGCCTCGATTCGCTCCCACTTGCGGCGCGTGACGATCCGTGGCATCGGATCGAAGGGCAAGACACGCTCGGTTCCGGCGTCGTCGCGATAGATCGTGAACGTGACGCCTTGATTCATGAACGCTTGCTCGATCCGAGCGCGACGGTCACGCACTTCGGAGTCGGGGATCGCCGCGAGCGTCTGAATCAGGTTCCGATAGTGCGGACGCGGCACACCCGGTGCGCTGAACGCTTCGTCGTAGAAGTCGTCGGATCGATATGCGGCGATGCTCGCGGCGAGGTGACCCGCTTCCGTCGCCGGCGCCTCGCGGGCCGGTCGCTCGTTCATCGCGGCGCGATTGTAAAGTGCCTGGATGGGAGCGGCGCGAATTGCCCGATTCGCGACCGGCATCAGTCGAGCCGAGGCCGGAATCGACACGACTGGCTGAGAATAGATAGACAATAATGACTGTCAGTAAACATAACCGATTGCACAATGTGACATAACATTGCACATTTCTTCGTGAATTCGGGACTAGAAATCCGATCGTTCAGGCCGTACTATTCGTGCCAAGAAATACGTCGCGGCAGATCGATTGCGTGTTGCGCAACGGGGTCGCGTGACTTGGTCCCATTCGGCGGTGCGCGTGGCTGGGCGTGTTGCCGGTCCCTAGTTCACTCTGCCCAGGAGAGCGATGACAGAGAGTGTCCTGACCGAACGAGCGGTCGACATCGCGATCGCGCCAGAGATCAGAATTGCGCCGCCGCCCCACCATGTGCCAGCCGACGATGAGCCAGGTGATCTCGACGCGCTGGCGCTTCTCCTCCGAGATATTCCACGCGGCCCCCTGCTGACGGCGGAGCAGGAGTGGACGTTGGCCCGTCGCATGCGTGGCGAGCGCGTGTTGGTGCCGCCTCCTGGCGACCCGCGTCCCACTCCGCGCCAGGCACACGATCGACTCGTCGAAGAGAACATGCGCCTCGTCATTTCGGTCGCTCGGAAGTACCGCGGGCGTGGCTTGCCCCTCGAAGACCTTATTCAGGAAGGCGCGCTCGGGCTGCGTCGCGCGGCCGAGAAATTCGATCCCGAGAAGGGATATCGCTTCTCCACCTACGCGACGTGGTGGGTCCGCCAGGCGGTCGGGCGTTCACTGATGGACGACGCACGGGTCGTCCGCGTTCCGGTTCATATGGTTGGACGCATCGGCCAGATCGCTCGCGCTGAGGAGGAGATGCGCCTCCGTCTCGGTCGCCGTCCGACCCCGGCGGAAACGGCTGCCGAGTTGAGTCTCACCGTCACGCAGGTCGAGGACGCGCTCCGCGCGACGCAGCAGCCGGTATCGCTGGAACGGCCGCTCGGCGAGGACGACGCGACGCTCGGCGATGTCGTGGCCGATAAAGGACAGCCTCCCGACGAGCAGGCCGAGCATCTCTGTCTGCTCGAAGATGTGCGGCGCGCCTTGAGCCAGCTCGGTTCGCGTGAGATGACGGTCCTTGCGCTCCGGTTCGGCATCGGCTACGAGCGCGCGCACTCCCTCGAGGAAGCTGGCAAGGCTCTTGGTGTCACACGTGAACGTGCGCGCCAGATCGAGGCGCAGGCGCTGGCGCGATTGCGCGACGATCCGGTCGTGCGCCGCCTGAAGGCATATCTCGCCTAATCGGCGGCTGGCACTGCGTTCCGTCACGCCTGAGGCCATCGCGGCGGGCTGACGCGCGTCGCCAGCGCTGACCGGCGGCCGTCGTGTTGGCCTTTCCGTGGTATCGCGTCTGATACTCTGTTCGCATGCCGGTGACGCCCTTCCGGCTCCCGCGTCGTTGCGCTTTCAGCGCCGATGCTCCTCGTCTGGTGCGCGATCGAATCCGCCTCTGGACGTATCGCGCTGTCTCGCGGCGAGACCTGCGGCTCGATCTGCTGCGCGGGTACTGCGTTTTCGCCATGCTGGTCGATCACCTTGACATCAACACGCCGTACTACTGGTTCACGGGCGGGAATCGATTCTTCACATCGGCCGCCGAGGGATTCCTCTTTCTCTCGGCAGTCGTCATGGGCGTCGTCTATCGGCCGATCGCGGAACGGGATGGTGCCGCGGCGGTGCTTCGCAAGGCCGGAAGGCGGGTCGCCCAGCTAGCCGCGATCACGGTGGTCGTGACCTTGGGGTACATGTGGCTCTCGGCGCGCCTTGGCCTACCGTGGGCGGCCAACTTCGACCCGAGGGTCGAAATCCCACGCGTTTTGTCGTTCTCATCATCCTACTATCTGGTCGACGTTCTGAATCTGTACGTCGTGCTCGTCGCACTTGCGCCAAGCGTCTTCCTCGGCTTCGCGCGTCATCGACCTTGGTTCGTATTCGGCGTAAGCGGCGCGATCTGGACGATCCATCAGTTCTGGCCGATTTCCTTGCCGTGGCCGGCCGAGGGCGGCTTCTACTACATCGCGGCCTGGCAATTCCTCTTCGTCATCGGGCTTGCGGTCGGCTGGTATCGAGACACCGTCACTCGCCGGTTGAGTTTCCTGAGCGCTCCACGCGGACAGGCGATGCTCGTGCTCGCGGCGATTGCGTTCATCTGGTTCTGGCATTCGACCTGGCTGCTCGATGGCTACGTGCCGGATGTCGGCGCGGCGATCACGGCCGCGTTCGCCAAGTGGAATCTACCGCCGGCGCGCCTCTTCGCGAGCGCAGTGTTTTTCTCACTCGCGTTTTCGATCATCCACTACTTCTGGCGTCCCCTGAGTGCCGCGATCGGCTGGCTCTTGATCCCGTTCGGACAGAACGCGCTATTCGCCTATGTCGTCCACCTCGCGCTTATCGTCGTCTTGTTGGCCGCGCGCGCGGAATGGTTGACCGACGCGAATACCCTCGCGGTTGGCATCGGGCTCCAGACGATTGGACTGGCGTCGCTCTGGCTCGTTACCTCGGGTCGAAGCGCCCTCGGGCGGCTGCTCAGCGCCGGCCCCGTATGGTTCCCGGCGTCGTCCTGGCTCGACCGCGCGGCGCGACTGGGCGTCGCTGGGGTGCTGGCGCTGGTGGTCGCCTCGCAACCATTCGATGTTCCGACGTTGCCCGGATTTGTGGCACTACCGGCCGATCAGGCATCGTTCGCGCGGCCGCGCGTGCTCGTCCACGCGCCACCGGACGCCGCCGCGCGCCAACCTCTGCCGATCGTGATCGTCCTGGCGGATGAAGAAGGTGAGCCGGATGCGCTCGCCCGCGACTTCATCGAGGCGGCCGACAAATACGGTTGGTTCCTCATCGCGCCGCGCATCGAGTATCAGGACGACAGCCTGGATCCCGCCGTCATCGCCGCCGAGTCACCCGGATTGATTCGCGGACTTCGAGAGATCGTCGAGGATGTCGCGCACGACGCGAATCTTCGACTGCGGCGCCGTGTCACCATCTTTGGCTTCGGGCGCGGCGCGTCGCTCGCGCAGCGCTACGCGCTCACCTACGCCCCCGAGACGCGCGCGGTCGCGCTCCTGGGCGGCGGCGGCTACACGCTTCCCCCGATGAATGACATCGCTGAGGATCCGCAATTTCCGTTCGGCGTGCGCGACATGAGCGCGGCGGTCGGACGATCGATCAACGTCGACGCCCTCCGACGCATTCGGTTCTGGATCGGTGTCGGCGAACGCGATACCGACACCGCGACCACGTCGCGCGCCTGGGACAAGTTCCTCGGCGCGACGCGAGTCGAGCGGGCGGCGACACTGGCGCGCGTGCTCATGCGCGACGGCAACGACACGCGGTACGTTATCGTGCCCGACGCGGGCCATGAAATGACCGCCGACGCCCGCTCGCGGATCGTCCAGTTCATCGTCGATTCGATGAGCTCCGGACCATTCCTGCCACCCGTTGAGCCACGACGACAGTCCGTCAGAGGCCCAGACGACGCCTTGCTCCCCTTTCGCTGATCGCGATCAGGTCGACGACCTGTCCCGGAATCTCGGCGCGATTGCCGCGCGTCTTGCCCTCGCCCGACCTGAAGTCGGCCAATCGCGCCCGCGCGCCAGCGATCGCGCCCCACGTGACGGCGTCGCGCGCCGCCGCGACCGGATCGCGCGGCACGGCGGCGTGAAGGTCGGAGCAGCGCTGGCAATAGGCGTCCAGCGCGATGAGCGCGTCGTCACCGGACGGAGCGAAGACCGACCATCGACCGTCGACGTCGACAAACTGGAGGTCGAGGATTCCGGGTCCGACCGCCGCCAACTCCCAATCGATGACCCGGACCTCTTCGGCCGCGTCGATCAGCCAGTTTCCGACCTGGTAGTCGCCGTGCAGCAGCGTCGTCTCGGCATCGGCCAGCGTCACGCCGAACGGCCCACGCGCCCACTCGCGAATCGAGTCGAGCGCGGCCACCTCGCGCGCGCCAATCTCCCAGGTCTGCCGGGAACGGCTCGCCGCGACGACCATTTCGGTAAGATCGTCCGCGCGGTCGATCGCGTCGCACGGCGAAGCCATTGTGAGCGGCGCCGAGGCGAGAGACTCGCGCGTGATCTCGTCGATACGCTCGTAAAGGTTCCGGTGGTGCGCGTGGATGCTCGCCAGCCGCTGGAAGACCGCTCGTACGTCTTGTTGTGACGCCAGGTCTGGTCGACGGGTCGCATCGCAATCCTCGATGAGAATCCACGCGCCGGCGCCGGAGCCGAGGAATCGCGGCGCGCCGTCGATCGCGAAATCCAGCAAGCCAGACTCGTAGAGGATCGACTCGCGCGCGCCGCGCCAGAAGCCGCCGCTCTTCAGGATGGCTGTTGCTGGCGGCGCCACCCCAAAGCGAACGCGTTCGATGCGAGGTCCGATGCTCTGGCGCTCGGCGACCGGGAAACCTCGGACCGTGGCGAGATCGTCGTCGGAGGGTCGGGAACGCGCGGCCAGAGCCCCGCCGTGGGCGCGCTCGACCCCGCCAGCCGCGTCACGTAGCCAGGAATGAGAGCCGCCGAGATCAGTCACCGCGGCAGCTCTCCGTCAGTCGGCTAGATGCCGATCGAAACGGCCTTCGTTTCGAGGAAATGGTAGATGCCGTCTGAGCCGTTCTCCCGGCCGAGGCCGCTCTCTTTGTAGCCGCCGAACGGGATGTGCGGTCCAACCGGCACCGGGTCGTTGGCGCCGATGATGCCGTAGTCGAGCCGCTCTGAGACGCGGAATACTCGCCCGATGTCGCGCGCGTAGAAGTACGCCGCCAGGCCGAAGGGTGTGTCGTTCGCCAGGCGAATCGCTTCGTCCTCGGTTTCGAACGTCGCGATGGGCAGAACGGGACCGAACGTCTCCTCGTACATCACCTTCATCTTGTGCGTCGCGCCGGAGAGAACGGTCGGCTCGTAGAAGTGGCCGCTCAGTCCGGGCCCTGGCTGTGCCGGCCGACCTCCGGTCAGGATGCGAGCGCCCTGGCCAACCGCATCGGCGACGTGGTCCTCGACCTTGGCGTAGGCGCGGGCATCGATGAGCGGGCCGATCTGCACACCGGCGTCGGCGCCGTTTCCGACCTTCATCGCACCGGCGATCGCGGCCACCTTCGCCTGGAAGGCGGCCGCGATCGAGTTCTGGACGTAGACACGATTCGTGCAGATGCAGGTCTGCCCCGCGTTGCGAAAGCGCGATGCGACGACGGCGGTGGCGGCCTTTTCGAGATCGGCATCGTCGAACACGATCGACGGCGCATGACCGCCAAGCTCGAGCGAAACGCGCTTGATCGTGCCGGCCGCCAGGACGAGGAGCGACTTCCCAACCTCGGTCGAGCCGGTGAACGTCAGTTTTCGGACGAGCGGGTTCGTCGCCAGCTCGCGTCCGACGCCGGCCGAATCGATCCCGGTCAGGAGATTAACGACGCCCCGCGGAAAACCGACCTCGTCGAGTATCTTGAAGATCTCGAAGGCGACGAGCGGAGTCGCTCGAGCCGGACGAAGGATCGCCGTACACCCCGCCGCGAGCGCCGGACCGAGTTTGCGCGTCACCATGCTGAACGGGAAATTCCACGGCGTAATCGCCGCCACGACGCCGACCGGTTGGCGGAATGTCAGGACGCGACGATCGGCCGCCGTGCTCGGCACCACCTCGCCGTACGCGCGGCGGCCTTCCTCGGCATTCCATTGCAGGAATCCGGCGCCGATCGTGACCTCGCCGCGTGACTCGGCCAGCGGTTTCCCGTTCTCGCTGGTGAGAACGGCCGCAAGATGGTCGAGCCGCTCCATCATGAGCGCGGCGGCCTTCGTCAGGAGGACCGCGCGGCGGTCGGCCGTCGTGGCGGACCAGGATGGAAACGCGGCGTGCGCCGCCTCGATCGCCTGACGAGCTTGCTCGACCCCGCCGTCGGCGACATCGGCCAGTTTCTTCCCGGTTGCCGGATTGTTGACGGCAAATATCTTACCGCCTGGCGCCGTTCGCCATTCGCCGTCGATATAGAGAGATTTCTCGGTTGCGGCCACGACCATCGATGCCACTGTGGATGCCTCCCGACAGGTTTTGGCCGATTGTAGGCCGGTCGCCGACGCGCGCTAGCGCGGTACGAGTCGGATGATTAACCGTTCGTCTATCGACCGGCCGCCATCGGGGCTGAGTTCGATCGTGGCCAGTCGTTGGCTCCCGGAACCCTCGGGCATACGAACCGTCAATCCGATCGCGTAGCGCCGCCCAGGTTCGAGTCGCGCGGGGATCGTCGCCGGATCAATGAGGACGGTGCCGTTGGAGTTGACACGGAAGCGTGGCGCCGCGATCAACTGTGTCACCGCGAACTCAGCGGTCACATGGGCAGATTCGCCCGGCGCGAGAGATCGGACGATCGCGCGATTGGCCCAGTTGACCCGACCGGCCGCGGGCGCGACGCGCTGGAGTGCGCTGAGGGCGTCGTCTTCGGCGATCCGAATCGCGGCGGGCTGCGCCGCCGGGCGGAAGCTCACCCCACCGACCGTCGGCGTATTCGTGGGGGTGCGCGTCTGTGTGACCGTCCGCGTCGCGGTCGGCGTTCGCGTCGGTGTGATCGTCCGAGTGTTCGTGGGCGTCCGCGTCAACGTGATCGTGCGGGTTAGTGTGATCGTGCGAGACGGCGTCGGCGTTCGCGTCAGGGTGACTGTCCGAGTTGGCGTAATGGTCCGTGTCAGCGACGGCGTCCGCGTCAGGGTGACCGTCCGAGTTGGCGTGATGGTTCGTGTCAGCGACGGTGTCCGCGTCAGGGTGACCGTGCGTGTCGGTGTGATCGTCCGTGTCAGCGATGGCGTCCGCGTCAGGGTGACCGTGCGTGTCGGTGTGATCGTCCGTGTCAGCGACGGCGTCCGCGTCAGGGTGACCGTGCGTGTCGGTGTGATCGTCCGTGTCAGCGACGGCGTCCGCGTGAGCGTGACCGTGCGTGTCGGCGTGACTGTCCGCGTCGCCGTATTCGTGCGTGTCTGAGTCACGGTGTGCGTGCGCGTCGGCGTTCGCGTCTGCGTCACCGTCATCGTGCGCGTTGGCGTCAGAGTGCGCGTCGGCGTCAATGTCTGAGTGGGCGTGCCGGTTCGTGTCGGCGTCTGCGTGATTGTCGGCGTCGCCGTTCGAGTCGGCGTCCGCGTCACCGTCCGCGTCAACGTCTGAGTGCGCGTCAGCGATGGCGTGCGCGTCAGGGTGATCGTTCTCGTCGGCGTGATCGTTCGCGTGAGCGTCTGAGTTCGCGTGAGCGATGGCGTGCGTGTCAACGTGATCGTGCGCGTGAGCGATGGCGTCCGGGTCGACGTAACCGTTCGCGTTGGCGTGATTGTCCGCGTCAGCGACGGAGTACGCGTCAATGTGATTGTTCGGGTGGGTGTGATCGTGCGCGTCAGCGACCGTGTTCGCGTCGGCGTGATCGTGCGCGTCAGCGTGATCGTGCGCGTCAGCGATGGCGTCCGGGTCAAGGTAACCGTTCGCGTCGGCGTGATTGTCCGCGTGCGCGACGGCGTCCGTGTCAGGCTGACGGTCCGCGTCGGCGTGATCGTGCGCGTCAGCGATGGCGTGCGCGTCAGGGTGATTGTTCTCGTCGGGGTGATGGTTCGGGTGAGCGTCTGGGTTCGCGTCAGCGTGACGGTCCGTGTTGGCGTGATCGTCCGCGTCAGCGTGATGGTTCGGGTCGGCGTGATCGTCCGCGTATTGCTGGGAGTCCGCGAAAGGGTGCGGGTGCGCGTCGGTGTGATCGTCCGCGTCAGCGTCCGCGTAAACGTCGGAGTAATCGTTCGTGTATACGTTGGCGTCGATGTCTGCGCGGCGGCCTCAAGCGGCACCACCAACAGCAAAGCTAAGGCCATCAAAATGGCCCCCGCCCGCACCATCAGTCGAACCCGCATCCCTGCCGCCTGCCCCACCCGCGCGACCCCACCCAGTCCCTGGGCGCGACGCGAACGGCCCGATTCTAACGGTGCTCCAAGGTCGTGTCGAGCGATCACGCGGTGCTCGTTTCCGATCTTGTCACGCGTCCGTCACGATGCGCTGCTCCATCCTCCCCACGATATCGGCGGTCGCCCGACCATTCGGTAGGGTGAGCTACGGCGTCAGCCGGTACGACGGCGAAACCCGTTCCGGATGCGCCTCCAGGAATCGACGCGTGCGCTGCGCGCCGGTCGATGGAAACGTCATGAATTCGCCGCCGTCCACGGTCAGAGCCTGCCCCGTGATCCACGATGACAGATCGGACACCAGAAACAGCGCCGCGCGGGCGATATCCGCGGGCTGGCCGATTCGCTTGATCGCCTTGAGCAGGGTCTGCTCTTCGACGAAGAGTGGATCGCGCGCCGAGTGCTCGGTTACCTCCGAGGGCAGCGGCACGGCCCCCGGACAGACGCAGTTGCAGCGAATATTGTCGGGACCGAAGTCCCAGGCGACCTGACGCGTGAAATGCACGACCGCCGCCTTCGCGGCCTGGTAGGTCACGTACCGGTCGGACACGTGGTAGGCGTGAACCGAGGAAATGTTGATAATCACGCCGCCGCCAACTGTCCGCATTTCCGGAATGGCGTACTTGCAGCCGAGGTAGAGGGCCTTGAGCAGGACGTCGAACGAGCGATCCCAATCTTCCTCGTCCAGTTCGACGACGTTGCCGACCTTCTCCCAGTGCGCGTTGTTGACGAGGATGTCGAGCCGGCCGTACCGATCGGCCGCAAATCGCACCATGTCGGCAATGTCGCCGGATTGGGAGACATCGGCACGACGATAGATTGCCTCGCCGCCGGCTGCGCGTATCTCTTCGACCGTCGCCTGGCCGCGCTCGTCCTGGATGTCGGTCACGACGACGGCCGCCCCCTGTCCGGCGAAAGCGCGGGAGATCTCGCGCCCGATTCGTTGCGCCGCGCCGGTAACGACCGCAACTTTCCCGTCGAGGCGGAGCAAACTGCCGAGATCGCCTGACGGTGGCTGTGGCATCGTCGCGCTCATTCGTTCCCTCCACTGATCGCGGGCAGAAAGTGCACTTCGCTGGTCGGACCGACGCGCTCGAGAAATCCGAGGCGCGTCACGTACCCGTCGATGGCCACGGCGACGCGTGGGCTGATTGTCTCACCGTCGACAAGCCGCGCCCGTATGCCCGGGTAGAGCGCTTCGAGCGCGGTGACGATCTGGCGCACATTTGCGCCATCGACATCGATGCGATCGCGGCCGTTGGTCAAATCACGCATCAACGGCGGTATGAAGACTGTCGCCACCGGTGCGCCTCTCTCAGCACGCGCTTGGTATCGCCGCTCCCGGGCCACGCCGCTAACAGAGCGATTCTATCGGCGATCTCACGCCCGCGACCGGAGAATGGCGGACAACGTGTCGCCCATCTTTCTCGCCGCCGCGTTTCAGGCCGACGCTGCCGGTGGCCTGGACTTCGGCTTGGCGATCGTCGCGGCCGGTCTCGCATTCGCGGCCGCGATCGCCTTGCCGATCGGTGCGCTGTTCGGCATCTGGTTGCGACCGGCGCAGAAGTGGACGGCCACGATCATGGCGTTCGGCGCCGGCGCGCTGATCGAGGCGCTCGCACTCGAACTCGCTTTCCACGGCGCCGAGAGTCTGATCGTCCACCACCGCATGGATGCAATCACGGCCTGGCTGTACGTCGCGTTCGGCTTCTTGCTCGGAGGAGGCCTGTTCTTGCTCGGCAATCGGATGCTGGAGGATCACGGTGGCCACCTTCGGAAGCCATCGCTCGTGCGGGCCTACATCGCGCGCAACCGCTCTCACCTTCAGGATGTGCTCCATCGTTTGCACATCGACCATCTGCCGCGACTACATATCAACGGAATCCACCATTTGCGTCAGGCCGAGCACGTCGCGGTTGCGCAAGAGGGTCAGCGCAAGCACGGTGGAGCGCCGTTCGCGATCTTCCTCGGCGCTTTGCTCGACGGTGTTCCCGAATCGATCGTGATCGGCGCAAGCGTCACCGCGGTGAGCTTGGCGACGTACAACCCATCGTTCGTCGTCGCCGTGTTCCTCAACAACTTCCCGGAGGCGATGTCGAGCGCGGTCGGGATGGTGCGCGGCGGATTTAGCCCTGTGCGCGTCATGGTGCTCTGGGGCGGCTTGATGGCCGGGTGTACCGTGGTCGGGGCGCTTGGATACCTCCTTATGTCAGGCGCGTCGCCGGAGGCAGCCACATTCGTCAACGCGGTTGCAGGTGGCGGCATCCTGGCGATGCTCGCGGCGACGATGATGCCGGAGGCGTTCGAGGAAGGCGGTCCGATGGTCGGGATCGCGACGATCCTCGGGTTCCTTTCCGCCTTCCTGTTCACGGCGAACGGGCTGGCGTAGCCGCCTCGCGACCAGGCCAGCCCTTCCAAGCGACTACTCGCGCGCGATGACACCCATGTCTTCGAGGATGTTGCGCGGCGACATAGGCAGCCGGCTCATCCGCAGGCCGATCGCGTCGTTGATCGCGTTGGCCAGCGCGGCCGGAGGCGGGATGATCGGCACCTCGCCGACTCCGCGCACGCCGAACGGATGACCCGGATTCGGCACTTCGACGATCACCGTGTCGATCATCGGCAGGTCGTACGTCAGCGGCATCCGATAATCGAGGAACGACGGATTCGTCATCGCGCCACTCGAATTGAACTGGTACTCCTCATTGAGCGCCCAGCCGATTCCTTGGACGGTGCCGCCTTGCAACTGCCCCTCGACGTAACTCGGGTGAACGGCCTTGCCGGCATCCTGCACCGTCGTCCAGCGTAGGATGCGAACCTTGCCCGTCTCTGGATCGACCTCGACGTCGCAGATCATCGTCGCGAATGCGCCGCCGTGACCGCCCGGATCGACGTTGCCTCGTCCCGTGATCGGTCCACCGGTATGACCGAGCTTCCCCGCGATCTCCTGGAACGTCGCCCGGTTGGAGCCGGATGAGAAGGCGCCATCCTTGAAGTCGACCGCCGAGGCGTCGATCTCCCATAGCTTGGCCGCGCGCTCCTTCATCTGACGCACGATATCCTGTGCCGCTTCGCAGGCAGCCAAGCCGGTCGCGAACGTGGTCCGACTGCCGCCGGTCACGTGCGTGAACCCGATCGAATCCGTATCGACAACGCTCGGACGCACATCTTCGGCCGCGATACCGAGTACCTCGGCCGCCTGCATTGCGACCGATGTGCGCGTGCCGCCGATATCGGTCGATCCCTCGATCAACGTGACCGTGCCATCAGGATTGACGCTGATCGAGCAACTCGACGCCAGGCCAACGTTGAACCAGAAGCCGTGGGCGATGCCGCGGCCACGCTTCTGGCCGTCCTTGGCCGGTTCGAGTGGGGTCTTCCAATGATCGTGGTTGCGCGCCGCCTCGAGACACTCGACTCCGCCAATTCGGTTGTAGACCGGGCCATCGATGCGCCGGGTGCCCTCTTTGGCTGAGTTCTTGAGACGCAGCTCAATTGGATCCATTCCGAGTTTCTCGGCCAGCGCGTCCATCAGCACCTCGGACGCAAACGCGGCCTGGGTTGATCCCGGGGCGCGATAGGCGAACGAACGCGGCTTGTTGCAGACCACGTCGTAGCCGTCGATCCGGCCATTCGGAATGTCGTACGGGCCCCAGATGCACATCGAGGCCGCGCCGACGGCCGAACCCGGATACGCCCCAGCCTCCATCGCCAGCATCGACTCGACGGCCGTGATCCGGCCGTCTTTCTTTGCGCCGATCCGGCAGGTGATCCACGACGCCGGAGACGGACCGGTTCCCTGAAACTCGTCCGAGCGTGACATCAGGACCTTGACCGGGCGACCCGTCTTCTTGGAGAGGATGGCCGCGATCGGCTGGAGGTAAAGCGGGATCTTGCCGCCGAATCCACCGCCGATCTCAGTCGGCACGACTTTGATCTTGGACACCGGGTGCTTGAGGACTTGGACCAGTTGATCTCGGACCGGGAACGCGCCCTGGGTGCTTCCCCAGACGGTCAGGTTGCCATCCGCGTTCCAGAGAGCGGTCGCGTTATGCGGCTCGATGTAACCCTGATGCACGGTCGCGGTGCGCACCTCGCGCTCGACGATGACGTCGGCTTCCTGGAAGCCCTTTGCGACGTCGCCAAGCTCGTGGCGGAAGTGCTGCGCGATGTTGCTGTGCTTGCCGGTGTCCTTGCCGAACTCCTGCGTCGTCAGACTCGCGTGCAGGAGCGGCGCGCCGTCCTTCATCGCCTCGCGCACGTCGAGAACGGCCGGAAGGACCTCGTAGTCCACCTCGATGAGCTTGAGCGCCTCATCGGCGATGTGCGGGCTTATCGCCGCCACGGCCGCCACGGCATGGCCACGGTATAGGACGATGTCCGTCGCCATCACGTTGTCGCTGAGGTGCTTCAGATTGACGTTGCCCTCACCGAGGTCCTGCCACTTGTCCTCGGCCTCCGGGAAGTCGCTTCCAACGATCGCGGCGCGCACGCCGGGATACGCCAGCGCCTTCGAGACATCGATCGAGCGGATGCGCGCGTGCGCGTGTGGGCTGCGCAGCACCTTGCCGTGGAGTAGTCCGGTGATCTTGAAATCGGCGCCGTAGATTGCGCGTCCGGTCACTTTGTCAGCGCCGTCGTGGCGAATTGGCCGCGTGCCGACGACCTTGTAGTTCGTCGATGAGAGAACGATGTTGGAGCGGTTCAGTCGATCGGCTGTCTTCATGTCTTCGCCTCCCGCGCGCGCTCGGCGGCGTCCATCACCGCCCGAATGATCTTGTCGTAGCCGGTGCACCGGCACAGGTTGCCCGAGAGCCAGAATCGGACCCTTTGTTCGGTCGGGTTCGATTCCTTATCCAGCAAAGCCTTGGCCGAGATGAGGAATCCGGGCGTGCAAATGCCGCATTGGAGCGCGGCGTTTTCGAGGAATGCCTGCTGCAGCGGGATCAGATTCCCATTCTGGGCAAGCCCCTCGACGGTCGTGATTGTGGCGCCCTGGGCCTCGACGCCGAGAACGAGGCAGGCGTTGACGAGTCGCCCATCCATGATGACGCTGCACGCGCCGCAGTTGCCGTCGTTGCAGCCTTCTTTTGCGCCGGTCAGGTTGAGCACGTCGCGCAGAGTTTCGAGAAGACTCTGGCGCGGCTCGACCAGGAAATCGTGGTCGTCACCGTTGATCGTAGACTGGACGCGGACTCTGGAACTAGTGGCTGGCATTGACGGTTTCTCCTCGCGCGCGGGCGATCGCGCCGCGCAGTACGCGTCGGGTCAAGACGCCGACGAGATGGCGTCTCTGCGCGGCCGACCCGCGCATGTCTGTGATCGGGCGAGCCACCGCTTGAGCCGCCTGGGCCGCGTGGTCGAGTGCCGCGTCATCACCGGTCGTGCCGACCAACGCTACGCCGGCCTCCGGCACGAAAAGCGGTGTCGGCGCGACGGACGCGAGCGCGACCCGCGCCGCCACGATCGTTCGTTTGTCCGCGGAAAGCTCGACCGACGCGCCGACGCCGACGACGGCGATGTCCATCTCATAGCGTGGGATGAATCGCTGGTAGTGAGCGCCACTGTTCGGCCGGGGCGTCGGGATGTCGATGGAGACGAGGATCTCGCCAGCTTCGAGGACAGTTCGGCCCGGCGCGATACAGAAGGCCTCGACCGGCACTCGCCGTTCGCGCTTTGGTCCACGAACGACCGCGACCGCCGAAAGAGCGATGAGCGTCGGAATACTGTCGCCGCTCGGCGCGGCGTTGCAGAGATTCCCGCCGAGGGTTGCGCGGCCCTGAATGCCGATGCCGCCGATGATCGACGCCGAGTCGACCAGCCCTGGGTAGTTCTTGACCACCGTCGGATCGGCGTAGATGAGATAGCACGGCACGGCCGCGCCAATGCTCAAGCCTCGCGTTGCATCGAAGCTGAGTCGATTCAGTTCCGGAATCTTTTTGACGTCGACCAATCGATCTGGCGCAATGCGACCGACGCGCATCTGTACCAGCACGTCGGTCGCGCCCGCGAAGGGCCGCGCGTTCCCGCCGGCTAGCGCCGCGAGCGCCTCATCAATGGTCGCGGGCGCGAGGTACTCGAAATCTCTCACACAGTGACCTCCATGCGTTCGCAATCCCTCCCCAGGACGGCGTAATAATATCGGTCCGTGGCGCCGTGGAAATCGAGGATCTGATTGCGCGAGGAACCTGGGCCGTCGTGGTGCATCCCGATTTCCCCGAGCGGGTGCGGATCGTCGGGCCGACGTCGACCGGCCGCTTCATCACTGTCGCGCTTGACCCAACCAAGCACCCGGCGGTTTGGCGCCCGGTGACCGGACGGCGGTCGGAGGCGATCGAGATCGCGTACTATCGTCGCGAGTACCTTTGAGTGCGACGGACGCGGCCAACACGACACGCAGTCTGCCGCGCGTGCGGCCGAAGACGGAGCCACAGCCGTTGCGGACTCCCGAGGATGCAGAGGGCTGGCGCGTGGTCACGCGCGGCCGCGGCAAGGGCAAGATGCCGCGGATCGGGGTCGAGGTTCACTTCGACGACGCCCAGTCAGCGTGGCTTCGGACGGACGCCGAACCGCGTGGCCTGACCTACACCGAGTTGGTCAAGCGCCTGGTCGACGAGGCCCGCGCAGGAAGCGGCGCGTAGCCGAAAAGGCCTCCGGCGCTACGTCAGGTCCGGTTCGTCCAGACTCTCGTTCGCGCGCAGGCGGCGTTGGAAGCGATCGCGTAGGCGATCTGACATTACCGGCGCGGGGCCGCCGCGCCGGGTGTTCACGATCTCGGCCATTATAGAAATCGCGATCTCGGCCGGGGTCTCGGCGCCGATGTCGACGCCGATTGGCGCGTGAACCTTCGCCAGGAGATCGGCCGACACTCCTTCGTCGTTGAGGAGCTTGAAGACCGCCCAGACGCGCCGTTGGGCGCCGATCATGCCGATGTAGGCCGAGTCCTTATGAATGAGGTGCCGCAGCGCGAAGACGTCGTGGGCGTGCGCGCGCGTGACGAGCACGACGTAAGTCCGTGGCGTCACCCGCAAGGCACGTACGGCGGACTCGACGTCGGCAACGACAATCGAATCCGCGTCCGGGAAGCGCTCGGCATTGGAGAAGGTCGCGCGATCATCGATGACGGTGACGCGAAAGTCGCACATCGACGCCAAGCGCGCGAGTGGTTGAGCGATATGGCCGGCGCCGAAGATGACGATCTCCGACGGGGGTATATGCGGTTCGAGAAGTACGTCGACGGTCCCGGCCGACGGACGGTCGCCAAGTGGATAGGCGCGCGTCGTCGGCGCATCGGCCGAGAGCGCTGTGACCGCATCAGTTGCGACGGCGGCGTCGAGCGTGGCCAGACCGAAGGTTCCGGCGAAAGTTCCGTTGGATCGCACAAGGATCTTGGCGCCGATCGGCACGGCCGACGCCCGCGTCCGTTCGATCACGGTCGCGAGAACGACCGGTTCACCGGCCTCGATCGCCGGGATGAGCGCCAGGTCGGCCGCCGCGCCTGGACCAAGCGCGCCGCCGCGGAGGAGCGCGCGCTGATCGGGTCCCCAGGCATCGACGAAGACATCGAGCGTGCCGCCACAGACGCCCTCGCTGGCCATCGCGATCTCTTCCGTCAGTTCGACGTGGACCATCCGGGGCTTGCCGTCCGCGATCACGTCGAGCGCCGTCCGCCAAACCTCGGCCTCGCCGCAGCCGCCGCCGACGGTGCCGAGCGTCTCCCCGGCCGAGCGAATGATCATTTTGGCGCCGGTCTCGCGCGGCGTCGAGCCGCGCGTGCGCGCGATCGTCGCAACAGCCACTCGATCACCGGTGGCGGCGACATCGTCGATGCGACCGTAGAAGCCGCGCAGGCTTTCGCTCACTTGTCAAAGGATACCAGGCGAGTCTTGATCGCGTGACCGACGCTGGAGCCGCGGTTGCCCTCACCAGACCGACGCGTTCGCAGGATGTCTGGTCTTATTGCCAGGCTGATGCGGCTGTAGACGCGCGCCGGAGCGATGCCTGTTACAGCCGCATCAGCGGCAACCACTCCCGGATCAGCGAACGAAGATAGTTGTGGTCTTCCTCAATCGTATGCAGCGAATCGCCGCCGCCGGATTCGATGCTGATCCAGCCGTCGAAGTCGTGCTCGTGCAGCTTCGTCAGCGCCCAGCGATAGTCGATGTCGCCGTCGATCAGCGATGCCCGGCTGGATTGGTATCGGCCCGTCTCCGGAACGAATCGGCGGGTGCAACTCTTGACGTGCCAGAAGTTGGTGCGCGGCGCCATCGCGAGGAGCGCCTCGCGCCAATCTTCGGTCGGATACGGCACTCGGAAGCCGTTCTGCAGATCGGGGTTCACGCCGACGTTCGGTCGATCGACCATCCGATCGAGCCGCAGCGCGAACTCGGACCGGTCGGTCATGCCGTCGTCGTGCAATTCGATGCTCAAGTGCACGTTGCGCGTCGCGGCGCGGTCGGCCAGGCGTCGCAGTTTCTCAGCGGTCGCTTCGAAGTCGGCGTCAGAGTAATCCTCACCGCGGGCGAGCGTTGTCTGTCGGTCGGCCCGCTCGCGATCGGTCATGCGCGCCGGGAACGGCAACGAGAGCGCCAGATTGAGATACGTCGCGCCGAGCAGAGAAGCGACCTCGACGCTGCGAAACAGCTTCTCTTCATTGCGCGCAGCGTCCGGATGCTTGACGACGATGCATCGATACGGATTCAGCGCGCAACAGGCGAGCCCGACATCGTCCAGTTGATCGCGGAGGGTGTGCAAGTCGTCCTCCGACATCGAATGCCAGTCCATCCACGAGTCGGCGATGTCGATACCGTCGAATCCGGACAAGCGCGTCCACAACAGGAAGGGAGCGCGCTCCTCGAACGAGGGAATCGCACTGAAGAGCGGCCGAGGGTAGTTCCAGTTCGACAGAATGGTGGTGGCCAGAGCGATCTGCACGCGCGTCTCCCCGGTGATGTGCCGTGCATCGTACTGGATGCCAGGGGATCCGGTCATCCATTTGACCGGCCGGCGGACCCGGCGTATCTTCCTTCACCGTCGCACGCGATGTCGGATCGCGGCGACGCCGGCCGGCTGCCGGCGCGGCGGGCCGGGGCTTCGAGGAGTAGCGATGCGTCTGGCTGTTTCCGGTTCTGTCTTTCCCGCGCACATCGACGAGTTCACGGCCGAGCACGCCGCGACAGTCCGCGCGATGGGTTTCACGGGTTGTTTTACCCGCTTCGATCTCGACGATCCGTTCACGACCACCGACGAGTCGATCCGTCGCGTGCGCTCGATCCTCGACGATCACGGGCTCGATATGGTCCAGGCGATCGGGCATCGCCCGCCGTTGATCCATCCGGATGACGGCGTCCGTCGGCAGGGCATCAGTGTCTTCCAGGCGGCCCTCCGGATCGCGGGCGGACTTCGCGCTCACTCTTGCCACTCCGGTCCCGGCAGCCTGGCGCAGACCGGAGTCGACCGCAGCGACTGGGTGCGCTCCGGCCCGTGGAGCCCACACCCCGGAAACTGGGATCCGGCCTGCAAGGATCGACTCATCGCGAGCCTGCGCGAATGCGTCAAGGCGGCCGAGGACCACGGCACGCGCATCGGTCTTGAGGGGCACGTCCTCGTGACGCTCGATTCGGCCGAAACGATGCGCGACGTGATCGACGCTGTCGAGTCGCCGGCGATCGGCTGCGACCTCGATCCGGTGAACTGGCTACGCCTCGAGACGGTCTATCGGAGTGGCGATGCGATCGATCACATGGTCGATGTCCTCGGACCGCGACGCATCCTGAATGGCCACACGAAGGACGTCGTCGTTCAGCCACGCCTGGTGACACACATCGACGAATGCCCGACCGGCCAGGGAATCCTCGACCACGATCGGTTCATCCGGCGGATGGAGACGATCGGTCCGGAGCGGTATCTCATCATCGAGCACGCCGATGTCGGCGACATCCCGAAGGCGCGCGACTTCCTGCTCAGCCGGGCCGAAGCCCTCGGAATTCGAGTCTGGTAAAGAAAGAAGGAATTGGATGCGAGGGTTTCACCCTCGCGCTCCCTTGGACGGCGCGCGAGAGCAACCGCGACGACCGCGATGCTGCCAGGGCCTCGCTGTCGCCGTGATAGGATGCCGCGCATACCGAACTCCAAGGAGGTTCTTCCGTGGCGAGCAAGAAATACCGGGTTGCCGTCGTCGGCGTGGCGCACATGCACGTGAACGAGCTGATGCGTCGCTTCGCCGAGGATCCACGCTGCGAGATGGTCGCGATCGCCGACACCGTGCCCGAAGTTGCCGAAAAGAATGTGACGTCGGCGTCGAGCCGCGCGAACACGATTCAGACTGCGCTCAACGACATCGGTGTCAAGAAGCAGTACAGCGATTGGCGGGAACTGCTCGACAAGGAGCGGCCCGACATCGTCATCAACAATTCAGAGAATAGCCGGCATGGCGAGATCGTCGAGGCGTGTGCCGCCCACGGCGCGCACGTGATGGTCGAGAAGCCGATGGCGGCCTCGCAGTTCGACGCGCTGCGAATGGTTCGCGCGGCACGATCGGCCAACACGAAACTGGCCGTCAACTGGCCGAGCACCTGGTCGGGCGCGATGCGCGCGATGAAGCGGCTGGTCGACGAAGGCGCGATTGGCCGGCTCTGGCAGGTCACGACCCGGTACGGATCGCTCGGCCCGCTTTCGTACGGATCGACGCACCCGGGCGTGAAGGCGCCGACGGCGATGTTCACCGATGACGAAAAGGCCGCCACGTGGTGGCACCGCGCCAACAACGGCGGCGGCGCGCTGCTCGACTATGCCTGCTACGGCGCGAACCTCTCGCGCTGGTACTTTGGCTCGGCTCCGGAGGCGGCGTTTGGCATGAAGATGAACGCCAACAGTCACTACGGTTCGGCCGACGACAACGCCACGATCACGGTTCGTTTCCCGAACGGCATGGCGATCCTGACCGCGACCTGGAGCACGGTCGATCACCTGATGCCGACCGGTCCGATCCTGTACGGCACGACCGGCACGATGCGAACACAGGGAGCGGGGAACCAGGCGCACGTTCTGCTCGTGCAGGGCAAGGGCCAGGAGCCGAAGGTCGTGCCCGGCGACGCGTTCCCGGAGGGTCGCGCGACGCTGGCGCAGGAGTTCATCCATCACATTGAAACCGGTGAGCCCCTTCATCCAACGATGGACGCCGACTTCAATCTCGATGCGATGTCGATCCTCGATGCCGGCATCCGGTCGCATCACAGCGGCAAGCTGGAGCCGTGCAACACGATGCTCTGGGAAGTCGGCAAGTAACAACGATGTAAGGAGGCACCAGGTGGAGTACCGATTCGAGGAGTCCTATCCGCTGTTTCGACGCCTGGTGCCCATGATCGACCGCATTGCGACCGGGTTCACGTTCACCGAGGGCCCGGTCTGGCGCGGCTCCGATCTACTCTTCAGCGACATTCCGAACAATCGCACGGTTCGCTATCGCATCCTTGGTGAGGGTCCGGAGGTTACGACCTTTCGGACTCCGTCCGGGAACGCGAACGGACTGACGCTCGATCACCAAGGCCGACTGCTGGCCTGCGAGCATTCGGGCCGGCGCGTCTCGCGCGTGAACGCCGATGGCTCGGTCGAGACGATGGCCGACAACTACGAAGGGAAACGACTCAGTTCGCCGAACGACATCGTCGTCCGTTCGGATGGGTCCATTTTCTTCACCGATCCGCCTTACGGTCTGAAGAATCAATCCGAAGGCAGGGAGACGCCGTGCAACGGCGTGTTCCGGCTCGACTCGGCCGGCCGCCTGCATCTGCTGGTCGACGATTTCGAGCGGCCGAATGGTCTGGCGTTCTCGCCCGACGAGACGACCCTCTACATCGACGACTCGGCGAAGGCGCACATTCGCGCGTTCGATGTCGCCGTCGATGGCTCGCTCTCGAACGGGCGCGTCTGGGCCGAATTGAAGGGCGCGGCCGGCGAGAGAGGCGTCCCGGACGGCATGAAAGTCGACTCCGAGGGGAACGTCTACTGCACCGGCGCCGGTGGAATCTGGGTGTTCGCCGCCAACGGTCGCCATCTGGGGCGGATCCACATGCCCGAGGTGACGGCGAACCTCGCCTGGGGCGATTCCGACTGGAAGTCGCTCTACCTGACCGCGACGACCAGCGTCTATCGCCTGCGAATGAACGTGGCGGGTGTCCCTGTCGGTCCGTCCGCGCGCCGTTAGCGCGCGGCGGATCTGACGACCCGAGGCACGACGCCGCCATTTGGTTAGTGACCGACCGCGGCTCCATCGCGGCGCGGATCGGCGCCACCGATGCGCGCACCCGAATCCGGGTCGATCGAGACGCCCTGACCGCCGCCAACGGCCGCGTTCCAGTCTCCCAGCTTGTCGATCCGGTGTCCGCGACGCTCCAGTTCGGCGAACGTCTCGGCCGGGAACCGCGATTCGATCATCAACGCCGCGCCGTTCGTGGACGACATCGGCTTCTCGTCGGTGAACATGCGCGCGTCCTCGCCCGGCGGGACAACCGCGCGGAACCGCGGGCCGTCGATGGCCTCCTGTGTGTTCATTCCGAAGTCCATCCAGTTCGTCATCATCTGGGTCGTCGTCTGGAGGATGCCGTAGCCGCCCGGTGTGCCGATCGCGAGCGCGATCTTGCCACCGCGATAGATGTGTCCCGGCGCCAGACACATCGCCACCCGACGATTCGGCCCGATCGCGTTTGGGCTTTCGGGATCGACATCGAACCAGAAGCAGAAGTTATTGAGAAAGACGCCGGTTCCGCCGAGGCACATGCCCGACCCGAAGCCGCCGCCGAGGCTCTGCGTGACGGTGACGGCGTTGCCCCAACGATCGATCACCGAGAAGGACGTGGTCTGCTCGTGCTTCAGGGAGTTGGGATCGCCGGCCTTGATCGCGGCCGGATCTTCGTACCGGTGCCAGCGATCGCCGCGACTCGATCGCGCGTGCGACATGTCGATCTCGGCGTGACGTTTCGCCGCGTACGCCTTGCTGAGGAGGCCGGCGACCGGGTAATCCGGCCGGACCATGTAATGGACGCGATCCGCGACCGCGATCTTGATCGCCTCAGCCAGGGAATGGACGTGATCGGCCGAGCCGTGCCCCATCGCCGCCAGATCGAAGCCTTCGAGGAAGTTGAGCGCTTCGAGGTACTGGATACCGCAGCAAGGCGGCGGCAGGGTCGCGATCTCGAATTCGCGATAGGTCGTGCTGATCGGGTCGACCCAGATCGGCGCGTTGGCGGCCATGTCTTCCTTCGTCAGGACGCCGCCCCGCCGCTGGACGTCGGACGCGATCGCCGAGGCGATCGGGCCACGATAGAACGCGTCCTTTCCGCCCTCGACGACGGCGCGGAACGTCGCGGCCAGCTCCGGTTGGGTGATGATCTCGCCGACGCGTGGCGCCCGGCCGTGTGACGCGAAGTTCTTCTTGCCAGACTCGTCCATGCTCGGCAGATTCCCCTCGATGAAAGCCTGGTTCTTCGGTGTGACCGGCCAGCCCTTCTCGGCGTACTCGATCGCTGGGCCGAAGACGGTCTTTCGATCCATCGTACCGTGCGTTTCGAGGGCGGTCAGCCATCCGCCGCAGTTGCCCGGCACCAGTGGTGAGAGCGGCCCGATCGTGAGCTTGCGGTAGTCATCCTTATAGAGATCGAAGCGCGCGCCAGCCGGGGCGTGGCTGGCGTAGTCGAGCCCGCGCCGACGGCCATCAGCCAGCGTGATCATCATCAAGCCGACGCCGCCGATTCCGGACATGTACGGTTCGACGACGTTGAGCGAGGCCGCGACCGCAACGGCCGCGTCGATCGCATTGCCGCCGGCAAGCAACATGCGCAGGCCGGAGACGGCCGCCAGTGGATGGGCTGCCGCGACGACGCCGTTTGGCGCGACAACCGGGGGACGACTCGATGCCATGACGCTTCTCCTTGGCGCGCTCTTTGTGACTACCGCGCGGAGAGGACGCCTCGGCGACCCATCACGCGCGTGCGTGGACCTCGGGATTGACGCAGTGCGCGACGCGTCCGCCGCGGAGGACCGCGACGACGCTTTCGGCCGCCATCGTCCCGCCGGCGATGTTCGCCTCGATGCTGCCACCGGCGACGTGCGGCGAGACGATCACGTTTTCCATCGCCAAGATCGGATGGCCGGTCGGTGGTTCCTTCGGAAATACGTCCAACGCCGCGCCCGCGATCGTCTTGTTCCGCAGCGCCGCGACCAGGGCGTCGAGATCGACCAACTCGCCGCGGGCGGTATTCACGAGGTAGGCGGTCGGCTTCATGGTCGCGAGCCTTTCGGCGTTGACGAGGTTGCGCGTCGCCGGCAGGAGTGGCGCGTGCAACGTGACGTAGTCGGCCTGGCGGAAGACCTCGTCCAGCCCGGCGTAGCGAACGCCCAGATTGGACGCCCACGCCTGATCCTGAACGACGTCATAGAGAAGGACGTTCATGTCGAACCCGCGCGCCCGACGGGCGACGCCGCGTCCGATCGCGCCCGCCCCGACGATGCCGATCGTCTTGCGCCAGACATCCGGCCCTGGTTCGCGCCGCCATTCGCCAGCGGCGGTCGAGTTGTGGTGAGAGACGATGCGGCGCGCCAGCGCGAGGATAAGGCCGAAGGCGTAGTCCGCAACCGCGTCCTGGTTCGTGCCCGGCGTCGTGCCGACCTGAATGCCCTTCGAGGTCGCGACGGCGAGGTCGACCGTGTCATAGCCGACGCCGACGCGCACGATCACTTTCAAGCGATCGGCTGCGTTCAGGACCGGCGCAGAGTAATTGTCGCTCCCGGCGACGATGCCGTCGATTCCGCGGACGGCTTCGGCCATGTCTTGGGCGGTGCGCGGGCGAGGGCTGCGGCCGAGGACGACCTCGCAGCCGGCGTCGCGCAGTACCTGAATGGCGGGCTCGCTCTCGCGCACGAGCCAGGAGGTCACGAGAACGCGCGGTTTCTCAGTCACGGCGGCGCATTATAGCCATGGCTTCGGAGCGCTCCGCCGAATCAGTGTCGACGATTGCTGGTCGACGGCGAACCGTTGACACTTGGGTCGGACTGCGTTGTGACTGCCTCTGATGGCGAGAGCGATCGGCTATCGGCTGCGCAGCGCCATCGCGGCGCCGAGCGCGACCAGGCCCGCGCTGGCGTAGAACGCGCCGGCCAGGCCGAGGTTGTCGGCGACCATACCGGCCGTGACCGGTCCGACGAACATTCCAATTGCATAGACAGCCTGGTAGACGCCCATCGCGGTCGCGCGACGATTCGGATCGACGCCGCGAACCGCCGCCGCCATCAGTCCAGTCTGGCAGAGGCCGCGACCGAAGCCGCCCAGGGCTTGCCAGAGGGCCAACGGCAGCAGGTCGGTTTGAAACGGCACCACCGCGATGCTGAGCGCCAGCGCGAGGAGGCTGCCCACCATCACGGGCCGTGGACCGAGGCGGTGGGACAAAGGCGCGACCATCAAGGTAGCGATGGTCTGCGCCGCGAGTGACGCGGCCGTGAGCGTACCAAGATCGGCTCGGTTGGCTCCAAGGATATCGGCGTAGACGGGAACGAACGCGTAGGTCGAGGCCCAGGAGGCGTACTGGCTGAGCGCGCTGATGATGCTGACGGATAGGAGGGACGGAACGGCCGCGATCTTGACGAGGTCGCGCAGGTGCGGTGTCGTCGCGTTGGCGCGCCGTTCAGGAACCCAGAAACTGAGCGCGAGCCCGATCGCCGCGATCGCGGTGCCGGAAAGGAAGGCCGCCTGGGAGCCGAATTGCTCGGCGATCTGCCCGCCGGCGGAAGTTGCGACGAGTTGCGCGATGCCGGAAACGAATGACAGTAGGCCGATCGCGCGCGTCATCTGGCCGGGCGGAAAGAAGCCGGTGTAGAGGACGGTCGATGCGACCCAGGTGGCCGCCGCGATCCCGACGACACCGCGCGCGACCACGAGCCACTCGGGCGTCGGCGCGAGCGCGAGACCGAGCGCACCGAGTCCGGCCGCGACGAAGCCGGCCGAGAGGAATGGTCGCCGCCGTCCGATGCGGTCGGAGAGGACGCCAACCGGCAGTCGGAGCACCATTTGCGAGAAGCCGTACGCGCCGACAAGTAGTCCGACGACGGTGAGTGATGCCCCGAGGCCGCGCGCATAGACCGGCAGAATCGGCACGTAGACGTACATCGCCGACCAGAAGAGGAAGATCGTGAAGAGAACGAAGCCGACGCGGAAGCGATCGAGCGGAACGTGCTCGTCGGCGTGGGATGAGGATTGGTTGAGGCTCACTGTTCGGTCGATCGTTTCAGTCGAGAGGATGCGCCGCGTCGCGGCTCGGCGAGTCTAGCGCCGCGAGGGAGCGAGCGGCATCACGTCACGCACGCGCGGGCGACGATCTGGGGTCGCGCGCATCATGCCTGCGAAACGGCGGCACCGGACACACCGGATTCGCGCTGTCCCAGGGACTGTGGCGTCGTGTGCCGTGCTGGCCTGATCCGCCGTTACTCGGCGCGCGACACCTGAAGCTGGGCCGTGTCGTCGCGGCCGAGGATTCTGCCGACAGTCGCGAGCAGCTCGTTGACACGAAACGGCTTGGTCAATCTCGCGGCCACAAGTGCCAGTTCTTCCGATCGTGTTCGGTCGATCACCCCGGACACGAGGATGACGGGAATCTCCTTCGTCGCCTCGATTTGCTTGAGCTGGCTCAGCACAGTCCATCCGTCGATCTCGGGGAGCATGAGATCGAGCAGAATCACGTCGGGAAGGTTGTCCACCGCGGCGCGCAGACCCTCGGTGCCGGTCATGTGCCACAAGACGTCATAGCCATCGCAGGCTAGGATGTCCTCAATGAGCGTCCCGATGAGCGGGTCATCCTCGACGATCAGAACCGTGGCCACGATGATTCGATTGTAGGACCGCCCTGGGGAAGGACAGGTGACAATCGCGAAGACCGCGCGGGTGATGACCGCCGAATTGCAGTGATCGACGCGTTGAGCGCGGATCCCTGGCCATTCCCTGTCACTCGCTCGGATGACGACCGCGGTCCACGGCAAGCGCGGCCGACTCGCGGCTGGCCATTCGCTAGAATCGAATCGTTACGGCGCCCGAGCCAGGTGGGAAGGCGGCGGTCTGCAAAACCGCTATGAACGGGTTCGATTCCCGTGGGCGCCTCTCGAGAAAGGTCACGTGTCCTTTCGCAGTTCGGCATCACGCAATGCCACGTCGCGACCCATATACAGGCCTTCGACTGGGCCAGTCGAAGCCGGAAGGATCAACGGCCGCGTGCCCACCGGCGGTAGGCGCTTGCCGCAACTCTCGCAGTAGCTCGCGTCTCCCGGGTTTCGGGCTCCACATGGTCCACAGGTCACGGCACTGCGTCTGACGGAGGGCGGTCCCACGAAGGCGTGACGGCACTCAAGGCAGTGCAGGACGCGTGGAAGGTTTCGGACGCCGCAACGAGAGCAGAACCAGGCCCAGCGGGGCAAGCCCAATGTGCAATCCCCCTTAATCGGCGCCATCATACCAAGGTTCGATGGCGCGACCGAGACGCCCATTGCGCCCACCGCTACGACAGGGAGCCCTCCATTAGAATTCTGTCGCGATGCCGAACAGATTGGGCAAGCTGGTTGTGAGGTTCGGTGTCCGCCAGCGAACCAACTTGGCCGCAGTGTCGAGGGTAATCGTCGCTTTACTCGGAACTGTGACGATTGTCGGATGTGCTTCGATCGTGGTGCCCACACCCACCATCGGCGGACTGCAGATCTCGCCATTGACCGTAGCTTCTCCACCGATCGCTGCCATTACGCCAACGTCCGGTATTGATTCGGTGACCAGAGCTTCACGCCCCCAAATCCGATACGGCTCCGAAATCGCCAAGCCAAGTCCTGCCGCCACGCCGAACCTTGCCTTGACACCGATGAGCGAACTTGAGCGCCTGATCGAGGCGGTCAATGATCCCGGCACGTCAACGCAACGGCGGGCGCAGCCGGGCCTTACGCGAACACCCGAAGCGCGTCCTCTTTCGCTCAGTAGCGTCAGGAGCCTCGCGGTCGATCGCGCGGGCAACGTCTTTGCCACGGATGTCGTGGGCTGGCACGACGTTCCGATGTCGGTCGATCGCAGCACAATCGCGCGAACCTTCGAGCATCGGCTGGTGCTCATTCCTGCGACTGGTCCCGCAACTGTTTTCGCCGCCCCGCGCCCAGCCGTATTGCACGAGGCAGCGCGTGGCGAAAACCACACCGTTTCGCCCATCGTGCTCGCAGTGAGCCGTGCCGGTTGGGTGTACGTGGCGGATCCGGCGAACCATGACATCTGGTGGGCGCGCGTCACATTCGGGGAATTCAGTAATTCGCAATTTGCCGCGAGTCGCGATTTCTCATTGATCGGCGCCATCGCTGCGGACGAGTCCGAAAACGTCTACATCGCCGACCGCAACCGCCTGACAAAGCTAAATGCCGATGGGCGAGTCATGTGGGTTATTGGCGGCGGGATCAGACGGGTCGGTGATGACGCTTCGCTCGCCATTTACTTGAACTATCCGTCCGGCCTTGCCGTTGATCGTTCGGGCGCCGTCTACGTCGCAGACACGTTTAGCCACCGGGTGCTAAAGGTCATTCAAGTCGATGGCCGGCCAGTATCGGTCACGACACTCGCCGGTGCAGGGGAACCGGGTTTGATTGACACAAACGGGGAAGAGGCCCAGTTCAAGTATCCGCGTGGCCTGGCCTTGGCGCCTGACGGGGGAGTCTATGTCGCCGATTCTGGAAACGGACGAATCCGAGTCATCGATATCAATGGCAACGTGTCTTCGCTGCTCTTCTCGGCAGTGGAGCTGCTGCCGCACCGGGTCGTCAGCGGGACGACGAGGCTCAATCGGCCCGTCAGCGTCGCCGTGGATGACGGCGGAAGGATCTATGTCGCCGATACACAGGCTGCCGTAATGCGCCTGATTCCGTGATTTGTGTGATGAACGTGATTGCGGGAGTTTGGCGACGCCGAACCGCACACAAACCTCACGGCGAACACGCTGACGCTCGGATGTATCCTTTCCCCGGCCAGCGTCGTCGCGAGCCGAGCCGTCGGGAGCTGTTTTGAGCACTGAAGTCCGAGCGCCAAGCGTCACGCCGGCAGCGTCCGGCAACGGTCGTTCCCGGGCGACTGTGCCCAGCGAGCCGACGCCGACGAGTCATCGTATCGTTCACGGCGACGCTCGCGAGCTCTCCTTTCTGCCCGACGAGAGCGTCCATCTTGTCATGACATCGCCACCCTACTTCGACCTGAAACACTACGCGGCCGAGAGTCCCGATCAACTCGGCGAGATCCACGACTACGAAGCGTTCCTGTCGGAGCTTGACAAAGTCTGGCTTGAATGTCACCGCGTACTCGTGCCAGGCGGTCGGGTCTGCTGCGTCGTCGGTGCCGTCAACATTGCGAGACGCAACGGCGGCCGACACTACGTTCTCCCATTGCCGGGTGACATCCAGGTGCGAAGTCGCTCGCTGGGTCTCGACAACTTGACGCCGATCATCTGGCTCAAAGTCGGCAACATCAAGCTCGAGGCGTCGGATAGCTCCCGATTCCTCGGCAAACCGAACCTTCCCAACGGAATCATCAAGAACGATTTCGAGACGATCGTGATGCTGCGCAAGCCCGGTGGTTACCGTAGCCCGACCCCAGAAATGGAGCAGGCCAGCCGGATCGAGAACGATGAGTACTTCCGCTGGTTCGTGCCGATCTGGAGCGATATTACCGGCGCGAGCACCCGCGAACACCCTGCCCCCTATCCGGTCGAACTCGCCTACCGGCTGATCCGGATGTTCAGTTTCGTCGGCGATACAGTTCTCGACCCATTTCTCGGCTCTGGCACGACGACCGCGGCGGCGATTCAGGCGGGACGGAATAGTATCGGTGTCGAGGCTGAGCCTTCGTACGTCGCACTTGCGCAGCGCCGGCTCGCCGCGATTCCCTTCGGCGTGACGCTGAGTGCCGACGCCGCGGCGTCCATCGCGCCGGATGGCCACCCTCGGCCTGAGGAATAGAGCGGCAGAATGGAGATCGCGCCGTCGATCTTCCGCGATGCCGTGCGGCAGTTCTGGCACACGCGCGAGCGCCAGGCCGCTGACCAATTCCGGCGAGGCTCGTCCGATCAGGGAGCGCGCAGCGCCGTGACTGGTGGCCAACACATGAACGGCTTCGCGGCGCGCATCATTGATGTCCTCGTTGCCCGCGGAGTTCAAAGGCAGGACGTCTTCTACAAAGTCGACAGGACCGAGACTTGGGCGACCGCGGTCAACTCCAAGACCGAGTTGCCGGGGTATTTCCGCACCAGCAAGAGCTGGGACATGCTGGTGCTGACGGATGGAAAACTCCGCGCGATCATCGAGTTGAAGAGCCAGGTCGGGTCATTCGGCAACAACTTCAACAACCGGGTCGAGGAAGCGCTCGGCAGCGCGACCGACTTCTGGACCGCTTACCGCGAGGGGCAGTTCGGCACGTCTCCCCGACCCTGGTTGGGATACATCTTTCTTCTGGCCGACACCGCGGCGTCGCGGCGAGCCGGTAGCCGCATCGCGACACCGCACTTTCCAGCGAGATCGGAGTTCCAGAGCGCGTCGTACGCCCGCCGTCTCGAGTTCTTCTGCCGCCGTCTGGTCCTGGAGCGACTCTACGGCTCGGCTTGTCTGATTCTCGCGGATCCTGAACGGGCCGGGGCCGACGTGAACTACAGCGAGCCAGCGGAGGACCTGGCCGCCGATCAGTTTCTCGTGGACTTGGTCAGGCACGCGATCCCCTGAGCGTCGATTGTCGTTCGGCGGAGTCGCGATTCTGGACGACCGATACGCCGCGTTGGAGCGTAGTCGGACGCTGCATTGGTTCACGGCACCGCGACAGGACCTCATATCTGCCGGCGCTGGCGCGCTCGGCCAGACAAGCGACGGCGGCGAGATTCTTCAGGGCCGGCTCGATGACGATCAGGAGTCACGCCGAGTCGAGGTCGAGTGCAAACACGATCGCCCGCCCGACCGAAGTCATTCGCTCGGGTGACAGCTCGGTCTGCACGCTCAGGAGTCGCGCCAACGGGATGGTCAGAATATCGTCCAGATTGACGACGCATTGCGCGAGCATCCCGTCCTCTGGGCCGAGTGGCACCTCGACCGGGATTCCTCACACCGTGCGGGTGATGGGCGCAACCGTGGCGGCGGAGCGCACCCGGTAGGCCGCGTTGCGCGACAACAGCAGAACGGGGCGACGACCGGCCGGCGGCCCCAGTTCCGCCCACCAGACTTCGCCGCGCCGCACCTACCAGTTCTCGACCGGGAGAAGTTCGCCGACCAGCGCAACCTGCGCATCCGCGATCGCGTGGTCTTCCGCCACCCGCCGATAACCATCCTCGTACACCTCGTCGCGCGCCGCGGTCGCGGCATCGCGCAGGTACCGGCGGCAGGCGTCACGGATCACGGCCGAACGGCTGACGCGGCGCGATCGCGAGAAGTCATCCAACGCGCTGAGTAGCTCAGGCTCGATCGGAACCTGCACCACCCGCTTCGCCATGGCGCGCCCTCTCATTCATATTCGCCAATGTCGCGAAATTATCCCACACAAACTATAGCGAAACTAGAGCCGCCTTTCGTGGAGCGCGCGAGCACGGACACGTCGTCTGGCTCAACTACCGACGGCTCCCCGGCGGGCTGGGGATCATCCCGCCGGCGGAGTTCGAGGCGGCCTACGACCATCACACCGCGGTTGCCTGGGGCGCGGGTCTCGCCCGACCGGTTGCAGTCAAGATGCACGCGCCGCTGGGGAGTCGCGCTTCGGGGCGAGGGGACCCGGTCCGTTCCTGCGTCGATGGGCGTCTCGCCCGCCCCGGGCGCTTGCGATTGAAGCAGGGCATGTCGCGGGCAAGATTACTGATTGAACTAACTTGACGTGACCCCGACTTGACGGCATAGCGGCGCCGGGCATTCCGCCCGCCAGGAGAACGCGTTGTCCGACCACGTGCGCGGTCGATCGGTCGAGGAACTCGAGGCTCTGCTCGCCGAGCGCGAGCGGGAACTGGCCGCCGCCCGCGAACGCGAGCGGGCCACCGCCGACATCCTGCCAACGGTCACGCGCGCGAACGACCGGCATTCAGTTCTCGACGCAATCGTCGACACCGCCGCGCGGCTGCTCGCGGTCGAACACCTGACCATCTCGGAGGGTGTCGGCGATGGAATCGCGACCATCGCGGCCTCCAGCGGGCGATTGCGGGAACAGGTGGTCGAGGCCCGGGCGCAAGGGCGGCCATTTGTGCGTCTGCCATTCACCACTCGCACGACGAGCGGGCGCGCGATCCTCACGCGCTCATCCGTGCGTGTCGACGACCTCGCGGCGGCGAGGCTCACGGAGTTCACCGATATTCCAGCTATTCCAGCGGACGCAGTTTTGTCCACGCGCAGTTTTGTCGTCGTTCCTTTGTTGCGCGACGGTGAACCGATCGCAGCGCTCCGGGCGGTCCGGTTCGAGGTGCGGCCGTTCGACGACGCGGAAGTGGACCTGCTGGAGACCTTCGCCGACCAGGCCGCGATTGCGATCGCGAACGCGCGGTTGTTCCAGGATCTGAACGAACGCACCACTGAGGTGCGCGAGGCGCTCGATCAGCAGACCGCGACCAGCCAGGTCCTCCAGTTGGTCAGTCGCGCCGCATTGGATTTGCAGACGGTGCTCGACACGCTGATTGAGAACGCGGTCACTCTCACGGGTGCCGACACGGGCATGGTCTTCCGCGTCCAGTTGGATCGACTCTTGCTCTGGGTGAACCATGGTGTCTCGGCGGCGGCGATCGACCGACTGGCAGCCCACCCGATTCGCTTCGATCGCGCGACCGTCGCGGGCCGAGCCGCCCTGGGCCGTGGTCCGGTCCGCATCGACGAGCGCTGGCCGAGGTCGATTACGGACGCCAGGACCTACAGAGTGCCGATGGCTACCGCCGTCTTCTCAGGACGAATTGCTCGGCGTCATCACCGTGTTGAAGGTGGCTTCCGCGAGATGCTGGTGCAGTCGGGACTTCACTCCCTCCTTTCGGTGCCGATGATGCAACAAAGCGGCGTGGTCGGAGCGTTGGTCCTGGCTCGCCGGGAACCGGGCGAGTATCCGGCCGACGTGCTCGATCTGTTGCAGACATTCGCCAGCCAGTCCGCGGTCGCGATCCAGAACGCGCGGCTCTTCGCCGAGATCGAAGAGAAGTCTCGGCAGCTCGAAGAGGCCAGCCGACACAAGAGCGAATTCCTGGCGACCATGAGCCGCGAACTACGGACACCGCTGAACGCCATCATCGGCTTCACCGACGTGCTCTTGGAGCGGTACTTCGGCGAGGTCAACGAGAAACAGGAGGACTACCTCAAGGATGTCCCCTCATCAGGACAGCATCTGCTGGCGTTGATCAACGACATCCTCGATCTCAGCAAAGTCGAAGCCGGTCGGATGAACTGGAGTTGGGCACGTTCGACCTCGGGCATGCGTGGAAGCGGGACTGGTGATGATCAAGGAGCGGGCGACACGAAGGGCATCACGCTCAAACTCGAGGTCGCGGAAGACGTCGGGCGGATCGAGGCGGACGAGCGGAAGGTGAAGCACGTGGTGTTCAACCTGCTGACGAACGCGGTGAAGTTCACGCCCGACAACGGCAAAGTCCCGGTGTCGGCCGTTCGCGCGGAGCAGGGTGTCGAGATCGCGGTGCGGGACACCGGCGTGGGGATCGCACAAGGCGATCTTGGCAAGATCTTCGAGGAGTTCGGACAGGCACGGAACCAGGCCGGGCAGACGGAAGGGACGGGACTGGGACTGGCGCTGGTGCAGCGGTACGCGGAACTGCACGGCGGGGCGGTGCGGGTCGAGAGCGTGGTTGGCCAGGGATCGACGTTCACTATCGCGCTGCCCGAGCGCCACGAGGCGGCACCGTGACCTATGGAGATGTTGCGAGTCGCGACTCAGGCCAGGTCCAGGTGCTCGATCAGCGCCGCGCGCACGGCGGAGCGGAGGTCGTCATCGAGCAATTGGCCGTACGCGTGCCCCAGCCGCTGCTTGGATATCGTCCGGACCTGGTGGGCCAACACTATCGAGTCCTTCGGCTGGCCGGCCGAACCGGCTGGCAGAATCACCTCTGCCGGGTACCGAGATCGGCCAGTCGTCGTAAGGGGCAGCACGGTCACGTTTGGCATGGCCTGATTGAATTCCTCATCGCTCACGATCAAGACTGGTCGTCGGCCGCTCTGCTCGGAGCCGCGAACGGGGTTGAGGTCAGCCTCAACGACAGTCCATTGAAGTGGCGCTGTCACCCGATCTGCCGAGCTGTCTCCGCGTCGGCGCTCGCGAACGCGGCTTCGATCTCGGCCAGATCCCGTGTGAAGAGCGGATCACGGGCGGCCTCCGACCAGCGTGCGCGCCGCTCCAGCCGACGGGCCTCGCGCAGCTCTCGTGTCAGCGCTCGTTCCACCAAGGCGTTCTTGCTCGGCGCGGCCCCCTTCGCGACGGCGTCGCCCAGGGCTGTCAGCAGCGTGGTTGGGAGATTGAACGTGGCCTTCCTTGTCTGAACTGCCATTAGGCTTCCTTATGAGTATTGCTCAAACATATTGTATCGGTCCCGACTGCGAGCGTGACAGCGAAAGGACGCCGAAAACAAATCGTCAGACGGATGGGTCACCCCGCGCCAACGCGATCTCGTCGGTTGCTTTCAGCGAGTACGATTCCCCGCCCGTGATCTTCGACCGCCTTGCCCGTATCTGGTACGGCTGGTGGCTGGTCGCGATCACGACATTGCTGATCGCGCTGCAGTCGGCCGTCTACGTCTTCGGGTTCGGCGTGTTCTTCGCGCCAATTGTTGCCGAGTTCGGTTGGTCGCGGGCGGTCGCGTCGGGCGCGGTGTCGTTGGCGCGGCTCGAAGGCGCCATGACCGGGCCGCTCGAAGGCTGGCTGATCGATCGGTTTGGTCCGCGACGAATCATGGCCATCGGCGTGCCGATCTTTGCACTCGGATGGCTGGCGCTCAGCCAGGTCGATTCACTGGTCAGTTACTACCTCGTCTACGTGTTCCTACTCTCGGTCGGCAGTTCACTCGGGTTCTTCACCGCCTGTTCGACGGCGGTCGCGAACTGGTTCGTCCGGCGTCGCTCCCTGGCGCTCGGGATCATGTCGTGTGGCATTGGCGTCGGCACGCTGTTCGTACCGGCAGTCGCGGCGCTGGTCGAAGGTGTCGGCTGGCGCACCGCCGCGTTGGTCATCGCCATCGTCGTGCTCATCATCGGCTTGCCATTGGTCGCGTTGGTGCGGCATCGACCGGAGCGGTACGGACAGGCGCCGGATGGCAAGCCTGCCTCCGCCGCCGCGCCGGCGGACCAACCAACCTTCACGGCTCGACAGGCGTTTCGCATGCCGGCGTTCTGGATCCTGGCACTGTCGTTCGGCGTCCGCATCATGGCGACGACCGCGATCTCGCTTCATTTCATTCCGTTGATGATCGACATCGGGCTCGGCGCGGCGGTTGCGGCGTGGGCGACGGCCGCGCTCGGCTTGATCAGCATCGTCGGCCGGCTCGGCCTCGGATGGCTGGCCGACCGCTGGGGTCAACGCACCGCATACGCGATCGGCCTGGTCTCGCTGATGGCATCGTTTGTCGTTCTGGCAAACGCATCCTCGACCGAAGGCATCGCGCTGTTCCTCCTTCTCTATGGCCCGGCCTACGGCGGCCTGGCGGCACTGATGCTGGCGATCCGCGCCGACTACTTCGGCAGCCGTTCGTTCGCGACCATCGGTGGCCTCATGACGCCGGTCATGACGCTCGGAACGCTCTCCGGCCCGGTCTTCGCCGGCTGGGTTTTCGACACGACCGGCACGTATCGTGGCGCGCTCTACACCTTCGCGGCGATGATGCTGGTCGCGCTCGGATTGCTGGCAATGTTGCGGCGGCGACCGGTCGTCGCGTAGCACCCTCAACTCGCGTATCGTACTGCTCGCCGGCACACGATCGTGGCCGCCTCGCGAGAACGTAAACAGGAGTTCACGATGCCGATTCGGCCGCTCATTCTGACGTGCGCAGGGGTCGTCGATGGCACCGGGAGTCCGGCGATTCGCGACGCGGCGATCCGCATCGAGGGCGAGCGCGTGGTCGCGGTCGGACCAGTTGCCACGCTCCGTCCGCACCCGGACGAGCACGCCACGGTGGTCGATCACCCGGGCCTCTGGATCTGCCCGGGACTCATCGACGAGCACACGCACCTCGGTTTGGCCGGCGACGGACGCGCCTACGAGGAGATGGCCGAGGACTCCGACGAGATGATGGTCCTGGCGGGTGTGATGAATCTCGGCAAGCACCTCCGATCCGGCGTGACGACCCTGCGGGACAACGGCGCCCGCAATCAGATCGGTTTCACGCTCCGCGACGGTGCCAAGCGGGGCTACTTCCCGTCACCGCGGATGCTCGTCTGCGGTCGGCCGATCACCTGCACGGGCGGCCACTTCTGGTGGTGCAACGAGGAAGCCGACGGCGAGGCCGAGATTCGCAAGGCCGTGCGTCGCCTCGTCCACGAAGGCGCCGACCACATCAAGATCATGGCTTCGGGCGGCGGCACTCGGGGAACGATTCCCGGCCGCGCGTCGTACACCGAATCGGAGATGCACGCCGCGATCCACGAGGCGCATCTCTTCGGGCGCCTGACAGTCGCACACTGTCGCGCCAAGGAATCCATGGTCCACGCGGTCAACGCCGGTCTCGATCTGATGGAGCACGCCGAGTTCCTCGATCCGGACGGCGTTATGAGATTCGATCCGGAGATCGCCGCGATGATGCGCGAATGCGGGGTGTACATCAGCCCGACGCTGCAGGCCGCCGGATACCCCACCGTTGTCGCCCTGCGCGCCAAGCGCGGGTCGGAGGGACTGACGAAAGCGGAGGAGCAGCGGCTGAAGGCGGCCGAGGAGCGCGTCGAGACGCGGGTCGGCCACTTCAGGCAGATGCTTGACCTCGGTCTCTTGCATCGGATGGTCGCCGGGTCCGACGCCGGGTGCGGCAACCTCGAGTTCGGTCACCTCGACTACGACTTCCATCTGATGCATCGCGGTGGGATGTCGGCGATGCAGATCCTCGAATCGGCGACACGCATCACGGCCGAGGCGATTGGCTTCGCGGCCGACGTCGGCACGCTTGAGCCGGGCAAGTTGGCCGATCTGATCGTGGTCGACGGCGATCCGTCGAGCGACGTCACGGCACTGAGCCGAGTTCGGGCCGTATATCAGACGGGTCAGCGCGTTGTGTAGTCGGGGGCAAGATGCCCGCGCCCCCAAGAGGCGACGCGCCAGGCAACAGGCGCCAGTACGCTGCGCCCTATGAAAGGTGTCGTTCTCCCAGGCAATCGCGCGGTCGAGTTTCGTCAGTTCGTCGATCCAGTTCCCGGACCGGGCGAGGTCGTCATTGCGATGAAGGCATCCGGCCTCTGCGGCTCGGATCTACGGCCGTATCGCGGTCCAGCCGGCAGCCGGCCCGAGCCGCTCTGCGTGTCCGGGCACGAGCCGTGCGGCGTGGTGGCGGAGATCGGCCCCGGCGTCCGGAATCGCAACGCCCGGATCGGCGCGCGGGTGATGATCCACCACTATTCCGGCTGCGGCGTCTGCAAGCATTGCCTGGTCGGGTACACGCAGATGTGCCTCGAGCATCACGTCGTCTATGGATTCAACGGGCACGGCGGCAACGCGCCGCTCATGGCGATTCCGGCGGGCACGCTCGTGCCACTCCCAGACCAACTCAGTTTCGCCGCCGGCGCCGCGATCGCCTGCGGAACCGGCACCGCCTACATGGCGGTCAAGCGGCTGGCTGTCTCCGGTCGGGACGCGCTGGCGGTGTTCGGCCAGGGTCCGGTCGGCCTCAGCGCGACGATGCTGGCTCGCGCGATGGGCGCGCGCGTGATCGCGATCGACATCGACGACGAGCGGCTCGCTCTTGCGCACGAACTGGGGGCGGAGCACACGATCAACGCTAAGACGGTCGACCCCGTCGCGGCGATCCGCGACCTCACCCACGGCGAGGGCGCCGAAACGGCGCTCGATTGCACCGGCACGGCCGTCGCGCGCGAGCAGGCCGTCAAGTGCGCGCGCATCTGGGGCCGCGTCTGCTGGGTCGGCGAAGGCGGCACAGTTTCGCTCGAGCCGAGCCCGGACGTGATCCACAAACAACTGACGATCTACGGCTCCTGGACGTTCAGCACGATCGGTCTGGCCGAGTGCGCTGAGTTCATCGTCGATCGCGCGGTGCCGATTGAGCGGCTCATCACGCATCGCTACCGGCTCGATCAGGCAGTTGAGGCGTTCAAGACGTTCGACGCCGGCGGCACCGGCAAGTGCGTGTTTCTCTGGGAGTAGCGCCTACCGCGGCGCGTTGAGGACGGAGTTGACGGTCGCTTCGTCGAGCCGGCCGCGTTCGGCCCATCGGATTGCATCGTCGAGGTGTGTCAGAGTCGAGTAGCCGACGATCACGGTCGAGACGCCGGGCTTCGAGAGCGCGAACCGCAGGGCGAGTTCGGTCGCGTTCTCCAGACCAGCTTCGCGGGCAATCGTCGCCATCGCCTGGGCGCGCGACTCGTCGTGTTCGAACGTCGAACCGGCCATCGCGCCACGACGCGGGCTGGCATTCGGATGGCGCTTCGGCGCGAGCGTCAGCGCGCCAGCCGCGAGCGAGCGGATGCCGATGACACCGACGCGGTGTTCGCCGGCTCGGTCGATCAACCCGCCAAAGTCCTGATCGGCGGCGCCGGCGTGCCCGGCCCAGCCCGCGCTCGGGTTCACGGCGTTGAAGTACGTCTGCGCGCTGGCGATCGCTCCGGACGCAACGACGTGGTGAAGTGGCGCGGTCTCGCCGAGCGCGGTGATCCCGAAGTGATCGATCGCGCCCCTGGCGACTAGATCGCGCAACGCCGAGGCGATCGGACCGATGATCGCGTCGTCATCGACGACGCCGTGTTCGAGGTCGGTTGTCGCGCCGATATGGTTGTGGCACTGGTACAGCGCGATGCGCGTTGCACCGAGGCGGTGCTGGCTGGCGTGGAACGCGCGCCGGATTGCCGCGCCGTAATCGGCGTCGTCACCCGGGCCGAGCCGAAACTTCGTCCCGACGACCGGACGGATGCCGAGCTCGGAGAGGACGCGGCCAAGGTTCTCCTCTGACGCGCCGTCGCCGTAACCGGGCGCAGTGTCGAAGTAGGTGATCCCGGCGTCCCAGGCACGCCTCACCACTTGACGCTGTTCGTCGGCGGCGCCCCGCGTCATCAATCCACCGACCGCGCCGCACCCGAATCCGAGCGCGGCGACGTTCAGTCCGGTGCGTCCGAGCGGTCGGCTTTCAATCGGCACCGGCACCTACACCCGTCTACGCGCAGACCGGCTCGGTACCGGTCCAGCGGGTGAACTTGCCGGGATCTTCGATTTCGGCGAGTCGTACGCGGGCGGCCCGCCAGAGGTCGGCCCAGTCTTCGGGATTCTGGATTTCGCTCGCCGGGTTGGCGCGGCTGCGAGCGACGAACCCAGGGAACCGCGGGCGACCGGTCGCCTGGCCGATCGGGTGGTAGCGCAGATCGAAGCTCCAGCGGATGCCGTCCGAGTTGTTTGTGAGCGAGGCGTGCTTCGTCCGCCGATTCAAGAAAAGAGCACCGCCGCGTCGAATCGGCAAGTTGACCGGCTGGCCGCCGAGTAATTCCGCGGGAATCGAGGCGCCGGGAGTGGGACAGTGGATGGTCAGGCCCTCGTTGTGCGACCCGGGAATCACGCAGAGGCAGCCGTTCTCCTCGGTCGCGTTGGTAATCGGCAACCAGACGGTCAGCATGTCGGTGTCGTCGGCCTCGGGCAGGTGAACGCCCTGATCCTGATGCCAGTCGGTTTTGGCGAGCAGCGAACTGGCGCGCAGAGCCTCGGGCACGTCGCGCTCGGGCGGCTTGATGCGCGTGTGCTGAATCGGGTTCGAGTAGATTTCGGATCCGACGAACTGCTCGACGACATCGAGCAGGCGCGGATTGGTCAGGAGGCGGAAAACAGCCGGTCCGAGGTGGATGGGATTGTCGGCCGTGACGCCGCGAAACGGCAGCGAGATGTCGAAATGTGACATCACGTTCACGTCGCGAACCTCTTGCAGGACGCGCGCGAAACGCTTCGCGAACGGAAGACTGATGAACGTGTCGGACAGTTTGCCCTCGGCGTGCCATCTGTGTGTGAGCCGGTCGAGCAAGTCCTCATACTCAGCCACGACCGGATCGATGTCTTCGGCCGCGTCGAGCACGTCCTCAATGACGAGGTAGCCAAGCGCATTGAAGCGATCGAGGTCCACGCGGGTCGAGACCGCCATCCTGTCCTCCAGAGTCCTTCTGGTCGCGCATTGTAAGACGGCGGCGATGCGCAAACGCATCGAGTTTTCACGGTGTGACCGCTGTGGTGAGCGGCGCGTGGGAGAGGTGTGACGTGCGAATGCGCGCGGGCCGCACTAATCTTAGGGTGGAGGAGAGTCAGATGATGGGTGCCACGGATCTGAAGCTGTCGGTGACCGGTATCGCGGGCGGCATGGCCGATCCGTTCGATTCCGGGCGCTACGACGGACGTATGCCGTATCGGCGTTGCGGTCGGAGCGGATTGCTCCTTCCGGCGATCTCGCTCGGCGCCTACGAAACGCTCGGCGGGTACCGCGACGCGGCCACATCGCGAGCCATCCTGACGCGGGCATTCGATGGCGGCATCACGCACATCGACTTCGCCAACAACTACGGGACGCCGCCCGGCAACTGCGAGATCGTCTGCGGCCAAATCCTGCGCGATTTCCCCCGCGACGAGCTCACCCTGGCGAGCAAGGCCGGCTGGCGGATGTGGCCGGGGCCGTACGGCGATTTCCTCGGCAAGAAGTACCTCGTCGCCAGTTGTGAGCAGAGCCTGAAGCGGCTCGGCGTCGAGTATGTCGACATCTTCTACCTGCATCGCACCGATCCCGAGACGCCGCTTGAGGAGAGCCTCGGCGCGCTCGACCAGTTGATTCGCCAGGGTAAGGCGCTCTACGGCGGGGTCAGCAGCTTCAACGGCGCGCACTTCGCGGAGTCGGTTCGGGTTTGCCAACGCGATGGCCTATCCCGGATTGCGATTCACCAACCGGCCTACAACATGCTCGACCGCCGGATCGAGACGGATCTCATTCCGCAACTGGAGCGCGCCGGTGTCGGCGCGATTCCCTTCGTGCCGCTCGCGCAGGGACTTCTGTCCGATCGCTACCTGTCGGGCGACATTCCGCCGGATTCGCGGGCGACGCACCGCTGGGGAGTGGAAGGCACGCAACGCCGACTGACTCCAGAGCGGCTGACGCAACTACGTGGACTGAACGACATCGCCCTCGCGCGCGGACAGTCGCTCTCGCAGATGGCGTTGCAATGGATTCTGCGTCTTCCGGCGATCACCAGCGTCTTGGTTGGGGTATCGTCGGTCGAGCAACTCGATCAGAACCTCGGTGCCCTGACGGGTCCGGTGTTCAGTGAGGACGAGCTCTCGCGGATCGACGCGCTGACCAGGTGACGAGTTGGCGAATCCCGACCGGCGACTAATGTGCCGCCAGGATATCGACCTCCGCGCTCAGCAGGAAGCGCGGGGGTCGATTGGCCAAGTCTGACTTCAACGGCTCGACGACGGCGAGTCGTCCGCGTGCGATCAAGAGTGCAAGCGCCTCGCGAGTCGTCCCCAGACGCGTCGCGGCATCGTCGACCGACTCGATTTCGCCGGGAGACGCATACCGTTCGAACGTGTAGCCGAGACGTGCCCGTGAGACGCGCAACCGAGTCGAAGCGGGCGACCTGATCGGGAAGGCCGTACCCACGTTCTTACCGCTTGCGCGGGAATCGACGATCGTTTATCTCCGCAAAAGGAACACTGAGGTATTTCGACAAGAGCAAACACTCATCATCAGTTGGCAGTGCCGCTCCGAGGAGCCAGTCGGCGACGCGGCTCGGATCGAGGCCGGCCTCCAAACCGAATCGTCGCGCGCTCTTGATGCCCTTCGTGGCCATCTGCGCATTCAGCCAGGCGTCGAATGTCTGTGTCAACGAAGTACCCTCCGCCCGCGCGATTGTGAATCGCCGGTCGCATCCCTACGGTAACGGACCGGCGTTATGACCGGCATTAACCGAGGGGGGCGCGGCATTGGATGGACGTTAGGGCTCAATGAGCAAGGAGCGACTGGTCGGCTCACGAACCAGGTAGTGAGGCTGGTCGGCGAAGAAATGACCGCGTTCCTCGCTGACGTGCCATCGATCGTACGTTGTCTGATCTGGCCAGATCATCATCGCGGCATAGTCATGCGGGTCGACGCGACTGCGCAGGATCGCGTGGTACGTCATGCCCGCATCGCAACGCGCTTGCATCGCGACACGCAACCACTCGAGTCCAACATCCTCGCGTCCTGGGGGAAAATGCACCGGCCGCACCAGGACGATCGCGCTCACGAGCCGATCGTACCATGCTGTCGAATCGCGGTCGCGGCGATCAGGACCGCGGCGTCGGCGTCTTGCGCGGAATGCCGGTCGGACGGGGGCAGTTTCCACTCGAAACGTAGACCCGGAATCCGTAGAGGGAACTGCGGTTCGTGACCGGGTCACGCATCTGGCAGTAGATGAGGTACGCGGTCCGGCACGCGGCGCGATCGATCGTGACGGGCAGAAAAACCGGTGTGAAGATCTGTCCGACCAACTCCTCGCCGAGCGGAGTCTCGGCCGGTCGGCGCGAGTGACCGATCGGAATCGGCGTCGGTCCAACCGGCGCAACGGTTGGGACGCCGGCAATCGTCGGCGTGGCGGTCGCGGGAATCGGAAACGACAGCTGAGGGACCGACCGCGGCCACCAGTTGATTTGCGGATCAGCGACGTCGATCACAGGCCGAAATGACAGTTCCACGGTCACGACCGATCCAGGCTCGCCCTCCGGTCGACGATCGACAATCTTCCACTGTCCGAGCGGCTTCAATCGCGGCGGTGCCGCCCTGGTCGGCATCTTGAGCGCGGCCTGCGCAGCGCCCGGCAGTTCGAACGGCAAGGCGAACGCCGCCACGAGCACAGCCCGTCGATTGATGATTCTGCTTATGGGCATGCCCCGATTCTCTCATCGATACTCGGCCGGTAACACTGGCACAATAGGCCTAGTCTCATTCGGGGTAGTCCCGATTATCACATCGTGAGACGGGCGAGTATCGTATCCCTGTGGCCATAGGCTAGAGATCGCGATTCGATGGCAGTCGAAGTCCGTCCCGCCGCCCACGCGGCGCCGCAAGGCGCCGCGACACGCTATCTCACGCAACTCAGGCCGGTCCTGAATCAGGCCACGAATATTCGTGGCGCGTGGGTGCGATTCCTGAATGAAATCTCGATGCGACCGGACCTCGGCTCGGCGACTGCAGAGGCGACCCAGGTCGCGCTCGGACAATCCCGGATCCTTGCCGAGACACGTTTTCAGTTGTCTCGCCTGCGTCCGCCGCCGGACTACCTCGAGATGCATCAGGCGATCGACGGCTGGCTGCGGTCGCTGCAACTGTCCTGCCAGATCGTTGTGAAGATTACCGGGGCGCTGACGCCCGACATCCTCTCGAACGTGCGTGAGGCGCTGCACGACGCGGCCATGGATGCCGATCGTTTCAACGCCGAACGCGCCGCGATCGTCGCGGTTGTGCGCGAGACGCGATTCCCGACGACGCGCCCGAAGGTCGTCGCCAATCCTCGCGAGATTCGCGCGCTCGCGATCGTTCTGGTGATCTTTCTGGCTTTGGCCGGTGCGTTCGCCTACATCGCCGGCGCCTTTACTGGCAAATCGATGCTCGACGAGTGGCTCGGCAACGTGACGCCGACGGCAGTACCGAAGCCGAGCGCGCTTCCCCCAGGCGTCGAAAGACGCCTGTACCCGCTCGATCAAATCCAGGCGCGATTGCTCCAGGAAATTGCGACCCGTGGTGTCGAGTTTCGACAGCCGACCGTTCGGCTCGTGCCGCCCGACAAGATCACCGTGGCTGGACGCATCCAGGGGCCGATCGGACCGATTCCGGTCGAGACCGACTTGAAGATCACCTTGGCCGCCGGAAAGATCAAGTTGGGGGACTTTGCGATCCGCGCCGCGGGTCTGACGGTGCCGCCGGAAGCTGTCACCGCCCTTGAGAAGCGCGCGCAAGAAGGCAATATTGAGTTGGCCAACCAACTGAAGCCTGGCGAGTCAGTCTTGCGGATGCTGGTCGAGCCAACTCAGATTGTTCTTGAGATACAAACCGCGGGCGGCACCGCCAAGCCCGGCGCACCAGCGCCAGCGAAGCCGGCCGGGTAGGGGAGCGGCCCTCGCCCGATTCGCCCGTCGAACGCGACCGTCCCGCACGATTTGCCGCGCCCGCAATGCCGCGCCAGCGCACGGGAGGACCGATCAGACGCGGACGGCCCGCACCACGTCGACCAGCATCTGCACATCGGCGCGCGCGTCGTCGCCGCTCGTGAGCGGCTCCCGGTCTTCGACGATGCAATCGTAGAAGTGCCGCCACTCACGCCGAAATGCCTCGTCGAATGACGCTGTCACGGTTCGATCGACGAACACGCCGTCCTGTTTCTCGGAAACGTGGACGGTTGTGGCGGCGTTATGCAGGTACGGGAACGGAAAGTCAACCCGCACCGTCTGCTCGGCGCCATAGGCGGTCAGGCTCTCGTCCCATGGGACCTTGTCGCGTTGCAGCCCGCTTTCCCAGACGCAGCGCGTCTCCTCGCCATACTTGAGCACCGCGATGGTGTGCCCGCCGGAATAGATGTCCGCGTATTCGATCCCGCTCGGATTGCCAAACGCGCCGCGCAGGATCGTCGCGTCGTGGGTGCACAGGTGCAGCAGGCTGCTGTAGGTTTGGGCAAAGTGCGCCCGCTCGCGGCCGATCGCCTGGACCAGATCGGCCTGCATCTTCTCCCGTTCCGCCGCCACGACCGCGGCTGGGATATCGTCAGCGCCGCGCATGAGATCGAAGATCCCGTCATTGATCGCGAATGCGCCACCGAAATCGTGGATTCGGATGAGTCGCAATCCCTTCATCGCCTTGAAGAGCGGGACCGCGTATTCAAATCCAGGGTCGTACCGCTTCATGTAGGCGATCATCAGTTTGACGCGGTTCGCTTTTGCCGCCGCGACGACCCGGTCCGCGTCCTCGAGATTGAACGCGATCGGTTTCTCGGACATCACGTGCTTACCCGCATTTGCCGAGTCGATCGACACCTGCGCGTGGTCGCGGGTCGCCACGAAGACCGCGTCCACGTCGCTCAACTCGAGCATTCGGCGGTAGTCGGTGAAACGTCGCTCGACGCCGTAGTGATCCGCCACGGCTCCGACAAGCGACGGTGAAAGGTCGCACATCGCGGCGATCTCGAGGAACGCGTGTCGCTTCAGGTACGGCAGGTGCATGAATTGCGAGATTTGCCCGCAACCGACGACTCCGACGCGGAGGACCGTCGCCGCCGATGTCATAACTCCAGCGTCTCGCGAATGTAACGAAAGCTCTCGGCCGAACTCTCCTTCGGCGTGCGCTTCGTCGCGTTCTGCTCGACGATGACCCAGCCGTCATACCTGTGCCGCTTCAGTGCATCGGCGACGGCACTGAAGTCGCAGCGACCCCGCCCGACTTCAGTGCCCAGATCGGACTCGGGCGACCAGTCCTTGAATTCGATGTACTCGACGATGCCATGGTTCCGCTCGTAGAACTCCAGCGCCGTGTGACCGACGAAGTCCTTGGTCGCGTGGCCGCAGTCCAGCATTGCGCCGATGTACTTCCGGTTGGAATCGGAAAGCAGTCGCTCGTACTGTTCCATGGTTTCGGCCAGCCAGCCGGTGTGGTGGTGATAGAGCGTGCGCAGCCCGTACTCCAACGCAATCTCGCCGTGACGCTGTAGCAGCGGTACGACGATGTCCCAATCCTCGGCTCGCCCGTCGCGACCGGATAGGATCAGCTTCTCGCCGCCCAATTCGGCGACGAACCCGGCCAGTCGCCGCGTGCCTTTGAAGTCGAGGCTCGGTCGGTGGATCACCGCGGTCAGCGCCAGCTTCCGGTCGGACAACATGCGCCGCAACTCGCCCGGCCGGTTAAACCAGAACGGTAGCGTGCTATCGAAGAGCAGCACTCCCTGGTAACCGATCTCGCTCGCCTCGTCGAGGCACTGGATGAACCGATCCGGCCGCGAGAGATCGTATCCCCAAACCAGTTGGCTGACACCCAGACGAATCATCGGGCGCCGATCCCAAGGACGTCGCGGATGTAATGAAAGCTCTCCGCCGCGCTCACCTTTGGCGGCCGGATTGAGCCATTCTGCTCGACCACTATCCACCCCTTGTACCCGATCGTGCGAATCGCATCCGCGATCGCGGGCCAGTTGGCGATCCCGCGTCCGACCTCTGTTCGCAGGTCCGACTCGGGCGTGTAGTCCTTGAACTCGATATAGTCGAGCTCTGGGTGCCTCAGGATGAACTCCTGCGACGTATGCCCGACGAAATCCTTGGTCGCGTGGCCGCAGTCGGTCATCACGCCAAACGTCTTGCGATCGGTCGTCGCCAAGAGGCGTTCGTACTGTTCCATCGTCTCGGCGATCCAGCCGGTGTGGTGTTGGTACGACGCGCGCATGCCGTACTCGTGGGCGATGTCCGCGTGTCGCTGAAGCGCCGGGATGACCAGATCCCACTCGGCCTGGGTGCCGTCGCGGCCGGAGATGTTGATGATGTCCGCGTCGACGGCCGCGAGGAACTTCGCCAGTCGCTCGGTGCCCTTGAAATCGAGGCTCGGACGAAGAATCGCGCCAACCATGTCCAGCTTGTACTTGTCCAACAGCGCCTTGAACTCAGCTGGTCGATCCAGCCACGGCGCCAGCGTCATGTCGAATACCAGGATGCCTTCATAGCCGATATCGGCGGCGTCGCGCAGGAAAACCTCCAGCGCGGCGGGATCGGAGAGGTCGAATCCCCAGACCAGACTCGCCACGCCCAGCCGAATACGATCGTATGCCTTTGCCATCAGCGGAGCACCGGCTGACGAATATCCACTGGTTGATGGGTTCGGGCCGACTCCAACACCGCCAGGCAAATCTGAACGTTCTCGCGGCCGTCGTCGGCCGTCGCGGCGGCCGGCTTTCCGGATAGGAGATTCTCGACGAAGTTCTTGAGGCTCGGCTCCAGCAGCGGATACCGAGCGTACGGCTGGCCCATCATCGATCGAAGGCTCGGCGCGTCGCCCCAGTCGTGCTCCCACGTCTCGCCGCCGCGACGGGCCCACTTCAGGCGGCTGAACGTGTGGTGTAGCCCGTCGACCGTCGCTTGTCCCTCGGTGCAGAACACGCTCATTCGAATTGGCGTGTCCATCTCCCCGGTCGCGCAGGCGCCGCCGACCAGGGTCGAGATGCCGCCGCCTTTGTGGTGCATCGTGAACGCGGCCGCGTCGGCGACTTCGTTCGGCCCCTGGCCGATGAAATTGTCCGCTTCGGCGTAGATGCGATCGACGTCGCCGAGGATGTACCGTACCGAGTCGATCCCGTGGCAGGTGTTCTCATTGACCGGGCTCGATCCATCGCCCATCACCCAGATCCAGTGGTTTGGGGTGCGCAGCCCGCTCACGTAATCGCAGTTCACCATGAACGGCCGACCCAATGTTCCAGCGTCGAGCACGCGCTTCAGTTCGACCATCGGCGCGAGCTGACGCATCGGAAACTCCATGTGGAGTTGGACGCCGGCGCGGCGGCAGGCTTCGATGATGCCCTCGCAGTCCTCGACCGTCCCGGCCATTGGCTTTTCCATCAGGATATGGAGGCCCTTCCTGGCGGCCGCCTGAACCAGCGGCAGATGCAGCTTCGGGTTCGAGCAGATCGCAACCGCGTCGAGCCGCTCCTTCTCCATCATTTCGTAGCCGTCGGCGTACGGCTTCGCGCCGTAGTGCGCGCAAAACTCCTCAACCGTGGTGCCGAGGCGATTCGGGGCCGGGTCGGCCATCGCAACAATCTCGACCAAAGGCACCTGGGCGAAGGAACTCGCGTGCCGCATCCCAATGCCGAGTCCCACGATCCCGATTCTGAGCTTGCGCACCTCGGGCACGGATATTCCTCCTCGACAGAGTGGAGCGCGTCAGGCGCCCGCGGAGACCGATCTTACCACGCCCTATGTGCCCGTATGTTCGGTTGCAGGACACCGCCGGAACGCCAGGGTAGCGCCAGCCGTCGGCGCTGCTTTACTCGGGCCGCCGGCTCCTGTATCCTGGCTCCCAGAAGGCGCGCGGGTCTGGTCCCGGGCGCTTTGGTGCACAGACTGAGGAGGAAGGCCCGTGGTCCGACCGTGGAAGTTGTCCGCGTTGGTGAGCGGTCTGGTTGCCGCCGCATTGATCGTGGCGTGCGCGGCGCCCGCGCCGACCGCCGTTCCACCGAAACCGACCGAGGCACCGAAGCCGGCTGCCGCGGCCGCGGCGCCGAAGCCTGCCGCACCGGTCGCCGCGGCGCCAGTCGCCAAGCCGAGCGCGAAGAAGCTTTCGTTCATCGGCGTCCAAAGCGACGACCAGCAGTTCGCACTGACCGCGGTACTCAAGGAGTACCAGAAGACGCGGCCAGATATCGAAGTCGAGTTTGAGTTGCTGCCGTTCGCTCAGCTATTCCCGAAGATCCAGGCCAACGCCGCCGCGAAGACATCGACCGACATTATTCTGGCCGATGGCCCCAACGTCTGGAGCTTCGCCTACAACGGCATCATCTCACCGATGGATGAATGGTTCAATCAGGAGTACGTCAAGAAGAACTGGACGCCCACGTCGCTGTTGACGTCGCAGTATCGGGGTAAGTTCTATGCGCCGCCGCAGATGGAGTCCTGCTCCGTCATGTGGTTCAACCAGGACATGACGGACAAGGCCGGGGTCAAGCCACCAACGCAGCTCGCCGAAAGCTGGACGATGGACAAGGCTCTCGATGCATGGCAGAAGACGAATGCGCCGCCCCAGACGTATGGCGTGCGTTGGGGCCAGGGCAACACACCGGGCCAGGACTATGAGGCCGGAATCATGCGCCGGGCCGCCGGCGCGAAGGGCAGCCCTGCCAATAAAGGTATCGCTGACGACAGCCTGACCATCACCGGGTATTTCGACCATCCGGACGCGGTCAAGGGGCATACGTTCTTCCACGATCTCTACCAGAAGCACAAGGTCAGCGCTGTCGAAGGCATCCCGAATGCGTGGTGGGAAGGCCGCGCGGCCTTCTACATCTCGCCCGACAATGCGATGGGCACTTACACGCGCCTCGGCAAGACATTCAAGTACGGCGTTACCGGCATTCCATACTTCCAGGGTGGCACGCAGATCTGCCATACCGATAGCTGGCACTATGCGCTGGGCGCGAATAGCCAGAACAAGATGGAAGCGGCGGAGTTCATTAAGTTCTTGTCCGGACCGGTGGGGTCGAAGATCTTTTACGATCGCTTTGGCCAGCTCCCTGCGCACGCCGAGGTGCTGAACACTCTGCCCGACTACAAACAGAACCCGAAGGCACTCGTGCGCGAGCAGTTTCTGGCCGCCGGCCAGCCGCGGATCGTGACCGTGGGGTTCACCGAGTACAACGGGCTGATGATCGAGTTCGTCGGGAACCTCGTCGCGGGGCAGAATCTCGACGTCCAGCAACTGGCGACAGCGTTGGCGCGCCGAGCTGACGGCTTGACGGCGAAGTACAAGGACTGGCAGACGAAGTCCTAGTCGCGGCGAGTTTGTTGTTCTCAGTTCTCAGAAGGGACGTGCCCCGCTGGAGTGGAAGCTTCGACATTCCGGTGTGGGGCCGTCCCCGTACGCGGCATCGATGTCTTGACCGCTGATGACTGACAACTCGATTCCGTGACGCTGTCACTCCAGCGCCGCCGATACTTCATCGCCTTCCTATTTGTCCTGCCCGCGCTGCTCAACTTCGCGGTCTTCCGCTACATCCCAATCGGTCTGGCGGCGCAGGCGAGCCTCTATGACTACAGCCTCCTGGGTGGGTTCGGCGCCTTCACCGGATGGAAGAACTACATTCGCGTGTTCGAGGATGATCTCTTCTGGACCTCGCTCTGGGTATCCGTCAAGTACGCGCTCATGAAGGTTCCGCTCCAGGTCGTGCTTGCCCTCTTGCTCGCGATGTTTGTCTCGCGCGAAGTCCGCGGCATGGGCATCATTCGCACGATCATCTTCATCCCGGTCGTGACCTCTCTGGTGGTCGGCGCGATGCTCTGGTCGATGATGTACAACAAAGATCTCGGACTCTTTCAGAGCTTGCTCGAGATTGTCGGTATCGGCCATACCGGCTTCCTGAGCAGTTCGATCCTCGCGCTGCCGGCAATCGTGTTCATGATGGTGTGGAAAGAGGTCGGATTCAGCACGATTATCTTCGTCGCTGGACTGAAAGGCATCCCTCTGATGTTCTATGATGCCGCCTCGATCGATGGTGCGAACCGATTTCAACAGTTCTTTCACATCACACTACCGCTGCTCAAGCCGGTCACTTTGTTCATCGTTGTGACGCAGACGATCTCGGCAATGCAGGTGTTCGTCCCTATCTTCGTGATGACTCAAGGTGGCCCATTCTTCTCCACCAACGCGATCGTCTACTACATCTATCAAAACGGATTTGCATACAATGACATGGGCTACGCGAGCGCGATGTCATTCTTCGTGCTCGCAGTGCTGGTGACGGTCAGCTATTTCCAATTCAAGGCCCTGAAGGGTGAAGTTGAGTACTAGGAGCGCGACCGTCCACGCGACGAAACGATCGCGCGCGGTCTCCGCCGGCAGAGCGATGGAGGTCGCCGGTCGATACGCCATCTATCTGATCATTGTGGTATTCTTCCTCATGCCTTTTATCTGGATGTTCTTCGGATCTGTGCGTCGAGAGTCTGAGATCCACGGCTACATGTTCCCGTTCAGTTGGAACACAATCGTACCAGTGGAGTGGACGCTGCAGAACTTCCTGGACATCTACGGAATCTCGGAGGCTGGCGAAAAAGGCGGATTGAAGTTCCACCGGGGTCTGATGAACTCCGGGATCATCGCGGTCGCGGTGGTCTGCCTCTCATTGCTATTCAACACGATGGCGGCGTACTTCTTCGCCCGTTTGCCGTTTCCAAGAAAGAATTACTTACTGGCCTTTGTGATCGCAACGTTCTTGCTGCCGTTCGAGGTGACGGTTGTGCCCCTGTACCTGGTCATAAGCGATCTCCAACTCCGAAACACCTACTGGGCGATGATCGTGCCGTTCTACGCCAGCCCATTCATCGTGTTCATGCTCAGTCAGTTCCTTGGCTCGATCCCGAAGGAGTTGGATGAGGCTGCAACCGTCGATGGCGCCAACTACTGGCAGATCCTCTGGAGCGTTATCGTTCCGAACGCGCTCCCCGCGATCGCGACCGCGGCGCTCATCGAGTTCCAGTTCATCTGGAACCTCTTCTACTGGCCACTCATAGCAACGAGTTCGCTCGATTTGCAGGTGATCCAGGTCATGATTGCGAGCCAGACAACGGATCGGACCATCTACTGGGGCCGCACCTTCGCGGGACTCGTATCGGCGGTGCTGCCGGTTCTTCTGCTCTTCCTCTTCGGCCAGCGCTTCTACTTCCGTGGCGCGGTCCTCTCTGGGATGAAATGAGTGCCGAGCCGACACGCGTCGTCATCGACTGCGACACGGGCGTCGACGACGCCATGGCGATCCTTTACGGCCTGTTAAGTCCGGAGATCGACGTTGTCGCCCTCAGCACGGTCTGGGGAAACATCTGGGTCGAGACGTGCACCGCCAACACGCTAAGGCTGCTCGAAATCGTCGGACGGCCGGACATACCGGTCGCGGAAGGGGCCGGGAAGCCGCTGGTCGGACCAAAGTGGAGGTTGGGCGATGGCGTGCACGGCGCGGACGGACAAGGCAACACGAACCTGCCGCCGCCGAAACTGCGAGCGAGCGGGGAGACCGCAGCTGAACAGATCGTGCGCCTCGCTCACGAGCGACCTGGTGAACTCGTACTGGTGCCGATTGGCCCGCTGACGAACATCGCAGTCGCGTTGGCATTGGACCCGGAGATCGCGAGCCTGTATCGCGAAGTGGTGCTTATGGGAGGCAACTTCCTGGTGCCGGGCAACGCGAGCCGTTGGGCCGAGGCGAACATCTGGCATGACCCTGAGGCTGCCCAGATTGTGTTCGACGCGGGTTGGCCCATCACTGCCGTCGGGCTCGATGTGACGCTGAAGTGCATGCTCGATCAGCCGAAGTTGGAGCGACTGCGCGCCAGTGGCACGCCGGCCGGCGTCCACATCGATCGGATTACCGATTACTATTTGACTCGATATGAGGCGCGCCGCGGCCGGCGTGAGTGCGCAATGCACGATGCGCTTGCTCTGGGCATCGCGGTCGATCGGACGCTGATCCTGAACCAGCGCCGCTGCCGCGTCGACGTTGAACTGAACGGCACTCATACACGGGGCATGACGGCAGCCGATCTTCGGATCTGGGCGCCGGTCGATCAAGGGAATGCGAACGTGGTGCTCGAGGCAGACGGCGCGCGATTCATCGATCGCTGGATGGAGATCTTGTCGCGATAGTGGTTCAGACGCGTGGTCTCGGGAAGCGCTATGGGTCGACATGGGCGGTTCAGGGACTTGATCTGACGGTGCGTCGAGGAGAGATCTACGGGTTTCTCGGCCCGAATGGCGCCGGCAAGACGACGACTCTGCTCATGCTCCTCGGGATTGAGCGGCCGACCACGGGATCGATCGAGATTCTCGGGCACTCGATGCCAGTTGATCCATACGTCGTGAATCCGCGCGTTGGGGTCGTCACGGAGCAGCAGCACCTCTACGACGACCTCTCTGCCTGGGACTACCTGATGTTTTTCGCGCGTCTCTACGAGGTTCGCCAGCCGGAACACCGCGCGACCGAACTCCTCGACCGCTTCAATCTGAGTCAATTTCGCCGCCTTCGTGCCCGCGACTATTCGCGAGGAATGCAGCAGAAGCTTGGCCTGGCACGCGCGCTGCTCCATCGCCCCGAACTACTGGTGCTCGATGAGCCCGTGTCCGGTCTCGATCCGCACGGCATCAGACAGGTGCGTGAGGTGCTGGCCGAGGAGCGCACTCGCGGCGCCACGATTCTGCTTTCCTCGCACATCCTCAGCGAGATCGAGCGCACCGCCGATCGGGTCGGCATCCTCCTCGGCGGACGATTGATCGCCGAAGATGACGTCGCGCGCATCGGCGCCCGTCTCGAATCCGGTCCGGCGATTGACGTTGATGTCGAGCATCTTACCGAGGACCTCATCGCGGCCGTGCGACACCAGCCATTCGTCCTGGGGATGGACGTTGAAGCCGCCGCGCCCGACCGCGGCAATGCCACACTGCGAATCCGCGTTGACGGAACGGAGGACCACCGTCGCGCCATTTCTGCGCTGGTCACCGAAAATGGCGGCTTGATCGTCCAGATGCGTCAGCCGCGAGTTTCGCTTGAGGATGCGTTCGTACGGCTCACAGCCGAAAACGTGGCCGAGCTAGCGAAGTCGACACGGGCTATGGAGGACGAATCGGGTCCCAAATTGAAACGGAAGGACGGGAGCGCGCCTCTGGCGCCGCTTGATGCCGGGCGAGAGCCCCGGATCGCTAAGCCGCGGTTGGGCACTCGATCGGGCGGGCGAAGTCGACTCCGTCAGAGGCTCCACGCGATCGGCACCGTTGCCTTACACGACCTGGTGGCGATACTTCTTAGCGCCGGACCGTATGTGACACTCGCACTCGGTATGGTCGTCGCGGTGGTTCTCCTCCGCGGACAACTCGACGCGCTGGAGCGCAATCAGGTGCTGGTCCTGTCGGATGCTTTCTCGTTGCCTCTCTTCGTTGCCACGACGCTGGCGATGCTCTTCCTGGCTCTTGGTTCGGTCGCCACGGTGGCGCGCGATCGAGAGCAGGGTACGCTGGAGACCCTGTTCTACGCTCCGATAGACCAGGCGGCCTATTTGCTAGGTAAGCTTGCGGCTCTGATCGGCACCTACCTCGCGATGGCACTCGCCATCGGCGTGCTCTTCGCCGTGGACGCGGCGATGACGGGTCTCCGCATCGGCGGCTCACTGCTGCCTGAGTTGCTGCTGTCGCTGATGACGGCGGCCGCGACGATCGCGCTCGGCCTCCTGCTGTCGAGCGCCTCGCGTGGCCTCCGTTCGGCGTTCGCGCTCTTCACGGCGGTGGCGTTACTACTGCTCGCCGCGCGCTTCAGTAGCGAAATCCTCTCGGGGATCACCGTGGCGAACAACTACAGCCCGCTCCTGTACGCGCGTGATCTCGCCATCGTCGTCGATCGTGTGCTCGGCTACGTCTCACCATTTGCGACACTCGAGAGCGGAATTGACGCGGTTGTACGCGCCGACCTCCTCGGCTACGCGTGGGCTTTGGCACTCTCCACCGCGCAGTGCATCGGTCTTCTCGCCGCGGCAACTCGGTGGCTCGCGCATCATGGAGTCCGCCGATGAGGTGGCCGGTAGTTGCATTCGCCGTGGCGACGTTGGTCACGGCGTTCTCCAGCGGCTCTGCCCGTGCGGATGTTTCCGCGAGAGAAACGCGGTTCGTCTACGGTCTGAACCTGTTCACCGGCACCGAATACACGGGTACCTTCGCGCCACCCAGCGTCGACACGATCTACGTCCTGGCCGACGAAACCGCGGTGCTCGACCCGAAGCGCACCGAAATCTACTTCTGGCCGCTCACAAACGAATACCGGCCAGACTGGACCGCGCTTAGCGAACTCGTCCCCGGCACTCTGGAGGTCACCCCGCGCGGCGGCGTGCCGCGGCCGATAGAGCTGACCGATTACGTGGTCCAATTCGATCGTGCTCGCGGGATCGGAAACGGCCGCATCTCGCTTGGCGACCAGGCGAATGCGGACCGCGCTGCTTTCGAGCGCGAGCGCGCCGAATACCTTGAGGAACTCCGTGTGTATACGGACGGAGTCGAGCGCCTCACCCGTGAGATGGAAGCGGCGAGACAACGTCCGGCGCCGGCCGCACCCCCGGCGCCCCTCGCGGAGCCGCCTGCCTTCACCCTTTTCAGCACCGACCTCGCGCGCGGATTCCCGGTCAAGCTCTCGCCCGGCGAGTACGCGATCCAGGTGCGGAGCTCCGACGGCACGATCGTTCCCGACAGCGCTAGGCGCCTGGTTGCGATTGCGGCGCGGCGCCAGGGTGTTGGCTACGAGGTTGTGCCCCAGGCGAAATGGACCTACCCCGAGCGCTCCAGTGACCCCAGCAACACGATCTACACCGCGCCGAGTGGCGTCATCTACCTTCAACCATTCCACGCGGTGGAATTCAACGCGCTTGAGTACGCCCGACTCCAGAACCCGCAGGACCTCCAGGCGACCGCCAATCGGTGGACCTGGGTGCACGTGTCACCGATTGAGGGAGGGTCTCTCCGCGTCGGTGGCGAGACGTTGCGCGCGGCCGAGTATGTGGTCGAGCAGCTTCCCGGCGCGGCGCTCGGCTATAGCGTCGTCCCGCTCCAACGGCGCCCGGACGAGCCTCCCGTTGGCACTCCCGGGAGCCGCTCGGTGGATCTCGTCGCGTTCCGCGTCGAATCGCCACCCGGTCGCGCGTCGACCGCTGTACGGCTGGTCGACTCCGCGGGCCGCGAGATTCCCGGCAGCGCGCGGCAGATCAGCGCAATCCCCGGCACGCCGGACTGGCAACTCGGTCTCACGTTCGTCCTCCCGATCGCCGTGGGCGTGACCGCGGTGGCTTGGGGACGGGAGCGCGCACAGAGAGTCAGTTCACTTGCCCCCGAGCAGCGTCGGCTGATCGCGTAAGTTCAGGGAGGCGTCTTGTGACAACCCGACGCGCGCTGGTCGAGGCCGCTCGAGGTGGCCGGCCGCTCGATCTCGTAGTCCGCGGCGGATCGATGGTCAACGTGTACACCGAGGAGGTCTACCCGGCCGACATCGGCATTTACGGCGACCGGATCGCGGTTGTCGAGCCCGAGGGTATCCGCCGGCTCGAGGCAGTTGAGACCATCGACGCGCGCGGCTTGACCGCCGTCCCCGGCCTGATCGATACGCACTTGCATGTTGAATCGACAATGGTTACGCCGCCCAATTACGCGCGGGCAGTGCTCCCGTTCGGCACGACCACTTGCGTGATCGATCCCCATGAGATAGCCAACGTCTTGGGGAAGGCCGGGGTCGAATACATGCTGCGCGCGAGCGAGGGCCTGCCGCTTCGCGTCTTCCTGACCGTGCCTTCGTGCGTCCCGGCGGTCAACGGGATCGAAACCGCCGGCGCGGTGTTTCGCGCGGCGGATATCGCCGAGATGCTCGCCTGGCCGCGGGTGGTCGGCGTCGCCGAGCTCATGGATTACCCCGGGATCGTGCACCAGAACGAGCACATCGCCGCGATCGTCGAGGCTGGCCTGGCCGCGAATCAGCTCCTGGAGGGTCACGCACCCGCCCTAACCGGACGCGAACTCAATTCGTACATCGCCGCCGGCGTCGATTCGGACCACGAGTCCCGCGAGTGGCTGGAAATGGTCGAGAAACTGCGCCTGGGCATGTGGATCTACGGGCGAGAGAACACCTTCCGTAAGGGAATTGCCGATTTGGCGCGGGCGCTGCGGGAGGTCCCGAATGCGTGGAACGTCGCGATGTGCACCGATGACATCGATCCTGACGACCTGCTTCGGAACGGCCACCTCGACCGTGGCCTACGTGGATTGATTGCGGCCGGCGTACCGGCCGCGCGGGCGATCAAGTACGCGACGCTGAACGGAGCGGTGCGCTACGGCCTGCGCGATCTGGGCGCAATCGCGCCGGGCAAGCTGGCCGACCTGGCGCTCGTCGAGTCGCTCGCCGATTTCCGTCCTCGGATTGTGCTGTCGGGCGGCCGCGTGGTCGCGCGGGATGGCGCGACGGTGATTCCGATCGAGGATCCGGTGCCGCCCCCGCTCGACAGTACGATGCGCATCGGTCAGGTCGATGTCTCGAGCTTCGAGCTTCGTCACCCCGGTCTCGACGGGGACATTACCGTGCGCGTGATCGATGTCGATCGCCGCCGGACGACGACCCTGGGCCAGGCGACCCTACGGTTTGACGGCGGAAAACTGCACTTGCCACTTCCCGCCGACATGCTGCTCCTCAGCGTGGTGCCGCGCCATGGCCAATCCCACGGACCGAGCCTTGCTCTGCTGCGCGGGCTGGGGCTCAGCGCCGGCGCCCTGGCCACGACGGTTGCCCATGACAGTCACAACGTGATCGTGGCCGGCTGCACCCCCGCGGAGATGCTGCGCGCTGTGCGCGAGGTCGTGGACATCGGTGGCGGCGCGGTCCTGGTCGTCGGCGGGCATGTGCTGGCGAGCGTGCGCCTGCCTGTCGCCGGACTGATGGCCGCCGAGCCGGTCGAGGTTGTCGCCGCCGAGGTGCGCGCGTTCAACGAGCGTGGGCGCGCGCTCGGTCTATGGGTTGATTCGCCAGTGCTCGCGATCTCGAGCTTTGCGCTGCCAGTCTCGCCTCACGTACGCCTCACCGACCTGGGTTTGATCGACGTGGTGTCGCAGCGGTTCGTCAATCTGTTTCCGTGAACAGAGGGAGGAAGGACCCCAGCGTCCTCCCCGTGGTCGCGGGCAAGACGATTAGCGTCGCGCGATCCACCCGCGGCGCCACGCTACGAGGCCGAGGCCGATTGGGGCAAGCCACCAGCCGAAGCCGGCGACCAGGAGCGCGGTCTCGACCGCGCCGCGGAGGAATCGCAACGACGCCTGCCATCCGACGCGCGGCGCCGCGAGCGGATCCCAGCCAGCGGCCTTCTGCGCCGGCGCGGGCGGCAACTGCAGAGTCACGACGATCGTGGACTCGTCGGCCTGACGTGTGATGCTTCGTCGGCGACCTTCGATCCGCTCGATCTGGCCGCGAATCTGGCTGAGCTCGCGTGTCAGCGTGAGGATCTCGTCCATCCGCTGAGCACGATCGAGCAGACGAAGCGTCGCGCTCTCGGTCGCGCGAAGGTTGCGCAGCGCCGAGTCGAGATCGACGACCTCCTCGGTCACGTCGCGCGTCGCCGAGTTTTCGTTCTCGACGACGAGAGCAAGACTACGCAACTCGGCCATCGTGTCTTCGTAGCGGGCTGCCGGAACGCGCAGAGTCAGCATCGCGATCGGCCTGATCTGATCGTCCGCTCGCTCGACGCGCGTCGACGATCCGGCGATGTACCCGCCGTGGCGCGCGGCGATTGCCCGTGCACTGGCGAGCGCGCTGTCGACGTCGCGCACCGAAAGGAGCAGGTTTGCCGTCTTGATAATCAGACGGTCGACGTCGATCGCTGCCTCGGTGATGGCCGCCTTCGAAGCGGTAGCGTCCTGTCCTGGTGGAGCCGCCGCCGCGACCGGCCTCGGCGCCTCAAGTGGCACGCTGGGCGGCTTCGCGGCCGCGGCGCCGATCGCACCACCGATCCCAACGACATCGCGCTGAAACTCCGGCGCGGAGACAACGGGTGGACGCGCTGGAGTGGGTTGGTCTCGATCCAACGCTTTCACTTGACCGCCGCCGGATCCTACTGAGCCAATCGCAGTCTCAACCCCCGGCCGCGTCGCGGCGCAGGCCGACATCAGTGCCACGCTCCCCACCAACAGACCGCGAATCCACCATGCGTTCAGAGTCGACACCGCTTGATCTCCTCACCAACGTTCGATGCTTTGTAGACGGTGGCGGCGGTCAGAAAGTTCCGACGTCCCACGATGGCGACGCGATCGATGTGCTGGCCGGGGGAACGGCCGCTCGCAACAAGGCGCAATCACGCCTCCCAGGCAGTTGCAGCCGCGGCACGGTGCGTCCCGTGCGTACCCGCCCGCAGCGCCGCTTCGGCTGTCACATACACTCGTGAATCGTGGCCGGTCGATTCATCGTCATCGAAGGGCTCGATGGCTCCGGTATTTCCACGCAGACGCGCCGTCTAGCATCGGCGCTCGACGCGCGCAACGAACCGTATTACTGTACGCGCGAGCCGAGTGATGGCCCGATCGGCAGCCAGATTCGTCTAGCGTTGACCGGGCGAGTTGCCTTCGCTCCGGAGACGCTCGCCCTCCTGTTCGCGGCCGACCGACTCGATCACGTGCAGCACGCGATCAAGCCGCGCCTCGAGGCCGGGGTCCACGTGCTGTGCGAGCGGCACGTCCTATCGAGTCTGGCCTACCAGGGCAGCGAGCTCGCCGATGTCGAATGGGTCGCGACGATCAATCGTCCGGCGACGCGCGCAATCGCGCCCGACCTGACGCTCTTTCTCGATGTCCCACCCGAGGTCTCCCTTCAGCGCATCGACGCGGGAAGACACACCCGCGAACTGTTCGAGCACGAGGCCGGTCTCGAGCGCACGCGTCAGGCCTTCGGCCGGGCGATCGATCGGGTTCGCTCGGCCGGCGGACGCGTCGACATCCTGGACGCGGCGCGCGCGATCGGGGACGTGGCCGACGACATCCTGACACGCGTTCTGGAGATAATCGGGCGCGACTGAGAAGCTGGTTTCCCGGAACGCGGCCGGTTGGCGTTTCTAGCGAACGGCGCGCCGCGCGGCGACGTGACGCGGATCCTCGACGAAGACGAGGAACGCGACGACCGCGATCGCTGAGATCACCGCCGCAACCAGAAAGAGGCTGTGGTAGCCGAAGGAGTCTGCCAGCGCGCCGCCGATGAGTGGACTGATCAACGCAAACGGCGCAACCCACGAGTTATTGATCGCGATGTACGTGGGTCTTTCGCTCTCCGGTCCCAGCTCCAAGCCGACAGCGAGCGCCGAGACATCCGTCGAGGCCAGATTGACTCCCGAGAGCGCGATCGCCCCGTACATCAACGTGACATCGGTGGCGATCAGGGCCACGATCGCGGCCAGACCACTGGCGACGCTGCCGAAGACGAGGACGATGACGTGGCCGCGCCGGTCGGCGACCCATCCGGCCGCCAGCGTTCCGGCCAATTTGCTGGCCAGCATCACGGTCGTGAAGATGCCAACGACCGCGTCGCCGGCGCCGAGGTTCTTCAGCGCGTAGACGGTGAAGAAACCGCTCGCCATCGACCCCGCGACATAGAGGGCGCGCGCAACGAGGAAGCGGCGTAAGTTGGCGTCGGATCGGATCAGGTCCGGCAATCGGCGCAGGTAGACGCCCAGCGGATCGCGCCGCGGCGTTTCGGCCGATGGCTCTTCGCTCACGCTGGCGAGGAACATGAATGACACGACCAAGCAGACGGATCCGGCCAGGAAGCAGATGCCGTAGCCGAGGGGATACGGGTAGCGTTCGAGAATGACGCCGACCGCGGCCGCGCCGATCAGTCCGAGGAGCGACCCAGCGCCGTTCGAGAGCGCGAAGAACCGACCGCGCAGGGTCGTTTCGACCGCCTTTCCGATGAGGTCGAGCCAAGCTGGCATCAATGCGCCGCCGATGACTGTCATAAGAACGAGCAGTGCGATCAACAACACGAGAGTCAGAGTGGGCGCCTGGACCGCCAGGAAGATCGCGGCGAAGCCCAGGATCGGGTAGGAGATGCGCTCCAGGATGGTCCAACGCAGCAGGAATGGCAGCTTCCGCGACAATCCCTGGGTGTAGTTCGCGGCGAAGATGGAGGGAAGCATCCAGCCCACAGCCATGAGCGCGGGGATCAAGCCGATCACGATATTCGGCGCGCCAAGCCGTTCGGCAAACGCCGGCACGAGCGTTTGCTGGGAGGCGAACGCCATGCCGAGGTGAAAGACGGCGAGGTCGGCGCCGAGGGCAAAGCGACTCCAGCGCGGCCCGCGCGCGAACGCTATTCTGGCCACGGCACGAAGGTCGCGTCACCTCGCTCGACCGCGCGGGCGAGCGCGGCGTATCCTGGCGCGCCCAGATAGACGGTGGCGCCAGCCGACTGTAGCGCGTCACGTATTGTGATCGGGTCGATGCGCTCCGACGCGTTGAGGGCCGCGAATCGCGCTTCTCCAGCGGCGAGGATCAGCACGACAGTCGGCCGACCGGGACTCAACTCGTTCACGATTCCACGGTCGCCATTGCTGAGTCGCTGGTCGCGCGCGTCGTCGGTGTCACCCTCGCCATCGCCCGGATGGATGCGCCGGTTGTTGATGACCGCGGATCGCGCGAACGGCTGGACCACGATCGCGCCGCGTTCGAGCCAGGCCACGGAGCGCGATGCTCGTTCGAGGGCCAACGCGAACGTTGTTTCGACCCGACCGAGCCGCTCGTCGAACGTCGCCTCGGTCGGCAGGTCGCGTTTGGCGAGACGGGTCGGATACCAGAGCGTACGCGCGTGGCGGAGGGCGATTCGAGCCACGGACACGCGTGCGAATCGAGAAGCCGGGAGTTGGCGATCGCGCATCGTCAATCGCAGGCGCCCCGGCATCCCGCTTGGGCCGCGGGTGGCGTCGAGTGATACCCAGACGATCGGGTCGGCGATCACACGCTGGGTGTTATACGGCGGACGCTCCTTGGCGATCAGCCAGGCCTCCCGCGCCCGCGCGAGTGGCTCGCACGGGAATGACTCGGTGTCAATGCGCGCGGTCAGCTCGATCAGTCCCGGCATCTGGCGGATCACCGCGAAGTCGGCGCTGATGTACGATGCCAGTCGCGAGCGGAGCGAGGTCGCCTTACCAACGTAGAGCGCGCGCCCGGCCCGATCACGAAACACGTACACACCGGGATCGCGCGCCATCGCGTCCATGACAGCGGGATCCAGAAGAGCTTTCGGGCTCGTCGCGCCGAGTGCGTGATCGGTCGGCTGCGCGGAATCGCTGGCCAGTGCGATTTGTCGGTGTGCATCCGCGATCGCGATCGGCGTCAGCCGCGTCGGCAGGCGAATTCCGGCTTTGATCGCGTGCCGGGCGAGATCCGGACGGCGCTCGTCCGGAATCGCCAATTCCACGAGCCGATTGGTCAACGACGCAATTCCATGCGCGCGGCACGCGAACTGGAGACGCGCCGCTGCCACGCCGATGTCGAGCGCCGCGAGCGGCGCGCCACCGATGAAAGCCAGGAAGTCGTCCAACGCCTCGGCCAGGGATGGCGCGGATTCCAGATCCTCCTCACGGATGCCGATCGCGTTCAGGTGACGAGGAAGGTGGATAGGGCGCTCCGGGCGCGCCAGAGTGAAGAACATCTGGACATTCCGGGCGTGGTTACCACGCGAGGCGGCCAGACCAACAATCGGCGCGCGCCACGGTTTCGGTCCGACCGCCACGACGGCGATGCCGACGATGTCGCTAGCCACCGGTTCGGCGGAGTAGGTCGCCCGTGTCTCGGCCACGGCGATCCGTCGCTCGGCGGCCGCCACAAGTCGCCACCGGCCGGCGTCGTGCGCGATCCTGGCGTCGGCGCCGGCTATCCGCGCCAGTAGCCGTGTCCAGACGACGCCGCTGGCGCCGAAGACGTGGCGGCACAGTTCATCGTCCGAGGCACCGTCGGCACTCCGACTCAGGAGTTGCAGCGCGCGATCGACCAGCGCCGGGTACCGATCGCTCGTCGCTACCATCGCTCCGGACCGGCGCCGCGAGTTACGCGCACGGCGCGGCCGATCTCACGTACACTCCTGGAGATCACTGTGGAAAAAATCGCCGAACTGCTCGAAGATCTGTGGCGCGCGCTGCGCGGCGGTCCGCCTCTCGTACTTGTGCCGGTGCCGATCCACGCTCCCCTTCGTCGGCGCTGAACCGCGTCACGCAAACACCAGTCTCCCGAGCCAACCCAGCCGCGACCGATTGAGCGCGGCCAGCCGATAGACCGCGTCGCCGATCAGTCGCACGATTGGGGTGGCGCGATGGGCGCGCCCGAGTCGAGACCACGGACCACCATCGAGTTCGAGTATGTGACAGATCGCGGCCGCGCCGCGCAGACGTCGGCCGTCCGGTAGGACGGCCCAGGCCGCCGTCGCGGTATCCGACAGCGTCAGACCGTGGGTCACCGCCGCAAACGCGTCGCGGCCATCGACGATCGTGAGTCGCTGGTCGCCGACGTGACGATGTGCCCAGCGCGCCGCGCGGACGCAGAACGGTCAGCCGCCATCGTAGAAGAGCAGCGTCGGCGCCACTCAGACCTCGGCAACGACTGGCAACACGAGTGGTCGAAGCCCCGACTGTTGTCGGAGCACCGACAAGGCCACTTCGTGAACGCGGTTCTGCACGAACGAGACGTCGAGCTCGGCCGGATCGAGGCGGCGCAGCGCGCGCTCGACAGCCTGGCAGGCCGCCTCGAGTGCTGGCGCGACGCGCGATTCGGCGGCGACGCCGCGCGCGATGATTTCGGGTGGTCGCAAGATCTCGCCGGTGTCGCGCGCCATCGCGATCGACACGATCACGATCCCGTCTTCCGCCAGGTGCTTTCGATCGCGCAGGACCGCCTCATCGATGCCGCCGATCTCCAATCCATCGACCAGAATGGAGCCGGCCGGCACGCTGTCGTCGAGTTCGGCCTTGCCGCCCTTTAGGCGTAGTCGACGCCCAATCTCGAGGAACGGCACGTTCTTCGGCGCAACGCCGTTTTCGATCGCCAGACGCCGATAGAGCACCTGCATGCGGTACTCGCCGTGGAGCGGGATCGCGTAGCTCGGATGGAGCAATCGAACGAGATCGCCCAGTTCCTCCCGCGCGGCATGGCCACTGACGTGGACGGTCGGTTCGATCGCCGACCAGATGACGTCCGCGCCGCGCCGAAACAGATTGTCGATCGTTCGGGAGACGCTCTCTTCGTTGCCCGGGACCGGGCTCGACGAGAGGACAACGGTGTCACCCTCCCGGACGCGCAGGTCACGATGGTCCCCGACGGCCATACGAGAGAGCGCGGCCGCTGGCTCGCCCTGGGCGCCAGTTGCCAGGACGACGATTTCCCGGGCCGGCATCCGCTCGGCGTCGGCGACATCGACGAACAGCGACGCCGGAGCATCGATATAGCCCAGGTCCGTGCCGACTTCGATCGAAGTCTGCAGGCCTCGGCCGGCGACCGCCACCTTGCGTCCACGCCGCTGAGCGATGCTGAGCACGTGCCTCACGCGTGAGAGGTTCGAGGCGAAGCTCGCGATAATGACGCGCCCGGGCGCCTCTCGAATGATGCGGTCGAGCGTCTCCACGACGGTGCTCTCGGGCGGCGTCCGGCCGGGATTCTCGACCCGCACGCAGTCAGAGAAGAGGATATCGACGCCGCGGTCGCCGATTCGCGAAAGGAACGTTCGATCGATCTCGCCGGTCTCGGTCGAGAATTTGAAATCGCCGGTGAAGAACAGTCGTCCGGCGGACGTTTCGACGAGCACCGCGGTGGCATCCGGGATCGAATGCCCGACTGAGAAGAACGTGACGCGAAACGGACCGAGCTCGATCGTATCCCCAGGACCCACCGGGTGGAACCGTGCGAACTGGTCCTCACGGTGTCGGCGCATCTTCGCGGCCACCATCGCGAGCGTGAGGTTCGTCCCGTGAATGTCGACCCGAGTGCCCATCTGGCGGAGGAAGAACGGCACCGCGCCGATGTGATCTTCGTGGGCGTGTGTCAGAACGAGGCCGACGAACTTGTCCTGACGCGAGAGCAGGTAGGAGAAATCCGGGATGATCAGATCGACCCCGAGGTGCTCTGGCGAGGGAAACTGCGAACCGCAGTCGAGGAGAAGCAGATAGCCGTCACACTCGATTAGCGTCGCGTTCTTGCCGACCTCGCCAACGCCGCCGAGCGCGGTGATCCAAACGGATGAGTTTCTGGAGCCTTTTGCCATCGGCCAATTGTAGGGACGGCTGATGTGAGGTCCCACGCCTGCGCGCCCATCACGCGAATCTCACGCGATCCGATTGCGCGACACGCGTGTCGTCACGGACCAGCCGTAGTCTACCGATCAACGCGAACGAGGCTGTGACGGCTGCTCAATCGCGACGGGAGGAAGGCGATGTGGCCACGCGTATCCGAGGCGACGCCCGGGCGGCGCCTGCCGAAAATCCTCTGCGCCGATGACTCGCCGGATATCCGCGCGCTGGTGCGCCACACACTCGCCCGTGATGCGATCGATGTTGTAACCGCGGTCAACGGCGCGGATGCGCTCGAAGCACTCGCCCATTTTCGCGCCGACGCGATTCTGCTCGATATCGATATGCCGATCATCGACGGTCTCGAAGTGCTCGCTCGGCTTCGATCGGATCCGCATCTGGCCGCGACGCCGGTGATGATGCTGACGGCAGATGGCGACGCGGCCAACGTTCGCCGCGCGCTCGCGGATGGCGCGCGCGACTACGTCGTCAAGCCATTCACGGCCGATGTCCTGCGACAGCGCGTCCGCCGCCTTCTGCAGACGCCGCCAGTCGCAGCCGACGCGCGCGTCAAGACCGGGCCAACGAGGCCGCGTGCGCGCGTCGCGGCGCGTGTCTTGATCGTGGATGGCGAACCGGCCAGTCTTCGCCTGGCGCGCGCGGCGTTGGCCGACCGATGCACGATCGCAACCGCGCGCAGCGGCGCTGGCGCCCTGGCCGTTGCCGCCGAAGTCGAGCCAGATGTCATCGTGATGGATCTCGATATGCCGATCATGGACGGCTACGAGGCGGTGGTCAGACTGCGTCAGATGCCGGCTCTCGTCCGCACGCGCATCATCGCGATGGTTCCTGAAGACGCGCCGTCCGACATCTCAGTCGATGGCTTCGATGGCGTCCTTCGCAAACCGTTTACTGGCGGGGATCTCGCTCGGACGGTGTGTCGCTACCTCGGGGTCGACGGTCTGTACAGCTTCGTCGAGGAGGACGACATGATCGTGCTCCGATTTCACGAATCCAAGCTGTGCGAGACGGCCGATTCGGTCCAAACCGCGGAGTCCGTCCTGGCCAATGTGCCGCGCTCGACCGGATTCTGGGAGGCGCGGGACGTCGACCAGTTCCAGCACCAATTCGATCTCCTGATTGCGCGGCTCGTCGATTCTGGAGGTGGACAGATCATGATTGACCTCGAACGAGCGCGCGATCTGCCCGATCGCCACGTCGGCACGCTGGTGAGCGTGTTGAGGACGATCGCGCGGCGCCTGACCGCGATCGGTCTGCCCGCGGTCGCGGTCACGACCTTTCCGATGCGAGCACGTTTCGAGCCCGTGCGGACCGAGACTGGCATCGATATCTGCTGGCGCAAGTCGGACGCGATTGCCAGCCTGCGCCGACAGACCCTGCGTCTGGCCGAAACCGGTGAATAACCGACTCGGGCTGCCAGCCCTGGGAGTTCGAGCCAAACTCACCGTCGCGCTCGCGGTTCATGCCATCGGCCTTGTCGCGATGGCGGCGATTGTCAGCCTCGCGCTATCAAGCATTGTCGTCGAGATGCGCGCGTCGCTTGCACATTCGAACGACGACATGCTCGCGATCGACAATGTTGCCGAGGATAGCGCAACGCTCCGCGAACTCACGTTGCTGCGCATCCTGGCTAGCGACGCCACCAGCGGGGCCGCGATCGACGCTGAGATCGCCGCGCTCGACGAGAGGCTTGCGCGTCAGATCGCGGATCAGATCAGGATCGAGGCGGGGGAGGTCGATGAGGTTCGGGCGCTGAATCAACTTCGCGACGAATTGGCGGGGGTCGTGGTCGCAAGGGAGCGCGACGTTCTCAGTGCGGCGCGGGCTGGCGATCGAATCAACGCGGAGGCGATGGCGGTTGGCGACCAGACGTACGTCTCGGCGATCGCGGCGGCCAAGCGCCGCCTGTCCGACCTGAAGGCGGAGTCCAATGATGCGATGCACCGCCAGCTCGACGATGCGGCCGAATCGTTCCAACTCGCTCAGATCGGACTGCTGGCCGGTATGTCTGTCCTGGGGCTGGTCATATTTGGCGTATCGATGGCGGTCGCGACGCGAATCGCCGCCTCGATACGCGATCTCGCCCGGGCAACCGCGCGCGTCGAATCCGGCGATCTCAACCAATCGGTCGTGCGCCGATCGAGCGACGAAGTCGGTCAATTGGCGGACTCGTTCAATCGAATGACGATACGGCTGCGAGCCCAGGAGGCTGAGCTCGTGGCCGGGCGCGATGCGGCGGTCGCGGCATCGGCTGCCAAGACTGAGTTCCTCGCCAATATGAGCCACGAAATCCGGACTCCAATGAACGCGATTCTCGGAATGGCTGAATTGCTGAACGACACTCCGCTGAGCGCCGAGCAGCGGGAATACGTGCGGATTTTCCACCGGGCCGGTGACTCGCTCCTTCACATCATCAATGACATCCTTGATGTGTCGAAAATCGAGGCCGGGAAGATTCAGCTCGATGTCGCCCCATTCGACCTCGACGACGTCATCACGCGTATGACCGACATTCTGGCGGTCCGGGCGCACGCGAAGGGCGTCGAGTTGCTCGTTCGCATCGCGCCAGACGTGCCCCTGAACGTGAATGGCGACGCTGGCCGACTGCGCCAGGTGCTCGTCAATCTAACCGGCAACGCGATTAAGTTCACCGACTCGGGTGAGATCGGAATCCAGGTCGATCTCGTGACGCTGGCGCCAGAGTCGTGCGACGTGCGGTTCACGGTCTGGGATACTGGGATCGGCATTCCTTCCGAGCGTCAGGCGGCGGTCTTCGACAGTTTCACCCAGGCGGATATGTCGACGACGCGTCGATTTGGCGGGTCCGGCCTCGGACTCACCATCTCGCGACGACTGGTCCAGTTGATGGGTGGCGACATCACTGTCACCAGCGAAGTTGGCAAGGGCTCACGCTTCAGTTTCACGGCACGGTTCGGCCTGGCTGGCGCTCAGGCCCTTCCACCGTCGCCGCAACTCGAGCTTGATCTGGTCGGGCGGCGCATCCTGATCGTGGACGACAGCCCGACCAATCGCTTGATCTTGCGCGAGCCGCTGATGGCGCTCGGCGCGGATGTCGACGAGGCGGGCGGCGGGATCGAAGGTCTCGACCGCATCGTGGCGGCGCGCGATGTTGGGCGACCGTACCACTGCGTGTTGCTCGACAATCGGATGCCGGATCTCGGCGGATTCGATCTGGCGCGAAGGCTGCACGGGCAGGTCGAGATCGCCGCGACCGTGATCATGCTCAGTTCCGACAATCGGACGCAGGATGTTGCGTTGGCGCGCTCGCTCGGATTCGCGAGTTATCTCGTCAAGCCAGTTCGACGGGTTGACGTGATCGACGCTATCGCCCGAATCGGCGCGGGCGTCCCGGTCACGATCGACGCTCACGATCCATCCGTCGTGGAGACTCCGGCGCACACGCCGCCGGCCGTCGCGATTGCGACTTCGGACCAAGGCGACGTGTTCCTTCCCTTGGTGAGGGTCGAACCGACCGCCGACGGATCCGTGCGGGTTCTCCTGGTGGAGGACTCCGCCGACAACCAGCTCATCGTGAAGGCCTTTCTACGGCGGGAGCGGTGCGAAGTTGACGTGGCCGAGAACGGTCGGATCGGCGTCGACCTGTTCCGGACCGGACAGTACGACCTCATTCTCATGGATCACCTGATGCCGGTGCTGGATGGACTCGACGCAACTCGGGAGATTCGGGCGATCGAAATGGTCGAGGGGCGTAAGCCGATCCCGATCGTGATGCTCAGTGCAAACGCCATGGCCAGCGATGTCGCGCACGCGATCGATGCCGGCGCGTCGGCACATCTGGCCAAGCCGGTGCGCAAGCCTGATCTGATCGCGGCCGTCAACCGGTACGCGCGCGGCGAGGCGGCCGTGGCGTGAGTGAGTCACCTCACGAGGCAGCGAATATCGTCGTCGCGATCGACCCGGACATCATGGATCTGGTCCCCGAGTTTCTGATGCGGCGCCGCGAGGACATTGCGTCGATCGAATCCGGGGTGCGCGCTGGCACGTTCAGTGACATCCGGCGGATGGGCCACATCATGAAAGGCGCTGGTGGCGCCTACGGATTCGACGCGATCAGCGAGATCGGCGCGGCGATCGAGCTTGCCGCGAAGCAATCCGATAGTCCGGCCGTTACTGCGCTGGCGGCGCGCCTTGGCAGCTACTTGGACCGACTCGAGGTCGTGCCGGATTCCTGAGTCATAAGTCGGCACAAAAACGCCGCGGTTTCTCGGCTTCCGGATACTGTCGGAGTCTGGAGTACACTGGCGCCGCGTCGAACGAGGAGAGTGCCGGTGGCCGAGCAGATGCGCGTCGCGGTCGGACAGTTCCAGCAGGCGACCCACGAGATCCTGACATTCGCCAAGCAGATGGGCTGCAGCGGAGTTCTCTTGAATACGCCGAGCCTGCCGGGCGAGAGGCGATGGGAGTACGGCGATTTGCGGCGACTGCGCCAGCAGGTCGAGGGGTACGGTCTCCGCCTCGAAGCGCTGGAGAACACTCCGAACCGCTTCTATGAGTCGGCCATGCTTGGCCTACCGGACCGCGATGAGGCGATCGAGAACTATTGCGCGACGATCCGGGCCGTCGGCCAGGCGGAGATTCCGATCCTGGGCTTTCACTGGATGCCGAACAGCGTCTGGCGTTCGTCGCGCATCGCCCCGGGCCGCGGCGGCGCCCTTTGCACCGCCTTCAACGCCGCGGAGGTCGACGGCGACCGGTTGACTCACGGGCGCGTCTACCCCGAGGCCGAGATGTGGGCGAACTACACCTACTTCCTCACAGCGATCGTGCCGGTCGCCGAGGAGGCCGGCGTGCACCTGGCGCTCCATCCCGACGATCCGCCGGTGCCGAGCCTCGGTGGCGTCGCCCGGCTCGCGCGCAGTTTCGATGGTTTCAAGAAGGCGATGGAGGTCGTGCCGAGCCCGAATCTCGGTCTCGATTTCTGCATGGGCTGCTGGTCCGAAATGCGCGGCGGCGCCGGCGTTCTCGATGCGCTCGAGTATTTCGGGTCGCGCGGGAAGATCTTCTACGTTCACTTCCGCGACGTGCAGGGCACGGCCGAGAACTTCCAGGAGTGCTTCCTCGGTGAGGGAAACGTCAACGTCGTCGAGGCGATGCGGACGTTGAAGAAGGCTGACTTTACCGGATTCTTCATCGACGACCACGTGCCGCACATGGTCGACGACACGAACTGGGGCCACCGTGGCCGCGCGCTCGCGACTGGCTACATCCAAGGCCTTCTCAACGCGGTGATGGCGCTGGGGTAGCCAAACCGGCCGGTATAGTTTGTTCACGTGAAAGATTTCCGACGGACGGGTGGGACGACCGATCGGCGTCCGTCCGCGGCCCCATTTGACGTCGCCGGGATCCCCTCAATTGGCGACGTGACCGCGCGCCGCGATGAGATCCTCGAATTGGCGCGGCGACACGGCGCTGCCAACGTGCGGGTTTTCGGATCGACGGCCCGTGGCCAGGCCACCGCTGCCAGCGACATCGACTTTCTGATTAGCCTCGAGGAGGGCCGCACCCTGTTCGATCTCGGTGCGTTCTGGCATCAGCTTGAGAACCTACTCGGGCGAGATGTGGATGTCGTGCCCGACGACAGCCTCGATCCAAGGATTCAGGAACGGATCCTGAGAGAGGCTGTCGCGCTCTGATTGAAGCCGAGCAACGTCGTCTGCAGCACATTCGCGACGCAATCGCTCGGGTGCGGCGGTACACGCGGTATGGCCGTGGCGCGTTTCTCGAGGACGAGCAGGCCCAGGATGCGGTTCTGCGAAACCTCTCGGTCATCGGTGAGGCGGCGAGCCGCCTGACGCTGGAGTTGCGACGTACTCACGAGTCTATCGCCTGGGATGGCGCGATCGGACTTCGCCACGTCGTCGTGCACGACTACTTCCGAATCAGCCTCGACAGGATTTGGGACGTGGTCGAAAGAGACCTCCCCCACCTCGATGGGCAGATCGCGGGACTCGTCGGCGGTTCGGCCTGACTCGACGATCGGCAGTGACTCGCCGCGCGCCAGCGATGGCCGCCTGCTCGATCTCTCGATTTGTCCCCGATCCCCCGAGGCTTCGCATGGCGAGAACTGTTGCCCAAACCATGTGCCTGAACTCGAGCCGGTTGCGGTTCGACAACATGTGTACCGGTTACGAGCGCAGGCGGCGCGCGACTGACTCCGGCAGTGGTGAATCGACCTGCGGTGAGCGGAGTTGCGCCAGCATGCCGCCGTCGACGTAGATTATCTGGCCGGTGACGTAGCTCGCGTCGTCCGAGCAGAGGAACAGGACCGCGCCGGCGATGTCCTCGGGGTAGCCGACTCGCCCGAGTGGGACCGTCTTGCCGCGATTACGTCGCGCTTCCTCGCCGAGCGGATCGTACTCCTGAGTGTGGATCGCGCCCGGTCCGACGACGTTGACGCGAATGCCGAACGGCCCCAGGTCGATCGCCATCGTGCGGGACATCCCCTCCAGGCCCGCCTTCGTCGCATCGTAGGCGGCCATCGCGCGGTGGGCGCGGGCGGCGGCGAACGAACTGATGTTGACGATGCTGCCCTTGATCCCCGCATCGACCATGACGTTCGCCGCCCGATGGCAGCACAGGTAGACGCTCTTGAGATTCGTCGCGATCACGGTGTCCCAGTGCGCCTCGTCCATTTCCAGGATGTGGGCGCGCGGCGACGCCCAGGCCGCATTGTTGATGATCGCGTCGACCCGGCCATAGGCCGAGAGTGTTCGCTCGAATAACCGCTCGACGTCGACCCTCTGCGAGACATCGGCCGGTACGGCGAGGGCGGTTCCACCGGCATCGCGGGCGGCCTGGGCATTGCGCTCCAGCTTATCGGCCGAACGGGCCGCCAGGACGACGCGGGCGCCCTCTCGGGCGAAGCGCGCCGCGATTCCCTGGCCGATTCCGCTGCTTGAGCCAGTCACGATCACGACGCGATCGTGCATTTCCGGACAGTTCATTGGTGGAACCTCCGCCTGTGGTTGGCGGCGAGTCTACATCCCCGTCAGCGCGGCCAACGCATCGTCGAACGCGCGAATCGGGACGACCTGGATCGTGCGCGCGGCCCGGCGCGCTTCGGCCTCAACCGCGATCGGAACGAGGAAGACGTCGTAGCCGGCGTTCTCGGCGCCAACGATCTTCTGGGCGATGCCGTCGACCGGGCCGACGCGGCCATCGAGCGCGATCGTGCCCGTTCCCGCGATGCGGTGAGTCCCGCCGAGTCGTCCCGGCGTAAGCGCGTCGTAGATGCCGAGCGCGAACATCAATCCGGCTGAAGGTCCGACGACACTGCCTGACTCGATACTGACCTCGATCGGTAAATCCGCCCGGTAGTTGATCGTCTCGATCGTCGCGCCGATGCGTGGCTGGTCGGGACTCCCCGGGGTCGATTCAGTCACCAAGTCAACGACCAGCGATTGATCGCCCCGTCGCATCGAGAATGACACGGCGTCGCCAGGCCGGTGGCGTCGGATTCGCTCGACAGCCTCGTTTGCGGTGCCGACGTTCTCGCCGTCGATCGCGGTCACCACGTCGTCGCGAATGAACTGGGCCGCCGCCGGCGTTCCGGGAAGCGTCGAGAGGATGCGAACACCATCGCCGGACGCGCCAACCGCGTAGCCGAGCGCCTTCAGTGCCACGACCGCGGCCGAGACCTGACTCTCATCCATCAAACGTCGGTTCGCACGGCTCGACTCTTCTTCGGATTGGCCCACGGGGATCACGGCGCGATACGGCACGACTCTCACTCCCGGCCGGGCCGACTGCAGGAGCGCGTCCGGGAATGTGGCCGGACGCTGGTAGACGACGGTCAGGCTCAGATCGCCGCTTTCCTGCCGGAGATTCGCCGGCACGCGGACCCGTTCGGTGACGGAGAACGCCCCGCCTGGCAGCAGCAGGTAGTAACGACGCGCCACGCCCGGCAGGAGACCGGTCAGCGTCAAGAACGCGATCGCGGTCGCCAGGACTCCGAGGGCGAATGCCCCGTTCATTGCCCGGCCCGATCGCGCGTTCATATCAGCGAATATCGTTGGCGCGACCCTCCATGGACAAGAACAGGAAGGAAGCGACATGCGAGGGCGGAGCTCTCGCGCCCCGTCGAAGTCGCATTTCGCGGTTTACATAGGCGGCGCTTGCATAACTCCCGTAACACATGCCAGAATCCGACCGTGGTAGTAGGATTTCATCCGTGAAGGTATCGAGCCGAACCCACTATGGCTTGCGCGCGATGACGCGGCTCGCAAAGACGCATGGCGAACGCACGCTGTCTTTGAGCGAGATCGCCGCGGTCGAGCATCTGCCGTTGCCGTACCTCGAACAGGTCATCCTGCCGCTTCGGCGATCGGGCCTGGTCGAGGGCACACGCGGTGCGCACGGCGGATATCGACTGACCCGGGCGCCCGCCGACATCCGGATCAGCGACGTGGTTCGCGCACTCGAACCGGAGGCGCTTGCCCCGGTCGAGTGCTTTCTCGATGGCTACATCGAGGGATCGTGCGCGGTGCAGACCGACTGCGCGTCGCGTCCCTTGTGGGCGCGAGTAAAAGCGGCTGCCGTGGCGGTACTGGATAGCACGACCCTGGCCGATCTCGATCAGAGCGAAGCCACCTCCACCCATTCGAAAGGAACAGCGGTAACGATTCATGGTTGATACACAGGTTCGTCCCGTCGGCGCGACGGTGGATTCCGGCGCAAATACACTCGTCATTGAAGACTTGCACGTCAATGTCGGCGGCAAGGAGATCCTGCGCGGCGTCGATCTCGAAGTTCGCCAGGGCGCGATTCACGCGCTGCTCGGACCGAATGGCTCGGGCAAGTCGACGCTCGCCAACACGATCGCCGGCCATCCGAAGTACGAAGTGACCCGTGGCCGCGTCCTCTGGCGCGGCGAGAACATCCTCGAACTGTCGGCCGACGAGCGGGCCAAGCTCGGCATCTTCCTCGCCTTCCAGTACCCCACCGCGATCCCTGGGGTTTCGGTCGCGAACTTCCTCCGCCTGGCGGTACGCAACGTCCTCGGCGCCGTTCCAGCGATCGAGTTTCGTCGGCGCCTGCGCGCGACGATGAACGATCTGAAAATGGACGACAAGTTTGCGACGCGCTACCTGAACGATGGTTTCTCGGGCGGCGAAAAGAAACGCGCCGAAATCCTGCAGTTGGCGATGTTGAAGCCAAAGCTGGCGATCCTCGATGAAACCGATTCCGGTCTCGACATCGACGCGATGCGGATCGTCGCGGATGGCGTCAACCGCCTGAAGAACCCGGAGATGGGTGTGATGATCATCACCCATTACAACCGTTTCCTCAACTACATCCGGCCGGACTTCGTGCACATCCTGCACGAGGGTCGGGTCGTTCGCTCCGGCGGCCCGGAGTTGGCCGAGCATCTCGAGGGTGTTGGGTACGACACGCTACTGAAGGAGACTGAAGCAAATGGCCGTTGACACGATCGCGATCAACGAGAACTACACCGAGAAGTACGGCTTCCACGATGAATCCGAGTACGTCGGCGACGCGCAACGCGGCCTGACGCCGGATGTCGTCAAGGCGATCTCGGATCGGAAGGGCGAGCCGACCTGGATGGCGGAGTTCCGCCTCCGGTCGCTCAAATACTACGAACAGCGGCCGATGCCGAACTGGGGCAGCGATCTCTCCGGCATCGATTTCAGGAACATCTATTACTACCTGAAGCCAATGCAGAACAAGGCGCGCTCGTGGGACGACGTGCCGGATTCGATCAAGCGTACGTTCGACAAACTGGGCATTCCCGAAGCCGAGCGCAAGCACCTTGCCGGCGTTTCAGCGCAGTACGAGTCGGAGGTCGTCTACCACTCGATCCGCAAGGACCTCGAGGAGAAGGGCGTCATCTTCACCGACACGGATTCGGCGCTCCGCGACCACCCGGACCTGTTCCGCAAGTACTGGGCGACGATCATCCCGTCGAACGACAACAAGTTCGCGGCGCTGAACTCGGCCGTCTGGTCGGGAGGGTCATTCATCTGGGTGCCGCCGGGCGTCCACGTCGACATTCCGCTCCAGGCCTACTTCCGTATCAACGTCGAGAACATGGGCCAGTTCGAGCGCACGCTCATCATCTGCGAGCCTGGCTCCTACGTGCACTACGTCGAGGGCTGCACGGCCCCCACCTACAGCTCGGACAGCCTGCACTCAGCGGTGGTCGAAATCGTCGTCAAGGAAGGCGCACGCTGCCGATACACCACCATCCAGAACTGGTCGAACAATGTCTACAACCTCGTCACGAAGCGGGCGCAGGCGTTCCGCGACGCGACCATGGAGTGGGTTGACTGCAACCTTGGCTCCAAGGTGACGATGAAGTACCCAGCGATCTATCTGATGGAACCGGGCGCCAAGGGCGAGACACTCTCAGTCGCGTTCGCCGGCCCGGGCCAGCATCAGGACGCCGGCGCCAAGATGGTGCACGTCGCTCCGCACACCTCGTCCCAGATCATCTCCAAGTCGATCAGCAAGGGCGGCGGCCGCACCTCGTACCGCGGCCACCTGGCCGTATACAAGGGCGCCGACCACGTGTCGGCCAACGTGTCCTGCGACGCGCTCTTGATCGACGACCAGTCGCGTTCGGATACCTATCCGTACATGGACATCGAGTCCGAACGTGTCTCGATTTCTCACGAGGCAACCGTCACAAAGGTCGGCGAGGAGCAGCTGTTCTACCTGCAGAGTCGCGGGCTCGCCCCGGAAGAGGCGACCACGATGATTGTGAACGGCTTCATCGAGCCAGTCGTCAAGGAACTGCCGATGGAGTACGCGGTCGAGATGAACCGCCTCATCCAGCTTGAAATGGAGGGATCGGTCGGCTAAGGGCGCAAGCCAGCCAGCCCGATCTTCCTGAAATCACCGGAGATAACGTGATCACACGCCAGACGATTGATGAACTTTCCACGTGCCTGAATCAGCCGGAGTGGCTGCGGGCGCGCCGTCACGCCGCGTTCGATCTGTACGAGCGGCTTCCGATGCCGACGCGCGCCGACGAAGACTATCGCCGGAGCGACATTCGGCGACTGTCGCTCGATCAGTATGCGCCGGTCGCCGTCTCGACAAAGATGGCACGGTCGCCGCGCTCGCTGCCTCCGGCCGCGCGGGCGCTCTTTGGCGGCGCGTCGAAGCGTGGCGGCGCCGACGGCGGCGATCTCGTTCAGATTGACGGATCGCCGGCCTACGCCCATCTCGCGGACGATCTCGCGGCGAAGGGGGTGATCTTCTGCAGCCTCTGCGAGGCAATCCAGAAGCATCCCGAGCTCGTGCGTCCCTGGCTGGAGGACGAGCGAGTCGGCAAAGCCGAAGACAAGTGGTCGGCCTTGAATGGGGCGATGTGGTCGGGCGGCTCGTTCCTGTACGTGCCGTCGGGTGTCGAGGCGGCGCTTCCGCTGCGGGCCGCTTTCATCCACGCGACGCCCGAGGCGGCGCTCTTCTCCCGCTCCCTGGTCATCGCCGACGACTGGAGCAACGTCACCTACATCGACGACTATCTCTCGACGGCTGCTCCAGACGCACCGGGCTTCAACGCGAGCGTCGTCGACGTCATCGCCAAGGAGGGAGCGGCGGTTCGCTACTGCAACCTGCAGAACTGGGGAACCGGCGTCTGGAACTTCAGCCGTGAGCGCTTCTTCGGCAAGCGCGATTCGTCGATCAACATCCTGCAGGTCGCGCTCGGATCGCGCTTCACGAAGGCGTACGTCCACGCGCATCTCGATGAGCCGGGTGTCAACGCCGAACTACTCGGTCTCGTGTTCGCCGGCGGCAACCAGCACATCGATCACGGGACACTCCAGGATCACATCGTCGGGCAGACGCTGAGCGATCTGCTGTTCAAGGTTGCGCTGACCGACGACGCGCGCTCGGTCTACTCCGGCCTGATCGCGATTCATCCGAACGCCCAGCGTTCCGATGCGTACCAGAACAATCGGAACCTGCTGCTGTCGGACACCGCGCGGGCGGACTCGATCCCGATGCTTGAAATCCTGGCGAACGACGTTCGCTGCACACACGGTTCGACCACCTCATCGGTCGATGAGGAAGAGGTGTTCTACCTCCAGAGCCGCGGCTTGCCGCGCGTTCAGGCCGAGCGATTGATCGTGGACGGATTCTTTGCCAGCGTCCTCGAGCGAATTCCGCTTCTCAGCGTTCGCGACCGGCTGGCACACGCGATCGGAGAGAAGGTCGCGTCGATCGGACTGGCGGCGTGACGACGTTCGTTCCTGTGTACCCGGAGGCGGATCTTCCATCGGGCGCGGCCGCGCTGGTAACGGTTGACGAACGCGCGATCGCGCTCTTCAATGTGAACGGCCAGTTGTTCGCCGTGTCCGACACATGCACGCACGATGAGGCGTCATTGGCCGAAGGCGAGGTGTTCGGCTGCGTCGTGGAGTGTCCACTGCATGGCGCCCGATTCGATCTCCGAACGGGACGTGCCCTGTCGCTGCCGGCGGTCTACCCGGTTGCGTCGTTCCCGGTACGCGTGTCAGATGGAATGGTTGAGGTCGAGATATGAGTGAAGCGGCAATGCGCGGTTTGGTCCGTTCTGGACCACCCTTTGACCTGGAGGGCGGCCAGCCGATGCCGTCGCCCGACCCGGATGGTAGTGCCAACCCGGACGAGATCCTGGAAGCGCTTCGGTCGGTGTACGACCCGGAGATCGGCGTCAACATCGTCGATCTCGGTCTCGTGTACAACGTGCAGAAGAGCGAAACCGGGGAGGTCCACGTCACGATGACGTTGACGTCGCCAGCCTGCCCGCTTGCACCGGTCATCATGGACCAGGTGCAGTACGTCGCCAGTCGGTTGCCAGGCGTCGAGAATACAACGGTCGAGTTCATCTGGACGCCGCCGTGGGACCCGCGCGAGATGGCATCCGAAGAGGCGAAGGCCGAACTCGGAATCTGGTAGTCGGCTCGCCGCTCAGGCGATGATGACGATGTTCGGCGGCCAACGCATCCGATAGCCGCCGGGCGTGTCGCGCCGACCGAAGACGGCCGGCCACTCCATTTGCGGCTTGTCATAATGATTCGGCGCCTCGGGGTTCGGTAAGAACAGTTTGATCGCGCGCCACTGAATGAATGGATAGGTCTGATCGTTCAGCATCCGGTTGTATTTGACGGCCTTCGGATCCGGTCCACCGAAGCCGTCCGCATCCAGGACGAGATCGACGGTCGGAAAGGTTTTCAGCGACGACTTGTTGAGGATCATGTATGGCACGCCGTCATTGACCTCCGGGTCGCCGAACTGGTGGACCATGACGATCTTGCGAGTCTTCAAGCCGACCTCGCGCGCGTGAGCGTCGAGGAGTTCTTGAGCGCGGTTGATCTGGGCCGCGTCGATCTGGCCGACCGGGATGCCCGGTGTCGTTCGTCCCGGATACGATTTGAACTCGGGATCGAGCGCGACGTGGACGTTCTCGTAGCGCAGGTAGCCCTTGTCGATCATGCGCTTGACCTGCACGGCTGGATCGGAGCGGCCGAGCTGGCTATCGAGAATAACGTGCCAGCCGCGGCGTGACGCCGGCTCGATGTACTCCTTGACGATGTCGACTCCGACCTCCTCCAGGTAGAGGAGGCAGTCGTCGCCGGGTGTGCAGGGGATCGCCAACGCGTAGATGAGATGCACGGCCGGGATGACCGGCTTGCCGCCATTGTTGGTCTGAATCGGGCCGTAGAAGCGCTGACGGACGTCGCGCTCCAAATCATCGAAGCCGCGATAGGCGCCGAGGAACCCCAGGATCGGCGCAATGCGGAAGGCGCGACCGTAGATCGTCAGCATCGTCGCGCCGTCATCGAAGAGCGATGGCTTGTCGGCGGGCGATCGCGTCGATGTCGGGCGCGGCGTCGGTGAGCGCACGGGTGTCACGGTGCTCGTCGGCCCGGTCGTCGGTGTGCGTGTCGGTGATCCTGGCGTCCCGGTCGGCGACCTTGGTGTCGCAGTCGTCGTGGCAGACGCGGTCGGTGAAGGTGTCTTGCTTGCGGTCTCGGTCGCGGTCGCCGTTACTGTCACGGAGGGCGTCGGCGTTCCAGTCGCGGTCGGGATCGGCGTTACAGACGGCGTCGGCGTGATGGTCGGCGCGTTCAGGATCGCGGCCGCGGTCGGGGAGAACCAACCGATCGCGACGCCAACGAAGAATGGGACCAGAAGGAGCTTGATCGCGGTGGCGAGGCTCATCGAGGTTCGCTGTGGATCCGTCTCAGGCTAGCAGCGGCGCCCACACCCACCCAACCGTGCTCTGATAGCGGACGCGAATCCAACGGTCGCTGCCGCCGCCGACCGCCTCGCCGTTCGATTCTTCGACGAACTCGACCGACTCGCCCGGTCGCGCTCGCGCGACGATCGTCGACTGAGTCGAGGGCCGCGCGCGGACTCTGGCCGGCAGTCCGTCGTCATTGCGGACCGTCATGCGTCGTGGTTCGCTCGTCGGCACGTCACGGGCCGGCCGACCGTCATCGCCACCGCCCGAACCCGCGACCGCGGCGATCAGCGGCGCGAACACGAATCCGGCCTGACCGCGCGCGTTGATTCGCCACCATTCGCTGGCGCCGCCGACCTGATCGCCCTTGACCGCCTCGATCAGCTCGACATTCGTCCCCGGCGGCAAGACCGCGATGGGCGCCGCGCCCAGGAGTGGGGCGGGGCGCAGGTTGGCGCCGCCCGTCCCGGCGACCTTGCCGCGACGCGGCGCCGCTTTTGGCGGCGGCCCAAGGTAGCTAGCGACGCCCTCGGCATAGGCGCGCGCCAGGCGGTCGACTGTATCCGGTCTTGCGAGAACGGATAGATCGTCGTCGTTCGTCAGGAAGAGTCCCTCGATCAACACGGCCGGCATCCGCGACGCGCGCGCGATGCGTCCCCCCTCCGGTCCGAGCAGGAAGAGATGTCCACCGAGGATCGAATCGCGTTGCACGCCGCGCGGCTTGAGATTCGGCTCGGTCTCACCGAGGTGGCGGGCGATCGCGCCCATAACGCTGTCGGCCAGACGACGATTCTCGCCGGCGAACGCGCGCGATGGCGAGTAGTAGACCTCTGGACCGCGAAGCTTGCGCTCGGTCGAGCCGTTGAAATGAATGGAGACGAGGACGCTCGCGCTGGCGCCGTTCGCCAGGTCAATGCGCGCCTGTAGCTCGTCGGCCACATCGACCTTTCCGTCTCCCGTCGTGTCGGCGGCCTTGCCGTTGACCGCCGCGTTGGACGCGCGCGTCAGCATCACGCGATAGCCGGATCGCTGCAGGTGGTCGGACACCTGGCGAGCCAGGGTGAGCGCGAGGTCGCGCTCGACGTACCGCTTGCCGTCCCGCGTTCCGGCCGCGCCGGCGTCGATGCCACCATGTCCGGCGTCGATCGCGACGAGCGGTGGCAGGGGCGCATTCTGTGCCTGGGCCGTGCTCGACAGTAGAGCGGAACCGGCCAGGATCAGCGCCAGAACGAGACGACGAGCCGCCATAGGCGAGGTGAACAATAACGAGGGCAGGCTTAAACGGTCGTGTGAGAGGCGGCGGCGCGGCGCACGTAGAATCTGCTCGTGGACGCCGCGGTCGTCGAACCGATTCGTCGTGTCGTCGCGGCGCGGGCCGGAGCGCGCTTGGCGCTCGTGTTCGGCTCGCTGGCACGCGGCTCTCTTCGGCGCGAGAGTGATGTCGATGTGGCGGTCGATCTGGGGCATCCATTGACGGTCGACGAGACGCTGGAAGTCACCGCCGCGTTGGCGCTAGCGACCGGGCGAGCGGTCGATCTCGTTGATCTGCGGACGGTCGGAGAGCCGCTACTCGGCCAGATTGTGCGCCACGGGCGGCGAATCCTGGGCGGAGAGGCGGCGCATGCCAGCCTGATCTCGCGGCATCTGATCGATGCCGCGGACTTCATGCCGATTCGCGATCGGCTTCTGGCCGAAAGAAGGCAGGCATGGATCGGGAGGTAGTCGAGCAGAAGCTTGAGTCGCTCCGGCGCTGCGTGCGCCGACTGGAGGAGCGCTGCCCATCGGACATCGAGGGGTTGACAAACGACCTCGACGCACAGGACATCGTCGTTCTGAACTTGACTCGCGCGGTTCAGGTATCAGTCGACCTGGCGTCCCACGTGCTCGTGAATCTGGGCGAAGCCGCGCCGGACACGATGGGAGAGACGTTCCGCGCGCTCGCCCGCGCCGGCGTGATTCCGGCGGACCTTGCAGAGCGATTGCGGGCCGCGGTTGGCTTTCGTAACCTCGCGGTGCATACCTATCGTGCGATCGATTGGCAGATCGTGCACAGGATCGTGCGCGAACGTCTCGGAGATTTCGAGGCGTTCGCATTGGCAATCGTCGCCCGACTTGGCCAGTAAGGAGAACGCGATCGCGCGACCGGCGCCGAGTTCGACATCGTGGATCAGCAAACTCGCCGCAAATAGTCGGAATGCGATCCGTAGAACGCCAGCCGGCACTGTGAGACGCGGACTACACCATCACGTCTTCGCGGCCACGCGAGATGACGATTTCCTCGGCTTCCTGGAGCGATCGGACGATGTTGATGATGCGCGTCTGCGCCTCTTCGACGAGCCGGAGGCGGACCGGGCCGGACACGGCCATGTCGTCCCGGAGCGACTGGGCGGCACGGGACGACATGTTCTTGAACATGCGGTTCTTGAGATCCTCGGAGGCACCGCGCAGCGCCATCGAGAGGTCTTTTGTGTTGACGTCGCGCATGAGCCGCTGAATCGAACGATCGTCCAGCATCGAGAGATCCTCGAACACGAACATGTTCTTACGGATTTCGGAGGCGAGCTCGGGGTCGTTGTGCTCGATCGATTCGAGGATCGCTCGTTCCGAGCGTGTATCCATGCTGTTGAGGACTTTGACCAGGAAGTCGACGCCGCCGGCGGTGCGAAATCCCTGCGTCTGAAGCGTCGCCAGCCGCTTCTTCAGGACGGTTTCGACTTCCTTGACCATTTCCGGGCTCGTGCGGTTCATCACGGCGATCCGCGACGACACGTCGGCCTGCAGGTCGAAGTCGAGCGACGTGAGGATGCGGCCAGAGAGATCGTGGGGCAGGTTGGAGAGGATCAGGGCGATCGTCTGCGGATGCTCCGCTTCGAGCACGCTGGCCAACTGCGCCGGCTCGATCTCGGCCATGAAGCCGAACGGCTGATCGCGGCGGGCGGTCGTGGCGCGTGTCAGCAGTTCGCCGGCCTTCTGCGTGCCGAGGGTTCGCGCGAGCAGGTCACGCGCGTAGTCGGAACCACCGGCGGTAATGAACTGGCGAGCCATCGCATCTTCGTAGACCTGCTGCATGATGGCTTCCTTCATTTCAGCCGGAAGCCGTTCCATCTTGACGATCTCGCGTGTGAGTTGCTCGACCTCGTCCTCGCGCATGGCCTTACAGACCTGCGCCGCAAGCTCCGCTCCAAGCGAGATCAGAAGCGCGGCCGCCTTGCGCCGTCCGCTGATCGCTCTGAGGTCTGTCTGGTCCATGTCGTACCTCGCGCCTGTCCGTCGTGAGAGTTATACCCGGCGCTGTCAACTCGCGGTATAGGCTTATCGCTTAATGAACGAACGTCGCGCCGGAATCCTCCTGCACCCGACATCGCTGCCGGGCGGTGACGTGGGGACTCTTGGCGCCGCGGCGCACGATTTCGCGCGCTTTCTCGCTCGTTGTGGGACATCGATCTGGCAGATCCTCCCCCTGCAGCCGGTCGGCGTGGGTGATTCGCCGTACGCCGGCACGTCCGCGTTCGCCGGAAACACGCTATTGATCGCGCATCCCGGCGCGGCGACGGAGCACGCACCGGCCGTCGATTACGACGCGACGCGGCGCCGATCGGACGAACATCTGCGCGACGCGACCGACCGGATTCTGGCCGACGCGGTCGAACGGAGCGCGTTCGAGGCGTATTGCCAGCTCGAGGCCGAATGGCTCGACGACTATGTTCTGTTCGCGACCGCCCGCGAGGCGTACGAGGGACGGCCGTGGACCGAGTGGCCGGCGGCGATCCGCGATCGCGAATCATCCGCGATCGCGGCGTTTCGGCGAGAGCACGCGGCCGCGATCGCGCGCCACGCGGTCGGGCAGATGCTGTTCGATCGTCAGTGGGCAGCCGTACGCGCGTCCATGCACGGCCACGGCGTCGCGATCCTGGGAGACATCCCGATCTTCGTCGCCCACGACTCGGCGGACGTCTGGTCGCGGCGCGATCTCTTCCTGCTCGACGACGCTGGCCAGCCGACCGCGGTCGCGGGGGTGCCGCCGGATTATTTCAGCCCGACCGGGCAACTCTGGGGCAATCCGCTGTATGACTGGGGTGCGCTGGCGCGCACGGACTACGCGTGGTGGACGGCGCGCCTTCGTCGGACGCTGAGCCACGTGGATCTCATTCGGCTCGACCATTTCCGAGGCTTCGCCGCCTACTGGTCCATCCCGTCCGACGCTCCGACCGCCGAGAGCGGCCACTGGGTGCGCGGGCCGGGCGTGGATCTCTTTCGCGCGATGGAGCGCGCGCTGGGACGCTCGCTGCCGATCGTCGCCGAGGATCTTGGGACCATTACGCCGGATGTCCACGCGCTGCGCGAGGAGCTTGGCTATCCAGGAATGCGGATCTTGCAGTTCGCGTTTGGCGACGATGCGCGCAACCCGTACCTACCGCACAACCACGAGCGCACGACCGCGGTCTACACGGGCACGCACGATAACGACACGACGGTGAGCTGGTTCGCGACGATCGGCGAACAGGAACGCCATCGCGTGCGCAGCTACCTGGGCGTCGACGGCGCTGATATCGCCTGGGAACTTACACGCGCCGCGCTTGCCTCGGTCGCTAACCTCGCGATTGTGCCGATGCAGGATCTTCTCTCGCTCGACGCGTCCGGACGCATGAATACGCCGGGCCGTCTCGGCGGCAACTGGTCCTGGCGCCTGACGCCCGACCAATTGAACGACGGCGTGGCGGATCGATTTCGTGATCTCGTCACGCTGTACGGGCGGCGTCTTGCGATCAACAATGGACAGGAGAATCCCAAATGAAGATCACGGCGATACGGACGTTCATTGTCAATCCCGGCAATCGCAACTACATCTTCGTGCGCGTCGATACCGACGATGGTATTCACGGCGTCGGCGAGGCGTATTCGGTCGGCCCGGATGACGCGCTTCAGCTTGTCATCCGCGATTTCGCCGAATGGATCGTCGGGCGCGATCCGCGCGATGTCGAGTTCCTCTGGCAACTCATGTACAACGGGTCGCGCTTTCCCGGCGGCGTCGTGACGAACGCCGCGATCTCGGGCATCGAGCACGCGCTCTGGGACATCAAGGGTAAGGCGGCCGGCATTCCCGTGTACCAGATGCTCGGCGGCAAGGCGCGCGACCGCGTCCGCGTGTACCAGAACCCGGGCGGTCGAACTCCGGAGGAGATGGCCGAACGGTCGGTCGGGCTGATCGAGCGCTACGGCTTCACGGCTCTCAAGATCAATCCGCATCCGCCCGGCTCGGAGAAGACGCCGTTCGCGGCGCTCGTTCGGGGAGCGGTTGCGCGATTGGAAGCGGTTCGCCGGGCGGTCGGTGACGATATCGAGATCGGCGTCGATCCGCACGCGCGCATCTTCGAGCCGATTCGCGCGCGGCAGATGGCCGAGGCGCTCAAGCCGTACCGACCGTTCTTCATCGAAGAGCCGATTCGGCCCGAGAACATCGACGCCATGGCCGAACTGCGCCATCACCTCGACATCCCGCTCGCGACCGGCGAGATGCTGTACACGAAGTACGAGTTCCGCGATTTGCTCGCGCGCGGCGCGGCGGACATCATCCAGCCCGACGTTTGCTGCGCCGGTGGCCTACTCGAACAGAAGAAGATCGCCGCGATGGCCGAGGCGTTCTACGTCACGGTCGCGCCTCACAACCCGATGGGGCCAGTGGCCACGGCCGTGAACGTCCACTTCGCGGCCTCCACGCCGAATTTTCTGATCCTGGAATACACGGCCGACGACACTCCCGGCCGTCGCGATCTCGTCCAGGAGCCGATGCAGCTGGTCGACGGCTACCTCGAGCTTCCGACCGCGCCTGGCCTCGGTATCGAACTAAACGAGGATGCGTTCGGCGCGTACCCGTTCAAGCGATGGCACCGCGCCTTTCCGATCGGCCCGGATGGTGCGATGGGGTACCCGTAGGCGGGGCGATCCGGACGACCTTCGAGATGATGGTCGCGTGGCGAACCCTCTTGGCATCAGGCGGGCGATCAACGCGACGCGATCAGGAAGCAGCCGCCCTCGGCATTGACGCAGCGGGCGCCGATTGCTACTTCCAGTGCCGCCCGACGTTCGGTGTCGGCGAGATATGTGGTCTTGATTGCATCTACCGTCAGCTCGGCGGCGGCCGCCCAGTGCTGAAGCGACACAATCGGACTGACGTCGAGTAGGTCGCGACCAGCCGCGACGAGTCGCGCGAAATCGCGGTCGGTCGCGGTCATCAGGCTGGTGATCGGCGCCTCACGCCAACTGCCCCCAGACCAGCACCCGGTTGTACGTGAGGAGGTAGGGTCGGCGATCGGGTAGCGCCGCCAGGAGGCGGCGGCGGTATTCGTCGACGAAGGCTGTGAAGAGCGATTCGGGCAGGCGGCGCTGATGGTCGGTCAGCATCGAGCCGCGCACCCATTCGAGGACCGCCGCCGGTTCGCTGAGGTAGTGCGTATACACGCTGATGTGTCCGCGCGGGCGCGTGAATCCGAGTTCGTCGAGTAACGTGACGTACCGCTCGACCGGCAACGGAGGTTCGCGGCGTCGATACCCGCCGAGGACCTCGGCGTACGGCGTCTCGCCAGCCAGATCGGCCGCGATCGACTGGCTGGGGTGAAGCTCATTCATCGGCATCTGGAACGCGATCTGCCCTCCTGGGCGCAACAAACGAACCAGCCGAGGAATCAGCGTTTCGTGGTTCTCGACCCACTGGAGCGCGGCGTTCGAGAACACCAGGTCGTAGGCGTCGGGTTCATCGATCGTCGCGATGTCGCCGGAGCGGAACGTGAGCCCGTCGTCAGCGTTGGCCGCGGCGCGATCGAGCATTGCCGATGAACTGTCGAGTCCGATCGTCGAGCGGGCGCCGAGCCGCTGGTGCATCACGCGCGTCAGTTCACCGGTTCCGCAGCCCAGGTCGATGACGTCCATCCCATCGCGCGGTTGGACCAGGTCGAGCAGATCGAAGAAGGGCTGACTGCGCTCGTTCTTGAACTGCTGGTACTGGTCAGGATTCCAGGTATCGGTCTTGGGTGTCTCAGACACGCGGCTCCTCGATTTCATCGGCGGCGAGGCGGAGCGCGCCTCAGTCGACGTTGTCCTGGCAAGGATTCTCGGCGATCGGCGCGGAGGGCCGCGGGACGGACGCCTGCGCTCCCAGGGCCTCGGTCGCTTGCGGTTCGAGCGCCAACCGCGTCATGCCATCGACCGCTTCCAAGCGCGCGCGTGCAGTCTCGATGTCGGTGCCAAAGTGAATTGCGACGATCGCGGTCTTGACGCTCCAATCGGCCGTTGCGAGGACTGCGCGGGCGCGCTCGTCATCGACTCCGGTCGCCAGGCAGGTGAGACGGACCGCCCGGGCGCGCAGCTTCTCGTTCGTGGCGAGGACATCGACCATCAGGTTTCCGTACACCTTACCGAGTCGAACCATCAACGCGGTGCTGAAGGCGTTGAGGATCATCTTCTGAGCTGTGCCGGCCTTGAGACGGGTCGATCCGCTGATCGCCTCGGCACCGGTTTCGACCGCGATCGTGACGTCGCACTCCGCTGCCAGGGCGGGTTGTGCCACACAGGCGATGCCAATCCTCGCCGCGCCGCGCTCTCCGGCTCGTCGCAACGCGGCGATGACCCACGGCGTTCGCCCGCTTGCCGCGATGCCGATCGCGACGTCGCTGGGCGTCAGATCATCGGGCACGTTCGCGCCATCGGCGACATCGTCCTCGGCGCCCTCGATTGGGCGACGGAACGCGTTCTCGCCGCCAGCGATGCGCGCCGCGTAGCGATCCGGCGGTGCGCCAAACGTGGGTATCAATTCGGCGGCATCGAGCGCCGCCAGACGGCCCGACGTTCCCGCGCCGAAGAGGATGATCCGGCCGCCGGCTCGCCAGCGTTCGAGGGCGAGATCGACCGCGCGGGCGATCTCAGGAATCGCGAGCCGCACCTGCGCCGCGACCGTCGCGTCCTCGTCGTTCAGTCGCAGGAGGATGTCGGCCGTGTCGAGTCGATCGATGTCGGCGGTGCGCGGGTTGAGCGCCTCGGTCGTGAGGGTCGCGAGGTCAGTCATTCGGTTTGATCGCGCCGGTAAACGATGCGACCGCCGACGATGGTTGCGGCGACCGCGAACTCCGCGTCGAGGAGCACGAGATCAGCATCCCAACCGATCGCGACACGCCCCTTGCGCAGCGCGCGTTGGCCCAGCGCCATCCCCGGCGTGCGCGTCGCCATCAGGACGACCTCGGCGCGGGTCAGCCAGGGGCACCAGTCGCGGGCGTTGCGGATGCCGAGATCGAGCATCGCGGCGCTGCCGGACAGTGTGCCGTCGTCGCGTCGCACCGCGACGCCATCCGAGTACACCGTCTGGTTGCCGAGGCGAACTGGCCCGGGCGGCGCGCCGGCGGCGGCCATCGCGTCGCTCACGAGCGCGATTCGGCGCGGGCCGGCCGCGCGAATGGCCAGTTCGCAGGCTCGCCGATCGACGTGAACGCCGTCGGCCAGGAGTCCGATTGTCACGTCGGAGGTGAGCAGCGCGCCCGGGACGCCTGGCTCCCGATGGTGGAGCGGCGACATCGCGTTGAAAAGGTGGGTGCCCATCGAAACGCCGGCGTCGATCGCGGGGACGGTCTGGTCGGCGGTCGCGGCGGAGTGGCCGATGCTGACGACGCACTTCGCCGCGGTCAGTTGACGCGTGGCGGCCATGGCACCGGCCACTTCGGGCGCGAGCGTCACGATCGCCGGCGGCTCGATCGACAGCCATCGCGCGATCTCGTCCGGCGATGGCGGCCGGATGTGCTCTGGCTCGTGGACTCCCGGAAAATGGAGACTGATGAACGGCCCCTCGATATGCCCGCCGAGCGAATGGCCGCCACCCTCGATCGATCGCGCGCGGAGCGCCGGCAGGCGCGAGAGGATCGTCGCCTCGCCGCACGTCACGATCGTCGGACAGAAGGACGTGACACCGTGACGGACGAGATGCCGCGCCACCAGGATGACGGCCGCGTCCGGATTCTCGGCCGACGTGAAATCGACACCGATCGCGCCGTTCACCTGGAGATCGATCAACCCCGGTGCGATCCATCCGTCGATCTCGACATCGACGCTCGATCCATCGTCGGGTCCGACCGCGGCGATCCGTGAGCCGTCGAGGGTAACGATGCTTGGCGAGTACTCGATGCCGTCGCTCAGGACGCGGCCGCGCAGACGGATCATGTTGGCGTCATTCTACGGATCGCGAGATTCGCCCCGCGTCGACCCGCGGCGTGGGCGGCTTTGTGGTCATCAATCATCCGTCGATCCGGTAGCGGGCCAGACGCGCGCTACCGGACGGTCCTTCGACGATCAGGTCAGCCGGTCCGTCGCGCGGGACCGGCAGGTACACGCGGACAAGTCGCTCGGACGGGCCGTCGGTCGGGGGTATCGACACTTGCCGCACGGCCGGTGCGGTGCCATCGAGTCGAACCCGCAGCGCCAGCGGTGCGGTTGTGGCGCTGTCGAAGCGAAGGCGCGCCGCGACCCACGTCTCGGCACCGCGCCGTAGCCAATCGCGCCGGGTCGCCAGCGGCCACGTATCGACCGACGTCCAGCGAACGATGCCGCGATCGAGTGAGCTGAAGGTGTCGAGTTCGCCGGTCCAGCCGGTCAGAGTGACGCCGGGCGCGAGCGCAGTGTTGATCGCGTGGGCTACTCGCGAAACGCCGCGAGCGCGTATCTCGATCTGGCCGAGCGTCAGGAGGTCGCCGAACGATGGCGTGTCGTCGGCGATCTGGCGATCTGGCGCCAGGCGCGGTCCGCCGCCCGACGGGTACATACCTAGAACGAGCGTATACCGACCTGGCGGGAAGTCGTCTGGAATCAACAGCCCGCGCGGATCGTCGATCGACTCGCCAGCCGGGAACGCGGTCGTCGGGAAGTGGCCGTTTCGCGGTTCGTCGTCGGCGCCCAGACGCCGTTCGCCGCGCTCGTCGAGAAGATGGAGGAACGGCGTCACGCGATCGACCGGGCCGCGCGCCTGCCAGACGATGCGCGTCGCGATCGCGTCGCCCGGCGCGACCTGACCGGGCGACCGTCCGAGACCGACGATCGTCGGCGCGCGCACGGTGCCATCGCGCCCGACGAACTGAATCGGCCGGATCGACGTAGCGCTCGGCGAAGGCGCAAAGAGGACCAGCCGCGACTCGTCGAACTGGTGTTGCTCAATCCGAGCCCAGCGATCGTCGAACCAGATCTCCCACGGCACGACGTGTCGGTTCTCGCGATAGACGGACAGCCAGACACGGTCGCGGCCATCGCTGGCGGCTTCAGGACCGGAGAACTCCTCGAACGCACGTGTCACGATGTCCGGCGCGACCGGATGCGCTCGCAGGTACCCGGTGTACCAGGAGGCCTGACTCGCAAAGAGATCGCCATCCTGCGCGGCAAATTCGAGTCGGCTGGCGATGCTCAGCGCATCGTTCTCCTGGGTCAGACGTCCGATGCGGTGCCCGGCGTAGAGGGTGCCGACGTGAACGACGGCGAGGACGAACAGCGCGACGAACAGGCGTCGGCCAACCAGCGCGCGAATGAGCGCGGACGCCGCCAACGCGAGAAACGCCGGCAGGAGCACGATCATGAATCGGGGACGAACCGCGTACGGCGCGACGGCGAAGAGAGCGCCCGACAGGAGAATCACGAAGCCTGAGGAAACCGACGCCAGTCGCGCCAGGGATGGCGTTGTGCCGCGGTCCGGCCAGGTCCGCCGAACGAACAACACCCATCCGACGAGCGCGGTCAAGCCGAGGACGGCGCCGATTCTCCAGTCGACGCCCGTTCCGGCGTGAAACGGCGTGAGGAACGTCTCAAGGAATCCAAGCGGCCCGATCGGTGGCGTCGCGTTCGAGATCACGCCAGCGGTGGCGGTCGATTGCCGTGCCAGCGCGAAGAGCAGCCACGGCGTGAACGCGAGGCTCGCCAACGCGAGCGCTCCGAGCGCGACTCGGCAACGCTGCGCCGTTGCCTCGGGTCGCAGCCAGATCGGGATCCGATCGGTCAGCTGGGGAAGCGCGCCCACCGCGAGGAACGCGGTCTGGCCGATGACGAGAGGCACGACGTAGTAGTGGCTCCAGAGTCCGATGGTCGTTGCCGCGACGTAGCCGAGCCACGCCCAGCCGCCACGCGCCAGCGCGCGATCCAGGAAGACGAGGCTCGCCAGCGCCGTGAGCGGCAGCAGGCTGTACATGCGCGGCTCGCGGGCGTAAAAGACGAGCATCGGCGAGAGCGCGACCAACGCGGCCGCGAGTGCTCCGGCCCTTCGGCCGCCGATGCGGCGGCCAGCCACCCACGCCAGCGGCACGATCAGCGTGCCGATCAACGCCGACGGAAGACGGACGGCGTATTCATCGATGCCGAAAAAGCGGTTCGCCAATCGTAGGAGCCAGTAGTAGAGTGGTGGATGGCCGTCGCTGACCCGCCCGAGCGTGATCTCGGCGAACGACTTGCCGGCGACGTAGGCGCTGTAGGCCGAATCACCGGCCAGATGCATGTCGTCGAGGCCGACCGTTCGCAGCCAGAAAGCAATTGCCGCCAGGAGACTCAGAAGAATCGGCGATCCGATCCACCGTGGCGCGCGCCGTCGGAATGGCACGATTCGCCGGCCGCGACTCGTTGACCGCGTCACGCGCCGTAGTATCGATGGCCACGAGGCAGGGCGACTCTTGGCCCCGCGATTGGCTGCTAGGATCGGCCGCGATTCGATCCGACGGAGGGCATGACGGTGACGCTGCGGGTGGCGCTTCTTGGCGCGGGACAGATGTCGCGTATGCACACGGCGGCGTCCCGTCAGGCCGGCGGCATCGATGTCGTCGGCATTTATGACCAGGATTTCGAGCGAGCTTCCGCGCGCGCCAGCGATCTCTCCATCCCGCGCGTCTACCGATCATGGCCGGAACTTCTCGGCGACGCGACGGTCGATTGCGTCGTCATTCTCTTGCCGCACGATCTACATGCGAAGTTCGGCATCGAGGCGCTCGAAGCCGGCAAGCACGTCGTGTCCGAGAAACCGCTCGCGCATTCGGTCGCCGACTGCGATCGGATGCTCGCGACGGCGGCCCGAGTCGGGCGCAAGCTGCTCCCGGTCCACAACCGCGTCTACGACTACGCGGCCGAGCGTATGGCCGAGATCGTGCGAAGCGGCGCCATCGGCGAGGTGATCCTGGCGCAGACGAACGGCTACGAGGGACCAGGTACCGTCGGCGTCCGGCCCTGGCTGGCGACCAAAGCGGGCGGTGGCGGCGTTCTGCTCGCCCAGGCGGTCCACCCGGCCTACGTCTTGCGGTGGATTCTTGGTGATGTGGCGCGCGTGGGCTGTCTCTTCGGTGATCTGAAGGTCGTTGACATGACCTCCGAGGACACGGCCATCGCGACGCTGAAGTTCGCCACTGGCGCGTTGGCAGAGATGACGGCCACCTTCGGCATTGCCCACGGACCGTTCGACCACTCGATCGCGCTGCACGGTCGCGACGGCTACCTCACGCTCGGCATGAACCAGACCGGCGATCGCCAGGCGCATCCGCACGTCCTGCACGCCATCTCGCCGAAGCTGTTCGGCGACAAGGCACTGCACGAGGTCGAGATCAAACCGAGCGAGAGCTGGGGAACCGGCTTTCGCCGCCTGTGGGAAGACTATCGCGCGGCGCTGGTCGAGGATCGGCCGACGCGCGTCACCGGCGATGACGGTAAGAAGGCCGTCGAGATTATCGTCGCGGCGTACCATGCCAACGCGACTGGCCGGGTCGTCGATCTGCCGTTGACTGATCCGAGCTTGTAGCGACGCTTGACCGCGGCTGACGATGTACTCGGCGACCAGCAGCCACGCCTTGATCGTGGAGCTCAAGTTCCGCTTCACGAGGAGTGGGCTTCGCGATGACGAGCGCCGCGGCGATACGATGCATAGGCTTGCCGCGGAGCCGACGTCGGCGTGCAGTGGCGTCTGTCCCCACGGCTCTTGAGACCCGTCGCGGCCTGATCCCTATACTCAGGCAATAGGTCCGTACGGGGACGCAACGTGTTCAAATGGCTAACCAGCTTGCTCGGCGGCGAGTCGAGCGAGCGCGAGGTGGCGCGGCTCAAGCCGCGCGTCGATCAGATCAATCGACTCGAAGACGAGTTTCGCGCCTTCGACGACGACGAACTGCGCGAGCTGACCGGCGAACTGAAGTCGCGGCTTGCGAACGGCGAGACGCTCGACGACGTCTTGCCGGAGGCGTTCGCGGCCGTGCGCGAGGCGGCGCGTCGCACGATCGGGCTGCGCCATCACGATGTCCAACTCATCGCGGGCATCGTCCTTCACCAGGGAACAATTGCCGAAATGCGAACCGGCGAGGGCAAGACGCTCGTCGCGACGCTGCCGCTCTACCTCAATGCGCTGACCGGACGGGGCGCCCATCTCGTCACGCCAAACGACTACCTGTCACGCGTTGGTGGAGGCTGGAATGGTCCGATCTATCGCGCGCTTGGCGTGAGCGTTGGCGTCATTGCGCACGAGTTCGCCGGTGTGTTCGACCCCGAGTTCCTCGATCCACGGCCACACGGCGATCCGCGTCTCGATCACTGGCGACCCGTGTCGCGCCCCGAGGCGTACCGTGCCGACATCACGTACGGCACCAACAACGAGTTCGGCTTCGACTACCTGCGCGACAACATGGTCTGGGATCTCGCCCAGCGCGCCCAGCAGCCGCTTCACTACGCGATCGTCGACGAGGTCGACAACATCCTCATCGACGAGGCGCGCACGCCGCTGATCATTTCCGGCCAGGGCGACCCCTCGACCGATCGGTACGCGCAACTGGCCCGGCTCGTGCCCCGACTGCGCGCCGAGGTCGATTTCAAGATCGACCTCAAGCATCGCGCCGCGACGCTCACCGAGGACGGGATCGCTCGGATGGAGCAGGCGCTCGGACTCGAGAACCTGTACTCGCCGGAGAACTTCGAGGTCACACACTATCTCGAACAGGCACTGAAGGCGCAGTTCATCTTCGAGCGCGACCGTGACTACGTCCTCGTGCTGAACGGCCAGGTGCTCGATCGAGGACAGACCAACATCCAGGCCGAGGTCGTCATCGTCGACGAGTTCACCGGTCGGCTGATGTTTGGCCGCCGCTACAGCGAGGGCCTCCACCAGGCGATCGAGGCGAAGGAGCGCGTCGAAGTGCAGCGGGAATCGCTGACGCTGGCGACGATCACCTTCCAGAACTATTTCCGGATGTACGAGAAGCTGGCCGGGATGACCGGCACCGCCGCGACCGAGAAGGAAGAGTTCCAGAAGATCTACGAGCTCGATGTCGTCACGATCCCGACGCACTTGCCGATGGTCCGCGACGATTTCCCCGACCAGGTATTCAAGAACGAGGACGCGAAGTTCCGGGCGGTGATGGCCGAGATCGACGCGATGCACGCCGAGGGGCGTCCGGTCTTGGTTGGCACGGTGTCGATCGAGAAGTCCGAGAAGTTGGCTGGCCTGCTCAAGAAGGCCGGGATCCCGCATCAGGTCCTGAATGCGAAGTTCCACGAGCAAGAAGCGCTCATCATCGCGCAGGCCGGCCGTCCCGGCGCCGTGACGATCGCGACGAATATGGCCGGGCGTGGCGTCGATATCCTGCTCGGTGGCAACCCATCGGGCCTCTTCGCGACCGAGGCTCAGCGGCGTAACGTCGATCCGGAGACCGATCCGGACGGCGCGGCCCGCCTGCGGACCGAGTTCGAGGCGACGGTCCTGGCCGATCGAGAGCGAGTTCGAGAGCTCGGGGGGCTGCACATCGTTGGCACCGAGCGGCACGAGGCGCGTCGGATCGATAACCAGTTGCGCGGTCGAGCCGGTCGCCAGGGCGATCCCGGTTCGTCGCGCTTCTTCGTTTCGCTCGAAGACGATCTCATGAAGCGATTCGGCGGCGCGAACATCGCCGGGATCATGGATCGGCTCGGCCTGGAAGACGACATACCGATTGAGCACGGTCTGGTCAACAAGTCAATCGAGAACGCGCAGACGAAGGTCGAGGGGTACAACTTCGACATTCGCAAGCACGTCGTGCAGTACGACGACGTGATGAACAAGCAGCGCGAGATCATCTACGGCGAGCGCGACAAGGTCCTTCGGAATGAAAACCCCAGGGCCATCGTCCTGGACATGGTTCAGCGCAATCTCACGCGGCAGGTCGACTTAGCCACCGCCGGCGAAGCCAGCGACGAATGGGATATTGGTGCCCTGGCGCAATACGTCGGTACGATCTTCTCACTGCCCGAGGACACGTCGCTCGATGCCTGGGCGGGTCTCTCGCGCGACGAACTGCGCGAAGAGATCGCGATGCTGGCGACCGAGGCGTACGATGCGCGAGAGGCGCGACTCGGCGTCGAATCGATGCGTCAGATCGAGCGCGCCGTGCTTCTCCACGTTATCGATCGGATGTGGATCGATCACCTGACAGCGATGGATGAGCTTCGCCAGGGAATCGGGTTGCGCGCCTACGGTCAGCGCGATCCGCTCGTCGAGTATAAGAACGAGGCCTTCAATCAATTCCAGGCATTGCTTGAGGCGATGCAGGACGAGGTCGTCCACACGATCTACCGAGTCGAGCTTCAGCGCGCGCCGATGACGCCGCCGATCACCGAGATCCAAGCCATCCATCCAGACTCGTCCACGGTCAGCGTGGACGTGGCCACGAACGGCGCCGCGCCACCGCGCCTGCCACCGCCGGTCGATGCTCGCGCCGTGTTCGGCCGTGGCGCGGTTTCTCCGGCCGAGCGCGCCCGGGCCACGAACCGGGACCCGGACCCACCGCGCCGTGCCGCGCCCGTCCGCGTCGCTAAGGTCGGGCGGAACGACGCGTGCCCGTGTGGCAGCGGTCGCAAGTACAAGGTTTGCCACGGGCGGTGAGCCCGCCCGCCCGTCAGTGAATCGTGGTCGCCGCGCCGTCGTCCCGACGCCGACCAGCGCTCTTTGGCTACACTCCGCCCTCAGTCGGGGGTGTGCTGATGGGCGCGGTCGTCATGGCAATTTCATTCGTCATCATCGGTGCGCTCTGCCTCGCCGCCGGCCTCTTATGGCACATGGCCGGGTTGTTTCTTGTCGGCATCGCCTGCTTTGCGATAGCCGCGATCACCGGGAGCCGGGGGAGCATTCCGGGGAGTACCACCGCGCACTGACGCTCGCGTCTGGCGAGTGTCGCGGTCAGGCAGACTGCAGGTAGATCACCATATTCAGGACGCTGATCAGGCCGAAGAGGACGAGCAGCGGCATCGTGCCGATGTCGAGGCCGCGCGACCAGGCTCGGGCAGTCGGGCTGTCCGACAGGCGGACCGCTTCCTTCGCCAACAGTCCGATCGCCAACGCGACGATTGCAATGAGGGACAAAAGCTGACCGAGACTCTCCATCGTGATCGCCGTCGTCATGGTTGCGACAGTCGCGGTCGTTACGCTCGACGCCATGGTGAACCTCTTTCCACAAGTGTAGACCCCCAGCGTGGGGCAGGGAACTAGGTAATTCGGGGGATTTGTCCAGCAGGTGATGATTTCGCTGGCGTGTCCCCTCTGTTACGGCGATCTGCGCAACGTGATGTCCTCGCTCATCTGCGCGCGGTGTGACGCGCGCTTCCCGATCGCCGATGGTGTGCCGAATCTGACGCTCGCCTCGACGTTGACCGCCGACCAGGCTCGCGTCGCGCGTGATTGGGACGCCATGGCCGATCAGTACCACGCAATCATCCGAGGCATCGGCAACCGGGCCGACGCGATCGATCGGCCCCTCCTCGAGATCGCGACTGGCGCGGTTGTCGAGGTCGGGTGCGGCGATGGCCGATTCTTGGCGCGATTGCGTGCGCACGGCGTTCGCGACGCTCTCGGCGTCGACATTTCCTCCGCCATGGCTTCGCTCGCGGCGCGGAACGGCCACCGCGTCGTCGTCGCGCCGGCCGAATCGCTGCCGTTGGCCGATCGATCGATCGACTGCTGCCTGAGCGCCTACTACTCGCTGCGCTACGCGGATCTCGATCGCGCGATGGCCGAATTCGGTCGAGTGCTGCGACCCGGAGGCCGGTTCGGATTCACGCTACTCGGCGCGCGCGCGACGCGATTCTCGGCCGCGATCGTCGCGTTGCCGCTGTTGTTTCATCAGGAAACGACCTGGACCGCGGCCGACACGATCGTCGGTCGCGCGCGCGGCATCGTCCTGCCGAACGATGTACGCGATGTTGACGAACTTCGTAAGCTGTGCCTGGTCAACGCTCTGACCACCGATCGCATAACCGGCTTCGCGCGCGCGCCGTACCTGAGTGGGATCCTCGATCGGTTCGACCGCGGCGCCCTGCCTGTGCCATCCAACCTCATCGCCGCGCTGGCGTACGATATTGTCGTGATCGGGCACCGCTCGGTCCTGTAGACTGGCGTTTCGATGCAGGCGACACGCACCGGCCAAATTAGCCTGACGACCTGGCTCGTTCTCGGTGTCTCCGCCATCGTCGGAATCGTGGCCGTGGCGATGACGGCCGTCGTCGTCGTACGCCTGAACCGGCAGGTGCTGGCCAGCGCCGCCCAGATTCGCCAGACTTGGGCGACGCCGGGTGAGGTCTCGCGCGACCCGGTCGCGGCGTACGCGTTCGAACTGGCAACGATCGATGAGAAGTGGTCCGCGCAAGTCGCGGATTTCCGCATTCGCTATCCGAACGATCCCGTCTACGAGAACGTCGCGACCGTCAACGCCGTGGCAGATCTGAACCGGATGGCGCGGCCGCCCGAGGTCGGCGCGATCCACGAGCGTATCGCTCAGGCCTGGAGCGACCGCGAAGGCGCGCTGGGGCTACTGGCGCGCGCCGATCCACCCGCGGCGCAGCGCGATCGCGCGGCTGAGCTGGGACGTTCGGCGAACGATGCGCTTCGAAAGGCGAAGAACGAGTTACGCGATCTGCTCGTCCAGCGCGGCGTGACGGCGGCCGATCTCGCGGTCGCGCGCCTGAGCGGCTAGCGACGGCGAAGCGAACGGTCGAGCGCATCGCGCTCGACCGTCCCGCGTTGTCAGGCCGACGCGTCCACCTGGTTGCCCACGTGGGGTGGCGCCGCGCCGCGCGACAAAGCCTGGATCAGGCCGAGCGCGGCGGCAGCGTTTGCCTGTGTTGCCTGCTTCAGGGCGAACACCTGCATCTGCGCCAGGACTTCGGCGGACGCGCGCGCGGCGCTCGCCGGTGCAATGCCTTCCAAACGGAATCTCCTTTCGCGGTAGAGGATCGGCATTCGTTTGACGGCGCTTTAACCCGGGCACCGGTAGATTTCCGCTCACCAGCAACGGGGAAGTCTCTTGCTCTGCAAGTTGTTCGGGCACGGTTGGGTCTACGTCATGGAAGCTTTCGGGCGCCGGTACTCGCGATGCCGACGATGCGGACTGGTGCAGTACAGCGGTGGCATCTGAGGCGCCGCGTGTCCCAACGGAGCGACGCCGCGCTGCGGAATCGTCACCCATCCTGATCGTGCCGCTCATCGCGATCGCCTCGCCGATCCTGTACGACATCGCGGTGCGTCTGCTCGGCTAGACTCGCGCGCGGATGATCCGCATCGTCACACTCGATCTCTTCCACACGCTCGTGCAGCCGATGCCGACCCGAGAGGATCGCTTGGCGGCGGTTTGCCGAGACCTCGGGATGGCGCGTGAGCCGGACGATTTTCTCCTTGCGAGCGTCGCGGCGGACGACTATTTCACGTCCGAGAACGGACGATGGCCGATCCACACTCGTTCGCGTGAAGAGCAGGTCGCCTTCTACGCCGGCTTCTACGGAATGTTTCTCCGCGCGGTTGGCCTGATGGATGATCCGGATTCGCGCGAGCGCGTGCGATCCGGAATGGAGGCGCGACGCGGCGATTGGGTGATTCACGACGACGCGTACGACGCGATCGACGCGTTGCGCGATCGAGACCTCGCCCTGGCGATCATTTCGAATACGCCGGTCGACGCGCGCCCACTCTGCGATCGGGTCGATCTGACCCGGCGCGTCGATTTCATCGTCAGCTCCTGCCTCGTCGGATGCGAGAAGCCCTGCCCGGAGATCTTCCATGCCGCGCTCGAAGAGGCCAGGGTCCCGCCGGATGAGGCGCTGCACGTCGGCGACCAGCCGCTCTCCGATTCGGTCGGCGCAGTCGCGGTCGGGATGGCGACATTGCTTCTCGATCGTCGCGGCGCGCTCGACCACGTGACCAAATACAAGCGCATCGCCTCGCTGGGTGAGATCGCGCCGTGGATAGATGCTAAGAGACAGGCACCCCTGGAATTGCCAGCCGAACGCGGTACACGCTCGATCGTGCCGTGATGTAGAGCGTTGACCAGTCAGGCTCACCCCAGCCGACGTTGGCGGGCATCTCCGGCGTCACGATGCGACCGAGGATCTCGCCGCTCGGCGCGACGATCCAGACCCCACCCGGACCGGTGCAGTAGATGTTCCCGGCCGTGTCGACCTTCATGCCGTCCGGCACGCCCGGTTCGTCGGCCTTGAGCTCGGCGAGGACGCGGCTGCTGCTCAGCGTGCCGTCGGCGCGGATGTCGAACGCGCGAATGTGCATCTGGCGTGAATCGTCGACATACAGCGTCTTGGCGTCCGGCGAGAAGGCCAGACCATTCGGAAACGTGAAGTCAGTTGCGATGGGGATCGGCTCGCTACCGGGCGCGGCGCGAAACACGCCGCTGAACGACAACTCGCGATCGGACGCCGTTACCGATCGGCCGTACGGGTTGACGAATCGATCGGCCCAATATGGATCGGAAAAGTACAGGGCGCCATCCGACGCGACGACGACGTCGTTCGGGCTGTTGAGCCGTTTGCCCTGGTACGATGACGCCACGCTCGATCGCGTACCGTCGGATTCGTACCGCGCAATCTGGCGCTCCAGGCCCTCGCACGCCAGGAGTCGTCCCTGGCGATCGAGCGTCAGGCCGTTCGTGAGGTTACTGGGCGCCTGGAACGTCGTGACTTCTGGACCTTCCGGCAATCGTCGCCACGAAACGATCCGACTGTTGACGATGTCGGCGAAGAGCAGCCGGCCCTCGTGCCAGACCGGACCCTCGGTGAAGCCGAAGCCGGTCGCGACCCGTTCGATGAGCGAATCGGATCGGAGAATGCGGTCGAATCCTGGCGCGCGTCGTTCGAAGCCCATGGGCGGCATTGTACGTCGAGGTCGAACCGAACTCAGACAAGTTGACCCTCCGCGTTTCTGGAGCCTAGGCTTTGGTTCAGAGAAAGCCACGCGTGGCCCGGAGCGTGGCGCGCGCGAGGAGGCAGATGGCCGTCGCGATTCGTGCCGAGCGGGACCACGACGACGCCCTCGAAGGCTACCTCCAGGACGTTCGCGCGATTCCGCTGCTGACTGGGGCGCAGGAGCAGATCCTCGGCCGCGCGATCGTCGAGGGAGTCGAGGCGCGGCGGAAGCTGGCCGACGAGGAATTCGACGTTCCGCGCGGCGAGCTTGCGCGGCGCGCCTACCGCGGCGAACGGGCTCGGGCACGGCTCATCGAGTCGAATCTGCGGCTGGTGATCTCGATCGCGAAGAAGTATCTCGGTTACGGGATGCCGCTGCTGGATCTCATCCAGGAGGGAAACCTCGGCTTGATGCGCGCGGTCGATAAGTTCGACTATCGGCGCGGCTTCAAGTTCTCGACCTACGCGACCTGGTGGATTCGCCAGTCGGTCGGGCGCGCAGTGATGGATCAATCGCGCGTGATTCGGCTGCCGGTCCACCTGCAGGAGCGGCTACGTCGAATGGAGCGATCCGAGCGGGAGTTGATCCAGGGTCTCGGGCGAGAGGTCGCGGAGGCGGAGCTAGCCGAGTCGCTCAGGATGACGCTCGACGAGCTGCAGGGACTTCGGCGCCACGGCAGCATCGTCACCTCGCTCGATGCGCCGCTATCGAACGACGAAGATTCCGGCTCCGTCGCTGAGATCGTCGCCAGCCGCGATACGCCGCTTCAGGAATTGGTCGAGCGAGACGAACGCCGCGCGATTGTCGATGGCGTGCTCGATCGACTGCAGCCGCGCGAATCGTTCGTCTTGCGGCTGCGCTTCGGTTTCGAGGACGATCGCGCCTGGACGCTTGACGAGATCGGCGCCCGCATCGGCGTCACCCGCGAACGCGCCCGTCAGATCGAGGCCGAGGCGATCTCGAAGCTGCGACATCCGGTCAACGCGCGGATCTTGAGGGATTACATCGAGTAGATTCAGGCAAGCCCTCGGACGCGGCGATAGCTGGCGCCGCTTATCCTACCGGCGGCAATGGCCGTCGATTACGCCGTCACGTACCACGTCGAGGGGCCGCGCGAACGGCCCTCGATCGAGATTTACCGGGAGATCGCGCGGCAGGTCGAGTTGGCCGATCGGCTCGGGTATCGCCACGCGTGGTTCGGCGAGCACCACGGGCACGCGCACATCGGCCATGTGCCGCATCCGCTTCTCTACGCCCTGCATCTGACCGGTCGCACTCGGCAGATCGGACTCGGCGCGTCAGTTGTATGCGTCAGTTTGCACCATCCGGTCCTCGTCGCCGAGCAGATCGCGATGCTGGACACGCTGTCGAACGGACGCGCGTCGGTTGGGCTCGGTTCCGGCTCGACCGCGGCCGAGTTCGCGTCCTACGGACTCGACCCGATGGAGCCCGAAGAGCGGCGCGCGCGCTTCGTGGAAGCGCTCGACATCGTGGAGCACGTCTGGTCTGGCGCGCCGTTCGCGTGGAGCGGACCCCACTACACGCTGAACGCGCCTGGCATGCTGCCGGTCCCGGCGGCCGACCTGCGCGCGCGCACGTGGATCGGCGCGAATAGTACCGATACGGCGCGTCTGGCCGGTCGTCGCGGGTACGGCCTGCAGTTGTCGAACATGCGCGCACTGCCCGAATTGCGCGAAGTCGTGGCGGCGTACCGGGCCGGACGCGCCGAGAGTAACGCCCCCGGTTCGGAACGGATCGCCGCCAGCGCACCCCTGTACGTGGCCGAGACTGATCGACAAGCGCTCGATGAGTTCGCGCCGGCGATCGACATCCTGTATCGCGAGAATCGTCGGGCACGAGCCGAGGAATCCAGCGTTCCCGAGACCGATCGCGATCGCGCCGAGGCGATTCGCTTTGTGGTCGGATCGCCGGAGAGAGTCGCCGACGCGATGATTGCGCTTCGTCGCGAGTTGCCGTTCACGACGTTGAACGTGCGGCCGCGCTGGGCTGGCACGACGGTCGACCAGGTCGAACGCTCGCTGCTCCTCTTCGCCGAGCGCGTGCGCCCGATCCTCGAACATGCCTGGAGCGTTCATACCGCGTAGTTCGGCGGCCGGGCGCCCGAGTCCGTAGAATCGCGGCATGGAACGGGTCGACTTCCGTTACTCGCGTTGGGATGGCACCCAGACCCTCCCGATCGATCCCGATGAGTTGTTCGATTCGATGGCCGACCGGCTCATGGATGGCGAAGACCCGCGCTGGGCACTACAGCGATTGGCGCGCGATGGCTTCCAGAAGCAGGACGGCGAGCGTGTCCAGGGGCTGCGCGATTTCCTCGAACGCATTCGCCAGGCGCGCCAGGAACAGCTGGGCCGCCACGACCTCGGCAAGGTCGTCGATGAACTTCGCGAGACGCTCGACCGCATCATTCAGCGCGAACGCTCGACGGTCGATCAGAAGATCGCCGACGCTGAGTCTGGTCTGAATCCGTCGAGCCGACCGTCTTCCGAGCCCGAAGGATCGCGCGGCGAACACGGTGCGCAATCGAGCGCCAGCGACGACGCGTCAGGCGGGCAGTCGGGCGAAGCAAGCTCATCGTCACCCGAGTCCCGCGCGCAAGCGTCGAAAGGGCAATCCGGCCAGTCGGGCTCGCAATCGGAATCCGCCTCGCAGGCATCCAGTGGGCAGGGCGAATCAGGGGCGCCGCCGCCCGGGCTCCTGAAGGCGATGGAGCGCATTGCGCGAGGTCACCGCGAGCGACTCGAACAGTTGCCCGATCGCACCGGCGACCGGTTGCGTGCGCTCCAGGAATATGATTTCATGGACCAGGCAGCGGCGGCCGAGTTCAAGGAATTGATGGAGCGACTCAAGCAGTCGATGCTGGGGTCGTTTTTCAAGGATCTCAAGAACTCGATCCAGAACATGAGTCCGGAGGCGCTCGACCAGATCCGCGACATGGTGCGCGATCTGAACAAGCTGCTTCGTGCGCATCGTGACGGCCAAGATCCCGACGCGTCCGAGTTCCTCAAGAAACACGGCCAGTTTTTCCCCGGTGCCGAGAACGTCGAGGATATTCTGAAGCAACTTGCGAGCCAGATGAATCAGATGGGCTCGCTGATGCGCTCGCTCTCGGCCGCCCAGCGGCAAGAACTGGCCGACATGATGTCGGCCGCGCTCGGCGACGATCGCTTGCGGGTCGATCTGGCCGAGTTGGCCGGGCATCTGTCCGGAATGGTCACGCCGGATTCCCGCCAGTACCCATTCTCAGGCGACAATCCGCTCGGGCTCGAAGAGGCGCTCGACATGATGGGCCAGATGGAGGGGATCGATCGGGCCGCCGACGACATGCAGAGCGCGATCCGCGACCCGCGGGCGCTCTCGTCCGTGGATGCTGAGAGGCTCCGTTCGATCCTGGGCGATGACGCGGCCGAACAGTTCGACCGATTGCGCGAACTGGCCAAGATTCTGAAGGACGCCGGCTATCTCGACGAGCGCGGCGGACAGTTGAAGCTCACCGCGCGCGCGATCCGCAAGATCGGCGACAAGGCCCTGCGCGACATCTTCGCCGATCTCAAGCGCGATCGGGTCGGGCAGCATGAGACGCGTCAGCGCGGCGCCCGCGGCGAGCGGGCCGACGATTCGAAGCCGTATGTGTTCGGCGACCCATTCCATCTCGATCTGCGCGAGACGCTCATGAACTCGCTCTACCGAAATGGACCGGGGATTCCGGCGCGGCTGACGAGCGATGACTTCGTGGTGTACCGCACGGATCAGTCAACCCGTGCCGCCACCGTCCTGCTCATCGATATGAGCCGATCGATGATCTACAACGGATGCGCGCGGGCCGCCAAGCGTCTGGCACTGGCCCTCCAGAGTCTCATTCGTGGGCAGTACCCGCGCGACGCGTTCCACGTCGTCGCGTTCTCCGCGATGGCGCGTGAGATCGCTCCCGACGAGATCGCCCACCTTCAATGGAGCGAGTACAACCAGGGTACGAATCTATCGCACGCGCTGGCGATTGCGCGACAGCTACTCGGTCGCTACGCGGGCGCGAACAAGCAGACCATCATTGTCACTGACGGAGAGCCAACCGCCCACCTGATGGAAAATGGTGAGCCATTTTTCATGCATCCGGCCCATCCCGAGACCGAGCGCGTCACGCTGCGGGAGGCGCTCCGCTGTCTGCGATCGGGCATCCGGTTGAACACGTTCATGATTGAGGGCGGTCCGGCTCTGGAAGACTTCGTCAACCGGATGACGGCGGTCGCGCGCGGTCGCGCGTTCTTGACCGATCCGAACAAACTTGGCGCCTATGTCCTGGTCGACTACGTTCGCCAGCGCCAGTCGCGGGTCGCGTAGGCCGATCGGTGCCGACGTCCGATCTGATCTACACGCCGGCGACGGAACTGCGTCGGCTGCTAAATGAGCGCCGAGTCTCGGCCGTGGAATTACTCGATGCCGTACTCGCAAGAATCGACGCGATCGAGTCGCGGGTCGGCATCTTTCAGACGCTCGATGCCGATGGTGCGCGGACGGCCGCCCTCGCGGCTGACGCGGCAATTCAGCGTGGCGATTCACTCGGACCGCTTCACGGCCTTCCGATTACGATCAAAGATCTCGAACCGACCGCGGGACTCCGAACGACGTACGGCTCACGGTTCTTCGTCGATTACGTTCCGGCCGAAGATGGCGCGGTCGCGGCCCGGGTGCGCGGCGCTGGCGCCATCATCCTCGGCAAATCGAATACGTCGCACTTCGGCCACAAGGACATGTGCGACAACCTGATCGGTCCGCCAACTCGAAATCCCTGGAATCTCAGCCGGACCTCGGGTGCGTCGAGTGGCGGCGCCGGCGCGGCCGCGGCGTCCGGCGTCGGACCGATCGCGCACGGCACCGACGGGGCCGGTTCGATCCGGATACCGGCCTCGCTCTGCGGTGTCTTCGGCTTCAAGCCGTCGTTCGGACTCATCTCGACCTGGCCAAACACCGACTTCTGGGCGGCGCGCACGCACGCCGGGCCGCTGGCGCGGACGGTGCGTGACGCGGCGATGTTCCTGAATGCGACGGCCGGACCAGATCGGCGCGATCCGCTGACGTTCGACAGTGGCACCGACGATTGGATTCGAGTCTGCGACGGCGGCATCCGTGGGCTGCGCGTCGCCTGGTCGGCGACGTTTGGATACGCGCCGCTCGATCCGACGGTCCGCGCCGTCGTGGAGAGGGCGGTTGGGCATTTCACCGACCTCGGGTGCACCGTCGAGGCAGTCGATCCGGGTTGGGACGATCCTGCGCCATTTGCGCGGGTCCTCTGGCATGCCAGCATGGCGTATCGGCACGGTCAGCGGTATCGGCAGCAACCGGAGTGGTTCGAGCCGAGCATGGCCGAGATGGTCGAGGATGGCTTGAAGCTCAGCGCCGTCGATGTCGGCGAGGCGATGATGGCGCGTTCGGCCTTCTACGAGCGCGCGCGAACGTTCTTGGCTCGATACGATCTGTTGTTGACGCCGCAGATGCCGACCGTCGCGTGGGATGTCGACGGGTATCCAACTGTGGAGGGGCGGGACCTGACGGCGATCTTCGATCGAGTTCCCTTCACGTTTCCGTTCAACCTGACCGGTTGGCCGGCCGCCTCGGTACCGTGCGGCTTCGTCGATGGACTGCCGGTTGGGTTGCAGATCGTCGCGCCGTGGCGCCAGGACGCGCTCTGTCTGCGCGCGGCCGCGGCGTTCGAGGTCTCGCACCCCTGGGCAGCCGCCCGACCACCGCTGAATTAGCCGGCCGGTCGCGCGATCGTCGGAATCCGGGTCGGCACGATCGGCGTCCGCCAGGCGGTCGCGAAGCGCAGTTGGTCGGATTCGCTGACGATGATCTCCGACCAGTGGCCGTTCTGCACGACCGTGCCGCGCACGTCGACGATCCGGTCGATCAGGACGATATCGAAGTCACCGCCCAGGCGCGCGACGAGGTCATCGTGGACATCCGCCACGATCGCGACGCGGAAGAAGAATCCCTCGTAGTAGCAGGTTGGGCGCAGGTAGGCCGAGTTACCAGCCCGATCGGCATCGATGCATTCGATCGTCATCCGCACGAGGACGTTCTGCCCAACCAGCGCCGCCGCGAGGTCGGGGCCGATGAATGGTTGAGGCGTTGGCGTGCGCGTCGGCGATGGGCGCGAGCACGCGAGGAGGGCGCCCACGATGAGCGCGGTGGCGACGACGAGCAGCCAGCGCCGAGGCCGGTGTCTCAGGTGAACCGAACGATGCTACGCGCGACCTCGCCCGCGCCGAGAGCCCGGAACGCCTCGTTCACGTCGTCGAGCGGATACTCGCGCGTAATCAGTTCGTCGAGTTTCAGTTTTCCGGCGGAATAGAGATTCAAGATGCGCGGGAAATCGACCCAGGGATCGCACGATCCGTAGATCGACGAGATGATGCGCTTCTCCTGCATGATGAACGGGAAGACCGTGAACGAGAACTGCGCCTGGTGGTTCGGCATGCCGACGCAGCAAAGCGTCCCGGCCTTTCGAATCAACTCGAGTCCCTGTTCGAGGATCTTGACGTTGCCGATCGCGTCGAACGCGTAGTCGGCGCCGATGCCGCCGGTCAACTCGCGAACCGCCTCGATGACGTTCACCTTCGACCCGTTCAGCGTATGCGTCGCGCCAAACTGCTTTGCATAGACGAGTTTATTGTCGAGGATATCGACCGCGACGATTTTCTCGGCGCCGGCGAGCGCCGCGCCCTGGATGACGTTCAGGCCAACACCGCCCGACCCGAAGACGACGACCGAGGCGCCAGGCTCGACGCGAGCCGTGTTCACGACCGCGCCGACCCCTGTCATAACGGCGCAGCCAACCAGCGCCGCCTTTTCGATTGCGACGTCTTTGCGGATCTTCACGACGCCTTGCTCCGGCAGGACTGTCACCTCGGAGAACGAGGACACGCCGGCGAAATGCTTGATCTCATCACCGCCGCGCGAGAACCGGCTCGTGCCATCGGCCAGGCGTCCCGTGAAGCGAATTCTCGTACCTTCGTCGCACAGAATCGGCTTCTTGCGCAGACAGTAGAAGCACTTGCCACACGGGGCGCGCCACACCAGGATGACGTGATCGCCCGGTACGACCGACGTGACGCCCGGTCCGATCTCTTCGACGACGCCGGAGCCTTCGTGGCCGATCACCACCGGAAGATTCGACGGCAAATCGCCGTGCATCACGTGAAGATCGCTGTGGCACACACCGGCCGAGGCGACGCGCACACGCACCTCACCGGCACGTGGATTTCCGACATCGATATCCGCCACGACGAGCGGCTTGTTCACCTCATAGAGAATGGCAGCTTTGACCATTATGATGTCTCCCGGCGCGTCGGGCCGAGTATAGAAAAGCCGATCGAGCGGCACGGTGCCGAATCGTGGCGATATCCTCTTGCCGAATGACGACCGCGAATTTGCGCTATTGCCAGACGCCGTTTGTTCGGACGCGACGGGAGACGCGCGTCGTGATGGTCGGCAATGTCGGCGTCGGTGGCGCGAATCCCATTCGCATCCAGTCCATGACGACGACGCGCACGCTCGACACCGAGGCGACGGTCGAGCAGGTCATTCGTCTCGTGCAAGCCGGCTGCGAGATCGCGCGCATCACGGCGCCAACCGTGGCCGATGCGCGCAACCTCGGTCGCATTCGCGACGAATTGCATCGACGCGGCATCCGCATTCCCCTCGTGGCCGATATCCACTTCTCGCCCGCGGCCGCGCTCGAGGCAGCGCGGCACGTCGAAAAGGTTCGCATCAATCCGGGCAACTACGCCGATTCCAAGGCGTTCGCGACGCGGGAGTACTCGGACGCCGAGTACGCGGCCGAACTGACCCGAATCGAGGAACGATTCGCGCCGGTCGTCTTGCGCTGCAAGGAGCGCGGCATCGCGATGCGGATCGGGACGAACCACGGGTCGCTCTCGGACCGGATCATGAATCGACACGGTGACACACCGCTCGGCATGGTTGAGTCGGCGCTCGAGTTTCTCTCCATCTGTGAGAAGTGCGGCTACCACGACGTCATCTTCTCGATGAAGGCGTCGAATCCGAAGGTGATGATTCAGGCGTACCGACTGCTGGCGGCACGCCTCGACGCGATGGGCAAGCCGTATCCGCTCCATCTCGGGGTGACCGAGGCCGGCGACGGCGAAGACGGGCGGGCCAAGTCGGCGGTCGGTATCGGGTCGCTGCTTGCGGACGGCATCGGCGACACGATTCGCGTCTCGTTGACCGAGGAACCCGAAGCCGAGGTTCCGGTCGCGGCCCGGCTCGCGACGCGGTACCGCGATGGCGGTTTACGCGGGGCCACGCCGGCAAATCCGCCGTACGACCCCTTCACATTCGAGCGACGCGCCACTCATCGGGCGCGCCTCGGTAGTCAGATTGTTGGCGGCGACGAGACGCCGCGAGTGATCGTTCGGTTGCCATCGGAGACACTCGCCGATGAGAGCGCCGCGTCCGTTCGTCGCGTTCTTGCACCGACGAGTCGCCACGCGCCCCGGCCGGACATCATCGCGATCAGCATCGCCGATGAGGCGGATCTCACGCGCGCGATCGCGTTTCGCCGGGACCTGCGACGATCGGGGATCGAGACACCGGTCCTCGGCGAAGTCGTGGGGGCCTCGATTTCGCCGGCGGCGTTGGTCGGCAATCTCGAAGCGGTCTGCGTCACCTTCGATCGTGCCGAAGAATGGTTGGCGGCCGGTGCGCTGCCCGTATTCGTGGCGGCCGACTGTGACGATGCCGGGCCGAGTCGAGGGGTGGAGGCGGTCCGCGACGCGATCGAGCGGCGTCCACGTGAGAAGGCCGTCGCTGGCGTCGTCCTTTACGCGCGCTCGACCGACGGTCTGATCCGCGCGATCCGGTACGCGGCCGCCGCGCTGCCGGGTCTGCCGTTGATCGGCGCGATCGTGCCACGGGGTGACGATCTCGACAAGTTGCTTGACGCCTCGATCGGCGTCGGCGGACCGCTCTGCGACGGTATCGGCGACGGCGTCCTGACCTCCGACCCGGACATCGCCGCGAGTACGCGAATGGCGTTCAACGTCCTGCAGGCGGCCAGTGCACGCGTATCCAAGACCGAATACGTGGCCTGCCCATCGTGTGGCAGGACGCTCTTCGATCTTCAGTCCACGACCGCCCGCATACGTGCCAGCACCGATCATCTGGTCGGCGTCAAGATCGCGATCATGGGCTGCGTGGTCAACGGACCGGGCGAAATGGCCGACGCCGACTTCGGATACGTTGGCGGGTCTCCGGGACAGGTCAATCTCTACGTTGGCCGGCAGTGCGTGGAGCGTGGTGTGCCGGAGACGGAGGCGGACAGCCGCCTCGTCGCGCTGATCCGCGACCGCGGCCGGTGGGTCGAACCCGAGTAGTCGGCCGCTACGTGCCCTGGCAGGGTGGCGCCTCGGTCGGGACGCGACCGGTGCCGTCGTCGCGCACGATCGCGCGAATCGGCAGCAGCCTCTTGAGCGGCTTGCCATCGAAGTAGACGGCCATGCTCATGTAGTAGCGCGTCGCGGCGTAGCCGGGGCAGATGTTGAACGTCACGTCGACCGGCTCGTTCGCCCTCAAGTTGATCGTGTTGATCGGCGAGAGGACCGGCATGAGGCCGAGGTCGACGGTTCTGACTTCGACGTTGTTGACATCGTAGTTGCTGCGCAACTGAACCGTCACACGCTCGGGGCGCTGGGTCTGCACGACGAGTTCGCGCCGAACAACCGGGGGATCCCACTTGATTTGTAGCGGCAGAATCGTGATGCGAATTCGCAGCAGGCTGTTGATGAGCTGGAGGCCGTCCAGCGGTCGGACATCGAGGTTTACCTTCGTCCGACGGTTCACGTTCGGCGCGTCGTAGGTCAGCCGAACGCGCGCCTGTTGGCTCGCCGCGAGCTCGCTGGGGACGTTCTCCAACCGGACGAATCCCGGCGCGTTCGTGCGCAGCTCGAAGTTGTCCAAGTTGATGTTCGAGTTGATCAGGTATTCGCGCGTGAACGATTGCCCGGCGCCGATGATCGTCCTGAGCGGCGGTACCTCGTTCGTGACCGGATCGCGAACCGGACTGAAATAGACGCGCGGTGTTGGTAGCGTCGCGACAACGGGGAGGACCGCGACAACCCTGCCGTCGGAATCGATGAAACGAACCTTGCCGTAGTAGAACATGCGATCGTCACGCCCGGACGGCTCTGGAATCGTGACGGTGAGATCGATGCGCTGCGATTGGCCGGCCCGAAGCGTTCGGGTGGACTCATCGCCGTTGGCGGTCGCGCTGATTTCGAGCCCACCGCCCTCGATGTCCATGAAGAGCGGATCGGAGTCCACGCCGACCGTGAGTGTGACGGCCGTCGAATATGTTTCATCCCGTTCAAGCGGCGGGCAGACGCCGGTCGGCTGGCATCCCGCCAGTTCGCGCGCGGTGATGCGCTTGGGCTCGAACGTGACATTGACCCGAGGAGATTCCTGGGCGCTCGCGGCCGACGCGAACGATGCCAGCAGCGCCAGCGCAAAGACGAGCGCCGTCGTCACGGCGCCAAGGCGCACCATCACGGGCTCATTATCGGACGGCCGGCTGATGCGACAAGGGTCCCAAAGGTCATAGGGAAGGTTTCCTATAATGGCGCCGTGCCAGAGTAGCCCTAAGGGTATGCCGCAATGCCGATTCTCGATGCTCTCCGGAGACTGTTCGTGCCGAATGCCTCCGAAGATCCGCGTGCGCCGTATCTCGCGCACTATTCGATCGTCGATCGCGCCGGCGCGACGCATCAGGAGGGCGGCGTCCCGGTGATCTTCTTCGAAGACGCGCCGGCGATTGCCAAGCTCTCACTCCTCCAGCGAGGCGAGCCAGCGCGCGAATGGAGGCTGCGCCGCACCTGACACGGGCCGATCCTTGCGCCGACCGCGAACGAGGGAGCGGGCAATCAGCTAGATCGGCGCGGGCGATCCCGCCCGACACCAGGCGCCGACATCGCGCTCGTGCGCCCGCGCTCCGCTCGCCACGCTGACGTTCGCGTTCAGGAGATCCGACGGATCGCGCGTGTCGGCGTAGATGAGATCGTTGCCGTAATCCTTCAGGACCGAGAAATGGACATGGTTGAACGCGCCGGCGCCCTGATCCCGCAGAGTCCCGATCACCTGACCGCGGGTGACGGTATCGCCGACCCGAACGTTGATCACGCCGAGGTGGGTGTAGTAGGTCGATAGCCCGAGATCGGCATGGCGAATGTTCACCCCGACTGACGAGCGAAACCAGACCTGACCGCCGTAGGCGGCGTACACCGCTGAACCCGGCGAGCTCGCGATGTCGAGTCCGTGATGGAAACCAGAGCTGGCGCATCCCCCGTCGCCCAGACACGGGTAGCCGTACGTCCAGCCGAGCAGACCGATGCGCGGCAGGGCGAATAGGGCTCCCGGGCAGGCCATCGCCCCGGTCGCGACGCTCGTCGGCGTCGGCGTCGCGATCGGAGCCGGCGTGGGGGTTGGTGGCGATTCGCGCCCGACGAACGGAAAGCGAAGAGTGTGTACGACGACGCGCGCCGGCCCGATCGGCGCGGCCGAGGCCGGCAGGACTGCCAAGACCACGAGCGCCAGGCCACACAATAGCGCCAGCCAGGCGGCGATCGTTTTGCAAGTCGCGGCTTTCAATTTGGTCAGTGCACCATCGCCCGATTACAATGCGACCGGGTCTGTCAAGCTATCGGGGAGGTCTTGCCGTCCATGGCCATCACGCCGCGTACGTCGATCGATGAGATCATTACGAATCATCCCGATAAGGCGCCCATCTTGCTCCGGTACCGGCTTCCCAAGGCTGGTCGCGGCGAGGCCGAACAGGCCGAAGCGTGGACGACCTCGGCCAGCGTCGAAGGCGCGGCACGGTCATACGGCATGTCCGACGCGGACGTCGCGCGTCTCATCGGTGAGCTGAACGGCCTAAGCCACCGCGATGCCGACGTGGATGACAAGCGACGAATCCGGTTGCTGGCGTTTCTCAAGAGTGAAACAGACATCCAATTCCTTCAGCACGGCAAGCGGTACATCGTCGATTCCGGCAGCGTCGACTGGTTTCGACAGAATGTCAAGTGCCAGTATGCCTGCCCGGTTCACACCGATGTACCCGGCTACATCGCTCTGATTGCGGACGGGAAGTATGAGGATGCCTACCAGCTCAATCGACAGGCGAATATCTTGCCAGGCATCCTGGGACGCGTCTGCTCGCACCCGTGCGAGACGGCCTGTCGGGCCTGTGACGTTGACGGCGCGATCTCGATCTGCCGACTGAAGCGATCGGCGGCCGATCATCGCGGCGAGTGGAAGCGAACGAAAAAGGAGCCGTGGCGGCCGGAGAAGGTGGCGATCATCGGCGCTGGTCCGGCCGGGCTCGGCGCGGCGAACGATCTGGCGCTGATGGGATACGGCGTCACGATCCACGACAAGTACCACGTGCCGGGTGGGACGCTCTGGTCGGGTATTCCCGAGTTTCGTCTGCCACGCGATCTCGTGACGGCCGAGGTCGAGAACATCCAAGACCTCGGCGTGGATGTGAAATTGAACGTCGAAGTCGGCAAAGACGTCACGGTCGACGAACTCCGCCAACAGTACGACGCGGTCATCGTCGCGACCGGATGTATGGGGCCATCAAAGCTCCGCATTCCCGGCGAGGAACTCGATGGCATGTATTACGGCATCGAGTTGATGGAAGAGGTCAACTTCACCTATCGGCTCAAGAAAATGGGTCGCAAGGTCGTCGTGATCGGCGGTGGCTACACCGCGATGGACTGCTCCCGCTCGGCCGTGCGCATGGGCGCGGACGAGGTCTGGATCGTCTATCGGCGTTCCCGTGCCGAAATGCCGGTCGATGAGGAAGAGCGTGGCGAGACCGAGCGCGAGGGTGTCAAGTTCGAGTACCTCGTCGCGCCGCTCGAACTCATCGGAGACCCGAACGGTCGAATTCGCGGTATGCGCTGCGTGCGAACCGAGCTCGGCGCGCCGGACGCGCGCGGGCGTCGATCACCGGTGCCGATTCCAGGTAGCGAGTTTGTCATCGAGTGCGACACCGTTGTCGCCGCGGCCGGACAGTTTTCGATCAACGACTTCCTGCCGAGCGATGTCCAGGTGGCCGAGCGCGAGGGTCGTGTCTTGATCGATCCCCGAACGTACGCGACGACCGCCAGCGGCGTCTTCGCTTGCGGGGACTTCACGACCGGACCGGCGACCGTGATCGAAGCGATCGCCCACGGCCGCAAGGCGGCTGTGCAGGTCAATCGCTTCCTCCAGGGCGACCGTCCGCGATTCAGAGAGCGGGCCGAATTCAAACTCATTCACGCGATGGCCAGTCCGGAGGATTACCTCGATGCGCCGCTCACGACGGACATGACCGAATGGACCGGTACGACGATGAGCCGCCGCCTCGAGTGGGGCGATGACTACGACGTTCACGGCCGCACGCAGAACCCGATGATTCACGTGCCGCTCCGATTGACCGACTTCAAGCGCGAAGTCGAAACTGGATTCACGCGGACGCTCGCCTACAAGGAGGCGAAGCGCTGCTACCAGTGTCAGTTGAACATCATCATCGACGGGCAGATGTGCATCCTCTGCAACGCCTGTGTCGACGTGTGTCCGATGCGCATCATCGAGATGGTGCCGTTGGAGCGGATCGCGTCGTTGGATGGCCGGACCGATATCGCGGCTCTCGCGCGCGAAGATCTGGGCCAGTATGGGGCGGCGATGGTGATCGATGAGTCAACCTGTATTCGGTGCGGTCTCTGCGTCAAGCGATGCCCGACCGGCTGCTTGACGATGTCGCATTTCACGGCGACCGGCGATCCGGCTAGCTTGTGGAACGAGCCGCGCAAGGAGCTCGCGTTCGCATAGCCCCGGGGGCAGTGCGAACGCGGCGGTCGTATGCAACACACACGGCAGGAGATCGTATCCCTGCTGCGCGAGAAAGGCGAACGCACCGTCCGCGAGCTCGCCGGTATCCTTGGTCTGACGCAGATGAGCGTCCGCCTCCATCTGACGGTCTTGCAGCGCGAGGGCATGGTCAGCTCGCGCGAGGTTCACCAGCCGATTGGCCGCCCGTACTTCGCGTACAGCTTGACCGAGCAGGCGGAGGATCTCTTTCCGAAAGCGTATTGGCGTCTGGCCGATCGCTTGTTGTCGGCCGTCCAGGCGGCTGGTCAGAGCGAACGGATCGTCGAGACTTACGTGGATGACCTGACGCGACGGTATCGGTACCGTTTCGAAGGACGCGAGCCGGCCGAGCGAGTTCGAGTCCTCGCCGACGTTCTGACCGAGGAGGGATTGACGCCTCGGATCGAGCAGGATGGCGCCGATCACATCATCCGCGCGTGCAACTGCCCGTACGATCGCGTCGCGCGCGTCCATCCCGATGTGTGTGACGCCGAGACCTCGTTCATCGGCCGTTCGCTCGGCGACGCGTTCGACGTCAAGCGCGAATCTTCGCGCCTCGACGGCAGCCATCAATGCGTCTACCGGCTACGACTCCGGTCGGCGGACGAACTCGCGACGCGCAACTAGACTCCGATCTATGACTGATTCATCACGCAACACCCCCGACCCCGAACAGCAGGGCAGCCGCGGCCAACCCGGTACCGAGCCAGGGGAGATCGAAGGCCCGATCACGGTGCTCGTCATCGCCGCGCATCCCGATGACCCCGAGTTTGGCGCCGGCGGGACGACCGCGCTGTGGGCCAAGCAGGGACGCGAGATCTTTCAACTCGTCTGCACGAATGGCGAGAAGGGTTCTTCTGACCCTGAGATGACGTCCGAGAAACTCGTCGCGCTGCGCGAGGAAGAGCAGTTGGCGGCCGGACGCGTGCTCGGCGCGAAGAAGACGATGTTCCTTCGCCTGCCAGATGGCGAGATCTCTCCCGACCTCACGCTTCGCCGTGGCATCGTCAAGGCGATTCGTATGGTGCGGCCCGAGATCATCATCACCCACGATCCGACGTCGGTCTACACCGACAGCTCGATCAACCATCCCGACCATCGCGCGGTCGGGCACGCGACGCTCGATTCGGTCTATCCGACCGCGCGCGATCGGTTGAACTTCCCCGAGCACGAGCAGGCCGGGCTGTTGCCACACAAGGTCCGCGAGGTTCTGCTCTGGGGATCCCGCGAGCCGAACTTCTTCGTCGATATCGCCGAGGTCTTCGATACCAAGATCGCCGCCCTGACGTGCCACAAGACCCAGATCCCGAATCCGGATGAACTCGCCAAGCGCATGCGCGAGCGGGCCGAAAACCTGGCGAAGGAGTACACCGGAGATGATCCGCGTCCGGTCTACGCCGAGGGGTTCCGACGGATTACGTTGATGCGGTGAGGCGACGCCTCATCGGTGAAGGAGCGAGCAGCCGTGACTAGCGCACAGGTCGTGACCGAAGAGCGGGTTCTTGCCGCGCTCAGCAACATCATCGATCCGGACTTGCACCGCGACGTCGTGTCACTCGGGTTTATCAAGGACCTGACGATCGTCGACGGACAGGTCTCGTTCAACTTCGAGTTGACGACGCCCGCCTGCCCGGTCAAAGACCGATTCCTGCAGCAGGCGGAGACGCTCGTCGGCGCGATTCCCGGTGTGAGCGCCGTCCGTTGCACGATGACGTCGAACGTGCGCTCGGTCGGAGCGGCGCAGCGAACGTCGGTGCAGCTCCCCGGAGTCCGCAACGTCATCGCGGTGGGCGCCGGCAAGGGCGGCGTCGGTAAATCGACCTGCGCGGTCGGCCTGGCGGTGGCACTCCAGATGACCGGCGCACGGGTCGGGCTTCTCGACGCGGACATCCACGGCCCGAACGTTCCGCTCATGATGGGGTTGACGACTGCTCCGAATCAGGAGGGCGATCGCATCATTCCCGGCCTCAGCCACGGCGTTAAGGTGATGTCGGCCGGCTACTTCGTCCAGGAGAACCTGCCGCTCATCTGGCGAGGTCCGATGGTCGGCAAGATGATCCAGGAATTGCTATCCGGAGTTGAGTGGGGTGAGCTCGACTACCTCGTGGTCGACCTTCCGCCTGGAACCGGCGACGCGCCGCTCACGCTGGCGCAGGCGATCCCGCTCTCGGGCGCCGTCATCGTCACCCAGCCGCCCGACGTGTCGCTTATGGATGCGACCAAAGCGCTCGCGATGTTCCAGAAACTCGAAGTCCCGATTCTTGGCATCGTTGAGAATATGAGCTATTTCCTCTGCCCGTGCTGTGGCGAACGGACCGAGATCTTCTCACACGGTGGAGGGCGCGCCGCCGCCGAGCGATTGAAGGTGCCGTTCCTGGGCGAGATTCCGATCAACGCCAGGATTCGTGAGGGCGGCGACACCGGGACACCGATCGTGGTTGGCGCGCCAGAGACCGTCGAGTCCGAGGCGTTCCGCGCCTTCGCTCGCGCGACCGCGGCGCGCGTCAGCGTCCTTCAGTCGATGCGCGCGGCCGATGCCGCCAAAGGCCCGAAGCAGTTCATCAAGTTCTTCGACAACTGATCTAGCTACATCGCCACGGTCGTGCGCGCGATCGACCGCGCGGCTTCTCCGGCTGCCGCGACGATCGCGTCGATGTCGGCCTCGGTATGCATCGCGCTGATGCCGTGATGCCAGGCCGGATTGACGTAGACACCGCGCGCGTGCATCTCCCGGCAGAAGGCATTCATCATTGTGCGATCAAGTCCTGCCGCTTGCGCGTAGGTCTCGACTCGGCTTGCACTGTCCAATCCGAAGTACATCGCGAACCGCGCGCCAATACACTGGACACGAACCGGCAGATCGGATCGCGTGAACGCCTCGCTCAAGCCAGACGTCAGCCGTTCGTGCAGGCCGAGCAACCGCGGCCAGAACCCGGGCACGGCGATTGTGTCGAGGAAGGCGTGCGCCGCCAAGGTCGGCACGAGGTGCGCGTTGTACGTTCCGGTATGAACGGCCGGACCGAGTGGCGCGACGACCGACATAACATCGCGACGGCCGCCGAATGCCGAGAGAGGGATTCCGCCGGCTAGCGCCTTGCCGAGCGCGGTTAGGTCGGGTGTTACGCCGAGGTATTCCTGTGCGCCGCCGGGCCCGGTGCGGAAGCCGGACAGGATCTCATCGAAGACGAGGAGAATCCCTCGACGGCGCGTCTCGTCGCGCGCAAGTTCGATGTAGCCGGCGAATGGCGCGATCGCGCCCGCGTCGTAGTTGATTGGCTCCATCACGACGGCCGCGATGCGATCCCCGTGCTCGGCGAGCGTGCTCGTCAGCGCGGCGGGATCGTTGAAGGGGATGACGATCACACCACTCTCGGCCCCCGGGGTCATGCCGGCTGTTTCAGCTCGCGGCGAGCCGACCACGGCCGTATCACCGCCCCGGGGGAAATTGAAGGCGAGCGCGTCGTTGAATCCGTGAAAGTGCCCGGCGAACTTCACGATCAATGGACGTCCGGTGTATGCGCGAGCGATGCGCGTCGTGTAGTAGGTCGCCTCGGTGCCGGTTGTCGTGAAGCGCACTTGCTCGAAGGACGGGATGATCTCGACGAGGCGTTCGGCCAAACGCACCTGCGGCTCGCCGTCGTAAGCGCAGACGAAACCGCGCGCAGCGGCCTCGCGGACGGCCGCGACGATCGCGGGGTGGCCGTGACCAAGGAGGGTTCCACCGTTCGACATGCAGGTTTCGATGTAGCGGCGGCCGTCCTCGCCGACGACGTAGGCGCCGTCGCCGCGGGCCATGTAAAACGGTTGTCCGAGCGCCGGATTCGCGCGCGCGGCGGCGGTCACGCCACCCGGCAGAACGCGTTCAGCTCGCCGAAAGAGCGCATCATTCATCGCCGCGATCGTACTCGACTCGCCATCACCGCCGGGATCGATCGACCCCGGTGGCGTCGCTTCTTCCGCGCCTAACTGTACTTCCGGAGCATCGCGTCGATGACCTGCCGTCGGTTCGTCTCATCGCCGACGTGAAAGCGGCCGAGGGCATCCTCGAAGGTCATGACGCCGGTCTCGCGGAGCAGTAATCCCGTGTAGAGCGGCTCATCGGAGTTGGCCAATGCCAACGCGGCCACCTTGTTGGCCGGGTCGTGATCGGCCGGCACCGCCGCGACTTCGTCGCGGTACGACTTGAAGGTGTTCACTTTGTTGAAGGTCGGACATGGCGAGAAGACGTGGATGACCGAGAATCCGCGATGGTCGATGCCCTGAACGATCAGATCGGCCAGTTCTTTTGGCTTTCCGGAGTAGGCCCGGGCCACGAAGGTTGCGCCGGCCGTGATCGCGAGCATCAATGGATTGAGCGGCCGATCGATCGCGCCATTCGGGGTCGACTTCGACACGAAGCCGAATCCCGAGGTCGGAGACGTCTGGCCTTTCGTGAGGCCGTAGATTGAGTTGTCCATGATGACGTAGGTGATATCGAGGTTCCGCCGCACGGCGTGGACGAAATGCCCGGCGCCGATCGCGAAGGCATCGCCGTCGCCGCCGAATGCGAGGACCTTCAGGTCGGGATTTGCGACCCGGATCCCGGTGGCGACGGGCATCGCGCGACCGTGGATCGTATGAAAGCCATAGGTCGCCATGAAGTACGGGAGCCGGCTCGAACAACCGATGCCGGACACGCAGACGACGTCCTTTGAGTTGTATCCCTTGGCCGCGAGGGCGTTGTAGACGGCGTTCAGGACGCCGAAGTCGCCACAGCCCGGGCACCATGTCGGCTTCTCGCCACTCTTGTACTCAACTACAGAATGTTCGAGGACATCAGACACGCTGGGCTACCTCGCTTTCGATGAAGCTGACGATTTCGCCAACACGGAATGGCAATCCACCATAGGTGTTGATGCGCAGGATGTCGTTGCGATACCGGGCCGCGAGCAGCGTCGCCAGTTGTCCTGAGTAGTTGACTTCCGGGACGATGATGCGTCGCTTGGACATGATGAAATGGCGCAACTGGTGGTCCGGCAGCGGCCAGAGCATCTTGGGCGCGATCGCATCGACCTTCAATCCACGCTTGGTCAGGATGTCGATGGCTTCGCGCACGGTGCCCATCGTCGTGCCCCAGGTCACAATGCCGATTTCGGCGTCGGGATCGCCATACCGATCGGGGAGTGGGGCATCCTGGATGGCCGCCTCGACCTTCTTGAATCGCTTCTCGGTCATGCGCACGTGGGTGTACTCGTCGTAGCGCGGCCGGCCGGTCTCGTTGTGTTCGAGGCCGGTCGCGACGTACTGTCCACCGGCCATTCCGGGTAGGCTCATCGGTGATACGCCGTTCTCGGTCGGCGCATAGCGGCGGTAGCCACCCTCCTCGGGGTGGACTGGAACGCCCGGAACGCGTCCGTTCGCGCGACCGTTCGATTCGGGCGAGTACAACAGGCGATCGATGACGCGCACCGACTCGACATCTGGCTTGGGGATGGCCTCCATGCGCATCATCAAGACCGTGTCCGACATCAGAATGACCGGACACTGGTACGTCTCGGCCAAGTTGAACGCGTGGATGGCCAGGTAGAACGAATCCTCGACGCTCGTCGTGGCGAGGACGATGCGCGGCACCTCGCCGTGACCGCCGAGGGCGGCCAGATACAGGTCGCCCTGTTCGTGACGCGTCGGAAGGCCGGTTGAAGGCCCAGCTCGCTGGGCATCGACCAGCACGAACGGAAGCTCCGCCATCGTTCCGAGCCCGAGCGCCTCGATCATCAGGCTGAATCCGGGACCAGATGTGGCCGTCAACGTCTTCGCACCCGCGTAGCTGGCGCCCAGGCACATCGTGATCGCGGCCATCTCGTCCTCGGCCTGTACCACCGTGCCGCCAACCTTGGGTAGTTCGGTCGCAAGGAACTCCATCACGTCGCTGGCGGGCGTGATCGGATACCCGGCGAAGAAATTCGCCCCGGCCGCGAGTGTGCCGAGCGAGAGCGATTGAGCACCGGAGAGGACGATCGTGTTCGGCCGGGGCGGTGGCGCTTCGATAAGATACTGGGCGCGATCCGTCACGTTCTGCTCGACGTAGTCGATACCGGCTTGAAGCGCGCGCATATTGACCTGGACGATGTCCTCGCCCTTACGCTGCCATCGGTCACGCAGCAGCTTTTCGGCGTATTGAGTCGGCAGGCCGAAGAGAGCCGAACACACGCCAACCGCGACGACGTTCTTGCCCAGTTCGAACTTGAGCTGATTCTTGGCGATGTCCGTCAATGGCACCGGTAGTTGACGCCACCGCGTCGTCTCGGGCGGCGTGTACTCGGCTGAATCGTACAGCAGAAGTCCGCCATCTCGAAGGTCGGCCGTGTTGCGATCGTACGCCTCCTGGTTGAAGGCCAGGAGAATGTCGATGCGGTCACTCTGCGCGTACATCTGGTGGTCGCCGAGGCGCACCTGGAACAGGGCGTGGCCGCCCTTGATCTCGGCCGGGACGGTCCAGTACGTCAGAACGTAGAAGCCACCGCGGGCAGTCGCTTGCGCGAGCAGGATTCCGGTGGATTGAACGCCTTCTCCAGTTTCCCCGGCGACGCGAATTGTCAAATCGTGTGCCATTGACTCCCCTTGCTCGTAAGCGCAGACTGGAACATTCTAGTCCACCATTTCTGTCTGGCCAGCCGTTTTGATAGATCGGGCTTTTCTATATCCGCGATAAGGCTTCTTGCTCGGCGGCCCCTTTTCTGGAGTTGCTCGGCGGTCGAGTACACTGCCGCGACGGCCGATCAGTCGGTGTCTCGCAACGGATCACGGCCGTCCTCGGGCGATGTCGTCAGTGCGCGGGAGGAACGATGGTCGCGACGAAACTCGAAATCACGCGGCGCGAACCGTACGAAGATGGTCAGCCATTTGGTGATGGCGGCTCCTACGAACGCATCGACGGGCACATCCATTTTTCGGTCGATCCCGGCCACGACGCGAATCGCGCAATCGTCGATCTCGATCGCGCCGCGCGCGACGCGAACGGTCGGGTCGGATTCCGAGCCGGTTTCTGCCTGTTGCAGCCGGTTGAAGCCGCGCGAGCGAATCGGCGTCTCCTCTTCTATGTCGTCAATCGCGGTCGCCTGTCGCTGCCGATGAATCGCCCCGCGCCCCAGCCGGAGCCGGGTGACCGCATCGATCCCGGCGATGGGTTTCTCATGCGGCACGGCTGGACGGTGGCCATGTGCGGCTGGCAGTGGGACGTCGAACCACGTCCCGGATTGATCGGTCTCGAAGCGCCGATGGCGATGGACGGTCATCAACCGATCCAGGGGCGGATCGCCGTCCAATTCCAGCCAAATGAATGGCATCGCGATCAACTCCTGGCACACATGCCGCTGCATCCGCCGCCCGGCAAGCTCTCGTGGGCGCATCGTCCCTACCCCGCCGCCGATGTCGAAGATCCCGAGGCAAGCCTGACCGCGCGATCATGGCCGGGAGGGCCTCGGACGGCCGTTCCGCGTGCGGACTGGCGTTACGCGCGCGATGTCGATGGCACTCTTGTCCCGGATGACCGGTACCTCTGGCTGCGCGGTGGCTTCCTGCCGGGAATCGTCTACGAAGTCGTCTACCGCACGAGAATTGCGCCGGTTGCGGGCACTGGCATGCTGGCGATGCGTGATTGCGTCTCATTCCTGCGCCACGGCCCCGCGGCGACGGGAAATCCGAGCGCTAGTCGGATCGATTTCGCGCATGGTTTCGGCGTATCGCAGTGCGGGAGGTTCCTGCGCCAGTATCTCTACGACGCGGTCAACCTCGACGAGAATGGCCGTCCCGCGTTCGACGGCCTGATTCCGGATGTCGCCGGGGCGCGTCGCGGCGAGTTCAACCATCGCTTCGCCCAGCCATCGGGTCAGCACGCGCTCGGGTTCGGCCATCTGCCGCCGTTCACAGACGACGATCAGATCAACCCGTTGACCGGTGTCGCCGATGGACTCCTGCGTCGTCAGCGCGAACGAGGCGGCCTGCCGAAGATCATCACCCTGAACACGGCCTCGGAATACTGGCGCATCGACTGCAGCCTGATTCATACCGACCTGACCGGTACGCGTGATGTTGAGCCGCCGGCGAATGTCCGGATCTACATGATGGCCGGAACGCAGCACGGTCCGGGCGTTCTGCCGTTGAACGACACGACGCCGGCCGGAGCGCGTGGGGCGCACACATTCGACGTGGTCGATTACATGCCGCTCGTTCGCGCGGCGCTGGTCAACCTCGATCGATGGGTTTCCGAGGGCGTCGAGCCACCACCGAGTGCGTTTCCGCGCCTGGCCGACGGCACGGCCGTGCCGCGAGAAGCGGTCCTGGAGAAACTCGCGGCGATTCCCGGCGCGTCATCGCTCGATCCCGTGATGCTGCCGCGCCTGGCAAGGATCGATCTTGGTCCGCGCGCGGCCGAGGGCATCGGCGAGTTCCCGCCCCGGGTTGACGGGTTCTACCCGAGCTTCGTTTCGGACGTCGATGCGGATGGCAACGAGGTTTCCGGCATTCGTCTGCCCGATCTCACTGTGCCGGTTGGCACGCACGCCGGTTGGGTACCGCGCCACGTGAGCCAGGGCGGCATCGGACAGGCGGTCGACATGATGGGCACGACGCTGCCATTCTCCGCAACGGGCGGCGCGCGCGAGCGTACCGGCGATTCGCGGCCGGCGATCTCGGAGCGGTACCGCGATCGCGATGACTACCTGGCACGGGTTCGCGCCGAGGCAACGAAACTGGTCGAGGCCCGCTACTTGCTCGTGGCAGACATCGACATCGTCGTTCGGAATTGCGCCGAGCGGTACGACGCGTTCGCCGCGACGCCAGCGTTGGCGGGACGGCGGTAGGATCTGGCGTCTCGGCGTGATGACGTCCGTTGCGGGCGTGCCGCCTACCTTTCTGAGGTCGGTCGGTGATAGCGCGGGGCGCGCTGGAGAATCGCCGACGCCGCTTGCGCGTACGGATTCGGCGAGTCGAGCGCGTCGGACGAGGGAGCCAGATCAGCGCCGAGCGCGGCGATCTCGGCTCGCGCCTGAACGGCGCGGCCAAAGCGGGCGATTTCGATCGCGGCACGAAGATCGCGCGCTGCCCGAGCGCTGTCGCCATCCTGTAGCGCTCGGGTTGCCATCGCGCGCAACCGCTGCGCGCGCCGCCGCGGATTGACGGCGCGACTCGCCTCGCGCGTGGCCTGACCGTGAAGGTTTCGCGCGGTTTCGATCGCACCCTGGCGGAGTGCAATCGTCGCGAGACGGCGCAGGCATTCGACCGCGACATCGGCATCGCCGCCGTCGTTGACCAGATCGAGCGCGCGGGTCAGGAGTCGCTGTGCCGATACGTCTCCGCCGCGACGTTCGTGTGTGGCCGCGCGGACAACGCAGGCGCGCGCGCGCGAATCGACGCTCGCGCCCGGGTCGGCTAGAACCGAGTCGGCGCACTCCGCCGCCTCATCGTCGCGGTCGAGCGCCAGGAGCGCGGCCGCCCGAACGGCCCGGGGATCGGCCGTCGGCGTCGCCCCTCGCGTCGCGGCGAGTGCGCCCTCGGCATCGTCGAGTGCCAGCAGGAGAGTCGCCTCGAGGTCACGGGTGCGGTCGTCGCTGCCGTGTTCGCCGCCGAGCAGGATCGCTGGAGTCGTGCCAAGGCGCCGCGCCAGCGTCTCGAGCGTCTGGATCGACGGGCGGGTCGCGCCGCGCTCGATCTTGCTGACGAGAGAGATCGAGAGATCGGCGCCGGCCAGGTCAGCCAGCGTCATGCGCGGGACGCGCTCGATTCGCATCCGCCGAACGCGTTCGCCGATTCGATCGGCGTCGGAATTGACTGTCACGGCTCGCCATTATACTTGTAGTCAAATGAATTGCGAATAACGCGGACTGTACGTAGATTGTGGCCCACCAAGAAGCAAGGAGTGGACGATGCCGCGAGTTCTGATCACTGGTGTAACCGGACAGGACGGCAGCTACCTCGCCGAGATGCTGATCGGGAAGGGGTATGAGGTGTACGGCTTGATTCGCCGGACATCGCTGGTGATCGACGACCGTATCCGTCACCTGCTTGACGACGTTCGATTGATCGATGCCGACCTTCTCGATCAGCTGTCGCTGATCAAGGCCGTTCAGACGGCGCGCCCGGACGAGGTGTACAACCTCGCCGCGATGTCGTTCGTGCCGACCTCGTTCGTGCAGCCGGTCCTGACCGGCGAGTACACCGCGCTCGGTGTCGCCAAGATGCTGGAAGCAGTTCGTCTGGCCGACTGGCCAATACGCTTCTATCAGGCGTCGTCGAGCGAAATGTTTGGCAAGGTGCACGAAATTCCGCAGCGTGAGACCACGCCATACCATCCGCGCAGTCCGTACGGCGTAGCCAAGGTATACGGGCATTGGATCACCGTGAACTACCGCGAGTCGTACAAGATGTATGCCTGCTGCGGAATCCTCTTCAACCACGAATCACCGCGACGAGGCCTCGAATTCGTGACTCGGAAGATCAGCCACGCGGTTGCGCGTATCAAGCTGGGCTTGCAGAAGGAACTGCGCCTCGGCAACCTCGACGCCAAGCGCGACTGGGGATTCGCCGGCGACTACGTCGAGGCAATGTGGCTCATGCTTCAGCAGGCCGAACCGGACGACTTCGTGATTTCCACTGACGAGACCCACAGCGTTGGCGAGTTCGTTCGGCTCGCATTCGAGTGCGCCGGAATCTCGAATTGGCAGGACTACGTGCGGGTCGATCCCAATCTGCTGCGTCCGGCCGATGTCGATATCCTGATTGGCGATTCGACGAAGGCGCGGACGAAGCTTGGGTGGAAACCACGCGTCACTTTCCCGGAACTCGTCGAGATGATGGTGAAGTCAGACCTCGATGCCGAGGCGCGAGGGAACACGCGCGCGGCGATTCAAGCGACCGTCCGATAAGCCGATGATTGTCTCGGACGGCGTTCAGGACGGACACCGTTCGAGGAGCGATGGCGCCGACGCGTGGTAGACTCGCGGGTGGCGGTGGGGATGTGGTCGCTGGGTAGGCAGACGCGAGCGTTTCGCGCATTCGGCGCCATCGTACTTCTGTTGGCAGTTATCTTCGGCGAGCCGCGCGACGCGGACGCTCATCAGGGCGTCGATGACTGCGGTCACTTCGGCCGCGAGCCGCGAGCGGATGAGTTCACGCCGACTCCGTTCTGGGAAACGGCCTACATGCTAGACACGCTTCGGCCAACCACGGCCACGGCCGACGGTATGAGTGTCTTCTTGCTCGATCAGTCGATTCCGGCGCTCATGCGCCTCCCGCTCAATGTCAATCTGGACGACGCGATGCACATGTGCGAACTGCCGACGCCGTGGGATGCGGCGGCGCCTCCTCGCCTGCTCAGCCAAATACTCATCGCACCACGGGCCTTCTACCTCCTCTCGACCGATGCGGTGAGCGACGTTCCCTCCCTGTTCCGCGCCGATCGGTATCCGACCGCGATTCGGGGCGGCTGGAGACGCGTCCGCCAGATGAACGGCCCGGCGACCATCGGCCTGTCAGCGGTCGCGCAGGACGCGACGATCTTTGCCTTGCGGTCCGGTCCGGCGTTCGAGGTCGATTGGCAGCCGATCGGTTCAACCGGCGCCGAGTCTTCTGTGCGAGGCGGCGCTACTCTCAAACTGAGCAGCTCCCCCCGCGCGCCCGTCGGTATCACTGTGACACGCGATACGATCTACGTCTTTGGCGGGATCGGAACAGAGACCGCCGTCACACGCGTCCCGCTCAAGAATCGGTCGCCGCGAACGCCGGAGGCGGCGGCAAGCCTGGCCTACCGGCGGACTGGCGCGGTCGCTCTGGTCCACGACGGGTACATCTACCTGGTGGGCGGCAACGATCCAGGGAAACCGACGATCGAGCGTTCGCGCCAACCTCTCCCAGATGATCCGGCGAAGGTCCTGTGGGAGGCGATGCCAGAGCCGCCGGTAGAGGGTGGAGACATCAACGCGGCCGTGTTTGCGCGTGGCAAGTTCTGGCTCTTTCGAGCGGACGGACGCGTTCAAACAACTCAAGTCGCCTCGCTCGCTCCCGGAACCGCGCTTATCCGCTGGGATCGATTCGTTCGGACCACGCGGGTTGTCCGAAAGGGCGACACGTTCACCGTCGACATTCCGTGGCAGTACACGGGCCCGTTGCCGCTCAGCACTATCAACGTTGATTTGAAGGCGTCGGCGCTCTACACCAAAGACGATCGCCAGGACTTCGCGACGCTGGCGGCGACCTCTTTCCCGGGCGTCGTCCTGCCGGCGACACCGCGGACTGATCCGGTGGACGGGCCGACGATCCAGTTGAACGTGCGTATCCCGATGGATGCGAATGCGACCTTCAAGGCGCGGACGCAGTACATCGCGATCCTTAGCATCAAGAGCGGGTTCGGCCGAGATTGCGCCCAGACGGGTGGCCTGCCGCCGTGTCAGACCAGGTACGGGCCGACGCGGATGTACCGGTTCGTCGTCGATACTCAGTAAAGAGCGAATGAGCTCGCAGAGTGGAGGAGGCTTCGTGGCGACTGTACGCGTGCTCTTCAACGGGCCTGGACCGAAGGTCAACGGACTGGCGGCGGATGTCGACGGTCTCTGGGTAGGTGATCAAGTCGACAATAAGATCTACAAGATTCGCTACCAGGATGGCAGCGTCATCACGTCGTTCGATACGCCGGCGCGCAATCTGAGCGGATGCGGGTTCGGCGGCGGATCGGTGTGGGGCGCGTCGAACATCCGCCCAGCCGCGATCACACGACACGATCCGGCGACCGGCTGGTGCCAGCAATACATCATCCTACCGAATGGCGCCGAGGGCGGAGTTCACGGCGTCGAATGGCACGATGGCTACCTCTGGGTGACGCGACCCGGCTTCCTCACCATCCAGAAGATCGACGTGGCGACCGGCGATGTCGCGCACGAGATCCCGTTTCCCGAGAAGCGCAACCACGGAATCTTCTTCAAAGATGGCTGCGCGGTCGTCAACGAGACGAACAACGGCAACGTGTACACGCTTGACGTCACGGACGGCCGGATCGTCGATACGTGGACCGTGTCCGGTTTCGAAATCCACGGCATGACGATGTCGGCCGACGGACGAATCTGGTTCTGCGACGCGGAGACCAATCGCATCGGCGTCGTCGAGCGGTAATCCTCGGTCAGTCTTCGATCCTCGGCGCTGACGTGACGCCGAGGATCGTCGAATCGCCAATTAGTAGTTGATCGTCCTCGTTCGGTGATATTTCCGCGCGCCCGGCCCGAGCCGCTGTCCCTCATGCCAGAGCCACCAGTCCAACTCGAACGGACGAATCTGATTGCCACGTCGATTCAAGGCTCGGGCCAGACGGTCGACCGCCCAGACCGTGTGGGCGCGAATCTCGACCTCTTCGCGACTCCCGGCCGGCAGCAGGAACCGGGCCTCGATCTTCTCGTCGAGGCTCGGCAGATAGGTCAGGATCCCCATGCGGCGCAGGACCTGAGGCAGCTTGTAGTCGGCAAACGCCGTCAACTGATCGAGATCGGTGAATCGCCCCCATGACTCGCCAGCGAAGGCGCCATACAGATCCGACACCAGCAATTGGGCGCGCTTGTAGAACCGAACCTCGACGCCCTTGAACTCGGACACATCGTCGAAGTACGAGAAGGAAGCGACCAGCGAGCGAACCAGCCGCGTCGCCGACCCACCGGCCTCCTCGATCGCGCGGGCGAACTGACCCTCGTAGCGATCGAGTAGGACTTCGCCGACCTCGTTGAGGTTTTCGACGCGCCGATCGATCATCGGAATCTCGTTGTGGCCGCGGAAGATGCGGCGCGCGTCATCGATCGTCAGGCGTGCCAGATACGCCGCATCGTGGATCGGGATACCCTCGTCCGTCGCTCGACTGAGCGCGGCCACCAGCGCGTAGTAGCCGTCGAGCGTTTGTCCCTCGACGTCCACCTGCCAGCGCGGATCGCCCCAGAACGAGAAGTTCACGGCATCGAGGACGAGTAGCCAGTTGCAGGTCTGTTCGGTCGCATCGATGCGATGACGGCTACGGTCCCACTCTGGAACCACGACGCGCCTGGCGAGCCCTGGCGCCGCGCTGTCGATGGCCGTCTCATCAACGTGAACGTAGCGGCTCAATTCGACGACGCGCTGGACGGAACTCAGCACGCCAAGCCGATCAATTGTGGTTGCGGTCACGGTCCGGCATTGTATCCGAGCGGGATGAGACCCGTACACGGATACGCGTCCCCCGCCCCGGCGCCGTATCGATCTTCAGGCTTCCGCCACGCTCGGCGACGCGCTCGGCGACGCCAGCCAGACCAAGTCCGCCCGCACGGACGAGCGTCGAGGCGTCGCCGTGAATTGCGAAGCCGCGGCCATCATCCTCGACCCGCAACGCGACGCTGTCAGCCGCATAGGTCAGATGGATCCAGATGTGCGCGGCGGCCGCGTGGCGAGCCGCGTTGGCGATCAGTTCCTGGGCGATGCGATAAATGGCGAGCTCGGTCGCGGGCGCGATCTCACCGCGCTCACCAGCAACCGCGACAGCAACCGGCTGGCCGGACACCCGGCGCGTGTCGGCTGCCAGTGCTTCGATCGCGGCCGTCAAGCCAAGATCCTCCAGGATCGTCGGGCGTAGATCGCGGCTCATCCGGCGAACGTCGATCACGGCATGATCGACCTGATCGTGCAGCGAATCGATGTCGGTGGCGAGCGATCCGCTTGCCTCCATGCGGAGGATATCGAGGCGTCGGCCGATTGCGACCAACTGTTGGGCCGTGACGTCGTGAAGCTCGCGCGCGAGGCGTGCCCGTTCCGCGAGCGCGGCCTCCTCTCGAGCTCGCGCAACGGCGATTCGCACGTCGGCCCGTTCTTGCGCCAGCGCCATCGAAGCCTGAGCCGCGATCAGTCCCAGAATCTCGCCGTCGCCAGCGGTCCATCGATGCCCGCGCCGTGGTCGCGCGTAGACGCGTCCAACGGGGCGTCCATCGACCGTCAGACCTTCGGTTAGCCACGTACGACCAATCGGAACGGCGCCAAGCGGCGTCCCAGTCGCGAGCCCGGAATCGAGCCCGGCGGTGGCCGCGACGCGCGCCTCATCGCCCGCGATCGGCTGGACGGCAATGACGATCGCCGCGGCGTCGATCAATGCCAGCGCCCAGTTCGCCAGGGCACGCAGGGAGGCGGCCGCATCGGCGTGGCCGACGATCCCATCGATCGCGGCGCGCAGCCGGGAAAGCTCGGCCGCGGTGATCTCCCAACGGCGCTCGGTCACGCCGATTCGCTCGTTTCTTCGAGGGTGATGATCCCGGCGCGGAGACCGTGGAGCACTGCCTCGGTACGGGAACAAACGCTGAGCTTCTGGAAGATATTCGCGAGGTGGACCTGGACGGTTCGGACCGATATCACCAGTTCGGCCGCGATCTTCTTGTTCGACAGTCCCCGCGCGGCGTGCCGCAGAACTTCGAGTTCGCGCGCGGTCAATCGCTCCTCAGGTTCCACGTGCGCCTCGATTGCGCGTCGATCCGCTATGCGACGGGTTACCCGTTCGGCGACAGCGGGATCGAGTACCACTTCGCCAGCGTTCGCGGCGAAGACTGCCGCGATCAGGAGTGGACCGCGCGCATTCTTCAGAAGGTATCCCCGCGCACCAGCATCCAGCAGGGCGAAGATGTACTGATCGTCGTCGTAGGCGCTCAGCGCGACGACCGCGGTTGCCGGCGCCGCGGCCCGGATCCGGCGCGTTGCCTCGATCCCGTTCGATCCCGGCATCGCGACATCCATGAAGACGACGTCCGGTCGGAGCGTCCGCGCTAGTTCGACCGCCTCATCGCCGTCCTGGGCTTCGCCGACGACGTCGATGTGAGAGGATCGCTCCAGGACTTCGCGCGTGCCGCGGCGAACGATTTCGTGGTCGTCGACCAGAAGCACGCGAACGCGTTGGGCGGAATCAGAGGCCACGTCGTTCAGTCGAGGGTCAGGATTGCCTTCACGACGCCGGCATCGCGATCGACGCGGGCACGGACGACCGAATCGGCGGGCACCGCTCGATTGTACGGCGCGCGCGCGGACCTGTCCGAATCGACTTGATCGAATGGACAGTGGGCGATGCCCCTGGTAGTATGCGGGCCAGCGAACAGATCAAATCATGGAGGAGTGACAACAATGGCAGGCACAAGCGCACACCGACTGTCGCGTCGATCGCTGCTGAAATGGACTGCGCTGGGAGCATTCGCCGCCGCGACCGGCTGCAACGTCATTCCGGCCTTTGGAGCCAAGACCAAGCTGAACATCTGGACCGACGCGACGTTCGCCCCGGCCTCGGATGACTACCAGACCCAGCAGATCGAAGAGTGGGCCAAGGGCAAGGGGCACGAGGTCGAAGTCACCCGTGAGGGCGGTGGCAATATCCAGACCAAGCTACAGGCGGCCCTCGAGTCGAAGCAGTTGCCCGACATTTCACAGGTTGACAGCGGTCGCTACGCGCTGTTCCAGGGGACCGGCAGCCTGCTGAACGTCAGCGACCTTTATGGCGACATTTCGAAGCAGTGGGGCGGCTTCTACAAGATCGCTGAACAGATCGCGACCAAGGAGGGCAAGCAGTTCGTCCTTCCGTACTCGATCGACAGTTCGTTGCTGATGTACTGGAACGACATCCTTCTGGAAGGTGGCGTCAAGGAATTCCCGACCGGCTCCTGGCGTGAGATGATCGAAACCATGAAGAAGCTCCAGAAGCCGCCCGATTTGTATGGCGTCGGTTTCCAGTTCGGCAAGGCCGGGACGGACTCCGAGAATACGTTCGCGGTCTGGGCGCTCGCGCATGGTGCGTCACTCCAGAAGGCCGACGGCCGATCGCCTAATGTCAAGACTCCGGAGATGAGGTCATTCCTTGAAGAACTCAAGTGGGCCTGGGATCAGGGTGTGTTCGCCCCCGGCGTTACGGGTTGGGACAACTCGAGCAACAACACGGCATTGCAGGACAAGAAGGCGATCGTCATCCACAACCCGGCCAGTCCCCTGGTGTGGTTCCGATCGAACAAGCCGGACCAGTTGAAGAACATCGGCATCGCAGCGTCGCCGAAAGGTAAGGACGGCAAGTCGTACAACATCGCCTACTTGCGCGACGGGTTCGCCGTGATGGCGACCGGCGACCAGAAACGGATCGACATCAGCAAAGATCTCATGAAGCACCTGTACTCCAAGGACGTGTATCGCAAGTGGATCGAAATCGCCTTCCCCGCGCCAGCAGTCAACGGCATGGAGGACATGGAGATCTGGAAGAATCCGCAGCGCAAGGGCTTCCTCGATGCGGCGAAGGGTGGCGTATTGTCCGGGCATCCTGGTCCGGACACGACCACGTACGCCGAACTCGGCACGCGGACGCCGTGGATCACGATGGCAGCGCGCCTCGTGGTCGACAAGTGGACGGTCGATCAGGCGATCGATGAGATGGACAAGATCGCGCAGGACGTCTTCTCGAAGCAGAAGTAGCGCATAGGAGAGGCGGATCACGCCGATGGCAAGCTCCGTGTCCGCCCGAGGTACACCCCGGTCATGGAAGATGAGCTTCCGTGGCCGGGAGCGCATCCTCGGCTACAGCCTGATCGTTCCGGCGTTCTTCTTCGTCCTGGGTTTGATCGTGTATCCGGCGGCCTGGGGGATCTACTTCGCGTTCACCGACAAAGTCGTCGGCAAGGCGGAGTCGTTCGTCGGCATCAAGAATTTCATCTGGGTTCTTGGTTGGCCCGATTTCGGCATGATGATCGTCAACACCCTGATCCTGACCGTGGTCGGAGTTTCGGTCAAGGTGATCGTTGGGATGACGATGGCGCTGGCGCTGAATGAAGACTTCCCATTTCGGGCGATCGTTCGAGGACTGATGTTCCTTCCCTGGACGGTCCCGAGCTTCGTCGCGGGACTGATCTGGAAGTGGCTGTTCGACGATCAGAACGGACTGTTCAACTGGGCCCTCCTCGGCCTCGGTTTCATCAACCAACCGATACCGTGGCTCGGAATGGCCGTGACGGCGATGCCGGCAGTCATCATCGTCGTCGTCTGGAAGGGATTCCCCTTCTTCGGCATCTCGTATCTGGCCGGATTGCAGGCGATCCCGGCCGAGCAGTATGAGGCGGCGCAGGTCGACGGCGCGAGCGCGCTGCAACGATTCCAATACATCACGATTCCCGGCCTCCAGCACGTGATTCTCATCACCGTGATGCTGTCGACGATCTGGACCGCCAACACGTTCGACCTCGTCTACCTGATGACCGGCGGCGGACCCTCGAATGCGACCGAGGTGTTTACGCTGCTCACGTATCAGTTGGGCATTCAGAACGGCCGCATCGGCGACGCGGCGACCGTGCCCCTGATGATGATGCCGTTCTTCGCTGGCCTGATCGTGATCCTGACGCGCTACATGATGACGCGAGAGGAAGGCTAGCGCGTGGCATCAGTAATCGTCGTTCCCACTCGATCCCGATCGATGAGCCGTGGAAAGCGTATGAAGAAGTTCGTCGTTTACGTGACGGTATTCTTCTACCTGTTTGTCGTTCTGCTGCCTCTGTACTGGATGTTTCGCTCGTCCATCTCGGAGAACGCCGAGATGTACGGCGTCGCCATCCAGTTTTTCCCCTCGACCCTGACGTTCGCGCAGTTCGACGCCGCGATCAACAAGTGGCGATTCGGGCAGTACCTCGGCAACACAATCACGGTCGCGGTCATCACGACGACCCTAACGACCGTGATGGCATCGCTCGCCGCCTACAGTCTTGTGCGGATCCGGTACCCGGGTCGCGGCGCTTTCGCACGATCGATTCTGTTCGTCTACTTGATTCCGGGCGGGCTCCTCTTCATCCCGATCTTCATCCTAATGCAGCGCATTCAGCTACTCAACTCACTTCTCGCTCTGGTTGTGACGTACCAGACGTTCGCGATTCCGTTCTGCACTTGGATGCTGATCGGCTACTTCAAGGGAATCCCGGCTGAGCTCGAGGAAGCCGCCCTCATTGATGGATGCACGCGCGTCCAGGCGTTGACGCGAGTCATGATTCCTCTGGCCGCGCCGGGAATGGTCGCGGCGGCGATCTTCACCTTCACGCTGGCGTGGAACGAGTTCCTTTTCGCGCTCGTGCTTTGCAGTTCAAACTCGTGCCGCACCTTGCCGATCGGCCTGGCGAGCCTGGTCCGCGGCGATATCTATCTCTGGGGTCCGATGATGGCCGGTTCGGTCATGGCCGCGATTCCGGTGATGATCCTCTACATGACGGCGCAACGCTTCGTCGTGGCCGGGTTGGCGGCTGGGGCGGTCAAGGGATAAGAAGCTCGATTCGGGGAGCGCAATCGCGCTCTCCGATTCAAACAAGTTCCCTGGGCGCGGTCGTAGCGGAGCGCGGCTTGCTGCCGGGTGCGAACCGCTATCGGTTGCCGGCGACCTCGGTGCGAACGTCGCCGATGAATCGCGCCGCGGCCGACTTCTCGCCGCCGGTGCAATGCAGCAATTCGAGTCGCGCCAATTCCTCGGTGAGTGAGGGGTTACGGCGCCGCTCGATGAAGTCCCAGACGATCGCGAGCGCGCCGCCGTTGCCAATCGCCGCGCCGGGATCGTCCAGTTCGCGCGACATGTCGTCCAGAATCACATTCAGCCGGTCGACCCGCGCCGCGGCCACATCGCGTGACGACTGCATTGTCAGTTTCGGGATGAAGTCGTTCCGCTTTCCCTCGTTCCACGTGCGAACACGCTCGCGCAAGTAGCCGCGAAGGAACTCGTCGCGGTTGTCGCGCAGCCAGGCATCGAGATCGTCGCCCTTCTGCGCGTATTGATCTTCCTGACGGTGCATCGAGATGCGGATGTTGCGGTAGAAGGCCGGGAGACCAATGTTCGCGTCGATCGTATCGGCGTCGTAGAGGCACTTGCCCTCGACCGAACTGTCCGGGCCTGGCATCAAGTGCGTATGAATGACTTCCTGCACGTGGTCGCGAACCGCGTCCTCGACGCCGTGCTCGGCCAAAAGATGGTTGGCGACGAGCGCGCCGGACTTGCTGTGGACCGTGCGGTGGAGATCGAGCTCGTCGTAGACACGCGTCAGCTTGTTGGCGCGCTTCGGCGGCAGATAGTCATTCAGCCACAACCCGTTCTCGTCGACGACGCGTTTGCCATCGGCTGACATCAGGATCTCGCCATCGAAGCTCTTTGTGCAGTCGTGGAGCGTCGCACCGTATCGAATCACCAGGTCGTGGGCGGATTCGACTGCGCCGAGGGTGCGGGCAAGCGCCCGCACGCGTGCCATGTGATCGTAGGTGTAGTTCCGCCACGAGAATCCGACCCATTCCTCATCCCAGAGTTGGTACGTCTCACGGACGAGAGCATCGAGTTCGGCAAGCGCGCGATCGTGGTCGGTCAGGACCTTCACGGACTTCCCTCCGGCGTGAATCGGGTCGATTGTAGAATGGGACGCGTGTTCTCTCGCTTTCGCGGGCTCGTGTCGAGCCTTCAGCGCAGCCGGGACACCGTTTTCGGCAACGTGTCGTCGCTGTTCGAGGGTCGGGCGATTGACGACGGCATGTGGGAAGAGCTCGAGGCGCTCTTGATCCAGGGCGACGTGGGCGTCGATCTCAGCGAGGAACTCGTCAAGCGTGTCCGCGAGCGTGTTCGCGCCGAGGGAGTCGTCGATCCGGCCCAGGCGCGGGAGATCTTGAAGCGCGAAATGATCGCGCTCTTGCGTCGGCACGAGACGGCCGGCCACGTCCACGGCGGTCTGCGCCTCATGCCCGGTTACCTGACGGTCGTTCTGGTGGTCGGCGTCAACGGCGCCGGCAAGACGACGAATATTGCCAAACTCGCGCAGTACCTGAAAGAGAGCGGCCGAAGAGTCGTCGTCGCGGCCGCCGACACGTTTCGCGCGGCCGCGATCGACCAACTGAAGATCTGGGGCGAGCGCGCCGACGTACCTGTCATCGCGCACGCGCCGGGTGCCGACCCAGCCGCGGTAGTGTTCGATGCCTGGAAACACGCCCGCGCGGTGCACGCCGATGTCCTTCTCATCGATACCGCCGGTCGGCTGCACACGAAGTTCAACCTGATGGAAGAATTGAAAAAGGTGAACCGTGTCCTGGCGCGCCAGGACGAGAAGGCGCCACACGAGGTGCTGCTGGTCCTCGACGCGACCAGCGGGCAGAACGCCGTCGTCCAGGCGCGCGAGTTCCAGAAGGCCGTCGGGGTGACCGGCATTGTCCTGGCAAAGCTCGACGGAACGTCGAAAGGAGGCGTCGCGTTCTCGATCGCGGACGAATTGCGTCTCCCGATCCGATTCGTTGGCACCGGCGAGAAGATTGCCGACATCGATACATTTGATCCCGAGGAGTTCGTGCGTGGACTCTTCGCCGCCCATGGTCAGGCCGCGTAATGGTCCTCACCGAGGGCGTGGAGATCACGGGTCAGATCGTCGTGCTCCGCGAACTGCGGCGCTCGGATCTGGACGCGATGGCGACCTGGCCGCGTTTTGTCGAACCGGAGTTGCAGTGGGCGAATCTCGACCTGGCGACCGAACGCGATCGCGATGCCTGGTACGAGCGAAATCAGGGTACGCTGAATCGCCGCCGCTTCACGATCTGGTCGCGCGATGGCCGCGCCCTGGGAACGATCGGCCTGCGGAACATCGATTTCCGCTACGGCGAGGGCACGCTCGGCATCATCATCAATGCCGGCGACGTCAGTCGTGGTGTCGGCGGTGATGCCATTGCGACGCTGATACGGTACGCGTTCGAGGGACTCGGTCTGCGCAAGATGTATCTCGATGTCGCCGAAGGCAACGATCGTGCGCGCCGCTGCTACGACCGTGTTGGGTTCACCCAGATCGGACAGCATCGCGGCACCGATGGCATCACGTACATCGACATGGTCCTGCACCGCGATCGGTTCATCGCGATGAGCGCCGGACAGAACTGACCGGGAGGTTCGCGAATGCCGATCGTCGATAGCCACTGCCACGTCGCCCTCAGTTGGTACGAGCCCGTCGAGTCGCTCTTGCGGCAGATGGACGCGAACGGCGTCGAGAAAGCCATCCTCATCCAGATGATGGGGCAGTATGACAACGAGTATCAGCGCGCGTGCGCGCGCCGCTATGCCGAGCGCCTTGCGTCGGTGGTCTTGGTCGACGTCGAGCGCGCGGATTGCGCGGATCAACTGGAACGCGAGGCCGATCGCGGCGCCGTTGGCGTTCGCCTGCGACCGACGACGCGATCGCGGGGTGACGACCCACTCGCGATCTGGCGCGTTGCCGTGCGTCGGAATCTCTCGGTCAGTTGCGGCGGGACCGGGGCCGACTTCGCGTCGCCGTCATTTGCCCAACTCGTCAGCGAGTTTCCTGGCCTCAAGATCGTGATCGAACATCTTGGATCTGTGAACCGCCCGGACGACGATCGAAATCTCGTCACGCGCCGGCGTGTTTTCGGCCTGGCGCGGTATTCGAATGTCTACATCAAGTTCCACGGCCTGGGCGAGTTCGCGCCGCGGGCGATGCCGGTGACCGAGCCGTTTCCGTTCGCGCAGCCAATTCCGCGCACGCTGCGAATGGCCTACGAGGCATTCGGCGCCGATCGTATGATGTGGGGAAGCGATTACCCCCCGGTCGCGGGGCGCGAGGGGTACCGCAATGCGCTGCATCTGCCGCTTTCCGAGCTGGCCGATCTGACCGACGACGAGCGCGCGCTCGCGTTCGGCGGCGTTGCGATGACTGTCTTCCCTGTATAGAACGTCTGTGCTAATATCGTGGCGGCGTCGACGGTGCGCAATCGGGCGCCGCCGAGGCGACCGGCGCAAGAGTGGAGTGAAATGTGGCGACGATTTCTACCGAGAAGCGACGCGCGCTGGACATGGCCCTCGGACAGATCGACAAAGCCCACGGTAAGGGATCGATCATGCGACTGGGCGATGCCACGAAAGTAGCGATTGAGGTGATCCCGACCGGATCGATTGCGCTCGACCTCGCGCTCGGTATCGGCGGCATCCCGCGCGGCCGAATCTGCGAAATCTTTGGTCCCGAGTCATCGGGCAAGACGACGCTCGTCCAGCACATCATCGCCGAGGCGCAGCGCGCTGGCGGAGTCGCGGCTTTCATCGACGCCGAGCACGCGCTCGATGCCGATTACGCGGCCAAGTGCGGCGTCGATACTGACAACCTTTACGTTAGCCAGCCGGACACGGGCGAGCAGGCGCTCGAGATCGCCGAGGCGCTCGTTCGGTCCGGCGCGGTCGATATCGTTGCGATCGACTCGGTCGCGGCGCTCGTGCCTCGGGCAGAGATCGAGGGCGAAATGGGCGATAGCCACGTTGGCCTGCAGGCACGTTTGATGAGTCAGGCACTACGGAAGTTGACCGGCGCGATCAGCCGATCGAAGACCTCGGTCGTCTTCACGAATCAACTGCGCGAGAAAATCGGCGTCATGTACGGCAATCCAGAGACGACGCCCGGCGGGCGGGCACTGAAGTTCTACGCCAGCGTCCGTCTGGACATTCGTCGCATCGAGACGTTGAAACAGGGCACCGAGTCAATCGGCATTCGCGCCAAGGTGAAGGTCGTCAAGAACAAGGTCGCGCCGCCGTTCCGCCTCGCCGAATTCGACATTCTCTACAACGAGGGGATCTCGAAGGAGGGCGGCATTCTCGACATCGGCGTCGATCTCAGCATCATCCGTAAGTCGGGTGCGTTTTTCAGCTTCGGCGAGACGCGTCTCGGCCAGGGGCGCGAGAATGCGCGCGAGTTCTTGCGGTCGAACGTGGCGTTGCGCGAGGAGATTGAGGCGCGCATTCGCGCTGGAGTTCAGTCGGCCATCGTTCCTCAGGCCGAGGCCGTTCCCGTCGAGGTGTAACGACGCCGTGGCCGCGTCCGAGCGCGACGATCAGGCCTGCTATGACGCGGCGCTGCGGTTTCTGGCGCCGCGCCCACGGTCCGAGCGGGAAATCCGGCAACGGCTGGCGCGACACGACTTCGAAGGCGATCGTGTCGATCGCGTCGTGGCGCGATTGCGCGACTCCGGACTCGTCGACGACGCCGCTTTCGCCGCGTACTGGGTGGAGAGTCGCGATCGTCACCGCCCGCGCGGCGCGCTGGCGCTTCGCTCGGAACTCGCCGCGAAAGGCCTCGATCGCGGCGTGGTGGATACCGCGCTGGAGGATCGGACCGACGATTCGGAGGGCGCGTATGTGGCCGGACACGCTCGGTTGCGGGCACTCGCCAGGCTCGACGAGCGCGCCTTTCGGCAGCGCTTGGGCGAGCACTTGCGTCGCCGCGGATTCACCTGGGACTCGGTCAGCGTCGCGATTGACCGCCTATGGCGGGAGCGTGCCGAGGGCAACGCACAGTAGCCGAACCCGGCCGCTCGGTGCGGTCGTACATCAGGCGACGGCCGATCGTGCCGCCACGGCTGGGGCGACAGAGCGTCCATCGTACCGTCCGCTGGAGGCCTGTTCTATAGTAAGTGAGAAGCGCCGGCGACGGCGATTCGCAGTGACGAAGTAACGTAGGCGGCTGACGAGCGCCTTTTCTGCTCTTTTTCGTGAGTGGTGGCGTCGGTTTCGGCTACGTCTGAGGGGATGTAATGGCCGGCGAGCTCGTGATCGGAATCGTGGTCGCGGGGCTGGTCGCGGCGGCGGTCGGCTTCTACATTGGACAACGCCAATCGGCGACGCGTGCGCGAATCGACACCGCCGCGCAAGAGGCCGAGTCGGCCCGCGCGGTTCAGGAAGCGGAGTCTCGGAAGCGCGAGCTTCTCATTGAAGCGCGCGATGAGGCGCTCAAGATTCGCACCGAGGCCGAACAGGATGTGAAGCTGCGGCGCGCCGAGACGCAGCAGAGCGAGCGTCGGCTTCAGCAGAAAGAAGAGGCGCTCGATCGCCGCATCGATCAGTCGGAACGACGTGAGGCGAAGGTGGTCGAGCGCGAGCAAGAGCTCGAAACGGCCCGTGGCGCGATCGCGGCATTGAAGGCGCAGACACAGCGCGTCCTCGAAAACGCCGCCGGAATGACTGGAGCGGAAGCCAAGGCCGTCCTCCTTCAGGAAATCGAGGACGAGGTCCGCCAGGACGCCAATCGGCGCGTGCGCGAGATCGAGGCGGAGGCGAAGGAGGAATCCGAACGCCGAGCCAAGCAAGTCATCACACTGGCCATTCAGCGATGGGCTGGCGAGCAGGTCGCCGAGCACGTTATGTCGGTCGTCCACCTGCCCAGCGACGAAATGAAGGGTCGCATCATCGGTCGCGAGGGTCGGAACATTCGCGCCCTGGAGGCGGCGACTGGCGTCGATCTCATCATCGACGACACGCCGGACGCGGTTACGCTCTCAGGGTTCGATCCGGTTCGACGCGAGATCGCGCGGATGGCCCTGACGAAACTCGTGGCCGACGGACGCATCCACCCTGCCCGCATCGAGGAAGTGGTCGGCAAGGCGAAGCAGGAGCTTGAGCAGCAGATGCGGGAGGAGGGCGAACAGGCCGCGCTCAAAGCCGGTGTGACCGGCCTGCATCCCGAAATCATCAAGCTGATGGGGCGACTGAAGTACCGCACGTCCTACGGGCAGAATGTTCTGAATCACTCGATCGAGGTCGCTCACCTCGCCGCGATGATCGCGTCTGAGATCGGCGCCGACGTCACCGTCGCCCGGAGCGCTGGATTCCTGCACGACATCGGCAAGGCAGTCGATCACGAGGTCGAGGGACCGCACGCCTTGATCGGCGCGGATATTCTCCGTCGCTTCGGAACGAAATCGGCCAAGGTGATTCACGCGGTCGCGGCGCATCACTCCGACGAGGAGCCACAGTCGGTCGACCCGATCATCATTTCTTCGGCCGACGCGATTTCGAGCGCGCGACCAGGTGCGCGTCGTGAGACAGTCGAGAGCTATATTCGACGACTCGAAGCACTCGAGAGCGTCGCGAACTCGTTCCCGGGTGTCGAGCGCTCGTTTGCGATTCAGGCTGGAAGAGAGGTCCGGATCATCGTCAAGCCAGAGGAGATCGACGATCTGGCGTCTGTTCGACTGGCGCGCGACATCGTCAAGAAGATCGAAGACACGCTCGAGTATCCGGGCCAGATCAAGGTGACGCTCATTCGCGAGACGCGCGCGGTCGAGTACGCTCGCTAACGCTCGACCGTGGTCCCGCTGCGATCAGATCGGAGCGGGACGAGCTTCGGGCACGCAGCGATTCTCGCCGTAGCGATACGGGCAGCATTCGCGCGGACTGAGCGGTGTCACTACTCCCCGACTCGACAGGAGTGCGTGGACGACCCCGATCGGCAGGCCGACCACGGCGCATCTGCAACCGGTCACACGTGACACTGGCTTGAAATCGCGGTTCTGGATTGCGTAGGCGCCGGCCTTGTCGAGCGGATCGCCCGAGGCGACGTAGGCCTCGATCTCGTCGTTGCGCATGGCGCGTAGCGTGACGCGGCTCGTCACGGACCGCTCGTCTATGACCGAGCCGCGCGCGAGTGCGACCGCGGTCGTCACGAGATGCGTGCCACCACGCAGTTGGCGAAGGATCGCGCGCGCGTCGTCGGCGTCCTCGGGTTTCCCGTACAGATGATCGCGACGCCAGACGACCGTGTCGGCCGCCAGGACGAACCCGTCGGTGCCGCCGGCGACGGTGAGTGCCTTCGCTCGGGCCAGGCGCACCGCCAGTTCGTGCCCCGGCTCACCCGGACGAGGCGTCTCGTCGACATCGGCCGCGCCGACCGCGAACGGCAACTTGAAGGTGTCGAGCAGTGCCCGGCGCCGCTGTGACGCGGATGCCAGTATCAGCCTCACCGCGGGCAGCGACGTTAAGGACAGGGCGGCGCGATGTCAGCTACCGGCCACGTTCGCTTCGCACGACGCGCAGGAGGCGTTCGAGACGCCTCTCGGCGTCATCGTGGGCGGAGAGCAAGTGGAGCGATCGCAGGCGTGCGACATCATCGCGCCGGCAGCGGAGGTCGTCGTGTTCGATGTGGCGCTGTGTCACCGATCGAGTTCTACCCAGCGGACGATCTCAGCCTGGAAGGCCTTGAGCTGCTCGGCGAGCCCACGGCACTCCTCTTCGAGTGCCATGATGTGCCGGTCCTTCTCATGCAGCATCGCGATGAGCGCGCGCGGATCGGCAATCTGGGACGTCGTTGTCGCAGGTGCGGCGACCCGGATCGCGGCTACCGGCGCTTCGGTCGGGCTCATGGGCACCTCCGTGGTAGGTGGGAGATTCTAGGAATCGTCAACATAAAGCCTTCGTAAGAATGCCTGGTACCGCCGTTAGCGCCGACGGGACGTGTTGACAGAACAGCGTGCTATTCTCGCGAATACGTCGGAGGTGCGGATGGGGCGCGCCGGGTATTTCGGATGCCTGGTCATCCTGGGCGTGCTGATGGTTGGCGTTGGGTGCCTGACCGTATTCGGCGCGGCGGGAGCAATCACCGCGGAGCGCGGCACCCGTGCGCCCGCCGCGGCCGCGCGCGCGACGACGCCGGCCGGAGAGGCCAAGCCCGAAACGCCGACCGAGAAACCAGTCTCGGACGCCACGAAGTCCGGCGCGATCGAGAAGCCGCGAGAGCCCGCCGCTCCATCCGCCGATGCGAAGCCGACTCCGGCCGGTACGCCGCCGCCGCGCTCGGGACCCGAGGTGAGCATCGCTCAGCGCCTCGATCGCGAGGCGATCGGCGGCGGCCTGATTTTGCGCGCCCTGGGCGCCGCGAAGACGACCCAGGGCGACCGATCGGTGATCGCAATCTACATCCGGATTCAGAACGACGGCATGCAGTCCATACGCATCGAGCCGCGCAGTTTCAAGATGGTCGATCGAGCGGGCGCGCGCTTCGAGATCACGCCGGCGGTCGAGCAGATTTTTCCGCCGGTCGAACTCGGGCCCAAGGCCGGTCCGGGCGAGCAGGGGAAGCTGACCGAGGGTAATCTCACGTTCGAGATCCCGCGAAACGCGGTTGGCCTGGCGCTCTTGTACGAGTTCGCGAATGGCGGGCAACCGCTGCGCATCCAGCTCCCACCGGAGTTTGGCTAGGTGAGTGAGTCGACCACGCCGGGGCGACCCGGCCAGGAGGCCGCGCTGGAGGTCGGCAGCCTGCCCGACGGCACGACGCTGACGCCGCCGCTCGAGCGGGCCATCACGATCAACATCCCGACCCGCCACAACCAGACGTTGCAGGCGGTCATCGAACGGGTGAACGCCGATCGAGGACTCCACGCGCTCTGGCGATGCGCGAACGTGAACGCGGTCGATCGACTCGCGATGAGCGATCACGGTCCGGTACACGTGCGCATCGTGGCAAACATCGCTCTGCGCATCCTGCGGGGGCTGGTTGGTTCTGGCCAAACGCCGTCGATCGTCGTCAACCACGGGATGACGGTTCACGATGCCGAGGTCGTGACGGTCCTCGCGGCGCTCCTTCACGATATCGGCATGGCGATTCACCGCGACGACCACGAGCGGTACAGCCTGTTCCTCGCCGAACCGAAGGCGCGCTCGCTACTCGCTGGTTCCTATGTCGAGCCGTACCTGACCGTGATGGTGAGCGAGATCCTGCACGCGATCATCGCTCACCGTGCCGGGGGACGCCCGCTGACGATCGAGGCGGGCGTCGTGCGCGTGGCCGACGCGCTCGACATGTCGAAGGGGCGCTCGCGCATTCCTTTCGAGGCTGGTCAGGTCAACATTCACTCGGTGTCGGCCGCCGCGATCGACAGCGTGGTGATCGCCCAGGGCGAGGACAAGCCGATTCGCATCGACATCCTGATGTCCAACTCGGCCGGAATATTCCAGCTCGACGAACTGCTCAAGGAGAAACTGCGTGGATCCGGAATCGAGCAGTTTGTCGAGGTCACGGCTCGAATCGAGGGCGAGACGGAGAGGTCGCTGCTGCACCAGTTCCGCCTGTAGTCGAGTGATCGCCACGCAGCCGCGGGCGGCGCGGACGATCAGGCTGGAAGGCGGCTTTCGCCCCGAAGTGACGGCTCGCTCGTCTGCGCCGGGGTCGACGCCTCAAGGTATTCGATGCCGCACACCTCGCAGACATAGCGATCGTGTGGATCGATCCTCGTTCCCCAGATGTGGCGGTCGTACCGCCAGCGATGCCCACGGAACCAACAAGTCGCGCGCCGAATCACGGGCAACCCTCGCGAGGAGTTCTGCTGGCAGTATCCCGGACCGGTTGTGAAGAACGCGTTAGAGGCGCCGCTCTGGTATAAGGAACGCTTGTGGAACCGGGCTCGTACGACGACCGTCCCCCGCCGCGGTCGCGGCAAAAGTGTGACTCCTGCGGTCAGGAGGCGGATTGCATCATGTTCCCAACCGCGCGCGGACCGAACACCGGCGCGCTTTGTCTCGAATGCTTGATCAAGGCGTTTCGCGGCTTGAAAGAGAACGCCTCCTAGATTCCGCCGATGGTCGCGGCGCCGCGACTGTGCCGGCAAACGTCGATGCACTGGTCGTCTTCGCCTTTGGCGCCACGGTCGCGTCGATCTGGCTAGCGTTGGCTCTGGCCCAACTCGGCGCGTTCAGCGCTTTCGGTGCCTGGTTGTCGATCGCAATCGGCCTCGCGTGCGGCGCGGCACTCGCGTGGACGGTAGGGACTCACCAAATTGGCTGGCCGTCGGCACGGGCAAGCATCCTCGCGGTCGGTGTGGTGGCGGCGATGCTCTGGATCCTCGCCCGGCCGCATCAGGTCGTGTTCGGCGGACTCGATCCAGGCGTGTACGTCGCGACCGCAAGTCAGATCGCCCGCGAAGGTGGCCTGGTCTGGCGCGACCGCGCTCTCGGCGAACTGAGTCCCGCGGCGCGGGCTGTGCTGTTCCGGGAACCGCCGACGTCCTACGCGGAGGGCAGTCGCCTGGTCGGCTTCTACTTCCGATCGGTGGGCGACGCGACGATCGTTCCGCACGGCGTGTACGCGCTGCCGGCCGCGATGGCCCTTGGAGCGTCGACGCTCGGCGTCAGATGGGCGCTCGCGGTGCCGATCGGATTGGCGCTTCTCACGGCAGCCGCGATCGGATCTCTGGCGTACCGCGCGCGCGGAGGGTTCGCCGCGCTCGCCTCGGTCGCCTTCCTCGCGACGATGCCGCTCGACACGTGGTTCGCGCGCTACCCAGCCGCCGAGATCGCGCAACAATTCCTGCTCTTCGGTGGCCTGGCGATGGCCGCGATCGGCTACGCGCGCGGCAGCCACGCCATCGCGGTGGCAGCCGGAGCGAGCCTCGGCCTCATCCACGCGGCCAAGATCGAGACATTCACGGTCCTGGTCGCGATCGTCGCGTTCCTGGCGTGGCGATGGGCGCGCGGCACGCTAACGACCTTCGATCGGTGGCTGGCGCTCGGGTACGCCATCGCGGCGCTGCACGCGGTGGTTCTGGCGACCACAGTGGCGACCCACTACGCCGCGACGAACTATCTGCGCTACGTTCCGCCGCTTGGTGTCCTGCTCGCCGTTGGCGCCGCGGCCATCACTGTCGTTGCCGTGATGATTGTGCGCCCGGCTCTCGCGCGTGCATTGGTCGTGGCAGTCGAGAACCGGCTATCCGGATCGGGAGGCCTTGTTTCGGTCGTGGTGGTCGCGGCGGCGCTCGCGCTCTGGTTCATTCGGCCACTCGACGTTCTCGGCGAGGTCGCGGTCACGCCGGAGCCACTGATCGCGTCGGTGCGCAACCGCCTGGAGTGGGTGTCGCGTCTCGCCTGGATGGTACCGTGGCCGATCCTGGCGCTCGCCCTGGCTGGCGCGGCATCGACCGCCAGACGACGCTGGCCGGCGCCGTTCGCGCTCGGATTGACAATCGTTGTCCTCGATCTCGTCGTGACCGCGATCGATCCGCGTATTACGCCGGTGTATCCGTGGGCGGCGCGGCGTTGGGTCGGGACGGCTGCCCCGGCGATCGCGCTTTTCTCCGGGTTTGCCCTTGCGATCGGGGTCAGCGTCCTCGGTCGTTGGGCGGGGCCGCGCGTCGCTCGCGCGGCGGCAGTCATCCTCATCGCCGGTGGCGCGGTACTCGGACTGTCCCAGGCGCCAGCGCTTCTGGTCCATCGCGAGTACGGCGGCTCGCTCGATGTGATTCAGCGGATCGCGACCGACATTCCAGCCGGCGCGATCGTGCTCGTCGACGACGATCCGCTCGGCGTCTGGCTCGCGTCGCCGCTCGATCGCATCGCGGATCGGCCGACGTTTGCGCTCTTCGGCGAGGCGGCGCGTGACCCGGCCATGGCGATGGTGCTCGACGAGTGGGCCGCGCACGGACGGGACATCTACTGGGTGCGTGCGCGATCCGGGCCGTTCGATGCGTTTGATCGATCCTGGACGCCGGCCGGCCATCACGCGGTCGAGATCTTCGAGGCGGTGCCGACCATCGATCGCGCACCGCGCGAGACACGTCCGGTTTCGATCGACGCGACGGTCTTTCGCGGTACCTTGCGTCCGTGAGCTCGATAGCGCGCGCGGAACGGAGCGGTGCGCATCACCGCGCTGCTCGGCCGCCTCGGAGGTTGTTTGCGTGGCCGGAACGATGGCCGGTTCTGGCCGTCGTGCTGGCGGTAGTCGCGTGTTCTGCGATTCCGACGCCAGTCCGCGATCCCGCCAGTCGGCAAAGCGCGGAAGCTCCGCCGACCTTCACGGCCACTGTCCCCGCGAAGCCGACCACCACTCGCGCGGCGGAGAAGCCGGTCGGCCGAGGGACGCCGATCGTCGCGCGCATCGATGAGATTCAGGGCGCCCGCCATCGCTCGCCGCTTGAGGGGCGAGCTGTTGATGGCGTCGAGGGCATCGTGACCGTCACGCGGGACACCGGCTTCTTTCTCCAGGGATCCGCCGCGACGGGCACAGTCGCGATCTCGAGCGGCGTCTTCGTGTTCACCAATCGCGAGCCCGGGGTCGAACCGGGCGACCGCGTGCGCGTGTCCGGATTGGTTGCCGAGCATCGACCGGGCGCCGAGCGTGAGAACCTGACCGTGACGCAGATCGTGACGCCACGCATCGAGACTCTCGCGCGCGGTGTCGCCACGCCGACCGCGGTCGTGATTGGCGCCCACGGGCGGCCGATTCCGAGCCGCCACGTCGATGACGACGCCACGGGCGACGTTGAAGCGTCGGGGGTCTTCGAGCCGACCGATGATGCGATCGATTTCTTCGAGAGTCTCGAAGGGATGCTCGTATGGGTCGAGGATCCGATCGTCGTCGGGCCGCGCACACGGTTCGGCGAAGTCGTGGTCCTGGCCGATGGTGGCGCCGGGTCCGGCGAACGGACGCCGCGCGGCGGAATCCTTGGCACCCGCGCCGACGCGAACCCGGAGCGCATCACGCTCGACGACGAGGTATTGCGTGACACGCGCCGTTCGATGCCGTCGGCGAACGTCGGCGATGCGCTGACATCGGTTGTTGGCGTGCTCGACTACGCGTTCAACTCCTATCGTGTCCAGGTCGTCGATCCACCGCGCGTGACGTCGTTGGGACTGGCTCGGCCGAGTCTGCCGCCGCCGCGCGACGGCGAGATTGCCGTCGCGACGCTGAACGTCGAGAACCTTCATCCCGGCGCATCGGCGGAGAAGTTGAACGGGCTCGCCGATGTCATCGTGAAGCATCTCGCCGCGCCCGATCTGGTGGCGCTCGAAGAGGTGCAGGACAACAGCGGGCCGCGCAACGACGATGAGGTCGACGCGTCGCAGACCGCGCGCATCTTGATTGGCGCGATTGTCCGGCGGGGTGGCCCGGCTTACCGATATCACGACATTGTTCCGGAGGATGGCAAAGACGGCGGCCAGCGCGGTGGCAACATACGGACCGGGTTCCTCTACCGGGTCGATCGTGGGTTGAATCTTGTGCAACGCGGCGCGGGGGATGCCTGGAGCCCGACGAGATTCGTCGGCGGCGCGGAGGGCTTGCGGTTATCGCTCAGCCCGGGCCGTGTCGCGCCGATGGACCGCGCGTTTGCCAACAGCCGGAAGCCGTTGGCGGCCGAGTTCACCTTTCGCGATCGGACCGTGTTCGTCTTCGCCTGCCACTTCACAGCCAAGCTGGAGGACCAGCCCGACTTCGGGCGCTTCCAGCCGCCGAAGCGTGGCAGCGACGAACGCAGGGTCGCCCAGGCGCGGCTGGTCGGCGCGGATGCGTCGAACGCCCTTCGGTTGTCGTCCGACGCGAACGTGATCGTGATGGGCGACCTGAACGACGATCTGGAGTCACCGGCGATGGCCGAACTGACACGCGTTGGCCTCGTTCCATTGATGGGTGCATTGGCTCCAAACGAACGCTACAGCTACGTCTTCCGCGGCAACAGCGTCGCGCTGGACCACATCCTCGTCAGCCCCGCGCTCGTGCCGCGCTCGCGGTACTTCTCGGTCCACGTCAACGCCGAGTTCGCCGACGGCACGAGCGACCACGACCCACAGGTGGCGCGGATCGAGTTGGGCTAGCGAATCGTTCTGATATCGATGCCCAGATCGAGCGACGCCCACGATCGATCGGCGGTGTAGGCAGGCGCGCCAAGGCGTAGGGCGAGCGCCAGACAGGCTCGGTCGCCCAGAGAGAGACCGGCGACACGGGTTCGCTCCCAGATTCGCGCCGCGTGTTCGGCGTCACCCTGGTCGAACGGCACGATTGTCATCCCGAGTCCCACGAAGTAGATACCGGCGCGCTGGTGCTCAACACCGCGCTGCGCAGCCTTCTGCGCGAACTCGGACCAGTTCACGGCCGAACAGACAGCCTGAGGAAGGATCTCGGCAACAACGTCGGCACCGTGCTCCCCAAGCACCAATGCAAGCAGGGCAGACGCATCGGCGACGTTCGGCGGCGATCCCAAATCGATCACACGTCGTCTTCGTGCCTTGCCTCTTCGCGCCGTTCTGAGATCAGTTCGTCGGCCAGACTGACTCCTTTCGGAATGTGGGCGAAGAGGTCCTGAAGGCGTTTCACCAATTGCGCATGCGTCAGAAGATGCAGCTCGCCATCATCGTTCAGCGCGATCAACTTATCGCCGGGTTCGATTGCCAGTTCGCGTCGGATCTCGGCCGGGATCACAATGCGGCCCTGCCGACCCACGACCACGCGGGCATACCTCGGGCTCGTGTCTATCACGTGGGAAGTGTGCCACACGGGCCTGTTCTGTGCCACCTGGTCACAGAAGTGGCACAGAGATGTTCCCCGGGGCCGCACAACTCGGGCGGGTCAGGTGACGAGCGTGCTATGACCAAGGGAGGGAATCCAGCAGACGGGAGGGCTTCGATGGCGATGAAGGCGGGCGACATCCCCACCACACGGTTCGGCAAGACCGGCATCGAAGTGAGCGTCATCGCGCAGGGCGGCGCGCGGATGGACCTCCACCCGGACGTGCAGACGGCGGCCGCGCACGTCCGCGTGGTCTACGACCTCGGCGTGACCTACTTCGACTGCGCCCGTACGTACTGGGACGGGCGAGCTGAAGAAGCGTACGGCATCGGCCTGGAGGGCATCCGGCAGGACGTCTTCCTCACCACCAAGACCATGAAGCGCACGGCCAAGGACGCGGAGCAGGATATGGCGACCTCGCTCCGCCTGCTGAAGACCGACTACGTCGACCTCTGGCAGGTCCATTCGGTTCAGAGCCGGGACGACATCGACGCAATCTTGGGCCCCGGAGGTGCGATCGAGGCGTTCGAGGCGGCGAAGAAGGCCGGCAAGTGCCGCTTCATCGGATTCACTGGTCATTGCGACCCCGAGGTCCACGCGGCGCTGCTGAAGGCGTACGACGGCTGGGACACGGTGTTCATGCCGGTCCACGCGGCGGACCACGCGTACCTGAGCTTCGAGCAGACGGCTCTGCCCGTCGCGGTCGAACGCGGCGTCGGTGTCCAGGCGATGAAGATCTTCGGCAAGGCGTTCCTGTTGCGGTCCCTCAACCCGACCGAATGTCTCAGGTACGCGCTGAGTCAGCCGGGCGTGCACGTGGCCGTCTGTGGCGCCGGCACGCGGGGGCAGATGGAGGACAACATCCGGACCACCCAGAACCTCAGGAGGATGACCCCCGGCGAGATCGCGGACGTCCGTAGGCGAGCCATCGTGGGTGCTGGCGTGCACACCGGGCCGACGATGGAGTACTGGAAGAAGACGACCTGACCCAGTGACGCCCACCTCGGGCATGGATATGCGTGCCCGACGGCAATACGAAGAGACCGGTCGTGGGCTTCGACCGCGTCGCTGGCTCGACACATCCCATCAAGTGAACTGAGAGTTGGCCGTCCTACCTCTCCAGCGTCGCGACGCACTCGACGTGGTAGGTGCGCGGGAACATGTCGATCGGTTGAATCTCGCGCAAGTGATAGCCGCCATCCACGAGGATGCGTAGGTCGCGAGCCAGCGTGGCGGGGTCGCACGAGACGTAGACGAGGCGCTCGACCGGCCGGGCGATCAGCGCGTCGAGGACGGGCCGTTCGCAGCCGGCTCGGGCGGGATCGAGGATTGCCGCCCGCGGGCGGATATCGAGATTGGGTAACACCGTCTCGACTCGACCGCGTAGAAACGTCACGTTCGATTGCTCGCCAGCGTTGTGGGTCGCGTCCTCGATTGCGCTCGTGGCTTCCTCGACCGCGATGACACGACCGACTCGATCCGCCACCAGGAGCGCAAATGTGCCGACGCCGCAATAGGCGTCCAGAACGAGATCGCCCGGGCCGGCTTCGAGCCGATCGAGCGCCAGGAGCGCCAGGAGATCGGCCTGACTCCAGTCACCGACGCGTTCGGCGAGCCATGGCGCCCGAATTGCCTCCGGAAGCGTTCGGCGCGTCGGACGTGTATTCACCTGGAAGAACGAGTTCGCGGCGACGCGGAACTCGCGATCGAGGATGCGGTCGTGTATGTACCGCTGGCCGGTCTCGAACGGCACATCTGGCAACGCGGGATGAATCAGCGACTCGCCGGTCCGGAGGCTGTGGCGGATCAGGACCTGGTGGGTCTTCTTCGGAACGTGTCCCTGTATGGCCGCGATCGCGTCGTTGATCGGCGGTACGACGAGGTGACAATGCTCGATCGTCATCACCGCGTGGGTGCCCTCGCGAGCGAATCCGATCGTGCCGTCGCGTCGCGTCGAGAGGCGCGCTTGATTCCGGTAATGATATGGGTCGGTGTCCGGAATCATCGGGCGCACCGGTGGATTATCGAAGCCACCCAGGCGGCGCATCTGCTCGATCACGATCTCGATCTTGATCCGCGTCTCGGCTTCGTACCGTGCGTGCTGCCAGCTGCAGCCGCCGCAGCGTGCGAAGTATGGGCAGGGCGCCGCGGTGCGATCGGGATGCCGATTCGCCAGCACCTCGACGGCCGAAGCGCGCACATAGCTGCCGTGTTCGGCGAAGACGTTCGCGCGCACGGTTTCGCCGGGCATCGCGTACGACGCGAAGTGCACGAGATCATCGATCCGCCCGACCGCGCCACCGAGATGGGACGGGCCAGACGTCGCTAATTCGACATAACGAGGCTCAAATGGTGCGCGCCGGCGTCGTGCCATCGATCGACTCTACCACCGCGTCGCCCGGGATCATCCTGAGACAGCCCCCATTGCGGCGCGGATCCTCGGCCGTCCCGATCGCCCAGAGGCGTCATCTCCCGTAGGACGGGCGTACGGGTTGGTCCGTGACCAACGGGTGATGGCAGTGGGGCACGTGGCGCTCGACTATTGGCGCAGGGCTCATCGTGATGCCCTGGAGGTAAATGCTTGACATACTCGCACATTCGCAAGATCGCCGCGGCGGCGGCACTGACGTTGGCACTCGCAATCCCGACGTTGGCCGCGGCGCAGACGCTCGATCCAACACCAACTTTCACCGTCGAACCGACCGCGACCGCGGTCGCCACCGCGACGAGCGCCGCCTCGCCGACGGTTGATCCGGCCGCTACGAGCACAACAATCGCGACTGCGACCGCGGCGGCGTCGCCGACGTCGGCAAGCACGCCGTCTGCTTCGGCCACGGCCGCGACCACGCCGGCAACGTCCGCGACCGCGGCAACGACGCCGGTAGGCTCGCCAACCGCGTCCGAAACTCCGGCCACGTCGCCGACATCGGTCGCGTCGGGCACACCAGTCTCAACACCGGTCGCCTCGGGCACGGCGACCCCATCGCCCGAAATCGGCGACCTGCAAGAAAAGATCGCGGACGTGATCGCGCGACTGCCAGGCTCGGCGCAGGCCGATGTCACCGACGCGGCGAACGATCTTCTGGCGGCGCTCCAGGCGTTGGCGACGTTCGTCACGAATGGGTCGATGTCGGATGGATCGAGCGACACGGCTCTGCGTGCGTACCTGACGACTGTGCGCGAGGCAATGCTCGCGTTTGATTCCGCGGTCGCCGAGGCGGCTCACGGAATGGCGGCCGGCGGCTTCGGCCGGCGCGTCGCGGCGTTGCGCCACGACTTGAACGAGCTTCGTCACGAAGTACGCGAAACGATCACAGAGGCGATCCACGATCGGCGTGAGGACCGGAGGGACGCGCTTCGCCGCGACGAGAACGACCTCGACGACGACGACGCCGTTGAGGACGATGACGTTCCGTCGGCCACGCCGACACGGGTGGCGTCTCCGATCGCATCGCCGACCGCGACCGCCAGTCTGGCGGGGGCACGATCGTCGAATGACGAGGCGAAGAAGCGTCATGAGGGTGACGAGCGGAAGGCAGAGAAGCGCGAAGACGAGCGGAAGGTCGAAAAGAGCGAGGAGCGCGACCACGACCGAAAGGCCGAGAAGCGCGAGGAACGCGATGAGGACAAGCGCGACGAACGCAAGGACGAGAAGCGCGAGGAGTCAAAGCGCGAGGATCGGCCGAGCGGCAGCCGTCGGTAATCTATCCGGTTAGTCCAGAGCGAAGAAGCCCGCCTCGACCGAGGCGGGCTTCTTCATTGTCAGATGCCAGTCCGCGCCACCCGCGGCCATGTCAGCGCGCGGCCAGCGATGAGCCGGCCTTGCCGTGCGACGACGGGACGAGCGGCTCTCCGTCAGGCAACTTCGCGTAGTTCCGGCGACGGCGCTGGCAGCAGCGCCGCCGCGAGGACTTCGTCGACGTGCGCGACTGGCACGATCGTCATTCGTTTGAGCACGTTCGGGGCGACCTCGCGCAGATCCTTCCGATTGCGTAACGGCAGGATGAAGGTGCCGATGCCGGCTCGCTGAGCGGCCAACATCTTCTCTTTCAGTCCGCCGATCGGCAGGACACGCCCGCGCAGCGTCACCTCGCCCGTCATCGCCACGTCGCGCCGAACCGGGCGCCCGGTCAGAGCTGACACGAGCGCGGTTGCGATGGTGATACCAGCCGATGGTCCGTCCTTTGGAACGGCTCCGGCTGGCACGTGAACGTGGATCGTGCTCTTCTCGAACAGGCCGTCCGGAATGCCGAGATCGCGCGATCGTGAGCGGGCGTACGAGACCGCTGCCATGGCCGACTCGCGCATCACGTCGCCCAACTGCCCGGTCAATATCAGATCGCCCTTACCGGGCATGACTCCAACCTCGACTGTCAGGACGTCGCCTCCGACGGGAGTCCACGCCACGCCGGTCGCGATGCCAACCTCATCGCGCGACTCGGCCATGCCGAACTCGAACCGTGTCGGTCCGATCAGACGGTCAAGGTCGCGGCCACGAACGGTGACACGCGTGATCTTGCCCTCGGCAAGGCGGCGCGCGGCCTTTCGAGCCAGACCGGCCAGCTCTCGTTCGAGGCTTCGGACGCCAGCCTCCCGCGTGTAATCGCGAATCAAGGCCAGTAAGGCGGTATCGGGAATGCGCAGTGTCTCGATCGTCAGGCCGTGTGCCTCCAATTGCTTTGGCAGCAGATGGCTGCGTGCGATCCGTCTCTTCTCCGCTTCGGTGTAGCCGGCGATCTCAATCGTCTCCATTCGATCGCGCAGGGCGGATGGGATCGTGTCGAGTTGATTAGCGGTCGCCACGAAAATGACATCGCTCAAGTCGACCGGAACTTCGAGGTAATGGTCGCTGAAGGTGCCATTTTGCTCTGGGTCGAGGACCTCAAGCAGCGCCGCCGTCGGATCGCCGCGAAAATCGCGCCCCACCTTGTCGATCTCGTCAATGACGAAAACCGGATTCATCGTGCCAGCGGTCTTGAGCGCCTGGATGAAGCGACCCGGCATTGCGCCGACGTAGGTTCGCCGATGGCCGCGGATCTCTGCCTCGTCGTGAACGCCGCCGAGAGATAGGCGCGCGTATTTGCGCCCAAGGGCGCGCGCCAGCGACCGGCCGAGTGACGTCTTCCCGACGCCAGGCGGCCCGACAAGAAGGAGGATTGGCGAGCGGGGTCGCGGCCGCGCGGCCTCGTCGGCCTTGCTGGTCACCAGTTTGCGCACCGCGATGAACTCGAGGATGCGCTCCTTCACCTTCTCGAGGCCATGATGATCTTCGTTTAGAGTACGTTCGGCCTCCACGAGGTCGACTTGTTCGGCATCCTTGCGCGACCACGGCACGGCGAGCAGCCAATCCACGTAGTTTCGGATGACCGCGACCTCGGGCGACGCCGAGGGCAGCGTTTCGAGGCGTCCCACCTCACGTAGCGCGCGGGCACGTGTCTCGCCCGGCATACCGGCGGCCTCGACCTGCGCGCGAAGATCGTCGGCGATGACCTCCTGGCCACCGCGTTCGCCGAGCTCCTTCTGGATGGCCTTCAGTTGCTCGCGAAGTATGAACTCGTGTTGGTTGCCCTCAGCGGCCTTGCGCACTTCGCCCTGAATTCGGTCGCGTGTCTCCAGAATTTCGAGCTGTGTTGATAAGTAGCGCGTCACCCAGCGCAGGCGCTCGATGGGATCGAAGATCTCGAGTAATTCCTGACGTCGAGCGAACGTCATGTCCGGGATGTATCCGATGGCGTCGGCCAGGCGCGCCGGGCTCTCGATCTGACGTGCGCCCTCAACCGCGCCCTCGGGAAAATCGCGTGACAATTCGGCGTAGCGCGCCAATTGATCGAGAATGCCGCGGACGAGCGCTTCGACTTCGATAGTGCGCTCAAGCGGCTCCGGAACAATCGCGACAGTCGCCACGATGACCCCGTCATCGAGGTGCGCCTCGTCGATCGTCACGCGTGAGTTCCCTTGCACGACCGCTTGGAACGTGCCGTCAGGTAGACGGATCAACTGGACGATCTGACCAAGAGTGCCAACACGGTGGAGACGCTCCGGCGCGACATCCTCTCCGGTCTCCTTCTCGGCGATGAGGAGCACTTTGCCTCCCGACTCCTGGGCGCGTTGAATCGCGCGCACCGAGCCGCGGCGTCCAATCCTCAGCGGCAGCACCATGCCGGGCAGGATGACCGTGTCGTGCAATGGGACGACCGGTAGCGTAACGATCTCGCGCGTCATGAGGACTACCCCTTACAGAGACTACGGCTATGAATATACCACGCAGCACGTGAACTATCCAAGAGAAAGCACGGGATTCGCCACGACTAGTGGAAACGCGTCGAAGGGGTGGCTATGCTTACGCCCCGTCGCTACGGGAGCCGTGTAATGAATGAAGGAGAACCCTGTCCGAATGCATCTTGGATCTAGCGTAACCCGTCGTCGTCTTCTTGGCGGATTCGGCGGCGTTGGCGCGCTGGCCCTTTTGGCCGCGTGCGCCGCGCCCGCCCCAACCGCGACCCCGATTCCGGCGAAGCCGGCCGAGGCGCCGAAACCCGCCGCGCCCGCCGTCGCGCCGGCAAAGCCAGCCGAAGCGCCCAAGCCGGCGGAGGCAGCCAAGCCAGCCGCGCCGGCCGCCGCGCCCGCGGCCGTGAAGCCCGCCGCCGGAGCGCCGGCGCCGATGCGCCTGCACGTCCGCGCCGGACCGGAAGAGGATCTCTGGCCGGCGATCATCCCGCAGTTCGAGCAGAAGTACAATGTCAAGTTCGAACTGATCCAGGTTCCGCACGCCGAACACGTCCAGAAGATGCAGACGATGATCGCGGCCGGCGAGCTTGGCGACGTCATCCATAACTTCACCGGCGACTCGAGCTTCCAACTTTTCGTCGCGAGCGGTATTGCGATTCCGCTCGATAAGTACGTCGCGGACGAGAAGTTCGAACTCAGCCAGTACTACAAGTTCACCATCGACCTCTGCAAGGTCGATGGAAAGCTCGGCGGGCTCCCATTCAAGGGGCACCCGAGCCGCGTGGGTATCTTCCACAACATCGATCTGCTGAAAGCCGCTGGTGCGAAGATCCCGACCAACAATTCGACCTACGACGATCTCGTCGAGGCGGCGAAGAAGGTCCACAAGCAGACCGGCACGGACGTCGAGACGTACGGTTGGTCGAACCCGGGTCGAGATATCGAGTTCTACATCCTCATGTCCCGCTTCGGCGGCAAGGGCGACATCTTCAGCGCCGATGGCAAGAAGTCACGCCTGAACGAGGCGGAAGTGCAGTGGGGCTGGACGTGGACGCACGATATGTTCAACGTTCACAAGGTCGGTATGAATCCGCTCGCCACGAACCCGGATCCCTCGACCGCGTTCCTCAACGGCAAACTGGCAATCTTCCGGTCCAATGTCGGTACCAAGGCGGCATACCAGAAGATCGACAAGTTCAAGTGGGGAATGACGCTGGCGCCGAAGGGTCCGGGCGGCCAGCGCGGTTCCCTGGCGCAGGCCGATGTGGTCGGTGTCACGAAGTTCAGCAAGGTGCCGGACATCGGCTGGCAGTTCCTGAAGGCCATGACGAGCAAGGACGCGGGCATCATCCTCGGCAAGCAGACTGGCAACAAGTCGGCGACGCCGGGCGGCCGCGCCGATGTGTACGAGTCGCCGGACCTCGTCAAGCTGCCGTATCCGGAAGGCGTCCAGGACAATACCGCCCTGGCGATGAAGGAAGCGGAGCCGTTCACGGCGCCGTACAACTTCCGGGGACCGGAAGTCCAGCGCGCGATCGATCCCCTTTACGACTCGCTCGTGCTGGGCAAGAGCAAGGCGGACAAGGCGTACTACGACCAGTTGCACCAGGCCGTCCAGGACGTCCTCGACAAGGGCCGTCCCTAGTCGCGATCTCCGAGCCGGCGGTTTGTCCGCCGCCTCGGAGGTATTGTCCACGCCACAGGAGTCGTTACCCTGGTCGCAACCTCAACGCCGGTGCTAGTGCGTCGGGCGAGCCCGCTTCGACGCCGAGAGGCGATCGAAGGCTTCCTCTACATCTCGCCATGGCTGATTGGATTCTTTGTTCTGAATCTCGGCCCGATGCTCTATTCGTTCTATCTGAGCCTGACGAGATACTCGATCGTTCGCGAGCCGGTGTACATTGGGTTTGAAAACTATGCCAATGTCTTCACCCGCGACCGGCTGTTCTGGGTCGCGCTCGAACGCACAGCCTACTACGCGGCCGTGACGGTCGTCCTCGGTCTGGCCGGCTCACTCTTGCTGGCGCTACTTCTCGATCAGAAGTTATTCGGCACGTCCGCGTTGCGCACGTTCTTCTTTCTGCCGTCGCTGACGCCGATCGTCGCCTCGGTCATTCTTTGGGGTTGGATTTTTCATCCGGACATCGGTGTCTTGAATTACCTCCTCCGTCAGGTAGGTATTGCGGGACCCGGCTGGCTCACCTCGCCAGAGACCGCGATGCCGGCACTCTTCATCATTGCCCTCTGGGGATCGATCGGCGGCGGACGCATGGTCATCTTCATCGCCGGGTTGCTGGGAATTCCGCAGGAGCTCTACGAAGCGGCGCACATCGACGGAGCCGGGCTCTGGCAGCGATTCCGCCACGTCACGATCCCACTGCTGACGCCGACGATCTTCTTCAACATGGTTCTCGGCGTCATCGCGGCCTTCTCGGTGTTCGCGATCGCGTACGTTGGCACCAAGGGCGGGCCGATCAACGCCACCTACTTCTATGTTTTGCACATCTACAACAAGGGCTTCGCGGATTCCGAGATGGGCTACGCGGCGGCCCTAGCGTGGGTGTTCTTCGCCATCATCATGGTGTTCACCGGCGTTCAGTTCTGGCTGCAGCGCCACTGGGTTCACTACGAGGGGTCGGCCAAGTGATCGGTGAGCGGATCGCGACGCGGTCCTCCACGATGGCCGGCTCGCGCACCACGATCGGTCGGATTACTCGTCGGTCGCTGATGTACCTGTTGGCAGGCTTCCTGGTCATCCTCTTCATGGGACCGTTTCTGTGGACGCTGTCTTCGTCGCTCAAGAACGCCCAGGAGATCGCGCTGTTTCCGCCGACCCTGCTGCCGCGGCGGCTCCGGTTCGAGAACTATGCGGAAGTCTTCCAGACCGTGCCGATGTGGACCTTCATCCGCAATTCGGTGCAGGTGAGCGTTCTCGCCGTCATCGGCCAAGTCATCACGGCGACTCTCGTCGCGTACGGATTCAGCCGATTCCGGTTTCCCGGCCGAAACGCGCTCTTCATGGTGCTGATCAGCACCATGATCCTGCCGCGCGAGGTTCTCCTCATTCCCAGCTTCCTGCTGTTCAAGTTCCTCGGGATGATCAACACCTTGACTCCGCTCTGGATCCCGTCGTTCTTCGGCGGCGCCTTCTACGTGTTCCTGTTGCGCCAGTTCTTCATGACGTTGCCGCAGGATCTCGACGAGGCGGCCAAGATCGACGGCGCCAATTCGTTTCAGATTCTGGCGTTCATCCTCGTGCCGCTCTGTCAGCCGGCGATGGCGACGGTCGCGATCTTCGCGTTCCTCGCGCACTGGAATGAGTTCCTCGAGCCACTCATCTACCTGTCGAGCAAGGAGAACTTCACGCTCGCGCTCGGACTGCGCTTCTTCCAGCAGATTCCGAACGATGCGCAGGAGCCGCGCGATCAGTTGATGATGGCGGCGAGCCTTGTCATGACGACGCCGGTGTTGGCGCTCTTCTTTGTTGCGCAGCGGTACTTCATTCGCGGCATCGTCATGAGCGGCATCAAGGGCTAAAGCCCTCCGGATCGAGCGCGTGAGGCCGTCGGCCGGTTCGGCGGACGCCTCAGAATCGGCCCGGCACCCGTCGCGTAAAGATGCGCCAGTCCGCGATCGAGTCGAATCGATCGGCCAGCCGGCGAACGACGGATGGGTGCGTCATCGTCGCCAGGCGCGACGTCACGTAGCGGGCGCGCCCGTCGTAGAGCGTCACGATCGGCGCCTCCGCTTCGAGGCGCGCATCCAGCGCTGTGCGCGCGCCGGTGCGCTCGGTTTCCCCGGGCGCCGCGGTGACGGCCCGGGCAAGGGCATCGGCGCGGTCGTCGCCCCAGCCGCCGATCCTGAGTAGACCGCGCGCCCCCCACAGCGCATGAGGCTCGCGTCCAACCATCCCGTCGCGGACCCGGACGAGCGCGACCTGAAACGCGCCTTTCGCGAGTGTGTCGCCGACGAATCCCGTCCATCCGGTTGTCTGGACCTCGACCTGAGCGCCGCGTGCGTTCCACTGTCGGGCGACCTCCTCGGCCGCGCGTCGGTGCGACGGCCGATCGCTGGTCGTAATCGTGACCGCAAGGCCCGCCCCGTTCCGCGTCAGGGCTCCGTCGGCCAGTCGCTGCCAGCCAGCCGCGGCGAATGAGGAATCGGATGCCTGGGCCGCGGTACCGATCGCGCTGCCATCACCGGCCGCGCGCGCGATCGCGGCGCGGTCGAGAGCGTTCGCCAGGGCGAGCCGCGTCGGCGCCTCGTCGATTGGCGCCCGGCGCGTGTTGAAAACGAGCACGGCGCGCTCCGACGCGAGTGTGAGATCGGCGACGGCCAGGCCAGGCAGCGCGTCGGGAAGGCGATCGTCCAGGATCGGCGCGATCGACAAGGCCTCGCCACTCCGCGTAAGCGCCAGCGCGCGCTCCGCGGTCGGCACGAACCGGGCCTCGAACTCCGCGAGATACGGCGCCCGGCCGTGATAGCCGGCGTGGGCCTCCAGGACGATACGATCGCGGTCGGCCGTCACGACGCGAAACGGGCCCGACCCGATCGGGGCGCGATTCGTCTCCGCGGTCAAGCCCGCGTCGCCACGCATCGACCGGGCGACCGCCGCCGGGACGATCCCGATGCTGGCGCGTTCGAGGAAGAGCGTGTCCGGCTCGGGAAGACGGATACGCACCGCGCCGGTCGCGGCCTCGACGACAACGGAGCGCCATTGCGCCACCAGATCGGGGTTGCCCCGGAATTCTGAATGAGTGATGGCGGCGAATGTGCTCGCGACGTCCTCGCTCGTGACGGCTCGACCATCGTGCCAACGAGCATCCGGTCGAAGGCTGAAGGAGTACGTTCGGCCGTCGAGCGAGACTCCCCACGAGGCCGCCAGATCGCCCTCGATCGCGCCATCGGCTCGAACGCGGGTCAGCCCCGAAAAGACGAGCGACGAAAGGTCCTGATCCGGTGTGTTCGGCTCGGCCAACAGCGGATTCAGATAGAGCGGATAGCCGACGAACGCTTCGACATAGCGGCCGCCGGTGGCGGGAGCGACATTGCCCGCGACGGCATATCCGCCAATGGCGAGTGCCATGACGGCGACGGCGAGCGCCAGGAGCGCCCGCGTGACCCTAGATCGCGCTCTCGTGGAAGAAGACAGTCGCGATGGATACCAGCACCCAGACGACCGCCAGGACGAGCGTGCTGTTGAACAGCGTACGCTCGATGCCCCGGCGAGTCCGGAAGAGGCTGGTCTGCTCGCGCGACGATGCGGTCAGTCCCGATCCGCGCGACTGCATCATCACCAGAACAATCAGGAAGATCGAAACGATGATCTGGACGGTCTGCAGATACGGGGTCACGGGCGCCTCAGTGTAGCAGGGCGATCGAGCGCGCGGCTCACGTTATGGCGAGCAGACTGATACCATTGCGCCGCAAATGGACATAGGAAGCATTCGCCCGATCTCGATCGAACGCGAGATGCGCGAGTCGTATCTCGATTACGCGATGAGCGTCATTACGTCGCGCGCCCTCCCGGACGTGCGCGACGGACTCAAGCCCGTTCAACGGCGCGTCCTCTACGCGATGGACGAACTGGCGCTTCGGCCGACATCGCCCTACAAGAAGAGCGCCCGCATCGTCGGTGAGGTGCTCGGCAAGTACCACCCTCACGGCGACGCGCCCGTCTACGAGGCGATGGTGCGGCTGGCGCAGACGTTCTCGATGCGCTATCCGCTGGTGGACGGCCAGGGCAACTTCGGCTCGGTCGATGGCGATCCCCCGGCGGCGATGCGGTACACCGAGGCGCGACTCTCGGCCGTCGCCGAGGAATTGCTGGCCGACATCGACAAGGATACCGTCGCATTCGAGCCGAACTTCGACGGTTCGCTTCGGCAGCCGTCGGTGCTCCCGGGCAAACTGCCGAACCTGCTCGTCAATGGCGCGGTCGGCATCGCCGTCGGGATGGCGACGAACATCCCGCCGCACAATCTGACCGAGGTCATCAATGCACTGGTCATGATGATCGACCGGTACAGCGGCGTGGTGAGCGGCGGCATTCCGTTCGCGGTTGCGTGGGCGCGCGTCATGCGGCGGAACGTGGCGGTCGACTCGCTGCGTGAGATCCTCGGCGCGATGCCCGACGATCTCGCCGAGGGTGTCCGCGCGGATGCCGCTCGGCACGGTCAATCCCCGACCGAAGACCAATTGATCGAGTCGTTGCTTGGCCAGATCGATGATCGCATCGATGTGACGCCCGACGAGCTCATGACTCATATCACCGGCCCGGACTTCCCAACCGCCGCCCTGATTCTCGGTGATGAGGGCATCAAGCAGGCGTACACGACCGGGCACGGGCGGCTGACGATTCGGGCGAAGGCACACACCGAGGAGTTGAAGGGCAATCGCGAGGCGATTGTCATCACCGAGCTGCCGTACCAGGTGAACAAGGCGACTCTGATCGAAAAGATCGCCGATCTTGCGCGCGAGAAGCGGATCGACGGCATTTCGGACATGCGCGACGAGTCCGATCGGCAGGGAATGCGCCTCTTCATCGAGCTGAAGCGCGATGCCAACCCGACCGCCGTCTTGAATCAGCTCTTCAAGCTGACCTCGATGCAGACGAATTTCTCGATCAACCTGCTGGCGTTGGTCGATCAGCAGCCGCGCGTGCTTACGCTGAAGCAAATTCTCGTTCACTACCTGGACTGGCGTCGACAGGTTCTCACCCGCCGAACCCAGTTCGAGCTCGATAAAGCACACGCGCGCGCTCACATCCTCGAAGGATTGAAAGTCGCGCTCGACAACCTCGACGAAGTGATCCAGATCATTCGCGGTTCGCGCGAGACCGAGGCTGCCCGTCAGGCGTTGATGACGCGATTCCAGTTGAGCGAGATCCAGGCCACCGCGATCCTCGACATGCAGTTACGGCGTCTGGCCGCCCTCGAACGCCAGAAGATCCTCGACGAACTGGCCGAGGTGCTGACCCTCGTCGCCAAGCTTGAGGACCTCCTCGCCCATCCGGCCAAGATTATGCTCCTGGCGCGCGACGAGCTCGTCGAACTGAAGAGGAAGTTCGGCGACCAGAGACGAACCCGGATCCTCCACAACGTATCGGCCGAGCTGACGGCCGAAGACCTGGTGCCGGATCAGGACGTCGTCGTGCTTGCGACCATGCGCGACTACGTTCGACGGCTGCCCGGCGACGCGTTCCGCGTTCGATCGACGAGCCGGGCGCTGCCGCAGACGACCAGCCAGGAAGACGATGCGATTCGGCACCTGGTGGTGGCGAATACGCGCGATACGGTTCTTTTCTTCTCCAATCGCGGCAAGGTGTATGGCGTCAAGTGCCACGAGGTGCCTGAGGCGCAGGCGAAGGCGCGCGGGCGCCCACTTTCGAACGTGACCGGCATCACGCCGGAGGAGAAGATCACGGCCGTCGTCGCGGTCAAGGACTTTGGCCAGGGCGGTCATTTCGTGCTTCTCACCAAGGGTGGTGAGGCCAAGCGCATTCGTATGAACGAGTATCAGTCGACGCGCGCGGCCGGGCTCATCGCGATGGATCTCGAAGCGAAGGACGAACTCGCCTGGGTCGGATTCACGCCCGGCGGATGCCACGTGCATGTCCTGACCGAGCAAGGTCAGTCGATCCGCTTCGCGGAAGAGGATTTGCGATCGGCCAGTCGCACGAGTGGCGGCGTGCGCGCGATCAAGCTCGAAAAAGGCGACCACGTCGTGGACGCGAACATCGTCGAGGATACTGGCGAGGTTCTTCTCATCACGGCGCGCGGGTACGGCAAGCGCATGGGAATCGGCCAGTTCTCCGTTCAGGGGCGTGGTGGCGGCGGTGTCCGCGCCATGCCGGTCTCGGATCGCACCGGAACGGTGGTCGTGGCGCGCATCGTGAAACCGGGCGACGAGATCATGATTGCCTCGCGCGACGGCATCGTCGTTCGTGCCTCGGTCGCGACGGTTCCGCCGGTCGGCCGGCCGGCGCAGGGCGCGGTGATCATCCAGCTCCAGCCGAAGGACTCGGTCGCGGCGATGGCGCGGCTGCGCTCCGACGGCGAGCCACCTGGTCCGCCCGAATACACGCCGTTTGACGATGGCGGACCGCCTGGCCCCGACATCCTGACTGATGACGACGACGATCTTCCCGAGGATGACCTGCCGGACGACGAGGGCGAGGATGACCTCGACGAGGACGAGGGCGATGACGACGACGGGATGGACGACGAGCCATCTCCCGCGGCCGGTGGCGCGGCGCGCGCCTCAGGCGGCCAGGCTGGCGGAGCATCGGACACTGGAAAGGCCGGGCGCGCCGCGCGGCCCGCGCCAGCGGATCAGCCCGCGAGTGCGTCTGCGAAAGCGACGAGTTCGACGGCCAAGGTAGTCGCCGCGAAGGCTGCGCAGCAAGGCGCGCGATCGGCGGCGACGCGTGAGACAGCGGCTGGTGTGATAGCCGCAAGACAAATGGCTCGCCCGGCGGTCTCGGGTGCGGCGGCAACCGCGAAGGCTCCCCGGCGGGGCGCTCGGCCGGAGGCGTCGCGCAAGGCCGCGACAGCCGGGAGAACCGCGAAGCAAGATGCTCGTCTGGCGCCAGGGCGCGAGGCGGCAACCCGTACCGCCGCGTCAAGGTCGCCACGAGGAGCCGCGCCGGCGCCCGGCCGATCGGCCCGACCGAGCGCCCGCGCCGAAACCGCGCCCGCTTCGCCGCGTCAATCTGATCAAGCCCGCGCGTTGGCGCCGGCGCCCGGCCGATCGGCGCGTCCGAGTGTCCGCGCCGAGAGCGCGACCACGACCGCGCCTGTTTCGCCGCGTCAGTCCGGTCAAACAGGAGCGTCCACACTTGCGGCGACGGGGCGAGCCGCAAACGCCGCCGCCGTCGAGCATCGCCCGGCAGCGCCGCAACAGTTCGGATGGAGGCCACTGCTTCGGTCCGATGAGCCCATCGGGCCGGCGGCCGCGCCGGCCGTGGCCGGGTCGGCGCCGGCGTCGCGGCGCGAGCCGTCCCGAGCATCGGCGCCGCTCGCGACCAGGAAACGACCGCCCAGCGCTGGTGGGACGTTCCTGCAGGCGGAGCTACCGCTCGTGCGCGCTTCGACCGAGGCTCCGGGCGGTCGCGACGATGCTCGCGGACGTACGAGGCGGGGTTAGCGCCGGGGAGTCTGGCCCGTCTTCGCCTTGGTCGGCGTCTTCGACGCGGTCGGTGATTTCGTTGGCTGTTTCGTGGCGGTGAGACTACGCGAGGCCGCGCGCGACGGCGATTTCTTCGACTGAGCGCTCGCCGGCACGGCGGTGGCATCGCCACCGGGAACGTACACCGGTCCGGACCGCGGCTGGGTCGGCGTCGCTTCGAGGGTCGGCGTGGCGGTTGAGAGCGGCACCGTCGTTGGCGTCCGCGTTGGCGCGAGAGTTGCCGTGGCAGTCGGCGTCGGCGTCGGCGTTTCGGTCGGTTCCGGGGTATCGGTCGGCGTCGGCGTCGCCAGACTGGCGGCGTAGGCGACCGGCGCCTGCCGTAGACGCGGGGCCACGATCACGGAAACGATGCCGAGGACGTAGAGGCTGCTGATGCCGAGCGCACAGACGACGAGGAGCAGGCGCGTCGTATCTGGCAGACGCAGGAATCGGTCGGAGTAGTGGCGAAACAGTCCAGACACGCGTCCTCACGGTACGAGGAGCCGACTTAACGGTCCGTAAGACGGGCCGTCGCCCGCGTAAGGCGCGGCGCACAAGGCGCTCCTGACCGATGGCCGAGGCTGCCCAACCAGAGTCGTCCGGCCGCGCTGACAGCGACGAGGCTCCGGGGCGAGTCCTGCCGCGCGGCCGTCGATACAATCCTGACCCTTCGTGTCGCTTCGCTACGATCTCGCGCTCGCCTTCATCACGCTCATCTGGGGTACGACCTTCGTCGTGGTGAAAGTCACGACCGAGCGCGTCGACCCGATGGTGTTCATCGCGGCGCGTTTTGCTCTCGGAGCGATTGCTCTGCTGGTGCTCTTTGGCGGCCGCGCTCTGGCGGCCGGTCCACCACTCTGGTGGCGCGGAACGATTCTCGGATTGTTGCTCGGCGTCGGGTTCGTCTTCCAGACGTACGGGCTGCGCGAGACATCGCCCGCGCGGGCGGCATTCATCACCGGGCTGAACGTCGTGATCGTCCCCTTGATGAGCGCCGCGCTCCTGCGAATGGCTCCGCCGCGCCGGTTGATCATCGCGATCGCGCTCTCCGCGGCCGGGACGGTGGTTCTCTCGGCGCCACTCTCGCCGGATGAATGGTCGAGCGGGTCCACAAGGGGCGATCTTCTGGTGCTCGTCTGCGCGATCTTCTTCGCCGCCCACATCGTCGGCATCTCGCGGTTCGCAACCAGGGTCGAGTCTGGTCCGAGCACGGCGGTTCAGTTGACGGTCGTGGCAGTGGTGGCTGGCGCGTGGGTGCTCGGATCGGGCGCGTCGCTTCCGACCGAGCGCGATCTCTGGTGGCCGATCGGGTACATGGGCGTCGCCGCGACCGCGTTCGTCTTTCTGGTGCAGAACTGGGCACAGCGCCACACGACCGCCACGCGCGCGGCGCTGATCTTCACGCTCGAGCCAGTCTTCGCCGCGCTCTACTCGGCGGTTGTCTACGGCGAAGAGTTGACGCCGCGCGTGCTCATCGGCGGCGGCACGATCCTGGCGGGCATCCTCGTCTCGGAGATTGGAGGCGAGACGGGGTGAGGGAACGCGCGCCAGCGATCGCCGCGACCGTGGATGCGGATCGGTCGCGACCGTCAAGGCGGGATTTCGTAGACACCGTTTCGAAGCGACATCTCGGAGAACAAGCACAAGTACCTGGCGGAGACCTACGCCGGCCTTTGGGTCCGCAACCTTCCGGCGAGGAGTCCATAGGAGATCATGACGTGCAGCCTGTCTGGCGGCTGCACAGTCTGATCTCGTGCGGATCGCCCAGGGCGTCTACGGCGTGCACAGAAACGCCACCCGCCCATCGATTCTTTCGGCTCTTACCCCGTGATTACCCCGAGCCTAACCCAACGGCCGCGGCCTCGGGGAACAGGATTGAGTGCAACGCGTAGAGGAGTCAGTCAGATGGAGCGAAGCATTCGCGAAGTGCCGATGCGGCTGCGGCGAGTCTCGTAGCCGACATTTGCGATTGTATCGCTTAGATGAGGTGAGAGCAGTTCGCTCCCGCGCACATCTCGCGACTTAGCAGGAAGGCCGTGATGCCAAAGCCCCCTGCGAATAGAACGTGACCAACGGCCAACGTCCGGT
>SCUE01000003.1 GCA_004297775.1 Chloroflexota bacterium | reverse complement strand
CGACCCTGCGCACGCCGAACGTCTCGTGCTCCACCGCCCTCATGGCAAACACCCCAACCGTGAATGCCTTCACCCTACTCCGACGGCCGGCCTAACTTCCCATAACATGCGGGAGAGCCCGACAGTGCACCGGGTCATTACGGCGAAGGTGCACCAGAGTTGGACGTGACGATGGACGCGCGATTGCGAGGTCGTTGTCGTGATAGAGCCGTTACGGGTGTCAGCCGGAGGAGACGGATCGCACCTCCGGTGGGATGGTGCGGGAGAGGCGGAAGCTGCGTCCGGTGATCATGAGGACGGTGGCGTTGTGGGCGAGGCGATCGAGGCCGGCGTTGGCGAGGAGGGGATCGCCGAAGAGATCGGTCCATTCGTCGGGTGCGCGGTTGGAGGTGAGCGCGATCGCGCCCGACTCGTAGCGTCCGCTGATGATGTCGTAGAGATCGACGGGTCCGGTCGGTGGCATGGGTTTGAGGCCGAAGTCGTCGATGACGAGAAGATCGGGCGCGAGGTAGCCGCGGAGACGTTTCTCGGCCGAGCCATCGGCGCGGCCGGCGTGGAGATGGGAGAGCATCTGATCGGCGGTGGTGTAGAGGACGGCGAAGCCCTGACGAGCGGCCTCGTGCGCGAGAGCCTGCACGAGGTGCGATTTGCCGACGCCGGTCTGTCCGCAGACGAGGACATTGCGGCGCTGACGAACGAACGCGCAGGTCGCGAGGTCGAAGACGAGTTGGCGATTGATGGACGGGTTGAAGCCGAAGTCGAAAGCGTCGAGCGTCTTGGTGGTGTTGATGGCGCCACGGCGCAAGCGCATCTCCAGGCGCCGCTGTTCGCGTCGTTCGGCCTCGTCCTGAATCAGGCGCGTCACGAACTCGAGATAGGTCCACTTCTCGGCGATGGCCTGCTGGTTGCGGACGTCGAGCGTATCGAGGATGCCGGACAGCCGAAGCTGGCGCAGATAGGGGACGAGCTGATGGCGTTGGGTCATCGCGCGGCCGCCAGCAGTCCGGCCACGAATTCGCTGGCGTGACGGACGAAGGTGAGGCCGGTCGTCGGTGGTGATGGCGGTGGCGGCGCGAGCGGCGCGCCATCGAGACCCGCCGCGAGGATGCGCTTGATGCTGGCGTAGTCGGGTGTGCCGAAGTGCAGTGCCCGCGCGCAGGCGCGTTCGAGTCGGTCGGGGCCAGCGGTCGCGGCGAGGGCGAGGATACGCTGGGCGACCTTCAAGCGATCTTCGGGCCGATGACTGAGATAGCGCTCGACGACGGCGGTGGTCGCCAATCCCATCGCGGTCGCCTGGACACGGCAGGTCTGTCGGCTCGCCACGAGTCCGTGGATCTTGCGCGGCGGCAGGTGCGCCAGAATCGTCTGGCGCTCTCCGGGTTTGGTCGCGCGGTCGTGGATCGCGACCACCTCGTGGCGCGTCGTGATGATCTGGACCGTTCGCGCGCCCGCCCGGACCCAGAGCGGCTGTCCGACCAGACGGTAGGGCGCCGAGTAGTACGACTGCGCGAACGTCACGTAGCAGTCGCGATAGAGCGTGACCGCTTTCCAGATCGCCATGTCGTACGGCTCGGCGGGAAGTGGCTGGAGCGCGGCCCGCTCGACATCGTCAAACCGCGCGCACGGCCGTTCCTTGGTCGTGCCATGCACGCGTCTCGCGGCGGTCGTTGCGCACCAGGTCTGAAGCTTCTGGTTCAGGCTGTCAATCGGCGTCGGCTCACGCCCCGCCAGGAAATTGCGTGCCACGAAATGCACGCCGCCTTGTTCGACTTTGCCTTTCAGCCGCGGCGATTCCGGTGGGTTCGGGTCGATGAGGAATCCATAGTGCGTCGCGCATTCCCGATACGTCCGCTGTGCCATCGGCTCGGTCGCGCTCGCCCGCGCGACACCCGCCCGGAGATTGTCCAACACGACTCGACCGGGTACGCCGCCAAAGAACTCGAACGCGTGCCGATGGCAGAGCAGCCACGTCTCGATCGTCTGGCTGTAGACCAACTCGGCGTACAGATGCCGACTCCACGAGAGTACCATCACGAACACCCACGTCTTCCGTTCTCTTCCCGTCGCCGGGTCAATCGTGTGACCGGCATAGCCGAAGTCAACCTGCGCCTCCGCGCCGGGCTCGACTTCCACGCGCACGAACGCGTCGACCCGTGCGGGCGCGAGCCGCCGTACCAAACGCCACACCGCGCTGTAACTCACCGGATGGCCGTGCTCCTCTTCCAGTCGCACGCGAATCGCCGCCGCTTCCATCCCCCGAGTCCGATATCCGACGATCTGTTCGCGGTACCGTTCAACGCTCGAGATCTGCTGGGGTGGCAGCGTCCCCGGGCACGTCGCGCTCAACCGACGCTCGATCTCGGCCGTCGTCGGTAACGCCCCCTCGAGGTACCCCTGTTGCCCCGCCCACTGCCGATATCGGGCAACGGTCCGTCGGTTCACTCCGACGAGCTTGACGATATCGCGGTCGCTCGTGCCTCCACGCAGCAACCTGACTACTTCGTGTATCTCCACAGTCGGCGTTCTCCTGTAGGCCACATCGACTCCTTCTCAGTCTTGAAGGAACGATGCTGACCTCGCCCGACCGCTCAACCTCCGTCACCCTGGTGTACCTTCGCCGTAATGACCCGGTGCACCTTCGCCGCAATGACCCGGTGCACCTTCGCCGCGATCTCCTGGTGCAGTATCAGCCGTAAGCTGACAGATGGCGATCAGCCGCGGCTAATCGCGTGGCGCGTTCAGTCCGTGCGCCAGGGCGAAAGCAGTCGCCTCCGCTGGGTTGCGTGCTTGGATCTTGCCGTAGACGTTGCCCACGTGCCGATCGACGGTCCGCACGCTAAGAACTAGCCTTTGGGCGATCTTCTGGTTCGTGCGCCCGACCGCCAGCAGCGCCAGCACTTCGACCTCCCGGCCGGTCAGGCCGCACGGCCAACGCGAGCCGCCACCCTGCGCGTCGACCGCGGCTGCGCGCGCTTCCGCCAGCGCCGCCTCACGACCCATCGCCGCGCCGCGCGTGACCTCGCGCGCGAAAGCCGTGTCGCCGAGCCGCGCCACAATCATCGCGCGGTGCCGCTCCTTCACCCAGCGATCGCCCGGATTGAGTGCTCGGCCACCCTGCTGTCGCAGCTCGGCTTCGCTCGCTCCGACTAGGCGGGCTGCTCGTTCGGGCTGGCCGATAGCTGCGGCGAGGCTCGCGAAGTTCGCAAGCTGGCCGGCCATGCTGGGCCGACGCCGCTGGTCCACCGACCGCATTTGGTCGATCGACTCGACGAGAAGGTCCGCGGCCGTCGCCGCGTCGCCCCGCTCCAGCGCAACGTTCGCCAGGTAGCCGAGCGCCGACCGTGTGCCCGCTCGGTCGTCCTGCGCGCGGAAGCTGGCCGCCGCACGCCCGTGCGCGCGCCACGCTACATCCAGTTGGCCGGCCATGTGCGCGACCAGCCCAAGCCGGGTGTCCGCAAACGCCTCACCCCAGGCATCGCCGAGCACGCGGAACTGTCCGACGCTCTCCTCAAGCAGTGCGGGCCCATCGGGCAAACTGGCAAGGCCCAGCACGTATCCCAGGTAGAGGGTCGCCCAGGCGGCGTGCCACTCGTCGCCGATCTCGCGCCAGAGGGTTCGGCTCTCCGCGAGCCAGACCCGGGCGGCAAGCAGGTCGTACTGGTCGTATGCGATCAGCCCGGCCGCGTAGAGGAGACCGGCGCGAAGGCGACCGGCTCCGAGGTCCGCCAGCGCCGCGAGCGTTTCCTCGACCAGGGCACGGCGCCGAGCCGCCTCGCGGAGCTGCACCCATCCCCACGCGGACGCGGCGGTGATGCGTGCGATCCACTCGACCTCGCCGTTCGCGCGGCACCACGCGATCGCCGACTCGATGTTGGCGTGCTCGGTCTCCAGGCGCGCGATCCAGACCGAGAAGCGCGGCGTCTGCCACTCCGTCCTCTCGGCGAGCTCGACCGTCCACGCCGCGTGCGCGCGACGGTTGCCTCCGCCTCGCCGCTTGCCTCCAGCTTCTCGAGCGCGAAGGCCCGGACGCTGTCCAGCATCTCGAACCGCGGCCACCCCGCTTCGACCGCCTGGCCGGGTTCGCTCGTGCCCTCGACCCGCCTCAGCAAGCTGTGCTCGACCAGCGTAGACAGCCCGTCGAACGGGTCGGCGTCCACAACGGCGCCCGCGCCGTCCGCAGTGAGTCCGCCGAGGAACACGGCTAGGCGGCGGAGGAGTGTCTGCTCGGCCGCGGGCAGGAGGTCGTAACTCCATCCGATCGTGTCCCGAATCGTTCGCTGTCGCGCTGGCAGGTCGCGCGCGCCCCCAGTCAGTAGGGTCAGCCGACTCTCGAGGCGAGCCAGCAGTGCGGCGGGGGGAAACGCTTTCGATCGCGCCGCCGCGAGCTCGATCGCGAGCGGCAGCCCGTCGAGCCCACGACAGAGCGCCGCGACGGCGTCGGCATTCTCCACGGTCAACCTGAAGCCGGGATCGGCGGCCGCGGCCCGCTGGCAGAACAGCTCCACGGCGCCGAAGCGGGCGAGATGCTCGATCGGGTGAGACCGACCCGGCTCTGGCAGCGCGAGCGGCTGCACGGGCAGCTCGTGCTCGCCCGAGATGCGTAGCGGCGCGCGGCTCGTCGCGAGTACTTTGAGCGCCGGGCAGCCGCCGAGCATGTCCGCCACCTCGGCTGCTGCCGGCAGCACGTGCTCGAAGTTGTCGAGGACGAGCAGAAGCCGATGACCGGCGAGCGCCGCGATCACGAGACCGGCCGGCGACTCGCCCGCCAGAACCGCCACGCCAAGCGCGCGGGCGATCGCAGCCGGTACCAGGCCTGAATCGGCGATCTCGGCCAGAGGCACGACGACGACCGATCCCACGTAGTCGGCCCGCAGCCTCTCGACCAGCTCGAGGGCGAGCCTCGTCTTGCCAGACCCACCCGCGCCCGTCAGCGTCAGAAGAGCGACGTCGTCGCGCCGGAGGAGGCGCTCACCGGCCTGTAGATCGGCGGCCCGCCCGACGAGCGCCGTGCGCGGCCGTGTCAAGCGCGCGCTCTGAGATGCCGCGGCTGATGCGTCCAAAGTCACACCACGATACCACCCGACCCGTTCCTTGTGTCGCCGCGTGGCGATCCGGATGAGTAGTCGCGATTGGGTTGTTTCGCCGATGGCGGCCCGGGGAAGGCGGGGTAGCGTCAGCCTCAGCCTTGAACTGGAGGTTGTCCGTGATCGTCGCCCATCGCCCCGCCCTCGCGCTCACACAGCTGCTTCGCGACCGGTGGTCGCGCGAGTCGACGTTCGTCGTCCCTCTGACAGTTGCCGTGTTCCTGAGCGCCCTGGCGAACTTCGCGATGGGGCCGTTCTTGCCTGCCATGGGGCGTGACCTGGGAGCGCCGGTGGCAGTACTCGGACAGCTTCCCGCTGCCGCCGCGCTTGCCGTGGGCGTCCTAGGATTCGTCGTCGGCCCGGTCGCCGACCGGCTTGGGCATCGGCGCGCTCTGATCCTCGCTCTCGCCGCCCTGGCGTGCAGCGGCGTCGGGATCGCCCTGGCACCGGGCGCGGACGTGCTGCTGCTGGCGCTGCTCGTCGGTGCGCTCGGGCGCGCCGCGATCCCTCCAATCAGCCAGGCTCTCGTGGGGGACCGCCTTGTCGACCACGCCCGACGGCGAGCCCTCGGCTGGACGACGGCCGGCACCTCGGGCGCCGTCGTCGTAGGCGTGCCGGCATTGACCTCGATCGATGCGTTTGCCGGGTGGCGCGTCGCCTTCGCGTTCACGGCGCTGCTGGCCGTCGGCGCGGCGTTCCTTGTCGTGCGGCTGCTCGGTGCGGCTGGACCGCGGCCGACCGCTAACTGGAGCGTGCGAAATGCGCTGGCGTCGTACGAGCCAATCGTGCGCCACCGCCCAACGCTGGGGCTCATTGGCTCGAGCACGCTGGGCGTTGCCGGCACTGGGACCGTGCTCACATACCTGGGCGCCTACCTCTCCCAGCAGCACGACCTCGCGACCCGGGAGATCGGGTGGGTCTACCTGGCGGTGGGCGCGGGCGCCCTCGCCGGATCGCTGGCTGCGGGCGGCCGCCTCGGCGCCCGCCCATTGCGGCCTCTGCTGGTCGTCGCGCGCGCGCTCCTGGGTCTCCTCGCGGGCGGGGCCTTTCTGCTCCCGCTTCCGCCGATCCTGATTGCCGCGGCGCTCACGCTCGCCCTCGTGCTGGTGGCCGTGAGCACCGTCGCGACAGCCGCCCTCCTGACGGGCGAGACGCCGGGAAGCAGGGCGACGACCGCCGCGCTCAACAGCTCGGGGGCTAACATCGGCACTGCCCTCGGCGCCAGCGTCGGCGGCATCTGCCTCGGGATCGGCGGGTTCACGCTCCTGGCCGTCGCGTGCGCGCTCTGGTACGCCGCGTCGGCGGCCGTCGTCTGGTGGTCGCGACCGGATAGGTGATATCCGCCACCCACAGAAGATCGGGCGCGCTGACCGCGAACGCGCGTTGGACCAGATCCGGCGCGGGCGCCGCGGTCGTGTCCCGATGCGTCGTGCGCGCCTTGCGCCGGCGACACACACCCGCAATCCCGTCACGCCGCATCAGTCGCGCGACCCGCTTCCGTCCACACCGAACGCCATGGGTATCGGCGAGTTCCGCGTGCACGCGCGGCACGCCATAGGTCCCACGGCCACCCGCGTGGATCGCCCGGATCGTGCGCGTGAGATCCGCGTCGGCGACCGAACGACACGACGGTGATCGCGAACGCCAGGCGTAGAACCCCGAACGCGCGACCTTCAACACTCCGCACAACCGGGAGATCGGGGAGTTCGCCTCCTCCGCCACGATCAGCCGGTAGGCGTTCACCAGCCCTCGCTCTCCCGGGCGAAGAAAGCGGTCGCTCTTCTTGGGATGTCCCGCTCCATCCTGAGTACGTGGTTCTCTCGCCGCAACCAGCTCAGCTCGGCGCGTTCCTCGGTCGTCAACCCCTCCTGTTCCCCGGCGTCGATCGCGCCTTGCTTGATCCATTCACGCAACGCTTCAACCGACACGCCCAGATGCTCCGCCGTCGTCCGCATCGGCTGCCCCGACGTGCGCGCCAACCGCACCGCCCTCGACCTCACGCCACCTCGTAGCGCAGCCTGCTCTCGGCATGCCACATCTCCGCGACCGTGCCGTCGGCGATGCGGATTACGATGAGCCATACTCGGAGCGGAGGCACTTCATGAAATACGTTCAGTTCGGCAATACGGGCCAGCGCGTCTCGCGCATGTGCCTTGGATCGATGATGTTCGGCCATCGCTGCGATGAGACCGAGGCGGCGAGGATCGTCTCGGCATCCCTCGATCGCGGTGTCGATAACATCGACACCGCCGCCGGGTACTCACAAGGCGTGACTGAGGAAATCCTGGGCCGGATCATCAAAGGCAAGCGCGACGGCCTGTTCATTGGGACCAAGGTCACCCGATCCACCGACGCCGAGTGGATTCTGAAGAGCCTGGACGAGAGCCTGCGCCGGATGCAACTCGACCACGTCGACCTGTACATGATCCACTGGCCCCGGCCGCACATGAATGTCGAGGCGATGATGCAAGCACTCGACCAGACTGTCAGCGCCGGCAAAACTCGCTTGGTCGGCTGTTCGAACTTTCCCGCCTGGCTGATCGGCCACTGCAATGCGATCGCCGAGCGGAACGGATGGGCAAAACTGGTGTGCAACCAGGTGAACTACAGCGCCGGCGTCCGAGGCGTCGAGGTCGAGATCCTCCCGCAGGCGCGGGCCGAAGGGATCGCGATCACGACCTACCAGCCGCTCATGGGCGGCATCCTGGCGGGGCGCTACGTGCCCGGCGAGCCAATCCCGCATGGTACGCGTGCGAGCGGCGAACAGCGCATGGTGGACCGATTGGCGACGATGGGCGACCGTATCAACCGCTTCAATGCGCTGGCGCGCGAACTCGGACTCCTACCCGGTCAACTCGCGATCGCGTGGGTCAACCACTCACCTGGCGTGACTTCGCCGATTGTCGGCTGCAGCACCGTGGCCCAGGTGCGCGAATCACTTGCCGCCTTCGACCGCGACCTGACCGATGAGGAATACAGTGCGGTCAACGCGATCTTCGACGACCAGCCACCCTCGCCGACCGAATGGAATGACTTCCCGCGGCTACGCGCGTCCTTCGAGCTACTCGCGCCTTGACGGGGTAGCCGGGTGGGCAATGCAGGGCTCGAACCTGCGACCTCACGGATGTAAGCCGTGTGCTCTAGCCGACTGAGCTAATTGCCCGCGCCGGCAGTATACCTATTGAAAAGGCGCGGCGACCAAGCCGACGACGCCCCACACGAAGAACACGGTCAGTCCGAGCCAGATCATCGCCTGCTGCGCCAACTCGTGTCGCGTGTCCTCGCGCATGAACTTCACGTGAAGCCAGCCACGGACCGCCACTCGGACCATCGGGTTCGTCGGGCGCGTCATTCGCCGTGCCACATTGTCCCGATCATAGGAACGCGGGTACGCTATGTCAATCGGACTGTCTGGCCATCGCGTGGTACAATTGGGTCGAATGTCGAGGAGCGCGCCGGTGCGCGTTGTCGAACCGTGATTCGCGCTCTTCGGCCGACCGATATTGCGGCCGTTCTCGCGTTCAGCCGGCAGCGCGATAGCGTCGACGTCCTCGCGGACGACGATCTGCCGCGCATCGGGTTTTCGATTCGGGAAACCATCGAGCGATCGCTCGCGTTGCGCCCCGGCCGCGAGACGTGGATCGCGATCGAAAGCGGGCGCGTCGACGGAATTGTCTCGGCGCAAGCGCGATTCGGCGCCGACATGTGGGACATCGACGCGCTGCGCATCGCCGCGAGTGTCGACGCCGATCGCGTCTGCCTCTCACTACTCGATCACCTCATGCACGCCGCGCACGAGGAGGGAATCCTGAAGGTCTTCCTTCGCCTGCCGGCCGAGGCGAACTGGAGCGTCGTCGCCCGACAGGCCGGCTTCGCGCGGTACGCGCGCGAGTCAACCTACGTCTCCTCACTGCCGCCGAATGCGGAGCCCGTCGATATCGATACCATGCGACCGCGTCGCCCGGCGGACCATCTCGCGCTCTTCCATCTCTATTCATCGCTCGTTCCGCTCGGCGTACGCGAGGTCGAGGCGATGACATTGCAGGAGTGGCGTTGGCTGGACAACTGGGGCGTTGTCGCGCCGGTGCGGCCACGATTGCCGGGAAACCGCCGCGACTTCATTGTCGCCCACGACGGCGAAATCGACGTGTGGCTGCAGATTCGGCAGCGTCAGCGGCGCGTGCAGATGCTGCTCGATCCCACCCGCTCCGACGTCGCGGAGGGGCTGGTTCACTTTGCGATCGCGCACATCCGCGGGATTGACGCGATTCGCTTCGTCGCTCGGGACTACCAGGAGAGCCTTCGACGAGTCCTCAGCGACTCTGGGTTTGTCGAAACTGAGTCGGAAGATCTCTTCGCGCGTATTCTGACGGTCCGTGTTCCGGACATGCGCCTCATTCCGGCGCGAGCGCTATGACCATCGAGCACTTGGGAGTTGACGTGTCGCAACGACTGATTACGGACGATCTCTCCGCGCTTCTCGGCGTCCTTCCACCATCGATTCGCCCGGCAATCGATACGATCGACCACATCGAAGGTCTGCTCGAAATCGTGCTCGACCTCGGCCGGCGGCCGGAGGCGCGCCTACCCGGCCGCGAGATCCTCCTCTCGGATCGTGATGTCACGGCCGAGGACATCGAACACGTCGTGGCTCGCGTCGGCGAGTTCGGCGACGACAACCGCGCCGGCCTCGAACGCACGCTTCATCGCGTCTCGGCGATTCGCAATCGCAAAGGAAGCGTCGTTGGCCTGACGTTGCGCGTCGGTCGAGCCGTGTATGGCACGATCGCGATCATTCAGGACATCGTCGAATCCGGCAAGAGCATGCTCCTGCTTGGCCGACCGGGCGTGGGCAAGACGACCATGCTTCGCGAGGTCGCGCGCGTGCTGGCCGACGAGTTCACCAAGCGCGTCATCATCGTCGACACGTCAAACGAAATCGCCGGCGATGGCGACATCCCGCATCCGGGGATCGGACGCGCGCGACGAATGCAGGTTCCCACGCCGACGCTGCAACACGGGGTGATGATTGAGGCGGTCGAGAACCACATGCCCGAGGTCATCGTCATCGACGAGATCGGCACCGAGTTGGAGGCCGTTGCGGCGCGGACAATCGCCGAACGCGGCGTCCAGCTTGTTGGCACCGCGCACGGCAATACGCTCGAGAACCTCATGCTGAATCCGACGCTCTCGGATCTCATCGGCGGGATCCACACCGTCACCCTGTCGGACGAGGAGGCGCGCCGCCGAGGTACGCAGAAGTCGGTCCTCGAACGCATGGCGCCTCCGACCTTCGACGTCATCGTCGAGATTCAGAACTGGGAGCGGGTCGCCGTTCACCTGGATGTCAGCGCGACCGTTGATGCGCTCCTGCGAAACGTCGCCCGCCCGGCCCAAACGCGATGGATAGAGAACGGGGAGCTGCATTCGGCCGATGCACCGGCGCGTCTCGTCCCGATGCCCGATCGCGGCGCTCGGCCGCGTCCGGAGCCCCCGGCCGAGACGGTCGACACGAACGCGGGTATTCCCCCGGTCGTCACCTTTGGGTCGGCACGGCACCAGCGACGCACGCTCCGCGTGTACCCGTATGGTGTGAGCCTGAGTCGACTGGAGCAGGTCATTCAGGAGCTTCGTGTGCCGTGCGAGCTAACAAAGGATCCCAAATCAGCCGACGTCGTGATGACCCTACGGAACTTCTACCGGCGCAAGCCACCGGCGATTCGCGATGCCGAGGCGGCCGGCATCCAGATCTTCATTCTCAAGAGCAACTCGAACGCGCAGATTCAGCAATCAATCCGCGATCTCTACGAGCTTGGCGACGAGGGTGATCCTGTCAGCGTCGCGATCCAGGAAACGGAGGACGCGATCAGCGCGGTCCTGACTCGATCGGAGCCGATCGAGCTGGCGCCCCGAAATGCCTACATTCGGCGCCTCCAGCACCAGTTGGCCGAGCGATATAATCTCGCGTCGCGCAGCGAAGGTCGCGAGCCGTATCGGCGCGTCAAGATCTACCCGTAGCGATCGCTGGAGGATATCCGCTGTGAAGCTCGTCCTTTCGATCGTTCACGGAGATGACGCGGCTGGCCTCATCGACGCCCTCACCAAGAAGGGGTTTCGCGCGACGCGCATCAACACGGCCGGCGGCTTTCTCAAGGAGAGCAACGCGACGATCTTGCTCGGCGCGGAGGAAGACGCCGTTGACGAAATCCTCCAGACGATTCAGAGCAATTGCCAGACACGCACGCAGTACATCAACCCGCTTCCTCCGGTCATGGAGCCAGGCGAGTTCTACATGCCGTATCCGGTCGAGGTGCAGATTGGTGGCGCGACAGTATTCGTGCTGAATATCGAGTCGTTCGTCCGTCTGTAGCGCTGAATGACCGTGCCGCGGCGATGAACGTATCGAATCGGCATTCGCGGTGTTTCTCATGACGTCACGAGAAGAGCTGGATGGTCTGACTGATGAGGAGCTCGCGGAGCGCGCTCGTACTGACGGCGACGCATTCGGCGTCCTGTTCGATCGCCACCATCGCCGCGTCTTCAACTATGTTGCTTACCGCGTCGGCAATCGCGCCGACGCCGAGGATCTCACCGCGCGCGTCTTCTTCCAGACGCTGCAGAACCTGCCGCGTTTTCAGTATCGCGGTGCGCCGTTTTCGGCCTGGCTCTTCCGCATCGCGCACAACGTGGTCGCGAACTGGCATCGCGATCGGGCCCGACATCCGACCGCGCCGATCGAAGAGGCCAGTGAACGCGAGGACGATCGCGCCAGACCGATCGACGCCGCGGTCGACGGTGAGGATCGTTCCGAATTGCGTGCCGCGGTTGCGCGGCTGTCTCCGGATCGGCAATTACTCCTCGTGATGAAATTCGTCGAAGATCGCGGCACCGCCGAGATCGCGCGCGAGATGCGTCGCACCGAAGGCGCCGTCAAGGCCTTGCTTCACCGAACGCTCGTCGCCTTGCGCGAGGAATTGGCGCGCCCGCGGTCGGCGCGCCACGGGGTGTGAGGGAAATATTCGGAATGTTCGAGTTCGATTGGGTGCCGGAGCCGTTTCGTCGGGCCGAGGAATTTGCGACGTCCATCCTCGATCGCGCGACATCGGATAGCCTGGCTCACGAAGGAGCCGGATTCGACGACCTTATGACGGCCCTTCCGGTTGCGCTGCGCACACCACCGCCGGAGGCGAGCTTCGTCGCTTCTCTCCGCATGCGACTGATCGCCGCGGCCGATCAGCGAGTCGAGGAAATTCGTCCGATCGACCTCTGGCGCCAGCCTCGCTTCATCATCGGAGCGGCATCGGTCGTGTCCGCGGCCGCGGTCCTCGTCTACGTCGCCCGCGGTCGGACCGTCAGTCGAGCTGCCTGAGCGCAAATCACACGGGCCAATCGCGCCCGGTCTCAGCGCGGAAGGTCGGCCAGAACCTCCTCTTCACGTATCCGCATGAGCATGCGGTCCTCGTCGTCCTCGTGGTCGTACCCGAGCAGGTGGAGCGTCCCGTGGACGGCCAGGTACCCGATCTCCCGCTCAGGAGTGTGCCCGTAATCGCGCGCTTGTTCGATCGCGCGGTGAAACGAAATGACAATGTCGCCCAGGTGTGTCGCCTCGCCCGGCGGCAGGACGAAGCTCGCGCCATCGTCGGTAACAAGAGGGAACGACAGGACATCGGTGGCCGAATCGATGCCGCGGTGAGTCGCGTTCAGTTCGCGCGATCGCGCGTCGTCGACCACGGTGACGGATAACTGATACTGGCCGTCCAGATTCTGCGTTTCGAGCGTTCGCCTCACCATGGCGCGAATCAAGCCGAGGTGCCTCTCGGCCAGGCCCGTCTCGTCGATGATCTCCAGATCGACAGCCACAGCGGCGCCCATCGATTCTCCAATATCCACGGCTGCGCGGTCCGCTCGACTGCGTGGTCAGGCTGATTATGATCCACCCGATGGAGCGCCTCGCGGATTCGCGCGGATCAGGTTGCCTCGCCGACCAATTCCTCGGGGTCGGAGTTCGACCGTGAGCGAGACGCTCGAAGAGGTCGTGTCCTTCGCCTACTGGTTCGATCTGCCGTCGCGAGGTGCGACGCCGATCACGTTTGGACTGGGGCTGATTCTCGCCATCGTGACCGGGGCGATCGCCACGATCTACCTCCGGCGCCGAGCATTGTTCCCGGGACAACGTGTGATCATTCGCGCGATCGTTACGTACTGTCCGTGGCTGATCGGCCTGGGCGCGACTGGCGTGATCCTGATCGCTCTGCGGGCGGTCGAATCGCCGATCCTGACCGCGCGGTCGCTACTGGCAGTTGACCTGATCGCGTTCGCACTCCTCGCCGGGCGAGCGGCCTGGTATCGGCGCACGCTCTTCCCGCTTGAACAGGCGGCCTTCGAACGCGAGGATTCGCGCGCGCGCGGTCGTCCGCGCCGAGGGCGATCGAAGCGGTAGGTCCCTTCAGACAGGTCCGCGACGCGCCTCGGCCGGGCGGCGGGATCGCGTCCGGCGCTCGACCTCGGTGCGATCGAGCAAGACACGGCGCCCACAGGTCTGACAGACGAGTCCGATATCCGCCCCCAGGCGGACGACTTCCCATTCGAATCCGCCACACGGGTGTGGCTTTCGTAGTTTCAGCACATCGCCGAGATCGAGCGGGAGCGGCTCACGCGGCCGAGGCAATTCGATCCCGCAGTGCCACCGCGGCCGCGCGCGCCGCCGCCGCGAAATCGTTGTCGGAACTTGCGAAGATGATCCCGCGCGACGAGTTGATCACGAACGGTCCGCCGGCCGCGGCCGTGGCGGCGGCAACGATATCGCCGCCCTGCGCGCCAACCCCCGGAACGAGGAGCGGCAGGTTCGTCGCGACCGCGCGTACGCGAGCGATCTCCTCCGGATAGGTCGCGCCGGTCACGAGCCCGACGTTCCGCGCTGCATTCCAGGAGACCGCTGCGCGCGCGACGCGGAGATAGAGCGGCTCGCCATCGATCGCGACATCCTGAAGAAATGGCGCGCTGCCGTTCGAGGTGCGGCAGAGGACAAACGCGCCGTGCTCCGGATCGGCCAGAAATGGCGCGACGGAATCGAGACCGAGATAGGCGTTCACGGTACAGGCGTCGGCCTTGAGCACCCCGAACGCGGCCTCAGCGTAGGCGACCGCGGTCGAATCGATGTCGCCACGCTTCGCGTCGAGGATGACGGGCACTCGGCCGCCGATGTAATCGATCGTGCGCGCGAGACTCTCCCAGCCTCGAACTCCGAGCGCCTCGTAGAAGGCGCTGTTCGGCTTGAACGCGGCGGCGACGTCCGCCGTCGCATCGATGATCGCCTGATTGAAGGCGAAAACCGGGTCGGACTCGGTGCGAACCGGCATCGGAAGGCGATCGCGCGTGGGATCGAGCCCGACGCACACACGTGAGCCGATCGTCCGACAGCGCCTTTCAAGCCGATCAGAAAACGCCACGTCGTGCCGGATTGTATCGGTGTTTCGCTATACTCGCGCTCCAAGAAATCCACACGCCCTCGGACTGCGCTGGTCGTGCCCACACGGGGATCCACGCGCAGGTGGAAGAAGGCGGAGGCATCGACCGGCCCCGCCGGCGATGAAACAACGAGGAGTTGCACCAAGCCATGGCGAATGTCGTCTCAATGAAGCTCCTGCTTGAAGCCGGCGTGCATTTTGGTCACCAGACGCGCCGGTGGGATCCGCGTATGCGCCCATTCATCTTTACCGAGCGCAACGGCATCCACATCATCGATCTGCAGCAAACCGTTTCGCGCCTGAATGACGCGTACAACTTCGTTCGGGATCAGGCCGCCGCTGGGAAGTCGCTCCTCTTCGTCGGCACGAAGAAGCAAGCTCAGGAGGCGATTGAATCCGAGTCGCGGCGATGTGACCAATTCTGGGTCAATCAGCGCTGGCTGGGTGGCCTCCTCACGAACTTCCGAACCATTCAGAGTCGAATCCGCCGCCTCGAGGAACTCGAAGAGCAGCGTGACACCGGAGAACTCGATCGCCTTCTGAAGAAGGAGGCGGGAAAGATCGAGGATGAGATCTTCCGCCTGAATCGACTTTTCGGCGGCATCAAGAAGATGCGGCGCCTACCCGACATGATCTTCATCATCGACCCGCACAAGGAGAAGATCGCGGTCGTCGAGGCCCGTCGTCTGGAGATCCCTCTGGTCGCGGTCGTCGACACGAACTGCAATCCGGATGAGATCGATTACCCGATTCCGGCCAACGATGATGCGATTCGCGCGGTCAAGTTGCTGGCCGGCAAGATGGCCGATGCGATGATCGAAGGACGGCAGTTGCGTGAAGCGCAGATGGCCGAGGAGTCAGAGGCAGCCGAGGACGCGGCAGCCGACGAGGATGACAACGAATCGCGCGACGACACTGCCGACTAGCGCGACGGGTGATCGCTTTCATTCAACACAGGTCCATCCGACACGGGGGTAAACCAAAGTGGCTGTGACAACCGAGGCAATTCGAACGCTCCGCGAAAAGACCGGCGCTGGCGTCATGGATTGCCGCCGAGCGCTCGATCAGTCGGACGGAGATCTCGACAAGGCAATTGGGATCCTACAGGCCCAGGGTATGGAGCGGGCGGAGAAGAAATCCGGCCGGGTTGCGCGGCAGGGCATCGTCGATGCCTACCTTCACGCCGGCGGCCGCATTGGCGCGATGGTCGAACTGAATTGCGAGACGGACTTCGTCGCCCGCGACGACGGCTTTCGTGCTCTTGCGCACGAGATCGCGATGCAGATCGCGGCGACATCGCCCGAGTTTGTGTCCGATGAAGATGCTCCGGTCGATCTCAGCGACGCCGATCGAGAGTCCAAGGTGCTCTTGCGGCAGCCGTTCATCAAGAACGAGCGCCAGACGATCCAACAATTGATCATCGAGCGCGCTGCCCGGTTCGGCGAAAACGTTCGCGTCGGTCGATTCGCGCGATTCGAACTTGGCGTCTGACGACGCGGCCGGTCCAGCGCTGAAATCGCAGCCGGCCGCGCCCAACGATGGCGCGGCGCCGCGATATCGGCGCGTCCTTCTGAAGCTCAGTGGCGAAGCGCTCGTCGATCAGGGCGGTGGGATCATTTCCTCGGCGGTTCTCGACCGCATCGCAACGGACGTCCGCCGCGTGGCCGTCGACCGTGGGGTTCAAGTCGGTCTGGTGATCGGCGGCGGGAATATCTGGCGCGGGCGGTCGGCGGCTGAGCGCGGAATGGAAGAAGCCCAGGCCCACTACGCCGGAATGCTGGCGACAATCATCAACGGGTTGGCACTGCAGGACGCGCTCGAACGAGCCGGTGTCGATACGCGCTTGCTGACGGCGATTGAAGTTCGCCAGGTCGCTGAGCCGTACATTCGGCGGCGAGCGATTCGACACCTCGAAAAAGGGCGAGTCGTCCTGTTTGCCGGCGGAACCGGCAATCCGTACGTGTCGACCGACACGGCCGCCGCGCTCAGAGGCGTCGAAATCGGCGCAGATGTCTTGCTAATGGCGAAGAACGCAGTCGATGGCGTCTACGACGCCGATCCGCGAAAGAATGGGAACGCGAAGCGCTTCGACTCGCTGACGTATATCGATGCGATAAACATGGGACTACGCGTGATGGATGGGACGGCATTGACACTCTGCATGGAGAACAAGCTGCCTATCATCGTCTTCGACGTCGACCAGCCGAACGCGTTCGAGAGGATCGTTCTCGGCGAACGCATGGGCACGATCATTCAATAGGGGGAGTCGCGATGATTGCCGAACTATTGAGCGATGCTGAGATCCGTATGGCGAAGTCTGTCGACGCTCTTCGCAAGGAGCTCTCGGGATTGCGAACCGGCCGCGCCAGTTCTGCCCTGGTCGAACGCGTGCCGGTTGAGTACTACGGTAACCCGACGCCGATGATGAAGCTCGCTAGCATTCACGTGCCGGAGCCGCGCCTGATCGTCATCCAGCCGTTCGACAAGGCGTCTTTCGGCGCGATCGAAAAGGCAATCCTGAAATCCGACCTTGGCTTGAACCCGACGAACGATGGAAAGGTCATTCGGCTCGCAATTCCGCCGCTGACCGAGGAACGGCGACGGGATATGGTGAAGGTGTCGCGGCGCAAGGCCGAGGAGGGGCGGATCGCCGTCCGCAATGTCCGGCGCGACGCACTAAAGGACATCGACGAAATGGAGACGGAGAAGCTCGTTTCGTCCGATGAACACGCCCGCGGTTTCGAGAGCCTCCAGCGGCTGACCGATCGATTCGTCCTCGAAATCGAGAAGGTCAGTCACGCCAAAGAGGCCGAGATCATGGAGGTCTAGACGATCTCCTCAGACGCCTCGGCTGGCGCGCCGCTTCTGCCGACAATTCCTCGCCACATCGCCATCATCATGGACGGCAACGGGCGGTGGGCTGAGGAGCGTGGCCTTCCTCGTCTGGCCGGGCACCGCGCCGGGACCGACAACATTCGCGCGATTCTCGAATGCTGCGTCGAGCTGGGCGTCGAAGTTCTGACGATCTACGCGTTCTCGACCGAAAACTGGCGCCGGCCGCGCGACGAGGTGGAGGGCCTCTTCGCGCTGATGACCGAGGTCATTGAGCGTGAGACGGAAGAACTCCATCGCATCGGCGTCCGCGTGCATCACGTCGGATGGCTGGACGATTTGCCGGCCCACCTGGTCCAAGCGATGGAAACGGCAATTCGAACGACGAGCGAGAACCGTCGTTTCACTCTGAACGTCGCGTTCAACTATGGCGGCCGAGCCGAGGTCGTTCGCGCCATTCGTCGAATCGTGCGCGAAGGCGTCGCGCCCGAGTCAATCGACGAATCGACCATCGATCGCTATCTGGCCACGGCCGGGCAGCCCGATCCCGACTTGATCATCCGCACCGCCGGAGAGATGCGGCTCAGCAACTTCCTGGTCTGGCAATCGGCGTACGCCGAGTATTTTTCGACGCCAACGTACTGGCCGGACTTCGGGCGCGCGAATCTCCTGGCAGCAATCGACGTGTACTCTCACCGCACCCGCAAGTTCGGCGGCGTGCTCACAGCCTGAGGTCGGAGTTCACGCGTGATGCTGGCCCGACTGGCCAGCGCCAGCATCCTGATGCCGCTCGTCCTTGCCTCGATCTGGTTTGGCCGAGAAACGCTGGCGCTCCTGGTCGCGGCGGCATGCACAGTCGGCGTCGTCGAAGTGTCGCGGCTCTTTGAGCGCGCTGGATGGCGCCCGGCGTGGCCGATCTCTCTCATGGGCGCGATCGTGATCACGATCGCACCGCTAGCGCCCGGCAGTCACGTCGGAGCGCTCGCGCTGGCGCTGCTCGTTCTGGGTCCCGGCCTCTACTTCCTCGCGGCCGATCTCCCCGCGCAACGCGCGCTGCCCGATTGGGGCCTAACAATCCTAACCGGGCTCTTCGTGGGCTGGCCACTTGCGCAGGCGAACGCGCTTCGGATGGCCGACGATCAGGTCCTTGTTCAGGGATTCGTCGTGGAACGCGGCGTGGTCCTCCTGATCGTCGCGGCCACGGCGACCTGGATCTCGGACTCGGGAGCGTACCTCGTCGGGCGGGCGGTCGGACGTCGGCCCTTCTTCGCCCACTTGAGCCCGCGAAAGACGGCCGAGGGTGCCGCCGCGGCATTGGTCTTGCCGGTGATTCCGACGTTGGTCTTCGCACCGGTACTCGGTTGGCCTCTCGTGTTCGCGATCGTGCTCGGACTCTCGTGCGGCGCGGCCGCGATCGCCGGCGATCTGCTCGAGTCTGGTCTGAAACGGCTGGTGGGCGCGAAAGATGCCGGCGTCATCGTGCCTGGCCACGGCGGTCTCATGGATCGCATCGATGGCCAAATCATGGTTCTCGTAACGCTTGCGCTGATGACGGGATATATCTGGCCGTGACCGTGCCACGCGGTGTCGTCGTCCTCGGCAGCACCGGGTCAATCGGCACTCAGACTCTCGATGTCATCCGCTCATTTCCGAATCGATTTCGCGTGCTCGGACTGGCCGCCGGCGCGAGCACGGCACTCCTGGAACGTCAACTGGCCGAGTTCGACGTCCCCTGGTATTCCGCGGCCGCGAATATCGCGATTCCGGGCCGCTGCCGGACCACGATGGTCGATCTGGCGAGACTCGATGGCGTCGATCTCGTCGTTGTCGCGACGACCAGTACCTCAGCGCTCTCCGCGACGCTGGCGGCCCTCGATCGAGGCCGCGACGTCGCCACGGCGAACAAAGAGGTACTCGTCGCCGCCGGCGAATTGATCACTCGGCGCGCCGCCGCCGCCAGCGCGCGGATTCTGCCGATCGATAGCGAGCACAGCGCGATCTGGCAGTGCCTGCGCGGAGAGGGATCGGATGGATTGCGAGTCCCCGACTCCGTCTCGCGAATTCTGCTCACCGCGTCCGGCGGGGCGTTCCGCGATACGCCGCTCGACGATCTGCCGATGGTCGGGCCCGACGCCGCGCTGAAGCATCCGGTCTGGCGAATGGGCGCCAAGATCACGATCGACACGGCGACACTCGTCAACAAGGCGTTCGAGGTCATCGAATCACGCTGGCTCTTCGACGTGTGGTTCGACAAGATCCGCGTCTTGATTCACCGGGAGAGCATCATTCACTCAATCGTTCAATTCGTCGACGGATCGAGCAAGGCTCAATTAGGGTTGCCTGACATGAGAGTACCGATCCAGTACGCGCTGACATTTCCCGATCGGCTGTCGGGGCCAGTGGAAGCGCCCGACTACGCCGCGCTAGGAGCACTCACGTTCTCAAGCGTGGACGCGCGGCGCTACCCGGCATTCGACGTCGTCATCGAGGCCGGTCGGCGCGGCCTCACGTACCCCGCCGCGATTTCGGCGACGAACGATGTCGCGGTCGAGTGGTTCGCATCCGGACGCTGCGCGTTTCCCGCGATTGCCGACACCCTCGCGCGCTGCCTGGACGCGCACGACGGTGTGCCGATCGAGAGCGAGGCCGACGTCATCGAAGCGGAGGATTGGGCGCGCCAGTTCGCCCGGCACGCGCTTGCTTGAGGCGCCGATGAACGTCATCGCTTTCATCGTTCTGCTCGGCTTCATGATCTTCGTCCACGAACTCGGGCACTTCGTGTTGGCGAAGCTCGCCAACATACGAGTCGAAGAATTCGGCGTCGGTTTCCCGCCACGCATTTTCGGGATTCGTCGCGGCGAAACGACCTACACGTTGAATGCAATCCCGCTCGGCGGCTTCGTCCGCATGTTGGGCGAGGAAGACCCCGACGCGCCGCGTTCCTTTGCACGTGCGCCGAAGCGCTGGCGATTCGCGATTCTGGTTGCCGGATCGACGATGAATCTGGTCGCGGCATCGATCATGTTCGCGGCCGGGTACGTCGGTGGTTGGCCGACCGTCACCGCGACGCGCGTCGAGATCTTCCGGGTTATCGCCGGATCGCCCGCGGACGTTGGCGGACTGCGGATCGGCGACGTGATTTCCGGACTTGGCGGAATATCGGTTCAATCGACGTCGGAACTGCGCGAAATCACCAACCGCTATCTCGGCGCACCGGTTGCGATCGCCTTGACTCGAGACTCAGCGCCGATCGATGCCATGATCACGCCACGAGCAGAATGGCCAGAGGGCGAGGGACCGATCGGCATCGGCATCATCGATCGGCCGGCTCGCGTCGAGCCCATTCAGCACTCGGGCTTCGAGGCGCTGATTCTCGGCGCGCGTGAGACGGGACGCGGAGTCCTCTTGACACTCTCCATCCCCGTCCTGGCGGTGCGGGGATTGGTGCCGCTCGAGCTGCTTCGGCCAGTCGGACCGGTCGGGCTGTTTCAGGCCACCTCGCAGGCGGCCGCCGAGACGATCCGGACCGGATGGTGGTTCCCGGTCCTCTATATGGCCGGGACGCTCGGCGCGGGTTTGGCGGTGGCAAATCTCTTGCCGATTCCTGGTCTGGACGGCGGCCGCCTCGTCTTCGTCGTGCTTGAGGCGTTGCGCGGTCGTCGCGTCAGTCCGCGGCGCGAAGGCGCGATCCACTTCGTCGGCATGGCTGTCTTGCTCTCAATGGTGCTCGTCATCACGTACTTCGATGTGCTGTTCCCGGTGAGACTCGACTTTTCACTTCGCTGACGACCCGGCTATACTCATTGAGTGAGTGGGCGTGTGCCCACTCCTTTTTGTGTGAGAGATGAATACGGAGTTCCTGGAACTCATCCGTCAGGTCAGCGCGGAGAAGCGAGTGCCCCCCGAAACCATCCTCCGTGCGATCGAGGATGCTCTTCTTGTGACGTATCGTCGGAACTTCGGTGATCTGCCACAGCAGGATGCACGGGTCGAGATCGATCGGGCCAACGGTGAGATTCGCGTCCGCGCGAAAAAGACGGTCGTGCCAGCCGTGACCGACCCCCGCGCGGAAGTCAGTCTGGGTGAGGCGATGCGGTCAGACCCGCGCGCCAATCTCGGCCGCTCAGTTGATGTCGTCGTCACGCCACCCGACTTTGGGCGCATCGCGGCGCAGACGGTGCGCACCGGGATTCTGCAGAAGATCCGCGAGCACGAACGCGAACATCTTTTCTCGTCATTCACCAATCGTGAGGGCGAACTCGTCGCCGCGATCGTCCGACGGATCGTCGACGGAATCGTGGTCCTTCAGGTCGACGACGCGATGGCCGTCATGCCGCGGGCCGAGCAGGTGACGGGTGAGACCTATCGGCCGGGACAGCGCTTGCGTGTCTACATCGTTGATGTCACTCGCCAGCCCCGGATCGCTGGACCGGTACCGGCGCGCGCCCGCGGCGAGATCGAGGAAGAGTTGCGCGCCGCGTTTTCCGGACCTCAGGTCGTCGTATCCCGGACGCATCGCAACCTGATCCGCCGTCTGTTTGAGCTCGAAGTTCCCGAGGTATTCAGCGGCGCGGTCGAAATCAAAGCGGTCGCGCGGGAACCGGGCTCGCGCTCGAAGGTCGCCGTCCACGCCCGTCAAGAAGGGGTCGACCCGGTCGGATCTTGCGTCGGTATGCGCGGAACACGCATACAGAACGTCGTGACGGAATTGCGTGGCGAGAAGGTCGACGTCGTCGAATGGAGCGCCGATCCATCGCGGTTCGTGGCGAACGCGCTCAGTCCGGCCAAAGTCCTGGCCGTCGAAATCGTCGACGCAACGAAAACAGCGACCGTACAAGTCCCCGAACAGCAGCTCTCGCTGGCCATCGGTCGCGAGGGACAGAACGCGCGACTGGCCGCCAAATTGACCGGCTGGCGGATCGACATCAAGGCGGGTTCGGGGCAAGGCAACTCCAGCGATGATCGGCCGTCGCGGGCTACCGCCGACGAAACCGCCGCGGCCGAGGTTCCGACGTGAGCGCCGCCGCGGGCATGCGTTCGACGCCGCCGGCCAAGACACGGCGTCTACGGCCGATTCCGCGACGGACGTGCGTTGGGTGCCGACAGGTCCAACCGAAGCGCGATCTCATTCGCATCGTCCTTGGAGACGATGGCGCACAGATCGACGCATCCGGGAAGAAGGAGGGGCGCGGCGCCTACCTCTGCCGCTATGGTCGTTGTTGGCAAATCGGACTCGATCGACGCTCGCTCGACCATGCCCTGAAACAGCCAATCGCCGCGGAAAACAGGAAGGCGCTGGCGGAATTCGCGAGTCAACTGCCGCATGAGCCTTCAGGAGGATCACAATGAGTCCACGCTTTGGTTCACGAGGACCGATTCGACCCCGGCCGGGCGGAAGCCGGCCACCAGCTCGTCGACAGGGTGCCCAGGTAGAAGAGCGTCGGTCGCCCGGACCACGCGTCATTCGCCCGGAGAACCTTCATATCGAGATACCGGCGCGCCTCACGGTCAAGCAATTGGCGGACATGATGCGCGTCCAATCGGGAGAGGTCATCAAAGTCCTCCTGACCAACGGAATGCTCGTCACCATCAATCAGCCGATCGACTACGACACGGCGGCAGTGGTTGCGCACGATCTCGGGTTTCAGCCGCGCGAGGCGCAGGCTCCGACGCTGGAGTCGACCGCGCTCGGAACCACGCCTCAGGAAGAACCCGCGTCTCTCCAGTCGCGGCCTCCCGTGATCACGATTATGGGCCACGTCGACCACGGAAAGACCAGTCTGCTCGACGCGATCCGGCAGGCCAACGTCGTGGGCGGCGAGGCTGGCGGCATCACCCAGCACATCGGCGCGTACCAGATCGAGCATCTTCACGGTGGGCGCCAGTCCAAGATCACGTTCCTGGACACGCCGGGCCACGAAGCTTTCACGCAGATGCGCGCGCGTGGCGTGAAAGCCACCGACATCGCCGTGCTCGTCGTGGCGGCCGATGACGGCGTGCAGCCTCAGACAATCGAAGCGATCGGTCACGCGCGGGCGGGAAAGGTGCCGCTGATCGTCGCCATCAACAAGGTTGACCTCCCGAATGCCAACCCTGACCGGGTCAAACAGCAACTGGCCGAACACGAGGTCGTCGCCGAGGAGTACGGAGGTGACACACCGATGGTCGCGGTCTCGGCGCGAACTCGGCAGGGAATCGATGATCTGCTCGAAGTCATGGAACTCGTGGCCGAGATTCAGGAGCTGAAGGCGAACCCGGACCGTCCGGCGCGCGGCGTCGTCATCGAGGCTCAACTCGATCGCACGCGCGGTCCCGTCGCGACGCTACTTGTTCAAACGGGAACGCTGAACGTCGGCGACATCATCGCGGTCGGCCCCCACGTCGGCCGTGTCCGCGCGATGTTCGACGATCGGTCCCGGAAGCTGCGGCACGCCGAGCCTTCCTTGCCCGTCGAGATCCTTGGTCTGTCGGATGTGCCGCAAGCCGGCGATCGCTTCGGCGTGGCGCCGGACGAAAAGACCGCGCGAGTCTGGGCCCAGGAACAGGTTCACATTCGCCAGGCGGCCGGGTCCGGCGACTCGGCCTCGCCGCGCCAGACGATGAGTATCGAGGAGTTGCTCAACCAGGCCCAGGCCGGCGCCACGAAGGAACTGAACGTCATCATCAAGTGCGACGTTCAGGGATCGGTCGAGCCGATCCGTTCATCGGTCGACAAGCTTTCGACCGATGAGGTCCGCGTGAAGGTGTTGCTCGCCGGGGTCGGCAATGTCACCGAGACAGATGTCAATCTGGCTGTCGCGTCGCGAGCGTTAATTGTGGCCTTCAACGTGCGCACCGAGCCGGGCGCCCGCCGCGTCTCGGAGACACGTCAGGTCGAGATTCGGTCGTACTCGGTTATCTACGAGATCGTCGACGACATCGCCTCGGCGCTGCGCGGCATGCTCGAGCCGAAATACCGCGATGTTCTCGAAGGCCGCGTCGAAGTGAGGCAATTGTTCCGCGTTGGCCGCGAACGCGTCATTGCCGGTTCGCACGTCTCCGAAGGTCGGATCACGCGCCAGAGCACCGTGACCGTCTTGCGAGGGGGAAAGAGCCTGATCGAGCACGCGAAACTGGCCAATCTCCGCCGCTTCAAGGACGATGCCCGCGAAGTCCTGGCGGGCTATGAGTGCGGAATCACGGTCGAGGGTTTCAACGACTTCCAGGTTGGTGACATCGTCGAGGCGTATGCGCGCGAGCGCATCGAAGAATAGGTGCCGTCACACAGACTCGGACGCATCAACGACTTGTTGCGCGCGGAATTGAGTACGCTGATCAGCCGCGAGCTGAAAGACCCACGCGTGGGTGGCCTCGTCAGCGTCACTGACGTCGAAACGACGTCGGACTTGCGCCACGCGCGCGTGTTCATCAGTGTCTTCGGAACAGCCGACGAGCAGGCCGCGACGCTCACAGCGCTTCGAGCCGCGAGCGGATTCCTCCGGCGGGAGATCGCTCACCGCATCGTGCTTCGTCACACGCCGGATCTTGAGTTTCGTCTTGACTCGTCGATCGAACGGGGCACGCACATGATGCAGCTTATTCGCGAGGTGTCGGAGGCGGACCGACCGAAGCCGCCGCCACGCCGGCGTACACGGAGCGCGCGTGCCGACAGCTAGGATCTCGGCGGGCGCCTTACCGCTACTCTCCCGCGCCCAGAAGATCGCCGTCATATGCCACGCCAATCCTGACGCGGATTGCGTCGGCGGTATGATGGCGCTCGTCAATCAATTCCGTGACATGGGGCGCACCGCGACCGCCGTGTCACCCGACCCGATGCCAGAAATCCTGAGACACGTGCCTGGCGCTTCTGGTATCGTCGTCGCGCCCTTCCGCGTTGGAATGGTCGATGCCCTCGTCTCGGTCGATGCGGCCGCGGCCGAACGTATCGAACCCGTCGCTTCGTCGAATCGTGACCTGTTCGGCGCGGTTCCGTTACTGAACATCGACCATCACGCGTCGAATCCGGGCTTCGGCGCCGAGCAGATCATCGATCCGAGCGCGGCGTCGGTCTGTGAGTTGTTGTTCAGCGTGTTCCTGGACCTCAAATGGGACATATCGCCGGTGGTCGCGCGGTGTTTGTTGACCGGCGTTATCAGCGACACGCGAGGATTTCGCACGTTGAACACCACGGCGCATTCCCTGAAGGTTGCCGGCGATCTGATCGAGCGCGGCGCGCCACTGACAGCCGTCAGCGATTCGGTACACAAGTACCGACGGGCCAATCAGTTGCCCGTCTGGGCGGACGTACTCGCGCGCTCGCGGCACGAGAATGGCCTTCTTTGGTCGCACCTACGCGAGGATGAGGCTCTTCAGCGCGGCATCCCGCTCGCCGAGCTTGACGGAATCGTTGGCTTTCTCGCCGACACGCGCGATGCGTCGGTCGCAGTGTTGTTTACCGTCCACACGGACGGTCGTGTCCGGGTGAGTCTGCGCTCCGACGGGTCGGTCGATGTCTCGGCGATCGCGGCGAAATGGGGCGGCGGCGGACACCGGCCGGCGGCCGGGTGCACGATCAAGAGCACGACCTTCGAGAGTGCGAGCGCGGACGTTCTCGGCGCGGTCACATCCGCGATTCAGGATTCTACGAAGGCGTGACGCCTTCCGGTTTCCTCGCGATCGACAAGCCGGCCGGCCTGACATCGCACGATGTCGTCGCACAGATTCGGCGGGCGTTCGGACGTGGATCAAGGGTCGGACATCTCGGAACCCTCGATCCCCTCGCGACTGGTCTGCTGGTTCTGTGCATCGGCGCCGGGACGAGGCTCGCCGAGTGGGCCACCAACGACTCGAAAGAATATCTGGTCGATATCACGCTCGGCACGGCGACTGACACCTACGATGCCGGTGGCACGGTGACCAGCGTGCGCCTGGTGGCAGTCGAACGGGGCGAGATCGAACGGACGCTTGCGGACATGCTCGGCACCATTGCGCAGCGACCGCCGCCGTTCTCCGCGATCAAGCAGGCTGGGCAGCGGGCATACGTCGCCGCTCGCCGCGGTGAATCCGTCGATTTGGCGCCGCGCACCGTCCATATCGAAGCACTCGATATTCACTCGTTCGAATCACCCGTCATCGCCCTGCGGGTCGCGTGCTCAAAGGGCACCTACGTCCGTAGTCTGGCGCACGATCTCGGCGAGACACTTGGATGTGGGGCGCACGTATCCGCGTTGCGGCGGACGCGATCGGGCGACTTCCGGTTGGATGAGGCGCTGCCGCTCGAATCGGCGGTCGAGATTCTGCGGGCGAAGGACTGGTCGATTCTGATTCCGTCCGATCGTGTCGCGCGTCGATGGCCAAGAATCGATCTCGACGAAGTCTCGTGCGAGGCGGTACGCCACGGGAAACCCATTGATGGCGCCGCGCCGGCCGATCCCGCCGCCATCACGGCTGGGTGGGCACCGGATGGCCACTTGGCCGCGATTCTTGTCTGGCGAGAGGGCCGCTGGTGGCCGCGCAAGGTGTTCACCGATCGATGAGCGTCGCAATCGCGATCGGTACATTTGACGGAGTTCACCTCGGGCATCGTCATCTGTTTGCGCGACTCGGAGCCACCGCGACCGCGCTTGGCGCACGCACGGCGCTCATCACGTTCGAGCCGTTTCCGCGCGCAGTCCTGGCGCCGGCTTTTGCGCCACGCCTGCTCCTAAACGCTGAGCGTCGCATCGAGCTGCTGTCGGCGCTGGCGAGTGTCGTCGACGTCTATCCGTTCACGGCTGAAACCGCCGCGCTGTCGGCCGAGCAGTTTCTGGGTGATATCGCGCGCCGGCTCGACGACCGAATCGTGGCGATCGTCGGCGGACCGGACATCGCACTGGGTCACAAGCGCCACGGAAACGCCCAGTACTTGCGAACGCTCGGCGCCAGGATGGACTTCCGGCTCGACATCGTGCCCGAGCTGCGCCTCGATGGAACCGCGGTCCGCAGCGGCGTGATTCGAGATCTGATTGCACAGGGCGATGTCGTTGAGGCGCGACGGTTCCTCGGGCGCTGGCCGACGATCGACGGCACAGTCGTTCACGGCGATGGCCGCGGGCGGACAATCGGTGTTCCCACCGCGAACATCGCAATCGACGGGCGACGGCTTCTCCCTGCCCGCGGCGTGTATGCCGTTCGCGCTCGCGCCGATGGAATTGCCGCCGACGCGGTCTCAAACATCGGCACGCGACCGACCGTTGACGGCACGGTCGAGTCCATCGAGGTTCACATCCTCGACTTCGACGGCGATCTCTATGACCAGAAGTTGGAGATTACGCTCGTGTCCCGCCTTCGCGACGAAATTCGCTTTCCCTCACTCCAGGCGCTGGCGGGGCAAATCGAACGAGACATTGTCGTGGCGCGACAGCGTCTGGCTGCCGCGCCCAAATAGCCTCAATGCGCGGCGGCGTGCGCCTTCTTGTGGTCGGCGATGACTTGCTGCGCCACGTGAGCCGGGACTTCCTCGTAGTGAGAGAACTCCGCCGTGTACGTGCCGCGTCCCTGCGTAATTGAACGAAGGTCTGTCGAGTAGCGCTGCATCTCGGACTGTGGCGCCTGAGCCCGAATGGTCGTCACGTCGCCATCCGGATCCAATCCCTGAACGCGCGCGCGCTTTCCGTTCAGGTCACTCATTGCGTCGCCGACGAACTGCTCCGGAACGGTGATGAAGAAATCCATCACCGGCTCGAGGAGGATCGGGTGCGCTTCTTCGCACCCCTTCTTGAATGCCTGACTGGTTGCCAGTTTGAACGCCATCTCCGAGGAGTCGACGGGATGGTAGGAACCGTCGAGCAGCGTGACGCGCACGTCGACGATCGGGTATCCGGCCAGAATCCCTTCCGGAATGGCTTCGCGGAACCCCTTTTCGACGGCCGGAATGAAGTTGCGCGGCACTGCCCCGCCAACAACGTGCTCCGTGAACTCGCAGCCGGTGCCACGCGGCAATGGCTCGATCTCGATCGAGACATGGCCGTATTGGCCGTGCCCGCCAGTCTGCTTCTTGTGTTTGTACTCACTCTGGGTCGCGTGTACGATCGTCTCGCGATACGGTACGCGCGGTTCCCTGATCTCGACTTCGACGCCGAACTTGCGCCGCATTCGCTCGATCGTTACGTCAACATGCTGCTCGCCGAGACCGGATAGCACGGTTTCGCCCGTCTCGGGATCGCGCCGCACGGTCGTCGTCTGGTCATCTTCGACGATTCGATGGAGCGCGTTGCCGAGTTTGTCGAGATCCGCTTTGGATTTCGGATCGACCGCCACGGAGTAGACCGGCTTGGGAAACTCGATCGCCGGCAACCGCGACTGATGCTCCCGGGATCCGAGAGTGTCGCCGGTCGCGGTCTCCTGTAGTTTTGCGACCGCGCCAATGTCGCCCGGACCGACAACAACGGCCGGTTCCTGGGTTTTGCCACGGACGAGATACAAAGTGCCGAGTCGCTCGTCGCGTCCGCGCGTCACGTTCCAGACGTGGGAGTCGCTCCTGACGGTGCCGGAAAACACGCGGAAATAGGTCAGCTTGCCGACGAACGGGTCGGCGATCGTCTTGAACACGAGCGCGCACAGCGGACCATCCGACGCCGGGTTACAGACGACCTCCCTATTCGCGGCGATGTCGAGCGCACGCACCGATGGCCGCCCGCCTGGCGAAGGGAGCAGATCGACAACCGCGTCGAGCACCGCCGGAACGCCTCGGCCGAGCAGTCCGCTCGCGGCGAGGACGGGGATGATCTTGCCGCTCGCCGCCGCGCGGGCAAGAGCGCCGGTGATCTCTTCCCGCGTCAGGGTTTCGCCATCGAGATACTTGACGATGAGGTCGTCATCGGTCTCGGCGACGGCTTCGACAAGTTGCTCCCGATATTGATCGCAACGAGCCAGCATCGCAGCGGGGATTGCCCCAGCGGTCATCGTTGGGCCGAGTCGTGCCTCCATCTCGACGAGATCGACAATGCCTTCGAGACCGTTCGGCCCGACCACGGGCACGTGCAGCGGGACGACCTTCGCGCCGAAACGCGCGCGCAAGCTTTCGAGAACTCGACCGTAGTCAGAGTTCTCGCGATCGGCCTTGCTAATGACGACGGCGCGTGGAATCTCGGCGACGTCCAATTGCTTCCAGATCAGATCGGTGCCGACCTCGACCCCGGCAACCGCATCCACCAGAACGAGCGCGGCGTCGCACGCCCGAATCGCCTCACGAGTCTCACCGGCGAAATCCAGAAACCCGGGCGCATCGAGGAGATTGATCTTGCAGTTCCGCCACACCAGGGGAAGGACGGCCAGATTCACGGAGATCCGACGTTTGTGCTCCTCTGGCTCGTAGTCGGACACGGTCGTGCCATCGTCGACGCGTCCGGCGCGGCTGACGACGCCAGCCGCGAACAGCATCGCCTCGGCCAATGTCGTCTTCCCGGCGCCACCGTGCGAGAACAGGCCAACATTCCGGATCAAGTCCGGCGAGACGGAAATCATTCCGGGCAACCCCCAATCGACCACGTTCCGTCGATCCAGCCACGGCTCCGCGAAGTCGTCAAGGAACCGGTCGGACGACGGTGCGGCATTATACGCACAGAAATCGCTGTGCTAGACTCAGCATTACACGATGCCGATCAGCAAAGACCTCCTCGATATCCTCGCGTGCCCGGCCTGCAAGACGCCGATCGAGGCCGAGAACGAGGAACTTGTCTGCAAGCAGTGTGAGCGTCGTTACCCGATTCGGAACGACATTCCGTACATGCTCATTTCGGATGGCGACGAAGGTCTGGCCGCATTCCGTTCACGGCCAACGTCCTCGTAGGTATCCCGCGCGACTCGGCGCGGACTGACTATTCGTCTGGATCGTTCTCGCGAGGCTTGCGCTTTCGCGGGACGACATCAACCGAAATGGGCGCCGTTGGCGCGGGACGCGACAGAACCTTCGCCGCCTGATCCTTCTTTGGCTTCTTCGCCTCGCGACCGATGCGATCACGTGATTTCGCCATCTTCGAACCTCCTCGGGAAAACCTGAGTCTAGTCTCAGCCGGGCGGCCAACCCAATCGTCGACCAGCCAGCACGTGGACGTGCAGATGTGCCACAGACTGTCCGCCGTCTCGACCGTGATTGATCACGAGCCGATAGCCATCGTCGGAAAGACCGAGGGAGCGGGCGATTCCCCGTGCCAGGCCAATGATGTCGGCCCAAAGTGCGCCATCCTCGGCCTCGGGAGAGTCGACTGAATCGATATGATCGCGCGGCACGATCAGAATGTGCGTTGGGGCCTTCGGATCGACATCTCGGAAGGCGATTGCGCGCGGCGTCTCTCGTACGATCGTCGCGGGTATCGTGCCGGCGACGATTCGGCAGAAGAGGCAGCTATCCATGGCTGGCCTAGCTCTCTTTGCCGAGATCGTCGTTCGCGAAGAAGATCGCCGCCGCGGCCGCGATCGCGGCCGTTTCCGCGCGTAGGAGGCGCGGCCCGATGCTGACCGGCACCAGACCCGCCTGACGCGCGCGCTCGATCTCTCGATCCGCATACCCGCCTTCCGGGCCGACGAATAGGTTGACGGAGAACGACCCCTTGAACGAGGCCATCGCCTCCCGCAAGGAGCGGTGCCGCTCGCCTTCCCACAGGATCAGCGACGATCCGCGAACCGACTCGCAGGCGTGATCGAAGGACATGACCGGCATGATGGCCGGCAGTTTCCCGCGTCCAGATTGCTCGGCAGCTTCGACGATGATCTTCTGCCAACGATCGATCTTGTTGGACGTGAAGTCTTCACCGTGGCCGGCCACGGATCGTTCGCACATCACGGGTACGAATGCGCCGACGCCCAGCTCCGTGCACTTCTGCAGAGCGATCTCCAGCCGCTGAGGCCGGATGACCGCCGGGTACAACGTCAGTTTCGTGCGCGGTTCATTCGCCACCAACGTCCGGGACACGATCGTCCCGACCGCTTCGCCACCGCGGACCCGAGTGAGCGCCACCTTGTACTGCCAACCAGAATTGTCCAGCGCTATCACACTGTCACCAATGTCGAGGCGCAGGACAGTCGCCATCTGATGCGACTGATCGCGACTGAAGCGCACGCCGCCGGTTTCGATCGCCGATGACGGCACGAAAAACCGTTGCGTGCTGCTCACATTGGGCCTACCCGGCCGACAATTGCCCGCCAGTCACCCTCGGCGGCGATCTGAATAGCCGCCAGGCCGCGCGCTTCAAGGGCAGTTGCAACTTCATCGATCCGCTCGGCCAGAATGCCCGAGCAGATCAGCGTTCCACCCACGCGCGGAAGTGCCGTCAGGACTTCGGCCGCGTCGAGGATCACACGCGCGATGATATTCGCCACGACGACATCGTAGGCGCCAGGATTGAGATCCGACGCGACTCCACGGCGCACCGACGCGACGGCGGAGAGATTATTCAAAGCGAAGTTCGATCGCGCCGCGTCGACCGCGACCTCGTCGATGTCGATCGCGTCGACGCGGGACGCGTCCAACCGCGCCGCTCCGATCGCGAGAATGCCGGAACCGGTCCCGACGTCGGCGACGCGCGCGCCAGGCTTGACGGCATCTTCGAGCGCGCCGAGGCACAGCCGTGTCGTTGGATGGAGTCCGGTGCCAAAAGCCATGCCGGGGTCGAGAATGATGATGCGGTCGGTCAGCGACGCTTCGTACTCGCGCCACGTCGGACAGATCACGAAGTCGCGTCCAATTCGATGAACGAAGAAGTGGTCCTTCCAGGCGTGTGCCCAGTCGTCCTCTTCGACGGTTCGCGTGACCAGATCCGGGATCGGCCAGATTTGCCTGAGATGCCAGAGTGCCTCTTCCAGAAGCTTCGTCCGCCGCCGGCCGTCGCGGGTGGCCGGGACGAAGCCGCGAACGAGGACCGGCGCCGATTCGACGACCCGGACCGGCTCGTTCCACGCGACCTCCGCGCCCGGTTCGGACTGGTAGTCGATCACGACACCACCGTGCGCGAAGCGCTGAAACATCGCGGAAACGGCTTCGACGGCCTCGTTGTCCACCGCAACCGCCAGTTCGATCCAACTTCTTGACACGGACCTCAATCCGCGCCGAGTGCGTCCTTGACGCGCCCGAAAATGCCTTTCGAGTGCGCGCGCCCATCGCCCGTCTCGGTGCCAGGCGTCTCGCCACCATCGAACGTCGCGGCCAACTGTTGGAACAGCCGTCGCTGATCGTCCGTGATCTTAGTGGGAATCTCGACGCGAAAATGAACCTGCAAATCGCCGCGGGTATTCGTGCGCAACCGAGGCACGCCTCGTCCGCGAACGCGCACGATCCGACCGCTCTGTGTCCCAGCCGGGATGCGCACCCGTTCGGTTCCCTCGAACGTCGGGACTTCCAGTTCCGTCCCGAGGGCGGCCTGGGCAACGTTGATCGTCTGTTCGAGGATCAGGTCATCGCCGTGACGCTTGAACGTCTCGTGCGGTTCGACCGTCAGCACGACGTAGAGGTCCCCCGGCGGTCCCCCGCGCGCGCCGTGCTCTCCCTCGCCGACGAGATGGAGTTGCTGGCCTTCATCGACACCGGCCGGCACGTTCAGAGTGAGCTCGCGCACGTGGCGAACTTCGCCCATCCCGCGGCATTCCGTACACGGCTTCGTGATGATGCTTCCCGCGCCGCGGCATCGATCGCACATCGTTACATTGACGAATTGCCCGAAAACCGACTGCTGCGTGTGTCGAATCTCTCCAGCGCCATTGCAGCGCGGACAGCGCTCGGGCTGGCTGCCTGGTTCGGATCGACTCCCAGAACATCGCCCGCATGGAACCGTCCGAGGAATCTCGAGCTTCTTGCTCGTCCCGAACATCGCCTCTTCGAACGAGATTGTGAGGTCGTACCGCAGATCGGCGCCACGCGTCGGGCGTCGCCCGGAGCGGCCGCCGCCAAAAAACGTTTCGAAGATGTCTTCGATCCCGAAGCCGGATGCGCCGACTCCGGCAGGACCGCCGTGTCCGAAGCGATCGTACTGCTGACGCTTCTCGGCATTGGTCAGGACGTCGTACGCCTCGTTGACTTCCTTGAATCGCGCGTCCGCGTCGGCGTCCTTGTTGACATCGGGGTGATACTGCCGCGCGAGGCGGCGAAACGCGCGACGAATCTCGTCCTCGCTAGCGTCACGAGTGACGCTGAGGATTTCGTAGTAGTCGCGTTTCACCGCCATCGACACGTCATTCTAGGAAGATTCGATCGACGGGAATCCTACTCGGGGCTCTCGCCATCGCTACGCGGTGGTCCTTCGCGGAAGCCGCCCGGCCGAGGGGGTCGCGGACCCGGTGGTCGTCCGCCACCGAAGTCTCGGGGGCCACGATCGAAGCTGCGTGGTCCTCGGTCGCCGCCGAAGTTACGCGGTCCGCGATCGCCACCCTCGAACTGTCGCGGCGGACCACGTCGATCGCCGAATCGCGGACGATCGCCGTCCTCGTCCGGACGCGGGGCGGAATCACCGGTCAGAATCGCTCGGCGCGACATGTTCACGCGGCCCTGAGAGTCGATCTCGATCACCTTGACCATGATCTCATCGCCGATCGACACGATGTCCTCGACGCGATTCACCCGCTCCTCGGCGAGTTCACCGATTCGGACGAGCCCCTCCTTGCCGGGCAGGATCTCGACGAATGCGCCGAATGTCGTCGTGCGTGTGACCTTGCCAAGGTAGGTTTGACCGATTTCAATGTCCTTACCGAGCAACTCGATCGATGCGCGTGCCTTCTCTGCAAGCGGACCGTCCACTCCGGCGACGTAAACCGTGCCGTCTTCCTCGACATCGATCTTGACCTTGTACGTGTCCTGCAGTCCCCGGATGTTCTTTCCGCCCGGACCAATCAACTGGCCGATGCGATCGACCGGTATCGAGGTCTTCATGACGCGCGGCGCGTACTGGCTCAATTCGGGTCGCGTCTCGCTGATCGCTTCCGCCATCTTGCCGAGGATGTACAAGCGGGATTCGCGCGCTCGCGCAAAGATCTCTGGAATCAGGTCCATCGGCAGACCGCGAGCCTTCAGGTCGAGCTGAATCGCCGTAACGCCATCGGTGGTGCCCGCAACCTTGAAGTCCATGTCGCCGTGGTGATCCTCGATGCCCTGAATGTCCGTCAGTAGGGCGCGTCGGCCATCATCGGCCATCACCAGACCAATCGAGATTCCCGCCACCGGCGCCTTAATCGGAACTCCCGCGTCCATGAGCGCAAGCGTCGAGCCGCACACCGAGCCCATTGAGGTCGAGCCGTTCGACGATACAACCTCGGAGACGACCCGCAACGTGTACGGAAACTGTTCCTTAGGCGGGATGACCGGAAGGAGCGCTCGCTCCGCCAGTGCACCGTGGCCGATTTCCCGACGACCCGGTGACCCGGTTCGCCGCACCTCGCCGACCGAGTACGGCGGCATGTTGTAGTGGTGCATATACCGTTTATGCTCGTCGACACCGAGCGAGTCGATTTGTTGAGCGTCAGCGGTCGAGCCGAGCGTCGCGATCGATAGAACCTGGGTCTGGCCGCGCTGGAAGAGGCCGGTTCCATGCGTCCGTGGCAGTACACCGACTTCGCATGAAATGGTCCGCAGATCGTTCAGTCCGCGACCGTCCGGGCGCTTGCCGCCGCCGAGGATCCGCTCGCGGAGTGCCTCGGCTTCGATCTCCTCGACGATTCCGGCGATCACCTTGCGATCGGCATCCGTTCCGATCTTCTCGGCGACCGACTTCGTGATCTCGGAAGCCGCCTTGGCTCGCGCGTGCTTCTCTTGCGTGTCGAGGACGGCGTTGATGCTGGTTCCCACAAGGTCGTGGATCTCGCGCACCAGAGCCTCGTCCGGCCTGAAGCTCGGATACGTGAACTTCGGCTTGCCGATCTCGGCCCGCATCCTGCGCTGAAGCGCGATCAATTCCTTGACCGCCCGGTGGCCGAAACTAATCGCCTCGATGACGACCGATTCGGGAACTTCGTTCGCGCCAGCCTCAAGCATGTTGACGGCCTCGTCGGTGCCGGCAACGACGAGATCGAGTCGACTCTGCTTCAACTGCGACAGCGTCGGGTTGAGGACATACTCCCCGTCGACATAGCCGACGCGAACGGCCGCCACGGGGCCGTCAAAGGGAATGTCCGAGATCGTGAGCGCGGACGATCCCCCAAGGAGCGCAAGAATGTCCGGATCGTTCTCGCCATCCCAGGCCAACGTCGTGATAATGACCTGCACGTCGTTTCGGAAATCATTCGGAAAGAGCGGTCGCAGCGGCCGATCGGTCAAACGAGCGGTCAAAGTCGCGTTCTCGGACGGGCGTCCTTCGCGTCGAAAGAAGTTTCCGGGAATCTTGCCCGCGGCGTACATTCGCTCTTCGTAGTCGACCGTCAGGGGAAAGAAGTCGACTCCTTCGCGCGGCGTCTGCGAGGCGGTCGCCGCGGCGAGCAGAATCGTATCACCGTATCTCACCAGCACGGCAGCGTTTGCCTGTTCGGCTAGCCTTCCGTATTCGATCGACAAGCTTCGGCCACCGAACTCGATTTCGTACTTTTGCGTCAATGTGTTCTCCCATTCGCGTCAATACCGACAGAACCAGATGAAGCGAAGGGAGAACGGGCACTGAACTGGTCGTCCGCGGACGATCCGCGAACCGCCGAATTAGCGGCGGAGGCCGAGCCTTTCGATCAAGGCGCGATAGCGGCCATTGTCAATGTGCGCGAGATACCGAAGGTGGCGCCGCCGCGCGCCGACCATCTTCAGTAAGCCACGTCGTGAACTGTGATCGCCCTTGTAGGCGCGAACGTGCTCGACCAACTGATTGATGCGCTCGGTCAGCACCGATACCTGAACCTCAGGCGATCCAGTGTCGGTCTCGTGCACGCGCGCGGCCGCGACAATCGTGCCTCGCTTTTCTTTGGTCAACGGCATGAACCGGGGCTCTCCTTTCGATCGGGCCGACGCGATTTGCGATTGAACCGAAGACTGTCGTCTTCCTCACTCATCGGAGGCTCTGCGCCATTCTGGCCCGTCGGCTGTACGTGTGTCTGTTTTCCCTTCGCTTTACGGCCACGATTATATCATTCACCAGCCAAGGAGATGCACGGGTGCGGCCACTCGCCACGATTTCCGTTCGCCCGGCATTGCCGGCCGAACTCGCTGACCTCGAAACCATCGCCTACAACCTCTGGTGGACGTGGCACGACGATGCCACCGAATTGTTTGCTCGCATCGAACGCGAGACCTGGGATCGTGTCGGTCACAATCCCGTCAAGCTGCTGGGAGCGACCTCCCAAGATCGGCTGAATGACCTCGCCGGAGACCCGGGCTTCCGTGCTCACCTGGGCCGAGTTGCCGAGCAATTGGCCGAGTACGTTGCCGAAAGTCGCGCGACGCCCGATTCCCAGACCGGAACGATCGCATACTTTTCGCTCGAGTTCGGCATTCACGAGAGCCTGCCGATCTATTCCGGCGGCATGGGGTTGCTGGCCGGCGATCACATCAAGTCTGCCAGCGATCTCGGATTGCCATTCCACGGCGTGGCGCTCCTGTACCGCGAGGGATATTTCCGTCAATACCTGAACCCGGACGGTTGGCAACTCGAACGATATTACGACAACGAGTTCGCTTCGATGCCGATGCGCCTGGTGCGCGACGCCCAGGGCAGCCCGCTGGCGATCGCGGTTGATCTCCCCGGTCGGGTCTGTCGCGCGCACATCTGGGAATTGCGCGTCGGTCGGGTACCACTCTATCTGCTGGACGCAAATCTGCCCGACAACGCCCCCGACGATCGCGAGATCACTCGGCGTCTCTATCAGGGCGATACGGACATGCGAATCCGGCAGGAGATTCTGCTCGGTATCGGCGGCGTGCGCGCGCTCGCGGCACTCGGGATCGAGCCGGTTGTCTGCCATATGAATGAGGGCCACGCCGCGTTCCTCGCGATCGAGCGGACACGGCGCTTAATGGCATCACGCGGCCTGACGTTTCACGAGGCGCGCGAACTGGCGGCGGCCGGAAACGTCTTCACGACTCATACCCCGGTGCCGGCCGGTATCGACGTTTTCCCGCACGACCTCATCAATCGGTACTTTGACTCGTGGTACGCCGCCCTTGGCCTCGATCGTGGCGGATTCCTCGCGCTAGGACGCCAGAATCCGTTCGACGACTCGGAGAGCTTCTCGATGGCTGTCCTGGCGATCCGTATGGCCGAGCACATCAATGGAGTCAGCAAGCTGCACGGATCGGTGTCGCGGCGCATGTGGCGTTCGATCTGGCCGGACGTCCCGGTCGACGAGGTGCCAATCGGATCGGTCACGAACGGCGTCCACGCCCAATTCTGGGCCAGCGGAAGCGAGATTTCGCGCGTCTACGATCGATATCTTGGTCCGTCGTGGCGTGAGGAGTCTGACGATCCACGATCGTGGCGTGATATCGAACAGGTCCCGTCCGAGGAGCTATGGCGAGCGACGGAGCGCGATCGCGGCCGCCTGGTGTCGTTTGTCCGAAGGCGGCTGCGTCGTCAGGCTGAGGACCGCGGCGCGTCCCTCTCCGAGATCGAAACCGCCGGCGAAGCGCTTGATCCGTCGGCGCTGACGATTGGATTCGCTCGACGCTTCGCCACGTACAAGCGGGCGCTCCTGTTATTCCGCGACCCGGATCGCCTGGCCGGCCTGATGACCGTTCGTGAGCGGCCGATCCAGTTCATCATCGCTGGAAAGGCGCATCCGCAGGACATGGCCGGGCGCGAATTGATTCGCGCGCTCATCCACGCCGCTCGTCGGACCGAGTTCGTCGGAAAGATTGTCTTCGTTGAGAACTACGACGTCGAGGTCGCGCGTCACCTGGTGCAAGGCGTCGATGTCTGGTTGACCAACCCGCGCCGGCCGTTCGAAGCGAGCGGCACGAGTGGGATGAAGGTCGCCGTGAACGGCGGCCTGAACGTCAGTATTCGCGATGGGTGGTGGGTCGAAGCGTATCGACGCGATCTCGGCTGGGCGATCGGACAAGGTGAGGAATTGGCCGACGTCGACTACCAGGACGACATCGAGTCGCGCGCTCTCTACGACTTGCTGGAAATGGACGTGTTGCCGCTGTTCTACGACCGGGGCGTCGACAGCGTACCGCGCGATTGGGTCAGTCGCATGAAGGCGTCGATCAGCGCGCTGTGTCCGTATTTCAGTACCCACCGGATGGTCCGGGAGTACCTGCGCACCGCCTATGTTCCGGCGACGAACCGATTCCGCCGCCTCGAGGCCGACAACGCGACCGGCGCGCGCGCGGTGGCGGCGTTCAAGTCGCGGCTGTGGCAACACTGGAGCGACGTGCGCGTGCACAGCGTGACCGCGAATGCGAATGGCGATGCACGTGTCGGGCAGAGCGTTGAGGTCACCGCCTCGGTCGAGACCGGTGCACTATCGCCGGACGATGTCCGCGTCGAGGTCGTCTTCGGCGTGATCGATTCCGACGGCGCAATCGTGCCACGCTCGATCGCCGTACTCGAACGAACCGACTCGCCGTCGAACCCGACGACCTACCGCGGGAACATCGTGCTGGACGAGAGCGGTCAGATCGGATACGCGGTCCGCGTATTGCCGAATCACCCAGACCTGGCTCCGCGTCCGGAGCCAGGTCTGGTTCGGTGGGCGTGAGCGGTCGGAGCAGCGCGCTGGCACTCTCCTACGTCGTGCTCGTTAGTTCGAGTGTCCGTGCCTCGACAATCGCCTTGGCTCGGTCGACGAACGCGCGAAGCGGCACCGACCCCTCGTTCTCCCCGGTGCGTAGGCGAACCGCGACCGTGCCGTCAGCAGCCTCGCGGTCGCCGACGACGAGCATATAGGGAATCTTCTGCATTTGCGCATCCCGGATCTTGGCCTGCATCTTTTCGCGCCGCGCGTCGACCTCCACCCGTAGACCTGCCCCACGCAACTGCGCCGCGACCGTCTCGGCGTACTCGGCGTGCCGGTCCGCGATCGGCACTACGATCGCTTGCACTGGCGCCAGCCACAGGGGGAAGGCGCCGCCGTAGTGCTCGATCAGCACGCCGAAGAATCGCTCCATTGAGCCGAGCAGCGCTCTGTGGACCATGTACGGGGCGTGCGGCTGACCGTCCTCGCCGACGAACTCCAGTCCGAAGCGAATCGGAAGGTTGAAATCGAACTGGATAGTCGACAACTGCCATTCGCGACCAAGTGCGTCGTTGACCTTCAGGTCGATCTTCGGCCCGTAGAACGCCCCGCCGCCCTCGTCGAGTTCATACGGAAGCTCCGCGCGTAGGATCGCGCTCTTCAACGCCACTTCGGCGTGCTCCCAATCGGCCGGCTCACCGACGTACTTCTCCGGGCGGGTTGAGAGATACGCCTTGAAATCGGTCAAGCCGAATGACCGCAGAACGAAGAGCGAGAAGTCGAGCGTACGCGAGATTTCGTCCTCGACCTGATCTGGCCGGCAGAAGATGTGGGCGTCGTCCTGGGTGAATCCGCGCACGCGCGTCAATCCGTGCAGCACGCCGGAGCGCTCGTAGCGATACACCGTACCGAACTCGGCATACCGCTTTGGCAGATCGCGATACGAGCGCGTGTGGGTCTTGTAGACCTGGATATGGAACGGGCAGTTCATCGGTTTGGCGTAGTACGCCTCACCATCGACATCCATCGGGGCGTACATCGATTCTTTGTAGAAGTCGAGATGACCCGATCGCTTCCAGAGTTCGCCGCGTCCGATATGGGGCGAAAACACCCACTCGTAGCCGTTGGTCAAATGGGAGTTGCGGTGGAAGTCCTCGGCCACGACGCGGACCATTGCCCCCTTCGGGTGCCAGAGGATCAGTCCGGGACCGACATCATCCGAGACTGAGAAAAGGTCGAGCTCGCGGCCGAGGCGGCGGTGGTCTCGCTTCTTCGCCTCTTCGAGCCGCCAGAGGTGCGCGTCGAGCTCGGCCTGGCTCGGCCAGGCGGTCGCGTAGATGCGCGTCAGCATTGGTCGTTTCTCGTCGCCGCGCCAGTAAGCGCCGGCGAGGTTCAGCACCTTGACAACGCCGATTTCGCCGGTGTCGGCGACGTGGGGTCCGCGACACAGGTCGACGAAGTCGCCGTGCCGATAGATGCCAACTTTCTCGACGCCGTCGTTCTTGACGAGGTCCTCGATCAGTTCGACCTTGTATTTCTCGTCGATCTTGGCAAAATGATCGCGCGCCCTTTCGACCGACCATTCGTCACGCGTGAACGCGAGGTGACCCTCGATCTGCTCGCGCACGCGCCGCTCGATTTCCGGGAAGTCGTCCGGCGTCAGCTCGCGCGGTAGGTCGAAGTCGTAGTAGAAGCCGTCCTCGATCGGTGGGCCAATCGCGACCTTGGTGCCCGGCACGAGATCGGTCACCGCCTTGGCCATCACGTGAGCCGCCGAATGCCGCATTCGCGCAAGATCGTCCATCGTGCCTCCTCGCCGGTATCGCCGCGCACACAAAACGGCCCATCATCGCTCGGGACGAGGGGCCGCCACGTGGTTCCACCCAGCTTCGACATCACACGGACATCGCGCTCAACGATGCGATAACGGACATCATCCGGAGTCAGTCAACCGATCGTGGTTTGACTAACCCACGCCTGCAAGTGGTGTCTCGTCGCGCGATTCGGAGCGGGGTTTCAGCCGATGCCCCACTTCTCTGGTCCGGCACGCGCGAGAGCGCGTCTTGCGCCATTGCACTGTATTGAATTGTCCAGAAACGACTATACCAGTCGCTTGACGGGATTCACCAAGGTACCGATCCGGTCGATCGTGATTTCGACGGCATCGCCTTCTCGCAGTGCGTGCTGCCGCTGGGCGATCACGCCCGTACCGGTGCATAGAATCGTGCCGTTCCCGATCGGGTTGTCACGGGTCAAGAACTCGATCAGTTGGGCAAATGTGCGACCGATCTGCGACGTGTTGACCGAGCCATCGAGGATCGCGTTCCCATCGCGAATGATGCGGCAGCGCAGGTTCAGGTCCATTCCCGACCCGACCTCGTCGGGCGTGACGACGAGGGGACCGATCGCGAGACACGCGCGAAAGACCTTGCTTTGCGGTAGGTATAGCGGATTCTCGCGCTCGATGTCCCAGGCCGACACGTCGTTCGAACACGTGAATCCGACGATCGTGCCACGCGAATCCAGGACCAGTGCGAGTTCCGGTTCTGGGGCCGTGAACGTGGAGTCGCGCCGAATGCCAATCGCCTCGAACGAACCGACGGTGTGAGCGGCATTGCCCTTGTAGAAGGTCTCCGGGCGCTCGGCGCTGTACACGTAGTCGTAGATTCCGCGCGTGCCACCAGCGGCATCCTGATCGCGGAACTCGGCGCTGCGCTTGTAGGTGACGCCACAGCCCCAGGCATCTCGCGGCGCAATCGGCATTGTCAAGCGTGCCCCGCGCGATTCATGCCCCGCGAGAAGCGTCGTTGCCTCGTAACGGAGCGTCGCGCCCGCGGCAGCTCGCTCAAGTACGGCCGTGAGCGACTCTCCCCGAGCTAACGCAAGATCGAGAAAATCATGAATCGCGACGATTCCACGAGCTGCGTCGCTTATGTCAACAAATTCGTCTCCGTCAAGAACGACCGCGTGAACCGCTCCGCTGGAAAGACGCGCCTGCCCAAACTTCATGCCACCGTTCCTCCTACGTCGCCAGCGTGCTGGCGTGGCGGCGAACCGGCCGCCTCTCTTCGAGCGTGGCCAGACGTTCCGCGAGCGCTTCCAGGCTGGCCAGATTGTGCGCGGGCATAAAGTCATCGACGAACTCGAGGGCCGTCCGCATGCCCAACGTCACCGGTTGATACTCCGGCAGCCCGAGCAGCGGATTCAACCAGATCAATCGGAATGCGCCCCGCTGCAACCTTTCCATCTCCTGACGAAGTAGTTTCGGGTCGCCGCGGTCCCAGCCGTCAGAGATGATGATGCAGACCGCGCTCTGCCCCATCACTCGCCGTCCCCATAGCCGATTGAAATCGTGAAACGAGCGGCCGATTCGGGTGCCGCCGGCAAAATCTTGAACGCGCGTCGCGATGTGATCGAGCGCCGCATCGACCTGTCGCGACGCGAGATCGCGTGTGACCCGTGTCAGGCGCGTACCGAAGACGAATACCTCGACGTTCGACATCCCCTGCCGTGCCGCGTGGAGGAACTGGAGAAGTACCCGCGAGTAGCGCTCCATCGAGCCCGAGATATCACAGAGCAGAACGAGCTTCCGTTTCTTCAGCTTCTTCTCTCGGAAGTACAGGTGCAGCGGTTCGCCGACGGTACGATGCATCCCACGAGTCACGGCCCGCATGTCGAGATGCCGGCCGCCGGCCGACGGAACCATGCGGCGCGTCCGGCGGACTCCTGGTCGCAGGCGCATTTGCCGCATGAGTTCGCGCGCACGCGCGATCTCCTCGGACGTGTAGCGATCGAAATCCTTCGCTCGAAGGACTTCGTTGCCGCTGTACGTCTGTGCATCGGGGGCCTCGGCGCCGTCGGCTTCCTTCTCCTGACTCTCGTTCAGTGTGTCCGATGGTCGCGCCATCGGATTCGCGGTCGCCGCCTCCACGTCAGCATCGGTCGAGCCGTCCTCGGGTGGCGCCTGACCGACGGCCTCGTCGACCGTCGATCGTGGCGCATCCGGCGGCGGCGACATCTCATCCCGGAAGGCAAGCGCGAAGAACAGGGCGAACGCACGATCGAAGATCGCGCGATGATCGCGATGGCTCAAGAGGATGCTCGCGGCCGCCGCGTACACCTGATCGCGATCGCCGACGTTCACCAACCGGAGTGCCCCGAGGAGTTCCATCTCGCGGCCGGCGCTCAGAGGGATCCCAGCGGCCCGCAAGACGCGTCCGAACAACAAGATATTGCGGACGAGCCGACCTCCGACGATCTCATCGTCGCTCCGCGCCTGGCCCCGTGAGGCGGCGTCAATCACCAGCGTTGATGCTTAGGACGCCTTCGCCGCGCCGATCAGGCGTCGAATTGGATCGCCCTCGAGGGTCTTGAAGTCTTCCTGGTACTTCAGGAGACAGCCGAGTGTCTCCACCACGACACGCTCGCTCAGGTCGCGCTGACCGAGCGTCGAAAGCGCACGCGCCCAGTCGAGCGTTTCCGCGACGCCCGGGAGCTTGTACAGATCCTGTTCGCGTAGGGCGCGAACGAACTCGCAGACCTGATTGGCCAGATCGTCCGGCAATTCCGGCACTCGCGATCGAACGATGCGAAGCTCCTTCTCCAGCGACGGATAGTCGATCCAGTGATAGACGCAGCGCCGCTTCAACGCGTCGTGGATCTCGCGCGTTCGGTTCGACGTAATGATGACAACCGGCACCTTCTCGGCTCGCACGGTGCCGAGTTCGGGGATCGTCACCTGGAAGTCCGACAGGAGTTCGAGCAGGAAAGCCTCGAACTCATCGTCGGCGCGGTCGATCTCATCGATCAGGAGGACGATTGGCCGATCGCCACCGTCGAGTGCGCGCAGAAGCGGCCGCTTCAACAGGAACTCGGGACCGAATACCTGACGGATCCGATCGCCCTCGGTGGTCGATCCCGCGTCAGCCGACCGGAGAAAGAGGATCTGTCGCAGGTAGTTCCATTCGTAGACAGCGCTTGAGACGTCGATGCCTTCGTAGCATTGGAGGCGGATCATCTCGGCGCCGAGTGCGCTCGTCAGGACCTTGGCAATCTCGGTCTTTCCAACCCCCGCTTCACCCTCGAGTAGGAGCGGTTTGCCAAGTTTCAGGGAGAGAAACACCGCCATGGCCAGGCCCGACTCGGCGATGTAGGAGTGCTTGGCCAACGTCTCAGCCACGTCCTCGACGCGCCGGAATGCGTTGGCGGCGGCGGTCAGGCGCCCGTCGGTCACCGCGGGATTGTACTGACGGCTCCCTATACTCGCTACGTGCGGGCCGTCGAGTATCGCGCGAACGACGACGTGCGGATCGTCGAGCGCGATCGACCGACTGCCGGCGCCGGCGACATCATCGTCGCGCTTCGAGCCTGCGGCGTCTGTGGGTCAGACGTGCTCGAGTGGTACATGAAGCCGCGGGCGCCGCTCATTCCGGGACACGAGGTCGTCGGCATTGTCGTCGAGACTGATAATCACGCCTCACACCTCCGCCCGGGGACTCGCGTATTCGTTCATCATCACGTCCCGTGCCTGGTGTGCGCGGCGTGCCGTCGGGGGGCGACGACGAGCTGTCTTCTCTTTCGATCCACGCGCCTGGACCCGGGCGGATTGGCCGAACTCATTCGCGTGCCGCGGGAGATCGTGGCGACCGATGTCCTGCCGCTTCCTGACCACCTCACTGATGTCGACGCGACACTAATCGAACCGCTGGCGTGCTGCGTACGCACGTTTCGCCGCGCCCGCTTTCGTCCGGGCGACTCGGTGCTGATCGTCGGCGCTGGTCTGACCGGACAATTGCACGCCCAGATCGCGCGCGCCTGGGGCGCCGGCGACGTCGTCATCATCGATCCGATCGAGGAGCGCCGCGGACTCGCCCGCGGACTCGCCGGAGCGCGCGCCTTCGCTCTGGACTCGGAGGACCTCGCGAACCTGCGATGCGATCTCGTGATCGTGACGCCGCCGCGTGTCGATGTCCTCGATCGCGCGATCGATTACGCGGCGCCAGGCGGCACAGTCGTCCTCTTCGGACCGACCGGACCGGGCGAGACACTGGCACTGGAACCACATCGCGTGTTCTTCCGCGAGATCGCGATCACCACGACGTACTCGGCGGATCCGGATGACACGCGCACCGCGCTTGACTTGTTGAGCCGTGGACTCGTTCGGGTGGCGCCCCTCGTGACACGCGTCGTGCCATTCGAACAGGCCGCCGAGGCGTTTCGCGTCACCGCGACGCATCGCGAGGCGCTGAAAGTCGTCGTCACGGCCAACGGACCATCGTAGGTGCGAGCCGTTTTCTTCGAAGCACCCGGACGACTGAGCGTCCGAGATATCGCCGAACCGATGCCGGCGCGTGGCGAAATCGTCATCGACGTCACGGCCGCGCTGACGTGTGGCACCGACCTGAAGGCGTTTCTGCGCGGCCATCGGTTGTTTCGGCCTCCGATGCCCTTCGGCCACGAGATGGCGGGACGGGTCGCGGTCGTCGGCGAGGGCGTCACGAAGTTTCGCGTTGGCGACCGGGTGACCGCGGCGAACTCCGCGCCGTGCGCGGCCTGTTTCTTCTGCAAGCGAGGCCAGACCAACCTGTGCGAACAGCTGGATCGACACTTGAACTGGGGCGCGTTCGCGGAACGCGCGATCGTGCCGGCGCCGATCGTCGAACGAAACACTCACGCGATTCCCGACGCGCTCGACGACGCGAGCGCGGCCGCGATCGAGCCGCTCGGGTGCGTCGTGGCGGGAATCGATGGCGCCGCGATTGAGCCCGGGGACACGGTCGTGGTTCTTGGCGCAACCGGTGCGATCGGCCTGATGTTCGTCCAGGTGTTGCGGTCGAGTGGCGCGGCCGTGATCGTGGCAGTCGGACGTTCGCGAGATCGACTGGCGATGGCGAAGACGCTCGGCGCGGATGTCACTGCGTCATCGATCGACGAGGCCGAGGAATCAGTCCGTCGAGTCACCAACGGTCGCGGCGCCGACGCCGTCATCGAGGCGACCGGGCAGGTCGACGTGTGGGAACAAGCGCCCCGCCTGGCGCGGCGCGGCGGCACGATCGTGATGTTCGGCGGCTGTCCGGGCGGCACCCGAGCCGCGTTAGACACCGGTCGCATTCATTATGACGCATTGACGATTCGCGGCGTGTTTCATCACACGCCATCGGCGATCGAGCGCTCGCTCGCGCTAATGCAATCCGGGCGCGTCCGAATCGGGCCGATTCTCGGCGCAGAGGGACGGCTCGACGATGTACCGGGACTCCTGAACCGGATGGCGCGCCGTGAGATCGTCAAAGCCGTGGTACGTCCCTAACCAGGACTGCATTCCCAAGCGGACCCGCGCGGCGTCTCACGGCGAACGGGTGAATTGCCCTGGGTCGTTCAGCGCCCGTAGAATGCGCGTTCCGGAATCCGCCGCAAGGAATGGCGTCGCCATGCGCGTATCGAACCCCTGGGTCGCCTGCACAATCGTCTTCATCGCGAGTTTCTGCACACTCGTCATCGAGTTGATTGCAGGTCGGATCATGGCGCCGTACATCGGCGTCTCGCTCTATACGTGGACGAGCATTATCGGAGTCGTATTGGCCGGAATTTCGCTGGGCAATTTCACTGGCGGTTGGCTCGCGGACCGGTCGGCGTCGAACGTGTTGCTCGGGGCGCTCTTCATCGTATCCGGCATCTTGTCGCTGGGGATTCTGGCCGCAACCAATCTCTTCGTGAATCTCGACGTAAGCCGCGAGATCCCTCTGATGGGTCGGATCGTTATCTACACGGCCGGCATCTTCTTCCTGCCGACGTTCGTGCTCGGCACGATTTCGCCGGTCGTCATCAAGTTGTCCCTGGTCGATCTCGCGCGGACCGGCAGCACCGTTGGACTGATCTACGCCGTGTCAACGGTTGGCTCGATCGTCGGGACGTTCGTGACCGGCTTCTTTCTCATTGAGGCGATGGGAACGCGGTCGATCGTCTGGACCGTGGCGGCAATCCTGATCGTGGTTGGTATCGTGATCGGTCAGTTCTGGCGCGGAATCCCGCGCGCCACGGTCATCGCGCTTGTGGTCGCGGGCGTCGGAGTCTTCTACAGCTATCGCGCGACGTTCGCGGCGCCGTGCGTGGTGGAATCGAGCTATTACTGCATTCGGATTAGTTCGGCCAAGATCGATGGCGTCGACGTGAAATCGATGGTGCTCGATCACCTCGTCCACAGCTACGTGTCGCTCGATGACCCGAAATTCATCGGCTACGGCTATGAGCGCGTCTACAACGAAATCACGGAATGGCACGTTCGCGACAAGCCGCGCTTCTCGACACTGTCGATCGGCGGCGGTGGATATACGTTCCCGAGGTACATCGGCGCAGTATATCCATTTGCCGACATCGATGTTCTCGAGGTGGACCCGGCCGTGACACGGGCAGCGCACGACTTCCTCGCGCTCCCGCTTGAATCGCGGGTTCGCACAATTAATCAGGATGCTCGCCTGTGGTTCATCGAGAACCGGCCGCGCGATCGGTACGATCTCGTCTACGGCGACGCGTTCAACGATCTATCGGTCCCATACCACCTGACGACACGCGAGTTCGATCGAATGGTCCGCGAATCGATGCGCGATGATGGAATCCTGATGACCAACATCATCGACAACTACCATTCCGGGGAATTCCTCCGCGCGTATCTCCGGACGCTCGGAGATGTTTTCGAACACGTCTACCTGTTTGCTCTGGGGCGCGCCTGGGAAGGTCGCGGACCGAGTACCTACGTCGCGTTGGCGTCACCGAAGAAGCTTGACATCGACGCATTCATGCAGTTTGAAGGGTTGATGACGACTCGCGCGAAGTTCACGGCGGTTCTCGACGACGAGTCGCTCCGCGATTACTTGAACAGCGGCCGCCAGTTCGCACTGACCGACGACTACGCCCCGGTCGACAACCTTCTCGCGCGCCTGTTCGTGGAGCGAGGCTTTTGACGTGACCGAGGCGCGCGCCGCCCGACGCTTGATCGCGGGGTTGGCGCTGGCACTGGCGCTGACGGCTTGCGATTCTCTCGACACTATGGAAGCCCCGGTCGATCAGTCGATGGCCGACCGGCCGGTTGATCCCATCGCGATCGGCGCGCAGACCTATGGCCAGGCAATTGCGCTCCTGACCGAGAACTACGCCTCCGGCGTCGAATCGACCCAGCTCTTCGCGGCTGGGCAACGCGGAGCGTGGCTTGCGCTGGCACAGGCTGGAGTTCTCGCGCGCGACTTCGACGTTCCTCCGGTGGGTGGGGCACTCGCGGAAACGGCACAGTCGAGCCGGGCGCGCTACCGACAGATCGCCGGCCGATACGCGTCGAAGATCGACCCGTCCTGGCTCGCTCATAGGATGATTGGCGAAGCCGCCGCCAGTCTCGACGATTGCCACACCGGTTTCCTCTCCGCGCTGCAAGTCCGCGAGCAGACGCGCCGACTGGCCGGGAACGCGCGATTCGGCGGGGTCGGAGTCTTGGTGCGCCGCACGGCCGACAATCGGTACGCCGTCATCGAGGTATTTGCCGATGGACCGGCCGCCCAGGCGGGTCTCCGGCGTGGCGACAGTCTGATCGCGGTCGACGGCGAGCCGCTGACGGAGCTTGGCATCGACCACGTCGTCGCGCGCGTGCGTGGACCAGAAGGTTCGACCGTCCGGTTGACGATCGCCCGACCGGGCCAGTCCAGTCCATTCGACGTGACGCTGACCCGCGGCCAGATCGTTGCGCCGAGCGTCGAGAGCAGGATGGTGACGGCGACAATCGGATACGTGCACGTGTACGGCTTCACCGAAGCCCTGATCGATCGACTGGATCGGGCGCTGGCCGACCTCGACCGCCAGGGTGCCCGCGCGGTCATACTCGATCTCCGCGACAATGGCGGCGGCCAACTCGATGTCATTACGCGCGCAACCAGCCGATTCATTCGCGATGGCGCGCTGTTTCAGTCGATCGCACGCGATGGAAAGACTGTGACTTTTCGGGCGGACGGCTCGTATTGGCTTCGCGACCGACCATTGGTTGTCTTGACGAACAACGGCACCGCATCCGGCGCGGAAATCCTGGCGTCGGCTCTGAAGGAGCATCGCCTGGCCATCGCGGTCGGCGCGCGCACGGCCGGCTGTGTATCGACTGGTCAGGTTTTTCCACTCGCCGACGGAACGGCGATCGAGATCGCAACCACCCGTGTGGTGACGGGCATTCGATCCGCGGAACTCAATAAGGTTGGCGTCCAGCCGCACATCACCGTCGACATCTCGCTCGACGACCTGGCGGAGGGTCGCGATCCACAAATGGATCGCGCGATTGCAATCATCGAAGGCCGATAGTTCAGGGGGAACGACGTGTCAGTCACGATCACGATGCCGCGTCTCGGCGAATCGGTTGAAGAAGGCACGATCGGACGGTGGCTCAAGGCTATCGGCGATCGGGTCGAGAAGGACGAGCCGCTCGTCGAGATCATCACCGACAAGGTGAATGTCGAGGTGCCGTCGCCGGCGGCCGGTCTGCTGACCTCGATTGTCGTCGACGAGGGCCAGAGTGCAAAGACCGGCGCGGTTCTCGCGGTCCTCGATGGCGAACAAGGCGCGGGCGCGCTGAGGGTGCGCGCGGCTCGCGCCGAGCCAGATTCACCGACCATGTCGCAGCCGTCGGCTGTCGTCGCGGCGCCGCCCGCCAATGCGGCGACGGAAGTCGACGACGCCGCGGCGCGCACGAGTCCGCTCGTCCGACGATTGGCGCGCGAGCACGGCATCGATCTCGCCGCGATCGCGGGCACCGGACTCGGAGGTCGCGTCACGCGTGAAGACGTTGAGGCGGCGATCGCGGCGCGAACGCAATCCCCGACAATTCCGGCGGTTCCTCAGGCAGCCGAGCCGCCTCCGGTTGCCGTCGCCGAGGGTACAAAGTTGGCCGACTGGGCGGCGTTGACGCCGATGCGACGGGCAATCGCCGAGCACATGACGCGAAGTGCCACAACCGTGCCGCGGGTCACGATCTGCTACGAGATCGACGTGACTGGCATTGCGCGACTGCGCGAGCGCGGCCAGGCCGGCTTCCGCGAGCGAGAGGGATTCGAGCTGACCTACGCGCCATTCATGGGCGCGGCGGCGGCGGCATGCCTGCGCGAGTTCCCGATCTTGAACGCGCGCTATGAAGAGTCGAACGGACGTCCCGGGATTCGGGCGCGCGCCGAGATCAATCTCGGAATCGCGGTCGGCCTCGACGATGGACTGATCGTGCCAGTGATTCGCGGTGCCGATGGCCTAAGCATTGCGGGGATGGCGCGCGCGATACGTTCGCTCGCGACACGCGCTCGGTCGAAGGCGCTCGCGCCGGATGACGTGCGGGGCGGCACCTTCACTCTGAACAACACCGGCGCCTTCGGGGCGATCTCCTCCCAGCCCATCATCAACGAGGGGCAGGCCGCGATTCTCACGATGGAGGCCGTCGCGCGACGCCCGGTCGTGATCGGCGGTCCCGATGGCGAATCGATCGCGATTCGCTCGATGATGGGGTCGTGCCTCACGTTCGATCACCGAATCCTCGATGGGCTACAGGCTGGCCGGTTCATGCAGGCACTCAAGAAGCGGCTCGAAGCGTACGGGCCAGAAACGACGCTCCAGTGAGCGAACGTACTGCCCTCCGGCACGCCGTCGCCGACCGTGCCGAGATGGCCGATGGGCGCCCGGCGTGGATTCGCGTGCCGTTCCACGATGGACCGAATTTCCGCGACGTTCAGAGCCTGATGCGCGGCCTGACTCTGCACACGGTCTGCGAAGAGGCGCGTTGTCCGAATCAGCGCGAGTGCTGGGATGCGCGGACCGCGACATTTCTCATTCTGGGCGATAAGTGCACCCGCCGATGCGGGTATTGCGCGATCGACACCGGACACCCCGAGGGCGTTCTCGACTGGGGCGAGCCCGACCGGGTCGCCCAGGCGGTCGCGCACCTGGACCTTCGCCATGTCGTCATCACGTCGGTCACGCGAGACGATGTCGCCGATGGAGGGGCGGCAGTTTTCGCCGCGACGATCCGCCGCGTGCGAAACAGAATCCCCTCGTGCGACATCGAGGTGCTGGTCCCCGATTTCGGTTTTGACTCTGCGTCACTACGGACCGTCATCGACGCTCAGCCGGACGTCTTGAATCACAACATCGAGACGGTGCGGCGCATCCACCCGGCCGCGCGGCCCCGCAGCGACTACGACAGTGCCCTGCGCCTTCTCCGTGACGCTCGCGCGATGGGTGCCACGATCACGAAGTCCGGCGTGATGGTCGGCCTCGGCGAGGCGTTCGAGGAATTGGTCGAGACGCTTCAGGATCTCCGAGACGCCGGTGTGGCGGTCATCACGATTGGGCAGTACCTGCGGCCAACCGGAGACGCCCGGCACGTTCCGGTCGAGCGTTACTACACACCCGAGGAGTTCGCACTGTTGAAGTCGCGCGGACTGGCGATGGGCTTTCGGCACGTCGAATCCGGACCGCTCGTTCGCAGTTCCTATCACGCGCGCGATCAACTCGCGAAGAGCCGCGCCAGCGTACCGTGATCGCGACGGACTTCGAGGTCATTCATGTTGGATGCATTGGTTATGTCGAGGGCGTCGCGCTTCAGCGTCGTCTCGTCACTGAACGTCGGAGCGACGCAAGGCCGGACACGATCGTCCTCGCGGAACATCCCGCGACCTACACGATCGGCCGCTCCGGATCGCGCGGGCATATATTGATCGACGATGCCGAACTCGCGCGGCTTGGCATCACGGTCATCGAAACGGATCGAGGCGGCGACGTGACCTACCACGGGCCAGGCCAGATCGTGGCGTACCCGATCATCGATCTCCGTCAGCGCGGCGGCGATGCCCATGCTTACCTGCGCGCGCTGGAGAACGGAATCGTTCATCTGCTGGCCAAGTACGGTGTCTGCGCGGAGCGCGATGATTTGCACACTGGAGTCTGGCTCGGCCACGCCAAGATCGCCTCGATCGGCGTCAAGATTTCCAGCGGAATCACCAGCCACGGAGTGGCGTTGAACGTCGCGACCGATCCAGAGCACTGGGCGGGCATCCTGGCGTGCGGAATTGAAGGTCGCACCGTTACGAATCTCCAAGAGCACTACCACGGTTCCCTTGACCTTAACCTGCTCACAGAACGAATGGTCACTCATCTCAGAATGTCCTTCGTACGCACCGTACCGAGGACTGTCGCGTGATGATGAGTTCACAGGGCGGCCTTCAACGGTCGCTGTTTGCCGCGGCCGACGAAACGCCGTCCCGAGACTCTCCACTCGCGGCGCGCATGCGACCACGAACGCTCGACGAATTCCTCGGTCAGCATCACCTGGTCGATGAAGGCAAGTCGCTGCATCGCGCCATCGCCAGCGATCGAGTCGGCTCGCTGATCCTATGGGGACCGCCCGGGTGCGGCAAGACGACGCTGGCGCGAATCATGGCACGAGCCACCCACTCCGCATTCGAGTCGATGAGCGCGGTGAATGCGGGAGTCCCCGAGCTACGCAAGGTGATCGACGCCGCGCGGATTCGTCGAAGCGCCGGCAGCCGCACGCTCCTCTTCGTCGACGAGGTCCACCGTTGGACGAAGGCACAGCAGGATGCCGTTATGCCGCACGTCGAAGACGGCTTGATCACGTTGATCGGCGCCACGACCGAGAATCCGTCGTTCGAGGTCAACGCGGCCCTGCTTTCTCGCTGCCGCGTCGCGCGGCTCGAGCCCCTCGACGACTGCGACATCGAAAATCTCATCGGTCGGGCGCTTGGCGATTCGGATCGAGGGATCGGCGCGATCGAGGTCGTGCTGACCGATGATGGCAAACAGGCGATCGTTCGCCTGTCCGGGGGTGACGCGCGCACCGCGCTCAACACCCTTGAAGCATCGGCCGACACCGCGACGCCTGATCCGTCCGGCGTGCGACGCATCGACCAGGCGATCGTCGAGGACGTCGTGCAGCGGCGCGCGCTCCCGTACGACAAGGCCGGCGACCAGCACTACGACGTGGTCTCGGCGTTCATCAAGTCGATTCGCGGATCTGACCCTGACGCGGCCGTCTACTGGCTGGCCCGAATGATTGAGGCGGGCGAGGATCCGATGTTCATCGCCCGACGGCTCGTCCTCTCGGCGGCCGAGGACGTCGGTCTGGCCAGCCCCCAGGCGCTAACGGTCGCGGTCGCGGCACAACAGGCGGTACATGCGATCGGTATGCCCGAGGGTTACTTGCCGCTGACCGAGGCGACGATCTTCCTGGCGCTCGCGCCGAAAAGCAACACCGCGATGGCCGCGTTTCAGGCCGCGCGCGAAGAGGTCGGTCGATCCGGCGCGCTCCCAGTGCCGCTGCATCTGCGCAACGCGCCGACGCGACTGATGGCCGGCATGGGGTACGGCCGTGGCTACCAATACGCCCACGACTTCCCTGGCGCGCGTGTCACGCAGGCGCACTTGCCCGATCAACTCGTTGGACGACGCTATTACGTCCCGGGCCAGCGCGGCCAGGAGCCGCGCCTGAACGCGAGCCGCTCGGAGAATCCCGGGCCGGCTGCGCCGGCCGACTAACAGCGCTCGAATCGCCGCTCGAAAAGCCGCTCGACCAGAGGCCACATCGGACCGGACAGGGGTACGCCCACTAGGTCGTCGGCGCTGAACCAGCCAAGCGCCATCGCGTCATCGGCGTGACCCAGGTCGCCGCCGACGACTGTCGCCAGGAAGTCGAGGATCACGGTGTGGTACTGAACGCGCCCGTCACTCGCATGCGTGATGCCGTCGGCGACCCAGAACACATCGCCCACCGAAACGCGAAGCCCGGTTTCTTCCAGTGCCTCGCGCGCGGCGGCTTCGCGCGCCGGCTCGCCAATGTTGACCATCCCACCCGGCAGCGCCCACCGACCTCGGCTCGGTTCCGTGCCACGCTGAATCAGCAGCAGACGCCCGTCGTCGACGATCAGGACTCCGACGCCGATCCACGGCCGGTCCGGGTATGAGCGGTCCACAGCCCGAGTGTAAATGGCCAGGCGGCCGCGACGATTGCGCCAACCACACCGACCGTCGCCAGCGCGATCGACCACGCCCAGTCGGTGGGGATGAACCGAAGCTCCACCTGGCGATCTTCCGGGCCGACCCGGACGCCGAGGAACAGAAAGTTCGATCTCACGACGTCCGCTGGCCGACCATCGACCGTCGCGCGCCAGCCTGGATACCACGACTCGGCGACCACGACGTACCCACCGGAGTGGTTGGACGGCAACGTGATGCGCATCGCGCCGGTGCCGATCCGGCCAACGCGAAGATCGGCGAATCCATCGGCATTCGTATCAGGGCCTTCGACGATCGCGGTCCGCGTGAGATCGATCTGGCGCATGCGTTCGATGACACGATCGTGGGTTGTCGACTCCGTTCGGCCGATCAGTCGCGCCGCGCCCACCGCGCGGGAGTTCTCGTAGACGGTCAGATCGCCTCCCGACTCGAGGACAGGCGAGAACTTGGATTGATCAACCGGTGCCGACCGCGGCGCGACGAGGTAGCGCGCTCCCAGTTGATCGTAAAGCACACTGGAACGCGACTCGATCGCACTCCAGTATCGATGGAAATCGGCCAGCTCGAGTGGATGGTTGCCGGTCGCGACATCGCCGAGTCGAAGGATCAGGGCGCTCGACGGCGGCCACTGCGCGGAGATACCGGTATTCGTGTCCACTCGCGCGAACGGATCGCGCTCCTGGACGAACGACGCGATCTCGGGTCTTCCGAATCCCTGGCGCGGATCGCGGTGCGTGATCTCGATGCCCTGGGAAGCGCTCACGAGATCGAGCGCGATCAGCGCGCCAAACGCGATCGCCGCACCGTGCCGCCGCCCGACACCCCGCTGTCGGGCGCGCAGCACGCCGATGGTCGCGCCGAACCAGATCGACGTGACGATCCATCCCTCGACGACACCGGTCGCCCGAGGGAGCGCCGGATTGTCGCGAAGCAGCAGGAGCAGAACCCCGCCAAACGGCACGAGCGCAAGCGCGTAGAGCCAGAGGCGCGTAGCGCGGGCCAAGAAACGATCGATTGCGAGGCAGTCGGCGCATCGAAGGCCGACGCTGATCGCCGACACCGCCGCGCCAGCGAGCAGCGCCAGCGCGAGATCGGTCAGCACGATCGTCCGAGCGGCGCCACGCAGCGATCCGAATAGCGGGACGAACTGGTAGAAGAGCGCGTGCAGACCCGTCGCTCCGCCCAGCGCCAGCGCGAAACCAACGAGCCCTAACCCGCCGATTGGCGCCACAACGGAGGCAGCGAGCGCCTCCGTTCCAGTCAGTCGGCGATGCCGAGCGGCCGCGATCGTCAGGGCGAGCGCGGCAAGCGCGAGCGTCGCGATGCCAATGTAGCCGCCCTCGGACCGTAGCCACTGCCCCCAGTACCGATCGGGGCCGCGACCATACCAGCCAGGAACGATCATCGAGATGAGATGCGCTGGCGCGAGACTGTACTCGATCGACTGCTCGTACGTGAGCGCGCTGCGCAGCGAGTACGCGGTCAACTCTCGGGCGGGCAACAATTGAGGCGCGGCAATTGCCAGTCCGATCGCGACCATCGCCGCGACGCCGACCAGGCGACGGGCCGCCGCCCACCAATCTCGGCGACCGATCATCGCCGCGCGGATCAGGGTGACGACCGCGGCCGCGAGTAATCCGAACAAGAGCGGCTGCACGTGCCCGGCGAGCGCCGCCATGGCGACGGCCAGACCGCCGATCGCGATCCATCTCCTCGCGCCACCCAACACCTTCAACGTCGCGAGCACGATCAGAGGCAGCCACGACGCAACCGCGATGGTGTTGAGATTGCCGACGTGGATGACGAACAGGTCGGATAAGGCGAAGGCGATTCCGGCAAAGAGGGCGCCCAGCCGTGTCTGGCCGAGACCACGGCCGCACGCGTACGCGTTGGCTCCGGCCAGCCAGAGGTGGAAGAGAACAAGGCCGGTCAGGACTCGATATCCGACCTCGGGCACAAGCGCGAAAACCAGTAGGTTCAGGGGATACAGAACACCGGACTGGATATCGGCCAGGAACGGCGCGCCGGTCAAGCTGTACGGATTCCAGAAAGGAATCTCTCCCTGTCGGATTGCCCAGGCCGCGAATCGATAGTTCGGGTAAATCAGACCAGCCAGATCGCCACCGTGGGCCGGCAGCCAGGTGCCAGGCTCGAACAGTGGCCGCCAATGCTGCCAGGCGACCACGCACGCGATCGCGACCAGCGCGCCGAGATCGCGCGCCACGGCGGACACTCGCGCGGCGGTGCCGATTGCTATGCGCACCGATTTCCTACGGCACGCGAACGCGCACGGCCAAGCACCGCCGGATCATGGTCCAAGCGTGGCGCGCAACTCCGACATCGGCGCCTGTCGGGTCGTCCGGTCCGTATCGCGCCGCATTGAAGACCGTGGTGAGTTCCGCGATTTCTTGGGCGGCCGACGGGATCGCGCGGGCGAGATCGGGCGTCCACTCGACCGCGGTCTGCCCTCGGCGACGCGCAATTCCGTGGCGATCGGCCCGCGAGAGCACGACCGCAAACACGGCCACGATCGCGGACCGATATCCGCGACCGCGCGCCGGAACGCGCGGGTATTGCCCAGACGCGATCGCGCGGGCGCGGCCGGCGACCAGATCCACCAACGCGATCGTGACATCGCGCGCTCCACGGAGCAGGTTGACGATGATTCGCGCCAGCGCGGCGAACGCATCGCGCAACCACATCACCACAGTGCGCCCACGTGCCGCGATTCCGCCGCCACGCCGCGACCACAAACCACTCGCGGAGTACAGGGGCAGACCGAGCACGAGCGTCCAAATGAGAAGGGTGCGCAGCACATCGAAGAGGCTCGAATCAGATGGCGCGACATCCATAGCCGGCGGCGGGCGAAATCCACTCTCGGACGGCGGCGCCGCCACGTCACTGACCAGAAAGCGGAGCGGATACGTCAACACCCAGAAGACGAAGAACATCGCCAGCATCAGGTACGAGCCGACCGTGACGAGACCGCGGAGAAGAAGGTGCACGATGTCGGCCAATCCGAGCAGTCCGCTGGTCGGCAGCGCGAATGCCAGCACGGCCGCGGCCGCGGCGACACCCACCGCGATCGCCGACCACCGTCGCCCCAGATCCGGCGCAATCGCAACGGAATCGAGCGTCCAGATGGTGCACTGGCGAGCGTAATACGCGTGGGCGATGAGTCCGAGGCTGGCGAGGAAGTACGCAACCACCGTCATCTGGGCAGACGCGACGCTGGCCCTTCCGACGCGAAAGAGATCGGCCACCGCATCGAGCGAGAGCCGTTGTCCGACCGTCAATGAGCTCAAGGCGGCGAGGAAAAGCAGCGCGAGGCCGAATCCGAACAACCGTCCCGCGAGTCTCACCAGCGGGGTCGTGTGGTCGATCGCACGGATGCGATCCGACTCCCACGCCCGCTCGATGACGGTCCTCGGCGGGGTACTCGACAACTCGCCGCGCTGCACGCGCACGGCGATGAGGTCGGCCGTTGTCGCAAACGCCATGATCCAGGCGGACAGCAATAGCACGATGCGAAACAGGAAGCCTGCGTCGAACAATGCCGTCGGATCCTGAAGCCACGCGGCGAGGTCGCGTCCGAACAGGTCGGGATCGATCGCGTACGGCGCCACGCGCGCGATGAGAATGAACGGCGTGAGAATCACGAGCCACTCGCGCCAGATCGCGGTTGCGCGTTCGAACCTGCGACCGTAGAGGTAGGCGGCGCACGCGACGATCCCGGCGAGAATGTGGGCGCCGTAGGTCACGTCCGCCCCGATCACCGCGACTGAAAACTGAACGACACCCAGGATGAACAGCGCAATCGACACCGCCGAGAGCACGCACTCGATCGCGGCCATCGCCACGTTCTGGGTGGCGAGAGATCGCTCCGCGAAGAACTCGGGAAACGAGGGCAGCCAGCTCCGCCTAGTTCGAGCCAAGTCGCACCGGCACCGAGCGGACGGCGCCATGTTCGCTCGTGTCGAGGTCGTCATCTCGCCAAACGTCGATCGTCGACAGCCAGGCCGGCACGCTCTCTTCGATCGCGCCGTACGGCGTCGTCCGACGAACCAGGATCGCGCTCGCGCTGACGCCGGACCGCCGCAGTCTGGTCAGGATCGCGATCAATTCGGCAGTGATCGCTGGTACGACTACGATCAGGCTCGTTCCCCAGCCGAACGAAGCCGCCGCCGCGGAGAGGGCATTCGCGATCGGCGGACAATCATCGAGATGGACACGCGCCAACGTGCTCAAGATACGCTCGCGCTGTGTGTTTCCCTTCGCGGCGTCCAGGGCTCGCGCGTTCGTTCCTAACGGGAGCATGGGGTCGCGACCGGCGACAACCAGTCCCACCTCCTGCCGGAGGTCGATAAGGTGACTGACCACGCTGGCTGTCGCGACGATCGCCAGTTCCGACGCGTAGAAGCGAAACTCGGCCGGATAGGCGTCGCGCGAGAGATCGACCGCGACGACAGTTCGCAAGGTCATCGCCGGTTCGAGCTTCCGAACCTGGAGCGTTCCGGTGGCAGCGGTCGCCGACCAGTGAACGGATCGAAGCGAATCGCCAGGCTGGTATTCGCGCGCCCCAATCACGCGGGACGGATCGTCGAACAACGCGGCGCGAGAACGCACCGCGCCGAAGGGTAGCCGCGACACGAGGCCGCGGCGTCCGATCGGAACGATTCGTGGATACACCGTTAATCGCGCCTTGGTGGCGAACTCGATGGCGTGCCGTGCGAAGCCGAAAAGATCGCCGACTTCGATCCGGACGGGACCGAGCTCATACCAGCCGCGTTGGCGACCGGTGGTTCGAAAGCTCATCACGCGCTCCGCGCGCGGTCCGAGCGAGACCACCTGATCGACGTTGGCCGACGTTGCCAGGGCGAGCGGCAGATGATCGTGCGTACGGAGCCACGGCACCGGAAGCCAACCGCGGTTTCTGATCGCCAGGACGACGTCTATCTCCTGGCCGTGCAACGCCGGAGACTCGAATCTCCGCTCGACCGTGATCGCGCGCGCGGCGAGATGCGCCCAAACGCGCGAGACGACAACGACCGCGACCAGCAGATAGAGGACGTGATAGAGGAAAGCAATCTTGAAGAACGACGCGATCAGGAAGATGCCGATGATGACCGGCGTGACCGGTATCACCGCGGGATGGCTATGGGGACATCGATCGACCCAAGCAATGCCGTGACGATCGCGTCGGCTTGCCGACCACGAATCTGGCTCTCCGTGCGCATGAGCAGTCGGTGCGCGAGGCACGGGATCGCGGCTCGCTTCACGTCATCGGGCAGGACGAAACCGTCGCCCCGAATCGCCGCGAGCGCCTGCGCGACACGTATCAGGGCGAGAGTCCCGCGCGGACTGACACCGAGCGCGACGTCGCCGTGATCGCGGGTCGAGCGCGCGAGTCGAAGCGCATAGTCGCGCACGTCGTCGGCGACGTAGATATCCGCGACGCGCGCCTGAAGATCGACGAGTTCATGGCCCGACGACACGGCTCGGACGGACTCGATCGGATGGGTGTGCCCGATCGCGTGCGTCATCTGGCGCTCTTCCTCGAGCCCCGGGTACCCCACGCGCATCCGCATGATGAACCGATCCAACTGAGCCTCGGGGAGCGGGAACGTTCCTTCATACTCGATCGGGTTCTGCGTCGCCATAACGATAAATGGTCGCGGCAACGCGCGCGGTATCCCGTCGACGGTCACCTGGCGTTCGCCCATGCATTCGAGGAGGGCTGACTGAGTGCGCGGCGTCGCGCGATTAATCTCGTCGGCGAGCAAGACGGTCGTGAAGATCGGTCCCGCGCGAAACTCGAAGTCTCCGGTCTTCTGGTTGAAAATCGACACGCCGGTCACGTCATTTGGTAATAGGTCCGGCGTGAACTGAATGCGCCGAAACGTGCCGCCGAGCGACACCGCGAACGCGCGGGCAAGCATCGTCTTTCCGACGCCAGGAACGTCCTCGATCAGCAGGTGACCGTCGGATAGGACGGCCGCCAGCACCATCTCGATGGCGCCGCGCTTGCCGATGATGACGTGCTCGACATTCTCGATGACTCGCGCTGCGAAGACGCTGACGTCGGACACTGGCGTGAGTTTGACCCCACGGCGAAAACTCGCCTAATATGTCGGGAGCGCTGCCGCGCATTCTACGCGCGGGCACCTATCGGGGCAAAGTCGGCATACGCTCGAGGACGGGCGCGCGGCCATTGAGGCCGCGTCTTAGGACGGGAGCCGCGAACTGCAAATCGCGCTCGTCAGATTGATCAGGGCATGGATCGCGATTGTCCGCGGTCAACCCGCGATCGTGCGTGTTCTCCTCCTCGTGCTCGTGCTCGGCACCACGTCCCTCTACGTCCTTGGACTGGCGAGTGCGGTCGTCGCCTCGCGAGTGTCCGCCGTGCCGACCGAGGAGGCGAGGGTCTTCACCGTGCGCCAGACAGTGGTCGTGATGGCCACGGAACTCGCCGCCTCATTACCGACGACAACCGCCACGTCGACGCTTGAGCCGGCGCCGACGGTACAACTTCGCCTCACGAGGGTCGGCGTGACGCCCGGCGCGGGCGCCCCCACCGCTACACTCGAGCCAACGCCGCGGCAGTATTCGCCTCCGGCGCGCATCGTGACGCCGACGGAGCCACCCCGCCCGGCGTCCGGCACCGTCACTTTCGTTCCGGGAACACCGCGCACATCCGGGACTCCCTCGATCTCAAGAAACGGGACACCGACCGCTACACCGACGCCCGGGTCGCCGGTGCCAACGAAACCGGGTGGCGTGCCGACCCTGACTCCGACAATTCAACTCGGCGCACCGTCGCCGATTGGGACGCCACTGCTGGGCGGCGTGCCGACCCTGACTCCGGCCCTGGCGACCGTCACTCCCGGCGGAGCGCCGCCGACGTCGGTGGCAACGACAACGCCCACGTCACGCGGGGTTCCGACGTTGACACCGGTCACGTCGGTATTCACACCCGGCGTAGTGTCTCCGACGATCACGGCGACGGCAACGTCCGCCCCGGGCACGCCTCCGACACTGACGCCGGCGAATGCCACCGCGACTCGGTCGAGTGGCGCATCAGTTGACGCGCCGACGCCCCGGCCCTCACCAGGCACGCCCGCACCAACAAATCCACTCACTTCCGCGAGTCCAGCGCGACCGCCGGCTCTTCGCCAGGCGCTGGAAGGGACCGGAATAGGGCCGCTAACGGAATCACTGCCGTGACGCTCGCGCGCCCGCGCCCTCCATCACGATCCGACGACAGTTCGAACTATCTCTTTTACGGGCTTCTGGCGTTGACGTCGGCACTATTCCTCGCCGCGGCGATCGCAATCCTGCGCGAGGACGAGGTGCGCGCGGCGTCGCCATCGACCACGCCGATCCTGGCGGCTAGTCGACCCGCTCCGGCTGCCACGGGCACGGTCGCTGTGACCGCTGCCCCGCCAACATCGACGGTCGTTTCCACCACCGCGACTTCAGCCGTTGTGCTCGTCGAACGGCGACCGCCGACCCAGACACCGCGTGTGACCGCCGCCCCCGTAACAACGCCAACTCCGGTCGTCGCATCGCCGACACCAATCCCGCCGGCGTCTCTCACACCGACCGAGATACCACCGGCGAGCCCAACTCCGATTGTCGTGACGGCGACGGGCACCGCCACGCCCCAACCGACGGCAACCGCGGCCGAACGGATCCACACCGTGCGCGGCGGAGACAGCCTACAGGCGATCGCCGATCTGTACGGTGTGCCGTGGCAGTCGATTCGCGACGCGAATAACCTGCCAGACGGCGCAATCCTTCAGATCGATCAACCGCTCGTCATTCCGCGCGCGTAATCGCGCCGGCGTCGGGTTCGGATCAGATCGCGTGGCCCCGCGCGCGATTCGATCGGTCAAGCAGACGTTGGTAGACGTCCAGGATCGCCTGCCCGGCGGCGTCCCACGAGAAGTGGCTGATCGCGCGCGCGCGCAGCGCCTCGCCGATCGCGCGACGCTGGGGCGAATCGAGTAGCGCCGCCATCTCACGGGCCAGAGACGCCTCGTCGCCGTGTGCCGCGAACCGCCCGCCGTCTCCCAGGATTTCACGCCCAACCGGACCGTCGAAGGCGACTGTGGGCAATCCGACTGACATGTAGTTGAGCAGCTTGCCGTTGCCTTCGGTCTCGGACAGCTTCGGCGATACGGCAATGTCAAGAAGCGCGAGTAGCTCGGGTGCACATTCGTAGGGAATTCGGCCCGTGAATGTCACGTGATCGCCGATGCCAAGTTGCGCCGCGTAGTCGCGATAGCGCTCGTGGCCCGGATAGCCCATTAGCAGGAAATGGAGATCGTCTCTACGCGCCACCAGAGCCGCGGCCGCCCGGAGGAGATGGCCGATGCCCTGGTACTCGGCGAGGAGGCCGAGGTAGCCCACAACCTGGCGGCCCGGGGGAATGCGGAGCTCCTGTCGCCCGTCGAAACGAAGATGTTCCGGTACGGTCCACCACGGAACGAATTCGGCCGCGTTGACCGCGTCGGGCACCGCGTGGACGCGATCGCGGGGAACTCCGAACTGGTCGATGAGTATCGAAGCCGCATTGTGGGAACTGGTCAGCACGGCCTCGGCCGTATGGTCAAGCCATCGCTCGAAGCGCCGCAGCGGTCGGAACATCGGCGATTCGGTCGCCAGGAACCCGTGATCGACCATTTCGCTCGTCAGGCTCCCCTGGAAATCGAAGACGACCGGAATCCGTGCGGGCCGAGCCGTGAGCCAGGCGATCAACGCGCCCTCGTGGAGATGTGCATGCACGATCGCCGGAGCCGATTCGACGATGCGCAAGGCGACGTGCGCCGTCAGCAAGCCATCCAGATACACGCGGTGGTACGAGCTACCCACCCGCACATCGTTGCCCCAGCGTCCACCGGGAGCACGATGAATCGTGAGATTCGGGATATCACGTCCGCCGGGGTAGGTGCAGATCTCGATCTGGGCGCCGAGGCGCGCCAGCGCCCGGGACTCTTCGAGAATGCGCACGTGGCAGCCGTAATCGGAAAAGAACGAGGTCGGCGCGACCGTCAGAACGCGAAGGCCTGTCTCGCGTGCCGCCCGTGATTGATGACGAGCCCGCGCCTTCTCGACGCCGTTGCCGAGATCGATCACGAGTCCCGGCGCAGGACTCGTGACTTGAACCAGAACGCGGTCATCTCTTTGAACGCGCGCAGAATGACGTCCGGCCGATTGCCGGTCGCGGATCCGGCCTCGCGTGGCAGGTGCGACACCGGGAGTTCCTTGACCCGGAGTCCTTTGTCGTGCGCCTTGACCAGGAACTCGGCGCTGAAGGCCGCGCCCCGACTCTCGACGTAGACGCGGTCGAGGACGTCCCGTCGGAACAGCTTGAACGCGCAATCGATGTCTCGCGCGACGTAGCCGAAGAGCAACGTCACGAACAACTTCCAGCCGAGGGCGTTGACCAAACGCATGGGCGGATCACGGCGCGGCGCTCGGTAGCCGATGATCAGATCGTATTCACTGGTAAACGGCATGAATCGCGCGAGCTCACCGATGTCGAACTGGCCATCGGCATCGGTGAAGAACACGAACTCCTTCTGGCCGGACGTGATGCCCGTCCAGACCGCCGCCCCGTATCCGAGATTGACCGGATGTTGCACCAGTCGCACCTCGGGGTACTGAGCCGACAGTTCACGAACGACGTCAGACGTTCGATCGGAACTGCCATCGTCGACAACGACGACCTCGAAGTCATCAGCGACCTTGCGCAGTTCCGTGACGACACGAGGAACCGTGCGTGGGAGGCTCAACTCCTCGTTGTATGCCGGAAGTGCTACCGCGATTCCGGGCACTCAATTCCTCGTGACAGGGTTGATCGATTCTAGACGAAGGTCGCGGAATGACCCTTGAGCCTCATCCCCGCGACGTGCGACATCGCCGATTACCTCGGCCAGAGTCGAACGCGCGTCAGGCACCAAGACGGTGACGCCGGTTGACCTCGGGCTAGACCTACCGGAGATTGCCTTCCTTGCGGCGCGCCAGCCGCTCGAGCAGCGCGACGGGATTCTCGTTCAGAACCGTGTCGACCTGATCTTGAGTCAATCCGGCGCCCCGCGCGACCTTGGCGGCGAGCGCCCGCGTCAGGAGATCGTCTGGATGATGCGCATCGCTGTCGACGATGAGGCGAGACCCCGCCTCGAGGCAGGCGCGGGCGACGTGGCCATTGGCCAGTGAGTGCCCGCGCCGCGCGCTCAGTTCGATGAAGACACCAAGCTCACGTGCCGCAACCGCCTCCTCCGAGGAAAGGAAGCCGGGATGACCCAGCACATCGACATCAGGCGACCGAATCGCGGCCCAGTTCGTCCCCGGTGGCACCGGTTCCACTGGCGTTTCGCCGTGCACAACGACGATCTCCGCGCCGAGCATCCGAGCCTCTCGGGCCGCTTCCGCGATCGCGATAGGCGGCAGATGTGTCAACTCGACGCCTGGCAAGGCGCGAATATCCCAATGCCGCTGACAGAACGCGCACGCCTCGACCAGTTGTCGAACGACGTCGAGGAGATTGCCCGGTCCGGCGTGATCGGCCACGCCGATGACTCGATATCCACGCACGTGAGCGCGACGAATCAACTCGACCGGCGAGAGCTCTCCGTCGCTCAAGAACGTGTGCGTGTGGAAATCGTGGAGCAGGTCAGCCATTCTCGAACGTTACCGCGATCGAATGGTAGCCGGTCGAGCCGTTCGGAAACGGTGTCGCGTACCGATCGATCTGCGGGCGGCCGCTCCCGTCCGTCGCGCGCACCATCAAGGTCCGCCTCTCGTCCACTTCGGGTGTGAACGAGGCCGACCACCGCACCCAACTGAATGGTCCCGCCGCCGGCCGAAGCGCCGCGTCGAACCACGTGCCGCCGCCATCGACCGACACCTCGACCCGTGCGATGCCGCGATCCCCGCCAAACGCGATGCCGTGGATTGGCCGTGGACCCGGCTGAGCCCGATCTCGCGGCGCGTGTGGCCGATCGATCCTCGACATCGTTTGGTGGCCGGCCGTGTCGCTCCAACCCTGTACCTGCCAGAAGCCTTTGAAATCGTTATCGACAACCTGAATCCGGTCGACCCACTTCGCGTTCTTCATGCCGTAGATGCCGGGCACGATGACGCGGATGGGGAATCCGTGCTTGTGTGTGAGCGGCGCGCCGTTCATCTCGTAGACGACGATCGTTTCGGGCCTTAGCGCGTCGGCCAGCGCGATGCTATCCCGATATTCATCGCGGCAATGGAACACCACATCGATCGAGTCTGGCTTCACGCCACCCCGCTCCAGGAGATCGCGCAGGCGCACACCCTTCCACTGGGCGTGGCCCACGAGGTCGCCACCGACCTCGTTGCTGATGCAGCAAAGGGTCGCCGGCTGCTCCACCGATGGCAGTGCCTTCAACTCGGCGAAGGTCAGTTCGTACTCGTTCTCGACGTCGCCGATGATGCGAAGTCGCCAGCCGTCCTCGTCAACGCGAGGGTCAAGCATGTTCTTGGACACGTTGTAGAAGACGCCGACCGGCGTGTACTCCGGTGTCGGGTGACCGTCGCCATCAGCGGCTGTCGCGGCCCCGAGGACGGGGCTGGCGCTCTGAGATTGACCGAGAGTGCGCCAAAGTAGCCACGAGGCGACCATCGAAGCGACCGCGCCGATCGTGAGTACGAGCCGCCGGCGACCCGGCGCCACGACATCGGGCCGAACATCGGCGCGGCGCTGGGTCAATGAATGCACGAGGACCACGAGCACCACTGCTCCGAAACCGGTCGAGAACCAGAGTGGCGGTGAGGCCGGCCGGGTCAGGCCGAGTAAGCCGGCGCCCAACATCGGCAGAACTGCGAGCCAAAGCACCGCGATAAGGACGGCGATCGTGCCGATCAGGCGCACCAGACTCGCCTCACACGCGACGTACATCCGGCCAACGATCGCGCCCACGCCAATCGCGCCGATCCCAATACCGACATGCAGCAACGGCTTGGCCGCGAATTCGAGTTGGCCGAGGATGAGTGAGAACAGGGCGCCTGGAACGATGCCGATCAGCGCATCGGCCACGACTTCGGACGGCGAGGGACCGTCGAACGCGATTCGCGCGACAACGAGCGACAGAAGGGCGACGCCGGCGGCGCATCCGCCCTCGAACCAGCCTTCACCGCGACGCGGTCGCAGATGCATACACGCCCCTCCCGACGCGATTATCCGCCTGATTCGACGCGAACTGCCCGTATTGGCGGCAGATGGTCTCGTCGACACGACTCCGCGCGAATCGGATCCCAGGTCGAGACGGCCGACGCCTCTATGGCGAGCGCGACAATAACCGGCTGCTAAGATCCGGCAGTTTCCCGGAGAACCGAGCTCTTGCGCCTTTTCGTCACTGTTTCGGTGGTCGCGTTTGCCGTCCTCTGGACGTTTGGTGTACAGAACTGGCTGGCCCAATCGGTCCAGGGCTCAGCCGAACGCGGACCCACCTCGATTGCGCGCGCCGACGCCGCGACAGCGATCGCCCTTGCGCCGCCAATTGTCGAACCAACGCGCTCGCGCGTCGCAACAACGGTCACCGCCGCGATGCTACCACCGGTCATCGAGAGCACACCGACCCTGACACTGACTGTGGTTCCCACGCGAACGCCCGAACCGACCGCCACGACGATTGATCTTGCGGCTCCTCCGGCGCGGACGGGGAACGAGCGCATGCCGTCGTTCGGCGCCCGCGAAATTGTGATCGTCGATGCCGATTCCGGCGCCGTCCTTTTCGAGCAGGCGGCGCACCGGCGCGTTGCGCCCGCGAGCACGACCAAGATCGTGACCGCGCTCGTCGCGCTTCGCAATCGCGACTGGTCGGAAATGGTGACCGCCGATTTCGACGAAACCGAGTTGTACGACAGCACGCTTATGGGTCTGCGCCGCGGAGAGCGGGTCTCGCTCGAGGATCTGCTCTTCGGTTTGATGCTCCCGTCCGGCAACGACGCGGCGCTCGCCATCGCATCGCATGTGGCCGGCTCTCCGTCGCGCTTCGCGACGGAGATGAATGAGCGGGCGGCCGAGCTCGGCCTCCTCAACAGCCAGTTCCGCAATCCCCACGGTCTCGACGCGACAGGCCACTACTCGTCGGCCTACGACATGGTGCAGTTTGCCCGCGCGGGTATGCGCGATCCACGCTTCCGCGAGCTCAGCTCCGCGCGCACGCGCGTCGTTCATCCGGGCGGACGGTCGTACGAGATCGTGAACCTAAATCGTCTGCTCGGCCAATTGAGCGGCGCCGACGGCGTCAAGATCGGATACACGGAAGACGCCGGCCGCACAATCGTCGCCTCAGCGACGCGGAATGGCCACCGCGTGTATATCGGAGCTTTTCACTCGGCCGATCTGGTCGGCGACTGCAAACCACTCTTCGAATGGGTGTTCCGCAATTACACCTGGAAGCAATGACACCTATGCGTCTGTACGGTTGCTCGCCTGATCGTCATCGTCGCCGTCATCATCATCGTCGTCCGCCGGCGCCGCCTGGCCGGATGGCGCGCGTGGCAAGATCGCAGAACTATCACCGCGCGCGGTCGGACGTCGAACACGCACCCCAGCCGCGGCCGACTGCCATGCCGCGATATCCGCGCCGGCATCGACGATGACGCCGACGATCCCGGCATCCCGCAGAGTCTGAAGATCCGCCGGACGCGAGCCGGCGTCGGCGATCGCGACGACCCATTGGCGCACGGTGTCCGCGATCTGGCGCATGGCCAGGAGATCCGATCCGGTCCATCGATTGACCGACGGCGATCGTCGGCGCACAAGGAAGACTTCGACCGGAAGCTCGCCAAGCGCGCGGGAGGGCGGCAATGCATCCGGTGTGGCATCGACCACCACCGCGATCGAAGTGCCGCCGGTGGAGGACAGGCCGTCGAAGGTGACTGCGCCCAGTTCGACCGCGAGAAGGTCGATGTCCGCTCGCGCGGCGCGTTCGCGAACGGCCGCATCGACCAGTCCCGAGATGATTCGAGCAATGACTGGCGTCGCGCCGCGATCGGCAGCCTCGATGGTGTCGGTCCCGAGTGACACTGCGATCGCGGCCCGGCCGGCAGAATCGCCAGCGCGACCCGATTCGATGATGACAATTGCAGGGGCTGCCGCCGCGCTGGCGCGGTTGGCGAAGCCCATCGGCTCAGTTCCGGAACGCGCCGCGTCTCGCAGCAGGCGGGTCACGCGGTTGGCGGCAGCCTGGGGCTTATCCATCCTTAGGAGAACTCCGTGGTCAGATTGAGAATGCAGCTAGGCCGAGGCGGCGTGATGGCGCGCATCCGGCCACGCTTGAAGGTGACCGGCAGGATCGAAGGCCAATGGTCGCGACGTGCCAAGTACTTCGAGCGGGCGTTTCGTGGTCGCCAGAAGATCGCGCGACACGTCGAATCGATCCAGATGCAGAGTATCAGCAATTCGCGCCACGCGCGGTTGGCCGCGGCGCTCGGGACTCAGCCGTCCGAAGACGGTCGAAATCGCCTCACGATCGTTCGACAGCGTGATCGGGACCTTCGCGCGCTCGAAGAATCCGCTCGTAATCCCGTTGACGTACGTCGCACCGAAGTCGATCTTGTCAACCAGGCGCTTCGTCGTGACATCAGCCAGACCGACTCCAATCGCATTCCCGTGAGACGCCGCGGTCAGATCGAGAACCGCCACCCATTGGACACGTGGGGATCGTGGCTCGGGCTCGCCCAGGATGCGAATCCGGCCGAGGACGTTGGTGTCCATCCCCGTGCCGGAGATCTCCTTCCCCATCCGATCGACGATCAGTACGTCGATCTCGTCGAACGGCAGACGCGGCAGAAAGCGTTTGTTCTTGATCAGCAGTCGCCGCTCGCCGGCTTCGATCTCATTCGGCTCGAAACCGTGAACCTCGGCCGTTTCCTCGTAGCCGTTCTCGATCGTCGCGATGCCGAGCGCGATCGGCGTCCGTGCCAGCATGACACGCGCCACCGGCGGAATGTGATCGCGCAGTCCGGCCGCGCCGTACGCGTGGATCAATTCGGCCTGGGCGCGCTTCCCGAGCCCGATCGCGAGCATCTTGACGAGGCCACTCTCGTGTGGCGATGTCATGTCGGTGTGCTTCTTCACGCGATTGATTGCGACGATGGCGTCAGAGCCGAGCGCGTTCCGATCAAAGTAAACGGGCATTCCCGTCTCGGTCTCTCCAATTCGCTCGACCTCCATTGAGGATCGAATCGGGGCGCCGCACACTGCCTCGGTCACGCCAAGGTCGCGCAAGATCTCGATCTGTCCCTCGGCGGTGCCGCCTCCGTGGCTACCCATCGCCGGGATGATGAATGGCGTTGCCCCGAGCGCCTTCAGCGTTGCGATTGCTGCGCGAGCCAGACGATCGATGTTCGCGACCCCGCGACTCCCGACCGCCACCGCGACGGTGAAGCCAGGCTTGATGCGCGCGGTGAAGCGCGCGGCGCGCACGCACCGAGCAACGGCCGCCTCAACGTCGGACTCACGTTTCGACCACAGTTCCTGTCGGACCGGAATGAGCTCGGGAAATCCTTCGATCACAGATCCTTCCTCTCACCCGCAGTTTTCACCCCTTGAGCGTTCATTCATCCGCATTCGGAGTGTTTCGGTGGTTTGCGGTCGGCGTAACAGGCATACAACGTATGTGTAAACCTCATTGCGAGGCATCTCGGTCGCGTCGATTACGCCCGAGCCCGCCGAATAGCAATTCGCTCAGTCCTGGACGTTCCGGCATTGGCAGCACCGCCGCGGCGCCCGGTGGAATCACTCGATTGGCCAGCCACTGGTCTCGCGTCTCTTTGGCCGACAGGAAGAACTGTCGAATCGCGTCTTCGTCGCCCGCCGTGACGCTCTGACGAACGTCGGCAAGTGTGGCGAGAAGCTGGTCGAGCCGCTGGACGATCGCCTCGCGGTTCGTGAGGCAGATGTCCGTGTGCATGTCGACATCCGCACTCGCCGTCCGAGTACTGTCCCGAAATCCGCCCGCGGCGAGTCGCGCCATGTCCGTCCAGCCCGGCGCCGCCGACACCGCGCCAACGAGAGACGCGGCGGCGATGAATGGCACGTGGCTTACCGCCGCGACATAGCTATCGTGTTCGGCGGCTTCGAGGAAGTACGGCCGCGCACCGACCGCCCGTGCGATCGCGGCCACGGTGTCGATTCCACGCGCCGTCGAACGCGTGCCGGACACGATGCAGTATGTCGCGCCGCGAAAGAGCGCGGCGTCCGCCGCCGCGATCCCAGATAGTTCCTTCCCGGCCATAGGGTGTCCGCCCACGAAGTCGGCGTGCGACGGCAGGATGGACTCGGCCCACGCGAGAACGTCGACCTTCGTGCTGCCGACGTCCGTGACGATCGTGCCAGGCCGCAGATACGGGGCAATGTCGCGAAACACGGTTTCGATCGCGCGAGGAGCGACGGCAACGACGACAACATCCGCCTCATCGACCGCGCGCGGAAGGTTCCACTCCGCACGGTCGACCGCTCCCGCTTTCATGGCCTGACCGGCCGCTTCGTAGTGGCGATTGTGCCCGATGATCTCGTAGTCGCTGCCGGCACTCTTCAACGCCAGGCCGAGCGATCCGCCAATCAGACCAAGACCGACGATTGCGAGCCGTGGTCTTCGCTGGCGGGCCATCGGTGACGATTGTAGCCGTGCCGTCGCGTGACGCCGATCGCAGTGCCAGACGAGCGATCAGACGGTGGCGTCGGCCCAGGCAAGGGCCGACGCGAGACCGCGGCGATTCGACTCGGGATCACCTTCGATCAACGCACACACGATGGGCGCCGCCCCGGCGCCGCGCGCCATCGCGGCCCCAATCTGCTGGTGCCGAGCCAGTACGGCCCATCTGGGACCCACCAACCGCGTCGCGATCGGGACGGCTGAGGGCACGACGCGATTGAGAATCACCCAGAGGACTCGGTCGATCAGGGTTAATTTCGCGTCGATCTTGCCAACGTCATGCAGGAGCGCCGCCGCGATGAGATCGCGGTCCGTCCACCCACGCGCGATCAAGCGCGCCGCGACCCGAGTCGCGTGAACCTGGTCGACACGCGATTGACGCGCGAAAAGCTCTTCGAGCTCAGGCGTCAAATAGGGCGATCGATCGAGGCGGGGCGCGGGAAGCAGTCCGAGCGCCGACGCGACCTGCCGAATGCGGTGTCCGACCGAGGTCAGCTAGCCGAACCCACCGATCGAGCTACCCATTGCCCGCATGAGCGGGTAGCCAACACCCCGAATGATGCCGCCGACCAGTCCGCTGCCCATGAAAATGACGAGCAGCAGGATCATCGGACCGTACGGCTCGATCGCGGCGACCGAGCGAGCCGGCGCCTCTGGCAGGATGCCGACGAGTACGCGGAACCCGTCCAATGGTGGAATCGGCAGCATGTTGAAGATCGCCAAGACCACGTTGATCAGCGCGAAATAATTCAGGACGCCCTTGACCACGGGATCAGCGCCAGTCGCGACAAGGCCGAGCGACAAGCGGATCGCCGCAAAAGCGAGCACTAGATTCATCAGTGGACCGGCGATTGCCACGATCGCCATGCCGACGCGTGGCCCCGGTCGCAAGCGCCAGGCATTGACCGGCACCGGCCGTGCCCACCCGAGGCCGAAGCCGAGGATGAGCGTCATCACCATCATGAATGTGCCCAGCGGGTCCAGGTGCGCACGCGGATCAAGCGTCAGGCGTCCCATCCGGCGCGCAGTGTCGTCGCCGAGGAGTGTCGCGACTGACGCGTGGGCATACTCGTGCAGCGTCAGGCTTGCGACGAAGGCAACCAGTAGGACCGCCAAATCGCGCGCCGAACGGGCGAGACCTTCCGGCGACGGATCCCCGCCGAACATCAGCAATGCCACAAGGACGATGACAGCCAGGATCACGATTTGGCCCGGCGATCCGCCAAAGCGAGAACCGCGGAGAATGGGTGGAAGGTATCTCACCTACGCTACGTCCAGAGTCGGAGTATAGGGGCGATGTATAATCGCGCCCACTTTCCGCCCTGTTACGCGGGTTCGTCCGAGGAGCATGCCCATATGGAACTGATCGCGGATGCCGCGATCACGGACGTAACCGGATTCACCGCCGGGTCCGTGCACGCTGGAATCAAGAAAGACGGCCAGAGTCTCGATCTCTGCATCATCTACTCGCTTGTCCCGGCGACGGCGGCCGGAGTGTTCACGCGAAACAAGGTACGTGCCGCGCCGGTCACGATCTCCGAACAGCGGCTGAAGAACGGTCGATGTCAGGCGATCGTCGTCAATGCCGGCAACGCGAACTGCTGCACCGGCAAGCGAGGGCATGCCGACGCGGAGCGCATGATCGACCTAACCGCGCGCAAACTGGGCATCGATCCGTCCGATGTCGTCGTCGCATCGACGGGCGTGATCGGCGTCCACCTGCCGATGGATCGCGTCGAGCCGGGTATCGACTCGATCGTGCTGCGTTCTGACGGTGGCGCGGACGCCGCGCGAGCGATCATGACCACGGACACTCGTTCGAAGATGGCCGGGGCCCGCCTCAGAATCGATGGCAAGACCATCACGATCGCGGGAATCGCCAAAGGCTCCGGGATGATCCACCCGAACATGGCGACGATGCTGGGATTCTTGGTGACGGACGCGGCAGTCGCGCCGGACTACCTTCGGCGCCTAGTCGGTGAGGCGGCCGACGAGTCGTTCAATCAAATGACCGTCGATGGCGATACGAGCACGAATGACAGTTTGATCGTCCTCGCCAACGGCCAGGCTGGCAACCGACCGATCGACTCCGGCCATCCAGCCGCGGCCACGTTCAAGACCGCGCTCACGGCCGTGGCAGCCGATCTGGCGAGGGCGATTGCGCGCGACGGCGAAGGCGCGACGAAGTTCATCGAGATGATCGTCGAGGGCGCGGTCGACGCGGCCGATGCCCGCCGCGCCGCCAAAGCGGTCGTATCGTCGAGCCTCGTCAAGACGGCGGTTTACGGCGCTGATCCCAACTGGGGTCGCATCCTGTGCGCAATGGGCTACAGCGGCGCGCAGATCGAGGAAAGTAAAGTCGACTTGCGAATCGGCGATGTCTGGCTCATGCGCGGCGGGGAGATCCAGGCCTTCGATCGGGATCAGGGAGTCAGCGCGCTCGGCGGGCCAGATGTCGAAATCTGGGCCAACCTGAATCTGGGGTCAGGCGTCGGCCGGGCCTGGGGATGCGATCTGACCGAGGGCTACATCGACATCAACGGGCGTTACACGACGTGAGCGATCCGATCCAGTCGCTCAGTGAGGCATTGCCATTCGTCGGGCGGCTCGCCGGGAAATCGATCGTCGTCAAGATCGGCGGCAGCACGCTCGGCTCTGGTGACACGACGCTCTCCGACGCCGTGCTTCTCAAGAACCTTGGAATCCACGTCGTGCTCGTCCACGGCGGTGGCGCCGCGATCACTGACTGGCTGAAACGCATGCGAAAGGAGGCGGTCTTCGTCGACGGCCTCCGCGTAACCGACGCCGAGACGATGCAGATCGTCACGATGACGCTGGCCGGGCTCGTCAACAAGGAACTGGTCAGTCGGACTATCGCCCTCGGCGGACGCGCGATCGGGCTGAGCGGCGTCGATGGCGGCATGTTGCGTGGCCGCGTCAAGGACGCCCGCCTCGGGTCGGTCGGCGAGGTGACCGATGTGGACATGTCTCTCGTCGTCCGTGCGAGTGGCGACGGATACATTCCCATCCTCGCGCCGATCGCGCTGGGCGAATCAGGAAGTCAACTGAATCTCAATGCCGATACCGCCGCGGCCGAGGTCGCGGTCGGGCTCGGCGCGGAGAAACTGCTGTTCCTGACCGATGTCCCTGGAATCAAGGATCGAGACGGCACACTCCTGACGGACCTGGACGAGTCGCGCGCCCGCAATTTGATCGCCAACGGCGTCATCACCGGCGGCATGATTCCGAAGGCCGCGGCCTGCATCCGGGCACTCGACGTCGTCCACGAAGCCCACATCGTCGATGGACGCCAGCCGCACGCGCTGATTCGCGAGCTTTTCACAAACCTCGGTGTCGGAACGATGATTCGGCGCGCGAGCGCCGGTTGAGCGGAGGAGAAAGATGGTCGATCAGAAAGTAGCCTGGGCCGATCTCGAGCGGAAGTACTACATGCGGACCTTCAATCGTCTGCCGGTGGTGCTCACGCGCGGTCAGGGCGCCCGCGTCTGGGATGATTCAGGAAAGTCGTACCTGGATTTCGTCGCTGGCATCGCGGTGAACGCGCTCGGCCACGCGCACCCGGACCTGGTGAGGACGATCTCGGATCAGGCCGCGAAGCTGATCCACGTCAGCAATCTCTACTACAGCACACCCCAGTTGGAGCTTGCCGAACTGCTGATATTGAATACCTGTGGCGATCGCGTTTTCTACGTGAACAGCGGCGCCGAAGCGAACGAGACCGCCATCAAACTCGCGCGCAAGTATGGCAAGATGAACCTGAACGGCGCGTTCGGCATCATCACGGTGACCGGGTCGTTCCACGGTCGAACGATGGCAACGATCGCCGCGACCGGTCAGGAGAAGTTCCAGAAGCCGTTCACGCCGATGCTCGACGGATTCATCACCATCCCGTTCAACGATTTGGCGGCGATGCGCGCGGCGGTCGATTCGAACACGTGCGCGGTCCTGCTCGAAGTCGTTCAGGGCGAGAGCGGCGTGCATATCGCAACCAACGAGTACATTGCCGGTATCCGCGCCCTGTGTGACGAGAAGGGCATCCTCTTCATGCTGGACGAGGTGCAGACCGGAATCGGACGCACCGGGACGTTCATGGGCTACGAGCCGTACGGCGTAACGCCGGACGTGTTCACGTTGGCCAAGGCGCTCGGCGGCGGTGTGCCGATCGGGGCGTGCGTGGCAACTGAGAAGGCATCCGTGTTCGCGCCATCGGACCACGGATCGACCTTTGGTGGCAATCCGCTTGCCTGTGCGGCCGGGGTCACGACGGTCCGTGTCATTCTCCGCGATCGATTGCACGAGAACGCGCGCAACATGGGCGCGCACTTCGTCGACAGGCTGCGCGACTTGCAGACGCGCGTCGGCCGGATCACCGAGATCCGGGGCCGCGGGCTGATGGTCGCCTTCGACCTCGACGCCGACGTGGCGCCTCAGATCACGCAGCAGGCGTTGTCACGCGGGCTGATCTTGAACGCGACCGGTTCTCGCACAGTCCGTATGGTGCCGCCGTTGATCATCAATCGTGGCGATGTCGACGAGGCGATGGCAATCATCGAGGCGTCGATCGCGGCGGTGTAGGGTCGGCGAGCTCGACCCATCGTCGGTGGTGGCGGTTGGCCCATTGGCGGCCCACCGCACCGTCGATCATTCCCCGCATCGCCATTGGATGAGTTAGGGCCATCGCGATGTGCGCGAGTAGCACAACGACGCTGACGATCGCCAGCAGCACGTGCAGTTCGTACATCGGTTCCTGGATCCAGTAGGGAACGACTCGCCCCAGCCAGATCAAGCCTCCGGTGATCGCAAACAGACCGAGGCTTCCAAGGGTGAACGCAATGTTCGCGCGCTGTCCCCAGTTGAACCGCGCCAGACTTCGGCCCTGAAGCGCTCGCCGGGACACGGCCCCGATCTCACGCAGTGCCGCGCCAATGCGCACCCGATCGACACCCGGCGAAGCGAGGACAGCCCTCAGCAGACCACTGAGGAACGGCAGCACGGCCGCCAGGACGAGGAGCGCGCCGGAGACCACGTGGACGAGCGGCACGAGGCGAGTCGGCCCGATCGCGATCGATCTCGCCAACGGCGACGCGATCATAAGAATCGCCGTGACGATGAGAATGAGAAACATGAACGCATAGCTCCAGTGCGTCCACCTCTCGAGTGCAGAGAAGCGCGTCAACACGCCTGGATTGTCGGCGCGAGCAGTTGGGCCCATCCGGACGGCCGAGATCAGGGGGCCGCCACGCGCCCAGGAAACACCGCCATCAGTTCTTCAGTCGTGCGGAACCACACTCGGTCATCGACTCCGAACCAACGGTGATCATCCCACTTGTAGAAGTAGCGAGCTCGCGCGTTTCGACTCGTGACGTAGATTCCATCGCGCTCGGTGGCGTAGAAGGCAGCGTACGGATCGACGTTCGACGGCGCCTGGGCCGGCGTCAAACGGGGCGGGGTTGTCGGCGTTGCGCTCGGAACGGCCGTCGGCGACTCGATGACTCGCGCGCGCGTGGCGCGGTGTGCTGGAATCGCCGTCGGCACAGGATCCGCCGCGCGCGGCCCGCACGCCAACGCGGCTATGAGGATGACACAGCTAGCCGCGGTAGCGATTCGTGCCGTCGACACGATCCTTGTTCAGCTTCCGATTCAGGTGCAGACCCTCGAGAACGAACTCAGTAGCCGCCGCCAACGTTGGCTCGCTCGTGTCGTCTTCGACGACGCGTCCGATGATCTCTCGCAGCGGTGGAATCGCGGCGATCGATCGAATGTAGGTCGTCGCGGCGAGGTGGTCCGACGCCTCAACCTGACTCCCGGCTTCGAAGGCGTCGACGATCGGCTTCAGTTCTACCGCCGAGAACTGCCGAGCCCAGGCCGCCAGAACGGCGGTTTGGACGATCCTATCCAGGACTCGGTCGTCACGCGACTCGCCAAACGACTCCAGTTCGATCTTGCCACCCGTCGACGCGCGCGTGGCGATGAGGTCCGAGATGCGCGGAACGGCGACTGATTCACCCTGCCGAACGGCGCGCTTGATGGCGTTCGCGACGACGTTTTCGAAGTTCGTGATCGACACGCGGACACTGACGCCTGACCGCTGCGAGATTTCAGACGACCGACGCGCGGCGTGCGTGATCTCGGCGATGATCTCCTTCATATAGCCAGGCACTCGCACCTCAACGCCAGCCACGCCGTAGTGCGCTCGCTCGGACTCCATGATGTCGATCTCGTGACCGATCGCGCGCGGATAATGGGTCCGTATCTGGGTGCCGAATCGGTCCTTCAGCGGCGTAATGATCCGGCCTCGGTTCGTGTAGTCCTCCGGATTCGCGCTCGCGACGACGAAGAGATCGAGTTCGAGGCGCACCTTGTAGCCGCGAATCTGGACGTCGCGCTCCTCCATGATGTTCAAGAGGCCGACCTGAATCCGCTCGGCCAGATCCGGCAACTCATTGATGCAGAACACGCCACGATTTGTTCGCGGCAGCAACCCATAGTGGATGGTCATCTCGTCGGAGAGATACCGCCCCTCCGCAACCTTGATCGGGTCGACCTCGCCAATCAGGTCGGCAATCGTGATGTCGGGTGTCGCCAGCTTCTCGCCGTAGCGACTGTCGGGCCGGATCCAGGCAATCGGCGTGGCGTCGCCCTTCTCGGCGATCTCCGATATCGCGAAACGGGAAATCGGCGCCATCGGATCGTCGTTGACCTCGGAGCCAGCGACGACCGGCACAGAGGGGTCCAGGAGTGAAACCAGCGATCGAGCGAGCCGAGTCTTGGCCTGACCACGCTCGCCGAGGAGGACGATGTCCTGACCGGACAGCACGGCGTTCTCGACTTGCGGAATCACCGTGTCGTCGTACCCGACGATGCCGGGAAACAGCGTCTCGTTTCGCCGAATCTTGTCGATCAAGTTGCGTCGCATTTCGTCCTTGACCGATGACGGCTGATAGCCCGACGCGCGCAGTTGGCCGAGATCGCGCGGTAGACTCATTGGGCGATTATATGGACCGCTTTCGCGGTCAATCCATGTGGACGCCGCCATTTATGTCAACGTGTGCACCGTGAACGAAGCTCGCGCCGTCCGATGCTAGAAATACGATGACGCGCGCCACCTCATCCGGTCGCCCGAGTCGACCGAGCGGAGTCTGCCGCGCCATCGAGGCGAGAACGTCCGGTGGCCACGGCTGCGTCATCGGCGTATCGATGACACCCGGATTGACGCAGTTCACGCGAATCCCGAACGGTCCGGCGTGCTTCGCCAAGGACTTGGTCAGTGAAATGACTCCTGCCTTCGATGTCGCGTAGTTCGCGGCGGCATGAATTCCGCCGACCTGTCCCGCAAGCGAGGCAATCGACACGATCGATCCGCGCCGTCGTGGCCGCATGACGCGCAACGCCGCCTGAGAGCAGATGAACACGCCCTTGAGATTCACATCCATGACGCGATCCCAGTCCGCGACCGTCAACTCATCGAGCGACCGCGACTGAAAAATGCCGGCGTTGTTCACCAGGACATCGACCGGACCAAGAGTCGATTCAACGGTCTGGAAGTACGCGGCCACGTCGACCGGATCAGTGACGTCGAGACGCGCGGCATGCGTCGAGACCCCGTGGTTTCGCGCGATCAGCGCGACGGCCTCCGCGGCATCCGAGCGGACGTCCGAGACCGCGACGAGCGCGCCTTCGCGTGCGAAGAGATCGGCACAGTCGCGCCCAATTCCACCACCACCGCCGGTAATCGCGACGACTTTGCCTCGTAACCCTAGATTCACACAATTCTCCAGTTGTTCGTACATACGCTTGTGATGTAGTGCAGCCGCACAGTCGGGCAATCGCGTGATTGTGATCCTTTGACGTACGCTCGATGGCGCGGCGCGCGAATGGCGCGACGACCCCTGAAGGCCAGTGCACCACGTCGCATCACGGACTCAGCCGATGCCGGTGGTGTTGATATCGATCCGGTGACGCGTGCGCCGCTTCTCAGGGATTCGAATCTCCTACGGAAAGCGGGGCCAACCACGCCGAGGCGCGTCCGTCCGTAACTCGCCCGGAGTCGCGGGCGACGCGTTTGGCGCCGAGGCCAGTTGGACTCGCAGTGCCTGCACCTCTCGTTCGAGTTGTTCCAGACGCGACACGGTTCGCGACTGAGTCGCCACGAACTCTGTGAGTGATCGCGCGACGATGTCACGCACGAACTGCTCGGCCGCCTCCCGCGCGGCCGTGTCGTCGCGTTGCACGCCGCCGGCCTGGGGATCCATCTCTGGTTGAGTCAGGAGTCCTTCGCCCGCCAATGTTCGGCGGGCACGCTCATACGTCACGTCCTCGCCGGACAAGATCTCCTTCGCCCGACGCAAGAGACGCAGATCGCGTGGCGAAAACTCTCGCGGACGCCCGTCGCTAGCCAGGGCATCCGCACTCAGACCGGGAGCGAACTCCTGAGTCCAACGCCGCAGAGTTGGAACGGGAACACCGAGCGCGTCTTTGACCTTACCAATCCTCATGCCACCATAATACTCGATCGAAGTGTCTATTACACCACGTAACGGCCCACTCTAGCCTGGCGGTTGATGGTCGTGTCCCCGGATGTGTGTAGAAGCGGAGGCCGTTGACAGACGGCCACCGCGCGGTTCTCATTGGGATGCTTGATTTCGCCAAGAGGAGAACCGACACGATGACCGACACGCTCA
>SCUE01000002.1 GCA_004297775.1 Chloroflexota bacterium | reverse complement strand
TGCTGTCTGCCTTCGGGACGTTTTGGGCTGCCGAGGGAATCGGCGTCGAGTGGCCCGGTGGAGATTGGTGGATTGTCGGTCTGATCGCGATCTATGGCGTTGCCAGTTGGTCGATGGTGACCACGTTGCGGTCGCAATCGATTCGGCGCGCCTCCGAGGTCGTCCGCGCGTGAGCTACCTCCGGGGCTTCGTCATGTTCTGGTACGACTTTCTCGTTGGCGACGCCTGGGACATCGCCGCGGGCGTCGTTGTCGTGCTCATCCTGCTCGGGATCCTCGCACGGTCGCTACCAGCTGCCGCCTCGTGGCTGGGACCGTTGCTGGCGCTGTCTGTCATTACCCTCACCTGGATGAGCACTCGACGGGAGTTCCATCGCTAGTACACGATTGCGGCACGGGAAGTCGCAAGTCTCAATCGACGAGCACTCCGCGACCCCGTTGACACCCTAACCCGCCGCCTCGTTACTCGCCGCGTTCTCGGGCGTCGCCGCATACGTCGAGCGCATCAGCGCGACCGCGACCAGCACGGCGCCGTGGAAAACGACCGCCACCAGCATCGCGGTGCGAATCGACGTCAATTCGGCCACCCAGGCGCCCAGCAGCGGCGCGATGAAGAGCACGACGTTCGCCTGAAACTGGTGCACTGCCACCAATTCGGCACGGCGATCCCGCGGGCAGGCCCGCAATAGCCCCTCGACCAGCGCAAAGTCTATTCCGGCGACGAAGATCCCCCAGGCGAGCGCGGCGGGAAGCATCCATTCGATCGTTGGCCCCAGCGCGGTCAGTCCGGGGAATAGCGCCATCCCCGCCGACGAGACACCGAGCGTCCAACGTGGCCCGATCCGCGCGGAAATCCAGGTCCAGCCAAAGTAGCCCGCGACGAGTCCACCGTTCGCGACCGTCGAGCGAATGCCAATCCAGGTATCGGTGGCCTGCAGTTCGTTGACCCAGAAGATGCTGAAGAGCCCGATCGGTATGTGGATCCCGAGGCGCAGAATCGTGGTGAGAATCTGGAACTCGAGGAAGTCGCGACCGGCTCGACGCGGCCACAGCAGATCCAGATAGCGGTTCAATCGTGGCGCCGGCCGACTGGCCTCCAACACGATCGGGTCGATTACGATTCCTCGGAAGAAGATCACGCCGATGGCGCCGGTGACTCCAGAGAACAAGAAGATCAACTGGTAGCCGAGCGGAAACGGCAGGAGATCGAGCGAGTAGCCAAAGATGCCGGTTACGGCCGCCGCGACGAGGCCGAACAGCCCCCAGCGAACCCCATTCAGCTTCGGGCGGCGACGCGCCGATACCGCTTCGGCCAGGACACCGAAGATCCCGTTGTTCACGATTGCCGCCGGGATCCCGTGCAACGACCAGAGTCCGACGATCACAAGCGGCACCCACCAGCCAGACACGAACGGCACGAGCGCGATCGCGACGAAGATGGCTCGGATCGCGAGGATCCACCAGGACATGAACGGCACCAAGTTCTTCTGGCGGGCGACCATCGGTCCGGATGGGAGAGCCGTGCCGATGATTGCCAGCGCCAGCCCGGAGTTCAGCATCGACACGGTCGCGGCGTTGGCGCCCATGCGTGCCAGCATCACCGGCAGGTACGCAACGATTCCGCCTTCGGTGACCCCGGCAAGCGCGGTGAAGATGATGAATCGGCGCGCGTTGGTTTCCTCGTGGGGTCGGGGCTGCTCTTCGACCACCATCAGCGTGCCGCCGACCAGGACTCGCCACGGTCCACGCGCCACGCGGGTAGACGACAAGACACCACGTGCGCGATCGGCGGGCGAGTGCTCGGACCGGAATCGCGCACTTGCGATCCACCTCCATCGCACCGCCGAAAACCGGCCGTGATCGTACGCGAAACCCGACCCGGATCGGTGTGGCATAGGTCCAGTCTTGGCACGGTCGGTTGTCGGCATGGAGGCGCTCGGGCGGCGACTATGTGAGAATCCGGTCGAATCGTCCGCGGAGAAGGCAATGAAGATCACGCGCGTCGAGCCGATCCTCTACGACGCCGGACTGAAGCGTGTCTGGCTATTCGTGAAAGTACACACCGACGCGGGCGTCGTCGGCATCGGCGAGGGAACGACGACCGAGCCGTTCATGGCCGAGGCGGTGATGCGCCGTATCGGCGAAACGCTGATCGGCGAGGACCCGGCGCGAATCCAGGATCTCTGGCAGCGAACGTACACGCGCTGGTTCAACGTGCGCGGCGGACCATTGGTGCTGGCCGCCCTGAGCGGGATCGAGCACGCGCTCTGGGACATCAAAGGCAAGGTCGCGAATCTCCCGGTCTACGAGTTCCTCGGCGGCAAGCTCCGCGACCGCGTTCCGGTGTACGCCAACCACATGTTCTTCGGCGGCTTGAACGATCCGCGCGCCTACGCCGAGCGCGCCGCCGAAGCGGTCGAGCGCGGCTACTCGGCCGTCAAGATCGATCCGTTCGGCGATGCGCGGGGCGATATCGATCGCGCGTCGCTTGCCAAAGCCTGCGCAATGGTCGCGGCCGTACGGGATGCGATCGGACCGGACCGCGATGTCGCGATCGATACCCACGCCAAGTTCGGCGTCGGCGGGGCCGTCAAAGTGGCCCACGCCGTCGAGCAGTTCGATCCATACTTCGTCGAGGAGCCGGTAGCGCCCGAGAATCTCGATGCGCTCCGACGTGTCCGGGAACTGGTCAACGTCCGAATCGCGACCGGCGAACGGATCTACACCAAGTTCGGCTTCCAGGCACTCCTCGCCAGTCAGGCCTGCGAAATCGTGCAGGTCGACGTCGCGCACTGCGGGGGCGTACTCGAGGCGCGATTCATCGCCGCGATGGCCGAGAGCCACTACGTGCAGGTCGCGCCGCACAGTTGGTACGGCCCAATATCGCTGGCCGCGTCGCTCCACGTCGACGCCACAATCCCGAACCTATTGATCCAGGAGACCCCGGTTCCACACGTGATGCCGCCCAAGCAGTCGGAACTGCTCTCGACGCCGCTTCAGGCGGACCGAGGAGTCTTGAGCGTTCCGACCGGCCCCGGTCTCGGCGTCGCCTTCGACGAGGCGGTTCTCGCACGTAACACGATCCGCCCATAGCGGATCGTGGGATAGTCCGCGACGGTTTCGTATCGTTCGTCCGTGGCCGCGATTCGCGCCGTCCTGTTCGACTTGTACGACACACTCGCCTGGGCCGACGGGGCGATCCTTGACGCCGGGCGCGCCGAGATCGCGCTGCGCGCGGGCATCGATCCGATCGCGTTTCTGGACGATCTGCGAGTGACCGAGCCAGCGCGTTTTCGAGGCGAGCTCGGTTCGGACGAGGAACAACTCACGACCGTCCTGAGGTCGTGCGGCGCCAGACTCACCCCGAGCGAGATTCACGAGCTTGCACTGCTCGAACGAGCGACCTGGCGACGCGGCGTGACGCTCTATGACGACGCGCTCGACCATCTCCAGGCATCGAGACGCCGCGGTTTCCGGCTGGCCCTGGTCAGTAACTGCGCCGCGCAGAGCGCCCTATGGATCGCAGACCAGCGCCTCGATCGGGAGGTCGATCACGTCGTTCTATCGTGCGACGTCGGTTCGATGAAGCCGGAGCCGGCGATCTTCCGGGCCGCGCTCGAACGGATCGACGTGGCGCCGGATGAAGCGCTATTTGTCGACGACCGCGCCGGGCATCTCGACGCGGCTCGCGAACTCGGCCTCCAGACGGTCCTCATCGCCCGCGGCGCGACACGGATCCCGCCGACTGGTCATCTCACAATCGGCGCACTCGCTGATCTGATGGCGATGCTGTGACCTACTCGCCCGGCAGCACCCGCAGCAGATTCGCCATCTCGATCGCGACCATCGCGGCGTCCGATCCGTGGTTGGTCCCCTTCGCGCCGACGCGCTCGATCGCCTGATCGATGTTCTCGGTCGTCAGGATGCCGAAGATGACCGGCACGCCGGTGTCGAGCGATGCGCGAGCCACGCCCGACGCGGCCTGCCCGGCCACGTGGTCGAAATGCGCCGTCGCGCCCCGAATGACCGCGCCCAGGCAGATCACCGCGTCGTATTTCTTCGAGGCCGCCATCGCCCTGGCCACGAGTGGAATCTCGAACGAGCCGGGCACCCAGGCCACGTCAACGTCCTTCTCGGCGACGCCCTGACGCTCCAGCGCGCTACGCGCACCGCCGAGCAGTTCCTTGGTCACGAACTCGTTGAATCGAGCCACGACAATCGCGATCCGCAGGCCGGTTCCGTCGATCTTTCCCTGGTAGGTCGGCATCACTCCCCCTTTTCGTCGCTCAGCCCGAGCGTGTGGCCCATCTTCTCTTGCTTTGCCCGCATGTACCGCGCGTTCTCCGGCGTCGTCGGCACGATCAGCGGCACGCGTTCGACGATCTCCAGGCCAAATCCGCCAAGCCCGGTGTACTTGGCCGGGTTGTTCGTCAGCAGTCGGAGCTTGCGCAAACCGAGATCGGATAGGATCTGGGCGCCGATGCCGTACTCGCGCGCGTCGGCCTGAAAGCCGAGCGCGACGTTCGCCTCGACCGTGTCGTACCCCTGCTCCTGAAGTTGGTACGCGCGCAGCTTATGTCCGAGCCCGATGCCGCGGCCCTCGTGGCCACGCAGGTACAACACGACGCCGCGACCATCGACCGCGATCCGCGCCAGCGCCGCCTCGAGCTGGTCACCGCAATCACAGCGCCGCGAGCCGAAGACGTCGCCGGTCAGACACTCGGAGTGCACGCGCACCAGCGGTGGCTCATCGGTCGTCACATCGCCCATCACCAGGGCAAGGTGCTCGATCGGGTCGTGGATCGTCCGGTACACGCGCGCCTCGAAGGGACCGTGGGCGGTTGGCAGATGCGCCGACGAAACCCGTTCGACCAGTTTCTCCTGATGCCGCCGATAGTCGATTAGATCGGCGACCGACACCATCACCAGCCCGTGCGTCGCGGCGAAGCGCATCAGATCGGGCAAACGGGCCATCGTTCCGTCGTCGTTGACGATCTCGGCCAGAACCCCCGCGGGGCGCAATCCCGCCAACCGCGCCAGATCGACCGCGGCCTCGGTGTGGCCGCCCCGCTTCAGGACACCGGCGTCGCGCGCTCGGAGCGGAAAGACGTGTCCCGGCCGAGTGAGATCGTTCGGACGAGTCGCCGGATCGGCCAGCGCGCGGAGCGTCGCGGCCCGATCCGCCGCCGAGATTCCGGTCGTCGTACCACGCCGCAAGTCGACCGAAATCGTGTAAGCGGTGCGAAACGCATCCTCGTTGCCGCGCACCATCAACGGAATGTCCAGTTCATCGAGACGATCGGCCGTCAGCGGCGCGCACAGGACGCCACTCGTGTAGCGAACCATGAAGGCGATCCTCTCGGCGGTCGCCTTCTCGGCGGCCATAATGAGATCGCCTTCATTCTCCCGATCGGCGTCGTCGGCGACGATCACCAGTTCTCCGCGCGCAACCGCCACGATCGCATCCTCGATCGGCGCGAATGGACTGGTCACGATGCGCGACCCACGGCACTCGCGACCGGCGGCAGCAGTTTCTCGACGTATTTCGCCAGGATATCGACCTCCAGGTTCACGCGCGAGCCGACTCGCAGGGCGCCCAGCGTCGTCACCGCCAGCGTGTGTGGGATGAGCGCGATCTCGAAGCCGATCGCATCGATGCCCGCGATCGTCAGACTGACGCCCTCGATCGCGATCGATCCCTTTTCGACGATGTAGCGCAGAATCTCCCTCGGCGGCTCGAAGCGCAGCCGGGCCGAACCATCGGACAGGTCCCGTCGTGCCACGACGACGCCGACCCCATCGACGTGCCCCTGAACGAGGTGACCGCCCAGCCGGTCGGACAGACGAACCGGCCGTTCGAGATTCACGCCGTCGCCAGCGCGGAGCGATCCGAGTGTCGAGCGATTCAAGGTCTCGGACACCACATCGGCCGCCCACCAGCCGTCGCCCAGCTCTACCACGGTCAGGCAGCAACCACAGACGGCGATCGAACTCCCGACGGACGCGTCGGTCAGGATCAACTCGGCGGCAATCTCCAACCGGACACCGATCGCGTTCGTGCGTATGGCGCGGACCGTGCCGCGCTCTTCGACGAGTCCCGTAAACATCGCTGTCACTCCACTCCCGCGGGTTCGTAGTCGAGCCGCGCGTCGCCGTCGAGGCGTGTCACATCGCGTAAGGTCCATCGGGACGCCTGGCCGATCCCGTCCGGACCGGCCAGCGTCGCCAGCGGTCGGCCACGCTCGCCGAGCAGGCATCCACCGACGTACAGGACGAGGCGGTTCACCAATCCATCGGTCAGAAAGGACCCGTGGAGGCGGCTTCCGCCCTCGACCAAGGCCTGGATGATTCCGCGATCGCCAAGGACAGACAGGACCGCGCCCAGATCGACACCGGATCCCGCGCGGCCGGCCGGAGCGACCGCGACTTCGACACCCCGTTCGAGCCACCCGCGGACGATGCCAGACGGCGCACTCGTCGTGGTGAAGACCAGCGTCGGCGCAAGCGTCTGGTCGAAGAGTGGACCATCAGCCAGGACACGGCCGCGCGCGTCGAGCAACACGCGTAAGGGCTGGCGTTCGATTGGAAACGGCACGTCGCGGACGGTCAGACTCGGCCGATCGGCCAGGGCAGTCCCCGCGCCGACGACGATCGCCTGCGACTCGGCACGCAACGCGTGGGCGTCGGCGCGCGCCGCCGGGCCGGTGATCCAGCGCGACGAGCCGTCCGCGGCGGCGGTCCGACCATCGAGGCTCGCGGCCGCCTTGATGACAACGTAGGGGCGACCGGCGCGACGATGGTGGAGATACGGCGCCATCGACTGCCTCACGCGGTCGGCTGCCACGCCGATCTCGACCTCGATGCCGGCGGCGCGCAGTCTCTGAACGCCGCTGCCGGCGACCCGCGGATCCGGATCCAACACGCCGACGACGACTCGATGAACACCGGCCGCAATGAGAGCGTCGGCGCACGGTGGCGTTCGTCCGTGGTGAGAGCACGGTTCCAGGGTGACGTACGCCGTCGCGTCGCGCGCCTTCGCGCCGGCGGCCGATAACGCGTTGGCCTCGGCGTGCGGCTCCCCGGCCGCGCGGTGGTACCCCTCGCCGACGATCGCGCCATCGCGCACCAGCAGGCATCCCACCCACGGATTCGGTGGCGCGCTTCGGCGGCCACGCTCCGCCTGGGCCAGGGCCGCGATCATCGCGGCCGAATCATCCACGCCTTCGTCTCCGGCCCCTCAGGGTGCGCCGAAGAGACGCCACGGCGTGGGCGCTCCGCGCCAAGGCGGAACCGCCACACCAGCACCCTCTTCCATCCGGACTATCACCGTCGGCCCAGGCTTCACACCTGATCAACCGGGCGAGAGCTGCCTCTCGCCCGGGTCGCGGGCTCCCGTGGACGCCGCCACGGATACCGCCGGTGGGGAATCGCACCCCGCCCTGAGGGTCAATATGTAATTGCGTGCATTCTAGCGAAAGGCTCGTCGGCGACCTCGTGTTCTCGCCGGTGGCCGACGCCGAGGTCGCGGATCGGGCCGAATCTCGCGTACAGTGACGGCAGTCGGTGGACATCTCGGTCAGTCTTGGCCTCGTGGCCGTCATCGCGCTGGTCGTGGCAAACGGCTTCTTCGTCGCGACTGAATTCTCGATCGTGGCCGTGCGCCGCTCACGCCTGGAGCAACTCGCGGCCGAGGGGTACCCGAAAGCGCGGGCGGCCAGGGACGTTGTCGACCACCTGGACTCGTACATCGCCGCCACTCAACTCGGCATCACGATGGCATCGCTCGCGCTGGGCTGGATTGGCAAGCCGGCGCTGGCCACCCTGGTCGATCCGGTACTCGTGTCGCTCTTCGGCTACGCCGACCCGATCGCGGCCCACGCCGTCTCGGCCGCATTCGCCTTCGCGGTCATCACCATGCTGCACATCGTGATCGGCGAACTGATGCCCAAAGGACTCGCTCTGCAGCGCCCGGAGCGAACCGCTCTCTGGGTCGCTGGTCCGATCAAGGTCTTCTACGTGCTCTTCCGTTGGCCGATCAACTTCCTCAACGCGATCGGCAACGGTATGCTGAAGCTAATCGGACTGGAGCCGGCCAGTGGCCACGAGATGGTCCACTCGGTCGAGGAATTGCGCCTCCTCGTCACCGGCATGCAGCGTGCCGGAGTCGTCGAAGCCAGCGAAGCCCGGATCGCCTCACGAGCCTTCCAGTTCGCCGACCTGACCGCCGGCGTCTTGATGACGCCGCGCACGGAAATGGACGCGATTCCGATCACCGCGACCAGGGCAGATCTGCTCGCCTACGCGCGGACCGGCGCCCACAGCCGTCTGCCCATCTACGAGGGATCGCTCGATAACATCATCGGCGTTCTCCGCGTCCGCGATCTGTTCAGGACGATCGACGATCCAGCGCCGTTCGACATTCGAACGCTCGTTCACCCGATTCTGGCGGTGCCAGAGAGCAAGCCGGCCGATGAACTGCTCGACGAAATGCGAACGACCGGACGCATCTTCGCGGTCGTCGTCGACGAATACGGCGGAACCGCTGGCGTCGTCACGCTGTGGAGCCTCCTCGGCGGACTGGTCGGCGGCATAGCCCCCGATGAATCCGACAGTCTGGCGCCACCGGCGGTCAGCGCCGACGTGGCCGCGGACGGATCACGGCAACTGGATGGACTGACCCGGCTCGACGAACTGGAGGAGATTCTCGACGTTCGGCTCGACGACGAGGACCGAGACCTCGCCGATACTCTCGGCGGCCTCATCATGGCGCGCCTCGGTCGCATACCCGATGTCGGCGATGATGCAACGATCGTCGGTCGCACCTTCCGCGTGGAAGAGAAGGACGGCATGCGCGTGTCACGGGTACGGCTGTCCGGCCCGGTCGTCTCTGGAGTCGCGGCTCGCGACGGGGCGGGGTAGCACCCGCCGGTCGCGCGGCCGATTGATTCGCGGCGCCTCGACGGACCGCGAGCGCCCAGCGCGCCTCAAGATCAGGGACTTTGCCGGATGCGGCGCCACTCCGGAGCCTCCAAGGTATGGGCATCGACCGGTGCGCGGACCCAGTTCGCCTACTCAGCGAACATCGACCGACCAGTTGACGATCCGCCGCCGCGAATGGCTAGGAGGTTTCGTCCGTGTTGGACACCGTCGAAGCAGACCGCGCCCACGCGCCGCCCGATGCCGAGCCACGGGGAACGAACCGTCGCCGGTTCGTGACCGGAATCGGTGCCCTCGCGCTTGGCGCTCTGGCGGGCGCGTTGGCGCCTCGCACGAGCGAAAGCGCGCCGGAATCGGCGCCTGCCAGTGCCGCCGATCCGGTTCGGTTGCCGGCGGCTCGGCCAGATGAGGCAGCGCTGCTCCGCATGCAGCGCGAACTCCAGCGCGCGATCGCCAAGCCGGTCGAGCAACGTCGCTGGGGAATGGTCATCGATTTGCGCAAGTGCGTGGGTTGCTCGGCCTGCACGATTGCCTGCAAGGCCGAGAATCGTCTCCCGCCCGGGGTCGTCTATCGACCGGTCCTCGAGGAGGAAATCGGCGAGTATCCGAACGTCACCCGCCGCTTCATTCCACGGCCGTGCATGCAATGCGAGAACCCACCCTGCGTGCCGGTCTGTCCGGTTGGTGCCACCTACTCGCGGCCCGACGGCATCGTCGAGATCAACTACGACCAGTGTATCGGCTGCCGCTACTGCATTACGGCCTGCCCGTACTCGGCCCGCACGTTCGATTACGGCGACTCCTACTCCAATGGCACGCCGGCCAGGCAGCCGTACGAGCAACTGGTCACCTATGAGTACGGCAAGAGCTACAACCGGGCCAAGGGCGACTCACCGGTCGGAAACGCGCGAAAGTGCACCTTCTGTCTGCACCGATTGAACGAGGGAATGCTCCCGGAGTGCGTGACGTCGTGCATCGGGGTCGCGACCTACTTCGGCGACCTCAACGACCCGGACAGCCTCGTCTCAGAGCTGGCTGCCAGCCCGAACATGATGCGTCTGAAGGAAGAACTGGGAACCAAGCCCCGTGTCTTCTATCTGTTGTGAGGTGATCGCGGTGAAAATCGTCAAGGCGATTCTCGTAGCGCTCTGGCTGGTAGCCTTCGCGGCCGGCGCGTACGGACTGGTCCAGCGAGCGCTGACCGGTCACGAGCAGGCGAATTACGGTAGCTACGTTCCGTGGGGCCTGTGGGTCGCGCAGTACATCTACTTCGTCGGCCTGAGCGCGGGCGCGTTCCTTCTGTCGTCTCTCATCTACGTCTTCGGTTTGAAGCGCCTCGAACCGATCGGAAAACTGGCCTTGTTCCTCGCGTTCGTCACGCTCGCGTGCGCGCTCCTGGTGATCTGGCTCGATCTCGGACGCCCACTCCGGTTCTGGAAGATCTACACGAATCCTCAGCCGAGCTCGATGATGTCGTGGATGGTCTGGCTATACACGGCCTACTTCGCGCTCGTCGTCGTGGAGCTCTGGGTTGCTCTTCGCGCCGATCTCGTCGTGGCCGCCGGCGGACGCGGGATCGCGGCGTCTGTGGCACGGATTCTCACGCTCGGCAGCACGAATACGAGCGAAGCCGGGCGCGATCGCGATCGCATGATGCTGCGGGTCCTGGGCACTCTTGGCGTGCCTCTGGCGATCGCGTTCCACGGCGGCGTCGGCGCGTTGTTCGGCGTCGTCGGCGCCCGACCGTACTGGAACAGCGGGATGTATCCGATCATTTTCCTCGTATCCGCCCTCGCGTCGGGCGGCGCGCTTCTGGCGTTCGTCGTCGCCTATTTCTGGCCCGACCAGCGCGGACCGCAGTACCGCGACATAGTCACACTGCTCGGACGCATGACTCTTGGGATCCTGGCGCTCGACGTGCTGATGGAATCGGCCGAGTTTTCCATCAACCTCTACGGTTCGATTCCGGCACACGCCGACGTATACCGAGCCGTGATGTTCGGACCGTACTGGTGGGCGTTCTGGATCGGACGGGTCGCGCTCGGCGTCATCGTGCCGATCGTCATGCTGTCGATGGCGCCTCGCGCGCCGAAGATCGTTGGCGCGGCCGGGTTCCTCATCGCGGCGATGTTCATCGCCGTTCGCGTCAACATCGTCATACCTGGCCTGGTGATCCCAGAACTCGCCGGCCTGGAGCGCGCGTTCACCGATCAACGACTGAACTTCGCCTACATCCCCAGCCTGATGGAGTTCCTTGTCAGCATCTTCGTCGGCGCGGCTGCCGCGGCGGCGTTCTTCGTCGGGAAATGGGTGCTTCCGCTCTTCCAAATCGCGCCGGAACGGGCACACGTTGGTGGAGGCGGGGAGAAATGATGGCGCACGAAAACACGACCCGGGAGAAGTCAATGGCACCAACAGAACAGGCTCAGGCCGTCGGAGCAACTCCCGACGCCGCCTGGACGCGCCGCGACGTCATTCGCGTTGGCGCGCTCTTGGGTGGCTCGACACTGCTCGCGAGCCAATTGACCGCCTGCGTCGGTCAGCCGGTGAAAGTCGATGCCGCCACTGGCGCCGCCGAGTACCCTCTGGCGCAGCCGGCGAATCAACTCTACACCGTCTGTCTGAACTGCAACACCGGATGTGGGATCAAGGCGAAGATCGAGAACGGCGTCATCGCCAAGATCGACGGCAGTCCGTTCAACCCGTTGAGCATGTCGCCGCACGTCCCGTACAAGACAAGCGTCTTCGAGACGGCGCGCGTCGATTCGGCGATCTGCCCGAAGGGGCAGGCCGGCGTCTTGACGGCCTACGACCCGTACCGGATCACCCGCGTCCTGAAGCGCGCCGGCAAGCGTGGCGAGGAGAAATGGGCCTCCATCTCGTTCGAGCAGGCCGTGTCCGAGATCGTCGAAGGCGGGACGCTCTTCAAGAACGTGCCCGGCGAAGAGAATCGCGTCGTTCCCGGTCTGAAGGAGCTCTACGCGCTACGCGATCCGAAGATCGCGGCGGCGCTGTCGGCGGACGCATCGAAGGTCGCCAAGAAGGAGATGCCGCTCGCGGAATTCAAGACCAAGCACGCCGCGAATCTGAAGTACCTGATCGATCCCGACCACCCCGACTTCGGACCGATCAACAACCAGATGGTGTTCGCCTGGGGCCGCCTCAAGGCCGGTCGTTCCGAATTCATCAATCGTTTCACGCGCGACGCCTTCGGCTCGACGAACGCGCACGGCCACACGACCGTCTGCCAGGGCTCGTTGTACTTCACCGGCAAAGCGATGAGCGAGCAGTTCGTCGAAGGCAAGTGGACTGGTGGGAAGAAGTTCTACTGGCAGGGCGATGTCCGGAACAGCGAGTTCGTGATCTTCGTCGGCGCCTCGCCGTTCGAAGGCAACTATGGACCACCGCTACGCGTGCCGCAGATCACCGACGGACTCACCAGCGGTCGCTTGAAGATGGTGGTCGTGGACCCGCGGCTCTCGAAGACGGCCGCGAAGGCGTGGAAATGGCTGCCCGGCAAGCCTGGTACCGAGGGTGCTCTTGCCCTCGGGATGGTTCGCTGGGTCATCGAGAACAAGCGGTACGACGAGCGATACCTGCGTAACGCCAATCGGGCCGCGGCGACGGCCGACAAGGAGCCGACGTACGCGAATGCGACCTGGCTGGTGAAGATCGATCGGGGCGTCCCAGGAGCGTTCCTGCACGCGTCCGAAATCGGCCTTCCGACGGAAACCCGGCCGACCGCTGATAAGAAGGGCGAGTGGAAGTTCGACCCGTTCCTGGTGATGGTCGACGGCAAGCCGACTCCGTTCGACCCGTATGATATCGCAAAGCCGGTCGAGGGAGACCTGTTCGTCGATGGCGAGATCAACGGCATCAAAGTCAAGAGCGGCATCCAACTGCTGAGGGAGTCGGCGTACGAGCGCACCGTCGAGCAGGTGGCCGACATCACGGGACTGAAGGCGACCGACATCGTCGACGTGGCCCGCGAGTTTACATCGCACGGCAAGAAGGCTGTCGCCGACATCCATCGCGGCGTCAGCCAGCACACGAACGGCTTCTACAACGTGTTCGCCTGGTACAGCCTGAACCTCCTGATCGGAAACTACGACTGGAAGGGAGGCCTGTCACAGGCATCGACGTTCGATCACGCCGGCGGCAAGCCCGGGCAGCCGTATCCGATGGGCCGGATGGCGAACAAGTTCGCGCCGTTCGGCGTCTCGATCATCCGGCACGATATCCAGTTTGCCGACACGACGCTCTTCACCGGCACGTACCCGGCGAAACGCAACTTCTACCCACTTTCCTCCGACATCTATCAGGAGATCGTGCCGTCGATCGGGGATGCGTATCCGTACCCGATCAAGGCGCTGTTCCTGTACATGGGCTCGCCCGTCTACTCGCTTCCGGCCGGTAACACGAACATACCGATTCTCGCGGACGTGGCGAAGCTTCCGCTCTTCGTGACCAGCGACATCGTCATCGGCGAAACATCGATGTACTCCGACTACGTCTTCCCCGACCTCTCGTACCTGGAACGCTGGGAGTTCGGCGGATCCCATCCTTCCGTGGTCCACAAGGTGCAGCCGGTCCGACAACCGGTGATCGCGCCGCTCGTCGAAACGGCGAAGGTGTTCGGCAACGAGATGCCGATGAGCCTCGAGACGATGATCCTCGGCCTGGCGGAGAAACTCGGCCTGCCTGGGTTCGGTCGCGACGCCTTCGACAAGGGCGTCGATCTCACTTGGCCGGAAGAGATGCACCTTCGCATGGTCGCCAACGTGGCGGCCGGTGAGAAGGACGATGGGTCGAACGCGGTGCCGGACGCATCGGACGAAGAAGTCGCGCTGTTCTACGAGAGTCGCAAGCACCTCCCGAAGTCGGTCTACGACCCGGATCGGTGGCGCGCGATCGTCGGCGACAAGTGGTGGAAGAAGGCGATCTTCGTCCTCAATCGTGGAGGCCGATTCGACGACCACGAGGCCGGCTACGACGGGCAGCAACTGAAGAACAAGTACGGCACGCTCATCAACCTCTACATGGAAAAGACCGCCAAGATCAAGCACGCGATGACTGGCCAACCCCTGGCTGGCTACGCGAAGTACCTCCCCGGACCGTTCGACGTGACCGGTAAACTGATCGAGGACGAGAAGGACGGCTTCGATCTGAACCTGATCACATTCCGTGAAATCTCTCAAACGAAGTCGCGTACGGGTGGCAACTACTGGTTGCTCGGCATCTTGCCGGAGAACTCGATCGTGCTGAACAAGCGCGATGCCGATCGGCTCGGTTTCAAGGCGGGCGATCACGCCCGAATGGTGTCGGCCACGAACCCCGAGGGAGTCTGGGATCTGAAGAGCGGCGCCACCGTGCCAATTGTCGGCAAAGTTCGGCCGATTCAGGGCATCCGTCCGGGCGTCGTCGCGTTCTCGCTCGGGCACGGACACTGGGCACAGGGCGCGCGCGACGTCACGATCGATGGTCAGGTCGTCAAGGCAGACCCGCGTCGCGCGACCGGATTCCATGGCAACGCCGCGATGCGGATCGACCCGTTCCTCAAGAACACGACCCTGGTCGACACGTTTGGCGGCAGCGCGGTCTTCTACGACACGAAGATCAAACTTCTGAAGGTCTAGCCGCCAACTCTGCTCGAATCGCGATCGATCCGAGCCGCGAACGCGTCGCGGCCCGGATCGGTGTCCCTGTCGAGGTCTCCAGGACGGGACTAGCAGTGCCGCGCCGGCGCCATCCCCTGGCTCAAGCGGTACTCGCGCACGGTCGAAGACCCGATGAACACGGCAACCGCAATCACCAGGCCAATGACCGAAAGCACGGCCGTGATCGCCCGCGGACCGACGAGATCGGACCCGGTTCCGGCGAAGATCGCCCCGACCGGCGCCAGCACCATACTGAGACTGACGATGCTCGTGACGCGGCCGCGCATCTCGTCCGGGATCGAGAGTTGCAGCAATGTCTGGTTGGTCGTGAGATACACCATCTCGAACGCGCCGGACAGTGCCAGCAACGGCAGCGCCGTGAGGAGGTCCGGACTCAGGGCGAATGCGCCCAGCGAGACGCTCGTTCCGGCCAGCGCGACCAGTTGTATGACGCCGCGCCGCTCGAGTCGTCCCAGCGACGCGGTGATGAAGCCGCCGACAATGCCGCCGACGCCGACCGCCGACATAAGTATCCCGAGGGTTTCCGGTCCGCCGCCGAAGACGTCTTTGGCGTAGATCGGCGGCAAGGCGCTGAAGATCGGGATGATCACGAGCGGCAGCACCCAGCCCATCATGACGAACGTTCGCGTCACGCGGTTTCCAGCGATGAACCGGAAGCCATCGGCCATGTTCCGCCAAACGCCGGCGCGGGCGCCCGGCAACACCCGACGCGGCGGAAACCGAATCGCGAGGGCCGCCAGAGCGATCAATCCGTAGGCAGATGCCTGAATGAAGAAGTTGCCCGATGGGCCAAACCAGAGGATCAGCGCGCCGCCGAGGGCGGGACCGAGCGATCGCATCAGGCTCCAGCCGGTTTGCACCAGCGCGACCGCGTTCGGCGCCTGGGAACGCGGCACCAGATCGAACGTCGCAGTCTGTCGGAGCGGTAGGTCGACTGTCTGGGCCGCGCCGCCGAGTAGCGCAAACAGGAAGAGGAGGCGAACGTCGGCGAAGCCGATCGCCAGCGCAACGCCCAATCCGAGCGAGATGACGAACAGGAATCCCTGCGTCGCCACCATCAGCGGACGCCGGTCGATCCGATCGATCGCGATTCCGGCCAGAGGCGCCAGCAGCAAGGCCGGACCCGATCGGACCAGATTGATCGTGCCGAGCGCGGTGCCGGATCCGGTCCATTCGTAGACCAGCCAGCCGAGTGTGACCTGCTGGATCCACTGCGCGGCGTTCGAGAGCGTCGTTCCGATGAGGAGAAGGCGGAAGTCGCGAATGGCCAGTGCCGCGAAGGTGCCGTTTCGCTCCACCGGTGGCGCCATCGTTGTCGGTGCATCCGCCAACGCCGCGCTGACTCCGGGCGCGGGATCGCGCCCGGGCGAACTCATCGAATCGTTATAGCGGACGCCACCGCGCCAATCCGCGGAACCGTGTCAGGGAGGATTCCTGACGCGCACGGTTCCCGTCTGGCATAGAGTGACCACGTGGTGTACCGTGATCGAAGCGATGCCGGTTGCGCCCTGGCGGCAGCTCTGGCTCGCTATCGCGACCGCGACGACGTGCTCGTGTTGGCGCTGCCCCGTGGCGGCGTGCCGGTTGGATTCGAAGTCGCGATGGCCCTCGGATGCCCGCTCGATGTCTTCGTCGTGCGCAAGCTCGGCGTCCCGGACCACCCGGAATGGGCATTCGGCGCGATCGGCTCGGGCGGTGCGCGCGTGCTGAACCAGGACGTAGTTCGGTCGGCCGGCATCACGGCCGATGAGATCGAGCGGGTCACGCTCGCGGAACAAGGAGAACTCGAACGTCGCGAGCGACTCTACCGCGCCGCCACGGACACCGTGAATCCACGAGACCGCGCCGTCATCCTGGTCGACGACGGATTGGCGACCGGCGCAACGATGCGTGCCGCGATTGTCGGTGTGCGCCAGCGACATCCGAGCGCGGTCGTCGTGGCCGTGCCGGTTGGGTCGCCGCGAGCGGTCGCCGACGTCGCGCGCGAGGCAGACGAGGTTATCTGTCCCGCCCAGCCGTGGGACTTCCAGGCGGTCGGGCTCCACTACGCTAATTTCGAGGCGACCGGCGACGATGAGGCCCGCGCGCTGCTCGACGAGGCACGTCGGCGGTTCGCCTCGATCGTGGTGTAGGCCGCCGCGCGACTCCCTAGTGCTGCGCTGGTCGGTGATCGCGCGCTATCTTCCTGCCGTGTCGATCGACGACGACGCAGATTTGCTTGGTCTGACGCGGATCGGCCGCGTCGTTGGCGAGGCGCTGAAGGCCATGGCGGCGAACGTGCGCCCCGGCATTACCACGGCCGAGCTCGACGACATCGGCGCGCGGGAGTTCGCCCGCCACGGCGCGCGATCCGCGCCGATGCTGTTCAAGGACTTTCCGGGCGTCAACTGCATCAGTCTGAATGACGCCGCCGTCCACGGTATTCCGAACGACACGGCCCTGCGCCCGGGCGACACCGTCAAGCTCGATGTGACGGGGGAACTCGACGGCTACGTTGCCGACTCAGCCTTGACGCTGACCGTGCCGCCGGTTTCGGACAAGAAGCGGCGCATCGCGCGCGCGGCCGAAGATGCCTTCTGGCGCGGCTGCCATGCCGCCCGCGCCGGGCGTCCCATTTACGAGATCGGACGCGCGGTCGATTCCGAAGTGCGCCGCCACGGATTCACGGTCCTGCGGGAGCTGCACAGCCACGGCGTCGGCCGGACGATCCACGAAGAGCCGAACGTGCCCATGTACATGGATCGACGCGCGAACTCATTGCTGACCGAGGGCTTGGTCATCACAATCGAACCGATCATTTCGGCCGGCTCGCCGTGGGTCGCGGCCGACCCGGATGGCTGGACGCTCCGAACCGCTGATGGAAGCCTGAGCGCGCACTACGAGCACACGATCGTCATCACCAAGGATCGGCCGCTCGTCATTACCCAGGTGTAGGCGTTCGTATGGCGGCTGGGCCACCATACGCTGATACGATCCGGCGGACATCAACGAGAGGACCTCATTGTGCGCACATTGCCGTTCCACCTGCCCGGTCGTTTCTACCGGGGGAATCTCCACACGCACTCGACGCGATCCGATGGCGCGCTCCCGCCGCCCGAGGTCATCGCGGCCTATCGCGACCACGGCTACGACTTTCTCTCGCTGACCGATCATTTCCTGGAGCAGTACGGCTACCCGATGGTCGACACGCGCGAGTACCGGCGCGACGGATTCACGACGATCATCGGCGCCGAGCTGCACGCGCCGGCGCTGGCGAACGGAGAACGCTGGCACATCCTGGCGGTCGGGCTGCCGCTCGACTTCGCCATACCGACCGCTGATGAGCGTGGCCCAGCCCTGGCGCGACGCGCCCGCGTCGCCGGCGCGTTCGTCGCGATCGCCCACCCGTACTGGTACAACCTGACGACCGAGGACGCGATCTCGCTCGATGCCGCTCACGCGGTCGAGATCTGGAACACCGGCTGTGGCGTCGAAGTCGATCGCGGCGATAGCTGGTACATGAGCGACCTGCTGAACGAGCGCGGTATACGCCTGACCGCCTGCGCGACCGACGACGCTCATTTCAAGGCGACCGACTACCGTGGCGGCTGGGTCCAGGTCCGATCGGAATCGCTTGAGCCGGATGCGCTGGTGGCCGCACTCAAAGCCGGGCACTACTACTCAAGCCGGGGCCCGGAGATTCGCGATGTGCGTTTCGACGGCGACCACATCGGGGTCGAGTCTTCGCCGGCGGCCACGATCATCGTCCACGGTCGCGGCGCCAAGAACGAACGCGTCGTGTCGAAGGACGGCACGCTGACGAGCGCGCGACTGCCACTGACCAAGTTCGTCAATAGCTATTGCCGCGTGATCGTCGTCGACGCCGCCGGCAGGCACGCCTGGACGAACCCGATCTGGCTGTGATCTACGCGCGAGATGCGCTGAGAGGACCTATCTGACGCCCTGGCCGCGCACCTACTCCATGACCAGCCTCTCTTGACAGACCCCCTCCCCAGGGGGTAGGGTAACGGCGTGCAAACAGACAAGAAAGACGCCCTCAACCGTCTCGCGACGATCGAGGGGCACATACGCGCCATTCGCAAGATGGTTGACGATGATCAGTACTGCGTCGACGTGCTGAAGCAGACCTACGCGGTCGAGCGTGCGCTCCAGCGATTCGAGTCGACGATTCTGGAAGGGCATCTGCGGTCCTGCGTGCCGGAGGGCTTCAAGGCCGGCCGCGACGCCGAGATGATCCACGAGCTGGCCGAACTCTTCGAGCTTTCACGGAAGTAGAGCGATGGCTGTTGAGACAAGGCCGGCCGATACCCGTCCGGAACTGACCGTCGGCATCACCGGCATGACCTGCGCCGCCTGCGTTCGGCGAGTCGAGAAGGTGCTGGCGAAAGTAGACGGCGTCGCCGAGGCCCGCGTCAACCTCGCGACCGAGAAGGCGACGATCGTCCTCGATTCGGTCGCCAATGTTCCGCTCGACACGCTGCGCGTGGCTATCGAGAAGGCTGGCTACGGCATGGATTTGCCGTCCCAGACGGACGCACCGGCGCATCCGCGCATTGCGGACAACTCGACTACGCTGGCCGACCAGTCCGAAAACGTCGACGCGCACGCGATCGAACGACAGCGCGAGGTCGACAGTCTCAAGCTTCGGTGGCAGGTCAGCCTCGCGGCCGGCCTGGCGATGATGGCGCTGATGTACCTGCCGACCGGCATCCCGATGGTCGATCTCGCGCCAGTGCTCTTCCTCGTCGGGACCGTCGTCCAATTCTGGGCCGGTCGCCCCTTCTACCGCGCGGCCTGGAACGCGGCGCGACGCGGCTCGACAAACATGCACACGCTCGTCGTCGTCGGGACGACGGTCGCCTACGCCTACAGCGCCTTCGTCACGCTCTGGCCAGGCCTGGCGACACGCTGGGGATTCGCCCACGATCTGTACTTCGAGACGGCGGTCATCATCATCGCGCTCATCCTCCTCGGTCGCTGGCTCGAGGCGCGTGCACGACGCCAGACCGGCGAGGCGATCCGCAAGCTCATGGGTCTGCGACCGAAGACTGCCCGTGTCATTCGCGACGGCCGCGACATTGACGTGGCGATCGACAGCGTGATCGTCGGCGATCTCGTGCGCGTCCGACCGGGTGAGACTGTGCCGGTTGATGGCTTGATCGTCGAAGGCGCCTCGGCGCTCGACGAATCGATGTTGACCGGTGAAAGCTTGCCGGTCGACAAGGCGCAGGGCGACACCGTCATCGGCGCGACGATGAACCGCTCCGGCAGCTTCGTCATGCGCGCGATGAAGGTCGGCCGCGATTCGGCGCTGGCACAGATCGTGCGACTGGTCGAGGAAGCGCAGGGATCGAAGGCACCGATGCAGCAACTGGCCGACAAGATCTCCTCGATCTTCGTGCCGGCGATCCTGATCGTCGCCGCCCTGACATTCGTCGGCTGGATGCTGGTCGGCCCGGAACCGCGGCTCACGTTCGCCCTCCAGGCGACGATCGCCGTCCTCATCATTGCCTGCCCGTGCGCGCTCGGATTGGCAACGCCGACCGCGATCATGGTCGGCACCGGCAAGGGCGCCGAGAACGGCATCCTGATTCGGGGCGGTGAGGCGCTCGAGCAGGCTCGACGCATCGACACGATCGTCCTCGACAAGACCGGCACGATCACGCGCGGCAAACCGTCGGTCGTCGCGATTGCACCGTTGCCGCACATCGACGAAGCGCGTCTGCTCGCGGTTGCGGCCGCCGCCGAGCTCGGCTCCGAGCATCCGCTCGGCGAAGCCATCGTAGTCCACGCGAGAGGTCACGGCATCGCGACCTCGGTCGCCAGCGGATTCCAGGCGATCGCCGGGCGCGGCGCTCGCGCCAACGTGGATGGTCAAAGCGTCCTAATCGGGAATCTGGCCCTTATGAGTAACGAAGGCGTCGATACCGCGCCGTTCGATGGCCTGGCGCCACCGCCACCTGAGGCGACGCCGCTGTACGTCGCCATCGATGGCGTCGCGGCTGGGGTTATCGCCGTGGCGGACACCATCAGGCCGGAGTCGGCCGACGCGGTGGCGCAACTCGAAGCCCTTGGTCTCGATGTCTGGATGGTCACGGGCGACAACGCGACGACCGCGCAGGCGATCGCCGGTCGGGTCGGCATCGCCAATGTGCTCGCCGAGACAATGCCCGCCCAGAAGGCGGCGCGCGTTCGCGAATTGCAGTCGCGCGGCCACGTGGTCGCGATGGTCGGCGACGGCATCAACGACGCGCCCGCGCTCACCCAATCCGATCTCGGCATCGCGATCGGCACCGGCACAGATGTCGCAATGGCCGCTTCGGACATTACCCTGATCGGCGGCGACTTGCGCGGAATCGTGACCGGCATCGCGCTGTCGCGTCGTACCGTCGCGACGATCAAGCAGGGTCTTTTCTGGGCGTTTGGGTACAACGTCGTCCTCATTCCAGTCGCGATCGGAGCGTTGTACCCGCTCACTGGAACGCTCCTGAATCCCGTTCTGGCGGCCGCCGCAATGGCGATGTCGAGCGTGAGCGTCGTCACGAACGCTCTACGCCTGCGCGGGTTCCGGCGTCCGTCCAGCCCGCGCGAGATCACGCATCCGTCGCTTGGTTCGCGGCTGGGCGAGATCGCCTACCTGGGTGGCATCGCGGCGCTGGCTCTGGCGATCGGCGCCGGCGCGATGTCGCTCGGCGGTGGTTCGCCGGCGCGGGCCGACGAGCACTCGACAATGGGCGAACTCACCTACGATGCAAAGGCTCGACAGATTGCGGTCGTCGCGACGGAGTTCTCATTCAGCCCGGCGACGATCGCGGCGCGGGTCGGCGAAACGATCGAGATCACGTTCGTGAACGCCGGGCTGGTGCCGCACGACTGGGCGATCGCCGATCTTGGCATCCACGCGGGCGTCGCGCCGGGCCGCGCGACCGTCGTCCGAATCACGGCGACCCGCGCGGGGACGTATGACATTAAGTGCACGATCGATGGCCATGCCGCCGCCGGAATGGTCGGCGCGCTGGTCGTCACGCGCTAGCGAAAGGAGCAAGCAGCCATGACACGCAAGGTTCTCAGCGTTCCCGACATCTCGTGCGATCACTGCGAGCGCGCGATCGTCGGTGCCGTGACGCCGATCGCGGGCGTCGCGTCGGTGACGGTCGACATCCCCGGCAAGCTCGTTACGATCGACTACGACGAGGCGAAGGTGAGCCTCGCCCGCATCAAGGCGGCGGTCGAAGCCGAGGACTACGCCGTCGCGTCCGTCCAGTAGTTGGCGGCAGACGGCGCATCCGACCGAGCGGAGTCGACCGGCGCTCGGTTCCCGATCGACACGCTATTGGCACCTCGCCACGGATCGAATGCTCGCCGGCGATTGACGACGACGCGCGTCCGCGCCCGCGGCGAGGATTTCCGGATCGTCCAACTTCAGGGGCAGTTGCTCGTCTGCTCGAAGGCGAACGGCAACTGCTGTTGCGGCTGGGAAGAGAAGGGCCGTATGCCGTTCCCGAACGACCTGTGGTCGTCGGAGTGGGAGCGCCGTCGCGTTCGCAACCAGCTGCATCTCACCTTCACGGGTTGTCTCGGCCCGTGCGCGGTCGGCAACAGCGCCGTTCTACTCATTCACGGTCGATCGATCTGGCTGAAGGACCTGAATACCGCCGATCTCGTCACCCGACTCTTCGACTACGCCGAAAATATGCTGGGCAGCGGTCAGGTCGAACCCGCCCCACCAGAATTGCGCGAACACATCTACGAACGATTCGTCGCGCCGCCGGACGCGCCGTATCAACCGCTCGGGGATGCGATCGAGGACGACGGCGCCGGCCTCGATCGTCTGGATCCGGTCTGCCTGATGGACGTCGATCCCGCGACCGCGCGCTGGAAGACCGACCACGACGGACGCACTTACTACTTCTGCGCGCCTTCGTGCCGTCGGACGTTCCTGGCCGACCCAGCGGCGTACGCCATCGCGTAGCCGCCGATCAGAAACCACACCGAGGGGAATGCATAGCATTCCCCTCGGTCTTTCTTACCCGACCTTCGGTAGGTGCGTCAGCGCCTCGGCGATCGCCTCGTCCGGATAGTCGAAGTCTTCGAGCTTACCGGCGAAATACGCGTCGTATGCGCCCATGTCGAAGTGACCGTGACCGCTGAGATTGAAGAGAATGACCTTCTTCTCACCGGCGGCCTTCGCCGCGAGCGCCTCGTCGATCGCCGAACGGATGGCATGGGCCGCCTCCGGCGCGGGCAAAATGCCCTCCGTGCGCGCGAACTGGACGGCCGCCTCGAAGACCCGCAATTGCGGGTGGGCGACCGCCTCGATCAACCCGTGGTCGAGCAACTGGCAGACGAGCGGCGAGTCACCGTGGTAGCGCAGACCGCCGGCGTGGATCGCCGGTGGAATGAACGTATGGCCGAGCGTGTACATCTTGACGAGCGGCGTCAGGCCGACCGTGTCGCCGAGGTCATACGCGTAGACGCCCTTCGTGAGCGTCGGGCACGCGGTCGGCTCGGCCGCCACGATGCGGGTCTTCTTGCCCTGGCGCAGCTTTTCGCCGACGAACGGGAAGGTCAATCCGGCGAAGTTCGAACCGCCCCCGACACAGGCGATGACGACGTCCGGGTATTCGCCGGCCTTCTCCATCTGCTTGAGCGCTTCTTGGCCGATGACGGTCTGGTGCAGCATCACGTGATTCAGCACCGACCCGAGCGAGTAGTGCGCGTCGTCGTGCGTCGCGGCGTCCTCGACCGCCTCGGAAATCGCGATGCCGAGGCTGCCCGGAGTATCGGGGCTCTCGGCCAGCACCTTGCGGCCGGACTGCGTCTGCGTGGATGGGCTGGCGTAGATCGTCGCGCCGTACGCCTCGATCATCGACTTGCGGTACGGCTTCTGGTAGTAGCTGGCCTTGACCATATAGACGGTGCATTCGAGGCCGAACAGCGCGCAGGCGAACGAGAGGGCGCTACCCCATTGACCGGCGCCGGTCTCGGTCGTCAGCCGTTTCGTCCCGTCCGCCTTGTTGTAATACGCCTGGGCGACCGCCGTATTCGGCTTGTGGCTGCCAGCCGGGCTGCCGCCCTCGTACTTGTAGTAGATGTGCGCCGGCGTATCGAGCGCCTTTTCCAGGCGGCGTGCCCGGAAGATCGGTGACGGCCGCCAGAGGCGGTAGATGTCGCGGACCTCATCCGGAATCTCGATCGTCTTCTCGGACGAAACCTCTTGCATGATCAGCGCCATCGGGAAGAGCGGCGCGAGATCGGCCGGGCCGATCGGCTGGCCGGTGCCAGGATGCAGTACGGGCGCCGGTGGCGCGGGTAGGTCCGGAACGATGTTGTACCAGTGGGTGGGAATCTCGTTCTCGTCGAGGATGAACTTGGTCTGCTTGTCGGACTGGGCCACGCCGCCCTCCTTATGGATGTCGCCGTATGGTACCGGACCGGGGCATTCGTCGCGCACCAGGTTCTGGCGGGAGCACGGGCACCGCGTCCAACAGCCGAAAGGACGGCGACATCCGCGGCCGGGGAGCGCGTCTGGTCCAGCGGTCGAACAATTGCAGGCTCGCGCCTTACGGGAGCGCTGGCGTCTGGCCGAGCGCTCGAACGATCGGCGGCAGCCCCGGCCTGGGAGCGCGGGTGCCTCGCCTGTCGCTAGAAACTCGCGACCGACGTGATCCCGGCGCGAACGTCCATCCCAGGCGCGACAAGCGGTCGAGCCGATCGCGGTAGCCGCAACGTCACGCGCGAACCGAACTTGATCATGCCGATCCGCTCCCCGGCTGCGACCTTGTCACCCGGCTCGACCCAGCGAACGATCCGTCGGGCGATCAACCCGGAGATGAGCGAGACACCGAAGCGTCCGCGATCGCCGTCGAAATCGAGAATCTGTCGATTGTTCGTCGCGGCCTGACCGTAGAGCGCCGGCGCGAAGCCACCGGACACGTGGCGAACCGACATGAGACGCCCCGCCAATGGCGCGCGCTGAACGTGCACGTTCCAGAGCGCCAGGAAGATCGAAATCTCAAGCGCCTCGCCGACCCACTCATCCTCGACCAGCTCGATCGCGACCACACGGCCGTCCGCCGGCGCCAGGACATCATCGGTCGCGAGAATAGCGCGCTCGGGATCCCGCAGCGCCAGCGCGACCAATCCTGCCGCGCTCGCGCAGGCGAGACCGAGGGGCGGAAAGCGCAACGTCAGCGTGGCCGCGAGGGCCAGCGGCGCGACGAGCGCCCATCCCTCGGAAAACGGCCGCGCCCAGGCCGGCGCGAGGTTGCGAGTCACGTGGCACGTATAGCACGGTGGGATCGGCGAGGGTCAGCCCGTCGCGCCGGTGCCGGCAAGATCAGTGGACCGACACGCCGGAATGGTCAACCCAGCATCGTCCTGAAGTCGGCGCCTAACGAGCGCCGGCCTTCAGGCGCTCCAGGATCCACATGCGTGCCAGCGTCGTTGGGCCGACTCAATTTTCGCTGGCAAGACGGCGGAGTTGGCTCAGCGTCTCGGCATCGAAGCGAATGGTGATTCCCTCCGACAGATTCTTCGCGAAGCGCACGCGCACCGGCCGAAACTCCGCCTCGAAGTCCGTGGTGTCGTGCGCGTCCCAGAACGTCGCTTCTTCCTCCCGCGAAGCGAATTCGGGAATGCGGCTCTGCGTCGTCTGATCAGTCATTCCCTTCACCACCTTCCAGTTCCTGATAGCGCCTGCGTTCGCTTCGGCTCGCTGGTCTCGCCGTCACGACATAGTAGGCGCCTCTTTCTCCGATCGGTTCCAGAATCGCCGTAATCATTCGTCCGGTTTGAGCTGGCCCTACGACGCGTGGTCGGTCGCGGTACGTCGCGCTCGTCAGAAGCGAAACTGACTCGGCGAATCGACCATGACGAGAAAGGCGCATCCGCCGCTAGACGCTACTTGGCTTCGCGGTCATCTTGGGATAGGTGGCGACCGGGATCCGTGCTGTCGTGAAGGATTCGCACCACTTCGATGATGTTGAGATCGATTGGCCGATACACGATGAAGTGGCGGCCACGGCGACCGCTTCCCGCCACGTGGACGGAGCGCAGACCCGGCGCAATCTCATTACGAAGCGCGCTCCCCGGCAAATCCTGGCCGTGACCGAGAGCCGCGATCGCGGCCGTGAGAGTGTCCCGATAGACGCGCGCGGGCCGCTTCCCAAATCTCTCGATTGTCCACCGGATGATCGCCACGAAGTCCCGCTCGGCCTCGCCACCCAGGCGGATGCGCCAGTTCACCGGTGGCGGCCTATTCAGCTAACGCGCCCCCGCGACGCGATCGGCAAGGTCGTCGAGGTGCTTAACCAGAGCCTCGGACTGGTTGAACTCAGAGAAATCGCCGCGATCCAGCGCGGTCAGTCCGACCGCGGCGGTCTCGCGCAACGCGTGTAGCCGAGCTTCGTCCTCAGCCTCGCGTCGCTCGAGCATCCGCAGCCCTTCGCGAATCACTTCGCTGGCGTTCTGGTAGCGTCCGGCCAATACGAGACTCGCGACCAGCTTCTCCTGGCGCTCCGTCAGCACCACGTTGCGCGTCGGCACGCTTCCTCCCTCAGAACTAGATCGCCGCGGAGGATAACCCGCGTTGGCAGTATATGCCAGCGCGCCTCTTGTGAGATCGCCGCACGCCCAGCGGTTGTTTGCCGAGCCTGACGCGCCGCCGGGAAGCACCACGGGCGGCCGGCGTTTAGATCGGCCGGATCAGGTTCTCGTCACGCGATCATTTCGGCGGGAACCGCACCCGGCGGGGGTTACACGAATTCTGTGCGAGTTCACGTATGCCCAAGTCTTGACCAGTCAATCCGAACTGTTGCCTCCTTTTTTACGCCGTTGACATACATCCAAGTGCCTGATAGTGTGTCCGTTAGCGGCGAGCTTACGTGGTACCACCCAGGAGGCCGAATGAACCGGCGATTTGGCGGACTGACGATTGCCGGCCGGCTCATCCGTGTCCGAACACTCGGGCTTGCGGCCGTCGCCGCGCTGGTCCTTGGGATTGCGGCCGGCGTCGGCATCGTCGCCGCCCAATCGGCGGCAACCGGCGGGTGGGTCCAGCAAGTGAGTGGGACATCCTCCGACTTGTACAGCGTTTCGGCCACATCAGCCGACGTGGTCTGGGCGAGTGGGGCCGGCGGCTCTGCCCTCAGGACGACGTCCGGCGGACAGAGCTGGGCGACGCTTGCGACCGGGGTCGGCAGTGATCTGTTTGCGGTTTCCGGAAACTACCAGGGTGCACCGACAACCGGGATCGTTGGCGGTAACTCTGGAGCGGTGCGCTGGACCTACGACGGAGCGGTAAGTTGGACGACGCCTACAATCAACGTCCCCGTCAGCTCCATTCGCGGTGCGGCCATCGGATCCCTGGGTCCGGCCGGGTGTGGGCACGTCGGCTGGATGGTCGGTATCGGTGGCCAGATCTTGGTCACTGGCGCCAACGGAAGCAGTTGGGTGGGCGTTCCCAACGGCAACACCGGCGACCTGCTGGCCGTGACCACCGCTACGTGCGGGACGGCGTTCGCGGTCGGCGCTGGTGGCCGGATCATCCGCGTTGACTGGGACTCCCGCAACCCAACGGCCTTGAATAGCGGCGTTGGGGCCACTCTGCGGGGTGTGAGCGCTGCCGGTAGCCAGACGATCTGGGCCGTCGGGGATAGCGGCACCATTCTCCGGACCGTTGATGGCGGGGCTTCATGGAGCGTGCAGAGCAGCGGTACCACTGCCCCGCTCTACGCCGTCGTGGCCGCCGATCCAAGCACTGCCTGGGCGGTCGGCGCCAGCGGCACGATTCTCAAGACGACTGACGGCGGATCCTCCTGGATCCCCGAGGCCAGCGGTACGACGAGCACGCTGTATGGCGTGACTGCCGTCAACTCAATGACTGCCTGGGCCGTGGGCGCTTCGGGCATCATTCTGCGCACATCGTCGCCACTTACGGCCACGCCGACACCCACGCCCACTCGCACGTGGACCCCCACGCCCACCGGCGTACCCATCCTAGCCACCGTCACCAGCTGGCAGCCCGGCCCGGCGCTACCAGCGCCGCGAGGCAGCAGCAACAGCGCGGTGACGATCGGCCGCTACGTCTACGTCGTCGGCGGCTGCACCTCCGGCCAGGTTGGGCTCGACACGGTGCTGCGGGCGTTGGTCAACGCCGACGGTTCGCTCGGACCCTGGGAGACCCTGCCCGGCCGCCTGAACCTCGGCCGGTGCCAGGTCGCGGCCGCCCACTATAACGGCGTCCTCTACGCCGTCACCGGCGCGGCTGCCTCGGGGCCGTACTACAACACCGTCGAACGCGCAGTCGTCAACGCTGACGGCTCGCTCGGGCCGTTCGTCGTTGACGCGAGCACGCTGCCGGTCGGGCTGATTGGCCACGGCGCGGCCGCGGCCAGCGGCTACCTCTACGCGGTCGGCGGGTACGCCGACGGCGTAGGCCACCAAGCGGCGGCGCGCTACGCCCGGATCAATGCCGACGGTTCGCTCGGGCCCTGGCAGTCGACCTCGTCAATGAGCGTCGCGCGGAATGGCGTCTCGATCGTCGAGCGCGCTGGCCTTCTCTACGCCGTCGGCGGCGATCCCGGTGGTGGTGGCCACGCGTCGGTCGAGGCCGCGCAGATTACGGGCTCGGGCGCGCTTGGCTCGTGGACCGTCGTCGGCACCATGGCCACCGGCCGAACCTACTTCGGTGCGACAGTTGCCGGCGGCCGGCTCTTCGCCGCGGGGGGCCATCCCCCCGTCGCGAGCGTCGAGTCGGCCGGTTTCAACGCGGACGGCACGCTGACGGCCTTCCGCGCGGAGCCGCCGTTGGTGACAGCCCGCGCGCAAGGCACGCTGGCCGTGGCCGGATCGCGGCTACACGCCATCGGCGGCCAGGGCAGCGACGGTGCCTACCTGACGAGCACCGAGAGCCTGCTGATCGGCTCTCCAACACCCACACCAACCAACACGCCTACACCCACCCCGACACCAACTTACACCAGCACCCCGACGGACACACCTACCCCAACACTAACCTACACGAGCACAGCAACATCGACACCGACATCGACCCCCACTGCCACGAGCACGCCGTCTGAGACCGCCAGCGCGACCGCGACGCCGACACCCGGCTACGTTTTCGTTCGGCGGTGGGGTGGTCCCGGGTCCGCACCCGGACAGTTCGACCAACCCGCGGGCCTCGCGCTCGACTCGGCGGGCAATGTCTACGTCGTCGAGGTGGGCAACAACCGGGTCCAGAAGTTCACCAACGCAGGTGGCTTCGTCACGACATGGGGTGGCTACGACGGGACCGGCGTCGTCGATGGCAAGTTCCTCCAGCCAGGGCACATCGCAATCGACAACGCGGACAACGTGTACGTGTCGGACGGCAATAGCAACCGCATCGAGAAGTACACGGCTAGCGGCGCGCTGCTCCTCGGCTTCGGTTCGGCAGGGACCGGTGACGGACAATTCAACGGGCCACGGGGCGTCGCTGTGGCCACGTCCGGGGATGTCTACGTCGTAGACACCGGCAACCACCGGATCCAGAAGTTCTCGAGCTCAGGTGCGTTCCTAGGGACGTGGGGAACCTATGGGAGCGGCGACGGGCAGTTCAATTTTCCCGGCGCCATGGCAGTCGGACCTGAGGGCACGGTGTACGTGGCCGACACTTTCAACAACCGTATCCAGCGGTTCACGAGCTCCGGGGCGTACCTCGGACAGTGGGGGAGCTGGGGACCGGCCTTGGGTCAGTTCATCATAGCGCAAGGTCTTGCGACCGACGCAGCCGGGTTCGTCTACACGACCGAGTACCACACGAGCCGGGTCCAGAAGTTCACGGCGACCGGAACCTTCATCACCTGGTTCGGCGGACCGGGCACTGGCGACGGGCAGTTCAACGCCGCATACGGGATCGGGGTGCATAGTGGCGGCGATGTCTTTGTCGTCGATCTGAACAACGCCCGCGTCCAGGTGTTCGCGCCGCAACTCCCCATCACCCCGACCAACACCATGACGGCGACGAACACTGAAACGGCGACCGCCACCTTCACGTCCACGCGAACGTCGACGCCGACCGGCACACCTTCAGACACGCCGACGGCCACCGGTACGCCAATCCCCGCGATGGCGACCGCGACTCCCGCGCCAACCGCGATCACGAGTGCCGGCACTATCTCCACCTTTGCCGGCACCGCGACGTTCGGCTTCTCGGGTGACGGCGGCCCGGCCAGGTCGGCGCAGTTGCGCGGGCCGCAGGGCGCCGCCATCGGGGCCGATGGGAGCATCTACATCGCCGACTCCGGTAACCACCGCATCCGACGGGTCGCGCCTGACGGGACGATCAGCACATTCGCCGGCGTGGTCACGGCGGCCCTGCCGGTTGGGCCCGGCCCAGGTGGGCCTCAGGGTGGCTTCGGGGGCGATGGTGGGCAGGCCGCGGCGGCGATGCTAAACTATCCGGTCGGCGTCGCGATTGGCCCGGACGGAAGCATGTACATCGCCGACCAGGGGAATCAGCGGATCCGCCGGATCGCATCGAATGGCGTAATCACGACCGTGGTCGGAACCGGCGTGGCCGGGTACAACGGCGATGGCATTCAGGCCACCAGCGCGCAGATCAATACCCCGCAGGGCGTCGCGGTCGCGCCAAATGGGCTCGTCTACATCGCCGACCAGCAGAATAACCGTGTCCGCCGCATCAACCTGGATGGGACGATCTCCACCCTGGCGTCGATCCGGCCGAACGGGATCGCGGTCGGAGGTGACGGCAATGTATACGTCTCGGACGTCACCGACTTCAACAACCGGCGGGTCGTGCGCATCTCCCCGAGCGGCACGATGACGGCGCTACGCACCCAGGGCGGCACCCCGCTCGGGCTCACGGTCGCCGCCGGCGGCCAGCTTCTCATCGGCTGGTCGGCGCTGCGAGACGGTGCGCTGCAGGGGATCATCGAGCGGATCGAGTCCAACGGGAGCGCGACCGAGGTAGCTGGCGGCGGCGCGGTTGACAGCGACGGCATCGCCGCGACGACGGCGCGCGTCCTCGACCCTTACGGCCTGGTCGTCGACCAGGCCGGCAATCTGCTGTTTGCCGAGAGCAGCCGTATCCGAATCGTCTATGGCGTAGTGCTGGCCGGCCGGGCGACCGACACGCCGACGCCGACAGCGACCGCGACAAGCACGAACAGTCCCACGCCAACGGCAACTCACACGGCGACCCCGACGGACACATCAACGGCCACTGCCACGAATACGCCGACCGCGACGCCGACTGAAACGTCCACGGAAACGGCGACGTCAACCGCTACCGACAGCCCGACGGCCACGCCCACTCCGACCGATACGCCGACTAACACGCCAAGCGCGACCGCGTCATCTACTGAGACACCAACTGACACGCCAAGCAGTACCGCGACGCCTTCGACGACACCTACGGACACGCCCACCGATACGCCTACGTCAACACCGACCGATACGCCGACGGCGACCGCGACGTTCACAGCGACGCCAACCGCGTCGCCCTCCGCAACTCCGACATCGACCTCAACAAGCACCCCGACCAGCACACCGACGCCGACGCTGATTCCGGTGCCGGTGGTCGCGTCCCTGAGTCCGGACACAGTTGCGGCCGGCAGTGCAGCGTTCGTGCTGACCGTTGATGGCAGCGGATTCGCCCCCGCGGCCGAAGTCCGCTGGAACGGCAGCACGCGGCCGACAACCTTTGTCAGCGTGACACGGCTGACGGCCGCCATCAGCGCCGCGGACGTCGCGGCGACGGGCGCCGATCTCCGGGTGGCGGGCGTGACCGTGTTCAATCCCGCGCCAGGTGGCGGCGAGTCGCACCCTGAGGCGGTCACCATCGTGAGCGCCATCGCCCCGAACGCCGACAGCGATATCGCACTGCCGGGCGAGACGGCTACCGCCGCGACGCTGCCTGACGCGTCAGGCGAAGCGGGTGTTTCGGCGGTGCTGACGAACACCGGCGGATCCGGTAACGCATCGATCACGACCGCGCAGTACACGATCCAACCGGCGAACACGGCCGTCTATTTCAATGTGGGAGGTGGGTTCGTCGACGTTCAAGTGGCCGGCGTGACAACCGCCGCGACCGCGCAGGCGAGCTTCTACTATTCCAACACCATCACCGGCCCGTCCGAAACAACGCTGCGACTGCTCTACAACGATAATGGGCGCTGGCGCCGCGTCCTCTCCGATGGCGCCGCGCAGCCCGCCAAGAACACAGCGAACAATCTCGACGGCACCGTGTCCGGCGGACGCTTCGACGTGCTGTTCAGTTCGACCAGTCGGCCACGCATCAACGAACTTTCCGGAACCGTCTTCACGTTCTCAGTTGACGCTGGCTCGTTCGTCGTGTTGAGCGGCGAGCAAACACGACTGGACGAGGGCAGCCAGATCATTTTCGGCGACGTAGGCGCGAATCAGGCGTTGCCTGAGTCGCGGCGCGGGCGTGAGGACGATGATGAGCGCGATCGCCAAGCCGAAGTGCGCATCGGTCCCCGTGTTCAAATGGTCGACCCATCCTCGCGTGTCGTCGGCGACACCGTCTGGCTGCAATCGCGCGCGCGGGTCGGCGACGCCTACTACAACGAACTGATCAATCGCGGAGCAACGATCGCCGGCGCCATCCATTCGCCTTTGACGATGCCGGTAGTCGAGATGCCAGTTCCGCTAAATGCGACGCCTGGCACGGTCGATGTCGAAATCCGTTCGCGCGGTACGCGAGTTCTGAGCGCGGGCTCATACCGGAAGATCACCGTCGGCAACGGCGCGACTCTGGTGTTGACTGGCGGCATCTATCACCTTTCGGCACTCGACGTGCGCGAGAATGGACGCGTCTACTTCCGATCACCGGCCCAACTGCGCATCGCGAATGAAATGGACACCGACGCGCGCGCGGTGATCGGGCCGTACCCCTCGCTGACCGGACTGACAGCATCGGACGTGCGGATCGACGTGGCAGGGACGGATGACCGCGGTCGCGGACGAGACGACTGGCGCGATCCGCCGCGCGACGAAGAACTGGGCCCGACCGCCGTGCAGATTGGAACGCGGAATACGGTTCGCGCCACCGTGTACGCACTAAATGGCACGACGTGGCTGAAGTCGAACACTGAGGCGACCGGTGCATTCTTCGGCAAGCGTGTTCGCGTTGGCGAAGGCGTCCGATTGCGATTGGAGGGTGGGTTCTAGCACTCTCGGACCGCACTCGGCAACGATCCGGTCCACGGTCTGCTCGATTGGCCGATGGGCACCTCGCGCTGTCACAATCGCCCCGTGCAGCGCGTCGCGATCCTGATCTTCGACGACGTGGAGGTGCTCGACTTCTGCGGTCCCTTCGAGGTGCTGGCGTCGGCGCGGGTGCCCGGCGATGCGCCGCGCTCGGAGCGGCCGCGGGCGTTCGAGGTGTTCACCGTCACCGCGAAACCAGGCATCGTCACATGTCGCGGCGGCTTGCGGGTCGAGCCGACGTACTCGTTTGCGGACTGTCCCCGCCCGGACATCCTCGTGATACCAGGCGGGTACGGCGTCGAGACAGCCCGCCGCGATCCGGCGATCGTGGCGTGGGTGCGCGATCGCTCCGCCGAGGCGACGTTGACGACCTCGGTATGCACCGGCGCGTTCCTGCTCGCGCAGGCCGGTCTCCTCGATGGACAGCCGGCGACGACGCATTGGGCCGAGATCGCGGCGTTTCGGCGCGAGTTTCCGGCAATCGACGTGCGAGATGACCACCGTATCGTCGATCTCGGCCCGATCATCACGTCGGCCGGCGTCTCGGCTGGCCTGGACATGGCGCTCCACCTCATCAACCGCGTCCACGGCGAAGCGGCCGCGCGCGAGACGGCGCGAAGCATCGAGTATCGATGGGAGCCAGTCCCCACGTTGGTGGCATCACCGAACTGATTCGACGATCACCGTCGACCACCGGCGCACGGCCAGCCATCCCGTGACCATCATCCGGCATACTGGCAGTCAAGCCGCGCCGTGCGTCCGAGCACGACACCTCATGCCGCCACAGCGCCTCGCGATCAGTCCTCGGCGATCCCCAGCGCGCCACGCGCGACCGGGCTCGTCCACTCGCTCGCGACGACGTCCATGTAGATCTCGTCGTACCGTTTCGCGCCGATACGGCGCGCAGCGCGGCGCCGGCCGATCACCTTGAATCCGGCCTTCTCGTAGACGCGGATCGCGCGCTTGTTGTACCCGTAGACCGTCAACAAGACGTTGTGCAATCCGAGCACTTCGAACGCGTAGTCGATCGTCAACCGCGTCGCCTCAGTGCCGTAGCCGCGATTCCAGCAATCGCGCGCGCCGATCATGATGCCGAAGGTCGCCCGCCCGTGGCGATGATCGACATCGTGGATGCCGGTCGAGCCGATCGGACGATCGGTCGCCAGTTCGTAAACCGCGAACAGCATATCGTTCGGTCTGTCGGCCCGGCCATCGTAGAAGCGCTGCTCGGCCTCGAGCGTCATCGGCCCGCCGCTCAGAATAGCCAGATGGCCAACGACGGCCAGATCGTTGATCCACTCAGTCCAGAGCGGCACGAGTTCGCGACTCGGGACGGCCAGGCCGATTTTCTCGCCCCGCAGGACGTAGATCGGCGCAGTCACGCTCGGAGCGCCTGGACGAGGTCGGCGATGAGGTCATCCTTGTTCTCGATGCCGACCGAAAGTCGGACGAGCGAGGTGCTCGGCGCGATCGCGGTGCCCATCTGGCTGGCGCCTGACCCCATCGCCGGATACGAGATCAACGACTCGACGCCGCCCAGGCCGCCGGCCAACTGAAACAACCGCGACGACTCGACCACCCGGCGCGCCGCCCCGGCGCCGTCCTTCATCTCGAACGCGATCATCCCGGAATAGCCGTGCATCTGGCGCCGGGCGATCTCATGGCCGGGATCGCTCGGCAATCCCGGATAGCGCACCGTCGCCACCCGCGGATGAGATTCGAGGAATCGCGCGATCGCCAGGGCATTCTCCTGATGTCGCTCCATCCGGAGCGCGAGCGTCTTCATACCGCGCAGAAGCAGCCAGCAATCGAACGGGCTCGGCACCGCGCCGCCGACGTACTGGATGAGCGCCAGGCGCTCGGCCAATCCCGGATCGTTGACAAAGACTGCCCCGCCCATGATGTCGTCGTGGCCGTTTAGATACTTCGTCGTGCTCTCCACGACGATGTCGGCGCCCAGTTCGAGTGGGCGCTGGAAGTACGGCGATGCATAGCTGTTATCCACCGCGACCGGCACCGATCGCGCGCGCGCCGCCCGAGCGACGGCGGCGATATCGATCACCTTCATCGACGGATTGGTCGGCGATTCCAGCCAGACCATGGCGGTCGGCTCGGCCGCCAGCGCGCGCTCGACATTCGCGACCGCCGTCATGTCGATGTACTCGGCGCGGACGCGATTGTTCGGCGTCAGGTGCGTGAAGAGCCGGTGCGTGTTGCTGTAGACGTCGTCGGGCAGCAGCACGCGGTCGTCGGCCTTCAGCAGCATCGCGACGGCCGTGACGGCGCCCATGCCGGAGCCGAACGCGAAGCAGTGACGGGCGCCGTGCAGTTCGGCCATCGCGGATTCGAGGGCGGCCCTAGTCGGATTTCCGCGTCGCGAGTACACGTATTGCGGCGGCGCGTCCAGACTTTCGCGCGCAAAGGCGGCCGCGGGGTGAATCGGCGGTACCAGTGCGCCGGTGCGATCGGAGAGGTCGCGTCCGGCGTGGACAACCCGGGTGTCGAAAGCGTGCTTCGTCTTCGTTTCCATTCGGGCATTCTACCGAGCGGCCAACGGCGCGATATGATGGCGCGATGAAAGCAGCCATTCAAACGGGTCTTCGCCAGATCGAGATGTTCGACATCGACGAGCCGGGCCTCTCGGACAGCACCGCGATCGTTCGGACGCGCGTGTCCGGCATCTGCGGCTCGGACCTCCATCCGTACCACGGCCGGGCGGCGCGCCAGAAGGCACAGGACGGCCACGAGGTCGCCGGCATCATCGAGCACCTGCCGAGCACCTACACGGGACCTCTCACCCTCGGCGATCGGGTCGCGGTCGATACCGTCTGCCTCGGCATCTCCTGCGGCGCCTGCGCGTATTGCCAGTCCGGACAATACTTCCATTGCGTCGAACATCGGGAGCCACCACCGTGGGGCGGCGCGTTTGCGCAGGCGTTCGAGCGACGTCCGGCCGGGCTCTTCAAGCTGCCGGACAGCCTGACCGACGAACAGGGCGCCCTCGTCGAGCCGCTCGCCGTGGCGGTCCATGGCGCGCGTTGGGCACGCATGAAGCCGGGCGGCTCGGTCGCCATCATCGGCGCCGGCTCGATCGGGCTGATCACGCTGATCGCGGCTAGGGCGATGGGCGCTGGCCCAGTGCACGTCGTGGCGCGGCATCCCCACCAGGCCGCGTTGGCGATGGAACTCGGCGCGGCCAGCGCGGTCGTACCAGAGAAGGCGATGGACACGATCCGGGCCGCGACCCGCGGCGGCGTCGATCTCGTATTCGAGACGGTCGGCGGCCACGCCGACACGATCAATCTGGCCTGGGACTTGGCGCGAATTCAGGGAACGGTCGCGATCATCGGCATCTTTCCGGACAAGGTCGCCGTGAACCTTCTGCGGCCGGTGATACGGGAGCTCTGGGCGACTTTCCCGATCTGCTACGGCATCATCGACGGCGTCCACGACTTCGAGGTCGCGATCGACCTGATCGCGAGCGGCAAGGCGCCGGTCGAGCGACTCGTCACCCATCGCTATCCGTTGAGCGACACTCCGGAGGCGTTTCGCGTCGCGGCCGATAAGTCGACCGGATCAGTCAAGGTCCACTTGATTCCCTGATGTCTCAGCCAATGCGAATTGGCCTGATCGGCTGTGGCGGCATCGCGCACCGCCACATTGCCGGGTACGGCGCAGTTGCGAGCGAACTGGGCGTCGTCGTCGCGGCCTGTGATCCTCGACCCGACACGCTGGCGGTCTTCGCCGATCGGTACGGCCTACGTCACCGATTCGCGTCGGCGGCCGATCTCATCGCCTCCGGTGAGGTCGATGTTCTCGCGCTCCTGACGCCGCCGGCCGTCCGCTCCGACGTCATCTATCCGGCGCTCGAACGAGGCATTTCGGTCCTGGTCGAGAAACCGTTCGGCGAGACTCTGACCGATGCGCGCGCGTTCGTCGACGCGGCAACGAAGAGCACCGGCTACCTGGCCGTCAATCAGCAGTTGCGCTTCATGCCGGATGTGACGCTGGCGCGCGAGCTGCTCGCGGCGGGGGAACTCGGCGAGCCGCGCTTCATCGCGCACGATCAGTACCAGAACCGAACGCGCACGCGTGGATGGCGGGCCGAGGAAGAGCGTCTTGAGATCAGCATCTTCTCGATCCACTTGCTCGATCGAGTCCGTTGGCTCGCCGGTCGCGCACCACGTGCGGTGTCGGCCGCGACGCGTCACTGGAGCGAGAGCGTTAATGGCGAGACGTGCACCGCCCTGACGATCCAATTCGAAGGCGGCGGGATCGGCACGATGGAGTCGAACTGGCATAGCCTCGGACTGCCGGAATGCCGCCTCCGCATCGACGGCACTCGGGGATCGTTCCTGTCGCGCAAGGTCGAGGCGATCGCCGACGCGTGCGAAGCTTCGGTGCAGCCCGAGGCCGGCGAGAGTCGGGTGGTCGATTGCTCGCGAGCACGGGCTTTCGAGTGGTGCATGGGCGAGAGCATGCGCCAGTTACTGGTCGCGGTGCGCGACCAGCGCGAGCCTCCTCATTCCGGTCGCGACAACCTCGAAACGATGGCGATCGTGGACGCCGCCTACCTGTCTGCCAGTCGCGGCGGCGCCCTCGTTTCAATCGCCGAACTCGGCTGACCTACAGCCAGTCTTTGTAGAACGCCTCCATTCCTTCGACGTCGACAGTGACGTCGTGGGGCATGCTCAGGCGGTCGTAGAGGCGACGACGCCCCTTCGCGTCCGCAACCAGAATCGCGGCGGCGGTGCGGATGACGTCCTCGACGACCTCGTTCGGCACGACGAGGCAGCCATCTCCGTCGCAACCGACGATGTCGCCCTCGCGTACGAGCACGCCACCGCATGCGACCGGCTCATTGATGCCAGTGAATGTGACGCGACCGGGGATGATCGTGCGACCGCGCGCGCGGCAGGCGACCGGCGTCTTCTGCATGATCAGTTCATCGGTATCGCGAGCGTACCCGTCGGTCAGGACGCCAACCGCCCCGCGCGCGACGAGATCCAGGGCGTTGTTCGAGCCCCAGATGCCGGTCTCCGGGCATCCCCCCGTGGCCGTCACGACAACACATCCGGGTTTGACCGCGTCGCCGACTCCCATGCGACCGTGCTCGGCAAACCAGATTCCGTGCGAGCGAACCGCGTCGGGAACGTTCAATGCCGGCATGCGGATGTTCGCTGGCAGGGCGCGCACCGTGATCGCCGGTCCCCAGAAACGGATCCCTTGCCACAAAGGGCGAATCCGTTCATCCATCAGGGTCAAGTCCTGACGGCCGACCGCGTCGAGCGCGTCGGTGACGTCGGTAGTGCGGAAGTGCTTGAAGAGGGCCGCGAGCGCGTAAGTATCAGGCATTGTCGCAATCTCCTTGGTTATCGAACTGTGTCGTCCAGCGGGATGCCGAGTTGCTCGTACATCCTTCGGCGGCTCTTCTTATCGCGCTCGAGGATATCCATGGCGCGATCGGCAACCTTGGCGGCCCGCTCGGCCGGAATGACGAGGATGCCGTCGTCGTCGCCCATGATCACATCGCCCGGGCGAACCCGGACACCCGCGCACACGATTTCTTCATTCATACGGCCGTACTTGATGCGCCACTCGACGCGCGAGAAACTGCGCACCGTGCACCAGACCGGAATCTCTTCGAGGACCGTCTCGTAGGAGTCCCGGCACGCGCCATCGATGACGTACCCCTGCATACCCTTGATCTTGCCTGAGAGGGTGTTGGCCGAGCCGAGGACACCGGCCCTCGTCCGCGCCGCGTCGATGACGCTGACGCCGTCCGGACCGAACATCTCCTGAAAACGAAACCACCCATCGGCGAACTCCCGGAGACGTTTGGCGTAGTCGTCATAGGTCGTCTCGAGCGGCACGCGGTCCGATGGCACGAGTTGATAGGTCTGCGCAAGTCCGACCATGCGCTGGCCGAACGCCAGCGGCCGCATGGCCGGGTCCATCGAGAACGTATCCACAAAGCCGATCGAGTCGAGCGCATCGCTCGCGTCGGCCGGCCGTACGAGGCGCAGTTTGGCCAGAACGTCGGGAGTCACGTCAGTCAAGTGGAGTCTCCTAGTTGAGTCGAAATGAACCGTCGCGGTGCGCGTTCCAGTGCGCCGCAAGTCGCGAGCGACGTCACCGCCCAGTAATGCCGGACATCGCTACGCCCTTGATGAAGTACCGCTGACCGACGAAGAAAATCGCGATCATCGGCACGATCAACCACATGCTCGCCGCCATCGTGATGTGCCAGGAGGCGTCGTAGGGATTGATGAACGCGCGCAGGCCGAGCGACAGAGTCTTGAGACTCTCCTGGCCGAGGAAGATGAGCGGGTCGAGGAAATCATTCCAGTAATGGACGAACGAGAAGATGCCGATCGCGATCAGTACGGGGTACGAGAGCGGCACGATAACGTTCCACCAGATGAGCCAATTCGACGCACCGTCGATCTTGGCTGCCTCGTCGAGATCGAGCGGCAGCGTCAGATAATACTGGCGGACGAGGAAGATGTTGAAGGCGCCACCGCCGAACCACGCCGGGACGATGAATGGCAAGAATGTGTCGATCCAGCCAAGCTCGCGAAACATGACGAACCGGGGTATCAGCGTCACGATCGGCGGCAGCATCATCGTGCTGAGCAATAGCACGAATAGAGTGTCGCGAAACGGAAAGCGAAGGCGTGCGAATCCGAAGGCGACCATCGACGACACAACGACGTTGCCGGCGGTCGCGAACACCGTGATCGTGGCGGTGTTGCGCAGCCACGTCCAGAGCGGCGCGCGCCGCATCGCTTCCGGATAATTCTCCCACATCCACGGATCGGGCAGCCACTGCGGCGGGAACACGAAGACCTGCCCCTGCTCCTTGAGTGAGGTGCTGACGATCCAGAAGAGCGGCACGAGGAATATGGCGCTCAAGAAAACCAATGTGGCGTAAACCAGGAATCGCTGTGCGTACCAGAGCGGGCCGCGACGAACGCCGCCATAGACACGGCCATCCACGAGCACGCCGTTCGACCCGATCTCGGCGGTCACTTCTTGCCCTCGTAGTAGACCCAGTTATCCGATAAGCGCCACTGGATGAGGGTGAAGATCAGGATGACAAAGAACAACAGCCAGGCCACGGCCGAGCCATATCCCATCTTGAACTGCTCGAATGCGATCCGATAGAGGTACACGACCGTCATCAAAGTCGAGTTGTTTGGACCACCGGCCGACTGGCCGCCACCACCAGTCATAAGGAACACGACCGCGAAGACCTGGAACGAGTAGATGACGCCCATGACGAGATTGAAGAGAATGACCGGTGACAGCATCGGCACTGTCACGTGACGGAACTTATCCCACCACGCCGCGCCGTCGATGTCGGCGGCCTCGTACAGACCAGCCGGAATGCTCTGCAGTCCGGCCAGAAAGATGATCATCACGTTCCCAGTCGACCACAGGCTCATCAATACGAGCGAAGGCTTCGAGAGTTCGGGATCCCACAGCCAGCCGAGCCGCGGTAGCCCAACCGCCTGGAGAGCCTGATTGAAGAGGCCGACCTGTGGGTTGTACATCCACATCCAGAGGATCGAACTCGCCACGATCGGCAAGACGGCCGGCAGGTAGAACGCCGTTCGGAAGAACGACAACCCGCGCACGTGTGCGTTGAGCAGCATCGCGCCACCCATTGCGACGATCAGGCGGAGCGGCACGCTCCAGAACGTGTAGTAGGCCGTGTTGTACAGCGACACGCCGACCAGTCGATCGTTCACCAGCCGTTCGAGGTTGGCGAACCCGGCCCACATCGGCGGCGTCAGCAGGTCCCAGTCGATGAACACCATGACCAGTGACGCCACCATCGGGCCGGCCGTGAACACGACGAAACCGGCCAGCCATGGGAGTATGAAGAGGTATCCGTCTACGGCGTCACGCCAAGCGAGACGGCTCATTCCGAGCCGTCTCGTCGCGGACGCTGTCGTCGCGCGTGCCATCTGATGGCCCCCGGTAGTCGCGACTTACATCTTGGCCGCTTTGTCGAGCAGCGCCTGGATTTGCGGCTGCGCCTTCTTGCTGGCGTCAGCGGCGGTGATGGACCCGCCGTTGAACACCGGGTCGTACTCGGTCTGCCACACCTGCTTCATGTCGCTCAGGAACGGCGGGTACAGGATGCCCTGCGTCTTGACTTTCGCCTCGCCCATCAGCGGGTCGATGAGGATTTCCTTGAACGACGGCGGATTGTTGTCCGCCGGCATGAGGTTCTTCTCGCACGGCTTGACCGCGCTGCCCCACCGCTTTGCGCTGACGATTTCACACTGTTTCTCTTCGCCGCAGAGGAACTTGACGAAGTTCCACCCTTCGTCGGCGTTCGGCGCCTTCGCCGGCACCGTGAACCCCGAGCAAGCGACGCCCTGGAACTGGCCCAACTTGCCACCCGGAGCATTGGTCACGTCGAACTTGAAGGTCTTCTTCTCGGCGTTGTAGAAGAATACGTGCGCGTGGTGCGCGATTGTCATCGCGACCAGGCCGTTGCGCCACGGATCGCCCTGACCCATGGCGTCGCCAGCCGTCGGGATCGACCGGTCCTTGTTCCGCATGTCGGCAATCGCCTGCAGAAACTGCACGTGATCGGGATTGTCGAAGTACGGCTTGGTGTAGTTCTCGTTGTACCAGGGTCCGGCCACACCCCAGGCCGTCATCTGCCACGCGTCGCCGCTCGGCAGAGGATCCGACCAGGCAATGCCCCACTGGACGATCGACTTCTCATCGAAACCGGTTTCGCCGGATGACCGCCCATTCTTGTCCTTGGTCAGTTTCTTGGCGACCTCACGAAACTCGGTAAATGACCAGTCTCGCTTCGGGAATGGAATGCCGGCCTTCTCAAACATCTCCTTGTTGATGTAGAAGGCGTAAGCGGCGCTGTCCTTCGGTAGCGCCCACAGCTTCGTGCCGGTCTTGTAATCGGCCATCTGCTGGATGAGCGGCTCGAAGTACAGGTTCTTGTCGATGTTGTCACGTTTCATGTAATCGAACAGGTTCTTGACTGCGCCGCGAAGCCCGTAGTCCTGCGCGATCGAGCCGTGGAGATGGATCGAGTCCGGAATGCTGCCACTCGCGAGAACCGTCGGCAACTTCACGAAGTAGTCGTTCCACGCCTCGAAGCTGACCTGAATCTTGATGTTCGCGTTCCGGGTTTCATAATCCTTCATGAAGCTGGTGTAGAAATCGCGCTCGAGGCCGACCGCGGCCGGGGTGATCCAGTTCAGATTGATCTGCGGGGCCGCCTTCGACGGCGCGGCTGCCTTGGGCGCTTCGGCTGGCTTGGCTGCCTCGGCGGGCTTCGGCGGGGCGGCCGGCTTCGACGGGACGGCCGTCGGCGCTGGCGCCGCGCACGCGGCGAGGAGAACCGCGCCGAGCGCGGCTGCTCCGCCTGATAGAAAACGTCGGCGTGTAACGTTGGACCGCGTCATGTCTTCTCCTTGCGATTACTCGGCCGTGTCATCCGCTCCCGTGAGGTCACGAGACCTGTTGCTGGACGCCCGCACAGAGTACCTGATCGAATCGGAGCACAGAAACAGACGCGTGCCCGGCGCGCGTGAATCGTCGGTATCGGACAGGCTCAAGGCAACCGTCACTCTCGACCTCCTCGGCAGAGTACCATTCGATCGCGAGCCCGTCAAGCAACCGCGCGCCGCGGCAGGCACGGCGTCACACGCTCGACAACGCCGCTTCCGATTGTGCCGAGCGCACCGTTGACGCTAACGAGCAGGGCGCCATCCGGCTCGACGACCAGCGCGGTGGGATAATTCATGCGATCGACGACGGTCTTGCGATCGTCGCCGCGCAGGCGAACCACGCGTCCGGAGCGCGGAATGAACTCGACCCTCGGCATCGACCGCATCCCGGCCGCGAACTCGAGGACATAGAGGTCCTCGGCCGACCCGAACGCGACCGCGACCGGCATCGACACGCCGCGTACGATTGTGGCGACACGCCCGCTCGCGTCCACTCGGTCGATACGCCCGCTCTGGTAGGGGTGTGGGTAGCGGCCGAGCATCGCGACAGTCAGACTGCCATCAACTGCGATCGCCATCCCGGTCGGGACTGCGCCATCGGGCCAGGCGGCCACGACAGACGTCGCGCCATCGCGGCGCACCGCCAGGATCGCGTTCGCCCCGGCATCGACCACCACCAGACGGTCGCGTGGCGCGTCGTTCGCCAGCGCGTACGGATTCGACAGGATTTCCTTACCGTCCGGATTCACCTCGGCCTCGAAGCGATGCAAATCCGACACCAGTTCGAGACCGCCCGCGCCGACGCGCGCCACTGAGGCGGCGAATCGGCCCGATCCCTCGCCCAGCGCGACGAACATCTCGCCGCCGGCGAACGCGACCGCGGCGGCGCCGACGTCTTCGACCCCGGCGTTCACCGAATGCGACAGGCCGGTCAGCAGCGCGCTGGACCGTCCATCACGATCGATACGCGTTACCTTTCCGCCCATTTCGGTCGTGCCGGCTTCGGCAACATAGAGTGCGCCATCGGGTCCGCGGGCGAGCCCACGCGGATTCGTCAGACCGATCGCGACGGTCTCGCGCACGGGTCGACACGGTCCGCTGTACAGCGCGCATCCGGACACGACCGTCGCGACGATGGCCGCCAGGACAGCCAGCCGCGCCACGCTGGTCCGGCGCGCCGTCTCAATTCCCCGTTTCGATCAATTCGTCGGACCGCGATTCTATCGGGCCCTTCGCCAGTGGCTCGCCGCCCTCGCCCTGACGGCACCCTGCGAGCGCCTCCCACATCGCCGCCCACACGGCGCGGCGCTCGGCATCGGTGAGCGGCCGGCTCAGCGCGCGCCGCGCGGAAAGCACTGCCTGCCCGGCCAGGGCGCCCCACGCCCCGGGACGATTGGCCAGCCAGGCGTCAATATCCTGGCGGCGTTCGGCCAGGACCGACGCGACGATGCTAGGAAGGTGGCGGTCCAGCTCGGCGGATTGCGTCGTCCACACCTTCGAATGCGGCGAAGTTTGCATTGAACATCGCGGCGAGTCTTCGCGCCTGGGCATCGTAGGCGGCGCTATCCGCCCAGGTCGCGCGCGGGTCGAGCCGCTCGGCTGGCAGTCCCGGGCAACGCAGCGGAACTTCCAGTCCAAAGAACGGCTCGTGGTAGGTCGGGATCTGTTCCAGGTCTCCCTCGATCGCCGCGTGGACGAGCACGCGCGTCAGATCGATCGGCATGCGGGAGCCAACGCCATACGCACCACCACTCCAGCCGGTGTTGACGAGGTAGCAGCGTACATCGTGCCGCGCGATCTTCTCGCCGAGCAACCGCGCGTACACGGTCGGGTGAAGCGGCAGGAACGGGTGGCCGAAACAGGCGCTGAAGGTCGCCTTCGGCTCGGCGCCGAGCCCAACCTCGGTTCCGGCAACCTGAGCCGTGTATCCGGAGAGGAAGTGATACATCGCCTGCTCACGTGAGAGCCGCGAGATCGGCGGCAGCACACCAAAAGCATCGGCCGCCAGGAAGAGAATCGTCTTCGGGTGCGGTGCGATGCCCGAGGCGACCGCGTTCGGGATGAAATCGACCGGGTAGGCGCCGCGCGTGTTCTCAGTCAACGACTGGTCGTCGAGGTCTGGCAGTCGCGTCAGGGGATCGACGATGACGTTCTCGAGGACGGTTCCGAATCGACGAGTCGTCGCGAAGATCTCCGGCTCGGCTCGCGCCGATAGTCGAATCACCTTGGCGTAGCAGCCGCCCTCGAAGTTGAAGATCCCGTCGTCGCTCCAACCGTGTTCGTCGTCGCCGACGAGAGACCGGTGATTGTCGGCTGAGAGCGTCGTCTTGCCAGTGCCCGAGAGGCCGAAGAAGAGCGCGGTATCGTCGTGGTGCCCGACATTCGCCGAGCAGTGCATCGGCAGGACGCTCTGAAAGGGCAAGAGGTAGTTCAGCAGAGTGAAAACAGCCTTCTTGATCTCGCCGGCGTACGCGGTGCCACCGATGAGAACTGTCCGCTCGACGAAGTCGAGGACGATCGCGGTCGAGGAACGCGTGCCGTCGCGCTCGGGATCGGCCGTGAATGACGGCAGATCGAGGATCGTGTAGTCGGCGCGGAAGTCGGCCAGATCGTCGCGCGACGGCCGCAGGAACAGATTCCGCGCGAAGAGATTGTGCCATGCGTGTTCGGTGACGACCCGAATGCCGAGTCGGTAGCGCGGATCGGCCGCGGCGTGCAGATCCTGGACGAATAGCTCTCGCCCGGCGGCATGACGCCACATGCGCTCGCGCAACGCGGTGAACCGGTCGCGATCGAAGGGTTGGTTGACCGAGCCCCACCACACACGATCGTCGATCGTCGGATGCCGGACGATGAACTTGTCGCGCGGCGAGCGGCCGGTGTGCTTGCCGGTCGTCGCGACGATTGCGCCGCCATCGGCAATAGTCGCCTCGTCGCGACGGACGACATGCTCGTAGAGCGACGCCGGCGCCAGGTTCCAATGCACCGCGCCGGTGGGGTGATCGCGCAGGCGAGCCGCTATGTCGCGGCCCGAGACCGACTCAGTCGATCGTGGGCGGTCGGCTATCGCCATTGCGTCATTCTACGGCGCGGCTGACGACAGCGCGGCAAAACGGTACGAGATCGAGGCACCGACGTTCTGATCCAGACGCCATTGTGTGCTACGCGTGCACGACGACCGGCATACCAACGTGGCCAAATTTCCAGAAGCGGATCGCGTCATTCGGATGAAGTCCAGCGCATCCGTGGCTGCTCGGCAATCCGAAGGTGTCCGGATCCTTCCACCAGTTCTCGTGGATCGCGTTTCCGTCGCCGCCGAAATACTGGGTGAACTTGATGTTCTCGATGCGGTAGTTTGCCCGAGCCGCGTTTGCGCCAAGTGTCCGCGAGTCCATCGTCGCGTTCGGCACTCGCCACGCGATGGGGAACTCGCCAAGCGGCGTCTCCCATCCGGGGCGACCGGTCGAGGTTCGCACCCAGAACAGCAGTCTGTTGTCCTCGTAAGCCGCCATGACCTGCAACGTCCGATTGATCCCGATCCACGGGCCAGGCCGCGTAATTGCCGGCATCGGCGGCGCCTCGATCTCGATTGGCCTCAGCGATCGGCCATAGACATACAGACCCTGGGTGACTTCGCCCCAGGCTGGATCGTCCCAGACGACTTCCTCTCCCTGGACCCAGCGCGCGATCCCGATTGCATCGGCCTCGGAGTACCGCGCCACGACCGGTGCCTGGGTCGACGGCTCGGCACGCGCGACCAGACCTTCGGCCGAGACGGCGCGTCCCCACCAATGCGCCGACTGAGGCGCGCCTGGAGCCGAGACCGGGCCGAGCGCGGCGGCTTCGACCCAGCCTCGCGTATGCGAGAACGGGTCCTCAATCGGGTACTGGTGAGCCTGCGACGATGCGAGCACACGAAGAGGGCTGAACGGCGCCAGTTCGGCCAGCACTCTGCCCTTGTCGTCCGGGCCCGTCCGGAGAAACGTCAGTCGATGCGGCGCAACCCACGGCGGAAAGGCCGACCGCGGCATCGGCGGCGGTGGCGCTGGCGCGGCGAGGGCCGAGCCGACGCGAAGCGCGGCCGCCGCGCCGCCCAGCGCCGCGAATGCGAAGCGCCGTCGAGTGATCCGAAATCGGGCTGAGGAGGGGGGAGTCGTCATATTCTTATGTCAGAATACCTCGCGCAAGCGCTTGCGTGACGGCCTGCCAGGTTACAAATCTGTAAGAAATCGGAGACGATCCCGAGAGGACGGATGTTCTGACGACTGACGGAATTCAGCATGACTCGGACGAGCGGAAGGCTGTGCGCGGCGCGACCGTCCAGCGCATCCTAGTGCCGCTCGATCTTTCGCCGCTTGGCGAGGCGAAGCTCCCGATCGCCGAGGCACAGGCGCGCGCGTTCGGCGCCGAGTTGTATCTTCTGCATGTCCTACCCGTCAATGCCATCGATCCGAGTGGCGCGGTCTCGACCCACGAGGCGCACGCCCGCACCTACCTTGACAACGTCGCATCACGGCAGCGCGCCGACGGACTAACGACGAACGCGTTCATCCGATCTGGTCCGGTCGCGTCAACGATTCTCGACGCGGCGCGCGAACGCGAGATCGATCTGATTGTCCTGGGCTCAAATCCGCGCGTCGGATTGCCGAGAGCCTTTCTCGGCAGCGTCGCCGACGAGGTGGTGCGACAGGCCGAATGCGCGGTCCTCCTCGTGCGCCCGAATCTCACGCTGGTGGCCGATGCGCCAATCCGCTCGTTCGACAATGACGCGGCGCGCATGGGCCCGCTCTCTCAGCGCACGGTCGGGCTGCGACCGGTTGAGCTCTCCCGCATCATCGGCTCGGTCGGCCGCGCGCACACACTCGGTACCGATTTTCGACCGATTCGCCGCACGCGCGAGGACGACCAGCGGTACGGTCGCGTCTACGCGGCAATGGAATCGGCGCAGAGCTTACCGCCGATCGAACTGTACAAGCTGGGCTTCGGATACTACGTTCTCGACGGCAACCATCGTGTCGCGGCCGCGCACGCGCTCGGGTACGACGAGATCGACTCCGAAGTGACCGAATTCATCGCGCTCGGCGACACCGAGGGCCAGCGCCTCTTCGCCGAGCGACGCGCCTTCGAGCGAACGACCGGCTTGATGCGGGTCGAAGCGTCACTCTCGTCCAGCTACGGGCGTCTGCTCGAACTGGTCTACGACGATTGCGCCCGGCGTCCCGACACGGACACGCGCGAGTGCGCGCGGCTCTGGTACCAGTCGATCTTTCGACCGGCCGCGCGTCACATGCGCCAGCACACGATGGCCGAGCACTTCCCCGGCGAACGATCGGCCGACATCTTCCTCCGCGTCGCCGACTTTCGCAAGCAAGTGATCGGCGAGACCGGCCTGGCAGTCGACTGGCCAGCCGCCATCGATATGTTCGCCGAATCGATCGGCGCGCGTCAGCCCCGCCGTGGCACGATCCTGCCGCTCTTGGGTCGAGGCGACAGCCACACCTGAGAATCCTACCGCGGCCGCCAGCCTGACGCGCCGCGCAACGCCAGTACGGAAATAACCACGCCCGCGAGAGCGAGTCCGGCTCCGGCGTAGAATGCGACCGCGACCGGCAGGGGCAAACTGCCCAGCGCGCCGAACGGACCGCGCGGCACCGGAATGTCCGCGCCCGAACCGGCGCCAGTGAACGTCGTGCCGGTCGATCCGCGCGCGATCGGCGGTTCGACTCCGGTCGCCGGCGCCGCGGTATTGACGGCCACGCCGGCTGGCGCCGCCCCCGTGGCGCCGCTTCGCGTGGCGATCGCAGCCGGCACGCCCAGAGGCGTCGCGGTCGCGGGTAGCGCCGGCGGTCGAGCCGGTTCGCCCGGCTTCGTGGTCGGGATCTGGATCGGCGCCGGGTAGCCGAATGGCGGCACGACCGTCGCAACCGGTGGCGCTGGTATCACCGGCTTCAACGGATCGGTCGCTGGCGCCGCGACAGCGGGTATCAGGGTTGGAGGCGTCGGTCCGACCGTCGGCGTCGCAACGAACGGGGTCGGCGTGATGGTTGCGACTCCAGTCGAGGTCGGCATCGGCGTGGCGGCCGCGGCCACCGCCAGAACGAGGCGGGCCTCAGTCGGCTGGCTGCCGCCACCCTGCGTGACGCTCGAATTGAACGGCTGGTCAACCGCCAGACCGTTGGCGCGCGCGAACAGTTCGACGGTGTCGCCCTCGGCGGAAATCGAGAAATACCCGCCCATGTCGAGCGTTCGCGCAGCCAACTGCACGGTAAACCGTCCGTCCGATTGCGCGAGCGCGGCAAGCATCTGGCTCATGCCGGTGGTTCCCTGGCCGTTACCGTCGCGAATCCTTCCGAGGACGAGCGCCCAGGGAGCCGCGCTGGAGCCGCCGGGGATCGAGACCGAGCCCTGGACGTAGTTCGATGGCCCGGTCACACCCAGCGAGGGGCCGGTCCGAACCCGGTAATACTGGCCGCCATTGTCGTCGAGTGTCGCCACGCCACCGGATCGCACATCGCGTAGCGCGAAGACATAGGTCGTGTTCGCGGTCAGCCCCAGAACATTCACGAAGTGCGTCGTGCCGACGAACGCGGCGCCACGCGCGTCGATCGCGATCGACCCTGGCGGAGTCGTCGGGCCGTGCATCACCTCGCCGACACCCTCGGTCGCGGTGGTCCAGAGGACCGTGAAACTGGTGTCACGCAGATTGGCAACCCAGCCTCGTCCACCGGCGATCGACGGATTGTCGACCGGTACGAGCGAACCGGGCGCAACCGGCGTCGGACTCGGCGTAATCTGTGCCTGCGCCGTGACCGTCATGTAGTACCCGGCGTCCTTCGTCTGTGCGCCAGCGCTCGTGGCGAGCACCCAATAGACGGTCAGGCCGACGGCGAAGGTCGCGATCGCACGCGCGACGGATGCCGCCATTTGGTCGATTCTAGGAATGGCGCATACCCCGTACAACCAGAAGCGCCGTGAGAATCAGACCCAGGCTTGAGAGGATGAATCCAGGAAGCAGCCAGGTCGGCGAATATCGGAACACGATCGAGTGCGCCCCCGGCGGAACGGCGACCGCGCGCACGCCTCCGGTCGCGCTGAGAATCTCGACCGGAGCGCCATCGAGGGTCGCGCGCCAGCCCGGATAGGCGGCGTCGAGCAGGACGAGGACGCGGCGATCGTCGGCGTTGGTGTCGACAGCGACAAGCTCGCGCTCGTACGCGACAACGCGGCTCTCCCCCGTTCCACGAGCCGCGCCGACCCACTCGGACGGGAGGCCAACGACCGCGATGTCATCCGGCGCACGATCCGAGGTCGCGACCGCGAGCGCTTCCTCGTCGGTCGCGGCGGCGCTGGCGCTTCGAGCCAGGAATGCGCGCGGCAACGCGGCGTTGTTCCGGTAGATCTTCACGTCGCCGAGCGACACGATGTCGAGCTCGGGAGAAAGCGGAATCGGCGTCTCGGCGCCGCGCTCACGATCGATCAGCGTCGCGCCGATGACCTCGAGCGGGACCCGTGCGACGATCGCGAGGCGGCGGGCCGTCAGTCGTATTCCGCCAAACGACACAAGGGCGGGGGACGACACATCGGGATTTCCGGTCCGGGTCGTCGGGACGCGCGCCAAGTCCGAGCCGCTGACGGAATAGCGGCGCGCCTCGCCATGCCAGCCTTCGATCGTGATGTCCGCGACCACGGTCTGGGGGCCAGCGACCTTGCGCGGCGCGACGATGATGCCGAGGTCGGTCGCCGCGCCTTCGTCATCGGCAAACACGCGCTCGACGCTCGATCCCGCCGCAAGGGCGCGCCGCGTCGACAGATCGTAGTAGACACCGTTGGACCAGAGATCGCGGTGGCGATCGCCGACGATCCAGCCGACGCCGAACCGAGAAAGCAGCTCGATCGGCGGCACGCGATCGAGCTGTATGCCGAGTCGCCCATCGACGATGTTGCGGCCGGTCAGTGGAAAGAGGCTCTTGACGCCGTTGTACGAGCGCAACGGTAGGACGCCGCCGTCGTACCCATCGATCGACGGCAGACCATAGATCAGGCTCAGGTTCGGCGTCAGCGTGTCCTTGTACTTTTCGGCCGCGACGCGATCGTCGACCCATTCGCCGGGCAACTGGGTTCTGGCCTTCTCACGCAGCGCGCTCACATCGCCGGGATCGAATCGGTTGTCGGTCACCGACAGGAGGCGGGACCGTGGCAGGCTGGCGTCAAGGCGCGCGATGACCGACGCCGTCGGTCGTTCGTCGACGAACGCGCCGATATCTCCGGCGCGGGCCGTGTCCAGACCGCCAGAGGCGACGACGAGTTCGGTCGCGAGAAGCGCGACGATTGCCGCCACGGGCGCGATCGAGAAGGGGTGTGAGACGACCATCGCGGCGGTCGGCGCGTTCGTCATACGCCGCGCCACGGCGAACCCGACTCCGGTCGTGGCGGCGATGGCGATCCAGAGGCCACTGATCGGCGCGGCGGGCCACGCAATCGGCCGCGCGGGCACGAGTCGCCCGTAGACAAGGGCCGCGACCACCGTAACTGCAAACGCGGCAGCACCCGCGATCCCAAGGCGACGGAGTCGGACGCCGGACCGCGTGGCGTGCAGCCCGACGCCCACCAGTAGCGCGCCGGCGAACGACGCCAGCACCAGCCATCGCGCCGGAACCCGGAACAACGAGAGTCCCGGCACACGCGCGGCGAAGATGGGATACAGCGGTCCGAACTGGCCGAGCGCCAGCAGGAATGCAATCGCCACGATCGCGGACAGGATCAGGATTGGCGCACGCGGACGACCGCCGACCACCGCGACACTGGCCAGAATCGCACCAGTCACGCTCAGATAGCCAACCCATTCGCTGCTCGGCTGGTCGGCTGGGAGGTACAGCGGCAGCAGCGCGCGCGGCAGAATCCACGGTGGCAGTGAGAAGGCGACGACGTCCCGATACTCCATACCGCCGGCGCGCATCCCCTGGCTGGTCGCTTCGAGTGTCGCGAGAAGCTGCGGCGCGACGATCAATCCGGCCAGGGCGAACGCCACGATGAGCGGTGCGAGGTAGCGAGCCAGTCGACGGGCTCGGCGAATGAGGTTGCCAGGGTCGAGTATCCACGCGTCGGCGATGGCTCGACCCGTCAACCACAGTCCGAGGCCGATGCCGGTGATGTAGCTCTGTTGCGCGTGGCCGGCCAGGAACTGGAGGGCAAGAACGAGGGCCAATCCGGCGGTCGGCAGACTCCAGCCCGGACTCCGCGCGCGATCGGCCAGCCATAGCGCCATCGGCAGCCAGGCCGCGGCCTGGAGTTGATTCAAGTGGCCAATCAGCGACAGCGCGTGTCCGCCCAGCGCGAACACGACCGCGGACGCGAACGATGCCAGCGCGCCGAGCCCCAGGACGCGCCGCGCAACCAGGAAAGTGCCGAGGGCCATGAGTAGCGTGTGTCCGAACGCCTGCCAGGCGTAGACGCGGGGAGGCATCAGGCCGAGAGTCAGGAGATTCGGCGGATAGAGAACCCCCGTCTGTGGATTCGCCAGGAACGGCGCGCCGAGGAAATGGTCCGGGTTCCAGAGCGGAATGGCGCCGCTCAACAGAGCAGCGTCGCGCAGCGCGATGAGCGGCACGAAATAGACGAGCGCATCGAACGTCAACAGGACTCGGCCCTCGACGATGAGTTGCCAATAGACGAGGCAAACCGTCGTCGCGAGCGCGGCCAGCGCTAGGGAGTCGCGGCGCGACTCCACGTCCCCGACTTTCCGCCCGCCTTGTGGACGAGGCCGATCGACTCGATTGTCATCCCCCGATCGATCGCCTTGCACATGTCGTACACGGTCAGCAGGCCGACCGAGACGGCTGTCAGCGCCTCCATCTCGACACCGGTCTTGCCGCGCAGACGCACGGTGACATCCATCCGGATCGACCGACCGTCATCACCGAAACCGAAATCCACGTCGATGCCGCTGATCGCAAGTGGGTGACACATGGGAATCAGTTCCCAGGTTCGCTTCGCGGCCATGATCGCGGCCGTTTGCGCAACACCCAGGACGTCGCCCTTGGCAGTCGTGCCGCCGCGGATCGCCGCGACCGTTTCCGAACGCATGCGAATCGTGCCCCTCGCAATCGCGACGCGTTCCGTCTCGTCCTTGGCGCTGACATCGACCATACGCGGACGTCCGGCCGCGTCGATGTGCGTCAATCGGGAGGACGCCTCATCACCCATCGGCGCAGGCTCGCACCGAGGTCTGAACGCAGAGGTTGCGGTAGAGCGTCTCGATCGACGCGGCCGTTTCCCGCCAGGAGAACTTGCGGACCGAGATTGGCGCGGCCGTTCTCAGCCTCTCGGCAAGGTCACGGTCGTCCAGAACGCGGGCGATCGCGTCGGCAAACGCGGTGCCAGTGCGCCACGGCACGAGAATACCGTTCTCGCCATCATGAATCGTCGTCGAAAGTCCTCCGACCCGCGACGCGATGACGACGGCGCCACTCGCCAGCGCTTCGAGGGCGACGAGGCCGAAGCTTTCGTAGCGCGACGGCACGACGCAGACGTCAGCCGCGGAATAATAATCTGGTAGGCGATCCTGATCGATCGGACCGAGCCAGGTGACGCGCTCGGCGACACCGAGCGATTCGGCGAGCGATCGCAGTTCGCGTTCGTCCTCGTCGACTGGATCGGCCGCGGCCGGGCTTCCGCCGATCACCAGCAGGCGCAGGCGCGGTCGAGCGCGGAGCTCCGCGATGGCCTCGAACAGGACATCGAGCCCCTTGACCGGATCGATTCGTCCGACGAAGAGGACGATCCCATCGGACTCGTCGATCGCCAGTCGGACGCGCGCCGCGCGTCGATCCCTGGGCGCGAATCGTTCGAGGTCGGCGCCCGGCGGAATGACGACGACGCGCTCGCGGCGACTGCCGTACTGTTCGATCAACAAGGCGCGTTCGTGTTCGGTCGAAACGACGACCCCATCGGCCCGGCGCGCGACGCGACGCTCGATATCGTTTCGCCGCTCGGTTTCGAGCGGACCGACGAAAGCGGTCGCGCCCTGATTGGCGCGATTCTTGACCCGGCCGAGAGTGTGGAATGTAATGACCCGTGGGACGCGCCAGAGGTCGCCCAGCCGATCGCCGACCCACGCGGAGAGCCAGTAATGGCTGTGGACGAGGTCGTAGTGGATCGCCTCTCGATCGCGAAACCGGTCTAGATTCTCGATGAACGCGGGCAAATGCTCGATGACGCTGTTCTTGTCGATCCGGCGTGGCGGACCGGCGTCGAGATGAATGACGCGTGCGCCATCGCCGAAGGTGACGACGCGGTCGAGATTGACCCGCGTTCGGCGCGTGAAGACATCGACCTGGACGCCTCGACTGCCGAGCGCGCGGCTCAGTTCGCGGATGTAGATCTGCATACCGCCGACTTCGCGCGTACCAAGCTGATCGAGAGGGCAACCGTGGAGGCTGAGAACGGCGATACGCAACGGCGACGCCGACGGGAACATCAGTCGGAGTGTACCACCGGGTCCTCGAAGCACGGCGCGGAACGCGGATTAGGATGCAGTCACATCGCAGCGGATCGCATAATGTACGGGGCAGATAAGCGGATATTGCACTACTAACGCATAATCTTTGATCAATGTTGACCGAGCTTCAGGAGCGAGCCTGGCGGATGATCGCCGAGCGCGCCCGCGACGGCGATCGACCGCCGAGCCTCGAAGAGATCGCCTGGAGACTCGGGCTCCGGTCGGTCGCGGCCGCCCGTCAGGTCGTCGTTGCGCTCGAACGAAAAGGGTACCTGCGACGGGAGCCTCGTCGCCGGCGGGCGCTCTCGCTGCTGCGATGGCCTGACGAAGCCACGCGCGCGCCGGAGATGTATCGATTGCCACTGGTCGGCGACGTTTCGGCCGGACGGCCGATCGAGGCGATCGAGGGCCACGTCGAGGGTGAGTGGATCGCCGCGACCTGGGTCGATCGACCGGACTGCTTTCTGCTACGCGTGCGGGGACACTCGATGCTCGGGGACGGCGTCCTCGACGGCGATCTCGTCGTGGTCGCGCCAGCCAGCGAGGTCGCCCAGGGCGAGATGGCGGTCGTCCTACTGACCGATGGGTCCGCGACGCTGAAGCGCGTCTATCGGGAGAAGGGTCATGTCCGCCTCCAGCCAGCCAATCCATACATGGAACCGATCGTCGTCCCGACCGTCACGATCGGCGGGCGGGTCGTCGCGGTCATTCGGAGACTTCGGTCGATCGGGCGTCTGTGATGCTGTCGCTTCTGGAACGTGTCGAGTCGGGCGATCCAACCACCCTGGCGACTCTGACGCGCGACTCGCTGCCGCGCTTCCACATGGCGCGCGTCGGCGCCCGCCACGTCGAGCGCGACGATCTCAATCAGGAAGCGCTCTCGGCGATGCTGGAGTTGGCCCGTGTATGCGCCGGAGACGCCGATCGATTCGCCGCTGAGGTCGTGGCACACACGCGACGAAGGCTCGAATCATTTCTTCGCGCCGAGCGGCGCCGGTCGCAGGCGATTCCGGCCTCAGCGATCGAGGGCGGCGACCTTTGGCATCCGCGCACGGCGGCGTCGACGCGCGGCGAGGGTTTCGCGAACGTCCACCTCGAACGGGCGCTCCTGACCTTATCGCCGCGGCAGCGCGCGTTGCTCGTGCGCATCTACTGGCAGGAGGCGTCGGTCGAGAAGCTCGCCGCCGAGGCCAACGTCCTACCAGGAGCGATCCAGCGCGCCCGCCGCCGTGCCGAGGCCCAACTGAAGCGCGTCTTGCGCGGCGAGCAGCCACGGCGAAAGCAAGGCTAACGTACGCCTCGGATGCGCTCGAACTTGGGCTCCGCTAGAGCGCCGGCCCAGTAATCATGCGGCGGTTTTGGCAGGGTAGCGTCGAGCGATGACGTGGAGGTTGTGGACGACGGCGACGCGGCGGAGGTCGAAGAGGTTCTTGCGAGTGCCGA
>SCUE01000038.1 GCA_004297775.1 Chloroflexota bacterium | reverse complement strand
CACGGCGTTTCTCCTTCAGGGATTTTGTGATGTCGCTTTCGGCGGCGGGGTCGGGTACCGACGTCGACGCCGTGGCGCCGGTGGCGGGGTCCCCGCCGGGCACGGGCGCTTCTTCGACGACAGGGGCGGGCTCGCGCTTACCCGTGGCCGGATTGACCACGTAGCGGCCGCCCTTACCCCAGTATTCGTCCTTGGTGAAATCGAGTTCCTTGTCGCCGTTCTTCATAGAGTCCTCACTGATAATGCCGGGTCATGAGTTGCAGGCGCGCCGAGTGCGAGAGCACTCCGGCAAAGAGCACCGGCACGCTTTCGATCACCTGCACGCCGGCCACTTCGCCATCGATGACGGTCGTCTGCACGGCGCCGCCCAGGGTCTCGTAGTCGCGAAACGCGTCGCGGATCGCCTCGATCAGATCGTCGAAGGTCTTCTCGGTCGCGGCCGAATCGTCGAGCGCCATGTAGCCGCGAATGTCCCAGGTGTGCGTCACCACTTTTGGGCCGACGACGTCGGGGCCGGTCTCCCGCGTCTTCGTGCGCCGGATGTTCCAGCCGCGGAGCTGCTTCGCGCCCGCGATCGTCGCGACGTATTGCGCCTGCAGCTCGGAATTGTTCTTTGAGTAACGCTGGTAGTCGTTCACCTTGCCAATGTCGGTGACGGTCTCTAACTTCGCCTTGATCGCGGCGCGGATGGTGGCGACGCTCGGCGTGGTCATGCCGCGCCTCCCAACTGCGCCAGGATGCGGCCGCGCGCCTGGCGGAACATCTCCTCGATGTCCGATTCCTTCGCGGCAAGCGTCCGGTGAAACATGCCGACGGCGAGCGTGCCGCGGTGCGAAATCGCGCGCGCGATCAGGAATGCGGCGCTGCGCATTTCGCGGTCCTCGCGCACGCCGAGCTTGGCGCGCACCCAGTCCTCCAGCGGCTCGATCGGCGGGAAGTGCGGTTTCGTGCCGAGCTCGACCGGGATCGCATACGCCATCGCGGTGCCCACCACGCCGATCACGCCCTCCGCGCCGACGCTCTGCTCGGAGGTAATGCTGTCGCGCAAGCCGCCCGCGCCGCCACTCGCGCCGACGGGCGTCAATTCCTTCACTTCGCGCTCGAGCATCGCGTCGGCCTCGGCCATCGCGCTGCCCAACTCCTGCTGCACGAGGTCGGGCGCGCGTCCCCACAGGCCGATCAGCTCCTCGCCGCCTGTCAGGTCGAAGTGCATCTCCATCAGCGATACCTCGCCGGATGCGTGAGCCGATCGCGCCCCTGGCTGTCGGTAGCGTTCAGGTTCACCACGGCGCCCGCGGCGACGTTGCGCTTGTCGTCGATGCCCAGTTCGTCCAGGTAGCGCTTGCGGAGCGCCCTGGCCCGCGCCGAGTACTCCTGGGCGCGCGATTGGCCGGGTGAGCTGTCCGCTTGGATGGTGCTGTCCGTGCCGCCGGAGTAGAACGCCGCGAGCTCGTCGCACAGCAGCGCCGCCGCCCAGCAGGCGACCGGCTCGCGGTCCTTGACCGCAATGGTGTCCGCGGCCGTCGAGACCACGTGAGTGATAGTGTAGGTGGCGCGGATCGATGCCGCGGCCGCGACGGCGTCCTTCAGCATGATCACCGTACTCGTCGGCTTCTGATACAGCCCGTAGCGCTCTGGCGACAGGTAACAGGGCGGCACCTGGCCGACCGGGTATTCCAGGGACCGCAGCTCCGACACGTCTGCTTC
>SCUE01000037.1 GCA_004297775.1 Chloroflexota bacterium | reverse complement strand
CTGAGCGTGTCGGTCATCGTGTCGGTTCTCCTCTTGGCGAAATCAAGCATCCCAATGAGAACCGCGCGGTGGCCGTCTGTCAACGGCCTCCGCTTCTACACACATCCGGGGACACGACCAGACGGCGCTGGCTGCTATTGGCCAGACGTCGAGCATCTATCGGCTCTTCGGAATCTTGTTTCGTCGTGACCAGGATGCGGTTGATCAAACTGTCCACCGACTGTTCGGCCGCAACACGATACACGAAATCTTTGAGCACCTCGAAAACGTGGCGTTGTTGCTTCAGACAACGATAATTGAAGTTCTAGACTTGTATGATGTTGGGTCTGGTGCCCGAACCAAAGCCAACTATCTTGCCGAGGCGCGCCCCGGAACCTTGATGCGGTTCGTCACTTGTTTTCCACGATCAAGAAGTATCAGAACGGCAGCGATAACGCCATTGTGCTTGTCGTCGATCGTCGTAGCGGCGAGGTCCGAACGGCAACTGCGGTGGATGCGATCGACCCCGAAGCGGTCGAACTGTCAGATGTGAGCTTCACCCCCTGCACTCCGAGGCCCGGTGGTTACCGCTGGGGGACTGAGCCAATCGTCAAATACCGTGGGCGACCAATATTCTCGATGCAGGTGAAGCACGCTCGCGGCAAGAATCCCGGTATCCGATTCAGAGACATAACAACCCGAGTCCGAGAATGACGGAGTAAGTACCCACGATGCTCACTGGGCGATCGGGTCGAAGGCCACAACTGTGAGGCAGGACTGACCAAGCTTCAGCGCGGCGCCTTCATTTGTGTCGAAACGGGGTTCAATTGCCGAAGCCAGCCGAACGGAGCGGATCCGAAGGCCGCAGGTTCGAGTCCTGCCGGACGTACCACCAAGCCTCATTTCTGGCGCGTCGCGGCTTTCGCCCCGTTCCGCGGGTCGCGGGCGGCGTTCACCGTGCGCCGCGACCGAGGATGAGCCGTGACGAAAGCACCAGGTTCGGGCAATACTGTCGCGATGCGGATCATCGACGCGCAAGTACACATCTGGGGCGTCGGGCCGCCAACCACGCCGACGCACCGTGCCGTACCGTCGTTCACGAAGGACGAGTTGCTCGCCGAGATGGACGAGGCCGGGATCGACGCGGCGATCATCCACCCTCCCTCGTGGGATCCGGCGTCGAACGAACTCGCGGTCGAAGCGGCGCGGCAGCATCCGGACCGTTTCGCAATTCTTGGCAATTTCCCGCTCGACCGACCGGAGAGCCGTGGCCTGATCGACGGCTGGCGCGAGCGGCCGGGAATGGTCGGTTTGCGCTTCACGTTCCACGGTCCGGGGCAACGGACCTGGCCGACCGACGGTACGATCGACTGGCTCTGGCCAGCGGCCGAACGGGCCAGGCTTCCGGTTGCGCTTCAGGCGGTGGACTTCCTCCCCGTGGTCGGCCACGTTGCCGAGCGCCATCCGAATCTGCGTTTGATCGTCGATCACCTCGGCGGTCGCGGCGGGACCGGCTACGCCAAGGACGCGGCGGCGTTCGCCCATATGCCGGCGCTACTCGATCTCGCGCGGTATCCGAACGTGGCGGTCAAGGCGACCGGAGCGCCGTGGTACTCGAGCGAGCCGTATCCGTTTCGCCCGATCCACGAGCACCTTCACCGGATCTTCGACGCCTTTGGGCCCGATCGTTTCTTCTGGGGCAGCGATATCACCCGGATGCCGTGCTCCTGGCGTCAGGTTGTGACCCTCTTTGCCGAGGAGCTTCCCTGGCTGACCGGTCCCGACCTGGAGTTGGTGATGGGCGAAGCGCTGTGTGCCTGGATTGGCTGGAAGCGCCCGCCGGTCTGAACTCTTGACGCCGCCCCCGAACGTGAGATTCACGCGAACGGGTGCGAGATCTCGCTCCAGCGCGTGGCGATCGTGGAACGCGCCCGACGCTTCGCTACTGCATCGGCGACCGCGGAATTCCGGCCAGGAAGCGGACCGCCCCCGGTCGGCGATGGAACGTGGGGATGCCTTCGCGGATCCGAACCCACGATTCGCTGGCTCGAATCTCGGCCCAGACACGGTCTCGTTCGGCGCGGTCGGTCCAGGCGAGCATCCAGATCACGTTTGGCGGATCCTCCTCGATCGTGCCGTCATAGCCGTCGACCCGCCAGAAGCCCACCAATCGTCCACCGAACTCACCCTGGATCACCGGGAGCGCTCGATTGTTCGCCCAATCGAGGTACTGTTCGATCAGGGCTGGCTCGACCCAGTAGTTACGCAACTCGTAGATCACGATGGTCTCCTTCCACGCGCGGATGGTCGCTTGAGTCAGGCGTCACGATACCACCATGCTGAGCGGCAGGCAGACTGCCTGCCGAATCGAGCAAGAGCGGCGCCGCGTTCGCCGAACGGTTTCAGATCTCGCCACGAACGATCAAGGAGTGGGAGCAGCGCCGCCGGGTGCCAGACGGACCGGCGCGCACGTTGCTGTTGGTCATTGAGCGCGATCCGGCAGCCGTTGAGCGCGCCCTCACCGCGGCTCCGCGATCTTGAGCCGCGGGGGTATCACCTTGGCGTCACTCGCGCCAGCGGAAGGAACTTGCCGAGGAATCCATTGCGGACCGCAGGAATCGCCAGGCCTGTCGCATCATCGCTTGTGACTCGAGGTCGAGCGCGTCTCTCTTTGCGCGGCCTGCCATCGTGATCGGGAGGCCGCGCTCGCCGAGCAGAAACTTCGACCCCGCTGGGTGGCAGTGGCGGATCAGGGATTCGACAACGCACAGTCGCTGGTGCAATTCCTCGGCATCCCCATCCGGAGCCTCCAGCACAGAATGAACCAGCTCGGGCGCGACGTTCGCGCTGATGCACATCGAGCCGGTGCAGCCGAGACGGCGCGCTTCGAGTATGAGCGGCGTGTTTGCCTGAAGGATCGCCAGGTTCGTTCCGGCCGCGGCCGCGCATTTCGCGGCCAGGATGCTCGGATCGCAGCAAGTTTCCTTGAAGCAGACGAAGCGGCCAGATTCGGCCACGTGCTTGACGACTGCTGGCGAGAGCAGGCGACGCTCGGGCACCGGGCACTCGTAGAGGCCGCACGAACAGCTGGTCTGCGCGATCAGCGTGTCGAAGTAGTCGAGAAGCTCGCGATCCGTCCGCGCGAACGTGGGCAGGACGAGAACAACCGCCGACACACCCGAGTCGGCGGTTCGCTTGACGGAATCGATGTGACCGGCCAGATCGTCGCCGAAGTTTCCGGTTGCCACGACTGGCACGCGGTTTCCCGCAACGCGGACCGCGGTTCGAGCCAGCATGAAGCGTTCTTCGGCGGTCAGTTCGAACATTTCCCCGGAAAGGCAGACCGCGAATAGCCCGCCCACGCCACGGTCGATATACCACTCGAGCACCGCCTCGTACGTCGACCAATCGATTGATTGGTCCTCGTGGAAGGGAGTCAACAGGACTGGCCACGCGCCAGCGTACTGGACCGACGAGTCAGAATGTGCGCCAGCGTTCATCGGCGCATTCTACGGCGATCAGTTCGAGGACACTATTGGCGGCGCGGGCTCGCGATTATTCCATCGCCCGCGGTCCCGGACCCATTCGGTTCGGGCCGAGCCACACAGGACGTCTTGATCGAGGTCGGCGCCGTTCGGCGAAATGATCGTCCCGGCGCGCTGCGCCATTACCGGATTGGAACCGAGTCGCTGCCTATACTCGGCGCGAGGGAAAGCCATGCGGAAGCGTGCCTCGGATCCGCCGAGTAGCGAAATCACCCCGGAATCGCTCTATCTCCGTCGCCGCGAGTTTCTGGGTACCGCGGCGCGCACGGTTGGTACCGCGGCGCTCGTCGGGGGCGGCCTGCTGGCGTTGGTCGGGAATGCGCCGCCGCCCGATGCACCGTTGGAGGAGCCGCTGCCGATCGCGGCCCCAACGTCGTCCGGGATCGCGGGCCTGGGTGACGATGAGAAGCTGACGCCGTACCAGGCCGTGACGACCTACAACAATTTCTACGAGTTCGGTCTCGGCAAGGAAGACCCGGCCCGCGCCGCGCACACGTTGCGACCGCGCCCGTGGTCGATCGTCGTCGAAGGCGAGGTCGCCGAGCCGCGCGTGATCGACATCGAGACGCTCCTGAAGTGGTTCCCATCCGAGGAACGCGTCTATCGCATGCGCTGCGTCGAGGCGTGGTCGATGGTCATCCCTTGGTCGGGCTTTCCGCTCGGCGAATTGATCAAGAAACTGGAGCCAACCGGCGCGGCGAAGTACGTCGAGCTCGTGACACTGATGGACCCGAGTCAGATGCCAGGCCAGCGCTCCCCGGTCCTGGCGTGGCCGTACGTTGAAGGGCTGCGCATGGACGAGGCGATGCACCCGCTCACGATTCTGGCGACCGGCGTCTACGGCCGGGAGATGCCGAATCAGATGGGTGCGCCGTTGCGCCTCGTGGTGCCGTGGAAGTACGGCTTCAAGAACGTGAAGTCGATCGTCAAGATTCGCTTCGCGGAGACGGCGCCAAGGAATACGTGGGCCGTCGCCGCGGCACGCGAGTATGGCTTTTACGCGAACGTGAATCCGGCGGTCGATCATCCGCGCTGGAGTCAGGCCACCGAGCGGCGGATCGGCGAATTCGGACGCCGTCCGACCTTGCCGTTCAACGGTTACGCCGAGGAAGTGGCCGGGTTGTACGCGGGTATGGACCTGCGCCGGAACTTCTAGTCGGTGTCAGCCCACGATCCGGCCGTGAACGCGTCGGGCGCAACTGACGCGAGCGTTGCGCGGCGTCGCGAACCGCGGACGTGGCTCAGACGCGGAATTACGATCGGGGCCGCGGCACCGTTCGCGTCGATCCTTATCCGGGCATACCAGGGGGCCCTGGGAGCAAATCCGATCGCGACCGTGATGAATGAACTCGGTCTCACGGCGCTCGTCCTACTGGTGGCCAGCCTGGCCTGCACTCCGGCCAGACTGTTATTCGACTGGACATGGCCGGCCCGCATCCGCCGCGATCTTGGCCTGCTGGCGTTCTACTACGCGTGCCTTCATTTCTTCGTTTACCTGGTGCTGGACCAGGTCGTGAACTTCGAGTCGGTCATTCAGGACATCGCCAAGCGGCCATTCATCACGGTCGGCTTCGCGGCGCTGGTTCTACTGGTTCCCCTCGCACTCACCTCGACGAAGAAATCGGTGCAGAGGCTCGGCTTCCGCCGCTGGAACCTGCTTCATCGCCTGGTCTACGTCGCGGGTGCTCTGGCCGTGGTGCACTTCTTCTGGCGGGTCAAGATCGATGTGTCGCAACCGCTCATCTATGGTCTGATCGTGGCGCTGCTACTGGCGCTCCGTTTGGTGATTCGACAGAGGCGGCGCTCGGCCCGGTCCAGGGCGTAGCCTCTCGCCTGGCCGCGTCGATGTGCTAGCTCGACCCTCCTCAGTCCGGCTACAAGCCTCGATGCTGATCCGGCTCGGTCAACGCCTGGTAGACCACGGCGCCTTCGGTGTTGGCCGGCATCGGCGCGCCGATGAGATACGCCAACGTCGGCGCAATGTCGACGTGGCGGACCTGTCGGGCGATGCGCCCGATCTTGCGTACGCCAGCGCCGGCGAGCACGAGCGTCGAATGTTGTCCGCCGATGCCGAGCGTGGCCGAGGGGAGTTGTTTGCCGTGCGCGCCGTCGTACTCGGGCCGCAGCGCGTAGACGATGTCGCCGACCAGTTCGCCCCAAAGGTTGAGCATTTCGGCGTCGTCGCGCGTGACCGCCAGTGAAAATGGCCGCTGACCGGTGGCCGGGTGTCGGTAGTCGAGCAGCGCGTCGATCACCTCGCGCTGAACTCTCGTGTAGTCCGATTGGGGCACGATCCCGTCCGGTTCGCGTCCCCTCAGGTTCACGAACACGTGCACGAGGCCGATCGCGGCCGCGCGCGTCTTCGCCCAATCGACGGTACGGGTGCCCGATTTCAGGACAGTCAGACCCGCCCCGATCAGCACATCCTCGACGGACACTGGCTCGAACCCGGTCGGCGTGCCCCCGTGGTCCGACACGACCGCGACGACCGTCTCGCCATCGGCGATTCTTGTGACCTCACCGATCATCCGGTCCATCGAGGCGAAAGTGCGCTCGACGCCGCGGCGGCAGCGCGCAATCGTGGTTGGCGGCGAACCGCTGGTCTCGTCGGCGTGTTGCAGATACGAATGGCTCGTGTAATCGCTGGCGTGCGTCTCGACGACGAGTAACTGCCAATCGCGCGAATCCGCGAGATGCCTGGCGACTTTCGCCAATTGACCGTGGTGGTAATCGAGGCACTCGAAGTAGGTATCGTCGTCGACGACGCCGATCGCGTCGCGGGTCGGGTTTTGTAGGAACGGCCCGGTTGCGGCGGTCAACTCTTCGGCCACCCCGGCCGGCACCGCCCAATCGCCACCCGTCGGCCAGATTTGCGGCACGAACATCTCGAACGTGTCATCGGATAGCGTCACGAGTTTGAACCGCACGTTTCCTTCGATCGATTGACCGTCGATCGTGAAGCGGTCCAGGTGCCAGTCGCTCCAGTCGCCCGGCGCGAGATCGGCGACCTGCGCTCCCGAGGCGTCGAGAACGCGGCAGCGGCCGTCCGCGATCAGCGCTCGGTACGTCTTCGGGTCGCCCTGCTTTCCGCGCCGCATACTCGGCTGGCTGCGTATGAGCGGTCGCAGCACCAGGTCCGCCTCACGCCGTCCGTTCGACCCGGCGCGGAGCTCGATCGGATCGACCTCGCTGATGCCCTGAAGGCCGCTCGGGTCCAGCGTCTCGGGATCGCGATGGCCTTCCAGCGCGCGCGGTGCCCACTTCCCCGCCACGAAGAGGTGGTATCCGGCGATCTGGTGGTGATTCGACACGCCTGGTCCGGTGCCCTCGACCTGCACCGAGGTTGTGACGGTTGGGGGCCACGACATCTCCTGTTTGACCAGGATCGCCTTCTGGCCGCCTCGTTCGACCGCGTTCCAGAGGTATTCCGATTTGGACAGGCGCGTGTTGATGCCCCAGATCGTCTCCGAAAGCGGTCGGCCGCGGGCGCGAATGTTGAAGTCCATCACCTCATGGGTCCCGGGCCACGAGCCGGTCCAGAGCGCCGTCCAACCGGGCGGCGTAAGTGTGGGAAACACGCCAACAACCTCGCGCCAGGCACCCTCGGCCATCAGGCGGGCGAGATTCGGCATGTGACCCCCATCGACCATTCGCCGAATGAGTTCCATGCTCGCGCCGTCCATCCCGATGACGATCGCCCGCTTCGCCAGCCCAGCCATGCCAACCTCCGATTGAACGTGAACGGCAATTGTGACACGGCCGCGATTCCGCGTCTGGAGCGCGGGCGCTGAGCGGCGGGGTTCGTGCCTGATTCCGCTCGGAACGAGTAGGGTATGCCGTCACCAAGCGACATGAGGCGGCGTATGACGGCACGCGGTTTGAACAGCCCTGGCGCTGATTCCCGGCCGCCTTCGTTCCGTCTCGGGTTCTTCACGCGTATGGTCGATAACGTGGCGCCGGCACAGGTGTACGCCCGAGCGATGGAAATGTTCGAGACCGCGGAGGATCTCGGGTATGACGCCGGCTGGGTTGCGCAACACCACGCGCACGCCGAGGGCGGCCTCCCGTCGCCGCTGGTTTTCCTGGCGGCGGCGGCCGCGCGCACGACACGACTCAAGCTGGTCACCGGAATCATCACTCTGCCGCTGGAGAGCCCGGTGCGCTTGGCCGAGGATGCCGCCGTACTGGACGTTCTCAGCGGTGGCCGACTCGAGTTGGGCTTCGGAACCGGCGGCAATCCGACCTCCTTCTCCATATTCGGTCGCGAACTGGAGAAGCGTCACGACGATTACGATCGCGCCTTCACGATCGTGCGCGACGCGCTGTCCGGCTGGGAACTGGTACCGGGTGGTCCGATCTTGTTCCCACCGGCCGAACGCCTGCTGGCGACGATGTGGGAGGCGACGTTTCGCGTCGAGGGCGCGATTCGGGCCGCTCAGCGCGGCAGCGGGTTGTTGCTGGCGCGCACCGCGGTGCGACCCACGTCCGTCGGAAATGAGGCAATAGCGGCACGCGAGCACCTGGGCGACGCGCAGTCACCGATCGTCGACGCGTACCTCGCGAACTGGAGTTCCGCTGACGCTCGACCGAGGATCGGTCTCTCGCGGTCCGTCTACGTCGCGCCGGCGCGCGCTGAGGCGATCGCCGATGCCGAGCAGGGCATGCGACGGCACGCTCGGGCGGTCGGCCGGCGGGATGGTTACACCAGTGACTTGACGGTCGAGCAATTGCTTGCCAGGAACGACGTCCATATCGGCAGCCCGGACGACGTGATCGCAAGCCTACGAGCCGACCGGCTGCTATCGACCGCGAGTGACTTGATGGTGCAGGTCCACCCGGTCGATCCGTCGCACGAGAAGACGATGCGTTCCCTGAAGCTGATCGCTACCGAAGTGGCGCCGGCCCTGGGCTGGCGTCCCTCATCCCAAGAGAGCATGGACGCCCAGATCTCGGGCACAGACCGTTGAGTTGACACAGGTGCTCACGAAACGAGGATTCAGAACATGACGCAGCCGGGTGTCAGTCGGATCGATCCTTCACCGAGCGATGTCATCGATTCACTCATGCGCGCCGACGGACGACGGGACCTTGCGCCGCTACGAGATGGGCGGCCCGAGGCCACCACTCACACCCAGGGCAGCTACCAGGCGCTCTTCACGGAGCCCTCGGCAACCGCCGTCACCCGGGCCGAGCGGCTTGCGACCGCATTGCGCGTTGCGGCGCTGCACGCCGAGTCGGCCCTCATCGATCACTACGCGGCGCAGCTACTTGCGACCGGCCCGGATTCGGCGCGGCTCGTGTCCGACACCCTGTCTGGACCTGGCGCGCCAGGATTGCCCACGCGGCTGCGCGCGATGCTCGTCCACGCGGATTTGCTCGTGATCCGGCCCGGTGCGGCGACGCCGTCCGATCTGGCGGCGCTCCAGGCCGTCGGGCTTTCGGCGCCCGAGATCGTGACAGTCTCGCAGGTGATCGCATTCACCAGTTTCCAGGTCAGGGTGCTTATTGGCCTGACGCTGCTGCGCGGTGACGAGCGTGCCCTGCCCACCGTCCAAATCGGGCCGCGAGATGCGCCGAACGAGGGCTTTACGCTTGACGAACTCGGTTGGTCACCCTGGATTGTGCCGTTCGAGGCCGCGGACGCGACCGACGAGCAGCGGGCGGTCCTGCCAGGACGGCGCCTCGAGTCACCGTACTTCCGGCTCCTCGCGCTTGATCCGGCCGTTCTCGGCGAACGGACTGCCACCGACATGGGGATCTTCTACACGCACGGTGGATTGCCGCGTGCCGAGCGCGAGCTATCGGCCACCGTCACCTCGCGCGTCAACGGCTGCGTGTACTGCGCCTCGGTTCACAGCCGCCAAGCTGCGCAGATCAGCAAGCGGACGGACGATGTGCAGCGCGTCCTCGATGTCGGCATCGGCGCAGAACTCGATGACCGCTGGCGTGGCATCGTCGACTTCGCGGCCGCGCTGACGGTCACCCCACCGGATGCCACACAATCGCACATGGCTCGGCTACGCGAGCTTGGCCTCGACGATCTCCAGATCCTCGACATCGCTCAGGCCGCCGCGTTTTTCTCCTGGGCGAACCGACTCATGCTGACTCTCGGCGAACCGCGTCGGCCAACGTGAGCGGTCGGAATATCCGGGTTTTTCCCCGATCCGGTCGAGATGATCCAACGCTGACGGTAGCGCCTCGACGCCACGCGAGGGGGGACGCTGCTATGGAACCAATTGCGCCACCGGGCGATGTGACACGCCAATGAAGGGCTCGATTCGCATTGAACCGGCCACAACTTTGAATGAACTGGTCGTGGCCGATCAGCGATTTCTTCCGGTTTTCACGCGGCTTGGGCTCGATAGCTGTTGCGGCGGCAGCGTGACGCTTCGCGAGGCCGCCCAACACCACGGGCTGGACCTCGACGCGCTGCTCGCCGAGCTTCGGCGGACTTAGGCGATGGCGCGATATACGGCCGCTTTTGTCTGGTCGGCACTCGCTTACCTGACCATCGGGGTTCTGCTGGGCCTCACGATGGCCATCGACATCACGCTGGTATCGCGACTGCGCACCGCGCACGCGCATGTGAATCTGGTCGGATGGGTGTCGATGTTCATCTTCGGTGTCGCCTACCATGTCCTGCCGCGATTCTCCGGTCAGCCGCTGCACAGCCCGCGATTGGCCGACCTTCACGTTGTTCTGGCAAATGTCGGATTGGTGGGGATGGTCGTCGCCTTCGTGACCAGCGGACCGGGGTTGATTCTGGCGCTCTTCGGCACGATCGAGGCGGTCAGTGGCTTGCTGTTTGTCTACAACATCGCCCGAACGCTGCTGGCGGCGCGTCCGGCGAACTCGCTGCCGATGATGCCGATGGGGTCGCGCCCAGGGCGTTGAGGAGACGACCGCGGGCTGTACGCGCGGTCTATTCGTCGATTCCGGCCAACCGGCGTACTAGACGCTCGACGTCGCGCTTGCCCGAGTGGAGGACGCCTGCCTCCCGCGCAAACGCCAGGGCATCGCCTCGGATTCCACGCGGCGCGACGATCCAGCGTCGCGCGAACGGCTGACCACTTTCCCTCTCGATCGCGTGCGTGGCGGAAACGAAGCGCTCAACCATCGGCCGGGTGATCGCTCCCGCGCGATGCTTGCACTCAATTGCCCAGCGGTCGCTTTGGGTTGGACCGGAAGTCACCATTTCGACCTCATAGGCGTCTGGGCCGTCGGCGTAGAGGCCGCTCGGGTCATTCAGGACATAGTTCGTCACACGGTCGACGACCGGCAAAACCAACTCGGTTTCGGCGCCTAAGACCACGCCGCTCACAGTCTGACCTCCGAATTGCCGTACCAGATTCTCGATCGCCCGTTCGTAGAGAACTCCCATCTCGGTCCGATCCGCTTGATGCTGCGCCTCGTAACGTGCGATCAGTCGCTCGATCGCACCGGGCGTTGAAGCCGCGGCTAGCGGATCTTGACGGTCATCCTCGACATTGAGCCAGACTGCGAACACCGGATCGCCCAGACGAAGGAGGCCGCCGCTTTCGACGACGAAATCCTCGGCGATCAAAGCGCTGACGGCATCGTAGACCTCGTCCTTCGAACAACGCCGAGCGAGCGCACGGGCTAGGCGAGCCCGCGGGATACGCGGCTCCCGTGCGACGCGTCGTAGGATCGTTTCGACTCGATTCCGCCGCGCGGTATCGTCACCGGCCGTTGCGGTGCGCAAGAGGTATTGGCAGTGCAGCGAAACGCTGCCAACCCGACCGATGATCTCGCTCTGGAACGCGGCATCGACGACATCCGCATCGAGAACGCCAGGAATCGAAAGCGTCGACGCGCGCGCGGCGATCGTGTGTGCGTAGAACGGCCAACCGCCGGTGAGGTGGTGCAAGCGATCGGCGGCGTCCGCCACGAAACGCCTGCCTTCCCATACTCGGGCGGCCAATTCGTGAGTCGCGTCCCGCGCGAACGGCGGTAGATCGAGTGAGGCGAACCGGGTGAAGAGTGGGCTTGAACCATCCTCAACCAGGCGTCGCATCGCGGTGACGCGCGACCCTGCCACGACGAATAGCGCGCGACCTGGGCGATCGAGTGCGACGCGCAGGGCGCCAATTACGTCCGGCGCGCCTCCGGCGGCGAGTCGAGCGATCTCCTGGAACTCGTCGATCATGACAATGACGTCTTTGGACGACGCCCTTCCCACTTCCGCGGGGAACTGCGTCGACAGGCTCACCGCGCGTCCCGGCGTCGCCGAGGCCAGTTGGCCAAGAACGTCGTCAACGATCGAAGCCACGGGCTCCGCGATTGCGCGGGCCGCGTCCCGGAGACCGTCGTCCGTCAGCCCGACATAGCGTTCGTCACCGCTCGCCCGGAGAACGCCACGGAGGACGGACGAGAGCATCGCTCGCGCGAAGTCGCTAGCGTCCGATGCCACGGCGTCCGCGTCCATCCGCGCGAAAGCGATGCCGGGATGGCGACGCTCGACCTCATCGAGAAGTAGTGTCTTGCCGATACGGCGAAGCCCGAGAATCGCCGTGTGCTGTCGAATGCCGCGCCCCAGACCGTCGATGATTCGGTCGAAGTGCGCGAGTTCGGCGGCGCGGTCGACGAAGAGTGGCTCGATCGTAAGCCCGTCCAAGACTAGCCTCCGGGTCGAATGCTACCGTAGCAAATTTTCGACGTGCTGGCGAAAAAACGCTACGGTACAGAACGCGGCGACCGAGTGCTGATGCTGAGTTCGGCCCCGTTACGGTCAGCGGATGCTGCCAGACCGATCACAGTTTCGCGATCGCCGGGATCACGTCGGCGCTGATAGCGTCGAAGGCATCCTCTTCGTGGGCGCCGGCGAGGATGCATTCGACCAGATCGAATCCGAGTTCGGCCAGGGCATGTATTTCGTCGATGGCCTGTGCCGGCGCGATCGATCCGGGTCGTCCGTCGCGATGGACACTCAGACGCGTCGTCGCGGTCAGCCGAATCGCGCCGAAGTCGCGGCCTTCGTCCTCGCAGTGTTGCCGCAGCACGTCAAGCTTGTGCGCGAGCGCGGCTGTGCCCTCGAAGGCGAACAGATTGCACCCGTCGGCGTAGCGCGCGACCAGTCTGAGCGTTTTCCGTTCACCGATCCCGAGAAACGCGCGTCCTCCTGACAGCGCGTCGAGCGATGCGACCGCTGGGGGCGCGGCTGTCGCGCCGATGTCCACGATCGGCGACACTGTGCGCGATCGAGCTGGCGGGTTGGCCGGCGGGCGCATCGCCCGCGTCTGAGTCGAACCGCCGTTCGGCAGTTTCCACATTAATACGAAGGAGAGCCGAGGATGCGCGAAAACCGATTCCGAACCTTGCTGCGCGAGGGCAAGCCGACCCTGGGCACCCGAATCAATAGCACGCTGCCGAACTTCACCGAATTGGTCGGGAAGAGCGGCAAATTCGACTACGTCGAGTTCCTTGCCGAGTACGCGCCGTACGATCTCTACGCGCTCGACAACATGGCTCGCGCGATCGAACTGTACCCGAATTTCTGCGGCCTCATCAAGATGGAGCAGTCGGCGCAGGCTCACCTGTCCGTAAGGGCGATGGCAGCCGGAATCCAGAACCTGCTTTACACCGACGTTCGAACCGTGGCCGAGGCCGAGGAGTGCGTCCGATTGACGCGGCCCGAGACGCCGGAGTTCGGCGGCGGACACGGCATGGCCGGCGGTCGCGCGGCTGGCAACGGCCCGGTCGACCTCATACAGCAGTTCAACGACGCGGTCATCGTCCTGATGATCGAGAAGAAGGGCGCGATCGAGAATCTCGAAGCGATCCTGCGTGTGCCAGGCATCGACATGGTCCAGTTCGGCCCGTCAGACTACGGGATGAGCGTCGGACTGGCCGGGCAGCGGAACGCACCGGCCGTCGTCGAGGCACGCGAGTACACGATCAAGACCGCACTCAAGATGGGCGTCCGGCCGCGCGCTGAGATCAACGACGTCAGCGAGGCCGAGTACTACCTGAACTTGGGCGTCAAGGACTTCAACATCTCGACCGACACGGCGATCCTGTCCCGCTTCTACAACGAGCAGGGCGGCAAGCTGAAGGAAATGCTCGCGACGATCTAGCGCTGGGCAGTCGCGCACGCGGTCGGAGGCCGATCGCTGGCGCGCGTGCCCGACTCCGGCGCGACGTTGAGGCCTGAGTGCGCCGGGCTGACCACGGTCGGCACAGAAGTCGTGAGGCGCGGCTCAAGCCCAACGTGTGCTTTTTCCCGTCCTTTCACGCTGGCTCTGCTATTGTCAAAGAGGCGGTTCGTTCCGACGCTCCACGTCCTCGCGCTGCCTACTCTGCATTTGTGAGCCGCCTAAAGTGATTTCTACCCAGCCACGTACGCACACGCCCGAACAGAATTCGGACGCTTCTTTCGAGTCGATCGGCGTCCCGGCCGATCTCCGAGCCGTCCTCGCGGAGCGCGGGGTCGCCACGCCGACGCCGATCCAGGCCGCCGCAATTGCACCGCTCTTGGCCGGTAAGGACATCATCGGGCAGGCGCGCACCGGGTCCGGCAAGACCATCGCCTTCCTCGCGCCGCTCGTGGCGCGGATCGATCCGCGCCTGAACGATGTTCAGGCGATGGTGCTCGCACCCACGCGTGAGCTCGCGATTCAGATCGGCGACGTGCTTCGGCCAATGGCCGAGGTCCGAAACATTCGCTGGACGCTGCTGTACGGTGGCCGGTCGCTTGTGCCCGAGATGGCCGCGCTCCGCAACCGACCATCAATCATCATCGCGACGCCGGGGCGCACACTCGACCACTTGCGTCAGGGCACTCTGCGCCTCGACGCCATTCGAGTCTTTGTCCTGGATGAAGCCGACGAGATGCTCGACAAGGGAATGGGGATCGACGTCGAGCGCATCATGGCTCAGACGCCGCGAACGAGGCAGACCGCGCTCTTCTCGGCGACCGTCCCGGCCTGGGTCCACACGACGGCGGCCAGACACATGCGAAATCCCGAGCACGTCCGCGTCGATCCGGCCGGCTTCGCCATCCCGGAGATCGCCCACATCGTCTACGACGTCGCCACCGAAGCGAAGCTGCCAGCCCTCCGGACTCTGATCGATCATCGCCCGCCAGGTTCAATGATCGTGTTCGGCCGAACGAAGCACGGCGTCAAGAAGCTTGCCAAGCACCTCGCCGGACTGGGCTACCCGGCCGCGGCGCTCCAGGGAAACATGAGCCAGAACGCCCGCGAGCGCGTCATGCGCGACGTGCGCTCCGGTGCCGTGCCGATCCTGTTGGCGACAAACGTCGCGGCGCGCGGAATCGACCTCGACGATGTCGCGCAGATCATCAATTACGAGTTGCCGGAGTCGGCGGACCTCTTCACGCACCGTAGCGGCCGCACGGGTCGTATGGGCCGATCGGGCGAGGCGATCACGCTGTTGAGCCCAGAGGAACACGCCAAGTGGCGTGAGATGGAACGCGCGCTCGGACGGAAGCTGCGGCGTCTCCCATGGCCGTCGGCGTTCGTGCCGAAGCATGAGAAGCGCCCGATGCCGACTGAACCGTTCGTTCCGCCGAGCGCGTTCGTCGAGGAAGCGGACCAGCCGCGTTCCCGGGCGCGCGTGCGACCGGGAGCTCCGCTCGGGCCAACTCGGAATGGTGAGCGACGGCCGACGCCTGGCCCGCGCGCAGACGGATCGCGACGATCGCCGCGACCGGCTCAACTCGGGGCTCGTCCACCGAGTTCGCCGAGCAACGGGATCGCTTCAGCGGCGGGTGCGGTCGTGCGATCCGTGCTGCCGAACGAGCGATTGGCGCGCGTCCACGGCGCCGGTGGTCAAACTCGGCCCTGGGAATCGCGCGGCGAACGATCGGGTCGGTAGCGACCGTCCGACCTCCGAGCGACCCGACGGGACGCCGGGGACCCGCGTCCTGATTCAGCCGCGACTCAGGTAGCCCTTCGCGGACTGACTGGCTGATGTCGGTTGCGCGAGTGCAATGAGACTTAATTTAGATCCCATCACTGGTTACGGCAGCTTAAGATCCAGGTCGACCGCGGACCCGGCGCCGGAGGTAGAGCGTGGAACCACGAGTCTCGTTGATTACCCTCGGGGTTTCCGATCTGGCCCGGGCCGTTCGTTTCTATCGCGATGGCCTCGGCTGGGCGATGTCCAGCGTCGGTGGCGACGGGATCGCGTTCTTCCAGCTTGGCGGTGGTCTCGCTTTCGCGTTGTGGCCGCGTCACCTGCTCGTTGAGGATTCACGGATCGGAAGCGACCCAGGCGGCTTCGGAGGAATCGCCTTGGCGTACAATGTTCCCGAGCGCGACGAGGTCGACCGAGTTCTGGCCTTTGTCGTGAAGCACGGCGCGACGATCCTGAGGCCGGCCGAGGACGCGTTCTGGGGCGGCCGCTCCGGTTACTTCGCCGATCCAGACGGCCATCCCTGGGAGGTCGCCTGGAATCCTGGCTTCCCAATGGGGCCAGACGGCGCCGTTAAGGTGCCGACGTAAGCTTCGGCGGCACCTACCAGTCGCTACAACTCCGCCACCGCTGGCACGACTTCCCGCCCGATCATCTCGATGACGCCGGGTTCGTGCGCGTTGGCGATTCGCCCGATCACCCAGGTCATGCCGAGCGCACGTAGTTCGCGCAAGCGCGCGACGAGCTGTGCGGGTGTCTCGGCGCCGTTGACGCCATCGGCGCGCACAAGCATGTTCGTATTGGTGGTCTTCTCGATCGCGTCGTAGGAGCGCCCCTCGGTCTGGCAGTGCTCGCGCAGAATGTCGAGCTTGTGGCGCATGGTGTCGCTGTCCGGCGCGCCGATGTTGCAGGCACTGGCGTACCGGGCGACCAGCCGCAGCGTCTTTCGTTCGCCAGCGCCACCGATCATGACCGGCGGACCGCCTTCCTGGACGGGCATCGGCGAGCAGAGGGTTTCGGCAAGGCGATAGTGCTTGCCGGCGTACGCCTTCACCTCACCCGACCACATCTGCCGCGCGATCTGGAGCGTCTCTTCGAGTCGCTCGAACCGTTCCTTGATCGGCGGAAACGCGAATCCGAGTCCGAGATGCTCGCGCTCGAACCACGCCGCGCCGATGCCGAACCAGGCGCGGCCACCAGAGAGCACGTCAAGCGACGTTACTTGCTTCACGAGGAAGCCTGGCTCGCGGTACGTCACGCCGGTCACGACCGTGCCGAGCTTCATACGCTCGGTGACGCCGGCGATGAATCCGAGGGTCGTGTACGCTTCATTCATCTCGCGTTCGGCGTGCTCCGGACCACCGATCTGAAAGAAGTGATCCATCACGTCGAATGAATAGAAGCCGGCGGCCTCGCAACGCCGCGCGAGCGATCCGAGCGTCGCGCCCATCGTCGCGTTGCCGCCCGGCCACGTGAAATTGTTGCAGTGCAATCCGATTTTCATCGTGCCTCTTCTTGTTGGGATCGTCAGCGCGGGTGAGTCTTGCGCCAGACCTCGTACTCGGCGCGGGCCGCGTCGTTGAGCGGGTAGTACTTCCGCAGATCGCCGCCCTCGGCCAGCTTTAGCCGCGCGAACTCCTCCCACTCGACGTGTTCGGACGCCTTCTTGGCAAGCTGTGGCGCGAGGGCGATCGGCACAACGACCGCCCCGTCATCGTCGGCGATGATGATGTCACCCGGTACGACTGTCACGCCTCCGCAGGCGATCGGCACGTTGACCGCGAACGGAAAGATGTTCGTCTGCGTGTGGAAGTTCGGCGTTACGCCGCGCAGCCAGAGGCCGAGGCCCAGCTTCTTGATCTCGGCCGAGTCGCGGATGCAGCCGTCGATCACGGCGCCGATGCCACCGCGCCCCCGGAAGTAGGTCATCATCATCTCACCGAAGACGCCGCTGGTCATGTCCGCGCGCGCGTCGACGACGATGACGTCACCCTTTTGGGTGTTGTACAGAGCGTGGCGGTGCAACTGCCGCTCGGGGTCGACGTACTCGGCATCCGGGTAGAGATCCTCGCGCTTCGGCATGAACTGGAGTGTCAGCGCCGGTCCGACAATCGACGCGCCGGCCGTGCTTGCGACGGGTCCCTGGATGAAGGCGCTGCGAATCCCGAGCCGCTTCAATTCGCCGGCCGCCGTGGCGCTGCCGATTCCGGAAAGCGCGGCGATCAGATCGGGCGAGGGTCGTTCGATGTCGCGAGTCTGGATCGCGGCTCGATTCGATGATGGATCGGACATGGCCTGGTGCCTCCCGTGTACGATCGCGCGCCGCGACCGAGCGCTCCGTGGCGGCATGGTAGCCGAGCGGCGCGACCGCCGGAGTCGCGCGCGTCAGGCGCCGCCCACTGGGAGCAGTCTGGACGCGCTAGTCTGGACTCAACACCAGCGCTGGCGTCGATTCGGGATGGTCGAACGCGCGTTGAAGCTCTTCCTCGTACCGAAAACCGATCAGGCGCAGGAACGGTCGGATCGCCCGGGGCGGTCCGCCGAGATCAGCCTGGTCGCGCAGCGACGCCAGGATCTCGCGCAGTTCGTCGCCGTTGGAAACGGCGCGCGCGTGGGCTCGCCAGCGCCGCGTACCGCGCTGGACCATCACGCGCGGCTCGGCGATCGCGTTCCGATACCAGTCGGAGCGCTCGCCCCAGCCGGCCAGCACGGCGATATCGCGGCCCCGTTCGACGTAGGCGAGGGCGCAGGTCCGGGAGCGTCCACTCCGCCGGCCGCGGGTCGTCAACAGGAGATAGCGCCGCCCGAGCCAGGGCGCCAGACCCAGTCGGTAGAAAACGACCGGCGCACGAAAAAATGCCCGCAGGAGACCTCGCGGGCGGGATCGTCGCGGCGGCTTCGCCGAAGGGGAGGCGTCACTGACTCTCTGCGTCACCGACCAACACCCACGGCCGCGATCTCGCACGCGACGCGCGCGGGACCGCGGCCGTGCACAGATGTTCCGTCGACACGCTCACCGGGCGCATCAGGGAATCATCCGATTCCCGGGTTCGAGTTAGCTGGCGACCTCGACGACCAGGTAGTCCCCGTCTGCCTCGACCGGATACGTCTCGGCGACGTACGGCCCTTTGACCATTCCGGCGGTCGGAGAGTCGGTGTCAGCTTCGATGACAGACAGATCGGCGCCGTGTTCGACATCGACGTCGTATCGCCGGACCCGTAGCTTCGCCGGATCGCACCACGATTGACCGGTACGAATGTCGAACTCCCAGCCGTGCCAGACGCAGGCGAGGATCTCGCCGCCGCGGCTGTACTCGAACTCGCCCGGTCGCATCGCTTCGAGCGCGCCCCAGGATCGGCCCTGGCAGAGCGGACCGCCCTGGTGCGGGCAGCGGTTTCGCAGCGCAAAGAACTCGCCGCCGAGGTTGAAGATGCCGATCGAACGACCGGCAACCTCGACGATCTTGCGCCCACCGGGCGAAATCTCGTCGACCGCGGCGACAACGAACTTCATGTCAATCCGTACAGCTTCGACGCGTTCTCGAAGTAGATCTTCTTCTTCAGCTCGTTCGACAGATTGACCGGAAGAGCCTGATCGGGGTCGTCATAATCCCAGTGCGGGTAATCGCTGGCGAACATCACATGATCGAAGAGATCGCCGTACTGCTCGATCATCTGGTGGAAGTACTTGGGCTTGTGCGGCTCCTCCATCGGCTGCGTCGATGCGTACACGTGCTTACGCACATATTCCGATGGTTCGTGTCGAAGATGTGGCACTTCCGACCTGAGCAATTGCCAGGCCGCGTCCATGCGCCAGCAGAGCGACGGAAGCCAGGCGAATCCATTCTCGACCGAGATGAACTTGATCGGGAATTGCTCGAACACGCCTTCCATCACGAGGCTGACGACGCTGGCCTGGGCCGCTTGAGCCGGGCCGACGTGGTCTTCCAGGTAGTAGGATGGCCAACCGGTGCCGGTGATCGGCTGACCATACGAGCCAAACGCGTGCGACATGACGTGCAGGCCGTGCCGCGCGCAGGCCTCGTAGATCGGCCAGTACTTGCGGCGCCCCATCGGCTCGTGTGGGCGACCAGAGAACTGGACCTGGACGAAGCGCTTGTCCCAGGCGCGCCGCTCGATCTCGGCGATCGCCGCTGGTGGATCCTCGAATGGAATCGTGATCGACGCGCGAAACCGCGGATCGACGTCGAGCCACTCGGCAACTTGCCAGTCGTTGACGGCCGTGGCGAGCGCCGCGCCGAAGGCGAGATTCTGCTGTCCGCCGGCCGGGCTGAGTGGAATCAGGATTGCGTAGGCGACGTCTTCCGGATCGAGGAAGTGTGACGCCGTATATCGCGCCTCGGAGCCGCTCTTGCGGCCGGAGGGCGGTCGCGCGTCCTCGCGATGGGGCATGAAACGTGGGTAGAAGCCGCCGGCCGGGCCGCGCACGCCGTACGTCTTGGCGTGCTCGAGCCATCGGCCCGAAAGGTACGGATGCAGGTCCGCGTCGGAATCGAGCTCGTTGTGATGGTCGCAGTCGATCATCGCCGGCCGCGTCGGTTGGCGTGCCGCCTCGCGCGAGGTTGGAGCGGAAACGACCATGGCTGCCCTCCCCTTCGGTGCGATTCTACTCAGAGCCGATAGAAGCTACGCGCGTTGTCGCGACGAATCTTGGTGGCGAGACTGGTCGGCAGATGGGTGAGCAAATCAGCCTCGGCGTCGAAGCGGTGGAGGTGTGGGAAGTCGCTTGCGTACATCAACATTTCGTCGCATTCAAGCTGTTCGATGATCCCGAGCAGCATTCTCGGGTCCGTCGGCGCGTCGAGCGGCTGAACGGTCACGCGAATATGCTCGCGGATGTAGGACGATGGCGAGCGGCGCACCCACGGCACGAGACGGCGAAGATTGCGCCACTCCTTGTCGAATCGCCACATGTGCGCCGGTATCCAGGTGAACCCGGCCTCCAGAAGTGCCACGCGGAGCGTCGGATACTGATCGAAGACGCCCTCGGTGATGATGCTGGTGACCTGCGAGGCGAACACCCCCGCCATATCGATGTATTCCTCGACATAATGCGAGGGCCATCCGCTCGGCGTCGGCGGATTGCCGGGGTGACCGCCGAAATGAATTCCAGCAACGAGATCCTTCCGCGCGACCGCACCGAACATCTCGTGGTAATTGCGGTTCCCGTACGGCTGGTGCGATCGCACCGGCATCAGCACTTGCACGAATCCGGGGTGATCGCCAACGCGTTCGATCTCGCGCGCGGCGTCGGCCGGGAGCTGGCTCGGGACCACGATCGACGCGCGTAGGCGGGAATCGCGGTCGAGCCACTCGGCGATCTGCCAATCGTTGATCGCGCTCGCAAACGCGATCGCGGCGTCGGGATTGCGCAGGCTGTCGACGGCGTAAGTACAAGCGAGGATGGCTGTCTCGACGTTCATCGGATCGAGGACGTTCGCCTGGAGATAGCTCAGGCTCGATCCCGGCGTGACGCCGGGCGGACCGCTGTTCGGTCGCGCGGTCGTCGGCGCGTTACGCGGGAAAGCGGCGTCGACCGCACCCTTGAACAGGGTCTGGGTGATCGACTCACGCCAGTGCTCGCTCAAGTACGGGAAGAGCGCCTCGGTATTCGAGACGACGTTGTGAATCTCGGCGTCAATCGTGGCTGGGCGCGCCGGCGCGATCGCGGGCAACGGTGATTCGACAGCCATCGATCCTTCCTCCCTGGAGAGACCCGTCGGGGCCATTGTCGCGCCCCACCGGCCGACCGCGCAACCGGCGAACCGTGTCACAATGTGCGCGTGGCCCAAATTGAGACGCGCCGTATGGCCTATCACGAACTCCTCAGGCGCGTCCGCGACCATCATCGCGAGGCCGGAGAAGCCGTTGACTTCTGGCTTATGAAACATGGCTCGATCGTCGCCCACTACCGGGTACGACCGATCGACTCCGACGTCTGGACCGATCTGCTTCCCACGGGCGCCAGCGCGAATACATACCGGCACACGATCCAGCGACTGGCACCGATTCTCTGTCCGGAAGAAGATGTGTCGATCGCGGCGGTGGAACGCGAGGACCGCGAGGTGACACTTTCATTGCTGCGCGAGTGAGATCGACCCGATAGGATGGCTGGCGGATCGGGCACTGGCGCGATCTCCGGAGGGATGGTCGCGTGAGCTGGCTTGAGGGCAAGGTTATCTTCATCACCGGTGGCGCGAGCGGACTCGGACGAGAAGTCGCGCTCCAGTCGGCGGCGATTGGCGCCAAGGTCGCGATCATCGATATGAATCCCGCGCGCCTCGAGGCGACGCGCGCCGAGGTCGCGGCGATTGCCGGTGATTGCTTCGCCGCCAAAGTTGACGTGACGAACGAAGCCGACGTTGCTGGTGTCATCAGCCAGATCGTCGCGAAGTGGGGCCAACTCGATACGGTCGTCAATAGCGCCGGAGTGTTCTTCCGTGGACCAATTGAAGAGACGCCGATGGAGCAATTCGACCGGGTCTACGCCGTGAATGTCAGAGGCTTGTATCTGGTCTGTCGCGAAGCGGTGAAGGTGATGCTGCCTCGAAAGAGTGGCCACCTGATCAACATCGCCTCGATCGCGGCTGAACGGCCGATCTTGCACGAGTCCGTCTATTCGTCGAGCAAGTGGGCCGTCCGCGGAATCGGTCTGAACCTTGCGATCGAGCTGGGATCGAGGGGGATTCGGGTGTCGACGATCCTGCCGGGCGGTATGGACACGACGTTCTGGGAGAACGACCCACGGAAGGTGAGCGGCGCCTGGGATACCTCGCGGATGTTGAGGGGCGAGCACGTCGCTGAGGCGATCGTGAAGATCGCCTCGTTGCCGCCGGAGGTCACGGTGCGTGAGGCGCAGGTCTACATGCCCGGCACGTAGATTCATTCGCCGAGGAGCGGCCGAGGATCGGTCTAATGGGCGTCGGCCGCCCCGTTCTGCGTGGGAGCAGCCGTCTGGTTCGAACGCAACCGCCCGAGGACGATGAAGCTGTAGGCTGCGCCGATCGCCGCGACGACGGCGGCGATCTCGAATAGGCCGGTGAATCCGGCCGCGGCCGCGACGGGCGGTCCGAGCCAGTTGCCGAGAATCTGGGACAGACCCTCGGCGGACGTGAACAGCCCGGCCGCCCGACCGCGCGCGTGAGGCGGCGCAAGTTCGACCGCCATGGTGATCGACGTCGCGGCGTATGAGGCGAGCACGACGCCGCGCACGATCTGAATCGCGATCAGACTGGACAGATTCGGGAACAGGACGTAGGCGATGTAGATGCCAGTGAAGCCGATCAGACCGGTCATGAAGAGCGGACGCTTGCCGATTCGGTCCATAAGGATCCCGGCCACGAAGAGACTCGGGACCTCGATGAACGCGGCGATGCCCCACAACTGAGCAAACATTGCTCGCCCAAGACCGAGTTCGTCCGACACCCAGATCGGCCACACCGAGAATACGGCCGTAAATGGCACGCCATACGACAGTGCCACGATCAGGAGCGGCCGCATCGGTCCCGACAGGAGCGCAACGAAGCCGGTCGGCCGCGCGGCCGATGTAATTGGTGGCGGTTCGCGTATCGCCAACGCCAGAACGAAGGCGACGGCGTAGCACGCGGCCGCGATCAGGAAGCTATCGCGAATGTTGACGTTCTCCGAGAGCCAGCCAGAAAGCACGACCGCGATCGCGAAGGCGAGCGACCCGGACATTCGGTAGCCGCTGAGAAACCGACTTCGGTGGCGATGCTCGTGCAAGATGTCGCCCATGAGCGCGAGGCTGGTGACCGCGTTCGCGCCGTTGGCCACGCCGAGCAGGATGTGCAGCGGAATGAGCCACTCCCACGTCGGTACGCGCGAGATTGCGACATTGATGATCGCGAGCGCGGCCATCGAAATGATGATGAATGGGCGACGACGCCGGACGCGGTCGGCCATCCTGCCCCAGAAGAGCCCCGCGACGAGCGACGTGGTCGCGTTGACACCGACGACAAGCGCGAGTTCGCTTATGGACGCTCCGAGCGAACGCGCATAGAGGGCGAAGAACGGCATCGTCGCACCGATCGCGCTCAGAACCAGGAAGAAGACGGTCGCCAGAATCCAGAACGCGCGCACGGGGGCGTTAGTCGAGGAACTCCGCGAACTCGCGTTTCGCATAGGCGATGCTCTCATCGACCCACCGATCTTCGTCCTCGTTCGGCGGCACTGGCATCATCTCGAGCGACAGGACCAGATCCTTCGCGTTCGGCGTCTTGTCACGCAGGATTTCGAGGATCTTCTTGTTGTTGACGTGACCTCGCCCGAGCGGCGCGGCATACATCACGGAGACGAACTCTCGCCCGGGAGTCCACGGGTGGACCTTGACGTCCTTCAGGTGGACGAGGACGGTGTATGGCGCGGCTTCGATCGCGGCATCGACCGGATCCTCGCAGACCGTCAACGTGTTGCCGGTGTCGAAGAGGAAACGGAAGTACGGCGAGTTCACGGCTTCGATGACTCGGTTCACCTCACGAGCGCGGTAATCGAGGTGATTCTCGAACGCCAAGATGATTCCGCACTCCTGGGCGACTCTGGCGATCGGCCGCGTGTTTTCGATGATTCGGTCGAGTTGTTCGTCGAGCGGTGGTTCGGTCGTGAACCGCGTGTGGATCATCGGATAGGTGCAGAACTTCGAAATCCGAATGTCGCCGAACGCCCTGTACTTCCGTAGAGTCTCCTGAGCGGCCTCGACGGCGCGCCTACCCGAGTCGCCGTCGTCGACGAAGTCGCCCGCCAGCGCCGGCATCATCTCGAGCTTGTGCTTGATCAGGAGTCCCTTGATCTTCGCGACGTAGGCCGGATCGCTCCAGTCGTAGATTCCGGCGTGAAGGACCGGCAATCGAAGGGTCACACATTTCTGGATCAGCCACTCGAGGACTTGGCCCGGGGGGACCGTGATCGGCGAATTCGTGAAGTATGGTGTCGGCTGACCGAGGAGATTGAACTCCAGAGAGTTTCGATCGGGGAAGAGCCCGTTCGCGCGACCGAAGAGATACTGGTAGGTGCTATTCGTCAGACCTAGTCGCACAGTTGCGCTCCGTTGTGGATTGCCGCGGGCGCCTCATTCGGATCCAACGGCCACGCCATTCTACGGTCGCGGCTGAGAACGCGCGTGCAGTGCTCGCGCCGTCGCCGCGAGCGCGACGATCGCCACGTTCCGCACGCCATCGATCCCGACGTTCGGGATGACGAGGTCTGCCTGCCATCGGGTCGGCTCGGTGAATCGGCCGAAGTTCGGCCGAACGTCGTGCCGATACCAGGTCGTGGCTGAATCGACTGTGGCCCCACGTTCGACGATGTCACGGCGAATCCGTCGCAGCAGTCGCTCGTCGTCGGGAGCGTCGACGTACACGGCTAGATCCGCCCTGGCTCGGAGACCATCGTGCCAGAGTGCGAGCAGACCCTCGACGATCAGAACGTCGCGCGCCTCGACGATCCACGGCTGGGCACCCTGCGCGGCCGGTCGGGTGCCGAGCGCGGGCAGTTCGACCGACTCACGCGCGAGTAAGCGATCGACATCGCGCAGAAGACTCGGCCAGAGCACCGCGTCGGGGCGGTTCGCGGTTCGCAGATCCTCGTCGACCGACCAATCTCGGAAATAGTGGTCGATGTTGACGACACCGACCGATAGGTCCGGCAGCGATTCAACGAGGGCCCGCGACACGGTCGACTTGCCGGATGCCGAGCCGCCGGCAATGCAGATTAGCACTGGGTTGGGGGAGTCGGACACACGAACCTCCGCGCGCCACTCTGGGCCGCGCGGCACTGTATGGGCGTCGTGGTGGCGTGTCAACGGCGGCGACCGGTCAAGTCCGCGGGTACACTTCCTGTGAATCGTCGGTCGAGGAGAAGGGTGAGCCAGGCATCATCGGAACAGCCAGCCCGCGTGCGCGAGCCAATGGCGCGCGGCCCGGTCGCGCCACGATTTCACGATTGGCGAGGCCGCGACGTCGATGCGCGGATTGCGTCGGCGCGACGCGAGGCCCGCTCCGCCGTCGGTGTCGCGGTGTCCCACCCAGCATCGAGTCAAAGCGGCGCGCGGGCGTGGGCCGAGGCGGAGCTCTGGGTACAGCGGTGCATCGCCGCCGCGATCGAGCGTGTTCCGGCGTCACCCGACAATGGCGAGGTGACCCTCGAAATGATCGCGCGGCGTGATCCCGTGTGCGCAGACCTGCTCGAGGCCGCGCTCCTGGCGCCCGACACGCGCTCGCGCTACGTCTTTACCGAAGACTTGCTGGCACACGTGACAGGCGCATCGGAGGTGGGCGAATGACCATTGCGTATGTGGGCACCTACACCGAGGTGGACCGCGGCGGGCGCGGCGAAGGAATCGCCGTGTTTGCCGTCGATGCCGGCGCCGGCGCGTTGCGCCACATTCAGACGCTTTCGGGTGTCCCCAACCCGCACTTCCTGGCGCTCCATCCCAATCGCCGTTTCCTGTACTCGACAAACGGCGGCGACGCCAGCGCCGTGACCGCCTACGCGATCGATCGTACCGACGGCACGCTGTCCCAGATTTCGCGGCAGGAGTCGCCGGGACCTGGGCCGACGCATCTCGCGGTCGACCCGACCGGTCGATGCGTCGTCGTCGCGAACTACGCCGGTGGCAGCGTGGCCGTCTATCGCCTGACTGACGATGGAACGTTGTCGCCTCACTCCGATTTCGTTCTCCACGCTGGCCCGCTTGGTCCCAATCCACGCCGACAGGACCACGCCCACGCGCACATGGCAGGGATCCACCCAACTGGGCGATTTGTCCTCGTCTGCGATCTCGGGCTCGATCGAACCTTCGTCTACCGGCTGGATGCCGTGCGGGGCACGGTTCGACTGGTGGATCAGCCGGGCGGCCGATCGCATCCCGGCGCGGGACCGCGCCACCTGACGTTTCATCCCAATGGACAGGTCGTGTACGTCATCAACGAACTCGACGCTACGGTCACGGTCTTCGAGTTCAACGACGCCACCGGCGAGCTTACCTCCCGCCAGACGCTCTCGGCGCTGCCGGCGAACTTTTTGGGCGAAAACATCGCCGCCGAGGTCGTCGTGACCAGGGATGGGCGGTTCCTCTACGCGTCGAACCGCGGCCATGACTCGCTGGCGATCTTTTCGATCGATCCGTCGAACGGCCATTTGGCGGCGATCGGGCACGCGTCGACCGGTGGACGGGCGCCGAGGCACTTCGACATCGAGCCCTCGGGGCAGGTTCTCTTCGCCGCGAACCAGGATAGCGACTCGATCGTGGCGTTCCGGGTCGACCGCGGAACGGGTGGCCTAACCTCCCTGGGACACGCCGCCACGATCGGGACGCCAAGCTGCATCGTCTTCGCGGCGCCGACGTAAATGGCTGTCGAGCTCGCGTCGCCAGTGGCCACCGCGGCGCGCGCGTCGATCCAATTCGCCCGCCGGCACGCAAGGTCGGCTAGCATGCGCTCGAATCCACAAAGAGCGCGATGATGACGAATCCAACGGTCCTGACCGATGGCTAACCGGTTATTCGCGTACCGGGTGGCGGTCGATGCCCAACGGCGCGGGATCCGACCTGGGCGTCCGCGCCGACTGTCTGCCTCGGTGATTGGCGATCTGATGCTACGCGAACTGGCGCGGATCCGGCGATCCGGTGACGTCACGGCCGATGATCAGGACGACTACACGATCGCGGTGGGTGCTGGCATCAGCGCTCTTCAGACCGCCGAGTTGTACGAGGAGTCTGGGCTCGGGTTGTTCGTCCGCGAAGTCCTCGATGGTCTTGAACGCGAAGGAATGGTGACGATCGGTCGCAAGTCCGTGTCGCGACGGTATCGCGGCATCCTGGCGACTGAGCGCGCGCTTCGTTCGTCGAGAACGATGCCCTGGTATCGGCGCCTGATTGCCTTTTTCGATCCGCCCGACGATCAGGCACCTTCGGATCGATAGCCCCGCGAGTCGGCTTCGGCCGGAGGCTCGGCGTTCGGCCACGGCTACAATCGCGGCCACTCACAGACGGGAGAACTGCCGTGGACCTGGGCCTCAAGGGAAAGCGCGCGATCGTGCTTGGCGTGGCGAACAAGCGCAGCATCGCCTGGGCGATCGCGCAGGCGCTCGCGACCGAGGGCGTGCAACTTGCGCTGACGTATCAAGAGCGCATGGAGGAGAGCGTCCGCCAGTTGGCCGAGCCGCTTGACAATCCGATGGTGTTGCCGTGCGACGTCCAGCGAGATGACGAGGTCGCGTCGGTATTCCGCACGATCGGCGATGCCTGGGGAGCGCTCGACATCGTCGTGCACAGCCTGGCGTTTGCGCCACGCGAGGCGCTGGACGGCGACTTTCTGGACACGAAGCGCGAGGCGTTTTCGATGGCGCTTGACATCAGCGCGTACTCGCTGGTTCACGTCGCGCGTGAGGCGGCTCCACTGCTTGAGAAAGCCGGTGGCGGGTCGATCATCACGATGACGTACCTCGGATCCGAGCGGGCGATGCCCGGCTACAACGTCATGGGTGTCGCGAAGGCCGCGCTCGAAGCATCAGTCCGCTACCTTGCGGCGAGCCTCGGCCCGCGCGGTATCCGTGTCAACGCCATCTCACCCGGGCCAATGCAGACGCTGGCCGCGCGCGGCATCAGTGGCTTCACCGACATGTATAAGCACGCGCGGGAAGTGTCCGCGCTCCGTCGGACCAACGATCCAGATGAGATCGGGGCGCTGGCGGCGTTCCTGGCCAGCCACCACGCGCGGGGTACGACTGGCGAAGTGCATTACATGGATTGCGGGTACCGTTTCTTGGGGATCTAGCCAAATCGCGTCGTCGGTTGCGCTGCCGATCGATCGCTAAACGGTAGTTGGATGGCAGCCGCCATCCAACTACCGCGACGGCTATTCTTCGACGTGCTCCGGCGCGCGAGATCCGCGGGCGCCGACCGCGACCCGGCCGTCATCGGTCGGGACGCGATCGCCGAGAAACCCAGAGTACATCCGCAGACCCTGTCGTTCGAGCGTCTCGGCGAGCGGAATCCCATTCACCCGATCCCAGCCGTGCCGCTGATAGTACTCCTCGGTTTCCTGCGACACCTGCTCGCGTGTGAGGACGTGGTCCGAGAGCGGCCCCTTGCGGATCGCCTCGTGGATACGAGGCGGGAACACGTCATCCTGGCGCGAGAGCCCCTCGCGCAGGTTGTAGAGACGCGCCATCGTCAGACCGCGGCTCGACTGATTCTCGATCTCGGCGACGGTCGTGTCCCAGCCGGTTGCGCCATTGAGGAGGCGGGTGACCTTCTCTTCGTCGTACTGCAGGAACTGGCAGAGACCGATCGTGTTGCGATTGCTCGTGCGATGGTGGGCGCCCCCGGTATGGTCGCCGCCGGTTGGCGTGACCGGATAGTTGAGTCGCATCACCGCCATGGCCCGCGGATCGTGCATCGCCATCTCGAGGCCCTTGACATGGACGACGTACTTCTCGGTGTCGCGACCGATCTTGCGCGACGCGCGTAGGGCTCCTTCGGCGAGGACGTCGCCGAACCCCTCGCGGCGGGCGACCTTGAGAACCATGTCGTTCAAGAGTTCGCCATCGCCCCACTTCAGAGCGAGACCGCCGGTGTCGGCCTCGGTCAACAGGCCCAGCTCGTAGCACTCCATCGCCCAGGCGAGCGTGCATCCGAACGAGATCGTGTCCAGTCCGACCAGATTCAACCACTGGTTTGCTTTGCACACCTGGATGAGGTCATCAACGCCGACATTCGTCCCAATTGCGCCGATCGTCTCGTATTCTGGTCCGCCGAACTCCGGCCTGACACCGGCGGAATCGATCCGAACGCGCTTCTTGCAACGCACGGAGCAGGCATAGCATCCGTCCATCTTCTCTCGAACGGTTGTTGCGATCGTCTTCGCGTCGATCTTCTGAACTTGCTCGACCGAATCCCACTGGCCGTCACGGAAGTTGAAAGCGATCAAGTGGCCGTTCAGTTGCTTGTCGGCCAGGGCGGCACCGGTGCCGAAGTGATGGAAGTTGTAGTGAACCTCATCCATCGTCGAAGAGACCCACTTCGCGGTCTCCTTATGCGTGGAGGCGTCGGCCATCGGCACCATACGCTTGCCCCGCACCGCGACTGCCTTCAGGTTCTTCGACCCCATCACGGCGCCCAGGCCCGTTCGCCCGGCGGCCTCGTTGAGGTCGTTCATTACGCAGGCGTATCGGACCAGATTCTCGCCGGCGATGCCGGTTTGGGCGATCCGGATCCACTTGTCGCCGTGGTCCTCACGAATCCGCGATTCGACATCGTCGGTGAGCTTCCCCCAGAGATGGGAGGCATCGCGGATTTCGACGGTCTGATCGTTGATCCAGAGGTAGACCGGCTTCGATGCCTTGCCCTTGATGACGATGCCATCCCAGCCGGCCTTCTTCAGCTCCGCGCCCCAGAAGCCGCCGGCTTCCGATTCACCGAATCCGCCGGACATTGGCGACTTTGCGCCGACCGAGTGGCGGCCCGCGCCTGGCACCGGCGTGCCCGTCAGGGCGCCGAGCGCGAAGATGAGTCGATTGGCCGGGTCGTACGCGTCGATTCCACTCGGCGTCTCGGTGAGCAGATAGTGCGCGATCATCGCGCGCCCACCCATGTGCTTGCGATAGAACGCGTCGTCAGGTTCCTCGGTCCAAACGCGATTCTGCGAAAGATCGACGTGTAGTATGCGGCGCCAGTAGCCAGTGGACATTAGCGGCCTCCCTCCATGGGCGTCAGAATAAGGACTTCGTCGCCATTGTGCAGCGGGCTGTCTCGCCGGGCGAGTTGACCATTGATGCCGAACGAGATCGGCACGGCCGGATCGATTCCGATTGCGTCGACCAGCGATTGGATGGTCGCATCGTCGGCGAGACGTTCGACGATCGGGTCGGGACGCCCACGACGGTACTTGTGAACGTCGCCGTGCAGGCTGACGCGAATCTCGATCACGGCGACCACCACTGATAGTCGCGCTCAGCCGGCGGTGGCGGAAGTGGTCCCTTGACACGCGCGCCGGTATCCTCGATCTGCCGTCGGCGCGGGTGCCAGGCGGCGTCGCTCTCGATCGGGAGCAGCGTGGAACCCATGATCTCGACGTCGTCGTAGCCCCATTCGGAGATCGACCGCATATAGTCGAGATTGCCGGTGACGAGGCCGAAAAGCACACCGGCAGTGTAATGAGGAAGGGGAACGCCGTGGCAGTACGCGTGTCGATCAAGTACTGCACCGAGTGAGGGTACGAAGATCAGGCCGTGAGCCTGGTGGATGCCCTGCTTCGCACATTTGCGGCCGATATCAGCTCGCTGACGGTGTTCCCAGACTTCGATGGCGTCTTCGACGTGCGCATCGATGATGCCCTGGTGTGGTCGAAGGATGAGACGGGCGAATTCCCGGAGAACGACCACATAGTCGCGGCTTTGAAACAGCGTCTGTAGAATCGGGCCCGATGGCGCGACGTCGTCGGCGGGCGTGGGATGACGACGATGATTTCATCGCGCTCAACGCCCTTGATGGCGGCTCGCCGAGCGACCGCCCGAAGCCGGTCGGCGTTCCGTCGCGCGCGATCGATCCCTGCGATCCGTCCGCCGTGGAACTCCTGGCGACCGCGGACATCGTCGCAACCCAGCCGGTGCCATGGGGCTCGAATTACAGCTTCTACGTGACGCTGGCGTGCGAAGGCGAGCCGCGCGCGGTCGCGGTGTACAAACCTCGCCAGGGCGAGGCGCCATTGTGGGATTTCCCCAGCGGAACGCTCTATCGACGCGAGTACGCGGCTTACGTCGTCGCGGGTGCCCTCGGTTTCGACTTCATTCCTCCGACGGTCATTCGCGATGGCCCGCACGGAGTAGGGACTTTCCAATTGTTCGTCGAGCCCGATCGCTCATCGGAGTACTTCAAGTTTCGGCACGAGCGGGCCGACGATTTGCGTGCCGTCGCGCTGTTCGACGCAATTACCAACAACGCCGATCGGAAGCCTGGCCACTGCTTCACGTCACGCGACGGAAAGCTCTGGGGCATCGACCATGGTCTCTGCTTCAATGTCGTGCCGAAGCTCCGCACAGTCATCTGGGAGTTCTGCGGGCAGCCCATCCCAGAACCGCTTCTGACGCGACTCTGGGACCTGTACACGGATCCGGCACGGTCGGACACGTTGCGCTGCGATATCGCCGAGCTGCTGCACCCGAATGAGATCGAGGCGTTCTTCGTTCGGTTGGCGCGCGTTACCGAGCGCGGGGAGTTCCCGATGCTCGACCCGTACCACAACGTGCCGCGCGGCTTCTTCTAGCTCACGCGGAGGACGTCAGTGCGCGCGCGCTCTCCCGATCGCGTCGGTGGCGCGGGTCACGCGATTGCAGGTCGCGCAGTAGCGGGCATCAGGATGCCACGGCTCGATCGGGGCCGTGTCGCGACGGTCGCCACAAACCGGGCAGATCTGGTGATCGTCCTTGCGCGCGGCGGCGATGAGCAGAACGTAGACCAGGGCAACTACAACCAGTGTGACGAGCGTCGTCGGAATGCGGATGTCTTCCATCCCAATAGGTGGCATGGTTCCGGTTGACCTCCGAAGGATTCGCGCGCGATTGTAGGCAATGATCGGCCCGCGTCGCGCGACGGTCCGGTCAGGCCCGGCGTTCCGAAACGACCGCGGCGGACGGCAGAAGGCCGGCCTCCTTGGCAAGATCGCCGGCATTGGCAATCGTGACTTGCCCAGCGCGCGCCCACGGAACATCGGTCTTCCAACGCTGCAACACTGCTCGCTGGCATCGGACGACGATCGCGTTGCCAACGTCCGCGGCGGACACCGGCAATCCGTATCGATCGATCGAATTCGGCACCGCGAAGTAGGCCGATCGCAGGGTTGGATCGATGTCGAGCATCGCCTGACGACGCGCCACGACGCGTTCCCACGCCAGACCGGTGTCTGGCGACGAATCCGACGGTCGCGGCGTCATCCGATGGACGAGGAGCCAGTCGTCCTGCCCCGCCTGCGAGAGCCGATCGAGCACATTGACGAAGTACGCGCGCCGGACCTCGGGCCGCCATTGCAGGATTGCTTTCTGGAAGGCCTGAACGGTGAATCCGTCGAGCGTGAATCGACGACTGACGGGGTAGCCGAGTGCGTCAACGCCGCCGAGCGCGCGGAACTCATCCCAGAACGGAATGCCCTCGGCGTTCGAGACCGTGAATCCGCCGGTTTCATCGAAGAATCTGCCGTCGTCGCCCGCGATCGACGTGATGGCCGCGCCGCGCAGGTATCGCGCGCGGACTGGGCTGAGGTTTGCCGCGGCGGCGCGGTCGAAGGCGGCGTGAAACTCGGCGGCCGTGGCGATTCGCCCGCGACTCCGCTCAACGTAGTCGCGCATCGCGCGCCAGAATGTCGCGTCTCCCGTCGACTTCCAGAGGTCATCCAGGAAGGCGGCACCGCGCCGGTAGACGATCGCGAAGTACGTGTTTTCGTCGGCGAATGTGGGAAGCGGTGTATCGATCGGGATCGTGCCGATGCGTGACGCGTCGGCGCCGACGCGCCGGCGGAGAGTCGCCAGCCGGGACGCCCCGATGTCGGGATTGGTCTCGCTGAAGAACCGTTCGGGCAGGTAGGTGGCGAGCGCCTCGTCAAGCCACGGTTCGCGAACCGGATCACTGCCTACGAGGCCGTGAAACCAGAAATGGGTGACTTCGTGCGCGATCAAATAGCTGAAATACGAACCAAGAGGGATGGCTTCGGCCGCCTGGGCGCGATTCAGGAATACGATTCGATCGTATTCCTGGCCGACCTGATCGGGCCGAGCCGACCAGACTGTCACGATGTCGACCCGATCGTGCGGCAGCGGCCCGATGCGCTGGGAAAGCCAGGACGCGTACTCCGTCGTGGCACGCGCCACCGCCCTGGTAAGCCCCTCATCGCCGGCGCGGCCGTGGGCGACGACCTGAGTCGCTCCAACCTGCCCCTCGGCGCGGCTGAGACGTGGCCCGACGACAAACGCGTAATCGCGCGCGCCGCTGACTCGGGTCGAAAAGACGCGTCCGGAACCGGCGGCGACCGGCAGGCCAGGCGCCACCAGCGTGACGTCTCGGTCGATCAACAGGTTGAATTCGACGTCGATACTGTCGGCGACGAACGCATCGCCATCCTCGGTGTACGCGTGCGTCCGCCATCCCCCGGGGTCGAGGGGGAATAGCGCCGCGTACCACGATCCGAAGACCAGGGTCTCACCCTGCCGACCGAGGCGAATCGACCCCGGCCGCGGAACGCGCACGTCGTACTCGAGTTCGACCGTCGTCTCGACGCCACGCGCGATCGGATCGAGTCCGGAGAGCCGAAGTCCCGCGCCGGCGACGCTGGCCGAGGCCGTGCGACCTCCGACGCGGGCGCCACGAAGATGGAAAGCGCCAGAAGGTACCGCCGGCACCAGCATCTCGATCATGTCCAACGGCACGTCGGCACGGTTCGTGAACGTGATTCGCTGCCGGACTGATGCGATCGCCGAATCCACATCGAGGGTCACGTTGAATGCGTAGCGGTCGCGTGTCGCCGCGCTCGCGTTCGCCGGCCAAAGCGACGCAAACAGGATGGCCAACATTACCGCCAGTGACCGCATCCGGACGATTCTACGGACGTTCGCGGAAGCGATAGTGCATGGCACTGCTATAAGCGATCGACGTGCACGCCCTTTCCGGACTGCTCCTGGTCGTATTCGCCCTCGTCGCCGCTCTCGTCCATCAACGCGTGCTCGCTCCCCTCGATCAGGCGCTCATGCGGGTGGTGAAGTCGTCGATTGGGGCCGACATCGATTTCATCGGCGGCGTGCTCACCTACGTCGCGGCCGCCGAGGTTTCGGTTGCTCTCGGTATCGCGGGATCACTTGCGCTCCGCGTAACCGGAGTTCGCGGCTGGTCGGCGCTCGCGCCGTTGTTCTTTGTCGCGACGGTTCCGATTGAAGTGGCGATGAAGTTCACGCTCGATCAACCAGTGCCATCGGGCGATCTCTATCGCGAGTCGATACGGTACGTCTTGTTGGGATTACCGACGATGCAATCGTTTCCCAGCGGGCACTCGATTCGGGCGATGTTCATCGCCGTGGTCGGTACATACCTCGCGTGGCGATGGGAAGGTCGACGCGGCGCGATCACGGCTGGAGCCCTGCTATCGCTGGTCGTCGTCACGTCCGGGTGGACACGGGTCTACCTCGGTCATCACTGGCCGATCGACGTCATTGGCGGATGGATCTTCGGGGCGGCGATCGGCGTCTTCAGTGTCGCGACGTTGTGCAAAGCGCGAGATCGGGCCGGACAGAACGCGCCGTGAGACGACGGACTACGACTGCCCAGCCGAATCGATGATCGCGCGCGCAATGTCCTCGGCTGGGACGTTGTACTGCCCGGACTGAACCTGCGCGCGAAGTGCGGTGACGACGTTTTCGCGCACGTCTGGGCTCGATCGGACCGCCGACAGCGACCGGCCGACAATCGCGGCCGTGTCGGAAAGGACAACGCCATCGGCACGAGGTGCCGCGGCCGCGTCCTCGGGCGCGCCAGATCCACCGGCCTCGGCCGACGAACCGGCTTCCTGTGAGCCGCGCGTGCGGTTGCCATAGGCTCGGAGGATGTCTCGCTGGATTGGATTGAGGTTCATGAGTACGTCACCGCTCCCCGCCGCGTCGCATTGGTCAGATTATCGGCCGTCGAGTCTGAAATCTTTATGGGGAAATCGCGCCTATACTGTCGTCGGGTTTCGTCGAAGACAATATGGCCGAAGTCGCGATTGTGCGCCGCGTGTTCCTGCTGCCGGGGCGCGAGGCGGATGCGCTGGCATGGCTGCATCACACCGAGCCCCTCCGGCGCGCGGCCGGTCAAACTCGCCAGTTTGTCGTGCGCGGTCTGATCGACTCTCATGAGTACCAGTGGATTCAATTCTGGCGTAGTTACGAGGCGTACGACACCTGGCGGCGTGGGCCGACTCGGGCGGACCTGAACGACCAGCGCGGGCGATTCATGACGCACGAGCCGACGCGCGCGTACGACGTCGTCGAGTAGACACCGCCGAACTGTCCGAGAGCCAGAACCGCCAGGGTCGTTCGGCCCATGCTCCGGCGTAGGCAACGCCGATTCGCGGTCCGGATTCGATGGGACGTTGCTTCGCAATCCTTGGCTCGATGCGCAGCGACCCGTCCGTGAGGGCCGTGCCATTTGCACTTCCATCGATACCCATGTATCGGCAAACCAGCCCCGGACCACTAGCCGCTCCGTTCGGGCCGTCGATGATTTCGAGCGCACGGATGAGCACCGCCGCCGGAAATCCGGCCTGTTCCGTCACGGCGTTCAGGCACCAGTGAATGCCGTAAACGAGGTAGACATAGACGGTGCCGGGGTCGCTGTACATAACACGCGCTCGACCGCCTGGACCACCGCGAGCGGCGTGGCACGCGCGATCGTCGCCGCCTATGTACGCCTCGGTCTCGACGATGGTGCCATGGCGCCGGTTTCCGTTGCGATCGTGTACGAGGCGACACCCAAGCAGATCGCGCGCAACTTCCACGGTGCCTCGGGCGTAGAAATCCGGCGGCAGGGCGATGTCGACTGACACGCCACTGGCGCCCTCGCCGAGGCGAGAATCATCGCCGGCCGTCACAGGTCAGTAGCCGGCGCTCCGGAGACTCGCCGCCAGGATGCTTCCGGCCTGGCTCAGGACGATCATCGCCACAAGCGGTGAAAGGTCCATCGCGCCGACCATCGGGATCACCCGGCGGAACGGTGTGAGCACTGGTTCGGTGATGTCGTTCAGGAATCGAACGATCGGATGGTCCGGTCGCATGTTCGGGATCCACGAAAGCAGCGCCCGAACGAAAATCGCCATCGCGAGTACCTGGCACAGGATCGACACGAAGTTCGAAAGGAAAAACCCGCCAAGCATCAGGCTATTGTACGACTTTAGGCTGGGCGCTCCCCAAAGATCGCCCGTCCGATTCGCACCATCGTCGCGCCCTCCGCGATTGCGACATCTACGTCGTTGCTCATGCCCATCGAGAGATGCCAAACATTGGGGTTGCCGACGCGCTCGCGGACTCGCTCGCCGAGGAGGCGTAGCGCCCGGAAGACCAGCCGGGCGTCCTCCGGATCGGCGACCAGTGGCGCGACTGTCATCAGTCCGATCACCCGCAATCCATCGAGACGGGTGATGTTGCCGGAGGAGACGAGGGCGTCCTCCGGCGTGAAACCGTACTTCGATTCCTCCGCGGCGACGTTCACCTCGAGGAGCACATCGATGGCTCGACCGAGCGCGGTGGCTTCCCGGGCGACCGCCTCGGCGATGCGAACGCTGTCGATCGCGTGAATGATCCCGAAGTCGCGGGCGGCCGGACGCGCCTTGTTGGTTTGCAGATGGCCGATCAGGTGCCAGACCGCGTCGGACGGTCCGAACGCGGCGATCTTGGCCGTACCTTCCTGGATCCGGTTCTCACCGAAATCGCGCGCGCCCGCGTCGTACGCCGCGCGCGCCGCCTCGACCGGCATCGTCTTCGTGACGGCGATGATGCGCACGGCGCCAGGCGATCGCCCGGCTGACTCGGCTGCGCGCGCAACGCGCAGTCGTACGGTCGCGAGACGCTCGGCTATTGGAGTGATTGGGTCAATCATTGCGACCGATTATCGCCGCGAACCGGCCGGCCTCGCCGTGGCCGGCGCGATGCGAGAAAAAGCGATCGACCGAGCAGGACGTACAGATCGCGGAGTCGGAGATCGCGTCGCGACTAACGCCGGCGGCGACCAGTTGAGCCCGATTCACTGCCGCGATGTCGCCGACGAAGCCGCGATTGGACCGGATGGCCGCGACCGGTTCCGATGGCGCGGCGCGGACAAGTTGCGCCGCGACGTCTTCGCCGATTTCGTAGCAGCAGGCTCGAATGCACGGTCCGAGCCCGACCACGATCTCGTCGGCGGGAACGCTAAACTCGCGGCCGAGCGCCGCGACCGTGGCGCCGGCGACGTTGGCGACCGTGCCGCGCCACCCGGCGTGCGCGAGGGCGAACACGCCACGCGTCGGGCACGCGAACAGCAGAGGAAGGCAATCGGCGAAGTACATCGCCAGGGTGATCCATGGCTCGTCGGCGATCAGCGCGTCGGTCGCCGGAATCGCCGACGCTGGGTCGCGCGCGCCGCGACCACGATCGGCGGCGCGAACGCGGGTAACCGCCGCGCCGTGCACCTGATGTGCGCAGACGAGGCCGGCCGGATCGAGGCCGACGGTGCGCACTGCCGCGTCGCGACGGTCTGCCGCCGCCGGTTCATCGAGGATCGCCCGCGAACTGAGATCGGCCGATCGGTCGGTGATCGCGTGACGGATTCCGCCGGCGCGTAACGAGTCGAACTGGAGGTACTCCATCAGTCTGTCGGGTGATCACACTTGCGCGACCACCCCAACTACCGAACCGTTAGCATTCCGAGTGGCCGCAGCCATAGCATTTCTTGCAGCCCTCCTCGTAGACCAGAGTCGCCGATCCACAACTTGGGCACAGGCTGGCCAGATTGGCGCCGGTGGGCTCCTTTGGCGCAATCGGAAGGCTCAACTGCTGTTCCCCATCACGACTCATCATCGCGCCGGGCGCACCCTCGAGGTGTCGCGTCAGGGCAATCGCGATCGCGTCGGGCAGCGATCGCACCTGCATCGGGCCAAAGCCGACCGAGCCGCGGCCGCCGATGTGGCGCAATTGACGGGCGATTTCACGCACGCGATCTTCCGGCGTCAGCGTCGACGGGATTTGGAGCGCGTACGACACCAAACGTCCGACGGCCTCGGCCATCGCCATCAGGTCGGATCCGGAGCGCCCAATTGACACGAACACTTCGTACAGGCCCGAGTCATCGGAATTGAGGGTCAAGTTGACCTTCCCTTCCGGCGCCAGAACTTGACGGGTGTAGCCACTCAGCAGTTCCGGCCGACTCTTGCTGCGATCCGGTGTCATCGCCGGAAGCGACGCGGCCGTGGCGGCCGAAGACGCGGCTGGATTGTCGGTCACCTGAGAGAGAACGCCCTCGCGGGATCCGTCGCGGAAGTACGCGACGCCCTTGCAGCCAAGCTTGTACGCGAGGGTGTAAAGGTTTTTGACATCATCGGTCGTGTGCCGGTTCGGCGCATTCACGGTCTTCGAGATAGAGGAGTCGGTGTACTTCTGAACGACAGCCTGGACGCGGACGTGTTCCTCTGGCGTCAGTTCGGTCGCGCCGACGAAGTGATGCGGACGCTCGTCCTCGGTCGGCTCGCGTTCGTTGTCGGCCACGAACTGATCGCGCCACTCCTGGTAGAGCGGGTGGTACAGGATGTGCTCGCCAGTCCGATCTCGACGGCGCATGACGAAGTCGTAGACTGGCTCGATGCCGGACGAGACACCGGATAGTAGCGAGGTCGTCCCGGTCGGCGCCTGCGTCAGCAGCACGGCATTCCGCGTTCCGTTCTTGGCGACCTTCTCACGGATGTCCTCCGGAAGCCGCTGAATGAACTCGCCTTGCATGTACTTGTCGCGATCGAAGAATCCGAAAGGCCCCTTCTCGGCCGCGATGTCGGCCGAGGCATCGTAGGCGGCGTCGCGAATGGTCGCGTATATACGCTCCACGAATGCGAGCGACTCGTCCGACCCGTAGCGAACCCCGAGCTTGATCAGCGCGTCGCCAAGCCCCATTGTGCCGAGGCCGGTGCGGCGCGTGCCCATCTGGGCGACCTCGTTCTCCTTGATGAAGTAGAGGTTCGCATTGACCACGTTATCGAGGAATCGCATCGCGACCCGCGCGTGATCGGCCAGACCGGACCAGTCCATCTCGCCCTTCTCGACGAAGGCGGACAGATTCAGGGCGCCGAGATTGCAGACACCCCACGCCGGGAGTCCCTGTTCGCCGCACGGATTCACACACCGAATGTTCTCGTAGTACCAGGTGTTCGACTGCTTGTTGTACCGGTCCATGAAGACGACGCCTGGTTCGGCGCTTCGCCAGGCCGCCCGGCAGATGAGATCCCAGATGTGGCGCGCCTTGACGGTCTTGCGGACTTCGCCCTGCCATTTGAGTTGCCAGTCGGCGTCGTCTTCGATCGCTTGCATGAACGCGTCGGACACGCAGACGGAAAGATTGGCGTGATTGATCCGTGTGAAGTCCTGCTTGACCGTGATGAACTCTTCGATGTCGGGATGGTCGTCGTCGAGCATCAGCATCAGGGCGCCGCGCCGACTTCCACCCTGCTGAATGACGTCACCGGTCGCCACCGAGTACAGCTCCGCCCACGAGCACGGTCCGGAGGCCGTGCCGTTCACGGTTCGGATGTACGAGCCACGCGGTCGCAACGACGAAAGGTTGATTCCGACGCCGCCGCCGCGCGCCATGATCTCGGTCATGACTTTGAGGTTGTCGAGGATGCCGGACCGGCTATCTTCGGGCGACGGGATGACGTAGCAGTTGTAGTACGTGACGGCATGTCCGGTGCCGGCGCCGGCCAGAATGCGGCCGCCCGGCACGAACTTGAAATCGGACAGAGCGTCGAAGAAGCGCTTGGCCCAGATTCGCCGCTTCTCAGCAGTCTTCTCGACGGCCGCGATCCCGCGAGCGACGCGCCACCACATCTCCTCCGGATATTGCTCCGTGGCAGTGCCTGAGCGGTCCTTCAAGCTGTAGCGATCGAGAAAGACCTTGGCGCGAATCCCGGACAGTTCGGTCCGGCGATCGGTAGGCGGGGCGACGGATGATGTGACGTTCGAACGAGCGGCGCGCGCGACTGCCATTGATGGCTCCTCCACGATTCCTGTGACGATGTTGACTAGGGCCTGGCGCGCCGTTGCGCCCCTGCGCTGATCGGATAACGACATCCGTGCCGGCCGGCCGCCACCGTTCGACGAGATGTCAACTCCAGCAGGTCTGCTCCTCCTCGAACCGGAATCGCAACTGATTCCGCGATTCCGTCAAACGCTTCTTGTACGCGCGAAGGCCTTCGATCTCGTCGGCCATCATGTCGACATCGCGAAAGGCCCGGTAGACGCTCGCGAATCGGACGTACGCGACGTCGTCGAACTCGCGCAGAGCGTCCATCACGCGCTCGCCAATCATCTGCGCACTGATCTCGGCACGACCGAGACCGAAGAGATCCGCCTCAAGGTCTGAGACGATCGCCGCGATCGCCTCGGTCGGCACCGGGCGCTTGAAGCACGCCAGCCGGATACCCCGGGCGAGTTTCTCGCGGTCGTAATCCTCGCGCCGGCCATCCTTCTTGACGACCAGGAATCCGGTCCGCTCGGCGCGTTCGTAGGTTGTAAATCGCTCACCGCAGGAGGCACACTCGCGTCGTCGCCGCACGGTATCGGCCTGCTCGCGCGAATCGATGACTCGCGTGCCTGGATCGTCCGACCCGCATCGAAGACAGCGCACGAATGAATGACCTCCAGGCACCGGCGACATGAGACGCGCCGCTTGGTGTGCGACGCGCCACTTATCGTCCACAAGATGTAGTGGGCGACTCCGAGTGTACCACTGGATATTGTGCCGTCAAGGGAATGAAGTGACATAAGCGCATTACAGTTTGTCGGCTGACGCGTCCATCGGAATTGGAAATTGAGAAAGGTTTGACATAACACGTCAGACTGTGGTACGCGATCGGGCCGGTCTACGAGACGGGCGGGGAGGCGACAGGCCGGCCGTGAAATCTCTATGCTATGTTGAATACGGCACGGGGTATCCCCGTGCCAGGCGAGTCCGCTAGCGCGGCCTCAAGGTCCGGAGGAACTCCGGGAGCTCGCCGGGAGACGTGGCGTGCGATCCGCCGGCGTTCTCCGAGGCGGTGCTGCCAGTGCCACCGTCGCTCGGCCGCGATTGCGGACCGGTCGGCGGCGTGGCCGGCACTGCACGAGGCCGAATGAAGGACGGGACGTCTGTGGACCCCGCGTCGGCGCGCGTGGACGGGCCGGCGAGCGGCGACCGGATGGAGGTGAGGCCACCCGGTCGGATCGACTGTGTCGTGCCGGTGAATCCCGTCGCGACGGCCGTGATGCGAATCTCATTCTCCATGTTCGGATCGATCGCCGCGCCGAAGATGACGTTCGCGTCCGGGTCGGCGACATCGTGGATGATCATCGACGCCTCGTGGACCTCTTGCATCGTCATATCCGGCCCGCCGGTGATGTTGAACAGGATACCGCGCGCGCCATCGATCTTCGCCTCGAGAAGAGGGTTCGAAATGACGGCCCGGGCGGCATCCGCGGCGCGATTCTCGCCCGTGCCCCGACCGATCGACATCAGGGCCGAACCCGCCTTGGTCATGATTGCCTTGATGTCGTTGAAGTCGACGTTGATCAGACCGGGCAGGGTGATGATCTCGGCGATTCCCTGAATGCCATCGTGAAGGACCTCGTCAACCATCTTGAACGACTGTTCGAGCGACGTGGTCTTATTTGCCAGCGCGATGATGCGATCATTTGGGATAACGATGAGCGCGTCGACCTTGTCGCGCAACAGTTCAATCGATTCCTCGGCGATGCGCATGCGCTGACGCCCCTCGAAAGAGAAGGGTTTGGTGACGATCGCGACGGTCAGGGCACCCATCTCGCTGGCAATTTGCGCGATGACGGGCGCGGCACCCGATCCCGTGCCGCCGCCCATTCCGGCGGTGATGAAGACCATATCGGAGTCTTTGAGCGCCTCGAAAAGCTGATTGCTCGTCTCCTCGGCCGCCTTCATGCCCTTCTGGGGATCCCCGCCGGCGCCAAGGCCGCGCGTCAGTTTGTCGCCGATGTGGATGCGCGTGTCCGCGTCGGTGCGCGCAAGAGCCTGCGCGTCCGTGTTTACGGCGATGCACTCGATTCCACGAACCTCGGCCCGGATCATCCGGCTGACCGAGTTCGATCCGCCGCCGCCAACGCCAATGACCTTGATGCGCGCAAACTGGTCCATATCCGACAGCGGCATCATCACCTCAGGTCCCTTTCTCGTGGAAACCGATCGTGTCATATGTGTGAGCGTGACGTAGGATACTCAACCCATCGAGCGAACGCATGGGCTGATTTTCCTCCACTAGCGGCATGGTCGTTAATCGACCATAAGAAATCGTGCCATCCAGAATAGCACATCGTCAAAGTCGACATAACGACTCTCGCCCGGGAATCCATCCTCTACCCACGGTCACGGCCCGGAATGATGTGCCGCCGGATCGCGCCCAGATTCGTGAACAGCCGTCCGCCGAAGCCAACGATGGCCGCGATTGACAGATCGACGCCGAGACGATCGCCCAGGAACGTGAGCATGCCGGCAAGGAGGATGTTCGTGACCAGACCGGAAATGAAGATCCGGTTGTCATACCGGCCCTCAAGTTCGGCGCGGGCGGCGCCGAGAATCGAATCCAGTCCGGCCAGGACGCCGATCGCGGTGTACCGCGCAAAGTCGGCCGGGATCGAGAGTGAGAAGATCAGTCCGATTACGATGCCGGCGAGGAGACCGAGTGCCGGCAACCACATCAAGTCGCATTGTATCGGCGCGTCGCCTCGGAACGGGCAATGTCATCGCCCGGTCTTGAGTCGCGAGCGAGTCCCGTGCCGTTCGATCGCCAGACGGATCAGTTCGTCGAGGAGTTTCGGGTAGTCAAGGCCAGTCGCTTCCCAGAGCTTCGCGAACATCGAAATGCTTGTGAATCCGGGGATCGTGTTCAGCTCGTTGACCCAAACTGCCAATTCGTCGCGAGCTACGAAGAAGTCGACGCGGGCCATGCCTTCGCAGTCGATCGCCTTGAACGTGTCCACGGCCATCGCCCGCACCCGGTCGGACACGGCTGGTGACACCTGTGCCGGAATGATCAACTCGGTTTTCGAGTTCGCGTACTTCGCGTCGTAGTCGTACCAGTCGCGATCCGGAACGATCTCGCCGAGGACGCTCGCGATCGGCATCTGATTCCCCAAGACGCTGCATTCGATCTCCCGGCAGTCGATCGCGGCGCGCTCCACGATGACCTTCCGATCGAACGTCAGGGCGAAATCGATCGCGGCACGCAGTTCGTCCTCGTCGCTGGCCTTCGTGATGCCGACCGACGATCCGAGATTCGCCGGCTTGACGAAGCAGGGATAGGCGCACGTGGCCTCGACGTCCACGATGATTGCGTCTGGACGCGCTGCCCACTCGTGGACACGGAAGCTGACCCAGTCGATGACCGGTATCCCCGCGGCGCGCAAGACGGTCTTCATGAGTGCCTTGTCCATCCCCAGCGCCGAACCAAGGACGCCCGCCCCAACGTACGGCACGTCGGCGATCTCCAGCAGCCCCTGAATCGTTCCATCTTCGCCGTACGGTCCGTGGAGCGCCGGAATGACCACGTCCAAGGGCGCCTCTCGTTCGGACGCGGCAATCGGACCGCCGACGTCGAATGTGACCAGGCCACGCGCGCCCGGATCGGCCAGGATTGCCATTTCCATGTGCGCGGGCGTCCCGGACTGCAGTTCGCGCAACGGGTCCGGCGATCGCAGCCAGCGGCCCTCGCGGGTAATTCCGATTGGCACGACCTCGTACCGCTCCGGATCGAGCGCGCGCATGATCGACTCGGCCGATCGCAACGAGACATCGTGCTCGCCCGAGCGGCCGCCGAAGAGCACGCCGATGCGCGTGCGCCGATGAACGTGTTCTGTCACGCCGGCTCCCATTCACCAAAAAGTTCGACCTCGCGTTCCAGAGAAATGCCGAATCGTTTCTGAACTTCGCTTTGCGCGAGGTCAATCAACGCCTTCACGTCCGCCGCCGTCGCCGCGCCCAGGTTGACGACGAAGTTTGCGTGGCGCGTCGATACCTGTGCACCGCCGATCGCGTGGCCCTTGAGTCCGGCCGCGTCGATCAGGCGACCCGCGTAGTCGCCAGGCGGATTCGCGAAGATCGAGCCGGCGCTCGGTTCGGCCGGCTGGTGTTCGGCCCGCCAGGCGCGTATCTCCTCGATCTCCCGCTCGGCCGCCGGGAGATCGGCGAGTGTCACCGCGATTGTGGCAGTGAGGACCGTCTCTTCGCGCGGGTGACGCTTGAATCGGCTGGTTCGGTAGCCGAGTTCGAGCACGTTGACCGGTAGCGGCGCGACATCGCCGCGCGGATCCAGGCACAGGACGTCGACGAGTACGTCGACCATTTCTCGGTGGTGCGCCCCGGCGTTCTGCGCGACCGCGCCGCCAATCGTGCCGGGGATAGCCACGGCGAACGCAAATCCAACCAATCCGCGCCGGGCGCACTCGCCAGCGACTCGCGCGAGCGATGCTCCCGCATCAGCCCGCACGTGCCAGCGTCCGCCGCCCATGTCCGCAAAGTCGAGGTCGGCCGACGCGTTGCGAATCACCAGTCCGCGCACGCCTCGATCGGACACGAGCAGGTTCGATCCGCGACCGATGACGCGCCACGGAATACCGGCCGAGCGCGCGGTCGCGACCAACGCAACGACCTCGGCCGTCGAGTTCGCGAGCGCCAGAAACTCCGCGGGACCGCCGATACGCATCGTCGTGTACCGCGCGAGAGGTTCCTCGAAACGGAGGCGCTCGGTGACGACGGCGGCCAGCCGCTCGGACACCGACATTGGCGCGATCACGCGGCCGCCAGAGCATCGACGATCGCCGGCGCCAGGAGCGTCACGTCGCCGGCGCCCATCGTGACGACGACGTCGCCATCACGGCACTCCGATGCCAGGATCGCGATCGCGTGCGCGGGTGAATCGCAGTACGCGACACCCGACTGTCGCGCCGCGTCGGCAAGTCTTGCCGAATCGACGCCGACGATCGGTGTCTCCCGACCGACCGGCGAATAGATGTCCAAGAGAAGGGCGCGATCGGCGCCGGAAAAGCTCTTCGCGAAGTCGTCGAACAGCGACGCGGTCCGATGATACGTGTGCGGTTGGAAGAGGCAGAAGACGCGTCCCCGCGCGACCTGACGGGCGGCCGCGAGACACGCGCGAACCTTGGTCGGATGGTGCGCGTAGTCGTCGTACACCGAGACGCCTCGCGCGCGGCCGATCAACTCGAATCGACGCCTCGCGCCCGCGAACTCTGCCAGAGCGTCGCTCGCCGCGGAGGGATCGGCTCCGGCCGTCACCGCGGCGGCCAGGGCGGCAACACCGTTCATCGCATTGTGGCGGCCTGGCATTCGCAGGCGAAGCTGGAGATCACGTCCCGCCACGGTGAGGCGCGTCGAGGATCCGCCATCGTCGGTCAGGTCGATCGAGCGTACGCGCCAGTCGGATTCGTCGGACGTGCCGTAGAGCGTCGCGCCCTCCGGCGCCACCCGGCGGGCGCCGGCGTCATCGGCGCAGGCAATCACGCGGCTTGCCGGCACAAGGCATAGGAAGGCGCGGAACGCGGCCTCGATCTCGTCCAGCGAGCCGTAATAGTCGAGATGGTCCGCCTCGACGTTCGTGACGATGGCGATGTCGGGCGTGAGTTGGAGGAAGGACCGATCAAACTCGTCGGCCTCGACGACGAACCATTCCGACGCGCCGGCGCGCGCACCGAGTGTCATCCCCGGTACGTCCGAGCCGATCATCGCCGACGGATCGAGTCCGGCGCCGATCATGGCTGCCGCGACCATAGCCGTCGTCGTCGTCTTGCCGGCAGTCCCAGCGACACAGATCGTTCGCTTCCGTCGCGTCAGCGCTCCGAGGGCGGCGGCCCGTTTGACGACCGGAATCGATCGGGCGCGTGCCGCTGAGACGTCGGGAACGTCGTCGCGCGCGGCCGATGTCGCGATCACGATGTCGACACCGTCGACGTGCGCGGCATCATGGCCGCCCGATACCAGGATTCCGCGCGCTTCCAAGATCTCCGTCGTCGCGGTTCGAGTGCGATCGCAGCCGGACACTCTCCAGCCTTGATCGGCCAACAGGATCGCGAGCGGCGCGGTCCCCGCGCCCGCGATGCCGACGATGTGCGCGCGCGCGCCGACGCGAGCGAAGAGATGATCGAGCGCTAGACGATCGTCTTCGATCATCCGTCGCCGCCTGGCCGACCGGCTCGCCCCGAGCGTAGGGTCGCGCCACGCAACGTTGCCGCGACCGCGACCAGCACAACCGCGACGACCGCGACAACCGCGACGATCGCGATGTATTCGCTGAGATCGGCCTCGCCGGTGCGCGCCGTGCCGATGAATCCGCTCGCCACATACGCGACCAGGAATCCGTTCAATCCGCCGGCGAAGACGCCGAAAACCGAGTCGAGGGCACTTTCTCGGTCGGCGGCCAGGCGGCTGCCGAGTACGTAGGCGCCGATCACTCCAGCCACGAACACGATCAGCAGGAACACGTCCGGAGCCCACGGATCGATCGTCGGACTGGTGCGTAACGTGCGCATATACGGTCCCGGCTCGTCGAGTTCAAAGCCTCCGCCGTTCGTGAACCGCGCGATGAGTGAGACCTTGTTCGTGAACTCGATGACCGTGAAGCCAAACGCTCCGACCACCAGCCACGCGATGAGAATGGCGCCCAGGCTGGTCAGTTCCCGCACCCAGCCTCGCCGCCCGCCGACGACGGCCGCCACAGCGACGGTCAGGATGACTGGCCAGTAGGCGGGAATCGCGCCCGCGCCGGGCAGGGGAATCTGGCTCAAGAGGCTCACGTTGTCCTGCCTCGGCTGATGTCCGAGAGCAGGGTCCGAATCCGCGCCGCCGCCTCCGGTAGATCGAGCGCGCGCGCGGCGTCGCCAGCGGCCGCCAGGGCCTTGCGATCGCCGACGACCGCGAGCACGCGCTCCGTCAATTCGCGCCCGCGCTCCGGAAGGGCTCCCGTGAACGTCCAGCCGGCGCCGGCTCGCGCGAAGTACTCGGCGTTCGCGTTCTGGTGGCCAGCCGCGAAGGATCCAGGAATGACGAGTCCAGGCAGTCCGAACGGCGGCAGTTCTCCCAGAATCGAGGCGCCGGCCCGGCCGACGAAGAGGTCGGCGGCCGCCAGGATCGGTCCCAGTTGGTCCGTCACGAAGGCGTGCCACTGGTAGCGTCCGCGATCCCGATCGGCGAGTCCCTGCGCGATGATTTCAGCGCGCTCGGCGCCACGGGCGCCCGTGATGTGGATCACGCGGGCCGACGCGATCAGCGTGTCGAGATTGGCCCAGATCGCCTCGTTGACGGCTTGCGCGCCCAGGCTGCCGCCCATGACGACAACGACGGGCTCATCACCAATGCCCAGTTCAGCCCGGGCGTCGGTGCGCCGATTCGGCCGGTCGGCCCAGTCACGCAGATCCCCGCGAATGGGATAGCCCGTGACCACGACTCGATCCGCGGGCAGAAATCGGCGTGATTCCGCGGTGGTACAGGCCATTCGGGTCGCGAAACGCGACAGCACGCGAACGGCGAGGCCTGGCTTGACGTCCGGCAGATAGATCACCGTCGGAATGCGAAGCGACCAGGCCGCGATCACGGCCGGGAACGAGACGTAGCCACCGGTCGCGAGCAGCGCGTTTGGCCTAACCCGACGCAGGATCGAACGCGCCTGGATGATGCCGCGGGCATTCAGGAGTGCCGAGCGGAGCAAGTCGACCGGCCCTCGTCCCAGGACTGCGCCGGCTGCGATCGGGGCGAACTCGATGCCAAGCGCGGCCGCAAGTTCGCGCTCCATCCCGACATCTCGGCCGAGCCAGATCAGGTGATCGGCCGCGCCTTTCGCGATGCTCGCGGCGGGATAGACGTGACCGGCCGTGCCGCCGCCGGCCAATGCGAGACGTCGCAGCGCTGGCGCCATAGTGGCTGCGATCACGCCGGCACAGCGACGGATCGAAGGGCGCCGACGAGTTCCTTGAAGAAGTGTCCGCGCTCCTCGAAGTTCTGGAACTCGTCGAAACTCGATCCGCTTGGCGAAAGCAGCACGGTGTCGCCGGGGATTGCCAGTGCGTTTGCCAGCGCCACGGCGTCTCGCAACGACGCGACACTGTGGATCGGCCGCGAACAGCCGTCCAGCGCCTCGGCGATTTCGTGACGCATCTCACCGAAGAGGATGATGACGCGCCCACGGGCGACCATTTCCCGCGCCAAGTCGTCGAGCGCGACCCGCTTGCTCCGCCCACCGGCCAGGATGATGACGGGGTCCGCAAAAGCCCGCAGGGCCGCGATTGTCTCGGCCGGCGCGGTCGCCTTCGAGTCGTTGAACCAGCGCACACCGTCGATCTCCCGGACGAATTCGATCCGATGCTCGATTCCCTCGAACGCGAGGAGCGTCGCGCGTATGGCGTCGATCGGCGCGCCCACGGATAGCGCGATCAGCGCCGCCGCGAGTGCGTTCTGCGCATTGTGCATGCCCGGCACGCGGAGATCGCCAACGCAACACAGCACGCCCTCGGCCTCATCTGTCGCAATCCGGAGGGCGTCGCGATCGAGCCAGGCGCCTCGGTTCAGCGTCCGCTCGGTCGAGAACCAGAGCCTTCGGCCATCTCCCGTCCGCGCCAGTGCCTGTGATGCCGGATCGTCGGCGTTCAGGATCGCGAGATCGTCCTCACTCTGAAACTCGATCAGCCGCCCCTTCGCGGCACGGTAATCGTCGAGCGTCGGATGGCGATCGAGGTGGTTCGGCATGACGTTCAAGATCACGCCAATCGCGGCGGACCGACGGAGATGTTCCAGTTGAAAGCTCGACAGTTCGAGAATGACGCGGGCGTCGGGAGTAATCGACGAGATCTGCCCGACGATCGGCCGGCCGATGTTTCCCCCGACCAGACGAGGAAGACTGGCCGCCGCGAGGATCCGTTCGACCAGCGTCGTGGTCGTAGTCTTGCCGGCCGACCCGGTGACGCCGGTGATCGGGAGCGGGCACTCGGAGAAGACCAGCTCGATCTCGGATGAGACCGGCAGTCCACGCTGTTTCGCCGCCGCGACCAGGGGGTGCGATCGCGCGATCCCCGGCGTGACGAAGAGGATGTCCGCGTCATCCAGCAACGATTCACTCGTATTGCCGAGTAATGCGCGTGCCGGAATCGCTTCGACAGCCGTGGCAGCGGCGCGTTGCGCCGGGCCTGACGCGTCGTCGACGACCGTGACGCGCGCGCCCTGGCGCGCGAGGTGCGTGCCAAGCGCCACGCTCGTGCGGGCAAGGCCGAGCAGGAGGACGCGGGCGCCGCTCCAGCGGGCTGTCATATCGAGCTAACCGCCAATCCGATGGCCCCGAGCACCGCCGCGGCCACCCACGATCGGAACACGATCTGAACCTCCGGCCAGCCGCTCAATTCGAGGTGATGGTGGAACGGCGCCCGCTTGAACAGCCGCTTGCCGCCGGTCAGCCTGAAGTAGCCGACCTGCAGGATGACCGATAGCAAGACGAGAACGAACAGCCCTCCAACGATCGGTAGTATGAATGGCTGTTCAGTCAGAAGTGCAACGGTGCCAAGCGCAGCGCCGATCGCCAGCGACCCCGCCCCACCCATGAAGAGGCGGGCCGGATGGACGTTGAACCACAGGAAGCCCAGGATCGCGCCGACGATCGCCAGAATCGCGGTCGCCAGATTCCATTGTCCGGCTCGCGCCGCGACGATGGCAAACACGACCAGGGCAATCGCGATCGTCCCACCGGCCAGACCATCGAGGCCGTCGATGATGTTCGCGCCAGAGGCGGTGGCGTAAATGACCAATGCCGCGAATGGAATCATCCAGGCGCCGAGTGCAATCGATCCGATGCCTGGAATCCTCGTTGAATCGACGCCAGCCACGAAGTAGATCGCGGCGCCGATCGCGGCCGCCAGCAGCACCTGCCAGAGGAGCTGCGCCCGAATCTGAAATCCAACGCCTTCTCGGTTCTTGATGTTCGCGTAATCGTCGAGTGCCCCAAACGCTCCGAAGAGAAGCATGCTCGCTCCGATCGGTAGCGCGACGGTCGCCCACGGCGTCGTTGCCGCGATGACGCCACCGCTCGTGACGATGAAGAGCCACCCTCCCATTGTTGGTGTGCCCTGCTTGGCCATATGGTGTTCCTGGCCTTCGACGCGGATCCGCTTACCGAACCGCAGGTCACGCAGGCGTTCGATCAGCCATGGACCCCACGCCAACGCGATCAGAAAGGCAATTGGGAGCGCCAACAGGCTGATCGTCACTATGACGCCTCGACCAGGCGCTCGACGACCCGCTCGAGATGCATGCCGCGCGACCCTTTGACGAGGATGAGATCTCCCCGCTCGGGCGCGAAAGCGATGTCGGCCTCATCATCCGCGTAATAGACGTTCCGCAGGCCGGACAGCTCTGCTTCCTGACCGATTGCCCGCGCGCGTCGGCCAACCGCCCAGAGCACGTCGGCGGTCGCGGCGGCGCGTCGGCCGGCCCCACGATGGGCATCCTCTTCGGCGATGCCCAGTTCGAGCATGTCACCGAGAATCGCCACCCGGCGACCGCCATGGTCCGCCAGCACGTCGAGCGCGGCCGCGACCGACAGCGGCGCCGCGTTGTACGCGTCATCCAGCACGGTCGAACCGTTGCGGCCCGGCCGCGGCACCAGCCTCGAGGTCGACCCGATCGACGCGATTCCCGCCGCGACGTCTGCTTCGGAAAAGTCATCCGCGAACGCGAGCGCAGCCGCCGACAAGCACGGATAAACCGCGTGGCGTCCGATCAGAGGAGTCTCGACGCGAAACTCACCGTCCGGATGCTGGATGACAAACGCGACGCCATCGAGACCTCGCATGCGGATGTCGCGCGCCCGAATGATATTCTGGTCGCCCGTGCCGTACCAGACAATCGGGCAGCGTGCCCGGCTGGCCAAACGGCGGACGCGCGGATCATCGCCGTTCAGGATCGCGAGACCGGTCTCGGGAAGATAGGCCACGATTTCGCCCTTGGCGTGCTCGATTGCCTCAATCGATCCAAAGCTTTCGAGGTGAGTTGGACCGATCGTCGTGACGATGGCCGCGGTTGGCCGAGCGATCTCGCAGAGCGCCGCAATCTCGCCCTGATGGTAGGCGCCCATTTCGAGGATCGCGCGTTCGTGTTGGTCGGTCAATTCGAGGAGGGCGATCGGCAGTCCGATCTCGTTGTTGAAATTACCCGGGCTCGATAGGACGTTCAAGCGCCGCCGCAAGACCGCCGCGGCGACATCCTTGGCGGTCGTCTTGCCGACCGAGCCGACGACACCGACGACACCGATATCGATCGCTGCCCGATGGTCGGCTGCCAGACCCTGCAGGTGGTCGATCGGGTCATCGACGACGATGTAGGCGAAAGAGCCACGCTCCGATGCCGGTAGCCACGGGCCGAGGTCGATGACGCGGCGCGCGACGACGCCGATCGCGCCGTTGCGCCGCGCATCCGGGATGAAATCGTGCCCGTCCCGCTCCGCCTCGATCGCGATAAAGAGCGCACCAGGTTGCGCGTTGCGCGAGTCATTTGCGATCGACGTGAAGACGATTCCTGGGTCAGGCGGGTACGGTAGCCGTGTGATGTCAACGCCACGAAGCGCGACATCGAGGGGCAGATTCATCGAACGCTGAGCGCGCCGACGCGACGCCCGGCGCGTAAACGAGCGCTGCGGGCGCGCGGATTCGCCGCGATCTCGCGTTCATTGGGAACGAGTCCACCGGGGATGAGGATCTGGATTGTCGCCCGGTGATCACAGACGCAGACCGGTATGCGCGGCGGGCAGACACAGTCCCGCGCTCGCTCGGCCAGAAATTGTTTGACGATGCGATCTTCCAGCGAATGGAACGCGATCACCGCCACGACTCCGCCCGGCGCGAGGATCTCGTGTGCCTGCGCCAATCCGCGTTCGAGTTGGCCAAGCTCGTCGTTGACGGCGATGCGTAGCGCTTGAAACACACGAGTCGCGGGGTGGACGCGCCCGCCGCGCGCGCCAAGCCGCGCGACAAGGTCGGCCAACTCGACCGTGCGAGTGATTGGTCGCCGAACACGGTCTGCCACGATTGTCCGCGCGATTCGACGCGCAGCCGGCTCCTCACCGTAATCGCGGAAGACGCGGGCAAGCTCATCGAACGTCATCTCGCGCACGAGGTCGGCCGCGCTCGGTCGCCCATCGTGCGCCATCCGCATGTCGAGCGGTCCATCGCGCTGGAAGCTGAAGCCGCGATCGGGATCGTCCAGGTGAGGTGACGCCACACCCAGGTCGAACATAATCCCATTGGCCTGGGCAATCCCGCGATCGTGGGCAATCTCGGCAACTTCGCCGAAGGAGCCGAGCACGCAGCGCCCGCGATCGCCGTATGGCGTGAGCCGCTCTCGGGCGATTGCGAGCATTGATGGATCCTGATCGATCGCGAGAAGCCGCCCGTCGGGTGCGCTTGCGGCAAGAATCGCGCTCGCGTGCCCACCGGCACCGGCGGTGCAGTCGATGTAAGTACCGCCCGACGTCGGCGCGAGGATGGCAACGGACTCCTCCAGCAAGACCGAAACGTGCGCGTCGGTCCACTCTCGCGACACAGCCGATTCTACGTCTGGCCAGAGTAGGGCCTCGTTAGAAACGGGTATACTTGGCGCAGTCGCAATCGGGGGGGAAACGATGGCCTTTACTGTTCCCGCGCTACCGTACGCGTTTGATGCACTCGAGCCACACATCGATGCGCAGACGATGCAGATCCACCACGACCGTCACCATGCCGCGTATGTCAACAACGTGAACGCGGCGATTGAGAAGCACCCAAGCCTTGCCGGAAAGACGGTCGAGGAGCTCGTCAGCAACTTGAGCGCCGTTCCAGAGGACATCCGGACAGCGGTTCGGAACAACGGTGGTGGACACTACAACCACAGCCTGTTCTGGGAAATCATGGGACCGAATGGCGGGTCACCGTCGGGAGCGATCGCGGCCGCGATTGAGCGCCTAGGCGGCCTCGAAGAGGTCAAGAAGCAGGTCAATCAGGCTGGCGCGACCCGGTTCGGCAGTGGCTGGACCTGGATCAGCGTCGACAACGGCAGTCTCAAGATCGAGAGCACGTCGAATCAGGATACACCGCTCATGGAAGGGCGCACGCCGATTCTCGGGATCGACGTTTGGGAGCACGCCTACTACCTGAAGTACCAGAACCGCCGCCCGGATTATCTGGCCGCGTGGTGGAATACGGTGAACTGGCGGAAGGTCGGCGAGCTCTACCAGAAGGCGGGCGGTAGGTAGCGCCATCGCACGATCGGCCGCTCCGACCGCGGCCGATCGTGCCGCAATCGCCGCGGTCTTCTTATTGGGACTGTGGCTACGGCTGTACGAGTTGGACCTTCGTCCGCTCTGGGTCGATGAAGCGTTTTCCTGGCACGACTATCGGCAGCCTCTGAGTCTGATCGTCGGAGCGCGCCTCAACGTGCATCCCCCGGCGTTTGGCACGGGCATGTACGCCTGGCTGCCTCTGGCGGGCGACTCCGAATTCGCAATGCGGCTTCCGGCCGCGTTGGTTGGCGCGCTGGTCGTGCCGTTGACATGGCGAGTCGGTCGAGACCTCGCCGATGGGTGGGTCGGACTGATGAGCGCGTCGTTGATCGCGCTTTCGCCGCTCGCGCTGATCTATGCGCGCGAGGCGCGCATGTACAGCATTCTCATGACATTGGCCATGGCGGCGTTCGTCGCGGCGGACCGGTTTCGCCGTGCGCCGACCGGACGGAGCGCGGTGACGTTCGGTCTCCTTGCCGCGACCGCGACGCTGACGCATTACACGGCGGCCGCGGCATGGGCGGTCGGATGTTTCCGAGGCTTCGGACCGCGACGAGCGCTCGGTTGGTGGATTGCCGCCAACGTGTTGGTGGCACTCGCGGGCGTGGCCTGGGCGATGATTCTGCTCGCGAATCGCGACGCGTGGGCGAATCTCATCTGGCTACCGTGGGCCGCCCAAACGACACCGCCACGGGCGTTGCTTGATTGGGCATCCGCGTTCGCCGGACTGCCGCTGGGGCCGAACGGCCCCGGACCACGGCCGTGGACACCATCGATCTGGGCGCGCCTCGGAGTCGCGATCGCGTACATCGTCGCGATTGCGTCCGGCGCGATCCTTGCCCTGGCACGACCGGGTCGTCGCCAAGCCGCCCTATCGATCGTGCTCCTTGCATTCGGGCCGCCGATCGCGATCGCCGCAATCGAGCCGATTCGCGCGACCTGGCACATCCGATTCGCTCTCGTCGCTCTCCCGGCGGCGACCTTGTTGCTTGCTATTGCGATCGCGGCCCTTCGGCGCGTCGCGTCATCGATCTCCCTGGTCGCTTTGGCCTGTGCGCTCGGAGTCGCGCTGATCGGCTTTCGCGAGGCGAAGGCGTCGCCGTTCGACGATTGGCGCGCGGTCGCGCGTGTGTTGCGAGCCGAGGCCACGCCCGATGATGTCGTGCTCGGCGGTGTCGGTTCACTGGTCGAGTACTACGTGCGCGGCATCGCCCGGGTGGAGCAACGCCCGGTCGCGATCGGACGATCGAATGACGAGACCCTCAACGACCTCGCCGAGCGCGTTGGATCGGCCACGATCGTCTGGCTCGTGCCGGGCCGCGACCCGCTGATGGACCCGCTCGATGTCGTTGGAACCGTGCTCGGACGAGGCGCGCGAGCGCGGAACGAACGCGACATCGGCGGCACACGGATTTCCCGGATCGTACTGTCACCGGGCGCACGAATCGGTCCCGGACCGGCGCTCTCGCCGTTGGTGGCCGATTTCGGAGGGATCGTCCGCCTCGCCGCCGCACGTGTCGAGCGAGCGATATCGGTCGGCGTATCTCTCGCGCTAACAATGATCGGATCGACGAATGACGATCTCAAGGTGTTTGTCCATTTGCTCGACGAGCGCGGCGCGACCCTCGCCCAGCGCGATGTCTTCATCATCGACGAACAGCGCCGGATGACATCCGCCGTGCCGATTGGCCAGCAGATTCGACTGGAGATCGCCGTCGAGGCGCCGCGCGAGGTGATCGACGCCGGGCGCGCAGTCGGGATCGGCGTCTACCGTGAGGCGAACGGTGGAGAGCGACTCCCGCTGACTCCACCGGCGCCGGAACACCGATTGACCCTGCGCGTGGATGGTGACTGATCGGCATTCCGGCTCATCCAGGCCGATCGGTCGCGGCGACCGATCGGTATAATCGGCCGACCCGACATCGAGCGGTTGCGCGGGCACAAGAGGTAGGGACCTTTGCAGACGTGGCACGATGCCGACGTCACTCCTCCTCCAATGATTGATCTGGAGCCCGTCGCCGATGACGAGGTTGAGGGCGCCACACTTGATGCCGGCGACATCGAGACGCGACCCGACGATGCGTTTACTGAAGTCGAGATCGCGGCGCCATCCGATGACTCCCTGGTCGATGTCGAGATTCCCGTCCCGACAGTTGAGGCCCTGGTCGAAGTCGAGACTGAACTGGCCGAGAACGGCGATGACGATCCGGAGACGGAGGTCGAAGAGCCGGTCAATAATGGCGAACGCGTCGACGATCCGGTACGTCAGTATCTCCGCGAAATCCACCGCGTCAAGCTCCTGACCGCCGAATCGGAGCGTCATCTCGCGGCGCGTCTCGAGGAGTTGGTCGTTCTGGGTGAGGCCGCCTCGGAACACGCGATCGATCCGGCGCAACCCGACCACGTCGTCAACGAGGAACCAGCCTCCGACGTCGAAGCCGCGGCGCGCCTCTATGCGCGGATGGCGAAGCGCGGCGATCTGATCGAAGCGCTGTGTGATGCCTCCGCGACCGATCCAGATCAGTCGTATTTTGGCCGATTGGCGAATCGGAAGACGCGCATCCAGATGGATGGTTTGCTCGATCCCGAGGTCGTCGACGCCATCGCCAGCCGGCTGGGGCAATCGTCGGCCGAGGTATCACTTGGCATCGTCGCGCTTTCGGTCGAGTCTCGTCTCCTGCTGCCGATCCTGCTGGAGATACCACGATTCGCCGCCGCGCGGACGATGCCGAGCGCGGATGTTGTGGCGCACTCGTTCGCGGATCGAACGGCCGACGTCCATCGCGCGTTCGAACGGACTCGGCACGTGGCCGAGGACGCCGAGCGCCACCTCATCGAGGCGAACCTGCGGCTAGTCGTCAGCATCGCCAAGAAGTACGCCGGCCGCGGGATGGCTCTCCTGGATCTGATTCAGGAGGGAAACATGGGTCTGATGCGCGCGGTCGGCAAGTTCGACTACCGCCGCGGATTCAAGTTTTCAACCTACGCGACGTGGTGGATACGCCAGGCGATCAGTCGCGCGCTGGCCTATCAGTCGCGGACGATCCGGGTTCCCGTGCATATGGTCGAAATCATCAATCGCCTCGGACAGGTGACGCGAGAGCTCACTCAACAACTGGACCGCGACCCGCTGCCGGTCGAAATCGCGCTTCTCATGGCGTTGTTCGACACGAATCTGGAGGAAGAGTTGATTCGCGTAGCGGCGCGCCGCGACCCCGACCTCCTCATGGTGACCAGCCTCGGTGATGACGCGCGGCGCGGCGCGATCTTGAAGTCGGGTATCTTGCAGAATCCGCGCCTCATACCGACGCTGATGTGGGACGAGATCAACCAAGCCGCCGCGCGTGTCGATCAAGCGATTCAGGTGGCGCGGCAACCGGTATCACTCGACACGCCGATCGGGGCGGAACAGGACAGCCAACTGGCCGATCTCATTGAGGATGCGACGTCGCCCGCGCCCTCAGAGCTCGCGACCGCCACGATGCTTCGATCGCAGGTCGAGACGATCCTCGATCTCCTGAGCGACCGCGAGAGCATGGTCATTTCGATGCGATTTGGTCTTGAGGATGGTCGCAGCCGCACGCTCGAGGAAGTTGGCAAGCACTTCGGCGTTACGCGGGAACGCGTGCGCCAGATCGAGGCGAAGGCGCTCCGGAAATTGCGACATCCACGTCTCAGTCGGAAGCTGAAGGACTACCTCGAGTAGGCTGATCGAACGCGGGGCGGCTCGCCGGCGCGGTTGCCGGCGTTGCGTGCAGGGTGTGCAGCGGACCGAGTTCGCGGAGGCTTGGCCAGATGCCAGCGACGGCGGCGACGACGACCAGCGTGCCAATGCCGCCACCGACGACCGAAATCACGGGCCCGAACAGCGCCGCGGTCGCGCCGCTCTCGAAGGCGCCCAGTTCATTCGAAAGCCCGATGAACAGGGAATTGACGGCCGCGACACGGCCACGCAGTTCGTCGGGTGTGACAATCTGCTGGAGCGTTCCGCGGATGACCATGCTGATCGAATCACAGGCGCCGGTCATGAACAGGCAGACCAGCGAGACGCCGACGTCACGTGACAGGCCGAATCCGATCGTCGCCAGGCCGAAGCCAGCGACGGCGATCAGCAGTACCCGCCCCGGTTGCCGCCATGGAGGCATGCGGGTTGCCAGGAGTGACGCCGATAAGGCACCGAGCGATGGCGCGGCGCGCAACAGGCCGAGACCGCTTGGGCCGACCAGGAGGATGTCGCGCGCGAATACCGGCATCAGCGCAACCGCGCCGCCCAGCAAGACGCCAAAGAGATCGAGCGTGATCGCGGCCAGGAACACCGGCGTGTTTCGCATGAAGCCGATGCCCGCGAACAAGTCCGAGAACCCGCGTCGATGTCGCGCGTCCGCGGCGATGACCGGCAGCGCCAGCAGGGACGCGATGAAAACGAGGTGTCCGACCGCCGCGATGGCATAGGCCGCGGTGGCGCCACCGGTCGCGGCGATGAGGACGCCTCCGGCGGCCGGACCGCCGATCGACGCAAGATGCCCGCTCGAAACCAGCCAGGCGTAGGCGTTGGCGAACTCGCGGGGCGGCATGATCTGGGCAAGCAACGTCGACGTCGACGGCATCGCGAAGGCTCGTCCGACACCCGTCAATACGAGCAAGAGGAAGACGAACTCGACCGGCATGTCGTAGGCGTTGACCATCGTCAGCCCCAGCGCCGCGATTGCGAGTAGCGCATGCGCGGCCATGCCGACGTGGCGGCGTGGGAACCGGTCGGCCACGTTTCCGGCTGGCAGTGTCAACGCGAGTGCGGGCACGATCTGGACAAGGCCGACTAGGCCGAGCATCCAGGCATCGTTGGTCCGCTCATACAGGTCCCAACCGACTGCGACCGATATGAATTGGGAGCCGATCGTCGCGGCCATTCGTCCGAGGAGAAACCACCGGACGTACGGAATGCGAAGCCCCGCCAGAGGGTCGTGGCGATCGGTCACGGAGAGCCGGGACTATACGCGGCTGGCACGGGGGTGTGGCTGACTCGCGAGCACGCATACGTGAGGTACGACGCGGTTTGTCGGCATCCAGACGACGGCAGAAAAACCCAATGCCTGCCGCGAGACCGCCGGTGATAGGATTCCGGTTCGTGAGTCGATTCGGTGGATAGCCCCCCGGAGAATCGCCCCGCCGGGGAGGGCGATCGCCGCGTCGCGCCGTCAGATCGCCGAATCGCGGAAGAATTGCGCGGCACGCGCCCCGGCAACGTTTCGGTGCGCATCCACCGTCCCGAGTTCGCGGGATTCGAGCGACGCGGGCAGGGCCGTCTGGAGGCAAGCATCGAGCTTGACCGTCCGCGCGGATTGTTTGGCGCCTTCCGGCGCGTGATTATCGGCGATCCCATACACAGCGACCTCGAACACGAAGAGCGTTTGTCGAAGCGCAAGGCGCTGGCGGTCTTTTCGTCGGACGCGCTTTCATCGGTTGCGTACGCACCGCAGGAAACCCTGATCGTATTGCTCGCCGCCGGTGCCGCGGGCGCGGCGTTGTCGCTTCCGATTTCGATCGCGGTCATTACGTTGCTTGCGATCGTTGTCTCCAGCTATCGGCAGACGATCTACGCCTATCCACGTGGCGGCGGCAGCTACATCGTCGCCCGGGCAAATCTCGGCGAGATTGCGGGCTTGATCGCGGCGTCGGCGCTCGTCGTCGGCTACGTGCTGACGGTCTCGGTGTCGATCGCGTCGGCCGTCGATCAACTGGTGTCAGCAGCGCCAGTACTCGTCGGCGCGCGCGTTTGGCTCGGCGTCAGCGCGATTGCGCTCGTGACGCTCGCGAATCTGCGCGGATTGAGGGAATCGGGAAACATCTTCGCGGTTCCCACGTACGTGTTCATCGGATCGATGTTCCTGATGATCGGCCTCGGCCTCGCCCGGATCGCCTCCGGCACTTTTGAAGTGCCTCCCCCGGCGCATCCGTCCGACGCGGTGGCACCACTGACGTTGTTTCTGGTTCTGCGCGCGTTCGCGGTTGGGTCCGCTGTCATGACTGGCACGGAGGCGATCTCAGACGGAGTGCTCGCGTTCAAGGCGCCTGAACCGCGCAACGCGGCGCAGACGATCACCGCGATGGCGGTGATTCTGGCCGTCATGTTCATCGGTTTGTCTGTCCTGATCACAGTCGGGCACGTGATCCCATCCGAACACGAATCGGTCATCTCGATTCTGGCCCGATCCACCTTCGGCGACGGGATCGTCTACTACGTGGTGCAGGGTTCGGCGGTTCTCATCCTGGTGCTGGCGGCGAATACCGCGTTTGCCGACTTCCCACGATTGGCGTCCTTCCTTGCGCGGGACGACTACGCGCCCCACCAATTGGCATTTCGGGGCGAACGGCTCGCATTCTCGAACGGTATCTTGCTGCTCGGCCTCTTGGCCGCCCTACTCATCATCCTGTTTTCCGGGTCGACGGGCGCATTGCTGCCGTTGTATGCGGTCAGCGTTTTCGCGGCGTTTACGTGTTCGCAGGCCGCGATGGTGCGGCACTGGTGGCGGGAACGCGGGTCGAACTACCTGGCGAAAGCATTCGTCAACGGAATCGGGGCGACCGTTACTGGAATCGTCGCAGTCGTCGCCGCGGCCACCAACTTCATGAACCCCGACTATCCGGTCAGTCCTGGTGTTCCGATTGGCTGGGGTTCCTGGCTCGTCCTCGTGATCGTGCCGATTTTCGTCCTGACGTTCAGGCGGGTGAAGCAGCACTACGCCGAAGCGCGAGTGCACCGGGACCTGCCGGCGCAGCCGCCCGTCCATCGCCCGCTGCGCAATGCGGTGGTCGTACCGGTCGCCCGGCTCGATCGACCGGCTATCGAGGCTTTGCGCTACGCCCGATCACTGTCGAACGACGTGACAGCGGTGCACGTTGCCGCGGAAATCGAGCGCCGCGGTGACATTGAGGCTCAGTGGCAGGTTTGGGGCGAGGGGACACCCCTCACGATCATCGAGTCGCCGTATCGCTCGCTGACGCAACCCCTGCTTCAGTATCTGACACAGCTACGCAAGGCGGAGCGTGTGGACTACGTGACGGTCGTGGTGCCGGAATACGTGCCGGATAGCTGGTGGGAGCACCTTCTGCACGGTCAGTCGGCCCAGTTCCTGAAACTGCAACTGCTGTTCCAGCCAGGCTTCGTCGTCACGAGCGTTCCGTGCCACGAGCTCGAGACCCTGAACACGGTCGACGCCCGGCGCCCGCTGACATAGCAGCGTCGGGCGGCACCGTGAGGTCCGTCTTTACGCGCGGCTGAGGCTCCGGAAGATGCCAGGCAGGGCAGGCCCGAGGACGACGACGAAGATCGCCGGGAAGATCAGGAAGACCATCGGAAACAGCATCTTGATCGGCGCCTTCTGGGCCATCTCCTGGGCGCGCTGGCGGCGGAGGACCCGCATTTGGCCCGATTGCGTGCTGAGAATCTTCGAGATGCTGACGCCGAGTTGCTCCGATTGGATGATCGCCGAGACGAATGTGTTCACGTCGGTGACATCTGTGCGCTCGGCCAGGGCGCGCATCGCGTCCCGCCGCGACCGGCCGACACGCATCTCAGACAGGACTCGGCCGAACTCGGCGCTCAGCTCGTCGGATCGCTTGTCGACCACGCGGGCCATCGCGGCGTCAAATCCGAGCCCGGCCTCGACGCAGATCGTCAGCAAATCGAGCGTATCCGGTAGTGCGCGCCGGATCGCCTTCTGGCGCGCGCCGATCTGTCGCGATAGCGCGATGTTCGGCACGTAAAACCCGACGATCGCCAGGATGATCGCGGCCGTCGGCGGTAGTGGAAGTCCGGTCGAACCGGCGACGAGGAGATAGGCTCCGGCGAAGCCTCCCGCGAGCAGTCCCTTCCGGCCGAGGAAGTCGCGCACGTCGGTCGTGCCCTGTCCGGCCAGGCGCAGATTGCGCCGGTAGCCCTCGATCGTCGATGTCGGCGTGTATTGAAGCACGAGTCTGGAGCAGGCCGCCACGATCGGAGCGAGGATGCGATCGCGAAAGGACATCGCCAGTTCGAGGTCTTCGAGACCGCGGGCCTCGCGGCGCGGCGCACCCAGGCGACGAGCGACTAGACCGGGCTCGCGTGTGATGTGCCATCCGATGAAGGCCATCGCGACAGCGGTCGCCGCGAACGCCGCGACCAGGACCGGCGCCTGCGCCACGATCTCGATGCCGAGAGCGCCGACTGAGTCGACGAGACCGATCGAATCCACCGTCACACCTCGATCGCGACCAGGCGACGGATCGTCAGATATCCGGCGACGACCATCACGGCGGCGAGAATGAGCAGCGCGAACGCGGGCATGCAGATGATGGTCTCGGACGTCAGAAGCGGACGCAGGTAGGTTGGGCGCAAGACGAAGAGAACACCGGCCAATCCGACCGGGAGAAGGGCGATGATCATTCCGCCGAGACGTTGCTGGGCGGTCAGTGTCTGGATCTCGCCGTGGACGCGGGCTCGTTCGCGCAATGTTTCGCTCAGGTTGTCGAAGATGCGAGCGAGATTGCCGCCGACCTCGTGCTGGACGTTGATGGCGGTGACCATCAGATCGAGATCACCGCTCGGCATACGTCGATAGAGGTTGTTGAGCGCGTCCTCGGCGTTCAAACCGAGGCCGACTTCCCGGAGCACACGCCCGAACTCCGACCGGGTCGGCTCCGACGCCTCGCGGGCGACCGTCTCCATCGATTGAAGGAGGCTGTACCCGGCCCGGAGCGATGACGACATCATCATCAGCGTGTCGGCCAACTGGTTCGAAAACGCGTTGAGGCGTCGGCGTTGCGCCATTCCGACGAACTGGCGCGGACCGAAGACGCCGAACAGGATGACCGCTAAGCCTGCGCCGACGTTCGTCGTAGCGAGTCCGGTCGCGATACCGGTCGCGACGATTCCGGTTTGAATCATGAGGAACTCGGCCGCGGTGAGGCGAATGTTGGCCCGCGCAAGGTCGCGCTGAAGGCGATCGGCGAACGACTGACCGGCCAGAGCGCGGCTCAGGCGGCTGCCGCGCGCATCGCCAATGGGGGTGACGTCTTCCAGCGCGACGGGGCCGGCCGCGCGTCCCCAGGCGTCCAGCCGCTTGTCGAGGCGCAGGCGACCGCGACCGGCCAGATCGAGTCCGGCGAAGACGAGTAGCGTGCCGACCCCGGCGACGCACGAGAGCAGGACGGCGACGTCGATCGATCCCGCCTCGACGCTCACGAAGGACTCCACTCGGCGGATGGCGCGTCCAGTGTGTCGCGGCAATTCACCGGAGGAGCGACCGTTCGAAGCCGAACACGGTTGGTGGGAGATGAATGCCGTGTTGTTCGAGGCGCGCCATGAACTTCGGACGGATACCGGTCGGCCGCAGCCGTCCCAAGACACGGTTTTCCTCGTAGCCGGTCTGTTCGAACGTGAAGATATCCTGCATGACGATGACGTCGCCCTCCATCCCCTGAACCTCGGTGATGGCAGTGATTCGACGGGTGCCGTCGCGCATGCGGTCCTGGTGCACGATGAGATCGACCGCCGAGGCGACCTGCTCACGAATCGCGCGCAGCGGCAGGTCCATTCCAGCCATCATCACCATCGTTTCCAGGCGGGAGAGCGTGTCGCGCGGGCCATTCGAGTGCGCGGTCGTGAGCGACCCATCGTGGCCGGTGTTCATAGCCTGAAGCATGTCGAGCGCCTCGCCACCGCGAACCTCGCCGACGACGATGCGATCCGGCCGCATACGCAGCGCGTTCCGGACCAGATCACGGATCGCGATCTGGCCGCGCCCCTCGATGTTGGCCGGTCGGGCCTCGAGTGTGACGACGTGGTGCTGCCGCAATTGAAGCTCGGCCGCGTCTTCGATCGTGACGATGCGCTCAGTTGCCGGAATGAACGACGACAGGACGTTCAACAGCGTGGTCTTGCCAGAACCGGTTCCGCCGGAGACGACGCAGTTGACGCGCGCGTGCACGCACGCGGACAGGAATTCGACCGCCTCGGGCGTGATCGATTCGAATCGAACGAGGTCCTCGACCGTAAGCGGCTTCTTGCTGAACTTTCGGATCGTCAGGATTGGCCCCGAAAGGGCGATCGGCGGGATCACCGCGTTGACACGGCTGCCGTCGGGGAGCCGAGCGTCGGCCATAGGTTGCGATTCGTCGCAGCGCCGACCAAGCGGGGCGATGATGCGGTCGATGATGCGCATGACGTGCTCATCGTCCTGAAAGACGATGTCGGTACGTTCCAGCTTGCCCGAGCGCTCGATGTAAACGGAGTTTGGACCGTTGACCATGATCTCGCTGATCGTCGCGTCGTTCAGCAGCGGCTCGAGCGGGCCGTAGCCGAGAATCTCGGCCGCGACCTGTTCGAACAGCCGTTGTCGCTCGGCGCGCGTGAGGACGATCGCCTCGCTCTCCAAGACGGTGTTGAAGAGATCCTCGATCACCCGTCGGACCTGAGCCGTCTCGGAAAGGTCGAGCTTCGGGTCAAGCTCGGCGATCAGCCGGTTCTGGATGCGCTGACGCAAATCGCGAGACATGTCCCGGACCGGCGTCGGCGGAATCGGCGCGCGGCGAGCATCCTCGATTGGCGGGGGGGCGGTCAGCGGGCTCTCCATGCGGCGCAGGAGCGACATTGTTCTTCTCCTCGAAGTCTCGAACGAGGTGAAACTCGACTCAGCGCGCTCCGGCGGCCGCCGAGCGCGACATCAACCGGAAGGGCAGCAGGCGAGAGATCCCAGAGGGAGCCACTCTCGCCTCCTCGACGGGCGCGGCCCGCATCATGACGAGGTTCGCCAGTTCGAACACGTTGCGCGAGATATCAGCCTTCTTGTTGGCAATGACGAACGGCTCGCCGTGATTGAGCGCGTAGGTCGTCGTGCGACCGTCTGACACGATGCGAGCGTTGACGCGATGACCCAGCGCACGCTCGATCTCGGTAATCTCAATGCCACCGGTCGAATCCGCGCGGTTCAGGACGAGCGTCAACTTTTCGCGTGGATAACCGAGCTGACCGGCGACTTCGAGGAACAGCCGAGTGTTCTTGATGGTGTGCATCTCGACCGTCAGGAGGACGAGGATGCGATCCGAGATGTCCAGGGTCGCCAGCATCGTCTCGCTGAAGTTCGGCGCCGTGTCCACGACGACGACGTCGTACGCCTCGCGCATCTTTCCGAGAATGCGCTTCAGGTAGTCCGCCGTGACGAGTTCGGCCATTTCCGGCCGAGGAGGCGCAAGGAGTACGTCGATCCCGGAGTGGTGCCGCGATACGACTTCGCCGAGGAGGTCGGCGTCGATCTCGGCGATGTGCGGCACGAGATCAACGATGCTCTTAGTCGGCTTCAGACCGAGCACGATGCCGACGTCGCCGAACTGAAGGTTCGCGTCGACCAGCGCGACGCGCTGACCGGTAGTCTGCCGGATGGCGACTGCCAGATTGCAGGCGACCGTCGTGCGACCGACCCCACCCTTCGGCCCGAAGACCGAGATCATCCGACCATGCTGGACGCCGGGCGTGGCCGGGACTGGCGCGACCGCCCGGTCGGCGGCGCGGCGCTCGGCGACGCGATTGAGGGTCGCGACGAGTTCATCCGGTCCGAACGGCTTGACGAGGAACTCGCGGGCGCCGGCGAGCATCGCGCGGCGGAGCGCCTCCGGCTCATCGTGGACCGACATCATCACGACGTGGGTCGATGGGCACTCGACCCGAATGGCTTCGGCGGCGGCGATGCCGTCCATCGTCGGCATCGTCAGGTCCATCAGGACGATATCGGGCTTGCCGCGGCGGGCCGCCTCGACGCCGAGTCGCCCGTCGGGCGCCGCGCCGATGACTTCGATGCCGTCTTCGAACGCGAGCAACCGCATCAGGTTCTCGCGCGTGTCGGCGCTGTCGTCGACGATCAGGACGCGAAGCGGGTTCTGGGTTGTCATCGCTTCGCTCCCGCGCTGCCGGACGCTACCGGCGTGGCCAGTGCTCGGAAGCTGTACCGCTCGACAATCGTGTTGAGCGTGACCGGGTCGGTCGCGACCGCCGCGGCGTCGCCAGCGGCGCGCAAGACCATCTCGATCTTGACCCGTTCGTTGTCCTTCAGCGCCTTCAGGATGAGCGCGTCCTGGCGTTCGACCGCAAACGTGAGGATCGCGCTCGAACCGGGCCGCGGCGGTGGCGACGCGCCGTTGGCCTTGGCCGCGTCGGAAGACGGCGGCGCGGTGTTGCCGATCGCGAGGATCTTCAGGTTCTGCATCGTCGTCTGTGTCGTGCCGATTTCGATTTCGACGTCGGCGGCGCCCTTGACTCCGGTCGTTCCGGCGGCCGCGGCCCGGTCGGGCGGACGAACGGTCACGAGCAGATCGATCGAGTCGCCGACCTGTACCGCGCCGGTGGAGAGGATGTCCGAGGCCGGCAGGGTGATGACGACCTGTCCGGGCGGGACGTGGTAGCTGAGACTCGCCCGGCCGTCGCCGCCGACCAGTTTGCCGGGCAGGACGAAGTCGCCGGCCAGTAGCGGCGCGGCAGTCATCCGGCCGACCGCTTGATCGGGTCGCGCCAGGACGATCGATGGCAGCGAGCCGGGAAGCATGCGCTTCACCGTGAGCTGGCCGGCACCAAGGATGGTTCGTTCCGGGATGTCGGCGGCCGCGACGAGGACCTCGACCGATTCCATCCGGGCGGTCGCGGCGGCCTGGCGCGATTGCTGGTAGACGAACCAGGCGACGCCGATCGCAACGACCGTCCCGAACAGCATCAAGAGAATCCCGCCTCGCTTACGTGCCATGCCGTGCCTCCCAAGACGTGATGACAGGGTGTCGATCGACCGATCGACACCCTGTCTGCGACTGCGCGATTGCCGCGCCGCCGGCTACGGAAGAGCGGCGGCGAGCGATGTCGTGATGCTGGTGAAGGCGGTGCCGATCTGTGTGCCGAGGCCACCGAGTAGGCCGACGACCGCGACCGCGATGAGCGCGATGATCAGGGCGTATTCGGTGAGGCCCTGCCCCTCCTCGTCGCTGGTCCGCGCGAACAGGTTCGTGAAGAACGCCATTGGTTGTTTCCTCTTTCTTTCTCTGGTTCAGCTATGCGGAGTTGAAAACCGTGGTGATCGTTTCGATGTCGGACCGGAGGCGATTCCCCAGCGCGACGCCAGTGCCAGCGAGCGCGACGACCGCCGCCGCTGTGACGAGCGCGAGTAGAAGCGCGTACTCGACCAGGCCCTGACCGAAATCGCCGGGGAGCAGCTTCGCGAATCCTCCCCTGGCGTCGTCCACCTCAACCTCCTCCATCGGTTTCCGTCGGTCGATTCTGCGTATCGGCCGCGATGGAAGTGTCGAGGCGACGGCGTGCATCTCCAATACCCCGACGGTCCCAGGTCCAATAGCACGTCGGGCATGACCCGACCGTCGGCTATTTGGGTGGTCGGTAGTCCGCGCACGATCCAGGCGCTTCGTCGATGGACCGGAAAACCGGCGAGGAAGTGATTCGCTCGATAAGATTGCGCAATCTCGCGAATGAGGTGAGTCGGCTTTGGGTCAGCCAATCGTGCACTTCGAGATCATGGGTACGAACGCCATCGGCCTGCAGAAGTTCTACGCCGACCTGTTCGACTGGAAAGTCGGTGACGCGATGCCGGACATGGGGTTCTATGGACTGGTCGATGGCGAGTCGAGCGGGCTGGGCGGCGGCATCGGTCAGGACCAGGACGGCAACAGCCGAGTGACGATCTATGTCCAGGTGCCGGATCTGGCGGTCGCGCTCGATCGTGCCGTGGAACTGGGCGGGGAAGTCGTCATGCCGCCGATGGAGATTCCCGGCGTCGTGACGATGGCGATGTTTGCCGATCCAGACGGGAACATCATCGGCCTGATCAAGGGGTAGCCGGCGCCGGCCGCGCCTCAGCTCGCCAGTACCGGGTCCAAGTCTTTGTAGTAGATGACCGTCGCCTCGAACACTCTCTCGGACGAGCGCACGTAGCGCGGGACGCGGCCGACTTCGACGTACGCCATGGATTGGTACAGGAGGTTCGAGGGATCACCCTCCCGCGTGTCGAGAACGAGAAGGCAGCGACCCTCACGGCGGGCGACAGATTCAATTGCGTTCATTAGACGGCGAGCGATTCCCCTTCGCTGCATCATCGGCGCGACCAGAAGCTTTGCGACTTCCGCTCGGTGAAGGCCATTTGCGCGCGTGGCGAGTTGAAGGTGGACCGTTCCAACGACCGTGCCTTCGACCTCCGCGATCAGAAGGCGGACGCTCGGCGTCTCGACGGAGCGCCAGAACTCACGCGCCTCGGGTGGCAACAACGGCGCCACGAAACCGATCGAGGCGCCGTCGGCCACACAGTCGATCACGATGCTGGCGAGTTGGTCGAGAATCGGCGGGTCGAGTCCGGCCAATTCCCTGATCACGACGTCCACGTTGGTGAGCCTAACCGTCTGCCCGCGCTTGTGTCGTTGGGCGCTCGGCACAATTACGCGCGGCCTTCTCCGTGTGGCATCCGACAGTCAGCACCTGCCGACTCGAATGGGACGAGGATCGTGCCGGTAGATTGAGAACGGAGTAGCTCGGGTCTTGCGCCACCTGATCTGCCCCGACTTACCAGCAAGGCACCAACTCGACCAGATAATTGGCCAATTTCCGATCTCGCGTAACGATCGGAATCGCTTCAGCTGAACTCACCTGCTACGCGGTTAGACGAACCGCGATCCGGGTCAGCGCCACGTCGGCGTCAGCACCGATCGCGCGTGTCCATTCATGGATCGCGTCACCTGCAGTTGGCGACGGCTCGCCGGAAGCGTCACTTTCGATGGTGATTCCGGCGTCGGGTCCGAGTTCGATGGTCGCGCGCGTCGCGCCCCGGCTGGCGGCGTCGTGGAGCGCGATCTGGACGATCCGGTAGAAGGCTCCCTCGGTGGCGATGCCCAATCGGTGGCCATCGCCGCGGTCCACGACCTCGACGCTCAATTCGTTCCATTGCGCCGCGTAGCGCCGAAGAACCTGTCCAAGCGCGGCATCGTCGAGGACTCGCGGTTGTGATTCGTAGATGCGTCGGCGCAGGCGACCGATGGTGTCGCCCAACGAGGCACGCGCGCGATCTATCTCCTCGCGCGCCATCTCCGAATTGACGGCGATCGCGCGTGCGCAGAGATCGAGGCTCATGGCGAGACCGGCCAGCGATTGCGCGACGTCGTCGCGTAGGATCTCCGCCAGAGCCGTTCGCTCTGCCTCGCGGGCTGCCAGGATCGCCACGATGGTCGAACCAACGGACGGCGAAGCAGTTGCGGGCGAGTCCCGGTGCTCCTCTCCGGGCCCGCGATTCGTAGTGACGATCGGATCGACGGAGGGCAAGTCAGGCTGGATCATCGCCCGATACCGTCGCGCAAACCCGCGACGTCGTCAATGCACCTTTCGGTGCAAGGGGTTGGCACATCGTGTCAGTCGTTCTCGCGTACCCGCGGCGACGGTCAGCCCAAGCCGTCCATCTTGATCCATCCTCGGCGCAGCGCGTAGACGACCGCTTGCGTGCGGTCGTTGACGGCCAGCTTGCGGAGGATCGACGTGATGTGGTTCTTGACGGTCTGGTCGCTGATCTTCAACGCGCGGGCAATCTCTTTGTTCGAGTTGCCGCGCGCGATGTAATCGAGGACTTCGATCTCACGCCCCGACAAGGGAACGAAGAGCGGCTCGATCTCCTGGCCGACCATCGAGAGATCGCGAAATTGCTTCAGAACGCGCGAGGCAACGAGCGGTTTGGTGAGGACGCTCTCATTGATGAGGTACTCGCCCTGCGCCGCGCGGCGAATTCCGTCGAGTAACTCGTCCGGGCGGATGTCTTTCAAGAAGAAGGCGGACGCGCCGACCTTGATTGCCTGGAAGAGGTTCTCTTCGTCATCGTAGGCAGTCATCAGAATGATGCCGGCCCGCGGTAGGTGCAGCTTCACGCTGCGCGCCACCTCGAGGCCGTCGCTGTTCGGCATGTGGACGTCGACGAGGATGACATCGGGCGCGGAAGCCCGCGCTAGCGTGATGGCCTGTTTTCCATCCGATGCCTCTCCGACGATTTCCATGTCCGGTTCGCCTTCCAGGATGCCCCGAAGCCCCTGCCGGAAAATCGGGTGATCGTCGGCGATCAGTACGCGAATTCGCTCCATCGTCATTCCCTCCCAGGCGCGCCGGCTTCGGCCGGCGTGGTGAGCTCGATCGTCGTGCCCTGGCCGGGCGCGCTTTCGACGCGCAATTCCGCGCCGATCAACCGTGCCCGTTCCTGCATGCTCAGCATCCCGAATCGTCGCACACCGGACTCCGATCGTGCCGAGGCATCGAAACCGATGCCGTCGTCTCGAACGACAATGCGAACGCTGTCGCCGGACGGACGAATCGACACATCGATGCGTTTCGCCCGGCTGTGCTTGCGGGCGTTCTGCATCGCCTCTTGAATGATTCGGAAGGTGGCGACTTCGACGGCCAGCGCCGGGCGTTCCTGTTCCGCGTCCACGTCGAGCAGGACTTCGATGCCCGATCGCGACGAAAACGACTCGGCGTATCGTCGCACCGTCGCCGGCAGACCGAGCTCGACGAGCGGTCCCGGCCGTAGATCGAAAATGAATCCCCGAACCTCGGTCAACCCTTCGCGCAAATCCGCCTTGACCCGGTCGAGCTCGACACGCAGACGTGACGGATCGCGGTCGATCAGGCGCTGGCAGTATTCGAGTTGAAAAGTCGCATTCGCCAGCACCTGGGCGGGACCGTCGTGGATTTCGCGGGCCAGTCGCCGGCGCTCTTCCTCCTGGGCTTCGAGCGCCCAGGCACGCGTCGGCATCGTCGATGGATCGTCGTCGGCCCGTTCGCCGCCCAGCAAGTACTCGGCGGCGGCGTGCGTCTGCTGAGTGACGGCGCGCAGACGACGGATTACGCCCTGCAATCCGGCCAGCGACTCGCCGATTGCGCTCCGTTCTGCGCGCAGGGCGTCGCCATCGGCGCCGTCACCGACATCGCGCATCGTCAACTCGACCGAACGGAGGCGGTCAAACAGCATCACCTGTTCGTCGCGAACGCGCTGCAACTCGTCTCGCATCGTGGCTTCGGCCGAACGCAACGCGGCCGCGGCCACCGCGAGTGGCGCCGTGTCCTGACTCACGGCCGGATCATAGCGACGGCTACGAGTCGGCTACTGGGTGCGCCCCCCGGCTGTCCACGGTCCGCTTGAGCGCTTGCTCGAAGAATGGCGCCAGGAGGTCAATCGGAACAGGGAAGATGATCGTGGAATTCCGCTCGGCCGAAATCTCGGTGAGGGTTTGCAGGTAGCGAAGTTGCAGGGTCTGCGGTTGCGATCCCATCACTTCCGCGGCGTTGGCGAGCGTCTGCGCGGCCTGAAACTCGCCCTCCGCGTGAATGACTTTGGCGCGCTTCTCTCGCTCCGCCTCGGCCTGCCGCGCCATCGCCCGTTGCATGGAGTCCGGAAGCTCGACATCCTTGACCTCGACGGTCGAGACTTTGATTCCCCACGGTCCAGTCTGCGTGTCGATGATCTCCTGAAGCCGATCGTTGATTTGCTCGCGGTTGGCGAGAAGTTCGTCGAGCTCTGACTGGCCGAGCACACTTCGAAGTGTCGTCTGGGCGATCTGGAATGTCGCACGCACGTAGTCTGCGACTCGCGTGACGGCCGCGCCTGGATCGACGACCCGGAAGTACATCACCGCGCTCACTCGAATCGACACGTTGTCGCGCGTGATGACTTCCTGGGGCGGCACTTCCATCGTGACGACGCGCAGGTCGATCTTGACCATGCGGTCGACGAACGGCACGATGAAGAAGAGGCCCGGTCCGCGCGGTCCGACTAGGCGGCCGAGACGGAAAATGACGCCGCGCTCGTACTCCTGCACGATGCGGATCGCGGCGCTGACGAGTGGGAACACGATGAAGACGACGATTGCGACGAGGATGCCAAGATTGATCAGCACGTCCATGGGATGTTCCTCATTTCTTTCACTGCGCCATCAGGATACCGCCACGACGCGTAGCGTCATACCGTCCATCGCCTGAACTCGGACGCGATCGCCGCGGGTGGCGCGCGTGCCGTCGGTTGTCTCGGCGGTCCAGAGTTCGCCCTCGATCTGGACCTTGCCGCGCGGCGCGAGATCGCGGGCGACGATCGCGATCCCGCCGATCAGCCCTTCGCGGCCGGTCGTTGGCGGACGGCGGGCCGTGCGCACGACCGCCGACACAACGATCCCGAAGAAGGCAAACGTAACAGTGACGACGCCGGCGATCGCGACGGGGGAAATCGAAAATGCGCCATCGCCGAATGGAAACAGGAAGATCGAGCCGAGGGCCAACACGATCGCGCCGGCGGCGGCCAGCCCGCCGTGATTGACGGCCAGCACGTCAGCGAGAAACAGGCCAAACGCCAGTGCAATCAGAGCCATTCCGGCCCAGTTCACCGGTAGAGTGCCGAGCGCAAAGAGCGCCACCACCAGAGCGGCGAAGCCGGCCACGCCAGGAAACCATCCGCCCGGATTGGCGAACTCGTAAATGAGCCCGTACATGCCGATCGTCAGGAGCAGGTACGCCAGTGTCGGATCGGTCAAAGCGAGAAGGACTCGCTCTGCGATCGTCATGTCAACGCGCTGTCGATCCACGTTGGCCACCGCCAGTGTGCGCGTCTGGCCGGACGAGAGCCGAACGATGCGGCCATCGAGAGCGCGCAAGAGACCATCGAGATCCGGCGCGACGATGTCCACGACGTTCTGTTCGAGTGCCTCGCGCGCGGCCAGATTCACGCTCTCCCGGACGGCGCGCTCGACCCAAACGCCGTTTCGACCGCGCGTCTCGGCGACCGAGCGCGCGATCGCGGCCGCGTCGTTTTCGATCTTCTGGGTCATGGTTGAGTCGGGAGTCCCGCTTCCGCTGCCGCCCAATTGGACCGGATGGGCCGATCCGATGTTCGTGTCCGGCGCCATCGCGGCGATGTGAGCCGCCTGGGTGATGAAGAGGCCGGCCGACGCCGCGCGCGCGCCAGACGGCGCCACGTACACGACGACCGGCACGCGGCTGGCGATGATGCGCTGCATGATCTTGCGCGTCGAGTCATCGAGTCCACCGGGTGTATCGAGTTGAATCACGACCAGGGTCGCGCCGGCTTCTTCGGCAATTGTGATTCCGCGATCGACGTAGCTGACGATCGCCGGTGTGATCGGTCCGCGAATCTCCATAAGCGACACGTGATTCGGCCCGGCGGCCGCTGCCAAGACGGGTCCGAGCAACAGGCTCACCGCGACGAAGAACGCCCTGACGAACCGATTCATCTCAAGTCGTTCCACTGCGAATCGCGGCGGCGATGGCTGCGACATCGGCGCGAGCGATCGTCGACTGATTGCCAGTCGTCATGTCGCGCACGACGACCGATCCAGCCGCGACTTCATCCGGTCCGAGGATGATCGTCGTCGGGATCCCGCGCCGGCTGGCCGAGCGCAACTGGTTCGAGAGGCGCTCGTCGACCAGTGAAATCTCGGTGCGGATGTCATTCGCCCGCAGGTCGCGCGCCAGCGCCAGCGACGCGGCCTGAGTTTCGGCGCTGAACACCGTCACGAGAACTTCGCTCACCGTCCGAGCCAGCGCAGCTGGCTCCAGTTTCTGATCCTCAATCACGTCGATTATGCGCTCCAGACCGAACGAGCCGCCGGTGGCCGGAATCGCCTGCTTGGAAAAAATACCAATGAGACCATCGTATCGTCCGCCGCCCGAAACTGAGCCAATTCGCGGTTGCTCGACGACAACTTCGTAGATCGGGCCGGTGTAGTAGTCGAGGCCGCGAATCATCGTCAGGTCGACCCGCAGACGATGATCGCTCACGCCGAGAGCAGCCAGAGCCGCGACGACCGCCTCGGTCTCGGTGATGCCTTCGATGGCGCGCTTGTTTGACGCATAACGACGTCGGAGGTCGGCCAAGGCCTCCGAAGGCGTTCCCTGAACCGCAGTTGCTTCGAGCGTGCGATCAATCGTGTCGGAGTTCCAGCCACTTTCGACTAGCTCGGCGGTCACGCCTGCGGGACCGATCTTGTCCAGCTTGTCGAGCGCCCGAAACAATTCGACGGCGCGCTCGCCCTCGGCGCCTACTTCGGCCGCGACGCCCTGGAGGATCTTTCGATTGTTCAGGCGAATCGTGTAATCAGGAAGTCCGAGCCGTTCGAGGCCCGCCGAGATCACGGTGATGATTTCGGCGTCGGCGAGTCGTGAGGTCGTGCCAACAGTATCGACGTCACATTGTGTGAACTCGCGGTATCGGCCGCGCTGCGGACGCTCGGCCCGCCAGACGGGTGCGATCTGATAGCGCTTGAATGGCCGTGGAAGTTCCGGATAGGAGGCGACGACGCGCGCGAGCGGTACGGTCAGATCGTAACGAAGGCCAACCGCGCGGCCTCCGCGATCGATGAACTGGTAGATGAGCCTGTCGGCCTCTTCGCCGTACTTGCCCTTCAGCGTCGAGCCGTATTCGAGCGCCGGCGTATCGAGAGGCTCGAAACCGAACAACTCGAATGTTGTGCGAAGCTCGCCGGTCACCCACGAGCGCAGTCGATTGCGGCGCGGGAGCCAGTCACGCATTCCCTGAAGGATTCGGGCTTCGTCGGTCATGGATTTCTCCTGTGCGCGGGAAAAGAAAAAAGGGCGGCCGAGCCGCCCCACATAGCGTGACGGGCAGGGCCTAGCCGGCTGGCTCTTCGTGGCGCGAATGAGTATGACAATGGGCTCGTCGGGCGCGGGAGTTCATCGCGGGCAATTCTACACGGCTCTTCGCGCGTGCGATCTACCATCGTGACCCATGGCGATTCGCATCGTGTTCGGCGCGGACGAGGCGCGACGGACAATTCTGCGACGGGCGCCGATGTATCGCGTCGAAGCGACCCCCGAAACGCTGGCCGAGAATGCCCGAATCTGGGGCGAACCGCTGTCGATCGAAGCGGTCGTTCGGCGCGTGATCGACGACGTATCGGCCCGCGGCGACGCCGCCTTGGCGGACATCTCGCGGCGGCTGGATCCATCGTGGCGTTCGACAATCGAAGTCTCCCGCGCCGAGGTCGATCGGGCACGCGCGAGCGTCCCGCGCGATCTGATCGCGAGCCTCGAATTCGCCGCCGCGCGCGTCCGCGCATTCCACGAGCGTCACGTACCGCGCTCATGGATCGACATTGGCCCGGATGGCGCGAACGGCCAGATCGTTACGCCGATCGAACGAGTCGGCCTCCTGGCGCCGGGCGGTCGGGCGGCGTATCCGTCGACAGTCATCATGCTGGCGGTGCCGGCCCGCGTGGCTGGCTGTGACGAGATCATCCTCTGCTCGCCTCCCGGCGCGGATGGACAGCCGAGCGCGGTGGTTCTCGCGGCGTCGAGAATTGCGGGCGTTGATCGCGTGTTCGCCTTTGGTGGCGCCCAGGCGGTGGCCGCCCTCGCGTTTGGCACGGATTCTGTGCCGAAGGTCGACAAGATCTTCGGCCCGGGCAATGCTTACGTCGCGGAGGCGAAGCGGCAGCTTTTCGGGGTGGTGGGTATCGACCAGATCGCCGGGCCAACCGAGACACTGATCATCGCCGACGCCTTCGCCGATCCGGACTCGGTCGCCGCGGACGCCCTGGCGCAGGCCGAGCACGATCCGATGGCCAGCGCGATCGTCATTGCGATCGGACGGAACGTCGCGACCGCGATCGCCCAGGCGATCGAGCGCGGCTTGATCGGATTCGAGCGCGCCGCGATCGCGCGTGTGTCGTTGGAGCGGCGGGGTGGCGTCATCGCGGTGGACGACCTAGCGACAGCGATCGATCTGGCGAACGAGTATGCGCCAGAGCACCTCGCGCTGATCGTGGTCGATCCGTGGTCCGTTCTGGGGAGGATCCGCAACGCCGGTGGCGTGTTCCTCGGCGATAGTTCGCTCGAAGCGCTCGGCGACTACGTCGTCGGCCCCAGCCACGTCATGCCGACGGGAGGCACCGCGCGGTTCTCGTCGCCGACGACATCGGCGGATTTTGTCAAGGTGACGAGCCTATTTGGCGTGAACGAAGCGGGTTTGCGCACCCTGGGGCCTACGGCGGCGCGCTTGGCGCGAGCCGAGGGCCTCGGCGGACATGCCGCGGCAGTGGAAATACGCTTGAAGGAGCGCACTCGTGTCTGAGCAGCGGCAGGCGGTCGTCGATCGGAAGACGCGCGAGACGACGATCCACATCGAACTTTCGATCGATGGATCGGGTGTCGTCGTGAGCGAGACCGGAATTCCTTTCCTCGATCACATGCTTGATGCGCTCGGTCGGCACGGCTTGTTCGACATCGTCGCACGAGCCTCGGGCGATCTGATCGTCGAGGCGCACCACACGATCGAGGATGTCGGGATCAGCCTGGGTCGCGCTTTCAACGAGGCGCTCGGCGACGGACGAGGCATCACGCGGATGGCGCACGCCTACGCGCCGCTCGACGAAGCGCTGGCGCTGGTGGTCGTCGATCGCGGTGGACGCGGCTACGCAGTCATCGACACGCCGCTGACTGGCGAAGTCGGCGGCGTTGACGCCGACATGTTTCGCCATTTCCTGGAGTCGTTCGCAATCGAGGCCCGAATGAACGTCCACGCGCGGGTGGTCGCGGGCGTGAATACACATCACAAGGTCGAGGCGCTGTTCAAGGCGCTGGCGAGGGCGTTGGACGCCGCGACCCGGCGCGATCCACGGCTCGGTGATGCCGTGCCGTCCACGAAGGGGGCACTCGACCGCGGCTGAGTCTCAGCGCCCGTTCGTGCCCGGTGGCGCCGCCGACTCAGTCAGCTTCGACGGAGAAGTGGTATGCCTCGATGACCGGGTTTGCCAGGAGCTTGCGGCACATGTCGTCGACCTGCGCCTCGGCGGCGGCATTGTCCTCGGCGGCGAGTGAGATCTCGAGGTATTTGCCCATCCGAACGGACTCCACCGCGTTGAAGCCGAGATGGCGTAGGCCGCCGCGAATCGCCAGACCCTGTGGATCGTTGACCGTCGGCTTCAGTGTGACATAAATACGAGCGTGGAACATGATCAGTACTCTAGTTCGTGTCCAACGATGCGGCGGTATGCCTCGCGATAGCGGGCACGTGTGCCTTCGATGACGTCGCCTGGCAGCCTCGGCGCGGGGGATTGCTTGTTCCAGCCGGTCGACTCGAGGTAATCGCGAACGAACTGCTTGTCGAAGCTCGCTTGAGACCGGCCGGGCTGATACGCGTCAGCCGACCAGAATCGCGACGAATCGGGCGTGAGCAGTTCGTCAATGACAATCAGTTGGCCATCGACCGTTCCGAACTCGAACTTGGTATCGGCGATGATGATGCCGCGCGTGGCCGCGAACGCGCGCGCCCAGCCGTAGATCGCGAGCGTGGCTTCCCGCAGACGCTCGGCGATGGTGGGGCCGACGAGCGCCGCAACCTGTGCCTCCGACAGCGGCTCATCGTGACCACTATCGGCCTTGGTCGTCGGCGTGAAGAGTGGTTCGGGCAGGATCTCGCTCTCGCCGAGATTTGGCGGCGCCTCCGTGCCGAGAATGCGGCCCGATCGCCAGTAATTCGCCCAGGCCGAACCAGCAAGGTAGCCACGCGCAACGCATTCGACATCGATGCGCGATGCCTTGCGCGCCAGCGTCGCGCGGCCACGCAAGACACGGCGGTGCGGGCGCAACGCCGACGGGAACTCCCGGCAGTCGGCGGTGATGAAGTGATTCGGCATGACATTTCGCGTCGTTTCGAACCAGAACGCGCTCAACTGGGTGAGTACGATGCCCTTCTCGGGGACGTCAGTCGGCAAGACGACGTCGAATGCCGAGATTCGGTCGGACGCGACGATCAGGACGTGCTCGCCCAGGTCGTAGACATCACGCACTTTGCCCCGCCGAAGGAGCGGAAACGGCAGCGCGGGCGCGTCAGTCATCGCCTTCCATTCACGGTTGCCCGATGTCGCGCCGATAGTGCGCGCCCTCGAAGGATACTCGGGCGACATCGGCATAGGCGCGGGTACGAGCCTCGGCGACTGTCGCACCGACAGCTGTCACGCCGAGGACCCGGCCGCCGGCGGTGACGTAGCGATCGTTTACGCGGCGCGTCCCGGCGTGGAAGACGATCGTTTCCGGCGCGATCGCATCCAGGCCAGAAATCGCCTTCCCGAAGTCGTACTCGCCGGGGTATCCGCGCGACGCCATGATCACGCAGCACGCCGCGTCGGCGGATAGGCTCAACGCTGGCGGCGTTTCCGACAGGCGGCCATCGGCGGCCTTTTCGAGAATGTCGAGGAGATCGTCGGCCAAGCGTGGCAACAGCACCTGCGCCTCGGGATCGCCGAGCCGCGCGTTGAACTCGAAGACGCATGGACCCTTCTCGGTCATCATTATTCCCGGGTAGAGGAATCCCGTGAACGGGCGCCCAGCGCGGGCCATTCCGCGAACGGCTGGCGCGATGATCGTCATCTCGATCGCGCGCGATAGCTCAGGCGTGGCGAAGAGTGGCGGCGAATAGGTGCCCATGCCGCCGGTATTTGGTCCACGGTTGCCGTCATTGATCGCCTTATGATCGCAGGCGAGCGGCAGCATGCGATAGGTCGAACCGTCGCAGATCGCGGTTGCGGACACTTCGCGGCCGACGATCCGTTCCTCGACGACGACGCGCGCGCCGGCTGCGCCGAACACGCGAGCGACCATGATCGCGTCGATCGCGCGGTGCGCCTCGCCGCGATCGTCGCAGACGAAGACGCCCTTGCCGACAGCCAGTCCGTCGGCCTTCACTACGACGCGGTGCTCGACAGAGTCGACATAATTATGGGCTGCTTCGGCGCCATCGAAGTCGGCCGCCGCGGTCGACGGAATTCCGTTCTCGATGCAGAATCGCTTGGCCCAGGCTTTGCTCCATTCGATCTCGGCCGCCGCCCGTGTTGGACCGAACGCCTTCACTCCGCGAGCGATGATCTGGTTGACCAAACCGTCGGCCAGCGGATCATCGGGACCGACCACGACGAGATCGATCCGATTCTCAAGCGCCCAGTCGGCCAACCGTTCGGTATCGCGCGCGCCTATGTCGATGCGCGTCGCGACCTGCTCGATGCCACCGTTGCCCGGGGCGCAGTACAGGGCGCCGATGCGCGGACTCTGGCGAAGCTTCCAGCAGAGTGTGTGCTCGCGTCCGCCACCGCCGACGACAAGAACGCGAGTGCCGCTCCCTACTCCCATTCGATCGTGGCTGGTGGCTTCGACGAGATGTCATAGACGACGCGGTTCACACCGGGAACCTCGTTGACGATTCGGCTGGAGACGCGGGCCAACAGGTCATACGGAAGACGGGCCCAGTCGGCAGTCATGAAATCGTCAGTCGTCACTGCGCGTAGCGCCACGACGTTCGCGTACGTCCGCGCGTCTCCCATCACACCGACGGTGCGAATCGGGGTCAAGACCGCTAGTGCCTGCGCGCAGGATCGATAGAGCCCAGCAGTTTCGAGTTCCCGAAGGAAGATCGCATCTGCCTCACGGAGGGTATCGAGTCGTTCCTTTGTAACTTCGCCGAGGATGCGAATCGCCAGACCGGGACCAGGGAATGGATGACGCCAGACGAGCCGTTCGGGGAGGCCGAGAGCCAGACCAATGCGCCGGACTTCGTCCTTGAAGAGCATGCGCAGCGGCTCAACGATGTCGAACTCCATCTGTTCAGGGAGTCCGCCGACGTTGTGATGGGTCTTGATTGTCTGTGCCCGACCCGTGCCGGCACTTTCGATGACATCCGGGTAGAGCGTTCCCTGGACGAGGAAGTCGAACTGACCGGAAGTTCCGGTCATGCGCGCCGCCTGGTACTCGAAGACCCGTACGAACTCACGTCCGATTCGGCGACGCTTCTCCTCCGGTTCGGTGACCCCGCGCAGTTGATCGAGGAACCGATCGGCCGCGCGCGCGACGACGAGGTTGAGGCCCAACGCGTCGCGGAACGTCGCTTCGACCTCTTCGGCCTCGTCTTTGCGAAGCAGGCCATGATCGACGAAGACACAGGTGAGGCGATCGCCGATCGCGCGCGCGGTCAACGCCGCCGCGACCGCGGAGTCGACTCCGCCGGAGAGGCCGACGATCGCTCGACCACCGCCGACCGCGCGTTGAATCGACGCGATCGCATCATCGATCGCGGAAGCCGCCGTCCAGTCGCCGCGCGCGCCGGCGATTCCGAACAGGAAGTTGCGCAGGATCTGTCCGCCGTCAGGCGTGTGAACGACTTCCGGGTGAAATTGGATCGCGATCGTCTGGCCGCGGGCCATGGCGGCCGGTGAACCGTTGTCGCTGCGGGCGATTGGCGAGAAGTCCGGAGGAATCGATTCGACGTGGTCGCCGTGGCTCATCCATACCGAGAGGCGTGTCGGCAGGTCAGCGAATAGCGGGTGGTGATCGTGGACGTTGATATTCGCCTGCCCGAACTCCCGTCGAACGGCCGGCGAAACCTTGCCACCGAAACGATCGGCGAGAAGCTGCATTCCGTAGCAGATCGCCAGGACTGGCTTGCCCGACGCATAGACGGCCTCGGTCGGAAGGGGCGCGCCGTCCTCGTAAACGCTGTATGGACTTCCCGAGAAGATGAATGCAATCGGGTCGATCCTGGCAATGGCGGCCTCATCGCCCGGCGCGACGAGCTCGGCATAGACGCCGAGCTCGCGAACGCGCCGCGCGATGAGTTGGCTGTACTGGGACCCGAAGTCGAGAATCGCGACCGCCTGGTGCCCGGTCATAGCGCCTCCGCGCTGCCCTAGCGACGCGTCACGCTGGCTGGGCGCCGCCGGGAAGGCCGACGCGCGTGGCCGCGCCAGCGATCTCGACGCGGATCCGGCCGGCCTTCTCAGCCGCGAGCAGGAAGTCCTTGAACTTTGAGAAGCCGTAGTTACCCTCGTCAAAATCAGAGATCGCTCGCGTCAGACGTGACTTGACGCCAGCGGCACCGGCCGTGCCGCGGTCGGGCACGATGCTTTCACCAACGGCGACGACGAGCGCGTCGAGCACGTTCGCCGGGATCTCGGTCGCCCGCGGCCTTCGGCGTGCGCCTCCGCGCGGCGACGACGACGGCGTCGAATCCTCGGCGGCCTCGGCCGGCGCAGAGGGGCCATCGCCGGCGACGACGCCGGATGAAGCACAGCCATCGTCGGAGACCGCATCTGCGTTGACTGCCGTCTCGACAATCTCGCAGAGCCGCAATCGATGGTGCGTGCCGTTCACTTCGACGTCACGCGGTTCGTGATCGACCCGCATCAAGCCATTGGCGACGAGATGATCGAACAAGCCGCGCGTGGCGTCCTCCAACCCGTCGGCGAGGCCGTGGGAGGCCAGCAAGGATGACAGCGTGCTAGTCACGAGACCCTGAGTCAACAGTCTCCCCGCATCACGCAGTGCGGTAAGCCCGGCGATCGCCTCGCGATCCGAGACCTCCAATCGCGTCGGCGGCGGAGTCGGAGGCACGACCCTCGCCTCGGCGGGCTTGAGAACGGCGGCCGGTGGGGGCACCGTCGCGGTGACGATCGGCGTCGTCGCTGGAGCGCCGCCCGATGTCGCCGACCCGAGCGTGATCCACTGAACGCTGCCCTCCTGAGCGAGCGCGATCGTGCCCGATCTATCGGCCGCGGCGAGGGCATCGCGGAACGTCGCGAAGCCGTACGCTTTCTCACTGAACGCGGCGTCGGCGGCGATGAGATAGTCCTTCAGATTGGTCGCGCGCATGCGCGGCCGGCCGATGTGCAGGCGCTCGCGCAGAATCGTGGAGATGCGAGCGAATAGGTCCTCAGGCGATCGCGTATGTTCGGGCGTCGCTGGCGCAGCTGGCGCGCTCGGTGTCGCAGTAACGATCGGCGTTGGCTCTGGCATGACTGTCGTCGGCTGCGCGGGAATCGGCGCCTCGTCGATCGGCTCGCCTGACGCGGGCGCCGACTCGGACTCGACCGGGGCCGGCGTGGATCGGGCGCGGAAGACTCCGGCTCGGTCCATGAATCCGCGCCGTTCGCGTCGCTCGTGGCGAGGCGCCGCTGGTGGCGGAGAGGCTTCGACCTGGGGCGCCAGCGTGGGCTCGGCGGTCGTTTCGGTCGAGGGCGCGGCAGTCTCGCCGCCGACATCGAGCGGACCGTGGCCTCGGCCTCGGCGGCGGCGGCGCAGACCAAGCTCGGTGACTTCGGCACGGACCGATGCGACGCGTGGCTCGGCGTGGGTGACGATGCCGCGATAGGGAACGTATTCATCGGCCATGTCGCGTAGAACCGCCGCGACCTGGTCGGGACCGATCACGACGACCTTCTTGCCGCGCATCTGGGCAAGCCGCACAACGGGAATGAGGTCTTTGTCACCCGACACGAGCACGAACGTCGATACACGTGGGTGCAGATGGAGTGTGTCCACGCAGTCGGCGACCAAGCAGGGATCGGCCAGGCTCTTGCCGCGCGGCGGTTGACCCGGGATCTCCGCCTCGTAGCGGAAGGTTGGGGCATAGACGGGTTCGACGCCGGCGCGATAGACGGCCAGACGATCGCTCGTGATGCCCCACTCGGCATAGGCGCGAGCGGTCAACACCGGTCCGTAGGACTGCGCGACCTGCACGATGCGCTTGACGTCAGGGGGTCCGCCTCCATCGGAGGCGGTCGAGATGGCAATATTGTCCCAATCGATAAAGAGGGCAACGAATCCGCTTTCTGCGGCCATGTCTGAATAGTCCTTTCTCTGGTGCGAGGCGCCTGGCCAAGTCGGCGCGCTCGTCAACCGCCGGCAGTGCCGGCATCATGGTCGGACCCGTCAAAAAGGCGGATGCCGCCACTGCGCGCGGCGTCGTGTCATCCCTTTGACAATCGCTGCATCCACAGTTATTCCCGTGGCGAGCGCGGGCGACGACGCCTGACATTGCGCGGTGGCGCCGGCCTCACTTGTCCAAGACACCGCAAAACGCGGGTCCGACGGCCGACCACTCTCCAAGCCAATCCGATCATAGTGGAGGTGCCGGGTTGGGACAACCCGAATCGAGACGGCGCGTGTTGCGACGGCCCGGACCCGTGTCTATACTCCGGGTCGCGTTGTGGGTTCCGACCCTGTAGTGGTGCGACCCGAGAGCGACCGGCCGTCGTTCGTCTGGCTGGCGATTCTCGTCGTGGCGATCCTCGGGGCGGGGCTAGTTGGTGGTTTGGCGATTGATGCCGTGCTTGAGTCGCGGCCGATTGCGATACTGATTTCCGCGACGGTAGCCGCCCACGTCGCACTCGGGGTGGTCTACAGAAAAATTACGAAGTCCCTGCGTCGAATCGAATCGAGAGCCGGCGCGGGTCAATCTAAGAGGTCGTAGACGGGGGCTCTGTGGGCGCGCGGGTAGTCATTATTGCCGTGCTTGCGATCGCTGGGATGGCGGTCGGAGCCCTGTTTTTCCCAGTCAAGCTCGCGCACATTCAGTTGCCGGCCGAGCCGATCGCGGGATTTGGATCGTTCGCCATCACCAACACGATGTTGGCGGGTTGGGTCTCCACCGCGTTACTGGTATGGCTGTTTTCGCGTGCGACCGCTGCGGTCAAACTCGTGCCCGGTCGATTCCAGGCGTTCATCGAGCTTCCGGTCGAGTTTCTCCTGAATCAGTGTGAGAACGTGGCCGGGCGCGATCGCGGTCGCCGGTTCTTCCCGCTCGTGGCGACAATCTTCTTCTTCCTTCTGGTGTCGAACTGGGCCGGGTTGCTGCCCGGATACGGCACGCTGGAAGTCGCCGAGTGGCATGTGCCTGGGTACGTCGCGGCGCAGCCTGAAGTGATCGCCGCAAACGAAATCACGGCCGCGCCGGCCGCGAAAGAGGGCGAGCCCAAGGAAGGAACCGCCGGCGCCAAGAAGGACGCTGAGCGCGTGACCGATGAACACGCGGCGCCGCGCAAGGTGCCTCTCCTGCGCGCGGCCAGCTCGGACTTGAACACGACGCTGGCGTTGGCACTCGTGTCGGTCGCGATGACGCAGGTTTTCGGACTCAGTGTGTTGCGTGGCGAGTATGTTCGGCGGTTCTTCAACGTCCGCCAAGGGCCAATTGGCTTCTACGTCGGAATCCTGGAACTGATCAGCGAGTTCGCCAAGGTCGTGTCGTTCACGTTCCGACTCTTCGGTAATATCTTCGCCGGAGAAGTCCTCTTGGCCGTGATCGTGTTCCTGGTCCCATGGGTGGTGGTACTACCGTTCATCGGCCTGGAGCTGTTCGTCGGTCTCATCCAGGCGTTCGTGTTCGCGGTGCTGACGCTGGTTTTCATGACGATGGCGACAACCAGCCACGAGCATCACGAGGACGATCATCACGCGGGTGCCCATGACCACGCCGACGTTTCGCGGCGGGTCCATCACGAACCGGCACATTCATAAGGAGGCGGTCTCAACCAATGACGGATGCAGGCGTTCGACTTCTGGCGGCGGCACTGGCCATCGGCCTGGGTGCCATTGGGCCCGCGTTGGGCATCGGTATGCTCGCGGCGAAGGCGATGGAAGCGCTCGGGCGAAACCCGGAGGCGGAAGGCGCGATCCGCGGTAACCTGATCCTCGGTCTCGCGTTCGCGGAGGCCATCGCGATCTATGCGCTCGTCGTTGCGCTGATCATCAAGTTCGTCTAAGGGCGGACTCGTGGATCAACTGGGGATCAATGTTCAGGGCCTGATCGCCCAGCTCGTCAACTTCGGGATCTTGCTTTTCCTGCTCTCCAAGTTTCTCTTTCCGCGTGTGATCGGCGCTCTTGATTCGAGAGCCGAGCGCATTCGGGAAAGCCTCGACAAAGCCGAGCAGGTGAAGTCGGACGCCGAGCGGATGGAGCGGGAGTTCCAGGAGCGATTGACTGAGGCCCGGCGCGAAGGCCAGCAGATCGTGGCGAATGCCAATCAGATTGCGCAGCGGATCCACACCGAGGCGCAGGAGAAGGCGGGCCGGGAAGCGGAGGCATTCCTGACACGTGCGCGCGAACAGATCCAGCGTGAATCGGAACTGGCGCGCACGCAATTGCGACAAGAGGTTGCTGGATTGGCGATCCTCGCGGCGAGCCGCGTCGTCGAGCGAGCGCTCGACGAGAAGCAGCACGTCGATCTCATCGAGCGGGTGCTCAATGAGGCTGGCGCGGCGCGCAATTAGCGCGCTCGGTATCTGAACGAAGGCGGGGCAATGGCAGGTGAGTCGGTCGCTCGGCGGTACGCGCGGGCGATTTTCGAGTTGGCGATCGAGCGCGGCGAGTCATTGGATGACTGGCTGTCCGATTTGCGCGTTGCGGACTCTGCGCTCGCCGAGCCCTCGGTGGCGGCCGTGCTGTCTGCACCGCGCGTCCCGACCGCGGCCAAGCTTGACATCGTCGACGCGGCGTTCCAGTCCGCGCGCGAGATGCCGCGCAATTTCCTCAAGGTTCTGGTCGACAACGGTCGCGTCGAATTGCTCGGCACGATCGTGCGCGCTTTCCAGACCCTCGTCAACGAACACAATGGCATCATCGAGGCCGCGATCACGACCGCGGTTCCGATCTCCGATCACGAGGCGGGACGGGTGGAGACGCTGCTCGGTGGCGTCACCGGCAAGCGGGTGATCGTGACACGCCGGGTCGATCCCACCATTCTCGGCGGGGTCGTGGCTCGCATGGGCGATACGCTAATCAATGGCAGTGTGGCCGGGCGCCTGGCGGCGCTTCGCGACCAGCTCACGTAGGAGAGTCCGACCGATGGTCGTTCGCGCGGAAGAGATCACGAACATTCTCAAGGATCGCATCCAGAACTTTGGCGCCCAGACGCGGACGACGAACGTCGGCTCGGTGATCGAAGTTCACGATGGAGTCGCCCGTATCTACGGCTTGAGCGACGCCGTTTCTGGCGAATTGCTCGCATTTTCCAATGGCGTATACGGCCTGGCGCTCAACCTGGAAGAAGATACGGTTGGCGCGGTTCTGCTCGGCGAGGAGACCGGCATCAAGGAGGGCGATGAGGTTCGCTCGACCGGTCGTGTGGCGGACGTGCCGGTCGGTGACGTGCTCATGGGCCGCGTTGTCAACGCTCTTGGGGAGCCAATCGACGGCAAGGGACCGATCGTGACGAGCGAGCGCCGGCCGGTCGAACGGATCGCGCCGAACGTCACGACGCGCAAGTCGGTCGATAGGCCGATGTCAACCGGCATCAAGGCGATCGACTCAATGCTCGCGATCGGCCGCGGCCAGCGTGAACTGATCATCGGCGACCGCGGCACCGGCAAGAGCGCCGTCGCGATCGACGCGATCATCAATCAGAGGAAGGGCGATGTCGTCTGCATCTACGTCGCCGTCGGCCAGAAGGCGTCGAAGGTCGCTCAGGTGGTCGGCATTCTGGAGCGACACGGTGTGCTCGACAACACGATTGTGGTGAATGCGAGCGCGACCGAGCCGGCGGCGCTGCAGTACCTCGCGCCGTACGCCGGATGCGCCATGGGCGAATACTTCCTCGATCAGGGCAAGGACGCGCTCATTATCTACGATGACCTGACGAAGCACGCTTGGGCCTACCGCCAGATGTCGCTTTTGTTGCGTCGGCCGCCAGGACGCGAGGCGTATCCAGGCGACGTCTTCTACCTGCACTCACGCTTGCTCGAACGCGCCTGTCGCTTGAATGAGGATAACGGTGGTGGGTCTCTGACGGCCCTGCCGATCATCGAGACGCAGGCGAACGATGTGTCGGCATACATTCCGACGAACGTCATCTCGATTACCGATGGCCAGATCTACCTCGAGTCCGATCTGTTCTATGCCGGTGTTCGCCCGGCCATCAACGTTGGTCTCTCGGTCAGTCGGGTTGGCTCGGCCGCACAGCGACGCGCGATGAGACAGGTTGCCGGTCGAATGCGCTTGGAGTTTGCCCAATATCGCGAGTTGGCCGCGTTCTCCCAGTTCGGCTCGGAGTTGGATGCGTCGACCCGCCGACAGCTCGATCGCGGCGCTCGTATCACCGAGGTGTTCAAGCAACTCCAGTACCAGCCGCTGATCATGGAGAAACAGGTCGCGATCATCTACGCGGTCACGAATGGCCATCTGGACGACGTCCCAGTCGATCGGGTACAGGCGTTTGAGCGCGGATTCCACGCGTTCCTCGACACGAACCACCCACAGTGGCTCGAGTCACTGAGCGTCAAGGGCGCGCTCGACGACGATCTCACGACGGGGCTGCGCAAGGCGCTCGACGAGTTCAAGTCGAGCGTGCCGTACTAGTATGCCGAGCGCCCGTGAGATCCGGCGGCGTATCCGCTCGATCCGTAACACCTCTCAGATCACCAAGGCGATGGAGATGGTGTCGGCGGCGAAGCTGCGTCGCGCCCAACAGAATGCGCTGGCGAGTCGTCCGTACGCCGAACAACTGGCCGATCTGATCGGCGTCCTCAGCACACGCGCCCAGAGTCAAGGGGACACGCCCCACCCGCTCTTGCAGCGGCGGCCGGTGCGGCACTCGACACTGCTCTTCGTAACCCCAGATCGCGGTCTGACCGGCTCGCTGGTTGGCAACCTCCTTCGCGCCGGCGCGGGATTCGTTGCGGAGAGGGACAACCCGGCGATCGTCGCGGTCGGTCGGAAGGGACGCGACTGGATGGCGCGCCGCGGACGCAATGTCATCGCCGAGTTCTCCGGCATTGGCGCACGGCCTTCGATCGCCGAGGTGGCGCCGATCGCACGGCTCGTCACCGACCACTTCGTGACCGGGATGACCGACGAGGTGACGTTGATCTTCGCGCGCTTCCATTCGATGACGACTCAGCGGCCGATTCGGATCCAACTGTTGCCGATCGAGCCGACGATTAGCGCGGCGGCGGGGCAGCGTTACGGCGACTTCCTCTTCGAGCCGAGCCCGGACGAAGTTCTGGCGGCAGTCTTGCCACGGCACGTCGAAGTGCAGATTTACCAGGCGCTCTTGGAAGCGAACGCGAGCGAGCATGCCGCGCGCATGGTCGCGATGCACAACGCGACGGAGAATGCCAAGGACATCGTTCGTTCGCTCACGCTCACGTACAACAAGGCCCGACAGGCCGGTATCACCAAAGAGATTCTCGAAATCGCGAGCGGCGCCGAAGCGCTGCGCGCGGCCAGCTAGGAGTTGAGCATGACTGATATTGCCGAGCGACGTTCATCGGTCGCCTCGGGCGCGGTTGGTAAGGTCGTTCAGGTCATCGGCCCGGTGGTCGATGTGGAGTTTCCGGTCGATCAATTGCCGCACATCCTCAACGCCCTCGAGGTCGAGCGCGGCACGGACAGGCTGATCGTCGAAGTCGAGCAACACCTGGGTAACAACTGGGTGCGATGCGTGGCGATGGACACGACCGACGGCCTCGGTCGAGGGGCGCTGGCGAGGGACACCGGGGCGCCGATTTCGGTTCCGGTTGGTGAGCAGACGCTCGGCCGCATGTTCAACGTGCTCGGCCACGTGATCGACGGGGGCGAGCCGGTCACCGCGACTTCGATGCTGCCGATTCATCGATTACCGCCGCCATTCGTCGAAATGGCAACCGAGTCCGAGGTGTTCGAAACGGGCGTCAAGGTGATCGACCTGATCGCGACCTTCACCAAGGGTGGCAAGGTCGGGTTATTCGGCGGCGCCGGCGTTGGCAAGACCGTCGCGATCCAGGAACTGATTCACAACGTCGCCTCGGAGCACGGCGGCTATTCCGTCTTCGCTGGCGTCGGCGAGCGTTCACGCGAGGGGAACGACCTCTGGCATGAGATGCGCGACTCGGGCGTGTTGCCGAAGACCGTCATGGTGTTCGGTCAGATGAACGAGCCACCCGGAGTACGCCTGCGCGTCGGCCTGACGGGCCTGACGATGGCGGAGTACTTCCGCGATCAGGAAGGCCGCGACGTTCTCCTCTTCATCGACAACATCTTTCGCTTCACGCTGGCTGGCGCGGAGGTATCGGCGCTCCTGGGCCGCATGCCGTCGGCGGTCGGCTACCAGCCAACCCTGGCGACGGAGATGGGGCAACTTCAGGAACGGATCACATCCACCAAGAATGGGTCCGTGACATCCGTGCAGGCGATCTACGTCCCGGCCGATGACTACACTGACCCCGCGGTCGCGACGACATTCGGCCATCTTGACGCGATTGTGGCGTTGGACCGCGCGATCGCGGAGCAGGCGCTGTTTCCAGCGGTCGATCCACTGTCGTCGAGCTCGCGCATCCTCGACCCGGCGGTGGTTGGCGATGAGCATTACAACGTCGCCCGCGGTGTGCAACGCGTCCTTCAGCGGTACAAGGACCTTCAGGACATCATCGCGATCCTCGGCGTCGAGGAGTTGAGCGAGGATGACCGGCTGACGGTTTCGCGCGCCCGCAAGATGCAGCGCTTCTTCTCGCAGCCGATGCATGTTGCCGAGGTCTTCACCGGCACGCCGGGTGTGTTCGTACCGCGGATCGAGACCGTTCGCGGTTTCCGCGAGATCCTCGAAGGCAAGCACGACGACCTGCCGGAGCAGGCGTTCTATATGGTTGGCACGATCGAGCAGGCGCGCGAGAAGGCCGAGCGCCTGGCGAAGGGCGGCTAGACGTGGCGTCGTTGCGACTCGAGATCGTCACCGCGGAACGATTGATCCTGACCGAGGATGACGTCGCCAAGGTGACGATCCCGGGCGCGGACGGAGAGTTGACGATCCTGCCCCGGCACGCGTCGCTCATCACACTCCTACGCCCGGGCGAACTGCGCGTGACTCGGCGTGGGGTCGAGGTTAATCTCGCCGTGTCGGGTGGCTTCGTCGAGGTCCACGATTCCCACGTGCGCGTCCTGGCCGATTCGGCCGAACGCGCCGAGGAGATCGACGTCGCGCGGGCTCAAGCCGCCGAACAGCGCGCGAGCGCACTGATGGCGGATCGCTCGCGCTTGACTGATTTGCCGGCCGCCGCGTCGGCGCTTCGTAGATCACGGGTCCGTTTGAAAGTCGCGCGCAGGCGGCGCGGCGGTCCCTTGGCGGGGTAGACTGACGAGGGAGAACCGGGAGGGCGCGCTATGAGCGGAGATCGTTTCGTCGTGAGAGGCGGCGTCCCGCTTCGCGGCGCGGTGCAGATCTCCGGCTCGAAGAACGCGGCGCTGCCGATTCTGGCGGCCGCGCTCCTTACGCGCGAGGAAGTCGTCCTCGATAACCTCCCGTTGATCGAAGACATCCGGCGCATGCTGGCGCTCTTGGGCAGCCTCGGGGTGAAGATTGACCTCGACGAGTCGGCGCACCGCGTGCGTATTCGCTCGGCAGATCTGCGTTCGTTCACGATCGATGGCGAGCACGCCACCGCGATGCGCGCATCGTTCTTGACGATGGGTCCCCTCCTGGCTCGCGTCGGACAGGGGATCGCCCCGGCGCCGGGCGGGTGCGCGATCGGACGCCGTCCGGTGAACGTCGATATCAAGGGCTTCACCGCGATGGGAGCGACCTGTCGCGAAGAGGACGGCGTCTACAAGTTCACGGCCGACCGGTTGGTCGGGCAGCGTCTCTATCTCGATTACCCGAGCCACACCGGAACCGAGAATCTGCTGATGGCCGCGTGCCTCGCCAAGGGACGCACGATCATCAAGCACGCGTCAACCGAACCCGAGGTCGTCGCGCTGGCGGAGTGTCTGGTGCGGATGGGCGCGAAGATCCGCGGCGCCGGTTCGAGCCTCATTGAGATCGAGGGCGTCGGCGAACTGTACGGTGTTCATCTGCGGTGCTTGTCGGATCGCATCGAGGCGGGCACATTCGCCATCGCCGGACTGATGACTGGTGGCGATGTCACGCTCCACGACGTCAACGTCGCCCATCTGGAGCCAGTCACGCATAAGCTGGCCGATGTCGGCGGTGTGATCGAGGAGGGCGACAACTGGGTGCGCGTGCGGGCGAACGGACATTTGCGCGCCTGCGAGCTTCAGACCCTGCCATATCCTGGATTCCCAACGGATCTGCAAGCGTGCTTCGCCGCGCTCCTCACCCAGGCTGAAGGCACCAGCTTCGTCCACGAGCGCGTCTTCGACGATCGTCTCGGCTATGTTTCCGAGCTTCGAAAGCTCGGGGCAGACATCCGGACATCCGGCGGTCAGACCGCGCACATCGACGGCCCGAGCCAGTTGCACGGCGCGGAGACACGCGCGGGAGACCTTCGAGCTGGCGCGGCCCTCATCCTGGCCGGATTGGTCGCGGATGGCGAAACCGAGATCTCGGACATCCACCACATCGACCGGGGCTACGAGCAGCTCGACGGAAAGTTGCGGAATCTGGGCGCACGCATCGAGAGAGTCCGGGTTCGCGAGCCAGCGCGAGCAAGTCACAACTAGACTTTTCCTAAGCAACTCGCGTCCAGGACTCCATCCAATGTTTTCTAAGCAGATCGGCATCGATCTCGGCACGTCCAACGTTCTCGTCTACGTGCGTGGCCAGGGCATCGTGCTGTCCGAGCCGTCGGTCGTCGCAATCTCCAACACCGAAAATGCGATCATGGCGGTCGGCCGCGACGCGCAGGCGATGCTTGGGCGGACGCCTGGCACGATCACGGTCGTGCGGCCGATGCGCGACGGCGTCATCGCCGATTACGTCATCACCGAGGCGATGCTCCGGTACTTCATCCAGAAGGTGACTGGCCGCTTCACGCTCTTCAAGCCCGACGTTATGATCTGCATTCCCGCGGGCGTCACCAGCGTCGAACAACGGGCGGTTCACGACGCGACGATTCAGGCGGGCGCGCGCACCGCCTGGCTGATCGAGGAGCCTCTCGCGGCCGCGATCGGCGCAAAGATCCCCATCCACCTCGCCAGCGGCAACATGGTGATCGACATCGGCGGTGGAACGACCGAGGCCGCGGTCATCTCTCTGAACGGGATTGTCGTCAGCACGTCGGTTCGCGTCGGTGGCAACAAGATGGATGACGCCATCGCGACGTACATCAAGCGTAAGTACAACCTGATGATCGGCGAGCGGATGGCTGAGGACGTGAAGATCAAGATCGGCTCCGCATTGCCGATGGATCAAGAGTTGACGATGGATGTGCGTGGCCGCGATCAGGTCGGCGGCCTGCCGAAGACGATCACGATACGATCGAGCGAGGTGCGCGAGGCGATCGCCGAACCGCTCACGTCGATCATCGCGGCAGCGAAGAGCGTGCTCGAACAGACGCCGCCGGAGTTGGCGTCCGACGTCATCGACAAGGGCATTATCTTGACCGGTGGCGGCGCGAGCCTTCGCGGACTGGACAAACTTCTCACGCTCGAAACCGGCGTCCCGTGCTACGTGGCGGACAATCCGTTGGCCTGCGTCGCGATCGGCGCCGGTCTGGCGCTTGAGAGAATCGACGTTTTGCGGCGCAGTCTGCCAGTCGTCGATAACTAGCGCTTAATAGGGTTTGCAGGTCGGTTTATCCGATCCTTAGGGATATGACAACAGAATCCCCTCCGCCAGAGGAGGACTTGTGCAGGCAGACATAGATCGCTACTTGGGGTATCTGGTTGGCGAACGGGCAAGTTCGGAGAACACGGTCGCCGCGTACCGGAACGACCTGACACAGCTTCATGAATTCCTCCGGGCAAACCGCACGGGAGGGCGCCCACTGTCGGTCGTTGGCGACCAGAGCATCAACTGGAACGGCGTCGGAAAACCGCGCCTCAACGCGTTCATCGAGTTCCTCAAAGAGAAGGGGTACGCGTCGGCGACGATGGCGCGCAAGATCGCGGCGGTCAAGTCGTTCTTCCACTGGCTCACGCATTCCGGACTTATCAAGGTGGACCCGACTGAGGGCCTCGATTCGCCGCGCGTCGGCAAGACACGGCCGCGCACCCTCAGTAGCGAAGAGATCGAGAGTCTGCTGGTCGCCCCGTCGGTCAAGATGGGACCAGAGGCGGTTCGCGACGGCGCGATGCTTCGGCTGCTGTACGCGACCGGCATGCGTGTGTCGGAACTCATGTCGCTCAATCAGGACGACGTGGACCTGTTCTCGAACTACGTTCGTTGCCTCGGCAAGGCCGGACGCGAACGACACATCCCATTCGACGTTCGCACCCAGAAGGCGCTCGAAGACTACTTGAGCAGTGCACGACCGAGTCTGACGCGACACCGCGAGACCGCGGCCCTGTTCGTCAACCATCGCGGTGAGCGACTGACACGGCAGGGTTTCTGGCTGATTCTGAAGGGTCACGCGCGGGCGGCCGGGCTCAGCGGTAGCATTACGCCGCACACCCTGCGTCACTCGTTCGCAATCCACCTGCTGAGCAACAATGCCAATCTGCGCGACGTGCAGGAGTTGCTCGGCCACGCGAACATCGCGACGACGCAGATCTACACGCAAATGGTCGATCAGGCGACTCAGCGCCGGACGGGCTGATCGCGGCGGACCCGCGGAATCGAACGCCGGCTATTCGTCCAGGTAGACGATGGCCGGCGGATCGAACCCGTTGAACGACGACGCGTAACTGAGCGTGTAGGCGCCAGCGTTCATCACGTAGACACGGTCGCCGATCGACAGATCAGGCAGCGGTACGCCGCTCTGGATCGTATCGACACTGTCGCAACTTGGACCGGCCAGAGTCGTCGGGCGTGTCGGACCGTCGCGCTCGACCTGGTACTGGTACTGGAAGCCGCCGATCGTCTCAAGAAGGCCGTTGAAGACGCCTGCGTCGAGAAAGACCCATCGCCCGTTGGCTCGATCGGCCACGCCGATCACAGTCGTGGCGAGCACCGCCGCGTCGCCGACCAGGCCACGGCCGGGTTCCACGGCGACCTCGATATTTGGTGGGAAGAGTTCGGCGACGTGGTGTCGAATGACGTAGCCGAACTCCTCGAGCGCTGGGATCTCCTTAACGTGCCTGATCGGGAACCCACCGCCGAGGTTCAGCAGGCTCAAGCGCAATCCGCGCGCTTCGCAGGCGCGCCAGACACCGACTGCGACGAGCAGTGCCGAACGCCACGCGCGTGGATTGAGGCACTGTGAACCGACGTGGAACGTCAATCCGACCGGGACGAGCCCGGCGTCGCGGGCCGCGACCAGCAAGTCGGGGGCGTCCGCGGCGACAACGCCGTGTTTTCGCGAGAGCGGCCACTCGCTGTCCGAGTTATCGACCTCGACGCGGCAATACACCTCGATGCCACCAGCCAGACCGGACAGTTTCTCGACTTCAGCCAGGCTGTCGATCGCGACGCGCCGCACACCCGCGGCGTGGGCATCGACGATGAAGTCCGGACGCTTGATGGGGTTCGAGGAGATGATTCGACGCGGCGCAACGCCGAGGGAGAGGACGGCCCGTAGTTCTGCGCTGGACGCGACCTCGAACCCGGCTCCCTCGTTTGCGATGGCCCTCAGCACGCCGAGGTCGTCGTTCGCCTTGACGGCGTAATGGATGTCGATGCCGCCGAGCGCGTGTCGCATTGCGCGAATGTTGTGCTCAATGACGCGGCGATCGATCAGGAGCGCCGGCGACGGCGCCGATGACGCGCGGTGTCGGAACGACCCGCCGGTGTGCAGAGGCAGGACCTCGCCGGGCGCGAGCGCCATCAGTGCGCGATCAGGGGCTGACGATCGGAGATCGTCTCACCCGAGGCGGCAATTGCGTCGCGCACGTGTCTCGGCAGGGAGAACATCGCGCGGTGCGTTTCGCCATCGTAGTGGCGCGTCGGGACCCCGCGCGCGGCCAGTCGGCCGTTTACCTCGGTCGGTTCGAGCGCAGCCGGGTCGAGCGAGTCGCTGGCGACGGCGAAGCCCCACGGCTCGCCGAACGAGGCCACGAACGTGGCGTAGGCACGCACGGTTCCGAAGACTTGCCTGAGCGTCCGGACGATCGCCGCGTGCCCGTAAAGGAGCGGCGAAGCGGTCGATTCCGCCTGGATGGCGATGATGCCGCCGGGATTCAATCGCTGGCGTGCCAATTCGTAGAACTCCCGCGTGAACAGGAGGTACGACGGTCCACCGGCAATCGGATCGGTGACGTCAACGATGATCGCATCGAATGTTTCGGACGTATCGGCAAGATGCGCGCGGGCATCACCGATAACGAGTTCGGTGCGACGATCCGCGAAGGCGCCGCGATGCCACGCCACCATGTATTGCTTCACGAAGTTGACGGCCTCGCCGTCAATGTCGACCATCACCGCGCGCTCGACACATCTGTGGCGGAGCACCTCACGGAGCGTCGCGCCCTCGCCACCACCGGCGATGTAGACGGATCGCGGATTCGGATGCGCGAGCAGGCCGGGGTGGACCAGCGACTCGTGATAGATGTGCTCGTCGACTTCGGCCGACTGGATCTTGTTATCGAGGAAGAGCGCGCGGCCGAACGTCTCGGTGTCGCAAATCTCCAGCGACTGGAAGGCGGTCTGCTGCGAGACGATCGACTGCGTGACCGCGAAGCGCACATCGAGCCCAGGCCAGAGCCCGACCGTTTCGTGCCGGGTCACGCGCCGATCCCGGCCGCCACTGGTGGCAGGATGCCCCGCATGACTTCCTGACAGTCGATCCGCCGCGAGCACAATCGCGCGCCAATAAAGCCGACGACATCGCTCGGGCTCATGGTCTGACTACAGGTGAAGATGTCGACCGCCGCGTAGCCGTGTTCGGGCCACGTATGAATGGTCAGGTGAGACTCGGCGATCATCACGACCGCCGTCACGCCGATCGGTTCGAACTTGTGCGTGCCAACGCTGAGAATCGTCGAGTGCAGCCTCTCCGCCGCTTCGACGAGTGTGCCACGTATGAGTTCCTCGTTATCGAGCGCCCCCCACGAACAATCGTGATACTCGATGAGGAGATGACGTCCCAGGGCCAATTGCGCTCCCCAAGGCGTGTACCTCGTCAATTGCCCATTGCGACGGTCGCGAATTGCGAACTGCCGCGAGGACCAAGAGCTAACGCTCGCGAGGAATGCCGATTCGTCTGCTGAAGCCTCCCAAAGGTGGCGGCGTTTCGTGCGCGAATGCAAATGGTAGCAATCGCGGACGAGCCGATCAATGGTTGTCCCGTCGTTATCATTCCGCCCTATGCTACGTGCCGATCGCGCCATGGAGCGCGCCTACAATCACCTGACCGTCGAACAGCGGGTCTACGCGGACTGGGAGACTTCGGGCGCGTTCACGCCGAGCGTGCCGCCCGGCGGCCGATCCGAGGTCGAGCCGCACTGCATCGTCATTCCACCACCAAACGTCACCGGCGTCCTGCACCACGGCTCGGCGATGTTCATCACTCTTCAGGATGTCTTGACTCGCTGGCGCCGTATGCAGGGGCGTCGCACGCTCTGGCTTCCTGGCACGGATCACGCCGGTATCGCGACGCAGAATGTCGTCGAGGCCGCGTTGGCGCGCGAGGGTCTGACGCGCCACGATCTCGGCCGCGAGCGGTTCATCGAGCGAGTCTGGCAGTGGAAGCACGAGTACGGCTCGGTCATCACCGAGCAGATGCGCCGGATGGGCGCATCGGTCGATTGGACCCGCGAGCGGTTCACGCTCGATCCGGGCCTCTCGCGCGCGGTGCGTGAGGCGTTCGTGCGCCTGTACGAGAAGGGACTGATCTATCGCGGTAGTTACATCGTCAACTGGTGTCCGCGATGCGCGACCGTCCTCTCCGACCTGGAAGTCGATCACGTTGACACCGCCGGGCATCTCTGGCACGCGCGCTATCCACTGGTCGGCGATCCTGAGCGAGCCATCGTCGTGGCCACGACTCGGCCGGAGACGATGCTCGGTGACACCGGCGTGGCCGTTCACCCGGAAGATGAGCGATACCGCGATCTGATCGGGCGCGAGGTCGAACTGCCACTGGTGGGCCGACGCATCCCGATTGTCGCGGACGAGGCCGTCGATCGCGCATTCGGCACCGGGGCAGTCAAAGTGACACCGGCGCACGATCCGACGGACTACGAGATCGGTCGGCGCGCCGGCCTGGCCAGTATCAACGTCATGAACCCGGATGGGACGATCAACGGCGATGGTGGTCCCTTCGAGGGCCTCGATCGCTACGAAGCGCGGCGGCGAATCGTCGCTCAGTTGGCCGAGGGCGCGTTCCTTGTGGCAACCGAGGCGCATCGCCACGCCGTCGCGCAATGCAGCCGTTGTGACACGATCCTCGAGCCTCGTATCAGCGAGCAGTGGTTCGTGCGAATGAAGCCGCTCGCTGAACCGGCGATCGCGGCCGTGCGCGACGGTCGGATCCGTATTCTCCCGGAGCGGTTCGAGCGAATCTACTTCAACTGGATGGAGAATATCCGCGACTGGGTGATCTCGCGCCAACTGTGGTGGGGACATCGCATTCCGGTCTGGTACTGCGATTCCGGCAACCACCAGATCGTGAGTCGCGAAGATCCCACGACGTGCCCGACCTGCGGCGGCGCGCTACGACAGGATGACGACGTCCTCGACACGTGGTTCAGCTCGGCGTTATGGCCATTCTCGACCCTTGGTTGGCCCGAACAGACCGACGACCTGAAGTACTTCTACCCGACGACAGTCATGGAGACCGGATACGACATCATCTTCTTCTGGGTCGCCCGCATGATCATGACCGGGATCGAGTTCATGGGCGAGGCGCCGTTCAGCACGGTGTACTTGCACGGCATGGTCCGCCATGCCGATGGATCGAAGATCTCGAAATCGAACTATCAGTCCGGGGACAACCCGCTCGAAGTGATCGAACGGTTCGGCGCCGACGCGCTGCGATTCACGCTTGCGACGGGTTCTACGCCGGGCAACGACTTGCGGATTTCGCTCGACCGAATCGAGGGAAATCGAAACTTCACGAACAAACTGTGGAACGCGGCCCGGTTCGTCGTCGGCGCTGGCGACCGCCCAGTTGTTCGTGGAACGCCGGATCTGGCCGATCGATGGATCCGGCAGCGATCCGACGCGGTGACGAACGAGGTGACGGCCCATCTCGATGGATTCAATTTCGGCGAGGCCGGTCGGACTCTGTATGAGTTCGCCTGGAACGAATACTGCGACTGGTACATCGAGATCGCGAAGCTCGCTCTCAGGTCCGGCGATTCGGGGCGGCGCGATGCCACGTTGGCGACGCTCTACGACGTCCTCGAACGGATGGTGACGCTTCTTCATCCTTTCATTCCGTTCGTCACCGAGGAGATCTGGTCGCACCTGCGGCCGAATTCCGTCCGGTTGATCGCGACGTCGTGGCCGACCGTCGCTGCTGGCGCCGAATCGGACGATGTAAGCGCGATGGATGCCGTGATCGCCGTGACGCGCGCGATTCGGAACATACGGACCGAGCAGAAGGTTGATGCTGGACGCCGCATCGATGCGATCCTGGCGGCCGGTGACCTTGCGCCGATCTTGCGCGAACAGGCGGCGGCGATCGCGGCGCTCGGCCATCTGGCCCGACTGGACATTCGGGAGCACATCGATGAGGCGCCGCCTCAGGCAGTGCGAGCGCTCGCTGGCGACATCGTGATCTTCATTCCGCTCGCGGGGATGTTGGATCTGGCGGCAGAAAGGCGTCGTCTCACCGGCGAACTCCAATCCGCGATCGCGCAACGAGACCGGGTCGCCGCGTTGCTGGCGAACGGGCGATTCGTGGCCGGAGCGAGGCCCGACGTTGTCGAGCGCGAACGCGGTCGTCTCATCGAGAGCGAGCAACGGGTCACCCGCTTGACAGAACAACTGGAGTCGCTAGGCGAATGATCGCCCAGCTGGGATGATCGGCGCCGGATCTAGAAGCGCGCGATCACGTCGAAGAGCAAAGGCGACAGCAGGGTAATCGCAATCAGAATCGCCGTGGATACGCGCGCTGACGAGATCACCGCCGCCACACCCCTCTTTTGACTCCCAAGCCGACGAAGCGCTTCATCAATGAAACACCGGATCGTCCGATTGGTGACGCGATTCTTATTGTCGCGCACTCGAGTTGTCGTAACAATATGGTAACTGCATAAGAGGTACTTTCGGGTCATTCGCCCTCACGAGGGCGAATGACCCGAGCGCGGCTGGTTCGGGGGCTGGTAGCAAGCGCGGACCGATCGTTGGGGGCGCGGCGGATCAGCGAATGTCGAAGACGACCCGGACTCGGGCGTTGATGCTGAGTTGGCCCGGTTGAACTGGCACGGGACCCGCCTCGGCCATCAATGCCGCGCGCGGCGCCGCGATCGGCGGTATGCCGCCGCCGGCTTCGTCACTGATTTCGATGATGCCGACGATGCGGACGTTCGCGGCCGCGGCGATCGCTTCCGCGCGCGACTGCGCATCCTTGACCGACGCCTCGACGGCCTGGCGTCGGGCGGGCTTCTCGTCGGCGAGCGCGAACTGGATGCCGCCGATCGTGTTGGCGCCCTCGCGAACGACCGCGTCGAGGATTTCGCCGGCCCGCCGAATCTCTCGCACGGTGACGCGGACGCTGTTGGCGGCCGAGTAGCCGGTCACCCCAGAGCCGTCACGGCCGAAAATGGGCGAGAGGTTGATCCCGGTCGTACGGATATCGCGTTCGGGAATGCCGAGCGATCGGATCTTGGCGATCACCGCGCTCATCGTCTGGGTATTGGATGCCTGTGCCTCAGCCGCGGTCGCGGCGCGCGTCTGGACGCCACCCGACACGTAGGCGAGATCCGGATCGACCGTGATCGCCCCATCACCGACTACGCTGAGGCCCCGACTCATCGCCGGTCCCTGACCCTGACCGGGTGGCGGACCCTGGCCCTGGCCCGGTGGCGGACCGACCGGACCGGTTCGCTGAACACCGGCGATCGGTGGGCGGGGTGGTTGGGACGCTTCAGGCGGCCGGATCCCGGCACCGCTCGGGCCAATCGCGGTGCATCCGATCAGAAATGTGCCAAGGATGGGGATGAAGATCGCGCTGGCCGGGACGAGTCGCATCGTGAGTGCCTCCCTGTTCCGAATAGGACGCGCGAGACACCTCGTTTGTTCCAGAAAGTCGGTCGTTCCAGTCCTTATCGGGGATCGAAGTTCAGATGGTACTTGCTGGGCATTGGATCGGTATCACCCTGGTACTTACTGAGGAGACTCGGCGATCCGTAGGGCCGATCGACCGGTGTCGTCAGGTCCATGAAGGAGATCTGCGCGACCGGCATTCCGGGATAGAGCGTGATTGGCAGATTGAGAATGTTCGCCAATTCGAGCGTCAGCCGCCCATTCCAGCCCGGGTCGACAAAGCCGGCCGTCGAGTGGATCAGCAGCCCCAATCGTCCGAGCGAGCTCTTGCCTTCAAGGCGTCCGACGATGTTGTCAGGCAGGCGAACCCGTTCGAACGTGATACCCAGCACGAATTCGTGCGGATGAAGAATGAACGGCTCATTTGGTTTCAGGACGACCAGCTCGGTCAGATCCTCGGCCGGCTTTCGGAGATCCACCATCGCATAGCGATGGTTATTCGTGAAGACACGGATTCGGTCGCCCAGCCGCAGATCGACGCTCGACGGCTGGACGCGCGCGTCCTCGAACGGATCGATTTCGATGCTGCCGTCGGCGATCCGCTGCCGGATCGTCCGGTCGCTGAGAACGCTCAGACCGGAACTCCGTCCGCCCGGGCCGGCGTGGTCGCGGATTCTGAGACAGGCACGGTCTGCTCCACAGCCTGGTCGGGTGTCCACTGTCCGCGGATGGCGGCGGTCGAGATCATATCCCAGTACTTGCCCTTGGCGAAGAACCGCTCGCGCAGAGTGCCCTCGACAGCGAATCCGGCCTTCTGAAACACGCGCAGCGCCCGGGCATTGAATGCCGGGATCAGCGCCTCGATGCTGTTGAGATTGAGCTCCTCGAATCCGAAACGCACGGCCGCGCGAATTGCGTCGGACGCGTACCCACGGTTCCACTCGCCACGGTCGCCGATCAGCACGACCAGCGATGCGCTGCGGTTGAACTCGTGAACGTTGCCAAAACCGAGGATGCCGATGAGATTGCGGTCACGGCCAACGATCGAAAGGACACGTCCCTCGCGAAGGCGGAAGACTTCCGGCAACTTCTCCGGGTCGATGGTCGCGAGTGGTATCGGCCGGGCTCCCAGCGCGTGGATCAGTTCGACGTCGGTCAGCCATTCGCGGATTGACTCGACGTCCTCTTTTTCGACCGCCCGCAGTGCGACGATCTTACCTTGTAGCATTGCTTCCTCTTTACGCGCGCGGCGCTGCGCGCTGGCTCGCTCGGACTGCCAATACGGTTGTCTGCTGCTTTCCCTTCGACGGGTGCGGCACGACCTTCCAGAACATCGGGAGGTACCGCTCCCACTCGGCCAGAATCGCGGCCGCTCGCGGGCTGCAGGTTTCCTCGCGATGTCGGTTGACGATCGTGCGCAAGACCTCCGCGTCATCCTCGTTGGTCACGCGCTCAATGCCCACCATATCGGGGTTGTATCGTCGTGGGAACTGGTCCTCTTCGTCCAGTACGAAGGCAATGCCGTTCGACATGCCCGCGCCGAAATTGCGGCCGGTCTCGCCGAGGATCACGGTGATGCCGGCGGTCATGTACTCACAACAATGGTCGCCGGCGCCTTCGGCGACCGCCAAGGCGCCGGAGTTGCGAACACAGAATCGCTCGCCGACTCGTCCGGCGGCGTAAAGGGCTCCGCCGGTCGCACCGTAGAGCACGGTATTACCGATGATCGTGTTCTCGTGCCAGTCGTACCGGGCTGCATCGGGCGGGCGGACGATGATCTCGCCGCCGGACATTCCCTTTCCGACGTAGTCGTTGGCTTCGCCGTGCAGGACGATGCGCATTCCTCGCGTGGTGAAGGCGGCGAAACTCTGACCGGCGGTGCCTTCGAAGCAGAGCTCGACCGTCGCGTCAGGTAGGCCTTCCGATCCGTGACGGTAGGCGATCTCCCCGGCGATTTTCGTCCCGACCGTGCGGTGGCGATTCCGCACCATCCGCGCGACCGAACAGGGCTCGGATCGCTCGATCGCCGCCGCCAACTCCGGCAGGATGGAGTCGTCGAGCGGGATCTCGCCGCGATCGTTTCGATCGACGGCCGAGCGGATCGGGCGCTTGAATTCCGGATCGGGCGGCGCGATCAGTCGCGTCAGGTCGAGCATGTTTGCCCGCGGGTTCGACGTTTCGCGATTCTGGTTGATGAAGTCGCTCCGGCCAATGATCTCGTCAAGGCTACGGCAGCCCATCGCGGCGAGTAATTCGCGAGCCTCCTGTGCGATGCCCGTCAGGTAGTTGATCAGTTGCTCCGGGCGACCGGTGAACTTAGCGCGAAGATCTTCGCGCTGAGTGGCGATGCCGGTCGGGCACGTGTTCAGATGACATGCTCGCGCCATGTCGCAGCCAATCGAGACGACGGCGCCGGTGCCGAAACCGTACTCCTCGGCGCCGAGCAACGCGGCGACGATGACATCGCGGCCGGTCTTCAGGCCACCGTCGGTCCGGACGCGAATACGACCGCGTAGATCGTTCAGGACCAGGACCTGCTGCGTCTCGGCCAGGCCGAGCTCCCACGGACATCCGGCGCCCTTGATCGATGACAGCGGTGAGGCGCCGGTGCCACCGGCATGACCCGAAATGAGAACGTAGTCGGCGTACGCCTTGGCGACGCCGGCCGCGATCGTGCCAACGCCGGACTCCGCCACCAGCTTCACGCCGATCCGCGCACGCGGGTTAACCGTCTTTAGATCGTGGATCAGTTGCGCGAGATCCTCGATCGAGTAGATGTCGTGGTGGGGTGGCGGCGAGATCAACGGGATGCCCGGCACCGAATGGCGCAGGCGCGCGATCAGTTCGGACACTTTGTGGCCAGGTAGTTGTCCACCCTCGCCCGGCTTGGACCCCTGGGCCATCTTGATTTCGATCTCGAACGCGTGCGCCAGATACTCGGTCGTGACGCCGAATCGGCCGGACGCGATCTGCTTCGTCTTGTTGTCGGCCGAGTCGCCATCACCACGCCGGCGGTACCAGACCGGGTCTTCGCCGCCTTCGCCGGTATTCGATCGGCCACCGATGCGATTCATCGCGATCGAGATCGTCGAATGCGCCTCCGGTGAGAGGGCGCCCAGCGACATCGCCTGCGTCGTGAAGCGTCGGCGAATCGATTCGACCGGCTCCACGACGTCGATCGAAATCGGCGCGCGACCGGTCGCGACCCGCATCAGATCGCGAAGCGCGGCCGGGTCGCGACCATTGACCATGTCGGCAAAAGCGCGGTAGTCGGCCGCGCCGCCGGTGTCAGCCGCCTTTTGCAGCGCCCGCACGACACGCGGGTTGTAGTCGTGGTACTCGCCGTCGCGGCGGAACCGGTAGAACCCAGGGTCATGCAACTTCAGGTCTCCGGCCGGCAAGCCGAAGGCTTCGGCGTGTCGCTGGACCGTGTCGGAGGCGATCTCCTTCAAGCCCATGCCGCCGATGCGCGACGGTGTTCCGGCGAAACAGCGGTCGATCACGTCGTCACCGAGCCCGATCGCCTCGAAAATCTGGGCGCCCCGATAGCTCGTCAGCGTCGAAATACCCATCTTCGAGAGAATCTTGAGCAGCCCGTCGCTGACGGCCGTTCGCATGTTCCGGAGGGCGCGCGTTGGATCGAGGTTCTCGACCGTCAGTTCCTCAGCCAACCGGACGATCGATTCGATCGCCAGGTACGGATGAACCGCGCTGGCGCCATACCCGATCAGGCAAGCGATCTGGTGAACGTCCCACGCGTCGCCGGTCTCGGCGATGATATCGGCGGCGGAGCGTCGATTGGCGCGGATCAGACCGTGGTGCACCGCGCCGACGGCCAGGATCATCGGTACTGGCGCGTGAGCGGCGTCGACTCCGCGGTCGGACACGACCAGAATTGTCGCACCCGCCTCGACCTCGGCAATCGCGTGTTCGACGAGGTCGGTCAGCGCGCGATCGAGCCCGTCCGTTCCGGCGCGCGGATCGAAGAGAGCGGACAAGCTCGCCGTCCGGTGCGGCGCGCCGACCGAGCGAATCGCATCCAGTTCCTCGGCGACGAGCAAGGGATGCTTGATGTGGATGAGGTCCGCGTGTTCCGGTGTCTCTTCGAGGAGTGAGCCGCGCCGTCCGAGATACGCGTCGAGCGACATGACGATCGCTTCGCGCAGTGGATCGATCGGCGGATTTGTCACCTGGGCGAATCGCTGCCGGAAGTAGTGGTAGAGAACCCGATTCTTGCGCGACAGGATCGCGAGCGGCGCGTCGTCGCCCATCGACCAGATCGCCTCTTTGCCGTCGACGCCCATTGGTTCGAGGACAAACTTGACCTCTTCATTCGTGTAACCGAAGGCGTGCTGCAGCGGCTTCGTGGTGCCGTTCAACGAGCCGATCGGTAGTCGAGGCGTGACGTGCTCACCGAGGCGCCAATAGCGGCGCGCCCACTCGCCGTACGGCTTGCGTCCGGCGACCTCGTCCTTAATGCGGTCGTTGTGCAAGATCAAATGCCGCGCCGTATCGACGGCGATCATCTGGCCAGGGCCGAGGCGGCCCTTCTCGACGACCTCGGACTCTGGGATATCGATCGTGCCGACTTCGGATGCGACGATCACCACGCCGTCGGCCGTGACCTTGTACCTAGCCGGACGAAGGCCGTTGCGATCGAGAGAGGCGCCAGCGACCGTGCCGTCGCTGAACGCGAACGATCCAGGGCCATCCCACGGCTCGGTCAAAGACGCGTGGTACTCGTAGAACGACCGCCAGGCCGGAACCATGTGCGGCATGTTCTCCCACGCCTCCGGCACGAGCATCATCATGCTGTGCAGGACGTCGCGGCCCGAGAGCTCCAGGAGTTCGACGGTCTCATCCAGGCTGGCCGTGTCGGAGCCTTCCTCCCAGATGATCGGCGCCAGTTCCGCAATCCGATCGCCCCACGCCGTCGAGCGCATCGCCCCGGTTCGCGCGCGCACCCAGTTTCGGTTGCCTTGCAGGGTGTTGATCTCGCCGTTGTGGGCCAGGGAACGGAACGGCTGCGACAACTGCCAGTTCGGGAACGTATTGGTCGAATAGCGTTGGTGGAAAACGGCCAGGGCTGATTCGAAACGCGGATCCTCGAGATCGCGGTAGAACCCTCCCAATTGCGGTGCGACGAACAGGCCCTTGTAGACGATGGTGCGACACGAGAACGAGGGAACGTAGAAGTCAGTGATGTCGGCGGCCTCGGCCTGGCGCTCACTCTCCTTGCGGATCAGCAAGAGGTCTCGATCGATCGCGCGCGCATCGAGTGTTATCGGCGGCACGACGATCAATTGAACGACCGTTGGCTGGGTCACGAGCGCTTTTTCGCCGAGGACGGTTGGGTCGACCGGCACGTCGCGCCAGGCGACGACCGTGAAACCGCGCCGCTCGCACGCGCCTGTGACGATCGACTTCATGCGCTCCGTGTCGATCGAGGAGCGCGGCATGAAGAACATGCCGACCGCCATGCGATCGGCGTCGAACTTGCGGATTCCACGCGCGGCCAGATCCTCGGCCAGAAGGCGTCGAGGAATCTGCGTCAGGATGCCCGCGCCGTCGCCAGACCGCGCGTCGGCCGACACGGCGCCACGGTGGGTGAGATTGATGACGGAATCGATCCCCTGGCGAACGATCTCGTGCGTCGGCCGACCGTCGGCCCGCGCAACAAACCCAACTCCACAGGCATCGTGCTCGAATCTGGCGTCGTAAAGGGTGCGCTCCGCACCGGCGGGTCTGTGGAGTCTCATACTCGCTGCCGATTCCTGATTTCTGAGTGTGCCGATGAGCCGCCTTGATGCCTTCGACCTATGAAAAAACGTCCACGCTCGGCCGCGGATCCGCCGAGCCGTGGACGTCGTCGTCAACGGTCTCTCCGAGCGAGGAGAGATGTCCGCGATTGTAGTTGCGGCCTCCCAAGGCGACAAGGCGGCTGTGGCGCGCGGCTTGAGATGGCCGCGTATACTCCGGCACTCGATGGTGGACGTGTCGCGAGCGAGTGACGCGTCCGCTCGCGGAATCAGCGTTCCGCTCGCCGCAACCCTGGCATTCGGCGCCAGCGCGGCAACCTTGATCGTCGAGTTGATCGCCGCGCGCGTTCTGGCGCCGTACATCGGGTCTTCGCTCTATACATGGACCTCGATCATCGGCGTCGTCCTGGCTGGAATCAGCCTCGGGAACTGGGCCGGTGGACGCTGGGCCTCGCGGTCGGCATCCGGCGCGCGCGTCGCCGGTCTCTTCTTCCTCGGGGCGGCACTCTCGATCGTGCCGATGCTCGTTGTGCCTTGGCTGGCCGGGCTATCGCCGGTCCGCGGTCTCGATCTGCTGGGTCGAATATTCGTGCTCACGACCACCGGATTCCTCCCGCCCAGCTTTGCGCTTGCCGCGATCACGCCGCTCGTCATCACGCGCGCGGTGACGGATCGCGCCCGCGCCGGTCGTGTCATCGGCGTGGTCTACGCCAGCGGCACGGCCGGAAGTCTGATCGGTAACTTCGCGACCGGCTTCGTCCTCACGGCGTATCTTTCGGTCACGACCATTCTTCTGGGAGTCGCGACGATCCTCGTCGTTCTGGCGCTCGTCTCGCTGCGATTCGGCGGAACCGGCGAGAGCGAAACGGATGACAGCGTCACCGCGGACGATTGGGCCGGAACCGTGGCGCGATTGGGGACGCTCGATCTGGTCGGCAACGTCCCTCTTGCCTGCGTGATCGTCGCTTTCTCCAGTTTCGCGACGATGGGAGTCGAGCTCGCGGCCAGCCGCATCCTGGCGCCTTCCCTCGGCCTCTCCCTCTACAGCTGGACCGGCATCATCGGCGTGGTCCTCTTCGCGATCACGCTGGGCAACTACTTCGGCGGCTGGATCGCCGATCGTTCTTCCGACCAGCGGACGCTAGCGTACTCGCTGTTGGCCGGCGCGATCGCGACGCTGGCGGTGCTGCTTCTGGTCGAACTTCTCGACGCGCACGACATGTGGGGTCAACTCGGACTAATCGAACGCATCGTCGCCGAGACGTTCGTCGTGTTCTTCGTCCCGGTATTCTTCCTCGGCACGATCTCGCCGCAAGTCGTCAAGCTGGCGATCACCGACCCACGCTTGGCCGGACGCGTCAGCGGCGAGATCTATGCCTGGTCGACCGCCGGAGCGATCGCTGGAACGTTCGCGACCGGCTGGTGGCTCATTTCCGCCCTCGGTGTCCACGCGCTCGTGTTCGGATTGGGCCTGACGCTTCTCTTACTGGCGCTACTGGTCGGCCGATACTGGCGGGCGCCTGTGACGGGCGCGGCGGTCGTCGTCCTCGCAGTCGCGATGGTCGGCGCCCTGCTGTGGCGCGACGCGGCGCGCTCGCGCTGCACGGTCGAGACAAACTATTTCTGCATTAAGGTCGGCACGGAGGAGCGGCCGGGCGTCGGGACACTCCGGACACTGGTCCTCGACCACCTCGTTCACTCGTTCGTGAAGGTTGGTGACCCCGGATTCCTCGGCTACGTTCACGAAGAAGTTCAGTCCGAGATCGCGACGATGTACGCGGAGCGGCTCGGGCCTCTGCGGATGCTCGTCATCGGCGGTGGCGGCTACACCTACCCGCGGTGGGTCGACGCCCGGCTACCCGGCGCCACGGTCGAGGTCGTCGAGATCGACGCCGGTGTGACGGAGGTTGCCCACCAGTACTTCGCGATGCCGCGCGACACTCGGATTCAGTCGTTCAACCTCGACGGGCGGCAGTACGTGCAGGAGATTGCACCGCCGGGCGCCTACGCGTTGGTCGTCCAGGATGCAGTGAACGACCTGTCGGTGCCGTACCACATCATGACGCGCGAGTACAACGACCGTGTGCGCGCATTGCTCAAGCCGGACGGCGCTTATCTTCTGACCGTGATCGACCTGTATCGCGACGGTCAACTGCTCCGGTCGGCTGCCCGGACGATGAAGCAGACGTTCCCGGTCGTTCAACTGCTGGCCGCCAGTCCGGCGTGGGAGAGCGGCGGCGCCAACGTCTGGGTGATCGCGGGTTCCGCCGCCGGGATCGACGTCGAGGCGCTGCGGGCGTCCTACAACGCCCGCGGGGTTCAGTCGCGGACCGTTGCGATGCCGGGGCCGCTGCTCGATCAGTACATCGCCGATGGGCCGCCGATCATCCTGAGCGACGAATATGCGCCGGTCGACAATCTCATTGCGATCCTGTTTCGCGCGCGTGGCTAGCTTGTGACCGAAGCTGGCGGACGATCGCTCGGACCGGGCGCGGTTCTGTACCCAGATTGCTTCGTCGTCGATGGTATGACGTTCCCGCGACGTCCAGCGTCGACTGGCATCGGTCTCGAATCGATTGCCGGCCGTCCAGGACGACCCGGATGGTCATCGCAACTCGACAGGCTACCGGCCGCCGACACGCTGGCCGAGGCCGTGCCCAGCGAACGGGAGGTCTTTACCTACATCTCGCCATCGATGGCGCGAATCCTTCGGCGGATCGCTTCGGTCGCGGCTGGCTCCGGCGAACACCGCGGATTCGTCCTCTTGTTTGGTCCGACCGGCTGCGGCAAGACGACCACCGCCAAGACGTACGCCTGGCTGGCACGATACGCTATGACTGAACTGTCATTCAGTGGCGACACGTCTTTGACCGACTTCTACCGGTCGATCGAGGTCATTCGCGAAGAGTCCGGCGGGCAGTCGACCGTGACCGTGCCTGGCCCGGCGGTCGAGGCGATGCTCCGAGGGCGGAAGCTATTGATCAACGAGATCAACATGGTGCCGGCCGACGTTCTGGTCGTGTTTTCGCAGGCGATGGATACCGGACGGTTGGTGATCTCTGGCACCGAGCGCGGCAACGTCGAGATCGACGTCCATCGCGACTTCGGCATCATCGGCACGGCGAACCCGAACTACGTCGGCACGCTGGACATTGGGCGGGCGATGGAGCGCCGATTCGGCCGCGGGCTGGGATTCATCGAGATGACGTTCATCCCTCCGGACGAAGAGGCGTCCGCGATCGTCGCCGAGTTCGTGGCACAGACGCCGTTCCGCGAGGCCGGCATCGGTCTCGATCCGGCGGTCGCGGCGCGATTGACGGCGTTGGCGGCTCGGCTGCGCGGCGACGAACAGATCGGTTCGGTCCTGATCAACCGACTCTCGACGCGCGCGCTCATCCACTGGGCCGGCATCGCCGCGATCGATGGCGAGACCTTGGCCGATATCGGCGAACGAACGATGTTCACGACGCTTCCGGCGGAGGCTCGCGCGCGCGCGATGGCGCTGACCCGCGAGATGCTCAGTGACTTGCGCGTCGTCGGCTCGGCCGCGTTGGCGGGCATTCGCATCGCCTGGCCGATGCCCGACGGTCGCGCGATCGACGTTCGGACGATCGCACAACCTCCACGTACGATTGGTCACGCGCGGCTCGGCCCGATAATCCTGCACGAGGTTCGATTCCGAATGACGCTCACCGATGGCACGCGCGTTCTGGTCGGCGAGCCGTTCCACGCTGTCGATGATCGTCGCGTTGGACTCGGGTTGCGTGTGCGCGCCCACGATTCGGCCGGACGCCTGGTGCGCGACCGCGATCGACTGGCCGAAATCGAACGATCGGTGCGCCACGAGTACGGCGCGAATGTGCCTTCGCGCATCGGCCGCGTTCCGAACGCGCGCGAGATCTTGCCCTGCCTAACCGCCACGAGCGCTCGGGCGCTGCGGCTGACCGAGGCGGCGATTCTGATGGGGCGACCGGTCTTCCTGGCCGGGCCGACCGGTTCCGGGAAGTCATCCCTTGCCCGAACGCTCGCGTACATTCGCGGCAAGCGGTTGGTCGAGTTCTCGCTGACCGGCGAGACCGCCAAGGGAGACCTGACTGCCAGCCGCCGTCTCCACGGTGGCGTGACGCGCTGGACGGTTCAGGCGTTTCTCGAGGCGCTCGGTAACGGCGACGCGGTGCTGGTGAATGACTTCAACGTCGCCTATCCGGACGTCCATTCGCTGATGAACGGCCTGTTCGACAAGGGCGCCAGCCTGACGTTGCCGGACGGCTCGCGCCACTCCGTTCACCCGGATGCCTGGGTCATCGCGACTGGCGCTCTGGAGGGCCAGGGTGTCAAGCCGATGAACGAGGCGGTCGAGAATCGTTTTGGCGCCGTCATCGCGATCGACTATCCGCCGATCGAAGAAGAGATCGCAGTCCTGTCGTTCGTATCGCCAACCCTTGGGCGCTCGCCGGCGCTGGCGAATTGCGTCCGGCTCATCGCGTACTGTCGGGACATCTCGACCGGACGCGTCGACGCCGCGACGATTGTCGGCCTCTCGCGCGCGTCTCAAGAGGCGCTCCGACAGGCGGCGCGCGGCGCCGCGCTCTCGACCGCCGAACTCGTCGCCATCGCGCGGGCGAGTTCGACCGCGGACGAGCTCGTCGCGCGGGTTCGCGATGGCGTGCTCGAAGGCGCCAGCCCGATCGCGCGACGCGTTCTCGAACCGGTGCTGCTGCAATATGGACTGGCCTGATCGGGGCGCGCCTATCGTGGATCGGGCCGCGATCGAGTCCGAGATCGCGGCGACGCGGTATCGGCCGGCCGAGGTCGAGACAATCGCACGGCTGCTGTTGCGCGATCACGCGTCGAAGGTCGTCGCCGGAGACTGGTGGGCGTACGCGCCGGAATCCGGCACGGTCGTGTACCCGGCCAGACTCCTCACGGAGTGGGACGGCCTGCGGATCGTCGGCGGCATCTGCCACGAGGTCGCCGAGGCGATGTACGCCGGATCCGGCGCCGCCCAGGCATTGCTGGCATTCCCGGCGGCGGCGGCCCGATTCGGTGTCGAGGCGGCCAGCGCCTCGCTCCTCCTGAACGTCGTCAACGACCTCCGCGTCAACACGCGCTACATCGCGGAGTATCCCGGCGCGGCGACATTCCTGCGCTCCCTCTATCTCGCCCGCACGGACCTTCATCCCAAGACGGACGTGCGCGGTCGTCAGCGTGGCCGGGACCCCCTTCCGCATCATTACTTTCTCGATGCGGTGCTTGATCGCTGGCTCCGAACAATCTGGCCGGATCTCGTTCGCGAAGGCAACGCGCAGGCGTCGACCGCGGTGGCGGTCTGGCCGCGCATCGAAGAGGCGATCGCCAGCGAATCGATTGCCGCGTGCGCCGAACGGTTGCTAGCGGTTCTCCCGATGTACGGTGAGGTCGTCGCGCGTTCCCGAAGCCAGCTCGAACGCGAGGCCCGCGAGGCCGAACCGGCCGCCGAATCCGAACCAGGTCCGGCCGAGCGCGACGACGAGGACGGCGACGACGCCCGAGAAGAGCTGTCCGGCGAGACCGAACCGAGCGAGGATGGCGTCGCCGACGCGGGCGTGTACTTCTTCGTTCGGGATGACGCGCCGATCGGGTCCGAGTCCGCGTCCGAGTCGGACGACGACGAGCGACCGACCGGCCGTCGCGACGGACCACCGGCCGGCGTGACGCCACCGCCGCTGAATCGGGAATCGCTCAGTTCCGGGCCGAGGTGGGTCGGTGGTGTGATTCAGCGGATCCGGCGATTCAAGCCACGTGGTGGCGTCGATTACGAGCAGTTCAATTACGTCAGGAAGGTCCACGAACTCGATCCCCTGATCGACGCGACGGTCAACGGCCGAGGTGGTGCGCCCGGTCTCGCCCAGATCCTGATGTTGCGTCGCTTCGGGACGACCGATCCGTTTCGGCGCCCGCGTCGATTTCGCCGCGGCGATACCGGCGAGATCGATGAGGATCGGACCGAGAATCTGCTGATCGACCCGGCGGTGGCGTTCCTGCGCGGCGCGCGCCAGCGCCGGGACGACAGCCTCAAGGACTTCGCGAACGCGATCCTGCTCGATGTCTCCGGCAGCGTCGTTCAGCGTGGGTATCCCTCGCGCAAGTTCGATCAGGTCGTCGACACCGCAGTGCTGTTCATCGAGATCCATGAGCGGCTGAAGTTGCCGTACGAAGTCATCGCGTTCTCGGAGACTCCGCGGGTTCTGCGCTCCTTCGCCGAGACGGCGTCCGACACCTCGCGGCTCGAGCCAGCCAGCCGCTACATCGTGCGCGACCTCAGCTATCTGGTCCGCGAGATGTACACGCTCGATCACGGGGAGACACGCGAGGCGACCGCGCTGCAAATGGCCCTGAGCGACATCGAGAGTCAGGGCGGCCTGAAGACGATCCTCATGGTGACCGACGGGATCAGCAGCGATCGAGAGGCGCTGGTCGATGCCATCGTGGGAATCGACGAACGGAATCGCCCGCGCCCGCCGGCGACCCAACTGGCGCTGCTCGCCTTTGGGGTCGGCCTGGCCGAGGGGCAGTTCAAGGCGTCCTACGAGCCGAGCCTCGATGGCGCGACGGTCGCCTGTTCGCGAGGCACACTCGTTCCGCGCATCGAGGCGTTGCCGGACATTATCTGCCGCGCGGTCGAGCGCCGAATCCTCGGTTCCGACGCCGACGCTGGTTAGCGACGCCCGAAGTCGCGTTCGAGTTGGCTGGCCGGCAGGCGAACCACGGTCGGCCGGCCGTGCGGACAGAATGCGCTGAGGTCAGCGCCTTCGAGTTGGCCGATGAGGTCGCGCATGAGATCGAACGACAAAGTGTCGCCAGCCCGCACGGCCGCGTGGCAGGCGACCGACGCGGCCGCGCGATCGAATGGGTCGCCGGCGGCCGTGGGATCGGCCACCGCCTCGATCGCGGAGACGATCGCTTCGCGCAGGCGCGGCCGGGACGCGACCGCCGCCGGGACCGAACGAATAATCGCGGCGCAATCGCCGAATGGCTCAATGTCGAAGCCGAGGTCGAGCAGTTCCGATCGTCGTTCCAGGACGATCGGCACGCGTTCGGCGGGCAGATCGATGACCAGTGGTTCGAGCAGCGCCTGCCGGTCCGCATCGCCACCCCGGCGCGCCAGGACCTGCTCGTACAGCACGCGCTCGTGCGCGGCGTGCTGATCGACGAAGTAGATGCCATCCGGACCCTCGCAGACGATGTAGGTCCCGTGAGCCTGCCCAAGTATTCGCATGACCGGTAGGCGTGTGCCGGTGGTCGTCGGCGCGACGGGCTCGGCAATCCCGACCGGCGAAGCTGGGGCTGACGCGGCGAGTGGCGACGGACCTGCCAAGGCCGCGGGGAAGGGAAGGCGCGGTTCGTACGGCGTCGCCGTCAGTGCGCCAGGAGCCATCGCGGCGAGCCATGCCGGCGGGGCACGCAGCGGCGCGCTAATGGACGGTGGCGGCGCGGTGGTGACCAGGGTTCCCCGGACGGCCCGCTGGACCGCGCCATACACGAGGCGGTCGCGTCGGAATCGCACCTCCATCTTCGACGGATGGACGTTCACGTCGATCTCGCGCGGATCGACCTCGATGTCGACGACGACCATCGGGAATCTGCCGTCGGGCGTGAATCCCCGGTAGGCTTCGATGATTGCGTGACCCAGCGCGCGATTCTGGATCGGGCGTCGATTGACGTAGAGGTACATCTCAGATCGCGTGCCGCGCGTCAACTCGGGTGCGCTCATGACGCCGCTGACGCGAACCCCGGCCGGATCGAGGGCCTCGAACGGCAGCAGAGCGAGGGCGACATCGGCGCCGTGGATCGCCGCCAGGGTCGCGCGACGATCACCCGAACCGTCGGTCGCGATCGCGATTCGTCGATCGCTCGTGAGTCGGAAACGAATCTCCGGGTAGGCGAGCGCATACGTTCCGATCAAGCGCGCGATCGCGGCCGCCTCGCCGCCGGGACTGCGCTGAAACGCGAGGCGTGCCGGAACCGTGGCGAAGAGACGGCGGACCGTGACCTGCGTTCCAATCGGGCTGCCGCGGGCGCCGGAGCCGAGAACCGCGCCATCCTCAGCCTCTACGAATGCGCCGGCGTCGCCACCTGGGACTCGCGACACGAGCGCGATCGCGGCGACAGCCGCGATGCTTGGCAACGCCTCGCCGCGAAAGCCCAGCGTCACCACGTCGGCGAGATCGTCGAGTGTGCGTAGCTTGCTGGTCGCGTGGCGAGCCAGCGCGATTGCGAGCTGATCGGGCGCGATTCCGCCACCGTCATCGACGACGCGAATCGATTCGAGCCCGCCGCCCGATATGTCGACGATGACGTTGCCGGTTCGGGCAGAACTCGCCTCGGGTTCGTTGATTCGCCGAGCGACGATCGCGTCGATCGCGTTCTCGACCAGTTCCTTGACGACGTCGGCCGGGCGCTGAATGACCTCGCCGGCGGCGACCTTCTCGGCAACGTCGCGCGGCAGCGGCTCGATTCGGCCCGACGCAGACACGCGGCATACTAGCAGGTGTGATCCACTCGGCCGATCCCGCGCGCCACGTGTATCTCGAGCCGCATTTCGATGACGTGGCACTTTCGTGCGGCGGCACGGTGGCTCGCCAGACGACCGCCGGCGAGCGCGTGCTGGTCGTGACGATCTTTTCCGGCGGTCCGTCGCGCGACGTCGCGCTCACCTCGTTCGCGGCCGGTCAGCACGACCGCTGGGGCGATACCGTGGATCCAAACGAGACGCGACGAGCCGAGCAGCGGCGCGCGCTGACGATACTGGGCGCCGATTGGCTACCGCTTGAGTTCCCGGATGCGATCTATCGCGGCGACCAGTACCTCTCGGATGAGGACCTGTTCGGCGATCCGAAGCCGAGCGATCGAGCGCTTGGCGATCGACTCCGGAACGTATTGGCGGGCCTGATGGCGACCGTTCCCGAAGCCCGTCTGTATGCGCCCCTCACGATCGGACACCACGTTGATCATGTGCTCGCGCTCGACGCCGCGCGTGAATTCGATCCGCGGCTCTACGAGGATTTCCCGTATGCGCGTCGTTCGGAAGCGGTTTCAGAGGCAGTCGCGCGCGTCGGCGCCGAGCTAGCCGAGGAAATCGACATAACGGAAACATTCGATCGTCGCATCGCCGCGATCGCGGCCTATCGTTCGCAAATCCCGACCCTCTTCGGCGACGCCGACGCGATGGCGCGAGAGACCCGCCGATTCGCGACCGGTCGACCCGGGCGGGCGGTCGAACGGTTCTGGCGACCGTCGCGCCGACGATGACGCTCCCGTCGACGGCGCCATCCTGGTCGACTCGCTTGCCGGCGCGGTGGGCGCGGGCCTTGATCTGGCAGTTCGTGCTCGAACCGTTCGTGCGTACCTTCTACGACCTCAGTTCGACCGGCCGAACGAATCTAGCGCGGATCGATCCGCCGGCCATCTTCGCGGCCAATCACTGCGCCCACCTTGACAACGGATTCATCATCATGTCATTGCCGTTCCGATGGCGAAGTCGCCTGGCAATCGCGGCCGCGACGCAGGACATCTTCGGGAAGCGCCACTTCGGCCTTCCCATCAAAGGGATGCTGGCGCGGCTGCTCGGTAACGGCTTCCCTTTTTCACGGCGTGGCAAATCGCCTCGACTGGCGTACTTTCGGGCACTGCTGGCGCGTGGCTGGAGCGTCCTCTTGTACCCGGAGGGGCGGTTGACGATCGGCGAGGCGATCGGTCCATTCCTGCCGGGCGTCGGCATCGTCGCGGTGGAATCGGGCGTTCCGGTGATCCCGGTTCGCGTGGTCGTCGTGACGCCCGGACCGTGGGAGGGCGGCCCGCGCCTCAGTCGAGGACGGACGATCGTCAAGTTCGGAGCGCCCCTGCGGTTTCCGATCACCTACGATCCGGCCGCGGCGACGACTGAGATCGCGGCCGCGGTCGCGGCGCTGTAGTCGGCCAGGAGGATTCGCGTGATCGGCTTCTGGCAGATAGCAATCATCCTCTACGTGCTCTTCCTGGCGGTCGGGCCGCGACGCCTCGCCCGATGGGGACGGATCTGGTCGCGATTCCTCGATCGAATGGCTGGCCGCCCGCCGCGACCAATGTCTCAGAAGCCGGGTTGGCTGCGAACGATCGAACTGTTCGAGCATTCGAGCAAGATCGGCTGGGCGTGCGTGATTCTCGGCATCAGCCTGCTGGCGCTCGACGGCGTCTGTCGGCAGACCGGGTGTCCGTTCACCGGTCCGTTCATCCTGCTCCTGGCGATGCTATTCCTCTTCATCGCCCCGTGGCTCATCTAGTCTCGATAGCGCGCGCCGCGGCGGCGAGGGCGACTGATCTGTCCGGGCGTGCGAGCTGGCGCTGGTCCGAGTCCGAACGGGACGATGCCTGGTAGAGTGGCTGGACCGTGCGCGATACCAGACTCGTCTTCATCGACGGGATCCCCGGCTCAGGCAAGACGACCACTGCCCGTTCCGTTGACGCTGTACTAGCGCAGCGCAGTGTCGAAGTGCGGTGCTTCTTGGAGGAGCACCCAGATCACCCGCTCCACGTGGGCGGGCCGCTCCATCCCTCCGGACGCACGACGGGGGCGGCGTTCTTCGGTCGCTACACTGTCGACTCGTTCGTCGACGAGAGCCTACGCCGGTGGCGAACATTCGTGAACGCGGCGGAGCGAGCGGATGCCGTGCATGTCGTGGAGAGCTACCCCTACCAGAGCGCGGCCAGGGTGCTCCTCCAAATGGACGCCAGCACTGATCGCATTCGGGAGTATGCCGCGGCGGTCGAGCAGATCGTGAACGTGCTCCGGCCGGTGGTGATCTACTTCGATCGCCGGGATGTCGCCGGAGCGCTCCGGGCGATCTCGGAACAGCGCGGCCCGGAGTGGACCACGTACGCGGTCCAACTTGTCACCGATTGCCCCTACGGGCGGCGTCGGGAGCTACACGATCTTGAAGGCGCCCTGGTCTTTATGAGCGCCTACAAGGCTGTGATGGATGATTTGCTTGGAGATTCGCGCCTACTCGCGCAGAAACTGGGGGACTGCGCAGGCCGATGGGAGGCCTGTTACCAGCAGATCTGGGCGTTCCTCGAGATCTGAAACGGCCAGTTGCCCGCTAGAGCGGCATATGCCGACCAGCGTCGATGACGAGCGTCTGACCGGTCATCGAGTCGCTCTCGCAGAGGAAGACGGCGCCAGCGGCGATGTCGTGGAGCGACGGGTACCGCTGCAACGGCGCCTCTCGGGCCATACGATCGAGGGCTTCCTGGCCCCAGCGCTCGCCCCAGCGCGTGTCCATAATGCCCGGCGCGACGGTGTTGACGGTGATCTCCGGCGCCAGCGCGAGCGCGAGGCAGCGCGACAGCATCTGCATCCCGGCCTTGCTGACCGCGTAGGCGATGGAACTGCCACCGGCCCGCAAACCGGAAATCGAGGTCGTCAGGACGATGCGCCCCTCGCCCGCGTTCTTCATATGTGGCGCGGCCGCGCCGGCGCAGAGCCACGAGCCCTTGACGTTGACATCCTGAACGCGGTCCCAGTCATCCTCGCTGATGCCACCGAGATCCTTGAACGGTACGAACACGGTCGTTCCGGCGTTGTTGATCAGGATCTGTAGGCTGCCGAGATCGGCGACGACCCGGGCGACCATGCGCCGAACGTCATCCGCATTTGAGACGTCGGCCTGAACCGCGATCGCGCGGCGGCCAAGCGCCTTTATATCGCGGACGGTCGTGTTGGCGTCGTCAGTCGAGCGAGAGTAGTTCACCGCAACGTCGACGCCCCGTCGGGCCAACTGCAACGAGATCTCGCGGCCGAGTCCGGTGCCACCACCGGTGACCAGGGCCACCTTGCCTTCGAGTTGCATCGCGCTCCTCCGTGTGCCGCGCGATTATTCTGGGGAGCCGCGCGGGCCGTCACTATACTCGCCGGATGTCTTCGCCGGCGGCCGAAGTGTCGATCGAAAGCGCGCTGCCGGGCAACCTGAGCCACCTCGGCGACGAGCGCAAGTTGACCCGCATGGTCCTCGGCATCGCCTGGCCGGCGATTCTCGAGAACTCCATGCACACGCTCCTCGGCATCGTCGACACGATCCTGGTGGCGAGACTCGGAACCGACGCGATCGCGGGAGTCGGCGCGGGTGCGCAATGGATGTTCATGTTCTTCTCGGTCGTTTTCGGGCTGAGCATGGGATCAGTCGTCGTCGTCGCTCGCGCGATCGGTGGCGGCGATGTCGCGGTAGCCAATCGCGCCGCCCGACAGTCGCTACTCATCGGGCTCGCGGCCGGCCTTGCCTTCACCGTGCTCGGAGCGTGGCTCGCCGAACCGGCAATCGCAATGCTCGGCGCCGACTCGAGCGTGACAGGGATCGGCGCCGAGTACCTTCGGATCATCTCATATGGCGGCGTTTTCACCGCGCTGGCGATCATGTCAAGCGCCCTTCTGCGCGCGTCCGGCGATACGCGAACGCCGATGTACGCCACGGCGGTCGCGAATGTCATCAACGCCGGGTGTGCCTACGTGCTGATCTTCGGACACCTCGGATTACCGGCGCTGGGCGTAGGTGGCTCGGCCTGGGCACTCAACATCGCCCGCGTCGTTGCGATCGCGATCATCTGGTGGGCGATGATGCGTGGCAAGATCCTGCGCCTGTCGTTCGATGGCGCGTGGCGGCCGATCGCATCGGTGATCCGACAGATGCTCGCGTTCGGCGCGCCGTCGGTGGCCGAACAGATCCTTCTGATGGCCAGCTTCATGGCGTACGCCGCGATCACGTTCAACCTGGGAACCGTCGCGTTCGCGGCCCAGCGACTGACGTTCAATGCCATCACGATCTCGTTCATGCCCGCGTTCGGGTTCGCGATCGCCGCGACGACCCTGACGGGACAGGCGCTCGGCGCCCGTCGGCCGGACCTGGCGGATCGCACGACCTGGACGGCGACGCGCCTGGCGGCGATGTGGATGGGCGCAATGGGTGTCGTCTACGCGCTGGCGGCCGAGCCGTTGCTTCGAGTTTTCTCCGACGACCCGGCGATCCTGGCCGAGGGCGTTCCGGCCTTGCTCGTGATCGGGATCGCCAGCCCGCTGTTGGCGGTTCCGTTTGTCCTTTCCGGATCGCTGCGCGGCGCCGGTGACACGCGATTCCCGCTGATCATCAGTTTCGTGACCGGGTGGTTGATCCGCGTTCCGGTCGGATACGTCGCCGGTATCACGCTTGGACTCGGGCTCTGGGGCATCTATGTCGGGATCCTCGGCGACGCGGCCGTCGGTGGGGCGATGGCCGTCTGGCGCTATCGGCGCGGAGGCTGGCGAGAGGTCAAGGTCGCCCTACACCGCTGAGCCAGGCGACCGTTGGGTCCGCGCTGCGAACGCGACGCCAACCAACGCATCAGACGACGACGTCGCGCGTGATCTGGCGCTGTCCGCGCGAGTAAGCGATCGACACTCGTCCGCCGCCCTGGAGATTGGCCAGCGCTTCCTCGACCTGCGTCGCGTTCGCGATCGTTCGCAGGCCGATTCCCGTGATGATGTCGCCCGGCGCGAGCCCGGCACGTTCGGCCGGAGATCCCGGCGCCACGTTGCCGACCAGCGCCCCGAAGACCGGCAACTGTCCGCGCTTGGCGAGATAGCTGGCCGCGTCGGCCACGGCGGCACCGAAACGCGGACGGGGCGGCGGTGACGGCGGCGCGGCTGGCGCGGCGGCCAGCAACCGTTCGAGGCGCGGCCGATCAAATCCGACGATGTACTCGGAGCCGACGCGGATGACCGGCACGCCCATCTGACCGCTGCCGGCGACCATTTCACGACCGGCCGATTCGTCGATCGAGACGTCTTTCTCGATGAAGGGGATGTTCCTTTGCGAAAGAAACTCTTTCGCCCGATGACACCAGGGTCAGGTCGGAGTCGTGTAGACGACGATATCCATGGTCGCCATGATAGTGAGCCTCTCGTCCGCGGTCAGCAGTTCCCGCGACGCCGGCGCGCCTCTTCGCGCACCTCGTACAGCGTGTGCAGCGATTGGAGCGGCGTCATCGCGTCCAGATCGATGTCGGCGATTCGTTCGATCAGGGGATCGGGCGGTGGATCGAAGAGCGATGGCGCGGCCGCGACCGTCCGGCGCTTTCGGGGACCGCGCTCGAGATCGCGTAGCAGCGCTTTCGCGCGACGCGTCACCGACGCCGGGATCCCGGCCAAATCGGCGACGTGGATACCGTATGACCGGTCGGCACCGCCCGGGACGACGCGATGGAGGAACACGACTCGATCGCCCTCCTCCAACACCTCGACCCGGGCGTTGCGGACGCGGGGAAGCTCCCGCGCGAGATCGGTTAGCTCGTGGTAGTGGGTGGCGAACAGAGTCCGGCAGCCGAGTCGCGGGTCCTCGTGGAGGTGTTCGACGATTGCTCGCGCGATCGCCATACCGTCGAACGTGGCGGTTCCGCGTCCGACCTCGTCGAGGATCAGGAGAGAGCGCCGCGTCGCGTGGTTCACGATCGCGGCGGTCTCGGCCATTTCGACCATGAAGGTCGACTGGCCGGATGCGATGTCGTCCTGCGCCCCGACCCGCGTGAAAACGCGGTCGACGATACCGATGTGCGCGGCCTCCGCCGGTACGAAGCAGCCCATCTGCGCCATCAGAACGATCAGTCCGACCTGGCGGAGGTAGGTGGATTTTCCGGCCATGTTCGGCCCGGTCAGGATCACGATCTGCTCATTCTCGAAGTCGAGCCTTGCGTCGTTCGCGACGAATCCGTTCGGCAGCGCGGTTCGCTCGACGACCGGATGCCGTCCGCCGACGATCTCGATGGCTGAACCGTCGTCGATCGCCGGTCGCGCGTAGTCGGACTCGACGACGAGTTCGGCCCAACCGGCCAGGACATCGATCTCCGCGACGCGATGCGCTGCCTCGGCGATCGCGTCCTGGCGTGTCGCGATCGCGGCGCAGAGCTCGTCGAAGAGCCTGGTCTCGACGGCCACAATCGCGTCCCGCGCCGCGACGACTCGCCGTTCGTACTGCTTCAGATCATCGGTCACGAACCGCTCGCCGTTGACGAGTGTCTGGCGGCGCTGGTATCCCGCACCGGCTTCCAGGCCGTCCTGGACCGTGGCGTCCCCGGACGCGCCCAGTTCGCGCAGTTCCGGCGTGACGGGTGCGCGAAGGGCCGCGGCGGTAACCTCGATGTAGTAGCCGAAGACGCGGTTGTAGCCGACGCGTAGCGACCGCACGCCGGTTCGCTCGCGTTCTCGCGACTCCAGATTCGCGATCCAGTCGCGAGCGTCGGCCGTGTCGCGCCGAAGGTTCGCCAGCTCATCCGCGTACTCCGGACGAATGACGCCGCCTTCGCTCAGGTCTGGCGGTGGCTCATCCACCAGCCCACGGTCGATCAGGTCGGCGACGTCGGACAGATCGGGCAGCCGTTCGACCGTGCTCGCGAAGGCGTCGCGCGTCGCGTGCGAGCCCATCAGCACCGCGCGCAACCCAGGCAGCGCCGTCAATCCGATCCGCAGGGCGCGCACGTCGCGCGCGGTCGCCGATCGCTGGCTAATGCGAGCCAGTAGTCGCTCGATGTCGGGGACTGAGCGGAGCGTCGCGGCGACCTGTCCGCGGGCGATCGGATCGCGGACGATCGCCTCGACCGAGTCGAGTCGTGCCTCGATCGCGGTCACGTCGAGTAGGGGCGCTGACAGCCAGGCACGGACCAGACGACCGCCCATCGGCGTCCGTGCCCGGTCAAGAACCTCGATCAATGCGCCGCGGCGTTCGCGATCGCGTCCGGCGACGGTGAGTTCGAGGCCACGCCGAGTTGCCGGATCGAGCGTCATGAACGCGCTTAGCTCGTAGCGACGCGGCGGACGGAGCGCGGCCAGGGCGGACCGGGCGGTCTGACTGACGTACCAGAGCAGGAGTCCGGCGGCCGCGCGCGCGGCTGGACTGTCGGTCAGACCGAAGCCCTCCAACGTCGCGACAGCGAAGTGGCGCCGTAGGCCATCGCTGGTGATCTGGTCGGCCGCGCGCCACGACTCGACCGGGGACAGGTGGCAGGCAGGTCCGACGTCATCGAGCAGCCACTTCGGCGGGCCAGCACGCGGGTCGTCGGATGGGACGACGATTTCGGCCGGCCCGAGCCGCGCAATCTCGTCGATGAGCGATCGCGGCAGGCTCGGCGAGGCCGCCTCGAGCCGTCGAGCCCGACCGGCGCCCTGACGGAGCGCTTCACAGCACGCGAACTCACCGGTCGTGACGTCGACGAAAGCGAGTCCGGTTGCGCCGTCGATTGGGACCACCGCGGCGAGGTAATTGTTCGCTCTGGTGTCCAGGAGTGCCGTTTCGACGATCGTTCCGGGCGTCACGACGCGCACGACATCGCGCTCGACCAGGCCACGGCTTGTGCTCGGATCGGTCAGTTGTTCGCAGATCGCGATCCGGTAGCCTCGGCCAACGAGACGGGCGAGGTGTCCCTCGAGCGCGTGATAGGGGATTCCGGCCAGGCGGTGGCGCTGATCCTTGCCCATCTCCCGCGAGGTGAGGACGATGTCCAACTCGCGAGCGACCAGTTCGGCATCGTCGTCAAACGTCTCGTAGAAGTCGCCAAGCCGAAAGAGCAGGATCGACCCGGGATGTTGCGCCTTCAGTTTGCTGTATTGGCGCCAGACGGGCGGCCCCGCTCCGTCGTATGACATTGCCGGGAAAGATATCCGGGCATTCGCCGTGACGCGAATGCCCGGATTCGAGAGGATCGGGCTACGCGCGGCGGCGGAAGGCGAATCCCATTCCGGCGATCGCGGCGCCGATGACGCCGACGAGGCCGATCGGCAGGCCACCCGTTCGCGGCAGTGACGCCGCGGCAGCCGGAATGTTGGCACACGCCGTGTAGACGGCCGCTTCAGAGGCGGACTTGTGGATGTTGATCGCGTACTGGCTGCCTCGCAGCGTCGCGAGCGACGCGTTCACGGTCGTCTCAGACTTTCCGTCTACGACTAATGTCAACGGAAACGCGACCGCTCCGACGCCCGGGCATGCGCCCACATGAATGTGGGCCGGCTGCGAAATTCCCGCGCCGCCGGACGCGACAGCAATCGTCACCTTTGTCTGGGCACCCGTGTCGGCCAGCGTGACCGTACCTGCCTGGGTCCCGTTCCGGCCGGGCAAGAAGGTCAGTGTCAGCGGTGATTGTGCGATGGCGATCGCGGATGTGCCTACAAGCGCGAGGATTGCCAGGACGAGTGAAAGAATGCGCACGGTACCTCCAAAGACGATTTGGTTGCGCGCCGTTTGACGCGCCCACACGTACCTACGACGAAATCGCGTGGCAGGATCTCTCCGTGATGACGGAAGTCATTCGCGCCGATCCCGCCGCGGCCGGCGCGCGGGCGGGGGAGCGTGATCGCCGTCACCGCACTGGCGTAGCACCCAGCGGAGGCGTGCCACATGCTCGCCACCAGACCAACGCTGAGCCGCCGTCCACGGTGATCATCGCCGAGTCGTCGGACACGACGAACAGAGCGCGCCGAGCGTCAGAGAAAGAGAGAGCGCTCGGTATCACGGTCGAAAAGGTGCATCTTGTAGGTGTCGATCACCATATTGACCTTCTGGCCTCGCCGAAGATCGGTTTCGGCATTGAGGCGTGCGGTGAAGATCTGACCGCCGGTCGACAGGTAGACGAACACCTCATTACCCATTGGCTCGACGACGTCGACGACCGCCCGCAGGCTCGAACCCGGTGGCGCCGATTCGACCTCGGATTGTTCGTACATGTGCTCCGGCCGGACACCGAGCACGACGTCGCGGCCGGCGTGGCGATCGACCGCGCGAGCGCGTTCGGGCGGAACGAGAACTTCGAATCCGGTGCCACGGACGAAGAGCGCCTCGTCGCGCGCCAGCAGGCTCGCGTCGAAGAAGTTCATCGAAGGCGAACCGATGAATCCAGCGACGAAAAGATTCGATGGTCGGTCGTAGACGATTTGTGGTGCGCCGAGTTGTTGTAGCGCGCCGTTGTTCAGGACGGCGATGCGGTCCCCGAGAGTCATCGCCTCCTGTTGATCGTGCGTGACGTAGATGATTGTCGCGCGCAGTCGTTCGTGAAGCCGAATCAACTCGGCCCTTGTTCGCACGCGGAGTTTGGCGTCGAGGTTGGAGAGTGGTTCGTCCATCAGGAAGACTTCCGGATCGCGGACGATGGCGCGCCCAAGCGCGACCCGCTGGCGCTGACCGCCGGACAACTCACGTGGCTTCCGCGCCAGAAGATCGCCGATGCTCAGCATGTCCGCGGCGCGCTTGACTCGCTCATCCGTCTCAGCCCGCGAAACTCGCCGCAATTGGAGCGGGTGGGCCAGATTGTCATACACGTTCATGTGCGGGTAGAGGGCGTAGCTCTGGAAAACCATCGCGACATCGCGATCCTTTGGCGCGACCTCGTTGACGAGCCGGTCGCCGATGAAGATGCGCCCGGAGGTCGCCTCCTCAAGTCCGGCGACCAGTCGGAGGGCGGTTGATTTCCCGGATCCGGATGGCCCGACCATAACCAGGAATTCGCGGTCGTGAACTTCGAGGTCGAAGTCACGGAGCGCAACAATATCGCCAAAGTACTTCGAGACGCGATCGAAGATTACACGCGCCACCGGCACAGTCCCTCGCTGGAGCGGCGCGTAGACTAACAGACCGCAATAGAGCCGACAAGCAACGTCGCGCGCGGGCCGCGTTCGATCACTGTCTAGAATCGCGGCCGTGTCCGAAAACGTGTTGCCACGCCTGAGCGCCGCTGCCGAGCCGACCGACCGCGAACGCGGCAATGTCCTGGCGACGATGACCTCGCTCCACGCACTGAACGACTTCTACGGATTGATTCTGCCACCGTTGCTGCCGGCGCTAAAGACAGCGTTAGATCTCTCTTACAGCCAACTAGGCGTCATTCCCTTCGTGGGAACGGCTGTCTCATCGTTCTTACAGCCGACGCTCGGCTACGCGGCGGACCGACGGCGCGCTCGTCGCGTGTTCATGGTCGCCGGTTTCGTCGGCTACGCGATTGCGATGGTGAGCCTGAGCCTCTCCAATAGCTACCTCGCGGTGTTGTTCTCGGCGGTCCTGCTCGGCATCGGTTCGAGCACGTACCATCCGCAGAGCACCACGTTCCTCGTTCACTACTTCCGCGGTGCGCGGGGGATGGCGCTCGGCATTCACGGCCTTGGAAACACGGTTGGGTTCCTGGCCGCGCCGGTGGCGGTCACGTTCCTGTTACCGCGTCTCGACATCAGCGGCACGGCCCTGACGCTTGCGCTCCCCGCGCTCGTCGCGGCCGCGATGACGGTGGCGCTCTTGCGCGAGCCGCCGATGCAGGGAGGACACGGACTCTTCGCCGGCATCACGCGGCCAGTGATGTTGTTGACGGCCGTTAACGGTATCGGCGGCGCGGCCGGCTTCGGGTTCCTGACCTGGTTGCCGTCGTACTATCGATCGCTCGACTACAGCCTGACCGAGGCTGGTCTGCTGACGGCGGCGATGATCGTCTCTGGCGCGATTTCCCAGCCGTTTGGCGGCGTCCTGAGCGATCGCATCGGTCGCCGTGGCGTCCTAATCGTTGCGCTCGTTGGAGCATTCGTATTCCAGATCGCATTCGTGATGACGACATCGTTGCCGCTGATGATCGCGCTCTCAGTGATGACCGGATTTTGTGGCTCGCTGTTTCCGCCGGTGGTGATGGTGTATGCCGGCGAACTGGCCAGCGCGGGACGGACCGGGACCGCGGTCGGCATGGTCTGGGGTCTGGGCATCAGCATCTCGTCACTCTCGCCGCTCTTGTCTGGTTTCGGAATCGATCAGGTGGGATTCGCCGCCGCCTATGCGTCGCTGGCGTTTCTGTCGTTGCTGGCGGCGATCCTGGCCTTGCGCCTGCCACGGTAGCGGGCAACGGGGCGCCGGGCGTGCTCGGCGAGCGAACGCTCGCGCTCCTCATTCTGATCGTCGCGGCGTACTTTCGCCTGTGGCGACTCGACGAGCTACCGCCCGGCTTCCACCACGACATCGGGGTCAATGGACTCGACGTGATGGATGTCCTGGCTGGCGCGCGGCCAGTGTTCTTCGAGCGGAACTTCGGGCGGGAGGCGTTCTTCATCTACCTGCAGGCCGCTCTTGTCGGCGCGGTTGGCTTTCGGCCCATGGTGTTCAACTTCGCCGGCGTCGCGATGTCGATGCTCTCGGTCGCTCTGACCTACCGGTTGTTCCGCGATTGGTTTTCGGCGTCGGTTGCCCTGACGGGCGCGTCGCTGTACGGCTTCTCCTTCTGGGCGGTCGACATCGGGCGCCTCGGACTCCGTGGCAGCTCTGTCCCGGCGTTCATGCTTCTAACGATCCTGCTGCTTGCGCGTCTCCTGCGACGCCGTTCGGGCATCGGCGTCGCGATCGCGACCGGGATCGTTCTCGGCGCATCGCTCTACACGTACCTCGCGGCGCGATTGCTGCCCGTTCTGATCGCTGCCGCCGTGGTGCTCGCACCAACGCGCGCGCGGGCGGCATGGCGCTCACTCGTCGTCGCCGCGATCGCCGCCGCCGTCGTGTTTCTGCCGCTGGGCCAGTACTTCTTCGAGCATCGCGCCGAGTTGACGCGACGCGCCTTCGACGTGTCGATCGCTAACCCCAATCCGGACATCGAAGGGACGAGGAATACTGCGACCGAGTCATTGCTGAACACGCTCGGAATGTTCACCGTGCGTGGCGACGAGAACGTCCGGCACAATGTGCCGGCGAGACCGGTGTTCACCGGGCCGTGGGCGCTGCTGTTCTATGGCGGCCTGATCGTCGCGGCCTGGTCGGCACCGCGGGCGTGGCGCTACCGGATCGCGCTGACGTGGTTGGCGCTGCTGCTCGTGCCGAGCGCGCTTTCGCACGAGAGTCCGTCGATGTTCCGCACCTTTGGCGCGGCGCCGATCGCCCATCTGTTTCCGGTGTTGGCGATCGACGCGATCGCGCGTTCCTGGCGGCGTGGCTCGCACGTGGTCTGGGGCGTCGCCGCGATCGGTATTCTGATCTTCGCGGCTGAAACGCACCGACTCTATTTCGACGAGTGGCCGCGACGATCAGACATCGATCTCGCGTTCGACGGGAACCTGCCGCGACTGGCACGGTTCGTCGAGTCGCGAGGCGAGCCCATCCTGTACCTATCGGTCGATCGCAGACCTCCGGTGCAGGTGTTATCGCCGCGAGCTCGAGACGGTCGTTGGTACCGCGAGGAGAGCTTCGCCGTGCCGATGGCACGCGACGCCTCGGGAGATTCACTCTATGTCTCGGGACCAGGCGCGGCGCTGCCGGACGCGGCGCCGATGATGCTGCCGGGTCTACGCGACCTTGCGCCGTCGATCGGTCCGGACGGCAAGCCCGACTTTCGCGCCTACGTCTGGACGGAGGCGGATCGACGCGCGTTCGCACGCGATTTCGTGGCGATCGACGCGCCGATGGGGAACGACTTTCGACTGGTCGGGCATCGGACGCGTCGCCTCGACGCCGCAAGGCTCGACGTGGCGTTGCTCTGGCAGCCGTTGGCGCCATCCGGTCCGTACGACCTCTTCGTCCACGCTCGTCGAGGCGATGGCAGTGGGCTTGGGCAGGCCGATCGCCTCGTCTGGCCGATTGATGGCGGACCGCCACGTGACGACGTGCTGGTCACGCGCCAGATTCTCGAGGCCACCGGGACGGATGTCGCCGTTCTGGAAATCGGGGTCGTCAAGCGCGATCCGCTTGACCGCGCGCGACTGATCGGCGGCCCGATCGGCGATGTGGCCAGGATCATGATTCCGCCATAGCCGCCTAAAGAGGTGGCTTTCGGGGTGCGACGACGTCGATCGTGACCCGATCCGCCGGTAACGCGTTGCCGGCCGGGTCGCGCGCGGTCAGGCGTCGGCCGGTCGCGCCATCGTACACGCCGACATCTACGATGATCTCATCACCATATGGCGGCGTGAGAATGCCATAACGTCCTGAGAACCCACCCGTCCACGGGTCGTGCGATGCGAATGACCGGTCACTCTGGCCCAGGAGATGGCCAGAACGGTCGTAGGCGTGGACGAAGACCTTCGTCGATCGTGTCGGCGGTGAAGGCGCGGAGAAGCGCAGATCAACCGCCAGAGTATCGTCCGAGATCGCGCGTACGAGCGCGCCCGTCAGGACGATTGTGCCATCGAAGGTTGCGATCCGATCGTCGGCGCTCACGGCCGGAATGACGGCGACGGCGTAGAGGTCGATTCGCGCCGTTCCGAACGTTCCGCGACTCACGAAGTAAGCGCGCGCGGCGATCTCCCGCTCAGTCGCGTTTGTCGGCGCATCCGGATCGATACCCGGGACCAGTACCCAGAGGCGATCGTGTCGCGCGAGCGCAGCCGAGAGTAGTCCGGCCGCGCCTTCGGCGGCGGCGCCGTCGGTGGGGTTGAATCCGTAGACCGGGAGGGGTGACGAATCAGATCTCCAGAGCGCGGGGATGTCCGGCGTAGCGATGACGATCGTTCCATCGCCGGGGCGTGAGCGCGGAATGCGCGAGGTAGCCGCGGCGACGAGGTCGGCTTCACTTCCCGTCCACGATCGCGGCCCAACGCTGACAAGCCCGGCGAATGCGACGATCGAAGCCGCGACCGCGAACGCGTCCGTCGCCCTCAGCCGTCCGCGTGCGCCGCCGCGCCAGAGCGCGAACGCCCCGACGACGATTGCGACGGTCATCGGCACAACCAGGCGCCACGTCACGACGCCACCCCGCAGCCAGGCCACGTCGAACGCCCCGACGCCGAGTGACACGATGCGGCCGGCGTGACCCCAGACCCCCCACGCGCGGGGACTCAGCATCGCACTACCTTCTGGAAAACCAGGCCACCGTTCGGCCAGAAGCCGCTCGAATGGATTGAAGTCCTGAGTGGAACCGAGCAGTTGAATCGGGACGGCGAGACACGCGACCGCGACGACCGCGACGCGCGCTCGGCGCGCCAGGCGCGGCCATGCCAGCGCGACGATCGGCATCAGGAGCGGTATGGCCGGGAGGAGGAATCGGGGACCCCAGCCGGCGCCGGCCCACCACTTCCACCAGGCCGCGAAAGTCAGAATATGGAGGATCGCCACGGTGAGACCGAGAGCGGTCGCGGCACGATGCGTCCGCCAGGCCAGCGGCGCGACAACAATCGCGACCACGGCGAGTGGCGTGTAGAACAGCAGTCCGCGGTAGGGTGATGCCACCAAGCCGATCAGTCCGTCGGCGATGTTGCCGTTGAAAGATTCGCCGTTGGCGAGCGCATAGCCAGTGGCAAGTGGGTGTCCGAAGCGCGCCAGGTTGTAGGCGCCGAAGGTCAGCGCCATGAGGCCGCCGCCGATCGCCAGCGATGCCAGACGACCGACATCGAGGCGCCGGCGACCGTCCCAGCGAAGTCCCGCGTAGATGGCGATTGGCGCGGCCACGAGTGCTTCGCTTGGCCTACTCCAGATTGCCAGACCGAGCGCCACGCCGGCCGCGAGCGGAGCGCCGCACGCCGCCGGGCGCAGAGTCCGCCAACGAGGCGCCACAAAGTGTGAAGTCGTCGGGGTGCGCGTGGTGCACAGGGCGGCCAGGATGATCGCGAACGCCGCAATCGGCTCGGAGAAACCGAGTCGCGCGTACGGCATTGCCAGCGTCGCCAACCCGTAGGCGAGTCCCACCGCGAGTGCTTCACGGGGACTGATCCCAATCGATCGGCTGTAGAGGACGAGTAACGCTCCGGTCGCGGCCGTGACGAACATCATCGCGGTCAGGCCGACGAAGACGAGATCGCGCCCGGATGCGCGTGCCAACGCGATGAGCGGCGCCATCGCGATCGAGGCGGCCGGGCCTTTCTTGGCCCAGGTATCGCCGGAGGGACCGATCGCGCTTTGCGCGTCGCGCGGATCGCCGGCGACCGGCATCATCCAGTACAGCTCGTTCGTGTCGAAGGAGCCGCGCAAGACGATCGATCGCGCGACGCCGACATAGGCGATCTCATCGACGCTGTGAGGACCGCCGCCGTAGGTTGGCAGGTAGATGGCGAACAGCAAGACGGCGACCCGCCAGGCCCCCGGAACCACCCCGGGGTTCGGCCCGGCCGCGAACGTCTCAGGCCGAGGGGCGTCGCGGTTCGTCAGTCAGCTCGGCGAACGAGTCGAGGGTGTCCTCGCGCTCGGTTTTCCAGCACTCGTCGTTGTAGCAATCGACGATCGCGGTGGCGGCGCACTCGGGATCGTCGGTGCAGATCAGCAGGTCCAAATCGGTGGTCGAGATCTTTCCTCCGGCCTGCATCGTGAGCCGAATCCAATCGATCAATCCGTGCCAGTACGCGCGATTGAATAGAACAACCGGAAAGTTGCGGATCTTCCGTGTCTGGATCAGCGTCAGGGCTTCAAACAGCTCGTCGAGCGTGCCGAAGCCGCCCGGGAAAATGATGAAGCCCTCGGAATATTTGACGAACATCGTCTTGCGAACGAAGAAGTAGCGAAACGAGATCGAGAGATCGACGTACGCGTTCGTCTTCTGCTCGAACGGCAGCTCGATGTTGCAGCCGATCGAGAGCCCGCTGCCCTCGCGGGCGCCCCGGTTGGCCGCTTCCATGATTCCGGGACCGCCGCCTGTGATCGTGGCGAAACCGTGTCGGGCCAGGATCTGGCCGACCTGTCGCGCGGCCGCGTAGTCTGGATCGGATTCGAGCGTTCGGGCGGAGCCAAATACCGCCACCGCCGGCCCGATGTGCGCGAGATGGTCGAATCCCTCGACGAACTCGCCGGTCATTCGCATGATTCGCCACGGATCAGTGCGGGTGAAGTCTTCGATCGGCGGCGATCGGCGCGACTGGAGGAGACGCTCGTCCTCGGTCCGCCCGTTGGTGGTCGTCATCTTGCCCGGCTCGGTGGTCATAGTCGCCATCTTAGATCGCGGCGCCGCGAGGCGGCGGTCAGATCGATCGAAATTGCGGCCGGAACATGAACACCCAGAGCGCGCCCACGTAGCAGAGGAATCCACCGACGAAGATCGCGATCGGCGTTCCGTACTGCTCGGCGATCGCGCCAGCCGGGAGTGCGCCTAGCGGTGTCAGGCCGAATGTGACCATGTAAGCGCTCATCACCCGGCCGCGAAGATGATCCGGCACGGTCTCCTGGATGATCGTCTGATTCAGGGCCATCAGTACCGCGTTGCTACCACCGGCCGCGGCGAGGAGTGCCATCACCGCTAGCGGATTCGTCGTGAACGAGAGGGCGCACAGGAAGCCACCGAAGCCAATGGCCGAGAGGAGCAGAAGCGTTCCACGGTTGTGGCGCGCGTTGGACCCAGCGACGTACACCGAGCCGGCGACTGCGCCGACGCCGGTCGCGGTCATAAGCATTCCGAAGCCGTCGGCGCCCATGCCGAGTACGTCCCGCGCCAGGGCGGGCAGCAACTGCATGTACTGCATGCCGAAGACCGTCGTGAGCGTCGCCAGCGCGAGCATCCCGAAAACCGATTTCTCCTCGTAGCAGTATCGGAAGCCCTCGGCGAGGTTCTGAAGCACGGAGGCATCGCGCGCGCGTCGCTCGTTCGTGGGCGCGCGAATCTGTATCACGTTGACGACCGACCAGACATAGGCCACCGCGTGGAGCATCAGGCAGCCGGCGACTCCGATGATGCCGATCAAGCCGCCGGCCAACGCTGGTCCAACGACTCGGCTCGAGTTCATGCTCATCGAGTTGAGCGCCACCGCGCTCGGCAACTGGTCCTTGGTCACAAGCTGGGCGACCATTGCTTGTCGCGCTGGCATGTTCAGCGAGAACGCGCAACCCATCAGGAACGAGACCAGAAGCAGGTGCCACGGTCGTGCGACGCCGGCGCCGACCATGACGGCGAGTACAGCCGAGAATCCCGCGATCGCCAGTTGACTCGCGATGAGCAGTCGGCGCCGATCGAGTCGGTCGGCCAGAACACCGCCGAACGGCGCGATGAGGAGCATCGGCAGCGCCCGGAAGAATCCGGCCAAGCCCAGGTAGAAGGGCGAGTCGGTCATTTCGAGAACGAGCCAGCCGAACGCAACCTGCTGCATCCACATGCCGATCTGCGTGACGAGGCTGCCCTGGAACAGCAGTTGGAAGTTGTGTGACTCGAGCGCGGCCAGACCGCCCGAGAAGCGGAAGCCCCTCTTCGTCGCGACCGGCGCGGGCTGCGCATTTGGCCTCGGAGTGACGTGCGCGGCGAGAGCTGGTCGGTCGGCAACGGCGGTCGCCGATCCCGTGACGATCCTTTCCGCGAGCGTCACGGTTTCTCGATATTCATTGGCAGACAGCGGATCATACGCCACGGCGAAAGGCGCGATTGCCGACGCGGCAATGCCCGGCTCAGGCCACCGAGATCGAATACCGAGCGAGCGCTTCGCGATCGATCTCCCAGCCAAATCCCGGCGCGTCCGAAACCGTCACGGCGCCATCTCGGGCAACGGGTTCGCCCGATAGCACGAGCCAGTTGAGGGCGTTGCCGGCTGGTGTCCGTCCCGGCGCCGGCGGCGGGAAGTACTCGCCGATCGGACAGTTCGGGAACGCGGTGATCTGGTGGTACGAATGAAGCCATCCCTGGTGAAAGCAGACCGGAAGTGAGTGTGCCGACGCAAGCGCGACGATGCGTCGCGCCTCGGTGATGCCGCCGACCCGATTGACGTCTGGTTGAAGGATTCCAAGGCATCGTCGCTCGATCATCTCCGCGAACGGAAACCGCGTGTACTCGTGCTCGCCCGCCGCGATCGGCACCGGCAGCCCGGCCGTGAGCCGCGCGTATCCGCCGCGGTCATCGTGCGGGATCGGCTCTTCGATCCATCGAATGCCGAGGTCCTCGACGCCCCGCGCGTAGGCGAGCGTGAACGAGACATCCCACCGGAGGTGGGCGTCGACCATCATTTCGATGTCATCGCCGATCGCTTGGTGGACACGGCGCGTCGCCTCGACGCACATACGCAGCCCGGCTGGTCCGTGATCGGGTCCCCGGGTTAGGAACAGCTTCACGGCCTTGAACCCGGCCGCGACGTCCGCCTGGGCGGCCGTTTCGAGATCGGCCGGCGACAGCGTGTCGCGCAAGTGACTGGAGTATACCGGCACGCGCTCGCGCGTCCGGCCGCCGAGGAGTCGGTAGACGGGCAATCCGGCCGACTTGCCGAGGATGTCCCAGAGCGCGATATCGATTCCCGACATCGCTTCGATGGCGGCGCCACGGCTGCCGTAGCGCGCGGAGGCACGGTACATCGCATTCCACAATCGCTCGACATCGCGCGGATCCTCGCCGAGGACGACATCGCGGAGATGCCCATCGATAATGTCGCGCGCCGCGCCGCAGAAGCCGCCAACCGTGCCGACGCCGGAGACACCATCGTCGGTCACGACCTCGACCAGGACGAGCGACACGGGCTCGGCGACGAGACCACGCGGGGCGCCGGGCGAGCGTGTCACGGCGCTGCTGTCTCGATCGACGTTGCGAACGGGGTAGGCGCGAACGTTCACGATCTTCACGATCGCCCAGTCTACCAACGAACGCGCGAGAGTCAGGGGACGACGCAGGCTCCTGGAGCATCCGGAACGTGACGGATCCGCATGCGCGCTTCGGCCCGTACCGGCGCGGTGTCACGGCCGATCGTGGTGGACACGAGCGGCGTGATGATCTCGACCGTGGTCGATACGGCGACGACGATCTCGTCGCCGAGGTTGGGCGATGCCGGCGGCGTGTAAGCGACATCTCCCGCGGTCAGCGACGCCAGGCTGCCGATTCGAAGCGCGGCCGCCCGGACGCACGTCGCGCTGGCGGGATCAGTCGTCGCGGTCCGTGCGCCTTCGCGGGCGGCGCTGAAGGCGGCCGAATGGGCGTGCGCGAGGCGACCAATGTCGAACGCACCGAATATCAGAAGAAGTAGCACGGGCAGTACGAAAGCGGCTTCCAGCAGCGCGGTCCCTCGTTCGCCGTTCTGACGGGTCATTGGACGACCATCGTCGCGCTCGCGCGAACCGGAAGGGTCGGCGCGCCGAAGAGGCCCGAAAGCGTCGGCGCGAAGGCGTTCTCGATGGCGATCGTGACCGGTGTTCCAGCCACGAGGAGACCGGTCCGTGTCACGGTGACCGGTCCGTCGACGGTGCCACCCAGTTCGCCGGCAACGATCGCCTGGAGTCCTGCCAGGCTGACGCTTGGCGTCAGCGACGCGACGAAGACGGCCTCGCGTGCCGCGTTCGCGAGCGCGATGCGCGTCGAGAACGCGCGACCGAGATCGAGCGCGCCGAGAACCAGGAGGATGAGGATCGGCAGCACGATCGCCAGTTCGACGATTCCCTGGCCGCACTCACGCTTGTCCCGCACGATCGAAAGCTAGCCGCCCGTCGGTACAACTGGCCTCACCGATTCGGGGGATGATTGCTAACGTGTCCGGCAGCCGAGGTGCCGACGGCGTGCGCGTGGCCGCGCCGCAATCAACCGGCCGCCGTCGGCGCCGGCACGGCCGTCATCTCAAGTTTCGACGGGATGCGCTGGGTGGCAATGACGGAACTGAGGATGAAGAACGCGCCGAGCAGAAACGGCAACTGATAGCCAAACGCTTCCCAGAGGATCCCACCGAGGGGCGGCAGAATGACCGCCGAGATGTGCATTGTCGTCAAGCCCATGGCCAGGGTCGGCCGAACGTCGACGCTCGGCGCGATCCGCTTCAAGTAGGTCCGTATGCCGATGCTGAACAGCAGTATGACGTTGTACGCCACGTACAGGCCCATCGCGACCCAGGCTGAATGAATGAACGCGAAGCCGAGGAAGATGACGAAGAGCGATGCGTAGCTGAAGGTCATCGTCCGGCGTTCGCCGAGCTCATCGATCAGACGCCCGACCCTTGGCGAGAGAACCATGTTCAGGAGGCTCGAAACGAGGAAGAGGATCGTCATCGTGCGGACGTCAAGTTCGTACACCTTGACGAGGAGAAAGACGCCGAAGGCCTGAAAGACTTCCATCCGGCATCCGTCGAGGAAGTTCAAAACGTAGTACAGGCCATACTTGCGCCTGAAGATCATTCGCTCTTCGCGCTGTTCGACCATGCGAGAGGGGAAGAACAGGATCGCGACGAGGCCGACGATCAGGATCAGCCCCGACGCGAGGAACATCTCGCGATAGCCCAGATCGATCGGGATGATTGGCAAGAGCGGATCCGGCTGCGTCGGCGTGCGGATCGTGACCAAAACGAGCACCATCGCGGCGAGGCTTGCAGCCCAGCCAACTGACACGATCCGCCCCATCACGTGTCCGGCATCCTCGCGCCGTGACAGTGAGAGACCGAACGCCTCGCTGATGGGAATCCAGAGGTGGAACCCGGCCGAAGCGAACATTACCGCCGGATAGAGCGTCGAGAACGATGACGACCACCCGTAGGCGGCGTAGCCAATCGCCATCACGCCGAAGCAGATCGCGGCGATCTTCGGAGGCGCGAAGCGCATCGTGACGGCCGCGAGCGCGAATCCGAGCAGACCGAGCAGCTCGCGCAGCGCGGTCAGCATTCCCATTTCGTCGGCGCGCAGGCCGATGACCTGGACGAAGAAATTCGTCTGTACCGATCGGCTGAGGCCGAAGCTCGCCTGATAGGCGAAGGTGGCGATAGCCAGCGCGATGAACGCCTTACGCAGTGGAACCACTCTCTCCGGCTCTTCTTAGGCGGGCGATTCTACGCTGCAAATTACGAGGCAGCGTCAGGGCCATCGTGATCTTTACATAAACCGCCAACTGCCGAATTACATTGACATAAATCAAGACGACCGCCGGATACATTGACATAAGGTTCGATGGCGCGGTCAAGCGGGCTGGCGAGTGGCCGAGTGTGGTGGGACGGTCATTTCTCCTGCCGTTTGAATGGGATCGGGCGTACGATTTCGCACCGTCATGAGCTTGATCGGCCCGGAGCAGCGAGAGAATCTCACGGGAATGCGCGATGTCTGGTGCTGGGCGCTGTCGTGGTTCCTGAAGCCGCCAAGCAGTCCGGACAAGCGCTCGAAACAGGCCGCGCTCATCGAGTTGATCAAGTGCGAGCTGCGCCGCGTCGAGTCGGTCGAGGCGCTGCACGATCTCTACAGCCAGGACTCGCGCTGGTGCCTGCAACTGGCGCGCAACCACTTTCCGCGCGACTGGCCTTCGCTCGGCGTCCATGCCACGACGGCGGCGGCGTACGGGCTGCGATTCGTCGAATTGATGACACGCCGCGACCTCGACGCGCGCGACGTCTTGCCGCGCTGGGTTGGAGAGTGGGCGATCTGGTAGATGGCTTCCGACAATCGGCCTTTGGTACACTCGGCGCACGGAGGAACACGCTGCCGTGGCACAACGAGTGGACATGCGGGAGCCGTTCAAGCGGGTCTCGGTTGACGAGGCGCAGAAACTGATTGCCGAAGGCATCCAGATCGTGGATGTCCGTACTCCAGCGGAATACGGCAACGGCCATATTCCTGATGCGCGGTCGGTGCCGCTTGATTCCGTACTCGCGCGTCCGCGCGATCTACTGAAGGGCGATCGCATCCTATTCGTCTGTCAGGTCGGGCAGCGCAGCGCGCTGGCGGCCGAAATGGCCGCGGCGGTCGGCATCAGCGAGGTCTTCAACCTCGAGGGTGGAACCGACGCCTGGGTCCGAGCCGGCAACGGCGTCGTTCGCTAGCGCCGAGGGAAGGCTCGGTCAATCGGCCGTCTCGAGCGCGATTGCGATCGCGAGCTTCGCGAGTTCGCCGATCGACTCCGAGTCATTGCGAGTCGTCGTGGCTCCGCTTGTCCCGGCGGCGGCGGCTTCGAAGGCAACGGTGAAGTCGATGCCGCCTGATCGCAACACTCGGTCGGCCACGATGTCGACGCGCCGCGCGTGACGCGGACTGGTGACGAGCACAACTGAGCGCCAGCCGTTCGCGCGAGCCAGGTCTCGGAGTGCGCGTAGCTCGCCGCTCGTGCTTGACCCCGATTCACTCATCGCGATCGCGTCCCGCGGCGTCCCGATGGCCAGTAGACGGCGAGCCACGGCGTTGGCGTAGGTCATGTCCGGATCGCCGGGAGGCAGGCGACCTCCAAGAGCGACGATGACGTTGGCGATTCCCGCCTCATAGAGTCGCCACGCGACGCGTTCACGCGTCGCCGCTTCATCGCCGCCGCCGTGGACGGCGATCGCGTTTGCCGGCCTGATGTGAGAAATCGGCAGGCTCACGACGCGATCGACGATACCCCGCGCGGCCACGCCTGGCCGGGAAAAGAGGAAATCACGATCGGCCCAGTTGGACATGAAGGTGGTGCCGACGAGCGCAAGCGATAGCGCAAGCCCGACCGCGACTGGGGGGCGCACGGCGGCGACTATGAGACGGCGCGACGAGGCCTGTCAACTAGCTATGATGCGCGCCATGAAGCTTCAGGGGAAAGTCGCTCTCGTAACGGGCGCGTCGCGGGGCATCGGTCAGGCCACGGCAGTCGCGCTGGCGGGCGCTGGCGCACGCGTCTTCGTCAATTTCAACAACACGGCCGAAGGCGCGCAGGAAACACTGAAGCGCATCCGCGACCTCGGCGGACTCGCCGATGCGCATCGCGCCGACATCGGCGATCCCGCACAAATCGAAGGTCTGTTCGCGGCATGCGTCGCGAAGTTCGGACGCCTCGACGTATACGTCAACAACGCCAACGCTGGGCGGCGCGATCGTGGGCGCACAGGCGCGTACCTCGACGTCACGTCCGACATGCTGCACCAGGAGTTTCTACTGCCGTACCAGGCCTGCTATCTGGGAGGTCAGTTCGCGGCGAAGCAGATGATCGCGCAGGGCGACGGCGGCGCAATCGTCAATATTTCGTCGGTCCATCAGGCTCGTGCCTGGCCCGCGGATTCGATCTATGGCTCGATGAAGGCGGCGGTCAGTCGCCTGACGCGCAGTCAGGCGCGGGAGTTGGCCGCGTCGCGCATCCGCGTGAATTGCATCGCGCCCGGATTCATCGACATTCGCGCGTTTCCCGGCGAACGGGGCGAGCGATACGACGTCTACAACCAGCGCGCCGAGGTCGAGATTCCGCTCGGACGCGGCGTGCCGGATGACATCGCGAACGGTGTCCTGTATTTCGTGTCTGACGACAGCCGCTATGTAACCGGTCAGACGCTGTTCATCGAAGGCGGCTATCTGCTGGCGCCGATCTCGGAAATCTAGGAGGACATAACAGACGTGGCGAATCGACCATTTCGCGTAGGAATCGTGGGATGCGGTCGCATCCTGAACGCGCACCTGCGCGGCTATCAACTGATGAAGGAAGCCGGGTACTCGAACTTCCGCATCACCGGGCTCATGTCGCGCAATCCCGCCGACGCCGAAATGTTTCGCAAGCGTGGCGAAGGACCGACGCCGCGCGTGCCGGTCAGCAAGAACATGAACGATCCGCTGAGTGCGCCGCACATCTATGTCTCGGATTTCCAGGACGACGTCGAGGCGAAGGTCTACGCGTCGGTCGAGGAGATGCTGGCCGACGGCAACGTCGACGTGCTCGATATTCCGGCGACGCTCCACGTTCACCACACGCACGCGCTGGCCGGATTGCGGGTTGGGAAGCACTGCATCGTCCAGAAGCCGTTTTCGATCAGCGTCAAGGCCGGCCAATTGATGGTCGATGAGGCCCGAAAGCGGCGGCTACAGCTGGGCGTGGTCGAGAACGTTCGATACGGTGAAGGGACGCGCGTGGCGCGGTGGTTGATCGACGAGGGATATCTCGGAACCATTCAAATGGTGGCCTATTGGGACATCGGGACTCTGGAATGGTCGCCCGACAAGATCGTCGCCGAGACGCCGTGGCGCCATCAGAAATTGATCGGCGGCGCCGGATCTTCCCTGGACATCGGCGTCCACTGGTTCGACCGCCTGCGGTATCTGGTCGGAGAAATCAAGGACATCAGCGCCATCACGCGGACCTTCGAGCAGAAGCGGTATACGCGCGATGCCTCCGGCCGGGTCATCCAAGAGGTTGACTGCGACGTCGACGACGCGTTTTTCGCTTCAATGCAGTTCGAGAGTGGCGCGATCGGCCAGATGTCGTTTACCTGGGCCGGGCACGGCGAGATGACGAATCTCGCCGACGGTATGGTTCTGTACGGGTCGAAGGGCGTGCTGAAGGGCGACAAACTCGTGCTTGACGGAGGAATGACGCACTCGGTGAAGGCGCTCTTCAATCAGCGCGCCTCGGCCGAGGTGAAGGCGAATTACTTCCCGCTTGGCTTGCGCGACGCGTTTGCTCTTGGTTATTACGATTTCTTCACCGGGATCGAGCAAGGGCGCGATCCGGAGACCAGTGGCGAGGAGGGCGTACGCGACCTCGCCGCGAGCTTCGCAATCTGCGAATCAGCCGCGGTCGGCCATCCGGTCACGCTCGACGACGTCCTCAGCGGTAAGGCCGACGCTTACCAGCGCGATATCAATCGTCACTACGGTCTGTCGTAAGCGCCTGAGCGTCCAGTATTGCGCGGGCCTCCCGTTGAACGCCGAGGTCAGCGGAATCCTGGAATACCGAATAAATCGCCTTCTTCAGCAGGAGGTTCTCCTGTTCGGAGAACGCGAGGTGGCGTTGTCCGTAGCGGTTCAGGAGCACGAGTCGCTGAAGCCGTTTCAGAAACACCCGTTGGATCGGCGTCTGACGGGTCAGACGAGGGAAGACGGGTTCGCGCAGTCGGCGGCCCGACATGTCAATCAGCTCACCGCGTTCAGCGCGTTCAGCGCTATCGTCTCTCTTCATGAAGCGGGCGGATTATCCCGGCGCGCCGCGAGCGCGCCCATGAGGGAAACCTTTAGCGCGGTTCTAATGGCCCCTTAAAGACTCGTGAACATGCGACATAAGAGATCCGCGGTCGATGTGCGTCCGAGGGGGTCATTCTGATCGTTCCTGGCACGACGATTCCCGGTCTCATCATTCTCGATATCGACGGTACGATCCTGGGCCGCGATCGCGACGTTTCGGCGCGTACCCGATCCGCGATCACGTTGGCGCGGTTGCGCGGCCTGACCGTGACGCTCGCGACTGGTCGGTCGCTTGCGACGACGCAGGCGATTGCGGAGATGCTGGACCTCACGAACGTTCCTCTGATATTGCACAATGGCGCGCTGGCCCTGACGATTCGGGACGGCGAGATCCACTTTCACCACCACCTGGCGAGCGCGGCCGCCCGACGCGCCGTGACCATTATCGAGCGGCACGGGTGTCAGCCGATGGTTTACGAAAACCTCTTTCGCGGCGGCGGCATCGTCACCGGTCACACTTCGCGCGACTCCGCGTACACACGTCGCTACCTGGCGACCAAGACGCACTTCGACCGGGTCGACGACGTGGCGTCCGCGATCGTGGAGGACCCGATTCAGTTGGCGGTTGCGGACGACAACGACCGTATCGCGCCGCTTCTGAGTGACCTGTCACGCGGTCCCTGGACGGCTGTCACGTCGATGTCGACCGCGATTCCGGACGCGCGATTCCTCGAAGTCCTGTCGCCACGTGCATCCAAGGGCATCGCCGCGGCGATTCTGGCGAAACGATTCGGCGTTGCGCCGTCGCACGTCCTGGCAATCGGCGACAACTACAACGACGTCGATCTGCTGGCATTCGCGGGAATCGGTGTCGCGATGGGGAACGCGCCGGACGACGTGCGCGCACTCGCGGACTGGGTGGCTCCGACTGTCGATGAGGACGGCGCCGCAATCGCGATCGAGCGGTTCGCCCTCGCGACTACGAATCGAGGCGTGCCCGCTCGCGCAGGAGACTGGTCAGGATGATCTTTTCGACGTGGGTGGCCGCTCCGCCCGTCTCGGCGCGGAATCGCCGATCGAAGGCAAGCAGGAAGCTCGTTGCCTCCCGCGGAGTCCACTCCGCCGCGCTCTGCAAGAGAGCATCGATGGACCGGGAGGGGAATCCCATTCCTCGCGCAACGTCCGGCACTTGGTACTCCGAGAACAGATGTTCGAATAATCCTATCCGTCGCCCGGCGCCGGTGTCAACGCGTGATTGACGTGACGATGGTGCCGCGCGGTCAGCGACTGCGCCTCCCGCGGCTGCCGTGGCAGCGGCAGAATGAGATCGAGGCCTTCACCGGGTGCGCGGACTGGTTGCCAGCGGATGGCGAACGGCCACCTTTGCTCGACATCGAGCAGTTCGATCTCTTCGATCGCGATCGGCACCCGTTCTATCGCGACGCCGAGGCCGAGTTGTTCCTGGCCAGGCGGGGTGGCCAGGTCGTTGGGCGAGTTGCCGCGATCGTCAGTCACCACCACAACGCGTTCGAACGTTCGCGATCGGAAACGGCCGGACGCACCGGGTTCTTCGGCTTCTACGAAGCGATCGAAGATCATGTGGTTGCGGATGCGCTGCTGGACGTGGCCTCGGAATGGCTGCGCGCGCGTGGGATGGTCGAGATGGTCGGGCCGGCCAGTCCGTCCCACAACTACTACTATGGCGCGCGGGCACTCGACGAAGAGACTGTGCCGTATTCGCCGACGCGCTTCCTTGAGGCGTACAGCCCGCCGCGCTACCACGATCACTATCTGGCGTGGGGACTAACGGTCGAGCGCCGCATGTTCGGTTTCGATTGCGACCTCGATTCGCCCGAGGTCGCGCGCGTCATCGAGCGATTCGAAGCCACGATCGCCAAGACGGTTCGTTCAACCGGACTTCGCATCCGGCCGATGGATGTCGACGATTTCGACGACGAGATCACGCGCGTCAACGAGATGATCAACCGGTCGCTGGCCGAGAACTGGGGGTTCTCGCCGATGAGCCGCGACGAACTCGCCTACATGGGGGAACAACTCAAGCCGTTGATCGACCCGGCCTTGGTCCTCATCGCCGAACTCGAAGGCGAGCCGGTTGGCATTTCGCTGGCTCTTCCCGACTACAACCAGGTGTTCGCGGCGATGGATGGTCGGCTGAGCAAGATCGGCGCCGCGTTCACGTTCGACAACATTCCACTGGTGCGCCGACTGTGGCCGCGCGGCCATGCTTGGCAATCGCGCTCAATCGACACTGCGCGGGTCATCGCGCTTGGGATCGTACCGACGGTTGGCCGTAGGGGAGCGACCACGCGTCGCGAGATGCTCCGCATCGGGCCGGCGCTCGTCTACAGCACACTCATGAATGCTCGGCGGGCCGAATTCCGCTGGCTGACCGCGTCCTGGATCCTGGAAGACAACAAGGCGATGCTGGCGCCGTTCGCCATCGCCGGCATACCGCGCACGCGGGTCTGGCGCATGTATCGGCGCGCCCTGTAGGGGGCGGATCGTCCGCCTGTTGGGCGCGCGGTGGTGCCGTGACGAGCGTCGGCGTGGCGAAACGATCGATCGAGCTGTCTTGCGAACGGACGTGAGAGAAGGGCGGAGCGGCGATCTCTCGACCGCCACTCCGCCCTTCGCGGAGTCAGATCGCCTAGTACTCCGGCATCGGAGGAGCGGCTGGCTTCTCCTTCTCCGGAATCTCGGTGATGAGCACCTCGGTCGTCAGGATCATTCCCGCAATCGACGCGGCGTTCTCAAGCGCCGTGCGCGTGACCTTCGCCGGGTCGATGATGCCCTTCTTGACCATGTCGACGTACTCGGCGCCGATAACGTCGTAGCCGATGTTCTTGTTCTTCGCCTCGTCAGACTTGCGGCGAATCGTGTCGACGAGAACCGAACCATCGAGGCCGGCGTTGAAGCCGATGTGACGCATCGGCTCTTCGAGGGCACGGCGTAGAATCATCGCGCCAGTTCCCTCGTCACCCGTGAGCTTGATGGTGTCGAGAGCCTTGGCCGCGTTGACCAGCGCGACTCCGCCGCCGGGGACGATGCCTTCCTCGATCGCGGCTCGGGTGGCCGACAGCGCGTCTTCGACGCGGTGCTTCTTCTCCTTCAGTTCCGTCTCGGTGCCAGCGCCGACCTTGATGACGGCGACGCCACCGGACAGCTTGGCGAGTCGCTCCTGAAGCTTCTCGCGGTCGTAGTCCGACGTTGTCTCATCGATCTGCGCCTTGATTTGCTTGATGCGACCCTGGATCTCATCCGGCTTGCCGTGGCCCTCGACGATTGTCGTCTCGTCCTTGTTCGCGACCACTCGACGCGCGCGGCCGAGATCATTCAGCGTCGTCGAATCCAGCTTGCGACCAGCCTCTTCCGAGATCACCTGCCCGCCCGAGAGGACGGCGATGTCGCGAAGCATCTCCTTACGACGGTCGCCAAAGCCCGGCGCCTTGATTGCAAGGACATTGATCGTGCCGCGAAGCTTGTTCACAACCAGGGTCGCGAGGGCCTCGCCCTCGACTTCCTCGGCGATGACGACGAACTCCTTCCGACCGGTCTGGAGCAACTTCTCAAGCAGCGGCAGGATGTCCGAGATGGCCGAGACCTTCTTGTCGGTGATAAGGATGTACGGCTCATCCAGCTCAGCGACCATGCGTTCGGAGTTGGTGACGAAGTAGGCCGAGATGTAACCTCGGTCGAACTCCATACCCTCGACGAACTCGGTCTCGAAGCGGAGACCGCGCGACTCCTCGACGGTGATGACGCCGTCCTTGCCGACCTTGTCCATGACCTCGGCAATGAGCTCGCCGATCTCGCGGTCAGCCGCCGAGATGGCGGCGACGTGCGCGATGTCTTCCTTGCCCTTGACCGGGGTGGACATCGCCTTGATCTCGCCGACGACCGCCTCGACGGCCTTATCGAGACCACGCTTGAGGAGCATCGGGTTCGCGCCGGCGGCGACGTTCCGGAGGCCCTCGTTGACGATGGCCTGCGCGAGAACCGTCGCAGTCGTCGTACCGTCACCGGCAACATCGTTGGTCTTGCTGGCGGCTTCCTTGAGGAGCTGTGCGCCCATGTTCTCGAATGGGTCGGACAGCTCGATGTCCTTGGCAACCGTAACGCCGTCGTGCGTGACGCTCGGCGCGCCGTACTTCTTGTCGAGTGCGACGTTGCGACCCTTCGGCCCAAGCGTCGTCTTGACGGCCTCGGCGAGCTGGTCGACGCCCCGCTTCAGCGCCTTGCGCGCGTCCTCGCGGAAGATGAGTTGCTTAGCTGGCATATACCGAATTCCTCCTTAGCTGTTGACGACCGCGAGAACGTCCGTCTCCCGCAAGATAAGCAGCTCTTCGCCGCCAATCTTGATTTCGGTGCCGGAGTACTTCGCGTACAGGACGACGTCGCCGACCTTGACCTCGGGCTTGACGCGCTCGCCCTTGTCGTTCAGGCGACCCGGACCCACGGCGATGATCGTGCCTTCCTGCGGCTTCTCCTTGGCGGTGTCGGGCAGGACGATGCCACTGAGCGTGACTTCCTCTCGCTCGTTTGCCCGGATGACGACGCGGTCAGCCAGAGGCTGAACCTTCGTGCCGCCCTTGGCGGATGACTTGCTAGCTGTGGCCATACTGTCTCCTCAGCGCGGTTATGAGCAAGGAGTTTAGGTACGGCTTGTAAGACGCTTGTATGAGCGGAGTTTGTTCTTTCTTAGGACCGCTGCCCGGGGCGGTACGCCGGGCAGCGGTCCTTCAGACGACGACGAGTTGGCGCGTCGCGGCGTCGAACAAGGCAATCGTCCGCGAGAACACCGGCCCAACCTCACCAGTACCGACCGGCCGTCCATCAATCTTTGTGACTGGTCGAAGCTCGCCGTTGGTGCTCGACAGGAACACTTCATCCGCGTCGAGCAGGTCGGCGTGCGTGATCAACTGCTCGCGTGACTCGATGCCATTCGCGCCGTGCAACTCGAGGATTGCCTCGCGCGTGCACCCGGCAAGCAGGTAGTTCGAGAGAGGCGGAGTCAAGACGACGCCCTTCGACACGATGAACACGTTCGCGGCCGACGCCTCGGTGACGAAGCCATCACGCACGAAGATCGCATCCTGCGCGCCGAGTCGCTCGGCTCGGGATCGCGCCAGCATCGCCGGCAGAAGCATCGTCGTCTTGAGGTTGCAGCGGGCCCAGCGATCGTCGCTCTGTGTCACGATGGCGATCCCCGATGCGGGACGCGCCGACGTGGCCGGCCGGGCAATCGCGATAACGTTTGGCTTCAGGTTCTTTGGAATACCCTGGACGCGGGCGGTTTCTCCGCGGGTGATCTGAAGGTACACCGCCGCCTCGGGCATGTTCTGGCGTCGAACCAGTTCATCCATAGCCCCCGCGATCTCGCTCGTCGACGGGATTGCCAGATCGATACCGGCGGCCGACCGGGTGAGCCGACGCATGTGGCTGTCCATCTTGAACGGTCGGCCGCCGTAGTAGCGGACGACTTCGTAGACGCCGTCCCCGAACTGGACCGATCGGTCCTCGACGCCGAGCTTCGCGTCGTCGTAGGGGACGTATTCGCCATTCAAATAGACGAGCGGTCCTCGCATTCCACACATCCTTCGCCGGCCATCATGCGTGCGGCCGCGAGGGCGAGTCTACACAATGCCGAAATACGCCTTGACGATCTGGCTGCCCAGCTTGCCGGCTTCCTGAGCGCCGCGGCCCCGCTTGACGAAGACCGATCCGGCGATACGCGGTTTGTCGTGCGGCGCCCAGAAGACGAACCATCCGTGCGTAGGCAACTTGCCATCTGGACCCGCGACTCCGTATTCAGACGTGCCGGTCTTGCCAGCGAACGGCAGGTCGCGAATATTCGAGTCCCAGGACGTTCCGTAGTAGCGCGCACCAAAAGGCGATGTTCCGATCAGCATGCCGGCCCGTACGCCCTCGCGCACGACCTCTATATGGGCGGGAGTCGACGCCAGCCTGCCCAGCGTCACGGGCGGCCGTTGCTCGATCGTCTTCTGCTCGACATCCTCGGTCGATCGAATGAGCCGTGGCCGATAGATCGTGCCTCCGTTGGCGACCGTGGCGGCGACCATCGCCATCTGTATCGGCGTCGATGTGTAGAAACCTTGTCCGATCGCGCTGATGTACGTGTCGCCGCGGTACCACGGCTGGTTGTGCGTCGTGCGCTTCCAGGCTGGTGTCGGAACGATGCCGGCGACCTCGCCTGGGATCTCGACGCCGGTCGGCCGACCGAGGCCGAAGGTTCGTGCCCATTCGGCGAGACGATCCGGCCCGACGCCATCCCATTTACCGTTTGGCTCGCCGCCGACGAGCTGGTAGAAGTAGCTGTCGCAGGAGTTCGCGAGCGCGCTAACCATGTCTTGTCGGCCGTGCGCGGCCCAGCATCCCAGCCAGGCGCCACCCGGCAAACGGATGCCACCGCTGCAATGGATCGTCGTATCCGGTTTCACGACTCCGGCGTCGAGCGCCGCCAGCGCGGTGATGATCTTGAAGCACGAACCGGGCGGCCAGGCGCTGCCGATCGCGCCATTCAGCAGCGGGTGTGTCGGATCCTTGACCAGCCGCGCGAAGTCATCGGCCGCGATGCCGTCGGCCAGCGCTCCGTTGTCGTACGCCGGAAGGTGGGACATCGCCAGAACGTCGCCGTTCGACGGGTCGACGACCACAACTGACGCGAGCTCGAATTGAGCGATGCGCTCCGACACGAGCCGATGCACCTCCCGTTGCAAGGCGAGATCGATCGTGAGGCCGACGTTCTTGCCGGGTCGCGCCGGCTCAATGCCGAGCGTGGCGGTTTCTCGACCCGAGGCATCCCGTTCGACTTTGCGGAGTCCGGTCCGCCCACGCAGGATCGGTTCGAGCGCGGATTCCAGACCACTCTGCCCGACACGGTCGGTCGGCTTGTATGGGCCCGATTCACCTTTGGCGGCACGGAACTGGTCTTCGCTGATTGTGCCGACGTGACCGACCAGATGGCTCGTGACCGGACCGTCAACATACTCGCGCGCATTGATGAGGTCGACGCGCACACCCGGCAATTCGGCGATCCGCTCGTTGATGGCTTGGGCAACGCCTGGGTCGAAGGTCGCGCGTACCGTGATCGACTGGTTCGGATCGGTGGCGCGCCCGACCATGGCCGCGAAATCACGCGGCGTTCCGCCGATGAGCTTCGCCAGGCGGCGGAAGACGATCTCGCCGCGGCGAGGAAGATCGGCTGGCACGATTCCGACGACGTAGGCAGGACGATTTCGCACCAGCGGGATCTGGTGTCGGTCGGATAGGAGGCCGCGATGCGCCGCGATCGTCGTCGTGTCGAGCCGATTGCGCTCGGCGCGTGTCAGATAGTCGGATCCATCGAGCACCTGCATTTGGAACAACCGGCCGCCGAGCGCGGCAAACCCCAGCGCGGCGATTCCTCCGACCGTGAGCAGACGGCGTCGCGGCACCACCACGGGGGCGTCCCTGACCGAGCCGTCGAATGATGTGAGGAGATGCACGTCGCGCAATCGTTGTACGGGCGTACCTGCCGACTGACAAGATGGCGGCGGTCATTTCTTGCGGCGCTCTAAGTCGGCCTACGGCGCCGGGTTGCGAACGAACGGAATCGCCCCTCCCGGCGGCATATTCGCCAGAACCCGCGCGCCCGGCTGGACGAGATCCCGCGCGTGCCGATAGGCCGACTCAAAGTCAGCATACGTCGCGACGAACCCCATGGCCGCGCCGTCTGCCGGCGGGACGCCTTCCGAGACCAGGATGCAGCGCCGCGATTCGATCGAACGCCGATGGCTCCAGATGTGTGTGGTGGAGCGCGGCTCGCCGTCGAAACGGGCAATGACGCGACTGATCTCCTCCAGAGATCGGCCGAGCAGCTCTGTCTTGCAGACACCATCGCGATGGTGCCAGTAGGCGTGCATCGGATTATCGTCGCCGGTTTCCTCGCACCACCGCCGCGTGACATAGCGGAACTCAGCCATCGTCTCGGCGAGCGGCCGTGGCGGGAACGGCGTGTGATCGTATGCCGACACGACCGCGATGATGACTCCATCCTGATGGGTGGCACGAACCGCCGACTCGATCGCCATGTAGATGCTGTTCATGAGCGCTGGCGCGCGTCCCGGCGAGAACACGTAGATATCGGCCGGGTCGACCGCGGCCATCGTGTTTGCCTCGACGTACGATACCGCGACCGGCCACTCCTCGCGGAAATAGCCCGCGAATGCGGCGTTTGCCGTCTCTGTCGCGGCTGCCCCGTGCGGCGTGGAGCTGAGGATCAGCGGGATTCCGGCCGCGCAGTCGATCTTAAATCGCAGTCGCGCCAAGTCGCCGACGTCCATGACGTCCTCACGCATCGGGTTTCCGAGGCCCCAGGCGGAATTCGTGCGCGTCGTCAGAATCCGCGCGTGGTTGTACCGAATCGTGTCGGCCGCGCTGATTCCCGGAAGAATGATGCCAGCGCCGCCCTGAAATCCGTAGAGGCTGGGCGAGCACTGGCCCAGGCCAATGACGACGTCGGCCTCAGCGGCAGCGCGATTGACCCAGACCGGTGTGCCGAGGCGGGTGACGCCCAGGAACGAGAGATTCGGCTCGTCGTACGGGTCGTGTTCGATGTAGGCGCCGACTCGGCCGATGATACGTTCGCCAATCTTCGCCCGCGCACCGGGATGGCCGTGCATGCCGGCGGCATGGATCAGGGTGATGCTTCGCGCATCCACGCCGGCCGCGCCGAGGTAATCGATCAGGTAATCACCGACCCCTTGCTGTCCGAGGATCTCATCCTGCATGTCGGTCACAAGCAGCGCGACCCGGTCGCCGGCCTTGACGATGTCTCGAAGTGGCGGCGAGCCGATCGGATGGTCGACCGCGTGGGCGATCACGTCGAGCCACGAGCCACGACCCGGCATCGTTGCCGGGCGTTCGATCGAGGTTACGGTGCCGTCATCTGGCAACCGAACTTCGAGCGGACCACGCTTCCAGTCGAGCGTCCAGGTGGGCACAGTCTCCTCCTCAGCGGTAGTTGACGAATTGGAGCGGCGCGGGCCACTCCTTTTGTTTGAGGCTCTGAATCACGGACTGAAGCTCATCGCGCGACTTGGCGAAGACGCGGACCGCGTCCCCCTGGATCTGCGGACGGGTCTTGGGGTTGGCACTCTTGATGAACTTCACCATTTCGCGGCCAAGTTCGGCCGTAATGCCCTGCTTCAGGGTGGCCTCCTGGCGGACGGTTCCGCGCGCCGCCGGGGTCACCTTTCCCCAATCGAGAATGCGGGTGTCGAGATTGCGCCGCGTCAGTTTCTCGACGATCACGTCTCGCACTTGCTTGAGCGTGAAGTCGGTGCCGGTCGCGACCGTGAGCTTATCGGTCGTCAACTGGATTTCCGTGCCGGTCGATTTCAGGTCGTAGCGGGTCGTCACCTCGCGCTCGACCTGATCGATCGCATTGACCAGCTCTTGCCGATCGAACTGAGAAACGACGTCAAAGCTGGATTCACTCGCCATATGGGCGACAAGCTTAGACGGTTCTCACGTGCGTGGGATGAACCGCTGGCTCAACGCGGCCGTACGGCCGCGTCGTCGTCAGGCGGCTTCGGACGCGATCTGATCGGGCGCGAGATCCTCGGCGGCGCGTTGCGTCATCCCGACGATGAGATAATCGCGCAGTGCCGATCGCGCCGATCGCTCGGCGAGCTTGCGCCAAAGAGGGGACTCGCTTTCCTCGGCGATCGCGGAAATGTGGTTGAATCGGCGTAGGCGGTCGTACGCGACGCGCTCCATCAGCGCCATCGCGGTGTTACTCGTCTGGGTAGCCATTGGGTCGCCTCCTCGCCAGGCACATGATCCTCGCGAGGCTGGTTTCGCGCGCCCTGCATTTGACCAGACTTTTGCCTGACCGTCGGTACAGGTCGACATAGTGCATTCGGACTACTCGCGGGCCGTGTTGCCAGGAGTCCGGGGAATCCCCGGATGGCGGGAACCGTCACGTCGGCGATTCTCTAAATACCCAGATAGGGTATGCGAGCAAGGAGAATTCACGATGGGCACGCACACGCAACCGCGCGTCGTCGTCATCGGCGGCGGGTTTGGCGGTTTGGAGGCGGCGTTCTACACGCGCATGAAGGTGGGTGATCGAGCCGCGATGACGCTCGTGTCCGATCAGGATCACTTCCTCTTCAAGCCGAACACGATCTACGTGCCATTCGGCCTCGATCCCGCCGAGCTGACGATTCCCCTCGATCGGCCGACGAGTCGAAAGGGGATTCGACTGGTGCAGGGAAAGGCGTCTGTGATCGACACAGTGTCTCGAACCGTTACCGCCGGCGGCGAGGACATCCCGTACGACCATCTCGTCGTCGCGACGGGCGCGTCGATGCGGGCCGAAGAGATCCCGGGGATGGCCGAGCACGCCTACATGATCTGGACACCGGAGGAGATGCTTCGGTTGCGCGTGGGATTCGACGGTCTGCTGGTCGCGGCCGACGCCGGCAAGGAGCGACGGGTGCTATTCCTGGTGCCGCCGCGCAACAAATGCAGCGGACCGCTGTACGAGATGGTGATGATGCTGGATTCCTGGCTGCGCCAACACCACGCGCGCTCGAAGGTGAACATCACCTGGTCGACCTACGAGCAGGGCTACATTCAGGCCTTCGGTCCGCGCCTGAACACGCTCGTCTCGAGCGAGTTCGATCGGCGCGGGATCGTCGGCCATCGCGGCTACGCGGTGTCGCGCATCGAGCCGAACGAGGTCGTCTACGCGAATGGCGAGACGCTCGGGTTCGATCTGCTGGTCGCGTTTCCGCCGTATGTCGCTGCGACGACATTTGCCGGGCTGCCGTCGGACGATCGCGGTTTCATCGCGACAGACCTCGCGACACGGCGCGTGCGTGGTCTCGACAATGTGTTTGCCGTCGGCGACGCTGGCGATTTCCCGGTCAAGCAGGCGTTCCTTGCATTCCTTCAGGCCGACGCCGCGGCGGACGCGATCGCGTCCGACATCCTGGGTGAGAAGCCATCAGTCGCCTTCGATCCGATCAGCATGTGCGTGATGGAGCAGTTCGACACGGCGACGTTCGCGCAGGTGCCGTTGCGCCTGAAGGACAACGGGACCGCCGTCGAGGTGCGCCCGGACGCCGGCAACGCCTACCGGGTCGGTTCGTCTCCGGTCTGGCGGCTCGGCAAGAAGCTGCTCGGCGTGTACCTGCCGTGGCGGTTTGGCGCCGGCGAGCCGTTCCACGCTGGAGCGCCGTGGAAGGGAATGGAAGTCGGATTGAAGATGATGTCGGCGGCGATGGCGAGCTAGGATCTCGCGATCGCGGCCCGCGTCGATTGGCCCGCCACGCGGACAGGGGAATGGGCGGCGCTCTGGGAGCGCCGCCCATTCGATTTCCCGCCGGTGGACAGGATCGACGATGCGATATCCAATCGTTCCCGAGCTCTAGACCGGTTGTCTCAGTTCCTTGGCGACCTCCGCGAGCAGGCCACGTGCGACCGGATAGACCGGTTCCTCTCGCGTAATGAACTCGATCGTAGCTGGGCGGCCCCGCCGGGTCGCGTCGATCGCCCGCTTGAGCGCCGGCACGACTTCGGACGGGCTGGTGACGCGCTCGGCATAGGCGCCGAGGCCCTCCGCGACCTTCCAGTATTCGCCGCTGAGTCGGTTCGAGGAGAACTTCTCGCTCGCGTTCGGCATGTGGTGGCCGTATCCACCCATGACCGAGTTATTGATGAGGACGGTCAGGATCGGTAGTCGCTCGCGCACGGCGGTCTCAACTTCCATTCCGATCGTGCCGAAGGCGAGGTCGCCGAGGATATTGACGCACAGTTTGTCAGGCGTGGCGAGCTTTGCCCCGAGTGCGATCCCCATGCCAGTGCCCAGCTGGGTCGATTTGCCCCAGCCGAGGTAGCCGCGCGGCGTGATCGCTTCATAGGACGTCAGAGTCTGGTCGCGTGGGTTGCCGGAGTCGTGCGTTACGACCGTGTTCGCGCGATCGACAGTATTCATCAGGTCGCGAATGACACGGTACGGGCTGATCGGCGTTTCGTCAGAAGTGAACCGAGGCGACCATTGACGCAGTTCGGCTGCACGCGCCTCGCGAATCTCGCCCGTGGCATCGGGTCCACGTAGCCCTTTCTTGGCGCTCTCGGTTTGCAACTGATCGATCACCAGGCCGACGTCGCCGATCAAGGCGTGTTGAATCGTGTAGTCGCGGTCGATCGCATCGTGATCGTGCGATACCTGGATCAGCGTCTTGCCCTCCGGAATGGGCGTCACGAACGGCACCGTCGCAATCAGTCCCGCGCCGAGCGCGAGGATGACGTCGCTTGTCGTCAGGAACTGCGCGGCGGCTCGCGAGAGGGTGAGGCCGCCGACGCCGAGCGAGAGGGGGTGGTTCTCGGCGAAGACGCCCTTCGACGCCATCGTCGTCATGACCGGGATGCCGGTCGATTCGGCGAACGCACGGAGTGAACCCCACGCCTCGGCCCAGAGGACGCCATGACCGGCGATGATCATCGGGCGCTTGGCGCGCGAAAGGATGTCGATCGCCTTGGTGACGTCGGCCGAGTCGGCTGCCGAACGGTAAGCACGCGCGGGCACATAGGCCGCGAGCGTTGCATCGGGGATTTCGGCCGCGCCGACATCGCGTGGAATTTCGAGCAGGACCGGCCCGTATGGCGGATTACGCAACTGCTGAAACGCGCGCCGAAGGGAACTCGCCAACCGCTCCGGGTACGTCACGCGGTCGGCCCATTTGGTAATGCGGCCGAAACTCGGGATCGGGTCGAATTCGCTGCCGCGGTTACGCTGATCGCCGCCGCCGGGAATGATCAGTAGTGGGATCGAGTCGGCATACGCCTGCGCGATCGCGCCGAAGCAATTCTCGATACCCGAGCCCTGCTGGACGACGATGACGGCCGGCTTCTTGCCATTGACCGATCGGGCATAGCCGTCGGCCATGTTGATGAGCGTCTTCTCGCCGCGGGCGATGACGGGCCGAAGCCCGGCCTTCGCCGCCGAGTCAATGATCGCGTTATTCGGGTACGAGAAGAGGTACTCGACGCCTTCCCGCTTGAGAATGCTGACAACCGCGTCGAAGCCGTTCATGCCGTGCGCCTCCCGCGTAATTCGCGGGCCAGACTACCACAGGCGGCGGCGTGGCGCGGCCGTTCGCATAGGCGACTCGCCGTGATCGATTAGGTAGGTGGCATATCTTTCGCATCCGGTGTCGCAACCGATGTTCGTCCTTTCGCGCAGGCGTACACTCGACGCAGATCAGGATCGGAGCGAGGTGTGCCGTGATCGATGCCAAACCCACGCCCGCCGAGTTCGCGCTGCTGGCGGACGGTGGCCAGGTGTTGATCCGACCGTTCGCCGCGGCCGACCTGCCACGGGTTCAGGACCTGTTTGGGCGCCTTGTGGCCGAAAGCCGCCAGACGCGATTCCACTCGGCCGGAATCCGCCTCGAGGGCGAGACCCTCGCGGGCACCGTCGCCGGGCACGCACTCGTCGCCGAGTTGGGCGGCGACATCGTCGCGTTAGCCAATTACGTCCGCCTGCGCGACCCCGCGCGGGCGGAGATGGCGATCGCGGTCGACGACCACCAGCAGGGCCGTGGTATTGGCACCGCGCTTTTTGAGTCCCTGTCGCGCGACGCCCGGAGGGCCGGCATTCGCCGCTTCTTGGCGATTGTGATGCCGAGCAACCAGGCGATGTTTGGGCTGCTGCAGAACCTCGGTTTTGGGATAAACCGCGCCTTCGCGAGCGGCGAGGTCGAGGTCGACGTCACGCTGCGACCGGATCCGACCTACGTCGCGGCAGCCGACGCGCGGCGCCACGTCGCCGCGACCGCGTCGCTGGAGCCGCTCTTCCGCGCTCGCTCCGTCGCCGTGGTCGGCGCCTCGCGTCGCCGCGGCTCGATCGGGCACGAGCTCTTTCGCAACCTGCTTGCGGGGGGCTTCGACGGGCCCGTCTACCCGGTCAACCCGACCGCCACCGCCGTTGCGTCGGTCCGGGCCTACCCAACCGTGGCTGCAATCGGCGCGCCGGTCGATCTAGCCATTGTCGTCGTGCCGGCCGCGGCGGTCCTCGACGCGGCGCGGGAAGCGCTCGACGCGGGCGCGCGTGCCCTGGTCGTGATCTCAGCCGGCTTCGCCGAGGTCGGTGAGGAGGGCCGCCGACGGCAGGACGAGTTGCTTGCGCTCTGCCGGGCGCGAAGCGTGCGTCTGGTCGGACCCAACTGCATGGGCGTGCTGGTCAGTGGTCCCGAGGGCACCTTGAACGCCACTTTCGCGCCGACCCTGCCACCGACCGGTACCGTCGCGGTCGCCTCGCAGTCGGGCGCGCTCGGGATCGCGATACTCGAGCACGCGCGACAGCTTGGGATCGGCATCTCAAGCTTCGTCTCGATGGGCAACAAGGCAGACCTCTCCTCCAACGACCTGCTTGAGTGGTGGGAGGACGACGCCTCAACCGGAGCAATCCTGCTTTACCTGGAGTCTTTCGGCAATGGGCGACGCTTCGCCCGGGTCGCGCGACGCGTCGCGGCACGCAAGCCGATCGTGGCGGTCAAGGGCGGGCGCGGCCAGGCTGGCCAACGCGCCGCCGCGTCTCATACGGCCGCATTGGCCGGTTCGGACGTCGCCGTTGACGCGCTCTTTCGACAGGCCGGCGTGATCCGGTGCGACACGCTCGAGGAACTGTTCGATGTTACCACCCTATTGGCTAACCAGCCACTCCCCGCCGGCTTACGGGTCGGCGTTCTCACCAACGCGGGTGGCCTTGGCATTCTGTGCGCCGATGCCTGCGAGGCGAACGGGCTGACCTTACCATCGCTCGAACCGGAGACCCAAGCCGCGCTCCGCGCACTGTTGCCGCCAGAGGCGTCGGTCACCAATCCGGTCGACATGCTCGCCTCGGGCGCCGCCCCGACCTACGGTCAGGCCTTGCGGCTGGTCCTGGCCGATCCGTCGGTCGATGCCGCGATCGTGCTGTTCATCCCGCCCCTCGTGACCGAGGCGGATGACGTGGCGGCAGCCTTGACCGAGGCATGCGATCCGCCTCCACCCAAGCCAGTGTTGGCCTGCTTCGTCGGCGCACAGGGCACACCGTCGGCGCTCCGAGGAGTGCGCGCGATTCCGTCGTTCACGTTCCCGGAGGCGGCCGCGCGAGCGCTCGGCCACGCCGCCGACTACGCCACCTGGCTCCGTCGGCCAGCCGGTGAGGTTCCGGAGTTTGCCGATATCGACGGCGAGGCGGCGCGGCCGGTGGTCTCGGCGGCGTTCCAGCGCGAAGAACGCCCCTGGTTGACGCCCGATGAGGTCGCGGCGCTGCTGCGCGCCTATCGCATCCCGACTGCGGCCGTTGTGATCGCGCGATCGCCTCCGGAGGCGGCTGCCGCGTTCGCGGAGCTTGGCGGACCGGTCGCAGTCAAGCTCGTATCGGGCACGATTCTGCACAAGAGCGACGTCGGTGGCGTGCACCTCGATCTGCGCACCCCTGAGGCCGCCGCCGACGCCTACCGCGCGATCGCGCGCAGTCTCGAGGAGCGCGGGCTATCCGAGGCGATGGGTGGCGCGCTTGTCCAGCCGATGCTCTCGGGCGGGGTCGAGTGTCTCGTCGGAGTCGTGACCGATCCGACCTTCGGCCCACTGATCGGTTTTGGCCTGGGTGGTGTGTTGGCGGAGCTGCTCGGCGACGTCGCATTCCGAGTGCACCCGCTGACCGATATCGACGCCGACGAACTCATCAGCGGCGGAAAGGCGCACCGGTTGTTGGCCGGCTACCGCGGCGCGCCGCCGGCCGACCTGCCGGCGCTGCGCGAATTGCTGTTGCGCCTGTCTCGCCTGGTCGAGGACGTGCCCGAAATCGCGGAGTTGGACATCAACCCTGTGATCGTGCGGCCGGCCGGCCAGGGCGCCCTGGCGCTTGACGCGCGCATCCGTCTCGCCCGCCCAGGTTAGCGCCTGGATGTCCGGAGGCGCCCGACACGCTCCCGCTGGTAGGCGTTGATGCGCTGATAGAGCGGGTGGCTCGGCGGGAGGCGCAGGTGCGTGAGGGAGACGACCAAGGCATCTTTCGGGTCGCCACCGGATGTTACGTCGCAGCAGATACCGCCCTCGTCGCCCATGTAGAACAGCCTCCCGATGACCAGCGAACGCCGATGGCCGACTGACAGCCCTCGCGAGCGGGGGATCCGCACGAGCTCGGGAGTCACGGAGGCCGGGATCGGCAGGTGCGATTGCATGTCGTCCATCAGCCGGGTGGCCGCGTCGGGGTCGTCGATCCTCGTCCGGGAGTCCGCGGTCGCAGGGGCGGAGGCCTCGGTTCTTGCTGAACCGAAGGCTGGCGGCGAGGGTGGCAACTTCCCCGACGCGCGCTGGCGACGGCGGCGCCGGTCTGGCGTCGGCGCGTCCGGTGGCATGGTGACCCGGAAGCGCTTTGGTCCGTCCAGGCCGCGGATCGTCACTTCCGCGACCAACTGTACCGGCGCATAGTCGAGCTCGGCGATCCGATCACGAGCTTGCTGGCAGAAAGCGGTGACGGCATCGAGCACCGTTGAGAAACGCCGCGCGTCGGCTTCCGCAAACAGAGTGGTCGGCTTCTGGCCGCCGTGGCCCACGAACGACGGAACGACTCGATAGCGGCGCGACCAGCCAGCGGTCACGAGTCGGTCGACGTAGCTAGAATCGGCCTCGGCCTTCACGTCGAAGGAGACGAGGTAGGTCCGGTGGCGATGCGCGGCCGCGATGGCCTCCCCGAACGCGAACACCTCGGCGGCGGGCGCCCCTTCGGGCGGCGGATCGTCGAGCTGGGTGAGCGCCTCGTAATCCTCCAGCGAGCTGTAGAGCGCGACCCCGAACACCTCGCCCCCACGGCCGAGGACGACTGCGTAGACCGGCCGCGACGTACCATCCAGCGGCTCCACGCCGATCGGAGGCTCATCGTGACAGTACCGCCAGGGCTTCTCCCTCCAGAGCCGCTCGGCCGCGGCGCAGAGCGAGGCGAGCACGTCATCGGGCATATCGAGTTCTGGCGGCGGAGCCGCCGCGGCCAACTGATCGAACATCGAGGCGAACATGTCTTCGAAGAAGTCGATCCGTTCCGACGTCACGAGTGCAATCCCGCGGCTGGTGAGGCGGGGACGTAGAGCGCCCGCCAGCGCGGGATCGAAGAGAATCGCGCGCCCGGGCAACTCGTACGCTTTGACGACGGTCATTGCGCCGGTGCCCGAGTCGTCGAGCGTTACGTTGGCGCCCGGTAACCCACGTGTCGGGTTGATCAATGCTTCGGCCAGCGCATCGGCCGGTCGTTCGATCGCAACCACCGCAGAAACAACCTCGCCGGTGTCCGCGTCCGCCCAGAGGCCGAGGTACGGTGTGGCCGGCTCGCCCCCCTCCTCCACCGCGAAGGGCGCGGCGCGGATGTCGCCCATGTAGGCACGCCGTCGGTTCTGCCGGTAGAAGGTCGTGACGGCGGGCCTGGGTCGACCACGCTTGGCTGCCATCGTTCGCCTACCCTCCGGCTGGAAGCCGCCGAGACTCCCCGGATGCGCGCAGAGCGATGGTATCCGAGTGAAGCCCTCACCGTGGAGTACGGTCAGGTTATCGGGTTCCGGACGGATTATTGCCGTCGGTCGAGCCTTCGAACGTGATTGAAGCGGTGGCAGGGGTGGGAGTCGGACTCTCGACCAAGGGGCTTGTGAGGAGCTGCAGTCAGGACGCGGCTACCGTGGCCGGCTGCCGTCGGCGTCGAGGTGGCAACGCTGGTACTTCAGGCCGCTGCCGCACCAGCACGGTTCATTACGGGTAAGCTTGCGCGTGATCCGCGCGGGTATTGCACTTGCCATCGACATGGGCCGCGATGGCCGAAGGAGCTTGCCCCGCTCGGCCTCGGCGCGCAGCCGCCACGCGGCCGCGTCATCGGCGTCGTCTTGCGCCTCGCGCAGGTCCGCCAGGCGCTCGAGCACGTCCGCCCGATCCTCGAGCGCGGGCAGCGCCAACGCCTGACGGTAGAGCGCCTCCGCCCGCGCGAAATCCTTAGGCTAAGGGCTCGGATTCGGACCGAGCCAGAAGCAGTCCGCCCAGCCGATGTAGCCCCAGGCGAAGTTCGGGTAGCGGCGAGTCAGAGCCTCGAAGCACGCCTCGGCTGCCGCCGGCTCGCCCAGACTCCAGAGCGCCTCGGCCTCGGCCCACGGATGCAATCTCGAAATGACCGAGATGGAGCGGATGGAGCGCGGAAAAACTGGAGCAGACCTGGCCTCAAAGTGACCGAGATGGAGCGGATCGCCATCTCGTTATCGTCGAAAAACGAAACGCACGAGGGTCTCGGCGATCCAGACCAACGGCCACGGCATCGGCGATCTCGGCTCCTTTCGTCAGGACGAAAGGTATAGCACAACAGAGAACTTGTGTTCTATATTCGGCGCGCGATGAACCCGGTGGAGAGGCGAGCGGGCCTAACGCAACTCACTGCCCACTGGGATTGGACCGCGCAGGGGAAGACATGTCCGCCAGTCGATCCTCGTGTCCACCTGTACGCCGCGGTATGCGACAGGAGGGCCGGGTCGTGTTTCGGGACGTGGTTTGCCTTCCGACTCCCCTGAGCTGAGGTAGTGTCCCGGGGCGCGGTGTAAATCCCAGGTGCCCTGAGGGCGAGCTATGAGCTGGCAAGCTGCTATGAGCTATTGACAGTGCCGGCGAACGCGCGTATAAGGTGTCCGGACGTGGCCCAGCCTGATGTACAGGTCGGCCGGATGAGTACGGCGGAGTTCCCATCGGCGCGAGTCGACATCGTGGCGTTCGCGCCGACCGAGTTCTTCCACTGCCAGCACTGTGAAATGGTCTGGCACCAGATTGGCGTCGGGCAGGCGATACACGCCGAGCAGCGGTCGTCGGGTCTGCTTCCGCCGGAGCTGGAGTCCGAATACCGAGAGATATCTGAATGGGCGCGCGACGCCGCGGTCGCCTATGGCAGCCGGCTAGTCATCCGAATCATCGACGCGGCCTCGATTGAGGGCGTCTGGTGGGCGCTCCGCCATCGCATCCGCCGATTCCCGGCGTTTTTCGTCGACGGCGGAGCGTGGATAGATGGATTCGACCGTTCGCGGCTCGACGCGGCCGTGGCGGCGCGAGTTGGCGGGAAGCCGTCGCCGGTCCCCGCCGACGGAAGGAGGCGAGAGCCAACGAGAATCGCCTGAGTGACGACGCGTCCCGCTTTGAAGGAGAGTGTTGTGGACAACACATTGGTCGCGATCGTCGTTGGAGCGATCGCGATTTACGTCGGGTACAGGTTCTACGCCCGACGAATCGATCGCGAGGTCATCCAGACGAACGCCGGCCGCGCTACGCCGGCCAAGATGTACATGGATGGCGTCGACTTCATGCCGACGAGCCGAAACGTGCTGTACGGCTACCACTTCAAGTCGATCGCCGCGGCGGGGCCGATCGTCGGGGCGATCACCGCGGCAACACTGTGGGGCTGGCTGCCGAGCCTTATCTGGCTCGTTCTCGGCGTGATGTTCATGGGCTGGGCGAGCGATTACAGCGCGATCGTGGTATCCGTGCGCAACGACGGCAACTCGCTGTCGGCGATCGCCCACCAGTTGATCGCGCCGCGCACCCGGCGCATCCTGCTCCTGTTCATCTTCTTTTACTTGCTCCTCGTCGCGGGTGCATTTGGCAACATCGTTGCCGGCGTGCTGGTCGATCCGCGGGTTCCGCTCGGGATCATCGCGTTGGCCCTCTTCGGTCTGCTGGCGGGCCAACTGTTGTACCGGGCACGAATGGATCTGATCCTGGTCACGCTGATCACGGTGGGAGGTACGCTGGCCTGCGTCTTGCTCAACGCGGACGCGACCGGGCCGGTCGCCGCGGCCTTCAAAGGCTTCAACGACGGTCTGAACTCGCTCGCGCCGGGCGGGATCACCACCGTCCTCAACCCGACAAATCCGCCGGCAGCGCAGAACGTGCCGATCACGGTCAGCTTCGTCTTCTGGCTGCTGTTCCTGTTCGTGTTCTGCTACTTCGGAGCCATTCTCCCAATCTGGCGTTACGCGCAGCCGGTGAACTACATCGGATTCTGGATCACCGCGCTAACGATCGTCTTCGGCGGCTTAGGCGCGTTACTGGCCTTCTTCCTGCAGCCGGAACTGGCCACCTTCAAGCTGCCCGCCCTGGTCGGCCTGGGTGGCCCGGCTTCCCTGGCGGCCTCGGGCGCGATCCAACCTATCTGGCCGATGCTGTTCGTAACGATCGCCTGCGGCGCCATCTCCGGATGGCACGCATTGATCGGCTCGGTTAGCACGGCCCGGCAGATCGAAAACGAGACCGATATGCTGCCGGTCGGCGGCGGAGCGATGTTCAGCGAGTTCACGCTCGGACTCCTCTCGCTGCTGGCGGTGTCTGTGGCGGCTCAGCCGGCTGCCGGCGCGGCGATGTTCGCGGCCGGCGTCGGCGGGTTCTTGAGTGTGTTCGGCCTCCCGTTGCCTTACGGCACGGCGATTGCCTTCGCCGCCTTCGTCGTGATCGTCATTACGGTCGTGCAGCTCGTCTTCCGTGTGATGCGGGTGACGCTGGCCGAGGGCCTGGGCGATCGCAGCCCGATCTTCAGGAACATCCACGTCGGCACGGTCATCAGCATGGCGGCCACGTTCCTGCTGGTGATCACCGGCACGTGGGTGTACATCTGGCAGCTGTTTGGCGCGGCCAACCAACTGATGGCGTCTCTCAGCCTCCTGGTTGTTACTGTCTGGCTGGTGGCGACGCGCCGAAACCCGACCTTTGCGGCGGCGCCGACCGTGTTCATGTACGTGACCACGATGGCGGCGACCCTGGTCACTGGCTACAACCTCTATGCGACTGTCTTCGCCAAGAACATCGGGGTGGCTGGGCGCGAGATCGCTGTCTTCGGCAGCCTGATCACGATCATCATCGCGATCATTTTGTTCTTCGCGGCAGTCATCATCGGCGTCGACGGCTGGCGCGCGGTACAGCGGTACCGGGAAACACCGCTCGAGACGGCGCCGGGCGCGGCTTCGGCCTAGGGTGCTCAACGTGAGGCCGATCCGGGTCGTGTCCTTGGGGACGCGCGCTCGGATGCGTGCTCGGGCGGCCTTGCGCGCTCTGGGTGAGATCTTCTACGGCGCGACTGGCTTCGAGTTCGAGCGGGAGACCGCCCGCATGCGCGCCGATCTCGAAAACCTCTTCATCTTCATGCTGATGGGTGACATGCTCGGTGTCCCGATCCTGCCCCCGTACTACAGCCTCCGAGTGGTGCCGTTCCTGATCCCGACGCTGCCCGGTTGGCGGCGTCGCGTGCTCCGCGAGCGGCATCCACTCGAGAAGGATGAATTCGACCTGCACGGTCTCTAGGAGGTGCCCCGCCAATGCTCGGCCTGCTACCACTTCTCGCCGCCATCGACCCGCCCCCGCCGCGACGCCGCGGCTTCCTGCTCCGCGCGTTCGACACGGTCAAAGAGGTCATGTACGGCATGGCCTCGCACGACATGTCGCGCCACGCAATCCGCACGCGCGCGAGCATGGAGCACCTGTTCATTCTGATCACGATGGGCGACCTGCTCGGTGTGCCGATCCTGCCGCCTTACTACAGTCTGCGCCTTCTGCCCTACGTGGTGCCGCAGATTAGTACCTGGAAGCGGCGAATGCTGCGCGAACGCGACATCACTGACGCGCTGGGCTAGGCAGGATGGCGACAGAAGCGCGCGGCGATACAGATCTGAAGCGGGTTTTCGACCGGTATCCGGACCGGCGCTACATTATGTTCGGCGGCAAGGGAGGACTGGGGAAGACGACCTTTTCGGCCGCGACGGCGTTCTGGCTGGCACGACGGGGCTACAGGGTGCTCGTCTTTTCGGTCGATCCGCAGGCCAGCCTCTCGGACATCTTCCAGCGGGACATCTTCGGCAAGGGACCGGTCCAAATCGCCGAGAACCTGTGGGCGCAGGAGGTCGACGCCGACAGCCACATCAAGGCGTATCAGGGGGAGATCCGCCAGAAGATCCTCGACAGGTACGGTCTGGCCGAAGTGCCCGAGGAAATCGAGAACTACATCCAGGCGGCCAGCGCCGAGCCGGCGATGGAAGAGAGTGCCATTTTCGACGCGGTCGTCGACATCGTCGTCAAGGGAGACTACGACTACTACATCTACGACCTTGTGCCCTTGGGCCACGCCCTCTATTACCTGTCGATGGCCAAGGTCTACGACGAGTGGATCAACAAGATCACCCGCCTCCGCGAGGAGATGCGCGAGTACGAACAAGTCTCGGCGGTGATGCGACGTCAGAAGGTGACCGAGGAGGACGAGATCCTCGGCGAACTCCAGTACATCAAGTCGCGGATCAATGCCTCGTCGCGCATTCTGACTGATCGAACCAAGACGGGCTTCTTCTTCGTGGTTGTTCCCGAAGAGATGATCATCCTCGACACCCGCAAGGCCGCTGAGCTCTTTGCGCGCTTCGACGTACCGATCGCCGGCTATATTGTGAACCGCGTTTTGCCCACCGAGTTGGCCAGTCAGAACGTGCCCGAGTATTTGAAGAACCGCATCACGATGCAGCAGCGATATCTTGCTGAAATCCAGGCGACGCTTGGAGAAGATGTGTTGGCCCACGTCCCCGAGCTAGAGCGAGACGTCACGGGGCTTGCGGCGATCGAACGCCTAGCCGAGATCATGTATGGAGGGGCGCCGTGACCGCCAACGCGAGCGCCCCGGAGACGAACGTGATCGCCACCACGATGTCCGACTACGTCGCCGAGCATCCCCGGCTCAAGTACTTGTTCTTCGGCGGCAAGGGCGGCGTCGGCAAGACGGTGATGGCTGGAGCGACGGCGCTCTGGTCGGCCGTGGCAGGCCGGCGTACGCTGCTGGCATCGACCAACCCGGTGCACAGCTTGTCGGGGCTGCTGGACCAGGACGTTTTCGGGCGCCAGGTCGCGGTCGCTGGCGTGCCGAACCTCTTCGCCTACGAGATCGATACCCGCGAGACAATCGAGCGCTCGAAGCGCGAGATCCGCGACAAGATCCAGTGGTTCCTCAAGTTCGCCGAGGTCAGCACCAAGGCCGACGAGTTCGTCGAATCGGCGACGATGAACCCCGCGTTCGAAGAGTCCGCGATGTTCGAGAACATGATCGACCTCATGTTCAAGGACGAGTACGAGGTCTACGTGTTCGACACCGCGCCGACGGCGAACGCGCGCCGGCTGCTGGGGATGAGCAAGGTGTACGGGCTCTGGGTCAACAAGATGATGAAGAGCCGCGAAGAAGCACAGGGATTGCGTCAACTGCTCTCCTTCACCAAGAAGAAGGAGGCGGACCCGCTGATGGAATACCTCATCGAATTCCGGGGACGAATCGAGCACGCCCGCGAGCTTTTGACCGACGAGCAGCGCACCGCGTTCTTCTTCGTGACGCTGCCCGAGGCTCTGCCGATCGCGGTGATCGCAAGGTTCATCAATTGGTTCCACGAGTTCGGGATCCCCGTCGGCGGCGTACTCGTGAACATGCGGATCGACCGGTCGGTGGTTGGCGCCGACACGGCCGAGTTCGTGCGCAATCGGCTGGCGATGCAGGACGAGCATATGGCGACGATCTGGGAGAAGTTCGACGGCCAGGTGCGCGCGGTTGTGCCGCTCTTCGAAGACGAGGTGCGCGGCACAGCGATGCTGAGGCGATTGGCGGATGCCCTCTTCCTGCCGGAGACCGGCGCGCTCGGCACGGGTCGCGAACGGGTTCCTTAGGCGACGATCGCTCGGGCCAGACGGCCCACGAGGTCGGCGAAGCGATCGGGTCCGAAACCGGCGGGATCGGGCACGTTGAGGGCCAGGGTTAGGTGGATGTCGCGGCGCCGGACCGCGAGTCGGACGAGGTTGCTGCGATACGTATCTAGCTCGGCGAGGAGGGCGTTGGGAAGCGCGGCTGCGCCTGGCCCAGGTAGGCACAAGCGGAACTCATCGAGAGCCGACTCCGACCACCCCTCGTCGGCCGCGACGTGCCGCGCGTCGCCCGCTAGGAGCGAGCCCGGCCGGTAGAGCTCGAAGCCCCAGAGCGGCTGCCGCCGAAGCACGATTTGCAGCAGGACCATGTCCCGCCGGCCACGGCGGCGATTCCAGATCCAGATCAGCGGCACATCCCACGATTCGACCAGGCCGGTAATCGTGCCGCGCTCGAACGGTTGGTTCAACGCATCCAGCTCAAGGCGGAAAGACTGCAGCGTCAGCCAGCGCACGGCCTGTTGGCCGCCAAGTGGATCGACGGCGCGCTTGCACCAGAGGGCCAAGCGGCGGGCGCGCCGCCGCATCAACTCGTTGCCGAGGATGTACCAGCCGAGAAACAGCGCCGCGAGCGCGAGCACCACCGGGAGTGCCGCCTGGTCGTCGATCACGTCGGCTGGTCTGGCGTCAGAGCCATACCGGCAATCTAGCGCTGGCTCTTCCCCCGGGTCAAGCCAGCCGGGCGCCGCTGCCAGGAGCCAAGTCCCCTTTACAGGTCCGATCTCGACGACGGTATCGGGAGATTCGAACTCCCGCCCGAGGGCCTATCGGTCCCTTGCTCTTTGTCCCCTGTCTCGTGTGCCCGCCTGCCGGCGTCCTTCGAGGCGGTTCGCCTGGCCGGCGGGCCGGCGGCACTATTGGCGGAGACGGCCGGGCGGCGGCGTGCCCGCGGGCGGCCGTTCTTCAGCGCACCGGTCGCCAGCGCGTGCTCGACGAGCTCTTGGCCAGCGAGGGCCGTCCCCCCAGGCGGGTGATCGCCCTCGCCGAGAGCCAGATCGGCGACGGCCTCGGGGCCGAGCCGGCGGACGGTCGCTACGACGTCGCGAAGCGCCGCGGCCTCGGAGGCGTACGCACGCACGACGTTGCCGGTCTCAAGGTCCATCAACTCGTAGCGAACGGTGCATCCTCCTCATCAAGTCTACCCGGCGGCGACGCGAACGTCCGCCGCCAGCTCCAGGAACAGCCGCGCCCGCCGGTCTTGGCCGCGCGCACAACGTCGCGCACAGGCCCGTCCGCACCCGCGCAGCTCCAGCCCGAAGCCGCCTGGGTGGGACCCTGACGGGAACACCGTCGCGTCGGCCGGTAGGCGCAGCTCGGCGACGAAGGCGCTGCTCTACGTCGGCGTGAAGGGCTGCCACCCGGTTGCGTCGTCGAACACGAGCCAGCCGGCGTCCTGCGTCCAGGCGTAGAGCTGGTTGACCAGCGGCGGCGCCGACGCGAGGAAGGCCCCGACGGGACCGATCAGCCCGGCCGCGCCGATCTGTGGCCGGAGGATGATGCCGAAGTGGGACGGTGCCGACGCCAGGCCCCAGGCTGGCGCCCAGCGCGTCCAGGCAGCGTGTAAGAGCGTGTAGTCCTCGGTGTCGTGGGTCAGGAACGTCCAGCCCTCGCGCCAGCACCGAAGCAAATGCACATCGTCCGTCTGGGTCTCGAGGCGGAGTTGCCGCACCGTCCGGGACGTGTGCCCCTGCGCAGCCAGAAGCTCACCGAGATCGCGCGGGACATTATGGTCGAGGTAGAGGTCCGCCACCGAGCCCGGCCGTCCCCGTTCGCCGGAGGCGGTCGTCGATCTCGCGGTCGTACTTCCGATAGTACGCCTGCGCCGCCCGCACTTCGTCGATGGGGATGTTGTATTCCTTCGCCGTCTGTACGGGATCAGTGACGGCGCGGAGGTAGCCGACGATCGCCCACACGGGCACCTTCGACCCGCGGAGTCGCGCGTCACCGAAGCCGCGACGTCCGGAATCGAGCTCGACGTGCTCGGCGATCAGCCGCTCGTCGTCGAGCTTCGTCTTGCTGGTGGCCATGGCGTCATCCTAACACGCGACTTCCCGGCCGGTCACCGAATCCGGGTTGCTATGTCGGCTGCTACATTCGCGCCCACGCGGGCGCGCCAGACGACCGGTTCGGTGCGGATCTGAACTGGAAAACGTGCTGGCAGGGGTGGGAGTCGGACCCACGACCAAGGGCTTATGAGACTCTAGCTCGTAGGAGCCAGGGACTTCAGGGTTCCCAACTTGGTGGGAGTGGGGGCTTCGTCCGATCCCCCGTGAGAGTCCCTTGGCCGTAAGCCTCGGCGACGTTCGTTTGCCCCTCCCTGTCATTCGCTGCCGACAGCCGGCCGTCCAGCGTGCGCGGAGCACGTCGAACTTTACGAGGTTTCGGAAGTGGCGCCGCCGGCGCCCGCGGCGATCGGCACGCGGCTGCCGTCCGGGAACACCGCGGCGACCTCGAGCTCCGCGCCCATGGCCTCGACGTAGTCGCGCAGCGTCGAGACGTACAGGTCGCCCTGCCGTTCGAGCCGCGAGACCGAGGTCTGCGGTCTGCCCATCGCGGCTGCGATCTGCTCCTGGGTCAACTGGCGCGTCCGGCGCACCTCGGCTAGTGCGAGTCGCCGCACGAGCCCCGCCTTGTGCACCTCGACCCGAGCCCGGCGGGCTGGGTCCGCCAGCACCGGGCCGATCAGGTCTTCGATTGGCTTCGTTGTCGTCATGGCCTCTGCTCCTTTCGTTTCAGGTCGGCCAGGTGCGCTGCATAGAGCGCTTCGGCCTCGGGAATCGCCGCCTGGTACCACGAGCGCCATGCGCCGGTCTTGTCGCCGCCGACCAGCAGCACGGCGACCCGGCGCGGGTCGAACGCGAACAGCACACGCAACCGTCGACCCTCGGCGCTGACTCGTAGCTCCTTCAGGTTCGGCAGGCGCGATCCGATCAACGTGTCGACCAATGGCCGCCCGAGCGCCGGGCCGCGCTCCTGGATGAGCAGGAGGGCGGCGGTCAGCGCCTCCTGCTGGCCGGCGTCGAGGCCGCGCCACCATGCGGCGACGATCTCAGTCCGCTCGACGGCCCACCGCACGGGCGGAAGCATAGCACCTATGCTCTAGGACTCAGATGTTCTACCGCGTCCCGCACGGTTCTTCACGCGAGGCGGCCAAGACGATGCCGAAAACCGCCGGCGATCGGCGGCCCACTGATCGCGCAGAACCTCCGGCGTTGGCAGAGGTGGATCGCCGAAGTCGACGTCCACGATGGCCTCCTCGAACAATCGCCCAGTTAGCCCCGCGGTGACGTGATAGCACAGGGCCGCTTCATCGAGCATGCTGTCGCGCCGTATCGTCCTGGCGGTCGCGAAATGGGAAGTAGTCGCCCAGATCCAGCGGTTGCGCCGCGCCGCGAGTAAGTGAACCAAGCAGTTCTTTGCTCTGGCCGAAAACCCGCGCGCAAGCGAGCAACGAGCCCTGCCTGTGTGTGCGCGGGCCACAGCGTGCTCTTCACCCGTGCCGATGCGCTCTTACGCGATCTCAGTCAGGCCCGCGCCGACCATACGCTCGCCAAGACCTTCCGCGCCTACCTCACTCCCGACCTGCTCATCGTCGATGACTTCGGCCTCCATCGTCTCACCGCTCAGCAGTCCAGCGATCTCTACGAACTCATCATCGAACGCAACCGTCGGTCGAGCTTCGTCGTGACCTCCAACCGCGCCGTCGACGAATGGCTCGATCTCTGGGACGACCCGATCCTCGGCAATAGCCCCTTGGATCGTCTGGCGAACGGCGCGCATCAACTCGTCCTCGACGGTCCCAGCTAACGCGCCAAGCTCGCACCCAAACACCCGGAGGATCACCCCGTCTACGCAGTCGGCCAAGAATCCCAAGAACGAGACGATGTACAGCCGGGGTTCGGTGGGCGGCACGGTGGAACGGTCAACGCGACCTCGACTTCGAAGCGCGCGTCCACGCGGACTTGCGGCTCCGGCGGATCGATGGTGAGTGTCGCGAATTCGCGACCGTCTGCGATGTCTTCCGTGCTGATTGTCAGATGGAACGCGCCGCGTGCGCCATTCGGGTGGTGGATGCAGTGAGCGTAGCCGTGGCCGCGCCGGCAGTGATGGCTAACGCTCGGTGCTTGTCTCCGTTGTCGCGTTTCCGGACGAACAACAGGGAGTGCCCGCGCGGCTCTTGCTCGTGAAACGGTTGCAGAAGACCGATGACTACTGCCGCGCCCGGACCGACGCGCCTGATCCGGTTGATGCCGTGCGGCTGGTAACCGTTCCCGGTCCAGAAGATCGGGAACTGCGTCGCGGTGTCGGCGTCGTTGGGTCCGCTGTGGTCCTCGGAGGGGCGCCAAACGAGGTGATCGAGGGCGGACTGCAGGTTGTGCAAAGATCTCGCGAGTCCGCAGTTCGACGATGGGCACCGTCTGGCAGGGAAGTCGACGAAGAGTTCCTCGCCTGCCCGCTGCTCCTGGCGCGCGATCATTTCGACATGCCATTGACAGAGTCAGCCTGCGGCTCGTCATCGCGGGTCGAGCCCAGGGAACAGGGGTGCGTCGGCCTCCGGTCCGAGGCGACTCAGCTTCGCGAAGAACAGCTTTTCGACGATGTGCTCGAGTTCCGCGAGTTCGACCGCAGTTGGCTCTGCACGCGCGGCGCCATGCACGAAGCCGCCGCGCCGACGATTGATGGACCTAAGCAGACGCTCCTCGTCGGCACGAAGTCCGACGCCATTTCGCTGGGCGAATATCCGCACGCGATCTAGGAAGATCGGGTCGCCGCGGAGTAGCTTGTTGGATAGGAAGTCCTTCGTCAGGGTTGCGTCGACGGGAATCTCGAGGTCCTGAAGGAACTGCTGGATCGCCCCGATGATCGGCGTATTGTTAGGCTCACTGAAAAGGTTCGGGTACGATTCGGTACCGACGAGTGTCTCCAGCGCGAACCAACATGCGAGCAGCTCGTCGCGCGGCACCGTCTCAGCGCGCGCGATAGACAACCAGTGCACCACTCGCTCGCACGTCTCAAGTAGTTCGCGGACTGCCTGGGGTAGCGGCGTCAGGTCCTTGGGCCGTAGGCCGCCAACCGCTGCGACCGGACCCAGCAGTGCGGTGGTCACGTTCAACCGCTCGGCTTCGGCCAGGTCAAACGGAGCGCCAAGCGGGTCGAAGTGGGGTTGCATCACCAAGACTTTGGGCGTCTTGCAGGCTTCGTCCCGCAAGTACATCCATTCAGACAGCCGCGGGCGCGCCCGCCAGAAGCCGAAGTCCCAGCCCGGAAAGGCGGCCGAGTGATCGTCCTCGATCTTCGACTGCGTGAGGCGGATGCCCGCGCTGACGATGTCGAGAGCGACTCGTGCGCGCCGGAGGGCGGCGATCCGGGCCTCGAAGAACCCTTCGGCCACGACAGCGCCCACAATGCGTGGAGTGTCGTTCTTCCAAACGGGGTACGCGTCCGCGAAGCGCTGGCCGTCCGGAGCCAGTATGTCGTTCAATCCGAGGAACTGGCTGTCATCGTGAGCGACGATGAAGAGGTCGCCGATCCGGTAGAGGCGGGGTGCTGGCTCGGGAAGCGTCCACAGTGCGTTGTCGATCGGCACCGCGAACACGAATGGACGTTGGCGCCGTTCGACGTCAAGGCCGACGATTTGGTCGGACTCGCGCCCAAGAAACCTGAGCAAGATCTGCATCAACTCGCGCGTCGTCAGTCCGATAGCGACCGCCGTTCCGAGGCGCACGTGCTCCCAATAACGCGTGCTGTCGTGCAAGGTGAGCAGCATCCGATCCTCACTCAGAAACTCCGCCCTCTCAACCATGCCCGTGAAAACGCGATCACCGCTGCGCGAGAGCACGACTTCCGCGCGCTGATCCCAGGCCGGTACGCGCGACCAGTCGCGCAAATCAACCTGAACGGTCGCGGAGCGGCGAATGATTGGCCCTTCCTCGTAGCGGTACACGAGCGTTTCCGTGACCACCTCTGGCGGCAGCCTGACGGATCCGATCCGGACCTCGCCGTCGATCCGCCACGGCGACGGGTGGAACAGCGCGATGTCCTCAACTTCGTCCGTCATCCGCACCTACTTTGGCGTCGGCCTCCGCCGACCGGGAGATCGCCATAAGCCATAAGCAATGGGCCGTGATCGCCACGACCAATAGTCATCGATTGGCCCCGTGCGACGACCGTAGTTTACGTCTCGGTGGACACCTTCCCGATGGTTCGGTGCGAGCTGGGTAAGGTAGCTTGGACCGTCAAGCACGAGTTGGTGGGCCCGATCTACTCGGTGGGTTGGGGACTTTTCTTTGGTCCACCGATGGGCAATCGACTGGTCTCGACGCATCCGGTCGAGACCGGAAAAACCAAGGGACTGACTGTTTCTGAGATTGAAGGTGGCAGGGGTGGGAGTCGGACCCACGACCAAGGGCTTATGAGTCCTTAGATCACAGAGAGCAAGGGGACACCGGCACGCAAACTCACTAAACGGCCGACGCCGCCCAGTTCGGCCAAGATGGTCCCTTGCTCTCTGTCCCCTGTCTCGTGACCGCGATCGCCAGTCGCACCGTGCATCCGCGCCACGGTAGGTCGACCGGCCGGCGCACGAATCGTCCGTGGACCCGGCTCGCCACCGTCCCACAGTCGGGGCAGCGCCCGTCCGGGGCGACACTGCTGGCCTCCAGAACAACCGTCGACCCTTCGAGAGTCATTCGACGGATCGCCAGAAACGGCTTCAGATCAATCGGCAGCACGGATCGCTCCTCAAATCAGGATCGCTCCGTTCACCCTACGCCCCTCGACCATAACTTCACAATAACTGACACTGGTGGCGAATTCGTCACGACGGGGCCATCAGGACCGTGAAGCGCGATCGTCTGGTCGGAGCGCGCGGTATCTCGGCGAGCCACTCGGCCATGCGCACGAAGTTGAGAGCAGCCGCCGTGGCGACGTGGCCCAAGTGGGTTTTCGGGAGCCCGACGTAGCGCGACCGGCGCAGGCCGCAGCGGCGAACGCCCTGAGAGATCGTGCTCTCGATCCCGGCGCGGCGGGTGAACTCGACGGCGTAGTCTGAACTCTCCTCGAACGCACGCCGTTCCTGGAGCGCTTCGTATTCCAGTCGCGGCCGAATGGCGATGGATCGCCGCGGGTAGGTCGCCGACGAGTCGACGCAGGCTGCGCGACTGGGGCAGGCCCGGCAGTCGGCGAGGGAGAAGCGAACGTAGACACCAGCGTTGCCGCGGGCGTCGACCCGTGGGCGCCATTCGACGCTGTGGTGCCCCTCGGGGCAAGTGGCGAGGCGGCGTTCCCAGTCGATGGCGAACTGGTCCACCCCGAAGCCCTTCGCCGCGCGCTCCCGCCACCGTCGTCCGCGCCGGGTCGGCCCGAGCAACTCGACCGCGTAGTCGCGCCGGCTCACCACGAGCAACTCGGAATCGAGGTACCCGGTGTCGACCAGGTGGATTTGCGGCAAGAGATTCTGGGCGTCGAGGTCGCGGTGGATCCACGGGGTGACCGCACCATCGGCGATGCAAGCGGGAGTCGTGGCGACGTGGGTGATCACGTTCGGCGTGTCGTCGTCGCACGTCTCGGTCGAGTGCCCCTTGTAGCCGACCCAGGCCGTCGCGCGCTTCCGACCGAGCCGAACGTCTGCGTCGACGGGCGAACTGACGAACCGCGCCGTCTTCGGTATGCCATCCTCGTCGGTCCGCCACCGCAGTTCGTCGGACCGCGTCACGTAGTTCTGAAGCCACACGCGCCGCAGGATCTGGACCGCCGGGATGTGCCGCAGCCACGATGGGGCATCAGGCGCGTAGACCGCCGCGAGCAACTCGCTGCCGTCAGCCCCGATCGCCTCGGCGAGCGTCCGCCGTGTCTCCTGGCCAGCCGGCAGTCGGAACTCGTCGCTGCGGCCATGGTATCGTGCCACCCAGGCCGATTGAGCACGCGGATGGAGCCACTCGGCGGCGAGCTCCGCGAGGGTGTCCAGCGCGTGGCGCATCGTTTCCCGCACCAGCTCCAGCCGACTCAACGCCCGGACCGCTGCCAGCACGTGCGTCGAGTCGGTTCGCTGCCGGGCACGTGCCCGCAGCAGCCCGCGATCACGGAGCCGGTCCACCAGCCGGTCGAGCAGCACGTGGGCGGTCTCGCCGTCGACCAACCGGCCGCGGAACTCGCTCAGGACGGTGTGGTCGAAACCGGTGTCGTCGAGCGGCAGCGACAAGGCGTACTTCCAATCGATCCGGGCGCGGACCGCATCGGCGGCGTGCCGGTCGGACAGGTTTTCGACGAACTGAAAGACGGTGACGAGCGCGAGCCGCCACGGCGCCTCGGCCGGTCGGCCGGTCGGCCGCGCGTCGCGAACAGGTCCACGAAGTCGTCGTCGGCGAACAGCGGACCAACCTCATCTCGCATTCGCAGGTAGAGGTTACCGGCCGGGAACGCGGCCCGGGCGACGCGCGCGGTGTCCCCCGGCACCAGCTCGACGGATGATGGATGCAACGACATTGGGTCCCTCCAAACTTTCGTTGCTTGACAATAACACTAGCCTGGCCCACCGGTCACTCCGACTGCCGAATTCGCCACCAGTGTCATAACTGCGGGAGAACCCACACCGGCTTGTCAAACGCAGCGCGTCCGGCCGCGCGCCGCGCCCGCGTTATGATGCGGACCACTTCGTCCATGGAGATCCCCGTGTTCCGTAGGACCGGCTCGCGTGTCCTGTTGTCTCATCCGCGTCTGACCGTGATCGAGGACGACATCCTGCTCAAGGATGGGACTCCCAGCACGTACATTCGATTCGCTGCCGCCGGGTTCGGGATCACGCTAGTGTGCCGCCGTCCCGATGGCAAGATCCTCGCCCAGCGCGAATACTCATACCCGCCCGACGCCTACCTGATGCAGTTCCCCGGTGGCGGCTCCCAGGACGCCGAAGACCCGCCTGCGGCCGCGAATCGCGAGCTGATGGAAGAGGCCGGCTATCGCGCCGGACGCCTCACTTTGCTGGGGTCGTTCCTCGGGGACAACCGTCGATCCAGCGCGATGATGCACGTCTACTTGGCGGAAGACCTCGCCGAGCAGTCGCTGCCCGGCGACGCCGGAGAGGTCGTCACACACACCTGGCTAGACGAGCAGGAGATTGAAGGCCTTATCTCAGAGGGTGGCGTCACAAATTGCTTCTTCCTGGCCGCCTGGACACTCTACCGCGCACGCTTCCCCCTCCGACCGAGCTGACCTAGCGGGCTCCCTCAACGTGGCGTGCTACTGCTCGGCCGGGCGGCCGCGCCCTGGTGGCGCTGGAAAAGTGAACGGGTCTCCGGTCCCGCGGTACGGCGCATCTTAAGCGATCATCCGGTCTGGGGCTGGCATGGCCGCACGCTCTGCGCGCAGGACGGCCAGCTCGTGGCGTTCGAGGTCGGTGAGGCCGAGGCCCCGCGCGCCGCCGACGACCAGGTCCAGCACGGCCCAGCAGAGGCTGAGGCAGCTGGTCTCGCCGGGGAAGCGGCCGATGACCTTGGTCCGGCGGCGCACTTCCTCTAGCGAGCGCTCCAGCAGGTTCGAGGAGCGCAGCCGTTTGCGCAGCCGGCGGGCGTAGCGGCGGTGGACGCAGAGCGCCGGCAGGTCCTCGGCCAGGCATGCGGCCGCGCGGGTAGTGGCGCTGGAGCTCGCTTGGACCAGGTCGCACCGCCGCCGCTCGGCGGCGGCCGGGTCGGCCGCCTCGTCGAGCGCCACCCAGTACGCTCGCCGGATCGGCTCATGCAGGTTGGAGCTACCCCGGTTCCATGGACAGATCAATACTACGCGACGGACATTTGTTCTATTCGCCTCCTCACTTCGAACTGGGTTGGGCTGAGGTAGCCGAGCGCTGAATGACGTCGACGCGGGTTGTAGAACGCTTCGATGAAGTCGAAGACGGCCGTGCGCGCGTCGATGTGGGTGCGCCAGTGCGTGCGCGCGATCAGCTCGCACTCCAGCGTCGCGAAGAAGCTCTCGGCGAGCGCGTTGTCAAAGCAGTCGCCGGTCGATCCCATCGAGGGTACGACGTGCGCATCACGACAGCGACGGCCGAACGCGAGGCTGGTGTACTGGGCACCGCGATCGGAGTGGTGCACGACAGCCGTGCGCGGTCGGCGGTTCCAGATCGCCATGTCCAGGGCCGCGACGACGAGTTCCGCACGCAGATGATCCGCCATCGCCCAGCCGACGACCTTGCGACTGCACGCGTCCACCACCACGACGAGATACAGGAACCCACTCCAGGTCGGCAGATAGGTGATGTCGGCCATCCACAGCCGGTCCGGTTCGTCGGCCGTGAACGTCCGCTTGACCAGGTCAGGCGCGGGAGCGGCGGCCACGTCACGACGTGTCGTGCGCACCGATCGCCGTCGGCAGACGCCGACGAGTCCGGCGCGGCGCATCAGCCGCGCAACACGCTTGCGTCCACAGCGCACGCCGTGCGCGTCGGACAGTTCCGCATGCACCCGTGGCACCCCGTACGTCCCGCGACTGCCGGTGTGAATCGCGCGAATTGTCGAGGTCAACGTCGCGTCCGCCACCGATCGACACGAGGGTGGCCGCGATCGCCAGGCATAGAAGCCCGAGCGGGCGACCCGCAAGACCCGACACAACAGGGAGATGGGATAGGTGGTCTCCTCCGCCGCGATCAGCCGGTAGATGCTCACCAGCTCTCGCTCTCCCGCGCGAAGAAGACCGTCGCTTTTCGCAAGATGTCCCGCTCCATCCGCAAGACATGGTTCTCCCGCCGAAGTCGCCGCAGCTCCTCGCGCTCCTCGGTCGCTAACCCCTCGCGTTCACCCGCGTCGATCGCGGCTCGCTTGACCCAGTCGCGCAACGCCTCCACCGACACACCCAAGTGCTCGGCGGACATGCGCAGCGACTGCCCCGATGTCCGCGCCAATCGCACCGCCTCCGCCCGGAACTCCGGCGCGTACGGCGGCTTTGTCCTTGCCATCGTGAACTCCTCTCAGGCCTGACGGCCTCAGTCTGTGGTGTCCACGAAACCGGGTCAACTCCAGGTCCGGGTCGTGCGGCAGTTTGGCGAGCAGGTTCCTGAGCGGGTGGACGGTGCACCGCTGGCGGTCGGCCGTCGGTCACAGCTCCTCGGCGGGGCCTTCACCAGCCCCGGCACGCCGTCGCCGACCACCAGCAGCGGTGCAGGCAGGCCCCGGCGCGCCAGGTCGCGCCCGAGGTCGAGCCGATCCTCGTGGCGCTCGCGCTGCCCGAGTCGCACCGCCAACAGCGCCCGCCGGCCGGCCGCGGTGTAGCCCCACGCCCAGGACGCCCTCCTTATCACCACTCGGCCGCGTCGGCAGGTAGATCGCGTCCAGGAACAGCACCACCAGGTCGATCCCCGCCAGGCTGCGGGCGCAGAACGCCGCGTAGCGGGCGCGCAGCTCCCGGCACAACCCGTTGACTGCGCTCTTGGAGACATGGCCGAGCCTCGCCTCCGCGAGCAGGCTCTCGACATCGCGGTCCGAGAGCCCCGCACGTACGCGCCGATCCCCAGCGCCTCCAGCGGCCGGGTCCGCAGCGCCGTCTGCGTGTCCGGGATGACGCGCGCCACTGTCGATTTCGTCTGAAACCCCAGTTTCCGCGTGAAAACTGACCCCCCAGTGGGCGGCGAGAGGAATCATACGGGCTCGGGTCCAGCGGGTTGTGGTGGTGCCCGAATGGTGGCGAGCTTGTCTTTCATGCGATAGCTGGGACCGGTGATGTGAAAGACGTGACTGTGATGGAGCAGCCGGTCGAGGATGGCGGATGCGATGACCTCGTCGCCGCCAAAGACCCGTCCCCAGGCATCGAAGGGCACGTTGCTGGTCAACACGACCGGCGGCCCCGATCGGTCCCACAAACATGCGCGGCGCAGTCAACGCGTGGTGCCGGCGATGGCCGCGATCTTCTTGGCCGCGTCTCGGTTGAAGCGTTGCGTGAATGGATCAAGCAAGGCGCAATCGATGCCGGGGAACAGGCGGGGTTGACGACCGAGGAACGCGCCGAGCTGAGCCGATCGCGGTGAGAGAACCACGTACTCAGGATGGAGCGGGACATCCGAAGAAAGAGCGACCGCTTTCTTCGCCCGGGAGAGCGAGGGCCGGTGAACGCCGACCGCCTGATCGTGGCGGAGGAGGCGAACTACCCGATCTCCCGGTTGTGCGGAGTGTTGAAGGTCGCGCGTTCGGGGTTCTACGCCGGGCGATCGCGACCATCGTCGTGTCGTTCGGTCGCCGACGCGGATCTCACGCGCACGATCCGAGCGATCCACGCGGGTGGCCGTGGGACCTACGGCGTGCCGCGCGTCCACGCGGAACTCGTCGATACCCATAGCGTTCGGTGTGGAGTCGCGCGGCTCGCGTCGGTGTTCGCCCAGACAGGGACACGCGAACGGGGGCTAGCGTCCGGGGTACGGCACCCAGCGCCGATCGGGCAGCTGGTGGCGCCACCCGCCACTCGCCCGCCACCAGTACAACGAGTTGGCGAGCGGTGCGACCGAATCGGCGGTGACGAAGCGGGTCACAGCGTCGGCGACCGCGTGATCGCCAAGCTGGTCGAGGATGAGGATGCCCGGGTGCGGCGGAAGCGCCAGACCGTAGGCGCTCGACCAGCGGCGCCAGGCGTCGTGAAGCAGCACGAAGTCCTTCCGGTTGTGGCTTACGACTGTCCGCCCCTGTTGCGTGGCCGCCAGAAGCTGCTCGTCGTCCGTCGCGCGGCGACGGCCCTGCTCCGCAGCCGTCACCGCATCGTGGCCGGCTGCCCTGAGGAGCGGCGCGACGCGCACCGACACATCGCTGTCCAGGTACAGGTCGGCCAAGCGCCCGAACTCAGTCGCTGTTCAGCAAGAGCCGGGCGTCGATGTACGCCTTGTTTCGTCGGTAGTAGGCTAGCGCGGCTTCGACCTCTTCACGCGGCAGGTCGTAGGCGGATGCGACCTCGTCGACGCCGCCCTCGACAACACGCAGGTGGCCGATCAGCGCCCAGATGGGCACGCCGCCGCTGGTCCGGGCGTCCGCGCGGCCGCCGGCGCGGAAGTCCTTCGGCTCGACGTGCTCGGCGATCAGCCGTTCGTCGTGGAGCTTCGTCTTGCTGGTGGCCATGGCGTCATCCTAACACGCGACTTCCTGGCCGGGCACCGAATCCGGGTTGCTACATCGGTTGCCACATTCGGCCTCGCGCGTCCGTCCGACGCTTCCGGTTCGGCGCCGAATTGAACTGGAAAACGTGGTGGCAGGGGTGGGAGTCGGACCCACGACCAAGGGCTTATGAGTCCCCTGCTCTACCACTGAGCTACCCTGCCGCGGCGATCGATTTTACATCGGGGTCGGATGATTGCGCCGGTCGCTGATACCGGATGCCGTTTGTCGTTGGTGCATCCGCGATCGTCGGCTCGACGTATAACCACCCGGTGATCCTGGTACAAATCTCGCGCCGGGCGGCGATCGGCGCGGCGGCGCCGCTGATCGGGTTCCTCGCGGCGTGTGGCGCGGGCACTGCGCTCGGGCCGACGCCGACGATTCCCGCCCGCGTGTCCGACGAGTGGACCCCGATCATCCCGGCGACCGACCTCGCGGTGGGGCGCAACCGATTCCTCTACGCCGTCCTCGATGAGCGCGGACGGCCGATCCTCGACGCTCGGATCAGCCTCGCCTTCGTCGACCTCGCCGACGCGTCGCCAACCCTCTCCACTCCGATCGAGGCACCGTTCCACGGTTACGGCCTCGGTGAAAAGGGCGTTTACATAGCCCGCGCGGACTTCGCGAAAGCCGGCGATTGGGGAGTCGAGGCCCGAATCGAACGTTCCGATGGCGGTTCCCGAACGCTGCGGACCCGGTTTCGCGTCAAAGAGGCCTCGGCTACCCCCGCTCTCGGCGCCCCGGCGCCGCCGTCGCGCCAGGCTCTCATCGCGGTCGCGGCCGACCCGCGCATCGTCTGTACCGCGACGCCGACGTGCCCATTACACGACATAACGATCGCCGACGCGCTCGATCGGAAGCGTCCGGCGCTCTTCGTCTTCTCGACACCCGCCTACTGCACCAGCGCGGTGTGCGGACCGGCGCTCGATGTCGTCCTGGCGGCACGTGCCAAGCAGGGCGATCGAATCACGTTCGCGCACCTCGAAATCTTTTCGGACGGCGCGCTCCGGACGCCGACCAAGACTGTCGAGGAATGGGGACTGCCGAGCGAGCCCTGGGTCTTCCTCGTCGGGTCGGATGGTCGGATCGCGGAGAAACTCGAAGGCGGCATCACCGCCGGCGAACTCGACGAGGCGCTCGCGCGATTGGCGTGAGTGGAGTGCCGCGAGCCGAGATTCCGACGAGTCGAAAGGCCGGGCGCGCCGTCGCGCGGCCGACAAGCGGACCGAAAAGCGACAGTGGATCGCGTGGTGTGTGGGCCGCGGATGGCGACTGGGCTCGGCGCGCGACGAGAGTCGGGGTCGTCGCGATCGCGCTGATGGGCTGCGAGACGCGCGAGACCGCGACCGGAGTTCTGGTCGACGTCAGGTCATCCGGGTTGACGGTCGTCGAATCGATCGCGCTTCGTCTCGACGACGGCACTCGCCGCGACATCGCGATCGGGTCAGAGATTCAGCGTTCGTCGCATCCACCCAGTGGCGGCCACCTGCGCGAGCACATGGTCAACGGCGACCGCGTCACGGTCGTCTTTCGGCGCGATGGGGCGGCGAATATCGCGATTTCCATGGAAGACGGCCCGTCGGTAAGGAAATGACGACTCGGGTGGTAGAATCCCACGGTGGACATCGCGCCGTACGATATTCGCCTGGCTCGCACTTCCGATCTCGACAGTCTGCGCATCTCAGTGAAGCGGACGTTGCAGAATCCGGACGGAAAGCCGGCGCGAAAGAAGTTCGGCGACGCGGTCGATCGGGGCGAGTTGCTCGTCGTCGCGCGTCGCGGACGCGAGGGCGGCGAGGAGATCGACGCCTTCATCGAATGGCATAGTCGAGTCGACGGCGTCGTCACGATTCGCGATACGGGTTCGGCCGGAGACGAGCCGAACGCGAGCCACGTCAAGCGGTTGGTCCGAGAGCTCCTGCGCATGTCCTCGCCGCCGAGCGCGACGGTAAAGGTGGACGCCGACTTGCCGGTCTGGAATCAAGTCTTTGCCGAGACGCAGGGCTTCCGCCTGGAGGGAAAGGAGTACTCGCGACCGAAGTACCGGAATATCTGGACGTGGACTTCGGCGGCCGAGGCCGAGGATCGAATCCGGGCCGGCCGAATCGGACGGCCGGGAGCGCGCCGTTAGGTGGCGAAGCGGCATAAGCTCAGCAAGAGCAGCCTGCACTGGTTCATCAAGAGCCGTCCGTACGTTCTGATTCCGGAACTTCGCCGCAGGTTCGATCTCGATGGAACCGACGACGTTCACGCAATTGGGACCGTGGAAGGGCCCGCCTACATCGGTTTGCCCGAACGAGCGGCTCGGTTCATCGAGGATCTCGTGCGCGAAAATCGGCTCGGCCTCGAGTACGTGCCCGATCTGTCCGGCCGAATGGTTCAGGGACTGTTCGCCTTCGATCTTCTTCGGCAACAGACCGGTCTCGTCATCGCGCCGTCACGCGCGCCCGGTCCGGCGGAGGTCGCTGACCCGGACGAAGCGCCGGACGGCGATGCTTCCACTGGCGAACCGGGCACGAAAGTGCCGCAAACAATCGAGACCTCGAATCTCCAGCGCGATCAATCACGGCAGCGGCCAGCATTCCGGTCGCGCCGCCCCGGGCTGCGCGACAGCGCCCCGCGACCAGACAGTCGACCCGCGGCGCCGCCACCGGCCGAACGTGTGACGGACGCGCGCGCCAGCGAAGGTCCCGGCGCTAGCCGGTGGCCGCGGCGAGGGCGACGTGGCCGATCCGATCGCCCGCGGATGACGGGATCGGACCAGCCGCAAGGCGAGCATCCACCGCCATCTGATACGCGGTAACCGCCTCGACGAGCTTGCCCGTCGCGGTAAGGGCATCGCCGTAGCGCGCGAAGTAGTTCGCACGAAACTCGGCCGAGCTCGATGCGAGTTGCGGTGTGTCGAGCGCGGCGGACAGGACATCGGCGGCGATCGCATTCTCGCCGCCCGCGATCAGCGTTTCGGCGAGTTCGAGACGAGTGGACGTCAGGTACGGCACGTCGGCCACGAAGTTGGCCAGCCGGTCGAGCGCTGCTTGGAGATCGCCGGCGGCGCGGTCGATTCGACTGGCGCAGATCGTCATATTGGGATCGCGCGGGCGAATCGCGAGTGCATCGTTGAGGATCTGTCGAGCACCCTCGACGTCGCCGCCCCTGGCGGTGGATTCGGCGACACGCACAAGCGCATGCGTCGAATCAGCCTGAGTATCGAGGGCCTGTCGGTAGAGGCGCTCTCCCGCCACGGCGTTGCCACGCGCTGTCGCGGCGTCCCCAAGAATGACACAGGCGGCGGCGACAACCTGCGATCGAGGGAGGAGGTCGATCCCAAACGCCGGTCCGCGTGATTGGTGGGCGGTCCGCGCCAGTGATTCCGCGGCTTCGACATCGCCGTCCTGGAGCGCAGCGTTGGCTGCCTGCATCCACATCGTTGGACTGTCTACCTTACGTGCCCATTCGGTTGAGACCGCTCGGGCACGAGCAGATAAGCCCGCGCTGATGAGCGCTCCGACGTAGCCATAGACCGCGTGGGTTGCAACGAGCGGCGGGAATGCCGCGCACATCGATGCCAGGCGCGCCTCGTATACGGCGATTGCGTCGCTGAGCCGTCCGTGCGCCGCGTACTCCTGTCCGAGGTAAAAGAGGGTGACCAGATCACCCGGTTTGGCCGCAAGTTCGTCGAACAGCATCCGAAGATTGCGGTCCCATTTGCCCTGCCTCGTTCGCTCCGCCGCGGTGTAGCCGTAGTGGTGAATCCGGATCGTCGGCAACACCTGTTGCCGCAACTGTCCTTCACCAACCCAGAGCCACTCCTCGTGGACCGGCCGTTGGTACCGCAGCCCGGGAAGATTTGAGGCGATTCGGGGCGAAATGGTTTGCTGTGTACCGCCCGCGTCGTCAACCGAACTCACGGTCGCGAATACCAGCGTCGGGCCGGCGGGGTCATTCGCGACGAGTTCGCGCAACGGCTGTGCCGCGCCGGGCGCAAGCTCCTCATCCGCGTCAAGAACGATCACCCAGGGGGTCCTCGCCGCATTCAGTGACTCATTCCGCGCGTGGGAGAAGTCGTCGCGCCAGTTCCGGTGGATCACCCGGGCTCCGAGTCGCTCGGCGATCGTCGGCGTACCATCGGTCGAGCCAGTGTCGACGACGATGACGCGATCGGCGACGCCGCGAACGCTGGCGATGCAGCGGCCGATCGATTCCGCCTCGTTCTTCACGATCATGCAGAGAGTCAGTCGCTCCGCTGCTCGCGGCGAACCGCCGGCGGCGCGCCGCTTCGCTTCACCCATCGATGATGCCCGCGGCATTCACGGCGGATTGCGCGGGCGCGCGCGCGACTCGCGGATCCGCGATCAGCCGAATCACCCTTTGGATATCGGCCGATGATCGCCAGATCAACAGTGGCGATCGATCGAAACGACACTCGCCGCGGCAGGTCGGGCGGACGGCGGCAGGGAGATCGATTCCCAGGTTTCGAGGAGTTCGCGCAGGTGCCGCAATGCCTCGTCGAGCGGCGCGACATCTTTGCGGATGTTCGCCTCGTACAGACGCTCATAGATGTAGTTGTGCAGACCGAAGAGATCCTGACTGAACTGATCCGACCCCGGCTTGAAGCCGATCATGAGTTCGACGAGTACTTCCTGGGCGCGAAGAAGGCTCTTGTGCGTGCCTTCGAGGTCGCGACTGGACAATTGAATGCGAGCCTTCGCGGCAAACCGAACCGCACCGCGATAGAGGAGCACGGCTAGCTCCGCCTGACTGCTCGTCGTCGCTTGTGCTCGCGCGTACGCGTAATACGGAACGGGCGCCATCAATCGTCTCCAGATTCAGGCCACGCGGTCGGCGCCTCCAAAGCTCCTCGGGGAAGCCCCTAAAGATTCCGATCGCGCGGCCGATTATTACCCCGTGGTCGGGACGTCGACCGCGCTTAAGAATCAGATAGCCCGGTCGATGGCGTTTCGGCTCTTCTACTGCATCAGTTGCAGAATGAACTGTGTCGAGAAATTGGCGGCCGATAGAGCCGCGGCGCCGGCCTGCTGCTGGATCTGGGCCTTCACAAGGTTTCCGACCTCGGTGGCGATGTCCGCGTCTCTGATACGACTTCGGGCTTCGCTGCTGGAGACCACCGACACCTCGGCCGCCTGCTTCAGCGACGCCAGGGCCTGGTCGCTCGCGCCGAGCGTGGAGCGACCGGTGCTCAGGCTGGTAATCGCGGTATCCAGCGCGGTAATAGCTGTCGCCGCGTTCGCCTGGCTCGAAATCACGCTCGCGTTGATTCCGAGGTCGGTCGCGGTGAACCCCTGGGTCGCAAACGTGAAGGCCTGAGTGGCGGCCGCGGCTGAGCCGATCTGCAGGGTGAGAGTCGTCAGAGCGCCCGTGAGAAGGGATGTTCCGGCGTACTTGGCGCCATTCGCCATCGACGTAACCGCGCTCCTCAGCGAGACAAACTCGTTGTTCAGAGCGGTGAACTGCTCGGCGCTATTCAACGAGTTGTTCGCCTGAACGGCGAGCTCGCGCATGCGCTGGACGACGTCGTAGATGTTGGACAGCGCCGAGTCAGCAACCTGAATTGCGGACGAAGCGCTCTGGATGTTCAGCGCCGCCGCGGCGTTGCCGCGTATCTCGGAGGTGAGTGATTCCGCGGCGAAGAGTCCCGAAGGATCGTCGGCCGATCGGTTGATTCGAAGACCGGACGAAAGCCGCTCGGTCGTCCTTGCCAGGTTCTGGTTCGTGATGTTCAACAACCGGGCGCTGTTGAGTGACGAGATGTTGGTATTGATCGAGGTGACCATTCTGGTAGTCCTCCCGCTTCCTTAGTGCTTGATAGCCAGTATGGGGAGGAGTTTTCGAAAGGTGAATACCTAAGGGTCTCCCTTAGGGGTGTCTCAGTTAGAGCCGCCGACGGGTGACAGACAGAACTTCAGGCCGGCCGCGACATGGCGACTTCATATGTATCTGACCAGGAAGAACTTCCGATTCGCGATCGGCGAATTGAACTCACGCATGGAGGCGAGTGGATGCAAGACCTGGCGCGCCGGTACCGTGTTCTCACAATGGTCCTGCTCGGCGCAATTTCGATCGCGGAGGCGAGCCGGCGACTGTCACTGTCGTACCGACAGACCTGGACGCTCTACGATCGCTTTCGCGCCGCCGGTGGCAGCCTGGATTCGCTGCGGTACCAGCGCGATCACGCCGCGCCGAACCGGACCTCGGACGAAATTCGCGATGCGATCTTTCGTCTCCACGAGCGCTACCCGGACGCGGGTCACACCGCGCTGACCGAGATCCTCAAAGAGGACCTGGACATACGGGTCAGCGCCCAGACGGTTCGCCGGATTCGCTTGCAGGCGCCGGATTCCATCGCTCGCGTTACGCCCATTCGTCGCGCCAAGGGCTACCCATCCCACGACGCACGACTCCTGCGCCTGGAGCGACTCTGGGTGCCAACCGCCGGACGCCGTCACGTCTTCCAGTTGATCGAAGACGACGTGACCGGGCGTCCGCTGATTGGTTGGATGTTCGAGCGGGGGACTGCCCTGGACACGTTGATGATGATTCGGTGGCTGCTCGAGCAGCAGGGCGCGCCACATGTCTTGTTCGTACCCGACAGCGCATCCTTTCACATGCTCGAAGGAGATTACGACCGCGAGATCGACTTTCGACACGAGATGCTGGGCCTGCGAGCGCAGATTCATCAGATGCTGCTGGAAGTCGGCACGCGCGTCGAGATGCCTCGGGGAGTCGAGAATCCGCGCATGGAGCAGTGGGCGGAATTCGCGCGCGATGCACGCCGCGCGGCGACGCTCAACGACGCAAACGCCATTCTGCAAAGGCACCTGGAGACGCTTGCCGGCGGACGGTACGGCGCCGCGCCGATCGACGCGACCCGGAGAACGGCCGGACGATTCACGCCGATTCCGAGTAGCTTCCAATTTGACGAGGCGTTCTGCGTCTATCTCCGACGTCGCGTCGACGCGGACGGTTACTTCCGGCTCGACGGCGCGCCGTACCGCGTTTCACGCGGACTCGGCTACCGTGGCTGGGTGGGCATCGAACTGGGCGTCCGGGTCATTCCGGCGCACTCCGTGACGGTGTTCTACCAGGGCGAACAGATCGAGCAGTATCCGCTGGAGAACCCGCGGCCGGTCGATCTTCCGGACTCTGGCGCCGGTCGGCTCAGCGTGCAGGGATAGGGAATCCGCCGATTGCGGCGCCACGATCGTCTTTGCGACGATATCGCCGCGGTGTGGCGTCGATTTCTTCCGATTGCCGTCATTGGGCTCGTCGGGTGCGGGTCTTCATTCAATACCGGCGCGTCCACGACTGGCGCCGGCGCTTCGGGAAAGGTTGTCTTCGTGTCGGCAGTCGGCCGCCTCGCGACGTCGACGCCGGAGGGCAGCGCGCGCGTGCTCGCCACGCCGACCTTCGACCCCGGATTCGGCTCGATCCTGACTCCGCTGGCTGGGACCCCGAGCGCAACCGTGGCACCCGAACGCACGGTTCAGACGGTCCAACTTCGGCCGACGCGCACAATGGCGGCGACCGTGACGCCATTCCCGACCGTGTTCATACCGCCGACCGCGACACGGAATGTGCACGCCACTCCGACTCGGCCTCCGACGAAGCCAACGAATACGACCGTCCCTCGGGCAACGGATACGCCGCGGGCGACGGCGACATCCACGCCGGTCGATCCGAACGAGGCGAATGGCCCGAATTCGGACCTCTCGAATGCAACGCCCTTGACGCTCAACACCGACACTAGGGGCCTGATCAGCAGCCCGGACGACGTCGACGTGTACCAGTTCGACGTCGACGACGACACCGATCAGAATCAGATCGTCGTCACTCTGACGGGTCTGAACATGGAGTCATTCCAGCTCTTCTTGATTACGCCGGGGCGCCGGTCGGCCGCCTACGGTACACCGGTCGGGACGATCGCGCGCCACATCGTCTACCCGGTTCGCGGTGACACCGGGACGTGGTTCGTCGAAGTATCGCCAAAGCCGGGCAAGCGATTGCCGCGCGACTACGCTTTGAAGGTGCAGTTGCGATCGTTGGTGATCCCGGTTGACGAGGGCGAGGGCGAGTAGTCGTCGGGCGCGCCTACCGTCGGCGTACCGAGATTCGGAGGTTCTCCCCCTCGATTGGGCCATCCTCGGCGAGATCGAATCCACCCGAGTCGTCGCTGGTCAGGGTTGCGGAGAGTGTCTCCCGTTGGATGTAGTCGCCGAATCGTTCGAAGACGCGCGATAGAGTCGGGCCGGTTCGGTAGGCCGTGACGATCCTCTCTTCGATCTTGAAGTCGGCGGATCGACGCATCGTCTGGATACGGTGAACGATCTCGCGCGCCAGCCCCTCGTGAACGAGATCTTCGGTCAGCACGGTATCGACCGCGACCGCGAGATCGTCCTCGATGGCGACGGCCAGACCCTGGCGGTCGCGCGCCCGCACGTCGAGTTCGCCGGGCAGCAGATCGATGTCGCCAATCCGGACGGCTTCGCCAGATCGGACTGATCGAGCCGCTTCACCGGCGTCGATGGTTTGTAGGCCGATCTGGATTTCGCGCAGGCGCGAACCATACTTCGGGCCGAGTAGTGAGATGATCGGTTTCAGCTCGAAGTCGGTCAGCGCGGAGATCTCAGGCGCGAACTCGAGTCGCCGTACGTTCAGTTCGTCGCACACGTCGCCCTCGAGCCCGGACAGCCCATCGGCGGCCATACCGTGGACCACGACGCGGCCGAGCGGCTGACGCACCTTGATTGCCGCCTTGTTGCGCGCGGCGCGGGCCAGATTCACGATTCGGAGCGCGTTCGCCATGCGCCGCTCGGTGGACTCGTCGGCCAGGGTCGCGTCGGTTTCCGGGTAGCTTGTGTGGTGCACGCTCTCCGGGGCCGACGTATCGACCGCGCGGACCAATCGCTGGTAGAGGTGCTCGGCCAGAAACGGCTGGAACGGCGCGAGGAGCCGCGCAAGCGTGACCAACACGCGGTAGAGGGTGTGGTAGGCCGCCGACTTGTCGGCGTCAGCCTCGGACTTCCAATAGCGCCGCCGACCGCGCCGCAGATACCAGTTCGACAGTTCTTCGACGAACGCCTCGATGTCGCGACAGGCCGTCATGGCGTCGAAATTGTCGAGTGCTACGCGCGTGGCGCCGACGAGCCGATTCAGGCGCGACAGAATCCATCGATCGAGCGGCGATCGCGCGGATGGCTCATCCAGACTCGATCGTGGATCGAATCCGTCGATCCGGGCGTAGGTAATGAAGAACGAGTAGACGTTCCAGAGTGTCAGCAGGCGCCGGCGGACGTCGTTCGCGATGCCATAGCCGAAGTTCACGTTCTGGGCCGGGTTGAAGCGGCAGAACATCCAGCGAAGCAGGTCCGCGCCGACTTTCTCGGCCGCCTCGTCGAAGGGAATGCTATTCCCCTTCGACTTGTGCATCTCCTCACCCTTTTCATCGCGCAGCAATGCGAATCCGAAACAGGTCTTGAAGGGCGCTCGATCGACCAACACGGTGCTCTGAGCGAGGAGGGAGTAGAACCAATTCCGGAATTGCCCGGGGAACGACTCCGTGATGAAGTCAGCCGGGAACCACTTCTGCCATTCCTCGGACCCGTGCCGATAGCCGAGGGTCGAAAACGGTACGATGCCGGCGTCGAGCCAGGCGTTCCCCACGTCGGCGATGCGTGTGACCGGACCGCCGCACGTCGAACAGGCAATCTTCACGGCGTCGATCCACGGGCGATGCGGTGAGTGGCCGGCAAACGCCGTCCAGCCCTCGATCGCGCGCTGTTCGAGTTCGTGCTCCGAGCCGATAACCTCGAACGTTCCGCAATTCGCGCAGTCGTAGATCGGCAGCGCCAACCCGTAATAGCGCTTCTTCGAAATCATCCAGTCGTCCATGTTGCGCAGCCAGTCGAGTTCCCGTTCGAGGCCGAACTCCGGAATCCATCGAATGCCGCGCGTGACCTCGGCGATCTCATCACGCAGTCGGGTTTCGCGCGCGGCGGGCGCCCCCGGGCGCCGCGGACCATCCATGGAGATGTACCACTCGTCGACGAGGCGGAAGACAAGCTCGGTACTACACCGCCAGCAAACCGGGTAGCGGTGGCTATACGGCTGCGTCCGATACAGGACGGCCTTCTGGTCCAGATCCTCGACGATATCCTCGACGACCTGGCTCGTGGATCGCCCGGCGAGCCAGTCAAAGCTCGCGAGGAATCGCCCAAACTCATCGATCGGCGCGATGACGGCCAGTTTCCGCGGTCCGGCCAGGTCGTGGTCCTCGGCGCCGCATCCGGGCGCAATATGCACGATGCCAGTCCCCTCGGCATCGGCGACATCGGCCCAGAGGATCACGCGATGCTCGACGCCGTGTTGGGGACCGAGTTCATCGAATGGGCCGTGGTACAGCCAACCATCCATCGCACTGCCAGGAAACTCGCCGATGACCTCGTGCTGGCCCCTCAACGCATTCGCGAGCGCGCCCTTCGAGAGGTAGAGCACTTCGTCGCCCTGGCGCACTTTGAGGTAGGTCAGGTCCGGATTTACCGCCGCGGCGACATTCGCGGTCAGCGTCCACGGCGTCGTCGTCCAGACGAGCAAGTGCTCGCCCGGTCGTCCGACCAGCGGGAATTTCACGAAAAGGCTGAGATGCGTGAGTTCCTGGTAGCCGTCGGTGACGATTTCCATGTTCGACAGACCGGTCGAACACCGCGGACACCACGGCATCACGTCGTGTCCCTTGTAGATCAGGCCCCGGTCGTGACAGCGCTTGAGGAATGTCCAGATCGTGAAGTTGTTCTCGTCCGACATCGTCTGGTATGAGTTGTCCCAGTCCATCCAATACCCGAGTCGAATCGATTGCTCGGTCTGCACGGCCGAGAAGCGGCGGACCCGTTCCTTGCACAACTCGACGAATCGGTCGATGCCGAACGCTTCGATGTCGTGCTTGGAGCGAAAGCCGAGTTCCTTCTCGACCTCCACCTCGATCCAGAGGCCCTGACCGTCGAACCCGTTCTGGTAACGCTGATCCTGGCCGAGCATGGCGTGATAGCGCTGGTACAGGTCCTTATAAGTCCGCCCCCAGGCGTGATGGATGGCCATAGGGTTGTTGGCCGTAATCGGACCGTCGATGAAGGACCAGCGCGGTCCGCCCCGGTTTTTCTGGACGAGCTTTCGGAAGGCGTCGGTCTTGTTCCAGAACGCGAGGACGTCGCGCTCCATCGCGGGGAAATCCGGACGGGAGTCAACTGGTGCGAACATCGTTGGTCTCAAGCGCGCGGCGCCGGCACCAACGATGAGATGTGCAGGTCGCGCAATTCTCGCTCGCTGATCGCGGACGGCGCTCCCGTGAGTGGTTCGAGACCACTCTGCGTCTTCGGGAACGCGAATGTCTCGCGGAGCGATGCCGCATTCGAAAGGATCATCATCCACCGGTCGACTCCGGACGCGATGCCACCATGCGGCGGCGTGCCGTAGTCGAACGCTTCGAGCAGATGTCCGAAGAGGCCGCGCGCTCGCTCGTCCGACAAGCCGATGACGCGAAAGATGCGCTCCTGGACGTCGCGCCGATGGATCCGGATCGAGCCACCGGCAAGTTCGAAGCCGTTGCAGACACAGTCGTACTGCTTGGCGCGCACGACCGCGGGATTGGTTTCAAGCATGTCAAGGTCTTCGTCGAGCGGGGCCGTAAACTGGTGATGCTTCGCGACGTAGGTGCGCTCGGCCTCGTCGTACTCGAAGGCGGGCATATCCAGAACCCAACAGAACGCGAGGATGTTCGGATCGGCCAGGTTGAGCCGCCTTCCCATCTCATTCCGCAGATCGCCAAGGGTCGTAGCCACGATCATCGGCTGGTCGGCCACGAGCAGGATCAAATCGCCGGCCGATGCCTCGCATTGGGCAGCGATGGCGGCGAGTGATTCGTGGTCGAAGAACTTCGCAATCGGTCCGCGAATGCCCTCTCCGGTCACGGCCAGCGTGGCCAGCCCTTTGGCGCCGCGCGCACGCGCGAATGACGTCAGATCGTCGATTTCTCGGCGCGTGTAACCGGCACATCCGGGCGCAACGATTGCACGAATCTGCCCGCCGTTGGCGCGGGCGGCGTCGAACACCTGAAACCCACTTCCGACAATATCGGTCAAATCGACGATTTCGAGGCCGAACCGCAGGTCGGGCTTGTCGGTGCCGTATGTGTCCATCGCGTGCTGGTACGACATGCGTGGGAACGGCCTGACCAGGAACCGCTTCTCGGGCGCAACGGTCTCGACGATGTCGATCGCGAGCCCCTCGAATAGTTCGAGAATATCCTCCTGGTCGATGAATGACATCTCGATATCGATCTGGGTGAACTCGGGCGCACGATCCGCGCGGGGGTCCTCGTCGCGGAAACAGCGCGCGACCTGGTAGTAGCGCTCCATCCCCCCGACCATCAACAACTGTTTGTACTGTTGTGGCGATTGCGGCAGGGCGTAGAACGCGCCGGGGTTGAGCCGACTCGGTACGAGAAACTCGCGAGCGCCGCCCGGCGTGCGGTTGACCAGGATTGGCGTTTCGATCTCGACGAAATTACGGCGGTCGAGGTAGTCGCGAACGGCGCGCGTGACGCGATGGCGCGCCACGATGATATCGCGCATGCGCTCGCGCCGAAGATCGAGATAGCGGTACTTGAGGCGGAGATTCTCATCCACCTCGCCGTCCTGGTTCACCTCGAACGGCGGTGTCTTGGCCGCATTCAGAACGACAAGGTTGTCGACGACGACCTCGACTGCGCCGGTCGCCAGGTTGGTGTTGACCGTGCCGTCGGGACGAGCCTCGACCCGCCCGGACGCGGCGATGACGAACTCAGGACGCAGTTCTTCCGCCGCGGCGTGCGCGGTGCGCGATTCCTCTGGGTTGAAGACAAGCTGGGTCAAGCCAAGCCGGTCGCGGACATCGACAAAGATCAATCCGCCGTGGGCGCGGCGTCGGTGCACCCATCCCATCATGGTCACGCGCGAACCGATGTCGGCGGCGCGCAGTTCGCCGCATGTATGCGTCTTCTTCACAAGCCGGACAATTCTAGGAGATGGTTCAGAACAACTCCGTCATCGGCTGGATCGATTGTGCGCGGATCGATCACGAGGCGATCGTGCTCGACGCGAGCGATCAGGGCAAGCGGCCGCCCGCGGAGGAACGCCGAGCCGCGATCCAGCCCGATCGGCGATGTCAGGGCCAAGACGAACGTCGGTAGCGTCGCGCCGGGGAGCGAACCACCGCCGACGGCCGATCTGCCCGACCGAACCTCACTGTTGATTCCACGGTCGGCGAGGGCGTTGCCCCAGGTCCGGGCACGCGCTTCGATCTCGACCACGCTGGCCCCGATCATCCGCCACACCGGCACCTTTTCGATCGCTTCGCCGCGCTCGTAATGGCGAAGAGTCGCCTCCATCGCCGCGATCGTCATCTTGTCGAGTCGCATCGCTCGCGCAAAGGGGTGGCGCGCAACGCGTTCGATCTCACGCGAACGTCCGACGATGATGCCGGCCTGTGGACCGCCGAGCAGCTTGTCGCCGCTGAAGCAGACGACGTCAGCGCCCTCGGTGATGCTGTCGGCGATGGTTGGTTCGTGCTCCAGACCGAAGCGCGACGTGTCGATCAGACTGCCCGATCCGAGGTCATCGATCAGCAGAATGCCGCGATCGCGGGCGATTTCGGCGAGCTCGGACAACTGCGACTCGTGGGTGAAACCGACGACTCGAAAATTGCTGGGATGGACGCGAAGGATCGCGGCGGTCGAGTCACCAATTGCCTCGACATAATCTCGGGCATAGGTTCGGTTGGTCGTGCCAACTTCGACGAGGCGGGCGCCACTTTGCGCCAGGACGTCGGGAATGCGGAAACCGCCGCCGATCTCGACGAGTTGACCGCGGGCGATGATGACGTCCCGCCCGCGCGCCAGCGCGGCCAGCGCCAGCAAGACGGCCGCCGCGTTGTTGTTGACTGCCAGGGCGGCCTCGGCGCCCGTGAGAGTCGTGAGCAGCCGAGACATGTGCGTCGTGCGCGAGCCACGTTCGCCCCGTTCGACGTCGTATTCGAGCGTGCTGTACCCGCTCCCGATCGCCGCCGCCGCCTCGGCTGCTTCCCGGGACAGCGGCGCGCGACCGAGGTTGGTCTGGATGATCACGCCGGTGCCATTGATGACTCGGCGCAGACTTGGCTGATCGCGCGCTTCAATACGGCCGACCGCATCGCTCACGATCTCCGCTATCGGAGAAGCGGTCGTCCCCGCGCGCGTCGCGGATCGAGCGACCGCGAGGGCGTCGCGCACCGCGGCCACGACAATCGGCCGCGAGTGCCGGGCGATGAGTCCGGCAATTCGCTCGTCGAGAAGAACGCGGTCGACGCTCGGGAGATCGCGCCGACTAGCCATCGCAACGGGCGACCGGATCTCCGTGACGGGTACGCGCTGCTCGCGTCAATCGAAGCCTGTCCTGATTCGCGGCCGCGTCAGCCATTGCGAGGTTCCCACACCCACTCAAGGACGCTGTCCCACGGGAACTTGTATTCGTCGGCGGCATCGTAGGTGTGTGTCTGGAAATTGACGACGATCGCCTCGGGAGGCGCCAGCGCTTTCCACCCGTGGATGAGGCCCGGGGGAATCTGGATCAGCAGCGGGCGCTGCGTCCCGAGGACGAAGGAGTTCACATGGCCGAAGGTGGGCGAGTTCTCGCGCGTATCCGCGACGATAACCTGCAGTTTGCCGCGCGTGCAGGTGAACTGATCCGTGTGCGCCTCGTGGAGATGCCAGGCCTTGATGACGCCGACGTCGGTCGCTGACTGATAGACATGGCGAGTTCGCGCCACGCCGTCGCCGAGCCATCCTTCACTCCAGAGCTCGATCACGTCGCCACGGCCGTCGAGGTGGGTGATGAGCGGTCGCACCAGGACACCCTCGATGGTCGGCCCCTGGCTGGTTGATCTCTGCTCGAACGCGATGGTTCGCAGCCAATCGACGGTCATGTCACGTGGTCGCACGCCGGGCATACTAGTTCAGCGCCCGAACGCGGGCAACGTCAGTTCGGATTGATATCGTGGACGCGCAGCCCAACCGGGTCGCCCACGACGTCGAGCTCCCCGAGCGCGGCCGTCGCCGCCTCGACGAGCGCCGGGTCCTTACCGCGCGCGACGCTCTGAAGCGTTTGACGTGCCTCCTGACCGCCGATCGCGCCCAACGCGGCGATCACCGCCAGGCGAACCTCCGGGTCTTCATCGCGGACGGCCGCAAGAAGTGCCGGAAGCGCGCGCGAATCTTCGATTTCCCCGGCTGCCTGAGCCGCTTCGAACCGCATCTCAGGATCATCACTGCCCAGTTCTCGAATGATGATGTCGATCCAGATCGGATCGCACGTGCGTCCGATCGCGCGGATCGCGCTGGCGCGCGTACCGGCATCGGTTGACGCGTAGGCGCGGCGGCAGATGGCTATCGCGTCCGAATCTCCAAGGTATCCGACCGCTTCGATCGCGCGGCGTCGCACTGGTAGTGGGTGCTCGTCATCAACCAGACGCAAGATCGCGCTACGAATACGTTCGCTGACGCGATTGGACAGCTCGCCGAGCGCGACTCTCTGGACGAACCGGCCGAGCGCGGCAATCGCGTCGGCGCGAACAGTCACGGCCGGATCCGCGTTTGCCAGCGCGATCAGGCGATCGGCGGTGCTGCTTCGATCGTCCTCCCAGAGGCCTTCGATTGCGGACGATCGAACCTCCGAATCTTCATCGCTCAGGATGAGCGAGAACACACTGCCGAATTCGAACTCGATGTTCTCCTCAGCCATGTCGCGGAGGGCGCGACTTGCGCGGCGCCGCTCCTCGACGGGCAGTGTCTGCCACACGGTTGCGAATTCATCCAGTTTCGGTCCGCTAAGGCCAGAGAGCTTTGCCAGGACGGCGTGAGAAAGTCGCTCCATCGCGACATTCTACTCACCGTCGATTGCGCTCACGATGTGTCGCACGCCGGGAGGCTCGGTGCTGAGGTCGACGGTGATCACATCGATCCGAGCCGCGCGGGCCACCCCGCGCCGGGTGGATTGCAGATACGCGTTCGCGAGCAGGCGCAGGCGATGGCGCTTCCGCGGATCGATCGTCTCGGCGGCGCTGCCGTGACCGGTATCGGCTCGAGCACGCACTTCGACGAATACGAGCGTCGCGCGGTCTTCGGCGATGATGTCCAATTCGCCGTGTTTACTACGCCAGTTCATCGCCAGGATGCGATAGCCGGCGCGTTCCAGGAGTCCTCGCGCGATCTCCTCGCCGCGTCGCCCGGCCGTGTTCGCAATCACGCCGTGGCTCCGACCGCGGCGATGTTCTCGTCGAGCGCGAGTCGTGCCTGGACTGGCCGGTATCCGCGTCGGTGGTAGGGCGTTGGACCGTATTCGCGCAGAGCGTCCAAGTGCTGACGCGACGCGTAGCCAGCGTTGCGCTCCCAGCCGTACTCCGGATGTCGAATGGCCAGGCGCCGCATCAATCGATCGCGCGTTTCCTTGGCGACGATCGACGCGCAGGCGATCGATGCCGAGAGGGCGTCGCCGCCGACGAAGAAGCGACACGGGCCGAAGTGGTCATAGCGCGACGGTCGGCCATCCACGATCGCGATGTCGTACGCGCCGACGCGGGCGATTGCGCGGCGCATCGCGAGTCGCGCGGCGCACAGCACGTTCAAACTCTCGATCTCGGCGACCGATGCCGCGCCGACGCCGATCGCGATCGCCAGGCGTCGAATCTCGCTCTCGAGTCGTTGTCGTTGTGGCCGGCTGAGCGCCTTCGAGTCGCGAAGGCCTTCGATGGGGTCGCCGTGTGCCGCGAGGATGACCGCCGCGCTGACGATGGGGCCGGAGATCGGCCCCATTCCCACCTCGTCGATGCCAACCACGCGTCGACGATCGGAATTCCAAAACTCGGACTCGATCGAGAAATTGGGCGGCGGCAACACACGGGGAGGGATGCGCGCCGCGGTGCGCACCGCGACTAGTCGAGACGTTCCTTGATGCGGGCGGCCTTACCAGTCAGGCCACGCAGGAAGTAGAGCTGCGCCCGGCGCGTCTTGCCACGTCGAACCACCTCGACCTTCTCGACACGCGGGGAGTGCAAGAGGAACGTTCGCTCGACACCGATGCCGTGCGTGACGCGCCGAACCGTAAACGTCGCGGCGATACCGCCGTGGCGAAAGCGCATCGTGACGCCCTCGAAAACCTGAGTGCGCTCGCGTTGTCCCTCGCGGATGATGACGTGGACGCGAACGGTGTCGCCGGTCCGAAACTGAGGCAACTCTGCCTTGACGTGGGACGCCTCAACGGTCTTGAGAAGGTCGATCATCGCACGGCTCCCAAGGTTCACAGGTGGTTTTCACTGGCGACCAGCCAAGACGCGACGTCGTAGGCGCCGAAATCGCTGATCTGAGAACCGGACTATAGCACGGGCATTTCGTCATCGTCCCGGGTTAGGGATGCGATCGCGGCCCTTGCAAGACCGACGACTTGCGGGAGGGAGGTCGGAGCACCGAGGGCGCGTCGCAATCTGAACTCGCTCACACGGCCCTCGGCAGCGATTTCATCGTCGATCAGGACGATCGGAACGCGTTGGTCGAACTGGCGGCGCAGTTCCACCGACGCGTCGATATCGACGAACGAAGGACGGAGTCCGTAGTCGTGGGCGAGCCGCTCGATGATGTGCCGCGCGCGCGAGCAGAGCGAGCAGTCGGCGCGTGTTAGAAGCGAAATCTCAGACGGCATGCGACCGCGGGGGACGGAGTTGTCGGAGGAGAAGTGGCACGGCCACAAGGACGACGATGATCGCGATTGCCTGCGCTTGCTGGAGTCCCGCTACGACGATGGTCTCCTGGCGTACGAACGTCAAGAGGAATCGCCCAACGCCGTACACGATCAGGAACACGAGGAAGAGCACGCCCGGAGGCGGCGCGGCGCGCCGGAACCGCCACAAGCCGATCAGGAGCGCACCGTTCCAAACTATCTCGTACAAGGGATAGGGGTGAGTCGGTACGCCGAGATCCGGAATCAGCGCGTCGGCGTGAACGTACGTGAATGCCCACGGCGCCGACAATGGCCCGCCGAACGCATCGCCGTTCACGATGCACCCGAGGCGCCCAATGATCTGGCCAATAAGGATGCCGGGCGCGGCGATGTCCGCGACCGTCGCAACGGGCAGCCTGGCCCGGCGGCAATAGAAGACGCCAACCAGAATACCGGTGAGCGTGCCGCCCCAGATCGCCAGACCGCCCTGGTTCAGCGCCAAGATCGCCAACGGATTCTGAATGTAGAAATCAATGCGATCGACGACGTGGAACACTCGGGCGCCGATCAACGCGGCGGCAATCGACCAGGTCGCCACGGAGTAGATTGCGTCCTCGGAGATTCCGCGCCGGCGCGCTTCCTGCGCCGTTAGCCCGATGCCCTGAGCGATGCCCAGGGCGATCGCGATGCCGTACCAGCGAATCGTGACAAAGCCAAGATCGAGCGCGATCGGATTGATCGCGATGACGATGCCATCCACGCGGCGGCAGCCGGATCAGAACTGAGTTGGGCGCGACTGCCGATTCTCGATTTCGCGCAACCGGGTCGCGAATAGGCCGATGGCCTCGGCGCCGTTGATCGAGATCGCGAGAAGCTCGCGCGAGATGCGCCGACTGATGCCGGTCAGGGCGTCGCCCGGGCCGACCTCGACGATGGTGTGAACGCCGGCCTCGGTCATAGCGGCGATGCTTTGCGACCACCGAACTGAGCCGGTGATTTGATCGACCATCTCTCGACGCAATTCCTCAGCCGACGAGATAGCGGCCGCCGAGAAGTTGGCGATGATTGGCACGGCCGCGTCCCGAATGCCGGCGCGACTGACGGCCTGCGCGAAACCCTCGGCGGCACGCTGCATCAGCGGCGAGTGAGACGCGATCGAGATTGCCAGTCGAACGATCTTTCGGGCGCCACGTTCGGCCGCAAGCTCGATGGCAGCCGTCAACGCCGAGATTTCGCCAGAGATGACGGTCTGGCCGGGCGAGTTGTAGTTCGCGGGTCGGACGATGCCGTGCCTGGCGACGTCGTGGCAGACCTTCTCGAGCGCCAGATCGTCCAGTCCAAGGACGGCGGCCATTCCGCCGGGATTCGCGTCACCATCGACCTTCATCAGTCGGCCGCGCTCTCGCACGAGCGTGACTGCCTCATTGAAGTCGAGCGAACCGGCCGCGACCAATGCCGTGATCTCGCCGAGGCTGTGTCCAGCAAAGAAGCGCGGTTGGACTGTCTTTCCGAGTGTCGCCAGCCGCTCCTTCAGCGCCTCCCAGCACGCAATACTGACGGTCAGGATCGCCGGCTGGGCATTGATCGTCTCACGCAGGATGTCTTCAGGCCCCTCCCAACAGAGTCGGCGCAGGTCGAATCCAAGCGCCTCGTCGGCCTGATGGAAAATGCGCCGCGCCGCGGCGGACACCTCATAGATGTCTCGGCCCATGCCAACGAACTGGGAACCCTGCCCGGGGAAAACGAAAGCAATCGACATAATGGTCCTACCTCACATCGACAGGCCACCGTCGACGGTAAGGACGTGGCCGGTGATGTAGCCAGATCCTTCGCCGACGAGGAACGCGACGGCATCAGCGACTTCCTCGGGCAATCCGAATCGCCCGATCGGCACCTGCCCGAGAATCGATTCCTTGACCTTGTCGGGCAGGCCACTTGTCAACTCGGTTGTGATGAACCCTGGCGCCACGGCATTGACGGTGACGTTACGACCGGCGATTTCGCGGGCGGCGGTCTTCGTCAGCCCGATCAACCCGGCCTTGGCCGCCGAGTAATTCGCCTGGCCCGGATTACCCATGATCCCTGACACGGACGTGATGTTCACGATCCGGCCGTACCGTTGTCGCGCCATTGGCCGAAGCGCCGCGCGCAGGCACGCAAACGCCCCGCGCAGGTTCGTATTCAGGACCGCGTCCCAGTCGTCGTCACTCATGCGGACGAGCAACCCATCTCGGATGATTCCGGCATTGTTGACCAGAATGTCAATTCTCCCGAAGCGCTCGACCGTCTGGCGCACCAGTCCGTCAGCGGCCGCCGAGTCGGAGACATCTGATTGCACGGCCACGGCTGATCCGCCGTGATCGGCAATTGCCGCGACGACCTCGGCCGCGGCGGTTTCGTTTTTCTGGTAGTTGATTACGACGGTTGCCCCGTCGCGCGCCAACCGGAGCGAGATGGCGCGACCGATGCCCCGGGCGCCACCGGTGACGAGAGCGATGCGATCTTGAAGAGACGGCATTCCTACCTCGAACCACGAGATCCGACGGCGCGCCGCGCGATCGCGAGCGCGCGATCGTGGTGCGATGTGACGATCGATTGTCCGGCAAGGCGCCACTGATCCGAAGCCGGAACGTCCGTCGGGACGCCCCATTGGAAGAGCGCGGTACCCCAGGTCAGCCCGGCGCCGAAACCACACATCAGAACGTTGTCACCCGGCCGCATTCGTCCGGACTCGATCGCTTCGCACAGGGCGATCGGGATTGACGCCGCCGACGTGTTGCCGTAGCGGTCCAGGTTGATGAAGACCTTGTCCTCCGGTATGCCGACCGCGCGCATCGCCGAATCGATGATGCGCTTGTTCGCCTGATGGGGCACGAAGAGATCGATATCGCCGACCTCGAGGCCAGCCTGGGCCAGGACGTCGCGGGTCGATTCCGTCAGGATCTGGATGGCAAACTTGAAGACGGCCGGCCCATCCATGTGAATGAAATGCGCGCCGGCCGCGATCGTCTCGGCGGTTGGAGGCATCCTCGTTCCGCCACCAGGCACGCACAGCAGGCCGGCGCCAGCGCCATCCGCGCGTAACTGGGCACCGAAGAGACCAGTCGGCGTGTCCGTCGCCTGGAGGACGACCGCGCCCGCGCCGTCGCCAAAGAGGACGCAGACACTTCGATCGGTCCAATCGACCCACCGGCTCAGGGTATCGGCGCCGATCACGAGGATGTTGTGATGCGTGCCCGCGGCGATCATGCCGTTCGCCATGACGAGCGCATACGCGAATCCAGCGCAGGCCGCGTTCACATCGATTGCACCGGCGCGCGTCGCGCCGATCGCTTGTTGCACAAGCGGCGCGGCGGCTGGCATGAGCGTATCCGGCGTGCAGGTCGCAACGATGATCAGGTCAATCCGGCGCGGATCGAGATCCGCCGCCGCCAGGGCTTGACGCGCCGCGGCCGTTGCGAGAGTGACCGTCGATTCGTTCGGACCGACGATGCGACGCTCGACGATACCGGTTCGGGAACGGATCCACTCATCGCTGGTATCGACCAACGCCTCGAATTCGCGATTGTGCATCGCCCGCACGGGCAATCCCTTGCCCCAGCCGACGATCTGCGCGTAGCGCGGCGTCACGCGGCGAACCGTCGAAAAACGACGCACGAATTGTGTCCGCCGAGCCCGAGTGAGTTCGACATCGCGACGCGGACCTCGCGCCGCCGTGCGACGAGCGGGGCATAGTCGAGGTCGCAGTCGGGATCCGGCACTTCGAGATTGATCGTCGGCGGGATGATGCCATCGACGATCGCGCGCACGCAGACGAACGCTTCGACCGCGCCAGCAGCCCCCATCATGTGCCCCGTCATCGACTTCGTCGACGATACGACCAGATTGTTCGCGGCGGACTGAAAGACGGACTTGATCGCGGCGGTCTCATACTTGTCATTCAACGGCGTTCCGGTGCCGTGAGCGTTGATGTAGTCGACCTCTTCCGGTCGTATGCAGGCTCGCTTCAACGCTCGCGCTATCGCCCGCGCCGCGCCTTCGCCGTTATCGGCTGGGGCGGCGAGGTGGAAGGCGTCGTTGGTGGACCCGTAGCCGACGAACTCGGCGAGGACACGCGCGCCACGAGCGATGGCGTGGTCGAGATCCTCGAGGATCATCATCGCGGCGCCCTCGGACATGACAAATCCCTGGCGGCGGGCGTCGAACGGCTTCGAGGCCCGAATCGGATCGTCGTTGTCGAGCGCCAACGCGCGCATGTTCGTGAATCCGGCCAGCACGACCGGTACGATCGCGGCCTCGGTGCCACCGGCAACCATCGCGACGGCGTCACCGCGGCGAATTGCCTCGGCGGCCTCTCCAAGGGCGTGGCCGCCGGTCGCGCACGCAGAAACGACCGCCATATTGTGGCCCTTGAGACCGTAGGTGATCGCAATTTGGCCCGAGGCCGCATCGGGTATCAGGTTCTGTAGGACGAACGGCCCAACGCGATCAGGGCCGCGCGCATCGAGAATGGCTTGACCGTCGAGCAACGTCTTGATACCACCGACGGCGGTGCCGCAGACGCACCCGATGTCCTCGGCGTTCTCGGGGGTGATCACGAGCCCGGAATCGGCGATCGCTTCGCCAGCCGCCGATACCGCGAATTGGACGTTGCGGTCCATGCGTCGGGCATCCTTCGCATCGATCGTCGGCGGAGGAACGAAGCCTTTGACCTCGCCAGCGAATCGAACGGCGAATTGCGCCGAGTCGAACAGCGTGATCGGACCAACTCCGGAGCGCCCCGCGATCATCGCTTCCCAGGTCGCTCGGGCACAATTGCCGAGTGGCGTCACGGCGCCAAGGCCGGTGACAACCACTCGTCGGCGTTCGCTCAACTAGCTCTACATCCTGTGGGCCGAGACACCCCGTTTGGGGAGTCAGCCAATCGCCGCGTCGCGGCTCGTTTCCGAATACACCAATCGAGCCGCGACGATACGTTAAAGGCGCCGAAGAATCAGCGCTTCGTGTACTGTGGCGCCTTGCGGGCGCGCTTGAGGCCGTACTTTTTTCTTTCCTTGGCTCGCGCGTCGCGCGTCAAGAGTCCAGCTTTGCGCAGCGCCGGGCGAAGCGTGATGTCCGATTTGACCAGCGCGCGCGCTAGCGCATGCGAGATGGCACCAGCTTGCCCGCTGATGCCGCCGCCGTTGACACGGCACGCGACCGCGAAACGGGCGCCGCCGACAGCCCGGAACGGCTGAGTCGCAACGTACTGAAGAGTTGCGCGGGGTAGGGCGACCTGAAGGGGACGGCCGTTGACCGTGATCTGACCGTTGCCTGGCTGGAGGAGTACGCGCGCGACCGCGGTCTTCCGTCGACCGACCGCGGTGATCTTGTCGCTCTGCGCCATAGACTCTTATTCTCCCTGGTCTCTCGCCGGACGACCGACGCTGATAACGAGCGGTTGCGGCCGCTGTGCTTCGTGTGGATGCTCGGCGCCCGGGTAGACACGGAGCTTGCGATACATCTGTCGTCCGAGGGCGTTGCTCGGTAGCATCCCACGAACGGCTCGCTCGATGATTCGTTCTGGGAACGTCGCGCGCACGTTTGCGAGGGTGCGTGTTTTCATTGAACCCGGATAGCCGGAATGGCGCCGGTACAACTTCTCAGTTTCCTTGTTACCGGTGACCCGGACTTTTGCCGCGTTCAGGACAATCACGAAGTCCCCGGTGTCGAGGTGCGCGCTAAATATCGGCTTGTGCTTTCCGCGCAGAATCTGGGCAATCTCCGACGCGAGCCGACCGAGAACCTGCCCCTCAGCGTCGACGACGTGCCACGCGCGATCGATTTCAGATGCCTTGACGGCGTGTGTTTTCATAGCGACTCTCCATATTGTATTCGGACGAGGCAAAGTCCGTGTGGCGGCGCGGTCGCGCCGGCCCGAGCGCGATCGCGTGCTGCCAAGATTTCCGGTATGTCACTCTGCATGAGTTTGCCGCGCCCGACCTGGACGATTGTGCCGACGATGTTTCGCACCATGTGGGGCAGAAAACCGTCCGCCTCGACATCGATGTCGATTTCATCGCCGGATCGGTGGCAATCGGCCGCGATGATGGTCCGCGTGGTCCGCCCGAGGCGGGTCTGTTGGCCCGCTCCGGCGAAACTCGCGAAGTCATGATGGCCGAGCAAGTGACGGATGGCCGCCGCCATCTGGTTCTCGTCGAGCCGACCCGGCACGTGCCAGCGATACTGCCGACACAGTGCGCCGCGGCTCGTGCCATTTGCGATGCGATATCGGTATGACCGCGAAAGTGCTCCGAAGCGTGCGTGAAATCCCGATGGGACATCCCGAGCCTCTCGCACCGCAATCGATCGAGGCAAGCGCGCGTTCAACGCTCGTACCCAGATCTCCGCGGGCAAACATGATTCAGTTGTAAAGCTGATGACCTGCCCCGATGCGTGGACTCCAGCATCAGTTCGACCGGCCGCGACGACGCGTATTCGCTCACCGGCGATCACTTCTATCGCCTGCTCGATCTCTCCCTGGATTGTTCGCCGGCTTCGTTGGGACTGAAATCCCGCGAACTCGGTTCCGTCATATTCGAGAACGAGCGCTAGCGAACGCAGCGCGATTCCGCCTACTCCACGAACTCGATAACGGCCATCTCGGCGTTGTCGCCAAGGCGCCGCCCGATCCGCGTGATTCGCGTGTATCCGCCTGGTCGATCGGCGAATCGGAGGCCGAGAACGTGAATTGCCTTGTCAACGATCTCGTCGCCGTACAGGCGCCCGAGCAGGAGTCGCCGCGCGTTCAAGTCGCCGCGCTTCGCAAGAGTGATCGCCTTCTCCGCGATCGGACGGACCTCCTTGGCCTTGGGCAATGTCGTCCGAATCTTCTCGTACCGGATCAGCTCTGTAACCAGGCCGCGAAACAGGGCAATGCGTTCGCCGCTCGGGCGGCCCAGACTGCGTCCCGTCATTCGGTGTCGCAACGTACTCTCCTACCGTCGGCGTCGGCCGCGCGCATGCTCCCCGCCGGGATCTTCGCCTTCGGGCTCTTCCTCAACCACCGGAGCGTCCTCGAAATTATCGAACGTGTACTCGTCGTATGCTGGTGGCGCCTCCGGCTCATCCGGTTCCACCGGCGCCGGCGGAACGTAGCGCGGCGGCGCAACGCGCGCGCGCGACGGCGACCGCGTGAAATCCTCGATCTCTTCGTCGTCGGCGACTTGAATCGGCGCAGGTGTCGGACGAACCATCTCCGGACGGGCCACGCTAGCTACCAGGGAATCGGCATCCTCGTCGGATTCCTCGTCCTCGTCGGCGTTTGCGTCACCGCCACCCGAGAGGCTCGACGCCAGTCGGGAGTTCTCCAAGAATCCTCGCTCGCCCAATCGTTCGGTCAGTTCGTCCAAGGACTTCCGACCGAAGTTGCGGACACCGAGCAGGTCATCCTCGGTCATTTCGAGAACCTGACCAACCTTGGTGATGCCCGCGCGCTTGAGACAGTTGTAGGCACGCACGGTCAGATCGAGATCTTCGATCGGTACGTCGTACAGCTTCGGTGAAATCGTCGCGGCGGTCACCAACTGCTTCTCGAAGCGAGCGGCTGGTTGGGCAACGAGTTCGGTCAGCAGTTCGAAATGGCGGATCAGGATCTGGGCGCTCTGAGCAACCGCATCGTCCGGCGCCATCGTGCCATCGGTCCACACCTCCAGGACCAGTCGCTCGAAGTCGGTGACGTTTCCAACGCGGACTGGTTCGACGGAGTAATTGACACGACGCGTCGGCGTGAAGATCGCGTCGACCGGAACGACACCAATCGCCGATCCGTCGCGTTGCTCGGCCGGAACATAGCCGCGGCCGCGTTCGACGGTCAGCTCGATGACGAGGCTACTGTCCTCGCCGTCGAGCTGGGCGATGTGGAGTTCGGGATTGACGATCTCGATATCGGGCGGCGCGATGATATCGGCGGCAGTAACCTGCCCCGTGCCGCGAGCTTCGATGCGAAGATTCACCGGCCGGTCGGCGAACGAGCGAAGCCGGATCTGCTTGACATTCAGGACCAGCTCGGTCGTGTCTTCCTTGACACCCGGCAACGCCGAGAACTCGTGGTACGCGCCATCGACCTTGATGGAAGTCACCGCCGCGCCGGGCAGCGATGAGAGGAGGACTCGGCGAACGGCATTACCGACCGTCACACCGAACCCTGACTCCAATGGTTCCACGTGGTATTTGCCATAGTTCGTGTCAGTTTCAACAGACTGAATCTTCGGCAACGTCACTTCAGTAAGCAATTCCGGTCAGCCCCCCTCGGCAAAACAACAGAACAACGCGGAAAGGGCCGACGAGGCCCTTCGCACACTCGCGCTAGCGCGAGTAGAACTCGACGATCAACTGCTCCTGCAGACTTGTGTCGATGTCTGAACGCTCGGGAATGGAGACGATACGGCCCGAAAACGCGGGCGCGTCGACGAGAAGCCAGTTCGGGATCGTCTTGCGGCCGATCTGCTCGACCGCCGTCTTGAAGTGGTCAGAGGATCGGCTCGCCACGCGAACGGTCACGACATCGCCCGGCGTGACGATTGCAGACGGAATGTCGGTCTTGTGGCCATTCAGGTCGAAGTGCCCGTGTGCCACGAACTGGCGCGCCTGAGCGCGCGAGTCGGCGAAACCGAGACGAAAAACGACATTATCGAGACGAGTCTCGAGAATCCGCAGCAAGTTTTCGCCGGTCTGTCCGATGCGACGCTCCGCCTCAGTGAAGTGGCGTCGGAACTGTCGTTCGAGGACCCCATACACGCGGCGAGCCTTCTGCTTCTCGCGAAGCTGGAGCGAGTACTCCGACACTTTGCGGCGTCGGGTCGATTGCAGACCAGGTGGATAGGGGCGACGCTCGACTCCACACTTCGGCGTGAAGCAGCGATCCCCCTTCAGGAAGAGTTTGACGCCTTCTCGGCGGCACAACTTGCAGACTGCGTCGGTGTATCGAGCCATAGCTAACGGGTCTCCTGCTACACGCGCCGCCGCTTGGGCGGACGGCAACCGTTGTGGGGAATCGGCGTGACATCGGTGATCGAGTTGATGAGGAGGCCAGCCGCCTGCAGCGATCGAATCGCTGCTTCGCGACCCGACCCCGGGCCTTTGACGAACACTTCGACCTGTCGGAGGCCATGCTCCATCGCCTTGCGGGCGGCGGTTTCGGCAGCCATTCCGGCGGCATACGGCGTCGACTTCCGCGAGCCCTTGAAGCCGGCCGCGCCCGAACTCGACCATGAAAGAACCGCGCCGGTCGGGTCGGTGACGGTCACGATCGTATTGTTGAAGGTGGACTGAATGTAAGCCCGCCCTCGTGGAACCGACTTCCGTTCGCGGCGACGACCGCGTACGGCTTTCTTCTTGGCAACTTGAGCCATCTAGTTCTCGTTTCCCCTCATCGCGTCTGACGCGCCAATCCAACTGGTTCGATTGTCCTCGTGGTCATTGTCGCGGACACTAGGCCTACTTCTTCGCCGCGACGCGACGCTTGCCCGCGACGGTCTTCTTTGGCCCCTTGCGTGTCCGCGCATTCGTTCGCGTGCGCTGGCCGCGAACGGGTAGACCGCGCCGGTGACGGATGCCTCGATAGCACCCGATCTCAATGAGGCGCTTGATGTTCAGGTTGATTTCGCGGCGAAGATCGCCCTCGACTTTGAAGTCACGATCGATGACATCGCGGATGCGCGCGACTTCATCCTCGCTCAGATCACGCACGCGAGTCGCGGGGTTGACTCGTGTGACCTCACAGATCCTTCGTGCAGTCGTCGGACCAATCCCATAAATGTAGCGAAGTGAAATCTGAACGTGTTTGTCACGCGGAACGTCGACGCCGGCGATTCGCGCCATCCGAAACTCTCCCTAACCCTGCTTCTGTTTGTGCTTGGGGTTGTCGCAAATCACCATGACGTTGCCGTGTCGGCGGATGATCTTGCACTTTTCGCAGCGCGGTTTTACCGACGCACGGATCTTCACTGACGATACTCCATGAGGCAGCGCAAGGCGACGCCTTGCGACAGTCGAACGGAAAGTGTAGGGCACGGTTGACTCATTCGGCAACTGTGCCGCGCCGTGTAATGGTACCCCGAGAGAGATCGAATGGCGACACCGCGATCGCGACCGCGTCGCCGGGAAGGACACGAATAGTCGTCATTCGCGACGCGGCGGCCACGTGGGCCGTCACGATCGATCCATCGGGAAACTGCACGCGAAACAGCCCACCAGGAAGCGCTTCGATGATCTGTCCGGTTCGTTCCGTTCGCTGTTCGGTCATTCTGGCGCGGTCAAGATCACGGGATCTCCCTCCGTGATCGCGATCGTGTGCTCGAAGTGCACCGAGAGAGCTCGGTCTTCCGTGACGACAGTCCAGTTGTCGGCCAGAACGGTTGTGCGCTCCGTTCCACCGTTCAGCATCGGCTCGATCGCCAGCGTCATACCGGGACGGAGCGCGACGCTGCGGGCGGGCGGGCCGAAGTTTGGCACCTGAGGGTCTTCGTGCAGTTTGCGCCCGATTCCGTGGCCTACGTATTGGCGAACGATCCCGTAGCCTTTCGCCTCGCCGTAGGACTGAATCGCCCACGAGATATCGCCCAGTCTATTTCCATCGCGCGCCTGCGCGATGCCGCGCTGGAGCGCGGTGCGGCCGCACTGGAGGATCCGGCGCGCCGGCTCTCCAACCGCGCCGACCGGCAATGACACCGCGGCGTCGGCATTGAACTCGTCGACGATCGCTCCGAAGTCGAGCGACACGATGTCGCCTTCGCGCAACACGCGTTCGGGGGAAGGGATGCCGTGAACCACTTCCTCATTGATCGAAATGCAGATCGACGCCGGGAAGCCGTAGAGCCCTTTGAATGAGGCGCGCGCGTCGTGACCGCTCACGATGCGTTCGGCGATCTCGTCGATCGCCTTGGTGGTGATTCCCGGGCGAACCGCGATCTCGATCTCCGCCAGCACCGTCGCAACGATGATGCCGGCCTTTCGCATCGCCGCGATCTCGCGAGCCGACTTCAGGATGATCGCCATCGGCTAGACGGTCGCGGCCGAGTCGGTGGCTTTGAGCATTGCGCGCGTCACCGTCTTCGGATCGAGGTCACCGTCGATTTCGGTCAGGACGCCGGCTTGACCGTAGTAGTCCACCAGTGGGCGCGTACGTTCGCGGTAGTTTCGGAGCCGAATCTGGATTGCCTCGGCTCGATCGTCCACTCGCTGCACAAGGCCTGATCCGCATCGATCGCAAATCCCAGGCCGACGCGGCGTCGCATTAATCTCGTGATAGCTTGCGTGGCAGGACGGGCAGGTCCATCGACCGGTCAACCGCTCAAGAAGGACGTTCTCCGGAACTGCCACATCGAGAACTCGATCGACACGTCGCGAACGAGCCGCCAGCAATCGATCGAGCGCCGTCGCCTGTCCGACCGTGCGCGGAAACCCATCCAGCACCGCGCCGTCGGCGGCGTCGGATTTGCTGAGTCTGTCGCTGAGGATGCTCAAGGTGGTCTCGTCAGAAACGAGCTGACCGGCATCGATGTAGGATCGCACCCGACGCCCAAGCTCGGACCCCGATGCGACTTCCTGGCGAAACAAGTTGCCGGTCGAAATCGCCGGCACACCCAGATGCTCGGCAAGCAACTTCGCTTGAGTGCCCTTACCGGCGCCGGGGGGCCCGAGCAGAATGACGAACATCGACGGATCCTGTCTACTTGATGAATCCCTCGTAGTTGCGCATCAGCATCTGAGCCTCGAGTTGCTTCATCGTGTCAAGCACGACGCCAACCACGATCAAAAGTCCGGTGCTCGAGAGCGTCAGCGTCTGTCCGAGGAAAATCTGACCGATGAAAGGGAGGACCGCCACGAGGCCGAGGAATATCGCGCCGAGCCACGTGATGCGGAAGAGAACGCGATTGAGGTACTCGGCGGTCGGCCGTCCAGGACGAATGCCGGGGATGAATCCGCCGTGACGCTGTAGCGTCTCGGCCAGGTTCTGCTGCTGAAAAATCACCATCGTGTAGAAGAACGTGAAGCCGACGACGAGCATGAAGAAGAGAATCCAGTAGAGCGGACTGCTCGTTTGGAAGATCGTGTAGACGAAGCGTGCCGCGTCGGCCACGAACCCCGTGCCGGTGATGAAGTAGCTCGCGATGGTGCCGGGGAACAGCATGATCGACATCGCGAAGATGAGCGGGATCATTCCGGCCGAATTCACCCGTAGCGGAATGTGCGTACTCTGACCTCCGACAAGGCGCGAGCCCCGAATCCGTTTCGCGTACTGGACCGGCACCCGCCGTTGTGCTTCCTGAATGACGACGATCGCGGTGACGGTGCCGACTCCCAGCACGAGGAAGACGACGAATGCCGCGATCGCGCCGGTGCCGATCAATCCCCGCGCCACGATCTGCGGCAGTTGTGAGACGATGCCACCGAAAATGAGGACCGACACGCCGTTACCGATGCCGTTCTCGGTGATGAGTTCACCCAGCCACACGAGTAGGACAGTTCCGGCTGTCATCGCGATCAGAATCGCGATCGTCCCGAGTATGTTGCTACCGGGTCCGAAACCGAAGTCGGTCAGGACGCCGGAACTCTGGAGAAGCGCTCCCGTGCCGTATCCCTGAAGCGCGGCCAACGGGATGGTCAGGATGTGTGTGTAGACATTGATCCGAGCGCGTCCCCCCTCGCCCTCCTTGGCGAGTTCCTCAAGCTGAGGAATGAGGGGTTGAAGGAGTTGCATGATGATCGACGCCGTGATGTACGGGTAGACGCCCATCGCCGCGACCGAGAAGTTGGTCAGCGCGCCTCCGGAGAAGAGGTCGAGCATTCCAGCCAGTTGATTCGATTGGAAGAACTGCGCCAATCGGACCGGATCGACACCCGGTACCGGAATGTGCGCGACGAATCGGAAGATGATGAGCATCGCCGCCGTGAAGAGCAGCTTCCGACGTACGTCCGGTAGCGACCACGCGCTCTGAAGTGCGGCGAGCAAGGTAATTTACTCCGACGCGCTCGTGATCTCGGAAGAGCGAGCCGCGGCACGCGTGCCCGGCTTGCGAACGCGTGGCGACTCGCCGTGGGTGATCGTGACGTCGCTTGCCTCGATGCGTCGGCGTTTCCCCTGCGCGGTCTTGACGCCAAGTTCCGTCACGATGCCGCCAGCCGCCTCGATCTTCTCGCGCGCGGTCTTCGAAAACTTATGTGCGACGATCGTGAGCGCAACCGCGACCTTGCCATCGCCGAGGATCTTGACTGGCAGATTCGTCGTGCGCATGCCGGTCTCGGTCAGGGTAGCCATGTCGATAGTCGCACCGGCGCCAAAGCGTCGAGCCAGTAGGCCCACATTGAACGGTTCGTACTCCGTGCGCCAGTTGTTGTGAAACCCGCGCATGTGCGGCAGTCGCTTGATCATGCGAATCTGGCCGCCCTCGAAGCCGGGGTTCATCTTGAACCCTTCACGGGCCTTCTGGCCTTTTGTGCCTCGAGTCGCCGTGACGCCGTGACCCGAGCCAAGGCCGCGACCGACCCGCTTGGGGGAACGTCGGGCGCCGGGATCGGGCCGGAGATCGTGTAATCGCATGGCTCTTACTCCTCGACGGACTCGGTCTGTACGAGATGACGAACCGCGTCCACCATGCCTCGAACGACCGGGGTGTCATCGTGGATCACCGTCTGATTGAGCCGGCGCAAGCCGAGTGAGCGAACGGTGTCCTTCTGACGTTGCCGATATCCGATTGAACTCTTGACGTAGGTGACCTTGAGCTTACTCATCTAACGCTCCGTGGTGGGTTCGGCAGTCGGCGCCACTGGACGCGGCGGTCGGGCTCCACCTCGGCTCGGGCCACCCCGACCTCCGCCGCCACCGCCGCCCCGCTGGCCAGGGCCACCCCGACCTGGTCGCCCGCCGCCGCCACGATCGTCGCGACGGGGCGCCCGCGTCGTTGGTTCTGGAGCAGAAAGGCGCACGGCGCCTGGAATCGTTTCTCGACCGCGTTTGGCCGCCTCAACATTCGGTTCCTTCAGGCGCGCCAGTCCTTCCAGCGTCGCCTGCGCGACGTTGATCACGTTCGAACTGCCGAGTGACTTCGTGAGAATGTCGCGAATGCCGGCCGCTTCGATCACGGCGCGAACCGCGCCGCCCGCGATCACGCCGGTGCCTGGCGCGGCCGGTCGCATCAGGACCTGAGCCGCGCCGAAATCGGCGACGATCTCGTGGGGGATCGTGTGCCCTGCGAGAGGGACCTGAATGAGCCGCTTGCGCGCGTCTTCAGCGCCCTTGCGGATGGCATCTGGCACTTCATTCGCCTTGCCGAGTCCCACGCCAACGTGGCCACCGCCATCGCCAACGACGACGATCGCACTAAAACTGAAGCGTCGACCGCCTTTGACGACCTTGGCGACGCGATTGACGTTCACAACGCGCTCTTCGAGATTCAGGTCTGAGGTATCAAGCCGCGGCACAGTGCCTCCTAGAACTCAAGCCCGGCGGCACGAGCTCCGTCCGCCAGGGCTTTGACGCGACCGTGGTACAAGTTTCCACCACGGTCGAAAACGACTTTGGTGACGCCGGCCGCCAGCGCTCGTTCGGCGACCTTTCGGCCGACGATATCTGCACGTTCGATCTTGCGTTTCCCTGTGCATTGCTCACGCATTTCGGCGTCGAGCGTCGAAGCACTCGCCAGCGTTTGCCCCAACGTGTCGTCGATGACCTGGGCGTAGATGTGCCCGAGCGATCGAAACACAGCGAGACGAGGGCGCTGATCGGTTCCGACGACGCGCTTACGAATACGTAGATGGCGACGAATGCGCGCCTCGCGCGAAGTGAGTCGTCCCACGGACTACTTGCCTCCCTTGCCGGCCGCTTTGCCAGCCTTGCGACGAACCTTTTCGCCGAGATATCGAACGCCTTTGCCCTTGTACGGTTCAGGCGGACGCAGGGCACGGATCTCGGCGGCGAACTGGCCAAGCGCTTCTTTGTCGATCCCACGAATGGTGAATCGAGTCGATAGCCACTCATTCGCTTGCGTGGCCGAGAACGTCTGGAGATCGGTGACCTCCATTCCAGACGGTGGTTGGATCTCGAATGGATGCGAGTAACCGAGCGCCAGCACGAGGCGATTTCCCTGCTTCTGACCGCGGTATCCAACACCGTACACCTCAAGGGTCTTTGCGAAACCCTCGGTGACACCGGTGACCATGTTTGCGATCAGCGTGCGAGTGAGCCCGTGCAGAGCGCGGTGCATGCGACTCTCGGTCGGGCGATGGACGAGTACCGTGCCCTCTTCGCGCGCGACAATCATGTCCGCGTGAATCGAGCGTGACAGATTGCCCTTCGGTCCTTTGACGGAGACGTGCGCACCATCGACCGTCAGATCGACACCAGTGGGAATCGAGATCGGCGCGCGGCCGATACGTGACATCGTTGCCGCTCCTACCAGACGTAGCAGAGGATCTCGCCGCCGACGTTCTCTCGCCGAGCGTCACCAGCCGTCATCACACCGCGTGGCGTGGAGACGATCGCGATGCCGAGGCCACCGAGAATCCGAGGCATTTCCTTGCTCTTGACGAATACGCGAAGTCCGGGCTTGCTGATGCGTTTCAGGCCCGTAACCACCGGGTCGCGCTTCCCGCTGTATCGAAGCTGGATCCTGATGTCCCGCTCCTCGGCAGTGGGCAACTCGAAGTCACGAATGAAGCCCTCATTCTTGAGGATTCGCGCAATCTCGCCCTTGATCTTCGATGCGGGCACGATAACGCTCTCGTGTCGCGCCTGTTGCGCGTTACGAATCCGCGTCAGCATGTCGGCAATGGGATCGGTCATGCTCATGGCGCCCCTCCTACCAGCTCGACTTCACGATGCCGGGGATCTCCCCGACCAACGCAAGCCCGCGGAAGCAGATGCGGCAGAGGCCGAACTTGCGAATGTAGGCGCGCGGCCGTCCGCAGGTGTAGCAGCGATTGTGACGCTGCACCTTGAACTTCGGTGCCCGCTTCGACTTGACGATCATTGAGACTTTTGCCACGTGTCTAGAGCCCCCTTAGTTCCGGAACGGCATGCCCATAAGATGGAGAAGACGTCGCGCTTCCTGGTCGTTGCGCGCCGTGGTGGCAATCGTCACCTGCAGGCCGCGCAACTTGTCGATGCTGTCGTAGTCGATCTCGGGAAACACGAGTTGCTCGCGCAGCCCAAGGTTGTAGTTGCCGCGACCATCGAAAGCGTCGGGTGAGACGCCCTGAAAGTCGCGAACGCGTGGAAGCGCAATAGAAATGAGTTTGTCGACGAACTCGTACATTCTCTCGCCGCGCAACGTGACCATCACCCCGATTGGCATGCCCGCCCGCAACTTGAACGCCGCGATCGACTTCTTGGCGCGGGTGATCACCGGCTTCTGGCCGGTGATTGCGACCACGTCACGCGTCGCGGCGTCGAGCGCCTTGGCGTTCTGAATGGCCTCGCCCAATCCGATATTGATCACGACCTTCTGAAGTCGTGGTACCTGCATCACGCTCGTATATCCGAACTCTTTGACCAACTCGGGCACCATTTCGGTGCGAAAGCGCTCATGTAGACGTGCCATCAACTCTTGTCCGGTTTCGGAGTGGGAATGTCCTGTCCGCTCTTCTTCGCGACACGCACCTTTACGCCATCGGCGTCGATCCGAAATCCAACGCGCGTCGGTTTTCCGTCTGACGGATCCGCGAGCGCGACGTTCGAAACGTGGATCGACGCTTCTTTCTCGATGATTCCACCGGGCACTCCCGGACGCGCTTTCTGGTGTCGCTTGACGAGATTGGCGCCCTCGATGAAGACGCGATTATCGTCACGCAGCACCTTTCGGACGCGTCCCGACTTGCCGCGATCCTTGCCGGCCAGGATCACGACGTTATCGCCAGAACGAATGCGAGACGCCATTACAGCACCTCCGGAGCAAGCGATACGATGCGCATGAACTGACGTTCGCGAAGTTCGCGCGCGACCGGTCCGAAGATACGCGTGCCCTTCGGGTTGGACGTGTCCGCCAAGATGACGGCGGCGTTGTCGTCGAAGCGGATGAAGGAGCCGTCCGGACGGCCATACTCCTTCGACGTGCGGACGATGACCGCGCGCACGACGTCGCCCTTCTTGACCGAACCACCCGGCGTCGCCTGCTTGACGGCGGCAACAATCACGTCACCGACACCGGCGACGGTCGCACCTTGCTTGATCACGCGTACGCACATGATTTCTCGCGCCCCGGTGTTATCGGCGACGCGCAGTCGGCTTTGCGCCTGAATCACGCGTCCCCCTCCGATGTCTCAACATCGTCTACGACCGGCTCAGCGACTTCGATGACCTCGCCGGCCGCGCGCCGGACGATCTCGGTCACGCGCCAGCGCTTCATTCGTGACAAGGGACGCGTCTCGACGATCCGAACGACGTCCCCGAGCACAAGCGCGTCGCTCTCATCGTGCGCAAAGTACTTGCGCTTCACACGAATGGCGCGCTTGTACAAACGATGGTGCTGAGTCTTGTTCACCGCCACGACGACGGTCTTCTGCATCTTGGTCGAGACAACCCGGCCGACCATGGCCTTTGGCTGCCTCTTCACGGCGGTTGCCGTGCTCTCGTCAGACACTGATCGCCTCCGCCGCGAGCTGTCGCTCGCGCTGAATCGTCTTGATGCGTGCAACATCCTTGCGCAGCAATCCAAAGCGCGCGGTGTTCTGAAGCTGCCGTGTTGCATGCTGGAATCGCAGATTGCGCAGTTCTTCGTAGGTCTCTTCGAGTTTCTGGGACAGCTCGGCGTCAGTCAATTGACGCACTTCACTCGGCCGCATCGCCAACCTCAGCCGTCGCGGCGGATTCAGTCTCCGCCACTGGACGTTCGATCATCTTGGTGGATATGGGAAGCTTGTGACTGGCCAATCGCAGCGCCTCGTCGGCGGTAGCACGGTCGACGCCACCAATTTCGAACAGAACGCGGCCGGGCTTGACGACCGCGACCCAGTGGTCCGGCGCGCCTTTGCCGCTACCCATGCGGGTTTCGGCAGGCTTGGCCGTGACCGGTTTGTCGGGAAAGATTCGAATCCAGACCTGTCCACCGCGCTTGATCGATCGCGTCATCGCAATACGCGCCGACTCGATCTGCCGGCTATCGATCCAGGCGGCTTCGAGAGCCTGTAGGCCGAAGTCACCGAATGCGACCGTGTTGCCCGATGTGGCCTTGCCACGCCGGTGACCACGATGTTGCTTTCGGTACTTGACACGCTTGGGCATCAACATCAGATTGCCTCCCGCTCGGCAATCGCGACCGGGGCAGCCTCGACCTCGGAAGGAACTTCGACGTCAGCCTCATCCGACGGCTCGATTACCGGCCGCGGCTCAGGCGGACGATTGCCCTTGCGCCGTTCCGGGATCACTTCGCCGCGATAGATCCACGCTTTAACGCCGATGACGCCGAAAGTGGTGTGCGCCTCGGCCATGCCGAAGTCAATATCGGCTCGCAGTGTGTGCAGCGGAACCGATCCGGCACTTTCCCGCTCGCGGCGCGACATCTCTGAACCGCCAAGCCGTCCCGCGATCACGATGCGGACGCCCTTCGCGCCCCGTTGCATGGATCGCTGCGCGGACTGCTTGATGGCACGGCGAAATGCGATACGCCGCTCAATCTGCTCGGCGACTGATCGGGCAACCAACTCTGCATCCAACTCTGCGACGCGGATTTCCTGGATGTTCAGTCGAACGCGCTTGCCAGTCTTCGCCTCGAGGAGTTTTCGAAGTTCCTCGACTTTGGCGCCGTTCTTCCCAATAACGATGCCCGGCTTGGCGGTGTGGATCGTCGCCGAAACTTGATTCGCCGAGCGCTCGATGTCGATGCGCGGCACGCTGGCGTCGACCAGCCGCTTCCGGAGAATCGTGCGAATGTCGATGTCCTCGTGCAACAAGCGCCGGTAATCGCGCTGTGAGAACCAGCGCGACTCCCATTCCTTGATGATCCCGAGGCGTAGGCCGATCGGGTGTGATTTGTGGCCCATCTACTGGGGTCTCCTCTCGTCGACGATGACCGTGACGTGACTCGAACGGCTCAGCAACGGGCTAACCCGACCGTGCGCGCGAGGTCGCCATCTCTTCAAGGTCCTGGCCTCGTTGGCCCAGATGCGCGATACGACCAGGGTGTCGCGATCCAACCCGTAGTTGTTCTCGGCGTTCGCGACCGCCGAATGGACGGCCTTAAACACCTCTTTGGCAGCCTTCTGAGGCATTACCCGCAATTCAGCGAGTGCCTGATCGACGCCCTTGCCGCGCACGACTCCGACGACGAGCCGCACCTTGCGTGGGGCGATACGTATGTTGCGCGCGTGAGCGACGACTTCCATTGAATTACTTCTTCACTCCGGACGTGCGCTCGGTCGCTTTGCCGCCACCGTGCCCGCGGAACAAGCGCGTCGGCGAGAACTCGCCAAGCTTGTGACCAACCATATTCTCGGTGACGTAGATGGGCACGTGGCGTCGGCCGTCGTAGACGCCGATCGTGTGACTCACCATCTGAGGAAAGATCGTCGAATCACGCGACCAAGTCTTGAGGACGCGCTTTTCGCCGCCTCGATTGAGCGCTTCGATGCGGGTTAATAGACGGGCATCCACGTATGGACCTTTTTTCAACGAACGAGACATGGTTGGCCTCTCCTGTGGTTAGCGAGTTTCGCGGCGACGCACGATGAGTGCGTTGCTTGCCTTCTTCGGCCTTCGAGTCTTGACACCGCGCGCGGGCTTGCCCCAAGGCGTCTTTGGACCAGGGTGACCGATCGGTGCCTTACCCTCGCCACCACCGTGCGGATGGTCGCGTGGCGTCATCGCCGAGCCGCGGACAGTTGGTCGGCGGCCAAGATGCCGATTCCGACCGGCCTTACCGAGAGAAATCTGCTCACGCTCGACGTTGCCGACCTGACCGATCACGGCGATACAGTAGGCGAGCACGCGCCGCGTCTCGCCGGACGGCAAACGGAGCGTGGCGTATTCGCCATCCTTCGCCATCAACTGTGCCGCCGTGCCAGCGCTCCGCACCATCGTTGCGCCCTGACCGGGGTGCAGTTCGATCGCGTGAATCGTGGTTCCGACCGGAATGTTCTCCAGTGGCAGCGCGTTACCGGGTCGAATCTCTGCGTCTGACCCATTGCGGACCGTATCACCGACGGAGAGACCAACCGGGGCGAGGATGTACGCCTTCGGACCGGTGCTGAACTGCAGGAGCGCGATTCGAGCGGACCGATTGGGGTCATACTCAATCGAGACCACGCGGGCATCCACGCCGCGGATGCCGCGCTTGAAGTCGATGAGTCGCAATCGTCGCCGATGCCCACCGCCACGATGCCGGACTGCGATGCGACCCTGGTTGTCACGGCCAGCGTGCTTGCGCAACGCGACCGTCAGCGATCGTTCGGGTTCGCTCCGCGTGACCTCCGAAAAGTCGAACCCGCTGGCGCCGCGACGCCCGGGCGAGGTCGGCTTGAACTGCTTGATTGGCACTGACCCTCTCCTCGCCTATACGCCTTCGAAGATCTCGATGCGTTGGCCGCTCTGCAGCGTCACGATCGCTTTCTTCCAAGGCGACGTCTGGCCGACCGATGTTCCGACGCGGCGCGTCTTGCCAGGCACCTTGATGACATTGACAGCCGTCACAGAGACTTTGAAGATCGTCTCGACGGCCTCTTTGACCTGACGTTTTGTGGCGCGTCGATCGATCTCGAACGTGTACTTGCCGAGCGGACCGAGCATGGTGTTCTTCTCGGTAACGAGCGGCTTGATTAGGACCTCGTTGACGTTCATTCAGCTGTCTCCGTGGTCTTGCGCGCACGCCGCCGCGGCGCCGGCGCCTCTACGACTGACGCAACGACGGCTTCCGCCGGCGCCTCGCTCTCAGCACTGCTGGCATTGCCGAGCCACTGTTCGACCGACCGGATCGCCGGAACGGTTGCAAGCAAGATGTCGTGCTTGAGGATGTCGCGCGTGCTCAGCGCGGTCGCCGGAATCGTGTGGACGTTCGGAAGATTGCGCGCCGAAAGGACAACCGCCTCGTTCACCGAATCCAGAGTCAACAGGACGTTCCCCTGAATGGGCAGACTCGCCAGGATCGCCAGCATGTCCTTCGTTCGAGGCGCGGCAATCGTCAAGCCATCCAAGAGGATGATCTGTCCGTCGCGTGCCTTCACCGAAAGGGCCGAGCGAATCGCGGCGCGGCGCATCTTCTTGGGCATGCTCTGCTCGTAGGAGCGGGGATGAGGTCCGTGGGCGACGCCGCCACCGATCCACGACGAAATCTTGCGAGACCCGTGACGTGCCCGACCGGTGCCCTTCTGCTTGTAAAGCTTCTTGGTCGTGCCAGTGACTTCGGCGCGCGTCTTGGTCGACGCCGTGCCAACTCGCGCATTTGCCAGTTGTTGAACAACCGCCTGGTGCATCAGGCCGACATTCGGCGCCACCGAGAACACCGCATCGTCGACTTCGACATCGCCGACGACCGAACCGGACTGGTTGTAAACGGGCAGCTTCATCAGCTCTGTCCCTTTCGAGCTTTGCGGATCAGGATGAGCCCGTTTCGAGCGCCCGGCACATTGCCGCGGACGAGCAGGATGTTCTTTTCGCCATCGGCTTCGATGACTTCGAGATTCTGGATCGTGATTCGGGCGTTGCCCATCTGCCCGGCACGCCGAGTGCCCTTCAAGACTCGTCCGGGCGTCGTCGTCGAGCCGCTGGATCCGGGAGCGCGCTCGCGGTCTGATTGGCCGTGCGTGCGCGGTCCACCAGCGAAATGGTGGCGCTTGACGACACCAGCGAAGCCCTTGCCCTTAGATGTGCCGACCACATCCACGCGGTCGCCCACCTTGAACACGGAGGCGTCAACGCGCTGTCCGACCGACAGGTCCGACACATCGCTCGACCGGACTTCGCGCAGGTGGCGTAGGGCTGGCGCTTGCGCGTGATCCAGATGGCCCTTTTCTGGTCGGGTGATCCGGCGAGCTTCGCCGTACCCGATCTGGACGCCCTGATAGCCATCGCGCGCGACCGTGCGAATCTGCGTGACGAAGCACGGTCCAGCTTCGATCACAGTCACGGGGACGACGCGACCGTCGTCCGAGAATATCTGGGTCATTCCGACCTTTCGGCCGAGAAGTCCTTCAAGCATTGTCCGACCCTACAGCTTGATTTCGATGTCCACGCCGGCCGGCAACTGAAGGCCCATGAGGGCATTCACCGTCTTCGGCGTGGGATCGAGTATGTCGATGAGTCGCTTGTGCGTGCGCATTTCGAACTGCTCGCGCGAGTCCTTATCAATGAAGGGACCACGAATCACACAGAACTTTTGGATGCGCGTCGGAAGCGGCACTGGCCCGGCAACACGCGCACCCATTCGGGTAGCCGTCTCGACGATCTGGTGTGCCGAGCCGTCCAACGCCTTGTGGTCGAACGACTTGAGCCGAATACGAATACGCTGTCGGGCCACTGCTTACCTCGATTGCCCGGCCCGGTCATCGACCGCGCCGGAAAAGACTACGCGATGATGTCGGAGATAACGCCGGCGCCGACAGTGCGGCCGCCTTCGCGGATGGCGAAGCGGAGGCCCTGCTCGCAGGCGACGGGCTCGATGAGGGTAATGGTCATCTGGATGT
>SCUE01000036.1 GCA_004297775.1 Chloroflexota bacterium | reverse complement strand
CTGGCCAAGCTCTACGAGCCCACAGAGGAGGTGATACCCTTGCCACTGCCCGCCGTCGGCTGAGCGCCGATGGCCGCGCGGACCGCGCACCCGCTTCTACACACGTCCAGGGACACGACCGCGTCCGAACGCGGTTCGTTTCGAGGAATCATCTCGGCTCTTGGAGGCGTACGGATGGGAATTGGTGCGAATTCGTGGCAGCCACCACACGTTTCGGCGAGAGGATCAGACATTCACGATTCCGTCGCGGCGACCGCGCCTTCTGGCGGTCTACGTCCGCGGCGCTCTCGATCGAACCGAGGAGGAGTAACGATGGGGCGCAAGCGATCGGGTCTAGACGTGATGGAGCCCGCCGAGATGGCCGCGGCCAAGCGCGCAACTGATCTCGGAGTCAAGCAAGCACAAGCGCGACCGGCCGATCCTAACCTGGAGCGACGCGTGCGCGAGGTCGTCGCTCGCTCGTACCCAATGCGAGTTTGGCGCGATCCCGATGGTCATTTCGTGGCCGATGCCCCGGACATCGATGGTTGTGTCGGAACCGGGGGCCCAACGGACGAGGCAATCGAGGACCTGCGAGAAGCGATGGCGTCCTGGATTGAGGCGCGGTTAATCGTCGGACTCGCGATTCCGGAGCCTCACCCTCCGGATACCTCGAACTTCAGCGGTCGGCTGCTTCTGCGGATGCCGAAGTCCCTGCACCGCGATCTCGCGAACGCCGCTGAGAGAGAAGGCACCAGTATCAATCAGGTGATCGTCGCATTGATCGCCGCCGGAGTCGGTCGCGGGACGATGTCGGCGTGATCGCTGATGTCGTGCGCGCTGTTACACGACCGGGTTCGAGCCGCACCTCCACGACGTGCTCGTCGCCACTCACGCTCACGACGATGACCGATGCGTTCAGTTCCTCGGACGGTCGGTGACGCATATATACTTGTCCGAGGCGTGTCTTCAACGGTCGGAGCGAGCACGGCGGTGCCTCGCCATCGCTACACCGCCGCCGCTCCCAACAACCCCTCAATCTGCACGAATTCGTACATCCGCATCATCTCGCGATCGTCCAGGTCGAGGTGGATGTAGAGGCCTTCGACCAGGCCGTGGACGATGTCGGGCGCGAAGCGGCGGCGGAAGCGGTTGTTCTGGATCGCGATGAAGAGCCGATACAGGTCGATCAACTCGGTCGTCGCCAGCGGCGTGTTCTGGTCGGTCAGCAGCACCTTTCCGCCCTGCATTCGCACCTTCAGCCCGTTGTCGGTCGCGAACCGGGCCAGCTCGCGCTCGAACTCGGCGGCCTCGGACGCGTACCCGTAGAGAGTCAGCTTCATGTGGATCGATTCCAGGAGAAACCGAAAGAGTGACGTGATGCGCACGCGGTCCGGCAAGACCGCGCGGACGGTCCCGGCGTCGACCATTCGGCTCAGGCCGCGCGCAACTTCGAATTGCGTCAGTCCAGTGGCTTGCGCCACCGTCGCGACGTCTCGGCGCCCATCGAGTCGCGCGCAGATCGCCGCGTCGCCAGACGCCTGGGCGCCGTCACCGTTCGGCGGCGCCACGTCCGCGACATCGCGCCGGACATCGAGCCGGTCATTGATCGCCGCGTCGAGGGAACCTGGCTCTCCCACGCCGGTCGGCACGTAGATCAGCCGCACCGACGGCACACGCGGGCTGATCGCGATCCATTCGTCGACTCGCCGCGTACCATCGACGATCAGGCGCTCGCTCGCGACATCGACCGTGATCCCCCCGGCGGCGCGCTCGACCTGACCGACCCGGAACGTGAATCGGCAGTTCCGCCAGAGGAACAGCGTGTAGATCGTCTCTTCAAGTTGCCGCTCGCGACAGCGCGCCAGATCGGACTGCTCGATCGCGCCAACGTCTAGCAGTGTCTGCTCGGGTGATCGACCACCGGCGTCGCAGGCCGCGTTCGCCGCTTCGGCGGCCATCGGATCGACTCGTCCGCTCGCGACCAGCAGTTCGATCGTACTCGGCAGTCGCGTCGCCGCCGCGATATAGGTGACGCGACCGCGCTCGAAGGTCAGAGTCCGTCCATTCCAACCTTGCGTCAGGTGGAGCGTGCCGGTCTGGCCGCTCAGCGCAATCAACTGAAGGAGGTCCGAGAGCGAAAACGCGCGCAGGCTGCCGACCAGGTCCGGTTCGTCGACCGGCGCGATCCGTGCCTCGATGGCCGGGACGCGAACGGCTTCGACAGTCATCGCTCCAACCCTATGGCACGCTCGCGGCGGTGGAGTCGGCAGATCGTCCCGGCGTCGATGCGACGTTCGGGCTAAGCACCGCTGGCTGTCCGTGCTCCCGCCCACACGCGCTCCATCGAAATGACACCGACGACCATGCCAGACCAGCCGCTCTCTACCGCCCGCGCGTCACCTTCACGTCCGGGGGCCATCGACCCAGGGCGTCGTGCGCGGCGCGCTGCGAAGCCTGCTGCTTCGTGCGACCGACGCCGCGGCCGACGATTCCTTCGCCGATGCTGACCTCGACGCTGAACTCCTTGGCGTGGTCTGGTCCGACGGCCGCGACCATGCGGTACGATGGCGTCAAGCCGAATTCACTCTGCGCCGCTTCTTGCAAGCGCGATCGATCGTCCTTCAGCGCACGGGTTTCGTCCAAGCGCCGCATCTCGTCGGCCAGGACGCGCATGGACGCTCCGCGGGCCGCCTCCACACCGCCGTCGAGGTAGATCGCGCCGATGATCGCCTCCAGCGCGCGGCCGATGATCGTGCCGCGATGCCGTCCCCCGGTCGCCTCTTCGCCTCGCCCGATCAAGATGTGGTCGCCGATGCCCAGCACGAGACCGACGCGGCCGAGCGTGTCCAGGCGCACGACCGCCGATCGCATCGCGGTCAGTTCGCCCTCCGAAACGTCCGAGTGAGCTCGATAGAGCGCGTCGGCCACGATCAGTTCGAGCGCGGCGTCGCCGAGGAACTCCAGTCGCTCGTTTGATTCCGGTCGCGGGTCGATCGCTTCGTTGGCGTGCGACGTGTGCGTCAGGGCTTTTCGCAGGAGTTCGATGTTGGCGAATTGATACCCCAACCGATCCTGGAGCGCGGCCAGCTCTGACGGTGCCTCGACGGTCGGCGCGGGTGGCACCTTCACTCAGTCGGGCCGACGCAGCACGACGCTAGCGTTCTGGCCGCCGAAGCCAAACGAGTTGTTCAGCGCCGCGTCCACGCGCACACGGCGGGCCACGTTCGGCACGTAGTCGAGATCGCAGGCCGGATCCGGCGTTTGCTGATTGATCGTCGGCGGGACGACCCCCTCGCGCATCGCCAGAATGCAGAAAATCGCTTCGATCGCCCCCGTCGCACCCAGGAGATGGCCGGTCATCGACTTGGTCGAACTGATTGGCAGCCGGGCCGCGCGATCGCCGAAGACCGATTTGATCGCGTTCGTCTCGGCCAGGTCGCCGACTTCGGTCGACGTCGCGTGCGCGTTCAAGTACCCGATCTCGCCGAGCGCCAGACCCGACTGCGCAAGCGCAATGCGCATCGCCCGGGCCGCGCCGTCACCACTGTCGGGCGGCGAGCTGACGTGGTGCGCGTCGGCCGAAGCGCCGAAGCCGACGATCTCGGCCAGGATGGTCGCGCCACGCGCTCGGGCGTGCTCCCGCTCTTCCAGGAGCAGCATCCCGCCGCCCTCGGCGATGACGAACCCATCGCGCTCGGCATCGAACGGTCGGCTGGCGCGCGTCGGATCGTCGTTGCGCGTCGAGAGCGCGCGCATCGAGTTGAAGTTGCCGACGCCGATTTCGACGATCGGGGCTTCGCCGCCGCCGGCGAACATCGCATCGGCCGCGCCCCGACGGATCATCTCGAACGACTCGCCGATCGCGTGCGCGCCGCTGGCGCAGGCCGAGACGGCCGCGAAGTTTGGACCCTGACACCCAAGCTGAATGCCGATTTGCCCGGCCGCCATGTTCGCCAGCATCATCGTCGAGAGAAACGGCGAGAGCCGCGATGGTCCTCGTTCGTGTAGCACGCCGAACTGCTGTGCCAACGTCTCCAACCCGCCGATACCGGTTCCGACGATCGCGCCGATACGGTCAGCGTTCGCGGATGAGATCTCGAGTCCCGATTGGTCGCGTGCCTGCTTTGCGGCCGCGATCGCAAAATGGGCGAAGCGGTCCATGCGTCGCGCCTCACGCCGGTCGACGTACTGCTCCGGGTCGAATCCCTTGACCTCGCCGGCGAACTTCGTGTCGGTCCGCGCCGGGTCGTATCGCGTGATGGGACCGATGCCGGATCGGCCAGCGATCAGCCCTGCCCAAGTTGACGAAACGTCGTTTCCGAGCGGCGTGACCATGCCCACGCCGGTGATGACGACACGACGTGGCACCACGGGATTATAGGGAGGCGGCATCCCGGCGCAGGACGACGACGAACTCCGTGCGCATTCCTGGTCCGAACCGCCCGCGCGTGATCGGCAACTGCCGACGCGAATCGTCGAGCGTGCGTTCGTGGGTTTCGACGTGTCGCAGCACTCCGCTCGTCCGTGCCTCGGCCAATTCGGCCAGCAAGTCGTGTGTCGCGACATTCACGTCGGCGATGCGCGAGGGACAGACGACGATGACGGCCTGGCGGCCCGGCCGAAGCACTCGGCCCATCTCGGAAAGCGCCCGACCCATGTCGTCGAAGTAGCGGCTGGCGACACCGGCGCGCCGAGGATCGGCCTCGGCGAGGCGCTCGATCGTGGCATCGAGCGAGGCTATGCCGAACCGCTCACGCGTCAGGGCGTGACAGGTCTTGATCGGTACGCGATCGGTCCCGATGTACGAGCGACCCAGATCGCGATAGGCGTCGGTCGACGTCCCGAGCGCGTCGCCGAGCCAGAAGAGCGAGAACTTGTGGGCGCGTGGGTAATCGATCGCGTTCACATAGGGCGGCGATGTGAAGATGAGGTCGACCGACCGATCGGCCAGCGCCAATCGGCGCGCGTCGTCGCCGATGATCCGGGCGGAGCTGGGCGACGCGCAGCCTTCGGTCAGATCGTTCATCGCCCGCGTCATCCGAGCCAGGCGCGTCACGAAGGCGCGCAAGACGTCCGGCTGCACGCGCGGCGTCGCGAAATGCGGCCGGGAGTGGGCGAGATCGCGCACATTCGCGACCGAGGACGAACTCTTCGTGATGATCGTCGACGAGAACACGACATAAAAGAAGTCGCGAATCGGCTTCGGATCGATCCGGTCGAGCCGCCGGCGGAGCAGGGCAAGTTCCTCGGAGACCTTCGGCATAAACCAGTAGTCGCGGTTCGGGAACTCGGGGATCGGAATGTCGCGGAAAGCGTCGCGGAACGGTATCCCGTATTCGCGCGCCAGGCGAAGATCGGCGAAGTCGGCCCCGGCATCAACCAGGAGATGGCGCGTTGCCGCCGCGAGGACATCGGTCGGCAGAGGGGTCGACTTGACAGCCGCGATCAGGCGGGCGAGCGGATCGATATCGACGCCGAGCCCGTGTCGGCCGAGCAGACGCGCCTCGACGAGTGTGGTGCCGGATCCGACCATCGGATCGAGCACGGTCTCACCAGCCTCGCTAAACGACTCGATTCCCCAGCGTGCCAACTGCGGCGGGAACTTGGCGGCGAAAGAGTGAACGCCGTGCGTCCCGTAGGCGGTGCGCTGGCCGGCAAAGTTGAGGTCGATCGCCACGCGGCGTCACTCCCATTGGGATACGCCGCTAATTCTTATGTAAAGCTGATGCCGGTACCAGATCGCTTGCCGTGAAAAATAGGCGGGTCGGTGTAAGAGCCACCGAAGAAGAGGCAGAAGCCCCGGTATAATCGAGACCGAAAGCGGGGGCGGCGATGTCCGGACACAGCAAGTGGGCGAAGATCAAGCGCCAGAAGGGCGCCAATGACGCCCGAAAGGGCGCTGTCTTCACGAAGCTCGCTCGCGAGATCCAGGTCTCGGCGCGCGAGGGCGGCCCCGATCCAGACGCGAACGCGCGGCTTCGCCTGGCGATTCAGAAGGCCCGGGCTGAGGAGATGCCGGCTGAGAACATCAAGCGCGCGATCGATCGCGCGTCCGGCGCCGCCGCCGAACAGCTCGAAGAGATCACCTACGAGGGCTATGGTCCGGGCGGCACGGCGATCCTCGTCCAGGCCATGACCGACAACCGCAATCGAACGGTCAGCGAGATCCGGGCCGCGTTCAATCGTGGCGGCGGCTCTCTCGGAGAGAGTGGCTGCGTCGCGTGGATCTTCGAATCGCGCGGCGTCATCGTGGTTCCGGTCGAGAAAGCTCCAGCGGAGGATATCGCGCTCTTCGCGATCGATGCCGGAGCCGAGGACGTGAAGGAAGAGGCGGGCTTCGTCGAGATCACGACCGAGCCGTCCGCGTTCGAAGGGGTCCGCTCCGCGCTCGCGGCCAAGAATCTGACGATCGACCACGCCGAGGTTTCGATGCTGCCGAAGACGACCGTCGAACTCGACGACGAGCGCTCCGAGCAGGCCATCAGGCTGGTCGATCGACTCGATGCGCTCGACGACGTTCAGCACGTGTATTCGAACGTCGAACTCGGCGAGGCCGTCCCGCTGAAAGTCGGCGCATCGTAGCGTCGCCACGTTCCTGACTGCACGATGACGGCGCTCAACGGCGCGATCGTGCTGGGCGTCGATCCCGGCACGGCCACGCTCGGCTTCGCGATCGTCGCCGATGTCGGACGTGGCGCGCTCAGGCTCATCGAGTGTGGCGCGGTCACGACCTCGCCGCGCGACGATCTGGGATCGCGCCTCTGCGCGCTGCACGATCGGCTCGCCGATGTGATCGCGCGCACGCGGCCCACCGAGTTGGCGATCGAGCGATTGTTCTTCAGTCGGAATGTCACGTCGGCGCTAGGGGTCGGACAGGCACGCGGAGTCGCGGTTCTGGCCGCGGCCCAGGCCGGGCTGACCGTCCACGAGTACACGCCGGCCGAGGTGAAACAGGCAGTCGCACAGTACGGAAACGCGCGCAAGGAGCAGATTCAGGAGATGACGCGGGTGATCCTGGGACTGAGCGACATTCCGCGGCCGAATGACGCGGCCGACGCGGCGGCGATCGCGATCTGCCACCAGCATTCGCGCCGTGCCCAGATCCTGACCGGACGAATGGGATCGTGATCGCCTTCGTTCGTGGCACGATCGAATCGCGCGACGTTGGTGGCGTCGTGATCGCCGTTGGCGGCGTCGGCCTGCGCGTCAGCGTGCCATCCTCGACTCTGGCCCGTCTCGGCGGACTCGGCGCCGAGGCGACGCTCCACACCCACCTATACGTGCGCGAGGATGCCCTGGCGCTCTACGGCTTCGCGCGCGATGAGGAGCGGCGCGCGTTCGAAACGCTTCTGACGGTCACCGGCGTCGGTCCGCGCGGCGCGCTCGGACTGCTCTCGGCGCTCAGCGTCGAACAGTTGGGCGAGGCCATCTCGCGTGGCAACGCCGACCTTCTCACGGTCGTACCCGGCATCGGCAAACGCATCGCCAGCCGGATTGTGCTCGATCTGAAGGGCAAGCTCGGGCCGAAGGTGGCCGTCGGCGGACCGTCGGCTATGTCCGGTACCGGCGATGGCGAGGTGATGGACGCGCTGACGCAGGTGTTCGGCTACACGCCGCAGCAGGCCGCCGAGGCGGTCGCCGCGCTTGGTCCCGACGCGCCGACGTCGACCGAGGAGCGCATCCGCGTCGCGTTGCGGCACTTCGCGACCCGCTGAAATCTCGCCGAATGGAGTAGCCGTCTTAGTACCGAGGTCGTAGGCGAGGCGCGCCGCCGACGCGACACCATTCTCACGTGGTTCTTACGGCTGACACGCTCCTGGCCATCGTCGGGGTCGCCCTGCTGCTCTGCACGCCGTTTGCATGCGGTTCGCCGTTCCTTCGTGCCTGGACGGCCACGCGCGTCGGTCGCCGCGGACGCTGATTGCAGGCGTCTCAGCGCGTCGACAGGTCGAGCGCGATCGCGAACAGTATCCCGCTGTAAATCCAGTCGATCCAGAAGCCGCGAAGCCAGTTGGCTAGCCGGATCGCCAGGGCGAGCGGGAATGCCAGTAGCGCCAGGAAGTTCCCATTGTCCCGGTGCCACTTCGCCGCCCGCCAGAGGCTGATCGCGTCGCCGTTGCTCGGCAGCGCCTGAAGGCCGGTCACGATTGCCAGCCACGCGCCGCCGGCCAGGAGGGGCAGCCGGGGCGCCCAGTCGATCGGCGGCAGCGACGCGATCTCCCGCCAGGTCAGGATTGCCGACGCGTAGAGGACGACCGCGACAATCGAATTGACCAGCAGCGGACCGAACACGATCAGGGTGTGGCCGCGAAATCGCTTTGGCACCCGATGGGTGACGTAGCCGGCTGGCGACCCGAAGCTGAAGAAGCTAACTTCCTCGACCGGCGTCCCGATCAGGCGGCAGAAATAGTAGTGCGCCAGTTCGTGCAGCACGATGCCGGGCAACAACGCGAGACGCGCGATCGCGGCCGATACGCTCATGCAGTGGCCCAGGGCGGCGGCTCGGGTCGCCGCGCAATATGCAGGGCGACCGATCCAAAGAGGAAACGCCGGTATCGCACGCCGGTGAATCCGACCTCGGCGAGCAGCCGCGAGAGACCGTTCGCATTCGGGAATCGATCGACCGAGGCCGGCAGGTACCTGTAGGCATCGCGATCGCCGGTCACAATCTCGCCGAGAGGCGGGACCACCAGACCCGCGATCGCGCGCGCGATCGGACCGACGATCGGCGTGGTGTTCGGAGTCAGTTCGAGCGACGCGAAGCGCCCGCCTGGACGCAGCACACGCCTGGCCTCGCGCAGTCCCTCGGACACATCGGCCAGGTTTCGGAGAACGAACGCCGACACCACGAGATCGAACGCGCCGTCGGCGAACGGAAGCGCCAGTCCGTCGCCGACGACTGCCAGCGCAGCCTGGCCGCGCTGCTCCGCCTTCCGCCGCGCGAACGCGAGCATCGTCGGCACGGGATCGAGCCCGACGACGGGTTCGGCCCCGGCCCGTCGCAGTTCGATCGAGAGGTCGCCGGTGCCGCAGCCGAGATCGAGCGCCCGCCGGCCGCGCACGGGTCCGATCGCTTCGACCGTGGCGCGGCGCCACGCCCCATCCATGCCGATGGTCATCAGGCGGTTCATCAGGTCGTATCGGCCGACGAGGCGGTCGAACATCGCTCGGACCCGGACTGGTTCCGGCGTCGTATCCACTGTGGCGAGGGCGCCCTAGCGGGCGAGGATGACCGCGAGCGCGCTGACGACCACGACGACGAGCGAGAGGCCGACCGCCAGACCGACCTGACGCGTCAGGGTCGCGATCTGGGCCTGCATCGATTCGATCGCGACTGTCTGCCGTTCCTCGATCGCGCCGAATCGCTCGTCGACGTTGTCGACGCGGCCGGTCACGAGATTCACGCGATCGTGGATTGCGTTCAGGTCGCCGCGAGACGCGATGACCGATTGTCCGACGGCATCGACCTTCGACTCGATCCCGCGCAACGACGCGCGAATTTCCTGGAACGTCTCGCCGAGTCGCCCCAGCGCGCCGACGAATTCGAGGCTCGGGCGTGGCGTGTCTCGGCCTGGCCGGAGCGGGCTGTCCGGTCCGATCAGCGCCGCCGCGCGGCGGGCCGCGATCACATCGCTCGCGGTGGCCCGACCGGAAGCGCCGGCCGCGTCGGCGATCGCGCCGGTCGAACTATTGATGGCCATCGGCCGGATGGTAATGGCGCCCGACTTAGAGCCGGCTTAGAGCAGTTCTGGCCCGATGAAACCGTCACGCGACTGTCGGGTCTCGCGTTGGACCGCGCCGAACGTTCGGGCTATCCTCCAACCCCATGGTTGGGCGCAGCGCGATCATCGGTCGGCGTGAGCCGGGCGGAGTGGCGATCGTGGGAGTGACGTCGGCGTGAAACCAGTCGCGAATCTCGACGTGACGATTCGGGCCCTGGCATCCGCGCCACTCTTCTCGGCCTTCTCGGCGACCGAACTCGCGACGCTGGCCGCGCAGTCGCGGCGACGCCACTACGACGATCGCGATGTCGTTTTCTATTTCGGGGACCCCGGGAACGGACTCTTCATCGTCCTGGCCGGGACGATCAAGATCGCCGTCAATGCACCGGACGGGCAGGAGACGATGATCGCGCTGCTCGGCGCGGGCGAGTGTTTCGGCGAGATGGCGGTCCTGGACGGTCAGCCACGCTCGGCGACCGCTTCGGCGATGGAGAAGACCGAGACGCTCTTCCTGCCGCGGACCGGGTTCCTCGCGTTTCTGGAACAGCATCGCGACGCCGTGCACAAGATCATCCTCTTGCTGGCCCGGCGTCTGCGGGAGACGGACGAGCACGTCGCTGACCTCGTCTTCCACGATGTGTACGGTCGCCTCGCCAAGCGGCTGCTCCATCTGGCCGAGCACCGCGGCCAGAAGAACGCGAGCGGGCGGATCGAGATCGACCTTCCTTTGACGCAGCAGGATCTGGCCAATCTGGTCGGTGCCTCGCGCGAGAGCGTCAACAAGGCGATGAAAGACTTTCGCGCCAAGGGCTACGTGACGGTGATGCAGCAGCGCATCACCGTCAACGATCGCGCCGCGCTGCGAGCAAGCGTCGAGGCGTCGCTCGGGCGCCTGCGCGGCTAACCGGTCCTTCCCTCCATCGCCGCCAACTGCTGGCGGTAGACCGTCTGGGTCGGACTGATGCGCGTCAGCGCCAGGAGATGCTCGCGCGCGGTGTCGTAGTGGCCCTTTTCACCGAGGTCGCCGAGGGCGCGGTGGACGATCGCGAGGTTGAGCCGATTGTCCGGCTCGATTGGCGCGATTTTCACAGCCTGCTCCAAGACCGTCGCGGTCAGAAGCAGTAGCTCGCGCTTGCTCAGAGCGCTCAATTGTTGCGCCGGCAGCCCGTGAAGAAGGAGGAACGTCGGCCGATAGTCGGGTCGGATCGGACGATCCGGCGCCGCGTTCGCCGCCGCGGCCAGGGTGCGAGCCAGGTTCGAGTGAAACAGCTCGTCGTCGGGCGCCAGCAGCAACGCGTTTCGACCTAGCACGAGCGCCGACGCGAGGTCGCCGCGCCGGGCCGCCTCGAGGCCGTACTTGCTGAACGCGTCGGCCTGGAAGCGCTGGTACGGCACGGTCGCGACGAGAAACGCAATCACGGCCAGCGGACCGCCGATCATCGCGGCGCGGGCCAGTTCCGCTCGTTCGGGCGTGCCGGCGTCGGAGAGAAACGCCCAGGCGATGCCGGCCAGTGTCAACGCCAGCCAGGCGATGAGGAGCCAGCCGAGAAGGTCGAACGCCGCGCCGAGGGCCGCGATCATCCCAAGGATGAGGCCGCCAGCCAGGATGCCGCTGCCGACCGCCCAGCGCCGGGCCGTCATCGACCGCGGGCGGGCGACCTGGATCGGAGTCGATGGTCGTCTTCGCCGCCAGATCTGCTCCGCGGGACGTGGGATCGCCGCCGCGGGCTTCACTTCGTCCCCGGTTTGAACCAGCCGCGACATCAATACGCCGGCCATCAGCCAGAAATGGAGCGACAGGCTCGGATCGTTCGGCTCGAAGAGCTGTGAGATCGTGTAGGCGACCACGGCGCCGGTCGCCCCGGCCAGGACCGAGCGCGGAACGCCGGGCACGCGATCGGCTCGGATCGCAGCGAACGCCAGCGCGGCCAGCACGGCGAGGTACGTCGCCAGGCCGAAGATCCCCCGGGTCGAGAGCGCGTCGAGCGGCTCGCTGTGGGCACGGCTGATGCGATACGACTCCCACTCGCGCGCCTCGGCCGTTACGACCTTCTCATACGCCATCGCCAGGGTTTCCGGTCCGTAGCCGAAGACGGGACGGATCGGCGCGAGCGCATCGCTGGGAATGCCGACGTCGTGCTGACCGAGCGCGAGGTAGACGACACCCTGCCAGATCAGCCAGCGGCTGATGACGGTGTTGCCGGATCGACCGTACTGGGCGAGGCGACCGACGATCGGATTCGATGCCAGATCCGGCACCGAGCGGACAACCGCCGGGACGACGACGATCGTCAGCACCAGGAGCGCCACGGCGAGTCCGGCCGCGCCGAGACCGAGCCGGACGCGTCGATCGCGGACCATGAGAAAGAGGGCCACGCCGAGCGCGATCGGCGCGGCCACGAACGGTCCGCGGCTGTCGGCCAGGTAGAACAGGTAGAACTGGAGCAGCAATAACGCGCTGTACCCCGCCACGGTCAGGCGGGTACCCCAGATACCCCTTGGCGCGGCGCGTGGCGCGACCAGCGCGGTGAGGAAGAACGCGACGAGGGGGACCGCCGCGATCCACCAGAGCTGCGAGTAGCGCGCGGCCGACCAGAGAAAGAGTCCGAGCGCGCCGGCCTGGAGCGCGATGATGACGCCGACCGTCGCGACAACTTGCCACGGACCGTTCGAGGATGGCGGCTCGGCCTCGACGTGGCCGGCTCGCCACCTCAGGAGAGCATCGATGCCGCGCGCGAGCGTCAGCGGCATCACGATCGCGGCGTAGCCGCCGGCGAGAATCGGGTTGCCGAGTGTCGCGACGACCCGGCCGCCGGCGAGCTGAACCGACATCGCGGCCGCCAGTGGGTCGACCCCGTAATACTGGGCGACGCCATAGAGCGCGACCGGGACGCTCGCGAGTAGGACGACATCGATGAGTCGTCGGGCCTGGTCGGGGCGGCGAAGGAACAGCGCGACCAACATCATCACGCTGGCGTACCCAAACGCGGCCGCGAAGCCTTCCGAATTGAAGCGGCTGCCCCAGAAGCTGATCGTCGGCGCGATCGAGAGCGCGGTCGAAATGCCGAATGACAGGATCACCAGCCCACCGATGGCAAATGGCAGGACGCGCGGCAGACCCGCCAACGATGACGCCGGCTTCACGCCCGTTCGCGCGGAGAGCGCGCCGATCGCGAGCGCGACTGTCGCCGCGACAATCAGAAATGGGGTAATCTGGAGCAGCAACATGACCCGGGGAAAGTCGAATGACCGAATCGACACGACCTGGAACAGGAGCGCCGCGACGACCGCGACGAGGAGCCAGCCGGCCTCGACGTAGCCAGCCGCGAGTCGACCGAATGCCGTCACTGACCCGCGACCGTAGCAAGCCGAATCGGGCTCGCGGCGCCGCGTGACATTTTGACAATGATTTTCACGAGTGTGTAATACGCCATTGACCAGCGCCGCGAAGCCTGGTACTGTCAACCTCGCCCATGAGTACTGGGCGTCGTAGGACGCGGCGCTTCCTCCACATTGTCGCCCTTGTGGCGATGCTCTTTGGGCTCGTTCCGCCGTTTTACCCCGATCGCGCCGAGGCGTACGAGGGGCCGACCGATCCGTCGATCCAATCGGTCGAATACCAGGGCATTCCCACCTACCTCATTCTCTATGGCTCGGGTGCCCGCATCACGGTTGTCGATCCGACCAAGATCCGGCTGATCGGGCACGATCCGGCCGCGGGCGTCAACCTCGACGCCGGCGTCGTCGTCAGCCCGAACAATGCGACGACCGTCGCGATCACGACGAGCGGCCTCAGCGATACCGCGATCGCGGCGCTCTCGACCGGCGCTGGCCCGTGGGGCGTGGTGCTGGAACCGGGCGCGATATCGATCCTGGGCAAGCCGAACGCGCGCGCGATCACGAAGGCGATCGGCTCCGGGTTCAGTTACGTGAACCCGGTCACCGACGCGACGCCGCCGGCGATCGGCGCGCTGGAGCTCGTCTCGTCGGCGTCCGACAACAACGTATTCCGGTTCGAGGTCAGCGAGCCGGCCTCGCGCGGGGCGGACATCTCCGGCGCGATCGAACTGAGCGTCGGTGGCGTGTCGCGACTGGTGTCGATGGCTCCGCCGGCGGCGTCGTTCCTGCCGTACATCGAGTTCGCGGCCAGTGGCGCGGCGATCCTGAAGACGGACGCGGTCGCGGCCACAATGAATTTCACGATGATGCTGGCTGACCAGACCGGCAACGGGATGGACCCGGCCGGCGGCGTGTTCAACGGCACCTTTGTCGACTCGACGATCATGTTCTCCGAGGTATCGGACGGGCAGGCGACGATGTCGGTCGCGTTCACGCCGACGAATGACATGGGCGGGCTGGACGCCCTCGAAGTGCGAGTGCCGAATGAGATCGGCCTCGACGCGGCATGGTTGGGCGACACGTCGCTCGGCGGTGTGCCGGTTCTGACGGCGATCAACGCGAGCGGGAACAAGCTCATCAGGGTTACCGGTGGCGCGGCCATCGGCGGCGTGGCGCAGACCTTGAATATCAGCGGTGTTTCTCTGCTCGCCTCGTCACCGTTCAGTTCCGTGGTCGCGCGCATTCGCGCGGTGCCGGGAGGACAGTCGCGTCAGGCTGGATTCCATAGTTCGGCGCCGACGACGGGGACGGTATCGACGCTGGGCGTACTGACAGCTTCGGCATTGCCAAGCGTCGCGATGAATCCGGCGACTCTGCAGTTGAGCATAGGTCTGCCATCGAGTTTGTCGACGGCGGCATCGATGACGGTGACATTGCCCGCGGGATTCTCGGCGGGCAGCGCGACCGTGTCTGGTCCGGGATCGCCGTTTGTGTCGAGCACGAATCCGTTGACGATCGGATTTGCCGGTTCGCAGACAGCCGGCGGGACCGTGTACGACATCGGAGGCATTGGTCTGCCGGCGACCGGTATCTATCGGATCGGCGTTAGTATTGTGGATGGCGCGTCGATCGCTCATGGTGGCGCGGACCTGTCGGTCGGCGTCACGAGTCTGATTGGTGTAGCCCAGTTGGTGCCGAATCTGACCAACACGACCGCGGCGACGCTGGATGCGACGATCGAGCTGCCAGGCAATCTGCCGGCGTCGAGCACGATTGAGTTCACGCTGCCGACTGAATTGCTGCCGTGGGGAACCTTCGGCGGCGTCAGCGTGAATGGTGGGACGGTCGCGGCAACTCAGGACGTCGATGGCAGCCTGATCGTCGTTGAATTGGCGGCACCGCTTTCAGGAGCTTCGGCACGAATTGAGGTCGGGGGCGGCGTGCTGGGCGCCGCCTCCGGTACGTTCCCGATTGACTTCGAAGTTCGGTCACCGACTGGGGAACTGGCTGGAAACGGGACGCTGAGCGTCGCGGTTGACTCCGCGACGATCGTGCCGCTGAGTGGCACGTCGATCGCCGTGACGCCGATGGAGATCGGGTACAACGCGACCGCAACGGTTTCGTTCACGACCGGGGTCGCGGTTCCCGCCAGTGGTCGGCTTGTTCTCGACTTCGGCACCGATTTCAGCGCGGTCGGAACCACTGTGCTTGGACCGGGCAGTCCATTTGTCTATTCCGCATCCGGGGGCCTTGTTTGGATAACGGTGCCAGGTGGCATCGCCAGCGGCAGTACCGTGACCTTCGATCTCCTCGGTCTGCTGACGCCACCGGCCGGTGGCATCTTCAACGTCGGCGTCTGGACGACGGCTGCCGACGGCACGACGCTGCAGAACGCGACGTTCAACGCAAGTGTTCCGCCGAGCGCGGGTGGCACGGCGGTCAGCACGGGCGTCGCGACGCCGACACCGACTCCGACGGCGACGTTCACGCCGACAGCCACGTCCACGGACACGCCGACGGCAACGCTGACTCCGCTGCCAGCGACGCCATCCGTGACGATGCTGACGGATCTGGCGGCGTCGCTGGCGCCGAACGTCGCGGGGAGCGTGGCGACGGCGAGCGTCGG
>SCUE01000035.1 GCA_004297775.1 Chloroflexota bacterium | reverse complement strand
GCTCGGTCAGTGCCATCCTGAGCGTGTCGGTCATCGTGTCGGTTCTCCTCTTGGCGAAATCAAGCATCCCAATGAGAACCGCGCGGTGGCCGTCTGTCAACGGCCTCCGCTTCTACACACGTCCAGGGACACGACCTCCGCTCCGAGAGCGCGAAGGCGCGTGGTCCGGTATGCAGCACCGCGCCGCCCAGAAATCGATCGCCAAGCTGGTCCCGCAAATGCCGGAGATGCGCCGCGTCGTCGGGTCCCGGCGAGGCCGTCGCCTTCATCTCGATCCCTACCACACCCGATCCGAACTCGCCGACGATGTCGATCTCGCGCCGGCAGTCCTTCTCGCGCAGGTGATAGAGCCGAGGTCGCAGCGCGCTGACTTCCACCTCGGGGCGCAGTTGGGCCATCACGAATGTGTCGAGCATCCGGCCAAGGATGTCGCCGTCACGCACGATCGCCGCCTCGTCAAGACGGAGAGCCGCGCCCAACAGAGCCGGGTCGATGAGGTAGCGCTTCGCGGTCTTGATCAATCGCGAGAACCGGTTGCCTGTCCAGGCTGGCAGTTCGTCGGTCACGAACAGATTCGTCAGGAGTCGATCGTATTCCAGTGCCGTCAGCCGATTGATTCCCGCCGCCGTGTAAAGCGTCTGGTGTTCGGCCATTCCGGCGCTGTTCAAGGCGAGCGCCGCGAAGTACCGACGAAGTCGTGCCGGATCGCGCACACTCGCGGCTACCTGGACATCGCGAGTCAACAACTGGTCGAGATACCCATCCAGTTCCGACCCATTGACCAATCCGAGCAAGGCGCCGGTCAGATCGCGTCGCCGAGAGCGCGACGGACTGCCAGGACGACCCCGTCCAGCACGGCCGCGGTGACTGGTTCGCCGAGGGGTCCGCTCTCGAGCGAACGGTACGCCAGTGTCGTGATCTCCTCACAGAAGAGAACGCTATCGTGCCGAATACCGCCGACACTGCGGGCGAGCGGCACCCGCGTTGGACCGAGGTTGCCTCGCGAGAAGGTCGGTACCACTATTGCATGGTCGAGCGCGAAAGTGACAAGCGCGGCACCCGGGGGACAACGGTCACGTTTACGGCGCGTTGTTCCTCGGCGATACCGGCAGAAGCGCCCGGGACGGCCAGGTCGGCACCGGGCCGGAAAGCGCAATCGTGGCGATCGGCGACGGCGTGGAAGTGCGCGTCGCAGTCGGGGAGGACGTCGCAGTCCGTGTCGCGGTAGCCGACGACGCGGCGGTCCAACCCAGGTCGGCGAAGATCCCGAGCGTGATCGCGCCGGGCGAGTGGATCGCCTCGCCGCGGCTGATCGCGGGTGTCATCAGCGAGTTCGCGTTTCCAGCCGCGTACGTCGTCTCATCGAGGTGGGAATAGCTCGAGCCGTCTTCCCACGGCGATGGCGCGTACATCCGTGGATTCGCGCCACCGGCCGCGGCGACCGCGTTGGCACCGTTCCAGAAGAGGCTGCCGCCCTGATACGCGCTCGACAGGGCCGCCGAGTTGCCTGAGAGCGTCGTGACAGCCACACCCGAGCCGGTGACGACGAAGTAGTCGTACGCCTCCATGAAACCTGAGCTGCCGATCGACGCCGTGCTGCCCGATATCGACCCCGACCCCGAAAAGCCGAGACCGTGCCCGAGTTCGTGCAACACGACCGAAACAAAATCGGTCTGATTCGATGGCGTCTGCCCATCGAGTCCGTAGTACCAGTTCGCCGCTGAGGAGAATTGCGCCGTGATGTCGCCGACCGTGGTGTCCGAGTCTGCCCCGCGCAGTTTGTTCGCCAGGGCGACCGGATACCACGTGTTCGCCCGTGGCGCATTCGGAAAATCACGGCGCAATTGATCCGCCCCGGCCGATCCCAGAACACCCGACGACAGCGCCGTGAAACTGGCCGTGACCACGATCGGCACGCTCGACGTGACCTGTGTCGCCCAGATGTCGACCGCGTACTGGAACGCGGCCCGCGCGCTCGCGTTCGCCTGAAAGCCGGCGTCGTAGTTGACGATGAAGGTGGCCGCCTGCGCGCCGCGAACGAATGGAGCGGCAATCGATGATGGCGGTCCCGGGCCGCCGTCGCGAATGATGATCTGAGAACCCGGCCGAATGTCTCCGTCGGCCGCGCGGCCAATTGCCAACGGCAATGCCAGGAGCGCCGCGACGATCGCGACAAGCGCGATCAGCGCCCGGTTGAGGAAGACCGTATTTTCGGTTCGCACGGTGCTTCGCGACTGTACGTGACTGGATCAATGAAGCGAGTTGATTACACCTTCAATGGTCGGATCGCCGGCCGCCCTCCAACCACCGGAACGCCGGATCGCGCCATCGCCGACGCGCGCCAGGACCGCATCGACCGGCAGATTGTCCAGCGCGCGCGCGACGACGATCGCCGACGCAGCCTCGATCGACCACGGAACCATCCGCCGGGAGATTCCCGTCGCCGCGAAGCGCCGGTTCGCGATGCCGATCGCATCTTCCGCCACGACGGCCGGATCGACCAAGATGAATCTGGTCGTCTCGTCGATCGTGTCGGCTCGATACATCTCACGCATCGCCGTGAGGTCGATCTGTCCCGGCGCGGTTCCTCCACCGGGCAGCGCCGCGAACGTCAGAAAGCATCGCTCGTACGCCAGCGCCATCACGCGCGTCGCCAGTCCGAGCGGTCCCATCGCAATCGCGATCGTTGGCCTTTTCGCCTCGGCCAACACGCGCAGGGGCGTCGCACCGTCGACGGAATCGATGGCCGTGCCGACGACTTTGACGATATCCGGCTCAGCCGCGTCGATCGCGCGCGCCCACGCCGCCAGATCCGGCATGCCGCCGAAATCGTGCCGCGACACGATCACGCGCGCTCCGCTCGCCCGCAGATCGCGCGCCACGACGGCGAAGTCGGCAACATCCCACTCCAGGTCGATGAACTCCGCGCCCGCGGCGGCCGCCTCGCGCAGCGCCTCGATCCGATCCGCCTCACCGAGCGGTGACTGTCCGCCCTCTCGCGGCGGACGATTCGTCGCGATTACGCGGGGGCGCTGACCCGCCAGCATCCTCGCGACATCGACCGGCCACTCGAACAGATCGAGTCGCACTTCGGCCAGATCGACGCCCGCGGTTCCCGCGGCGCCCAAATCCGGCGACGGCAGAGCAACCGCGATCCGCGATGCGCCACGCGGCATCCAATCCACAGCTCCGAGATGGTAACGGCCGCGGGCCACGGTCAATTGCACGCGTCAGGCGTCTCGCTCAGCCTCATTCCCTCGGTTCGGCTGCGCCCGGTATCGCGCCCGACGATCGCGACCTGACCCATCGGATTGCCCGATCGCCGGTCGCTCTCGGCATTCGGCCAGTCGCATGGTAGGATCAAGTTCCCACGTTATGTTCTTGAAGCGGCTGGAGATTCACGGCTTCAAGACGTTCTCCAGCAAGACGAGCCTCGAGTTCAACGGCGGGCTGACCGCGATCGTCGGACCAAACGGGTCCGGCAAGTCGAACGTCGCTGACGCGATCCGCTGGGTGCTTGGCGAGCAGAATCCCCGGATCCTTCGCTGCAAGAAGGGCGACGACGTCATCTTCGCTGGCGGGCCAAATCGGAGCCGCGCCGGCCTCGCCGAAGTCGCGATCGAGTTCGACAACAGCACCGGGTTCCTCGATACGCCGTTCAACGACGTGATTGTCACGCGGCGTCTCGACCGATCCGGCCAGAGCGATTACCTGCTGAACGGCACGCGGGTTCGGTTGCGCGATCTGGTCGATCTGCTTGTCAAGGGCGGCATCTCGCCGAACGGCTACACCGTGATCGGTCAGGGCATGGTCGATCTAGCGCTGTCGCTGAGGCCCGAGGAGCGGCGCGCGCTGTTCGAAGACGCGGCCGGGATCCGCCACCACCAGACACGCCTGAGCGACGCCCGGTCGCGCCTCGACTCCACCGACGCGAATCTCGCCCGTGTACGCGACGTGATCGCCGAAATCGAGCCGCGTCTGAAGTCGCTGGAACGGCGGGCACGCCAGCTGCGCGAGCGCGACAGCGTCCGGGCGGAGCTTCGATCGCACCTCGCCGGCTGGTACGGCCATCGGTGGCTGGCGATTCGCGCCGAGGTGGACGCGGCCGGAGCCGCCGCCCGTTCGGCGGCCGACGATCTCACCGACGCGCGTCTTAACATCGAGGCTACCTTCGAGGAAGCGGCGGAACTCGATGCGCGGCAAGGGTCCCTCCGCGTACGCCTCGAGGAAACCGAGCGATCGCGCCTCGACCTGAACGGTCAGATCGATCGCGTCGAACGCGACCTCGCGCTGGCCCGACAGCGCTCTGGAAGCACGCGTGCGCGGGCGGTCGAGCTGCGCGATGAGATCGACGCGTTCCACGAGCGAGCGCGCGACGACGAGGCGGCGGCATTCGTCGCGCGCGAACAGATCGAGCGCCTCGATTCCGATATCGGCCTGCTTTCCGAACAGCTCGTCGAGGCAGAGTCGACGAACGAGGCGCGGAGGGAGGGTCTCGACGCGCTCCGTGCTCAGTTGGCCCAGGCCGAAAACGCGATTGCGCGCCTCGAGGGTGAGCGTTCGCAACTCGTGGCCGAGCTTGGGCGGATCGGCGACCGACGCCGCGCGATCGCCGAGGAGAACGCCGACCTGATAGGCGCGATTCAGCGCGACGAGGAGAAATTGCTGGCCGTGCAGGCCGACGTCGATCGCGCGAAGGCGCGCCGCACCGAATTGACCCACGAGATCGCCGCCCAGGACAGCGCGATCGAGAAGGGCCGCGCGGAACTGGCCGAGAATCGCGCCGAGCAAGAGGCCGCGGCCGCTCGCCTGGCCGACATTGGCCGACTGCGCGCCGGCGTTCAGGGTCGGCTCGACGTTCTGAACGACAGCCGCGACGGGTACGCCGGGTACTACGCCGGCGTTCGATCCGTCCTGGCCGCCGCCCGCGCCGATCGGCGGGCCGGGACCGCGCCGAAACTCGATGGCGTCATCGGTCTCGTCGCGTCGCTCGTCGACGTTCCGGCCGAGCTGGAGCAGGCGATCGAGGTCGCGCTCGGCGGCCATCTGCAGGACATCGTCGTCGAGCGTTGGGAGCACGCCGAGGCGGCGGTCGCGCTGCTGAAGAAAACGAATGGCGGTCGCGCCACGTTCCTCCCGCTCGACACGCTACGCGGCGCGCCTCGCCGAGATGCGCCGATGCTCGCGGCCGGCGTTCGCGGCGTCGCGGCCGATCTGGTGCGATACGACCCCCGCTACGCGATCGTGATCGAGCACTTGTTGGGTCGCACGCTGGTGGTCGACGATCTCGAGGTCGCGCGCCGAACCCTGGCTCAACTCGCCGGATCGTGGCAAATCGTCACGGTCGCCGGCGAAATCGTTCGGTCGAACGGCGCCGTCACCGGCGGATCGCGCGAGGGCGGCGATCGAACTCTGCTCGCCCGCGAGCGCGAACGGCGAGATCTCCCGCGACGGCTGGCCACCCTTTCGGACGATGCCAATTCAGCACAAGCTGCGCTGGCGGCGGCGCGTAAGGCGCAGCGTGAACTCGATGAGGACCTTCAGCAGACGATCCGGTCCCGTCGCGACGCCGATCACGCGCTCGTGACCGCGCGCGAGGAAGGCGCCGCGCTCGATGCACGGGTCGAGCGGTTGCGCCGCGAAATCGAGTGGTCGAGCGTGTCGATGCGACGCACCGTTGGCGAGGTCGAGGAGCTCGATCGGCGCGAACGCGACACGCGCGCGCGGCTGGCGTCATTGCCGACCGAGCGCAACGGGTCAACGACCGTCGTCGTCGCGTTGCGCGACCGACTCGACGCCCTCCAGAGCGCGACTCGCGAGCAATCTGAGCGGGTTTCGGTCTTCCGCAATAACGTGTCGCTCATCGAGGGCGAGCGACGCGCGCAGACGCGCCTGCTCGAAGGCTACGCCGACCGACGGTCGGAGCTGGACCAGGCCGTCGAAGCCCGACGCCGGCGGATCGACGAACTGATCGGTGAGGCCGCCGCTCTCGATGGCGACGCCGAGGAACTCGGCGCGGCTCGACGCGCGGTCGAAGATCAGCGCGAATCGCTCGAAGGTGAGCGCCGCCCGGTCGAAATCGAAATCGCCGCGATCGACGAACAGGTTCGAGTCATCCGTTCGGGCGAGGCCGCGGCGCGCGCCCAACTCGACCGCCTCGCCGATATCGCGCGCGAACACGCCATCGCCGCCGGCGCGGCGCGCGAGCGTCTGATCGCCCACGGCCGCGAGGCTCGGCTCGCGCTCGCCGAGGCAGAGCCGGAGAGGCTTGCGCCGACCGAGGCGGGGAGCGATTCCGTCGCCTCGGAGTCAGGTGACGGCGATTCCTCGGTCGACGAAACCGCGCTCGTCGCCGCGGAGGCCGCGTTCGGCGATGGGGCTTCCGAGCGCGCCGCGCTGGCGAAGGTCGGGAGTGTCCTCCCGCCGACCGAATTGATCTACGAGCCGTTGGCCGATCCCCAGCAGTCGTGGCGGCGCATCGAGAGTCTGCGCAATCGCCTGCGGGCGATCGGCGCGGTCGACGCCACTGCCGGTCAGGAGTTCGACGAGGCGTTCGGTCGCCACGCCTTCTTGACCGGACAGGCCGCCGATCTGACCGACGCGCAGCGTGGCCTGCGCGAGGTGATCGCAGAGCTGGAGACGGCCATGCAGCGCCAGTTCGACGCCGCGTTCGAGGCGATCGGCCTGGCATTTCGCAAGCATTTCACGGCGCTCTTCGGCGGCGGTACCGCGCGTCTCACGTTGGCCGAGTCCGAGTCCGGCAGCCCGCCGGGCGTCGACATCATTGCCCAGCCGCCAGGCAAACGGGCGCAGAGCCTGTCGCTCCTTTCCGGTGGCGAGCGCGCGCTGACGGCAGTCGCGATCCTCTTCGCGATCCTGGACGTAAATCCGACGCCGATCTGCATTCTGGATGAGGTGGACGCGGCGCTCGACGACGCCAACATCGTTCGCTTCGCCAAGACGCTGCGCGAACTTTCCGCCCGGACGCAGTTCGTCGTCATCACCCACAATCGCGGCACGATGGAAGCGGCCGATGCGCTCTTCGGCGTCACGATGATCGATCGCTCCATCTCCCGAACGGTTTCCCTGCGGCTGGCCGACGTCCCGGCGTAGAAGAAGTCCTGCGCGCGAGTCCCTTCTCCCCTTGGGAGAAGGTCAGGTTGAGGGCGTTCCTGCCGAAGACCGCGCGCGCCGCGGGCTACACTGACGCGCGTCGAGCGTCACGGTCGCTCGCGAGTCAGCGGTCGAGAAGGAGCAAGGACGATGAAGACCTACGCCCAGACAATCAATCTCCAGAACGACCCGGATCGCATCGCTCGCTACAAGCTGGAACACACGCGCGTGTGGCCGGAGGTTCTGGCGCAGATCAAGACCATCGGCATTCAGCAGATGAAGATCTGGCAGGTCGGCAATCAACTGTTTATGTACCTCGAGACCGATGACGACTTCGATCTGAAGCGCGATTTCGGGCGCGTTCGCGAAGATCCGCGGTCGGTCGAATGGAACAGGTGGATGGCGGAGGAGTTTCAGGAGCGCTCGCCCTTCGCCACGGGCGACGACTGGTGGGCGCCGATGGAGCTTGCCTTCGACCTGAAAGGCGCGCTCGGCGAGCCGACGCACTGACGCGAACCTCGCCGCGCAGCGCGACAATCTCATCGCATGAAGGAGTTCCGAGCGTGATCGTCGAGGTAGCCATCATCCAGGCAATTGCCGGCCGGCCGGACGTTTCGCACTTCACCGTCTTCACCGGAGGAGCGTAGCGATGGCCGATTTCCACTCCGACTTCACGGGCACGATCGCGGTCATCACTGGCGGCGCCTCCGGCATCGGCCGCGCGGTCGCCGTCGAGTTCCATCGCGCTGGCGCGGGAGTCGTGATCGTCGATCGCGACGAGGCAAAATCCCACGCGACCGCCCTCGAACTGGGCGACGCGACCGTCGCCGTGGCCGACGTTTCGAGTGAGGGAGACTGCCATCACGCCGCCGCGGCCGCGATCTCGGCCAGCGCGGCCAGCCATCGGCCCGTTCGCTGGCTTATCAACTGCGCGGCCAGCTTCCTCTCCGCGGCCGAGAAGGCGACCGGCCGCGATTGGGACATCAGCCTCGGCGTGAACGTCAAGGGCTCGGCGCTCATGGCCGGCGCGATCGTGCCGCTGATCCGATCGGCCGGTGGCGGCGCGATCGTCAATACCGCGTCGATCTCGGGTTGGATCGCCCAGCCGAATCGCTGGACCTACAACGCGACGAAGGGCGCGATCCTGGCGATGACGCGCTGCCAGGCGCTCGATCTGGCAGTCGACAACATCCGCGTCAACAGCGTCTCGCCGGGCACGATCTGGACGCCGGAACTCGATCGCATGACCAACGGCGACCGCGCCAGGTGGGAGCCAGTCTTCGGGCCGCAGCACATGCTGAATCGGACCGGCGAACCGGCCGAGGTGGCGACCGCGATCGCGTTTCTCTGCAGCTCGGCGGCCAGCTTCATCACCGGCGAGGATCTCCGAGTCGATGGCGGCTACCTGGCTCGCGGTCAGGACCGCGCCGCCGGCGAGATCAACTACACCAGCCGCTGATGGCGCGCCTCGGCTGTGGCACGATCCTGTACGGTGGGCATCCGCTCGAAGCGGCGCTGGACGGGATTCGCCGGGCTGGATTCGACGCGATCGAGTTGGCGGCGATCCCGGGTATGGCCGAGCACCTTTCGGTCCATGCCAGCGACGCGGCCATTCGGTCGATCCGCGCGGCGGCGGCTGATCGTGCGCTCTCGATCGAGTCGATCGGCGCCAGTACCGACGTGCTCGACGCGGCGAAGCGCGATCGCTTTCGTCACCTCATTCATCTGGCGGCCGCGCTCGGCGCGCCGGCAATCACGACCGGATCGGGCGGTGTCTCCGACGATCCCGATTCGTGGCGCGCGATGGTCGCGATCTGGCGCGATCTGGCGGTGACGGCCGCGGCGGTCGGCATTCGGCTGTCCGTCAAGCCGCACGTCAGGGCCGCCGTGTACTCGACTCTGACCGCCGAGCGATTCATCGCCGAGGTCGACTCATCGGATGTTGGCCTGAACATCGACGGGTCGCATCTGTGGCGCGTGAACGAAGATCCCGTCGCGGCCATACGCCGCCTGGCGCCGCACGTCGCCACGGCGCGCATTCGCGACGCCGGTCCGCGCGATGCGGCTGGCCCCGGCGCCATCGAACAGCAGATTCCGGGAGGTGGACTGATGGACGTTGCCGCGATCGCGGCCGAGTTCGCGCGCACGAGGGCGCCGTACCTCGTCCTCGAGATCGTCGGGACGCGCGACTTCTCCCTCGCCGCCGTTCAAGACGTCGTCGAACGATCTCACGCGGCATTGCGAGCGATGACCGGCGAGGCGGCCTGATGGTCCGCGTCGGCATCGTCGGCGCCGGGAACATCGGCCGCATCCACGCCCGGTCCTATCGCGAAACCCCCGGCGCGGAGTTGGTCGCGGTCTGCGACCTCGTCCCGGAGAAAACCGCCGCCTTCGCGCGTGACTTCGGCGCGACGGCGTATGGCGATCTCGATCGGATGCTGGCCACCGAGCGCCTCGACATTCTGAGCGTCACGACGGCCGGGCCCGAGAACGGCGGCCATCACTACACGCCGACGATGGCGGCTCTGCGCACCGGCGTCCACGTGCTCTGCGAGAAGCCGCTCTCGAACGAGATCGCGCGCGCCCGGGAAATGGTCGCGTTCGCGCGGAGCCGCGGACTCTACCTGGGCGTCGATCTGAACCACCGTTTCGTCCCGATCGCGGCGACCGCTCGTCGGTGGATCGATGAGGGGAAGCTCGGCGAGATCCTGTTCGCGAACATGGCGCTCTGGATTCGCAATCCGAACGAATCGTCGCCCTGGTTTCACCTTCGGGCGCTCCACCCGCACTCGATCGACGTCTTGCGCTACTTCGTCGGCGACATCCAGCGCGTCCACGCGTTCATGAAGAAGGCCAGCCACCGCGCGATCTGGTCGAATTGCTCGGTCAATCTCCAGTTCGCCAGCGGCGCGATCGGGCACCTGACCGGCTCGTACGACATGACGACGCGCCACCCGATCGAACGGTGCGAGGTCGCCGGAACGAAGGGACGATTCGTCATCGAGAATGTCGCCGAGAAACTGACGTTCTACCCACACGACTCCGACGAGCAGATCGTGATTCAGAACACGCTGATGAGCGGCACGCTCATCTTCGAGACGACGTTCCGCAATCGGATACGCCGATTCGTCGAGCAGGTGGCGGCGCGCGTGCCGCCGGAGGAGATCGAGGGATCCGGCGCCGAGGGGCTGGCCGCCCAGGAAGTCATCGAGGCCGCGATCCGCTCCTGGGAAACCGGGACGGTCGTGGACGTCCCGGCCGCGGTTACGGCATAGACAGTTCCTTGGAGGATCGCGCGCGCGCCGGTGTTACGTCAGCGCGGTCGCTTCATCCGGCGTGTACGCCCGCAGTACTTCGGACTCGACCAAACGGGCCGGCGCCCGCAACCCCACATCGAGCAGTCGGAGCCAGACGGCCTGCGCGTCGTCCGCGTCGTCAGTCCGGTACCACTCCTGCCAGCCGATCGCCGGATCCGGCTGCAACTCGATCACATATCTACCCGGGAGAGTCGAATCCACCTTCATTCCTCCGTCGATAGATTGGCACTCGCGATGACTCTAAACCGAATCTGAATCATCGGTCGCTTCACGCCGCGGGCAATCATCATTGGAAGGCGTGGTCGGCGTCGAGCGGCCGTCTGAAGGTCGCCAGGCGAACCCAGCGACCAGCTTGGCTCTGGTATTCGATCGCGTACCGATACTCCTCGGTCACAATGCGGCTCCCACCGGTTCAGCAAGAATAGCAACACCCTTCGGTCCATAGACAGGAAGGACGGATTGGCCTTGCCCGCTAATTCGGCAGGGCCTCCGGCATGATCTCGAACCATCCGTTCCACCTTTCGCCCGGTTGAAGGACTTCGAGCCCAGTTGGCAGCGCCGAGGTCGCCGCCAGCGCGAGCGCGTTCGGCACGCACGTCTGCGGCTCGATCGACACGACCGCCGGTGACGGCGGCGTGAAGAAGACCGTTCGATCGAAGCCGACGCTCGCGCGCACGCTGACCGCGACGCCGTTGACCGAGTCGACGATTCCGGCCCGCATACCGCCCGGTCCGGACGCTGGACCTTCCGCCAGTCGCCGATAGAGCGCGTTCCGCACCGGCCCCTCGGCCGACACGACGTCCGGCACGATCTGCCCGAGCGGCGTCGCCACGCGCGGCCAGCCGCTTGGTCCCAGCGGCACGATCTCGCCGGTTGGCAGACCGCCGCTCTGGCGCCACTGTTCGTCGGCATCGACCCAGACGGCGCAGGCGTCCTGGCTGCCGGCCGGGCCGAACGGCGTCGGGAAGTAGGGATGGAACCCGAGGCCAAACGGCATCGCCTCGCCGCCGATATTGCGCACGGTCGTCGCGACGCGAAGGACGCCGCCGACCAGCGTCACGACGAGGCGCAGGTCGAACGGCCACGGCCACTCCGAGATCGGAATCGCGGCCGAGCGCGTGTCGATGTGCAGCGTGGCCGATGCGCCGCGATCGTCGGCCGTCAGCGCGACGATCTCCCAGGGGCGGGTTCGGACGACGCCGTGGATCGCGTGCCCGTCGCGCGCGTCGGTCGGCAATTGGTAGGTGCGTCCGCCAAACGAAAACGCGCCACCGGCGACGCGGCCGGGGTAGGGGAAGAGACAGGCCGAACCGAAACGGGTCGGGCGGGCGCGGAGCGTCGCGATGTCCGGCGGCGCGGCCAGGATCTCGCGCTCGGTGTCGCCGACGCGCGTCCGGAAACGTGCCACGTTCGCGCCGACGTCGGCCACGATCCAGACTTCCGACGACGTCGACCGCTCGGCCAGGACGACTACGCGCGCGTCCTCGATCGTGCGCAGTTCAACCGTTCGATCCGTCATCGTGTGTCCTCCCAGGCGCCTGGCCGACGCGCGCAAGAGAATAGACGACTCTCCAACGGCATTCATTCGGCCGGCCGCCCATTCCTTACGGGTGGGCACCTTACGCGTGGCTCAGCGCATCCCGACAATCCCCATCAGGTTCCACCATCAGGGTATTGAACGGCGAGGAGCACGGTGCACCTAGATAGCGAGACTGACGGCGGTCGTTTGGACCCGGAGATTCTCGCCGTCACGCCGTTCGCGATCGAACTGGACGACGAGGTCGCGCCGGACGCCATCGACGACAACGTCGACAGCGAAAGCGAGCCCGTCGCCGAAGTCGAAGTCGATCCCGATGTCGACGTTGCCGAGCTCGCCGAGGTCGAGGTCGAAGTCGCGGCCGCCCAGGCGGCGCTCGATGCCGAATTCCTCGATCAGGGCACGCTCGAACTCCTCGGCATCTACCTGCACGAGGTGCGCCGTTTCCCGCTCCTATCCGCCGAGGAGGAGATCTCGCTGTCGCGCGCGTACGATCAGGGCCGCGCCGCCACTGCGCGCTTGACGGCCGGGGTCGAGGATCGCGACGAGCGCGTCCACCTCGACCATGTCGCGCGAACCGGCGAACGCGCCCGACGAAAGCTGGTCGAATCGAATCTCCGACTGGTCATCTCGGTCGCGCGCAAGCACCTCAATCGAGGGATGCCGCTCGGCGACCTGATTCAAGAAGGTAACATCGGCCTCTCTCGCGCGGTCGACAAGTTCGACTGGCGGCGCGGCTTCCGTTTCTCGACCTACGCCTATTGGTGGATACGTCAGGCGATTACGCGCTCGATCTCCGACCAGTCTCGCGTCGTCCGCATTCCGGTGCACATGACCGGCCAGATCTCGCGCTACGCGCGGGCCAGCGGACGCATGGCGCAAGAGCTTGGCCGCGAACCGACCGTCGAGGAAGTCGCGGAATGGATGGACATCTCGATCGCGCGCGCCGAGGAGATCCGCCAGGCGGCGCAAGTGCCGCTCAGCCTCGACGCGCCGATCGGCGACGAGTCCGATAGCCAGATCGGCGATCTGGTCGAAGACGATGGCCAGCCAAATCTGGTCGAAACGGTCTCGAAGTCGCTGCTGCGCGACTCGGTCGGCGAGATCCTGGCTGGGCTGAATCCGCGCGAGCGACGGGTCGTCGAGATGCGGTTCGGCATCTCGGATGGCAAGGCGCGGACGCTGGCGGAAGTCGGCGACGAACTGCAGATCAGCCGCGAGCGTGTCCGGCAGATCGAGACCGACGCGCTGCGCAAGCTACGTCGGCCGACGATTCGGCGACGGCTGGCGGAGTACCTCGGGTAGGTCGCGCGCGCCGGCCTACGCGTCGACGAGCAGTTCGCCGATCGTGATCGCTTGCCGCCAGTTCTGAGCGCCATCCTCGGCGCTCCACATCGCCGAGAGAATCGCGTGCGCGAGACCCCACTCGCGGAGGCGGGTACGGTCGTATGGCAGCATCTCGGCGAAGATGTCGAGTCGGCGCTCCAGGAGCGACCGCGTGAAGTGCAAGTCCCGCGGCCGCGGATTCCAGACGAACGGTCCGACGTCGTACCCGGGGTCGCCGTGGACGCCCTTCGGATCGATTGCCAGCCACGGTTCGCGCGTCGCTCGCAGAATGTTGTAGTGGTGGAGATCGCCGTGCAGGAGCACGTCGTCGGGCGCCGACCGGAGCAAGTCGCCGATCGAACCTCGGACGCGCGCGAACAGCCCGCCGGGCAGAGGACCCGCGCCTCCGTACTCGTTGAGGTGACGCGCGAAAGCGCGCTCGAACCAATCGCCGAGCCAGATGAGAGCGTCGCGGCATTCGGTCGGAACGGGGCGCCAGAGTCGCCGCATGACCTCCGCGCCGATCGCGGTCGCAGCCGCATCATCCTCGCGCGCCAGGGACACCAGCGTGTTGCCGGGCACGCAGCGTTCAAGCAGCATCGACGCCCGCGCATGATCGAACCGTAGGACGCGGCAGATGCCATCGCCGTCGTACGCCTGCAAGGCGAGCAGTTCCTGCTCGAACTCCTCGTGCGGCACCCGTAACTTCAGGACGCTCATCGCGCTGTCGCCACCAACGGCCGAAGCCGCGAAACTGTATGAAAGTGCGTACGGTATCCCGATCGCGAGATCCCACTCGTTCGCGATCTCACCGAGAAGCCGCGGCAGCCCATCGATCCAATCGCGTCCCTCTGCCCCGAACGCCGCCGTCACATTCTGAATGAACGTGTCCGGCACCTCGGCACGTTGCGGCCCGGCGCGATCGATCCACTGAAGAGTCGCCATTGTCGGCGCAGTCTACCCCGGACGCGGAAAACCCACGATTGATAACGCTTGAAACGGTCCGTCGACGCGCGCGACGCGCCATCGGGTACGCTGCCCGCATGACAAATGGGCCCGCTACGGCGGCGCTTCCGGAGCAGTTCGTGGCGGAGGTGCGCGACGCGCTGCTGCACCTGTACGAGGCGCCGCGGCTACACACGCATCCGCTCTGCAAGCTGCTCGACGCGCCCGCGGCCGGACGAGGGCACTTACTCCGGCGTGAGCTGCTCGATGGGACCGAGGCATTGCGGCTCGATGCCGGCCGGGGCGCCGGATCGCGAGCGGCGCGCGCCTACCGCATCCTGGAACTGCGCTACCTCGAGGGGCAAGGCGCGGCCGATGTCGCCGAGCAACTGGGGCTGAGCCGCGCCCACTACCACCGCGAGCACCACCGTGCGCTCGAGGCAGTCGCGCTCGTGCTCTGGGATCGGTGGCGGGCCTCCGAGCGCTGGCGGGAGGGCGGATCGGCGGCCTCGCACGCCGATCAGCTCCGGCGCGAGGCCGTTCGGCTGCGTGCCGACGATGCGGCCACGATCGACCCGGCCGAGGTGCTGCGCGGCGTGGTCGAGTTGTTGCGCCCCCTTTGCGCCGAGCGCGGCGTCCGTCTGAGCTTGCGCCTGCCGGTGGCGGCGCCGATCGCGCGCGGCGACCGGGTCGCGCTGCGGCAGGCGCTGCTGACGGTGCTCGGCCATGTGGTCCGCGCGATCGACGCCGGCGGCCTCGATGCGAGCCTGCGCGCCGAGGCCGGCCAGGTCGTGCTGGCGGTCGGAGGCGCGGGCAAGGCGCCGGCGGCGGACCGGCTCGGGCTGGATGAGGCGCGGCCGTTCGTGGCGGCGCTGCGCGGCACGCTCGCGCTGGTCGAGACGGGTCGGGAATGGGCGGTCGAACTCGCGCTGCGGCCGCGGGAGCGCGCGACGTTGCTGGTCGTGGACAACAATCCGGACTTCATCCGCCTAATTGAGCGCTACCTGGCCGATACTGACTGGGAGGCGGTCGGCACCCCGGACGCGGAGCAGGCTTACCGGCTGGCGTGCGAGCGGCGACCGGGGGTAGTCCTGCTCGACGTGGTTATCCCAGGACGGGACGGTTGGGACCTGCTGATGCAGCTCAAGAGTACGGCCGAGACGCGCGACCTACCGGTGATCGTCTGCTCCGTGTTGAATGACCCCGAGATCGCGCGCTCGCTTGGGGCGGCCGGCTACCTCCACAAGCCGGTCAGCCGCGCGCAGTTACTCGAGGCGCTTGCGCCGTTGCGGAGACGCTGAGGTATCGACGGGGCGGCTCGAGCACGTCGACCAGTCCTTCGATCGCGGCCAGCAACTCCTCGAGCTTGAACCCGTCAGGCTTGACGACCGTGAGTGCTCCATCGAGGCGCAGCGGCCCCTCGCCGCCCTCCTGTCCGGACAGCACGATGACTGGTATGCCGGCCATCTCCGGCCGCCGCCGGATCTCGGCCAGTGTCTCGGCGCCGCCGAGTTCGGGCATCACAACGTCGAGCAGCACCACGTCCGGACGACGCGTCTCGAGGATCGCCAACGCCTCGTGGCCACTGTGGGCGGTCAGGACCTGGCGGCCATCGGCGCCAGCGATACCCCGCAGGAAGCGGCTGACCAACCGGACAAAGTGGGGATCGTCGTCGACGATCAAGACCGTGTCGGTCCGGCAGCCGAGGCGAGCCAGCGCGGCTGCGAGCTCATGACGCGTGATCGGCTTGACCAGGTAGTCTGAGGCGCCGAGCGCCTCGGCCAGCCGCTCGGTATGCGGAAGCGGTAGGCGAAAGACCGGGACGGGTGCTTCGACGACGAGATCGGCATCGCCGCGCGCGCCCGCGCGCGCCTCGAGCGCCGGTGCGCCCACGGCGGCCGCCCTGGGTTGCGCGGCATCGGCCAGGATAGCGGCGGCACGCACCTCGACCGCGACCTCAACGGCACGGGCCATGTTCGGAGCGGCGACGACGCGACACGCCCGCAAGTGGCGCTCCAAGAAGCGTGCCAGGCGACCGTCGCCACCGGCCAGCACGAGCACGCGCTCGGCGGCGTGTCCGACCAGAGCGGTGGCCCGCCAGGCTTCGGCCGCGTGCCCCTCCACCGCGTGGAGAGGCAGCGTGAACCAGAACGTCGTTCCCACATCCGGCGTGCTCTCAACGCCCACCTGCCCGCCGTGCAACTCGACGAAGCGGCGGGAGAGGGGTAGGCCAAGGCCGACTCCGCCAAGTCCCTCCGGTCGGGCATCCGTACTGCCGCCGTGGTAGAAGTGCTCGAAGACCTTGGTCAGGCCGTCAGGTGCGATCCCGCGGCCGGTGTCGGCGACCCGCACGACGACGGCGCTGTCCGTCAGATCAGCCGAGACCGTGATTCCGCCGCGCTCCGTGAAGCGGGCCGCGTTTGTCAACAGATTGAGCAGCACCTGGCGGATGCGCAGCCGATCGAGGCTCAGGATCGGCAGGCCGGCTGGGACGTCGATCTGCAGCCATAGACCCTTCGCTTCGACGTACTCGCGGACGATGTCGGCCGCGTCGTGGATCACCTGGCCGAGGTCGACCGGGTCGCGAGCCAGTGCTAGGCGACCCATGCCAACGCGGGCGAGGTCCAGCACGTCGTCGGTCAGGGTGAGCAGGTGCTGAGCGCTGCGGTAGATCGCGTTCAGGTCGCCGCGGAAGGCCGGCGGCAGCGTGGCGCCGTAACTCTCCGGGGTAGTCACGATCATGTCGGCGAAACCGACGATCAGGTTGAGCGGCGTGCGCAACTCGTGGGAGATGTTGGTCACGAACTCGGTCTTGGAGCGCTCAGCCGCGTCGGCCGCCTTCCAGGCCGCCTCGAGCGCGGCGTTAGCGCGCTCAAGGCGGTAGTTGACGTTGTCGAGCTGTCGGAGCGCCCTGACCAGTTCAGCCCGGTGGCTGCGCGCGGCCGTGGCGTTGCGCGACGCCTGTTCGTAACTCGAGAGCGACCACTCGACAGCCGTGACCATGTTGCGGCCGAGCGCCCAGCCGGCGCAGACTGCCGCCAGCGCGGCGAGACCGACGTGAACCATCTGATCGCCGGCGAGGAACGCCAGCGGCCCAAGCTCCCGCATGGCCATGAGCAGTGCCATGGAGCCCGCCCAAGCCAGGAGCCCGGCCAGCGGGTGGAACAGCGCCACCGCGGCGAGCGGCACAAGTGGCAGAAAGAGCGGCGGCAGCGTGCTCTGCCAGACCCAGGCCGCAACCGCGATGTCGATCGCACTGGAGGCGAGAAAGACCGCCACCGCGGCCCGCGCCCCCCTCCGACGCAGCAGGAGAGTCACGGCCAGACCGCCGAGCACGACCGGAAAGAGCGGCCAGTTCCAGTAGCGCGGCACGCCGATCGGTGGGTTCGGGATCCAGACAATCGCCTGCCAGGCGACATACCCGACACCAACCAGCCACATGAACAGGCGCAGCGTCTGGTCGCGCAGATCGTCGATTTCGTCGGCGGTGTCGGGCGATCCCAATGAGCGCCAGACCAGGGTATTCCACATCGCGGTCGCCTCCCAGCCGGCTCCGCGTAACGTACCACCTGTCGACCGACCCGCGCGCGGCGGCCGGCCGGCCGTTAGGCTGGGTACTTGGCCGGGACGACCTCGGATGCCGGCTCGCCGGCCTCGACTATGCGGCGGATCAGGCGCGCCCGCAACTCTGCCGCGATCTCGGCGTAATCGGCTCGGCCGATCAGGTTGTATCGCTCGTGCGGATCGGCGAACAGGTCGTAGAGGTAGCGCTCCTGGTAGACGTCGGAGCCAGAGTCGTCGCGGGGCGACCGGTCAGGCGCGTAGATGGAGTACTTCCATCGGCGGGTGCGGATGCCTCGGCCGACCTCGGCTTCGCTGATTTGAAAAAAGGCCTCGTCACGCCAGTCGACGGGCGGATCGCCGCGCCAGAGCGGCGCCAGTGTGCGACCCTGCATCGTCGGCGCCACCGGAAGGCCAGCCGCGTCGAGCAGCGTCGGCGGAAAGTCGACCAGACTGACGATTTGCTCGACGACCCGACCGCGCGCGATGCCTGGTCCGGCGATCACGGCCGGGATGCGGATCGACGACTCGTGGCAGCTTCGCTTGTACTCGGCGTTACGGGTCCGGAAGTGGCAGCCGTGGTCGGAGGTGTACAGGATGATGGTGTTCTCCGGCACGGCCGCGAGCAAGCGACCGAGGTTCTCGTCGATCGAGCGGCACATGCCGAAGTAGTCGGCCAACTGCGACGGCCAGTCGCCGGGCCGGCTCTCAAGGTCGCCGGGTACCCAGGCGCTCCGGTAGCGATCGGCGTAGCCGTCCGGCGCGACGAAGCGGTTCAAGTCGTTCTGGTGGTGCGGCTCGAGGTAGGAGACGAAGAGGTAGAACGGCCGGTCGTGGCGACGCTCGACGAACTGAAGCGCCAGATCGGTCGTCGCGTCGACGCGATAGCCTTCGAAGCGCACCTCTTCCATATCCGCGCCGAACAGGCGCCCCTCGTAGGGGTGCGAGGTGAATTCGAGCAGGTCGGCGGCGATCCAGTGGTCGCGGTAGCCGCCGCGCCGCTCGGGCGGAATGGGGCCGTCACGCGTGTCGGCGAGGTGCCACTTGCCGGTGTAGCCGGTCGCGTACCCGGCATCGCCGAAAGCATGCGCGAGCGTGCGCTCGGTCTCGGGCAACGGGATGCCGTTGCGGTAGACGCCGTGGGCGGTCGCGTACTTGCCAGTCTGGAGGCACCCGCGCGCCGGAGCGCAGACCGGCTGGCACGTAAACGCGTGCTCGAAGCGCACGCCACGGGCCGCCAATGCGTCCAGGTTCGGCGTCAGATCCAGCGGGCAGCCATACGATCCGACCGTGTCCCACCGCTGCTGGTCGGAGAGCACGACGAGGACGTTCGGTTGGTCGGCCACTGCCGCACACTAACCGGGTCAGTCGGACGGCGTCAAGGCGCATGAGACTCTCATGAGACATCTGCGATAGGTCGGCCATTGGAGTCGGCCGAAAGTCTGGCGTAGGATGCAGCCCCTGATGAGCGTCACGGCAACGCCGCGCGCGGCAGTCCAGGCGCGGGTCCGGCTGCGCCGCCGGATCGGCCGGCACGTCGAGGGCTGGCTCTTCGCGTCACCGTGGATCGTCGGCTTCCTCTTCTTCACAGCGGGGCCGATGCTCTTCTCGGCCGTGATGGCGTTCACGACCTGGGACCTGATCAACGAGCCTCGGTGGGCTGGCCTGGACAACTGGCGGATGATCTCGGGCGGCGATCCGCTGGTGCTGCACGCGCTCCGGGTGACAACCGCGTACGCCGTCATCGCCGTGCCGTCGCATGTGATATTCGGGATGGCCTTGGCAATGATGCTGAACTCGGGGATCGGCGGGCTGCGCTTCTACCGGACCGCCTACTTCATGCCGTCGGTCCTCTCCGGCGTGGCGGTCGCGCTGCTGTGGCGCTGGGTGTTCTCGGGCAACTTCGGTCTGGCGAACCTCTTCCTTGGTTACATCGGCATCGAGGGGCCGCGCTGGCTGACCGACGAGGCGTGGGCGCTCCCGTCGCTCGTGATCATGAGCCTCTGGGCGGTCGGCGGGGGGATGGTGATCTACCTTGCCGGGTTGCAGGGCATCCCGAGCGAGTTCTACGAGGCGGCCGAGGTCGACGGGGCGGGCTGGGGGTCGCGCCTCTGGCACATCACCGTGCCGCTGATGACACCGACGCTTTTCTTCCAGTTGGTCACGGGCGTGATCGCGGCCCTACAGGTCTTCACCCAGCCGTATGTCATGACGGACGGTGGGCCAAACGACGCCACGCTCTTCTACGTGCTCTACCTGTACCGGAACGCCTTTCAGTACTTCAAGATGGGCTACGCCTCGGCGCTGGCCTGGGTGCTCTTCTTCTACATCCTGGTGTTGACGCTACTTATCTTCCGATCGGCCCGCTCGTGGGTGCACTACGAAGGGGAGAAGCGGTGACCCGAGCGGCGCAGCGGCAACTCGGCCATACGGCGCTCCACCTGGCTCTGCTGGGCGGGCTGGCGGCGGTGCTGATGCCGATGGCTTTTGCGCTCTCGACGTCGCTGAAGCCGTACGGCGACCTGTTCGTGTACCCCCCGGTATGGGTGCCGATTCCTCCCAAATGGGACAACTGCGTCGAAGCGCTGACGTTCGTGCCGTTCCACCTCTACTTCTTCAACACGTCGCTGATAACCGGGCTGGACATCACCGGCAAGCTGCTGTCGTGCTCGCTGGTCGCGTTCGCGTTCGCGCGGCTGCGCTGGTGGGGACGGGACACGCTCTTTATCGTGATGGTCGCGACGCTGATGCTGCCGCCGCAGGTGACGCTGATACCGCAATTCGTGATCTGGAAGGAACTGGGCTGGATCGACACATTCGTGCCGCTGATTCTGCCGAACTTCTTCGGCGGGCCGTTTATGACGTTCCTCCTGCGCCAGTTCTTCATGAGCATCCCGCGGGAGTTGGACGACGCGGCCCGAATCGACGGCTGCTCGAGTTTCGGGATCTTCTGGCGAATCATCCTGCCGCTGTCGCGGCCGGCGCTCATGGCGGTAACGGTATTCGTGTTCAACACAACCTGGAACGAGTTCCTGGCGCCGCTGATCTACCTGCACTCGAAGACGAATTTCACAATCGCGCTCGGGCTGCGCGCCTTCCAGAGCGAGCACGGGCCGGAATGGCACCTCGTGATGGCGGCGGCGCTGGTCGTGATGCTGCCGATCCTGGTGGTGTTCTTCTTCGGACAACGCTATTTCATTCAAGGGATCGTATTCACAGGAGTGAAAGGATGAAAATACTCTCGCGACGCAGTTTCTTGGCGTGGGCAGGCACGGTCGCACTGGTTGCCTGCGGTCCAACCGCGAAGCCGACCGAGCCGGCAAAGGCGGCCGAACCGGCCAAGCCAGCCGAGGTTGCAAAGCCAGTCGAGGCGCCGAAGCCGGCCGCGGCCGCGCCGGTCAAGGCGGACGCGGTCAAGCTCTCGCTCTACAACGGCATCGGCGGCGCGAATCAGAAGGTCTACGAGAACTACGCCAAGGAATTCAGCGCCGCGAATCCAGGGATCGCGGCCGAGACGGTTACGGTCGTCGGCGGCCAGCCGATGACCGACAAGGTCATCACGCTCATCGCCGGCGGCACTCCGCCTGACCTCTTCATTCTCTACCAGGAGATCGTGCCGGTCAACGCGGCCGTCGAGCGGAAGCTCGTTCATGCGATCGACGACTACATCAAGGTTGACAAGTACGACATTGAGAGCTTCCTGCCCCAGGCGGTCGAACTGAACCGCTGGGAGGGCAAGCTCTGGGCGCTGCCGCGCGACTACGGCAATCAGAACGTCTACTACAACATCGACCTCTTCGAGAAGGCCAAGGTCCCACTTCCGCCGACCGACTGGGAGGACAAGACCTGGACCTTTGAGAAGTATCTCGAGACCGCCCGGGCGCTGACGCTCCAGGAGGGCGGCAAGACGACCCAATGGGGCGTGCTGGTCAATCGCGCCTGGCGCCCGTGGGCCACGTTCGTGTACTCGAACGGTGGCGTGGTGGTGAACAGGGATGGTCGGGGCGTCGCGACCGACGTCGCGCTGACCCAGCCGGCGGCGGTCGAATCACTCCAGTTCATGCAGGACCTGATCTACAAGCACAAGGTCGCGCCGACGCCTGATGCCGACGCGGACATGGGCATGCAGAACTTCTTCGGGACCGGCAAGGTCGCGATGGTGATCGACAACCCGACATCAGCGTCGGCCTACCGCCGATTCGACAAGATGAACTGGGATGTCGCGCCAATTCCGGTCGGCAAGGGCGGCAAGCGCGGCACTGGCGGTGGCGGCATCGCCTGGGCGATCACCGGCGCAAGCAAGAACCCCGATCAGGCCTGGAAGTTTCTGAAGCACATCACGTCTGAGAAGGCGCAGCTGCAAGAAGTCGCCGTGGGGGGGCACGACACCTTCCCGCCCGGCCGTCGCGAATTCCAAGGAATTCGTGAACCCCGAACGTCCCAAAAATGCCAAGGGCTTCGTGCAGGCGCAGGGCTACGTCGTGCGGGACCCGGTCCACGTCAAGTGGCCGCAGGCGTTCCGTGAGACGGTCACGCCGAGCATGGACCTTCTCTGGAACAACAAGGCCGACGCCGCCGCTGTCGCCAAGACCATCAAGGAAAAGGGTGATGCCCACTTCAAGGGTTAGGTAGGTCTGGCCGATGTCGACCGAGCGTCCGAACCTCGTCTTCCTTATGCCCGACCAGCTCAGGCCCGATTTCCTGGGCTGCTACGGCGGGCGCTCGGTCGAAACCCCCAATATCGACGCGCTGGCCGAGCGAGGCGTCCGTTTCGGCAGCGCCTATTCCCTCCATCCGGTCTGCGTGCCCGCGCGCGCGTCGCTCATGCTCGGGATGCACGCGTTGCGCACCGGGGTGCTCGACAACACTCACTGGATTCGCCCTGACTACCGCGCTTGCGGCCTGGCGACCTGGCCGGAGCTGCTCGCCGAGCGCGGCTACTACACGGCCGCGATCGGAAAGATGCACTTCTACCCGTGGGACGCGCGGCACGGCTTCCAGTATCGCGCGATCGCCGAGGACAAGCGCTGGCTGCACGTCCGCGATGACTACTTCCACTTCCTGCATGCGCAAGGACACCGGAAGTACCACGGCAACGAGCATGCTGGCTACTTCGAGAACAAAGGCGCGATCGTGAACCTGCTGCCCTGGGAGATGCAGGTCGACCACTGGGTCGGGGAGGAGGCCTGCCGGTTCATCGAGCGGCACGGCCAGGCCGGACCGTTCGCCATGATGGTCGGGTTCCCCGGTCCGCACTGTCCCTACGACCCCTGCGGTGAGTTCCTCGACGACGTCGACGTCGGCGAGCTGCCCGAGCCGGTGCCGAACGCTGGCAACACCCCGCTCCTCCGCGAGCAGACCATCGCCTCGAACAAGCGGCCCTGGAACGGCGTCGACCACTCAGAGTTCACACGCGACCAGAAGATGCGCGTGCGGGCGCACTACGCCGCGGAGGTGCGCCAGATCGACCGGATGGTTGGGCGGATCGTCGACACGCTGCGCGACCACGGTCTGGCCGACAACACCGCGATCGTGTTCGCCTCCGACCACGGCGATGCCCTGGGCGACCAGGACTTGATCGGCAAGAGCACCTACTTCCAGTCGAGCTTTCAGGTGCCGATGATCGTCGCCACCCCCGGAGCCGTCGCGACCGTCCGCGACGATCTGGTCACGCTCACCGACGTCACCGCGACGCTGCTCCGGCTCGGTGGCGCCGACGTGCCACACCATATGGACTCTCGCCCGCTTCCGGGCGTCGGCCTGGACGGCACGACCGGCCGTGCTCCGGAGGCGCTGATCGGCGCGCTGGCCGGCGGCTGGATGATCCAGGATGGTCCCTGGCGCCTGGCCAAGTACTCGACCGGCGAGGTCCTGCTCTTCAATCTGCGCGAGGACCCGCTCGAACAACGCAACCGCGTCGCCGACCCGGCGTGCTTGCCCGTCTTCCGCGACCTCGACGCCCGCCTCACCCAGGCCGTCATGGCCGGCGTTTCGTCCTCCCACTTCGCGCTTCAGATCGGGGGCGCCGACCTCTCGCAATCGGCGGAGTTCGGCCGCGAAGGCTGGACGCGGGTTTACCCGAACTTGGTCTGACCGGTAAGGTACCGGCGTGCCGCCGCTCTCGGTCATGTTCAAGACAGTCTCGACCGACTGCAACCTCGATTGCGCGTATTGCTACTACCGCGAGTCGCTAGAGGGTACGCGCGTGCGGCGGCGAATCGATCCGCGGTTGCTCGAGACGTTCATCCCTCAATACATGGCCTACGTCGCCGACGCCCGGGCGGCCTCCTTCGCCTGGCAGGGCGGCGAGCCGACGCTGGCCGGTTTGCCGTTCTTCGAGCGCGTCGTCGCACTCCAGGCCCACCACGCGCGCCCAGGTACGACCATCGCCAACGCCCTGCAGACGAACGGCCTCTTGCTGGACGACGAGTGGGGCGCGTTCCTCAAACGCTACAACTTCCTGGTCGGCATCAGCCTCGACGGCCCCCAGCCGATCCATGACCAGCAGCGGCGCGCCAAGTCGGGGCGCGGCAGCTTCGACCTCGTGATGCGCGGAATCGACGTGCTGCGGCGTCACGGTATTGACTTCAACGTCCTCTGCGTGCTCGGGCCGCACAACGTCGGTCACCCCGGCGAGCTGATGGCCTTCTATCGCGAACAGGGCTTCACCCACGTCCAATTCATCCCCTGTATGGACTTCCAGGCGATGGAGCCGGAGAAGCCGCCGGTCTTTCAGGTTACCCGCGAAGAGTACGGCGCATTCCTGACCTCCGCCTTCGACGAGTGGCACCAGGATGGGCAACCCAGTCTGTCCATTCGCACCTTCGACAACTTCCTGCAGAGCTACGTCGGCGTGCCGAACGACCTCTGTGTCCACGACGACAAATGCGACGCCGGCATCGTGGTCGAGTACAACGGCGACGCGTACCCGTGCGACTTCTACATTCACCCGCGCTGGAAGCTCGGCAACGTCGTCGAGCAGCCGCTGCGCGAGGTGCTGTACAGCCCGATCCGCGCCGCATTCATCCGCCAGAAGCGCCCCCTGCCTTCCGCGTGCCAGGAGTGCGAGTGGCTCGCCGTCTGCAAGTCGGGCTGCCCACGCAACCGGGCCGAGGATGGCGGCGGCCAGGTCCCGGATTACTTCTGCGCAAGCTACATGCAGCTATTCAGCCACGCCGATGCGCGGCTGCGCGAACTGACGTCACACGTCCAGCGGCGCCAGCGATACCTGCATCAACTGCGTCTCGAACCGAAGCTGGCCGATCGTAAAGGCGACGTTTGCCCGTGCGGCTCGGGCAAGAAACAGCGGCACTGCTGCGGCGCGCCCGACGCGGCGCGGTCGTATGTGTTCCGGGTGTAGGCGAACAGGGCCACAACCCGTGCGGATCGGGTCCTACCGCGCCGGGACGATCGCTTTCTGGACGAACGCGTCGGACACCTCGGCCCGTTGAAGCCCGGCGCGATCGGTCCAGCTGAGGGACGGCATTGACGCAGTCTGGCCCGAGTTCGGCGGCGCACGAGGCGCCAAGCCATTCCCTGATGATCAAGCCGGACCATTCCATCCGGCTTGTGAAGTGGAAGGGTCCCGGACCGCTACAAACCCCGGGCGATTGATGCTGTAATGATGCGATGCGCCTCGCTGCCATCCAGAACGTTGTGCTCACTCAACCCTGTGACGATCGCCTCAACTGCTCGCCAATGCGCGGGCATCGAGAGCAGACGTTGCGCACGGACTCTGCAGCGCCGTTTCACGTCCTCCCCGTCGTTGATTCGCCGATGCATCCGCTTCACGATCGAATCGGCAACCAGAAAATCGCCATCGATCACCTGAGGCCACGGGGCACGTGTGTCTAGCAACGGTGGCGGAGTGCCGTTCCGAATCGCCGTCGCCGCGTGCCCGGCGTATGTGACTGTGAGCGCATCGAAGTGTCGGTAGCGACCGCGCGGACGCGACTGCTCGGTGTGGCCAAGCTCAGCGCCGTTTGGCCGCGCTGACACTCGGATGAGAGTGCACCCGACGAGGTGCGCCACAACCGCGTGACCCGCCTCGTGGTATTTCACATCAACGCCCTCCATCTGTGCAAACACTCCTATCTTTCGATATTCATCGAGGAGAATCTTCACGCTTTCCAGCCGGCTCGGTCACCGCGGCCACGATCTCGCCATCCCGCAGCAACGTGATGGGTGTCTTGCGTGGACGACCGGGATCGCGCTTCATCCGGGCCACCATCCGGGCGTAAGCAAGATCGTCCTCGCTGAGGCGCGGAAAATCTTCCCTCATCTCTGCGATCGGCACGCCCTTCGCGAAGAGCGCCGCGACATGCGCCAGCGGGACTCGAGTGCCGGCGAAGACTGGCTCGCCATCTATCACTTCCGGGTTGGACACGATGCGAGTCCGGCCGACCTCGAAGATGCGTATTCCTTCCGCGATCTGGCTCCGAACAGGCTCGAGCGGCACATTGATCTCGACGCCGCTCTCCGAGGCCACGAGGTCATCCTCCCGCACGCTCCATCGACCGGCGGATCGGCGACCGTCGCGAACGAGCGCGCGGATCGCGGCCTTATCCGACCGGAGTAAGGCCAGTGGGAAGCTCGTGACGAGCTTCACGAACACGAGATCCCTCGGGGCAAAGCGGTATCGCACCGCGCGGCCAGTCATAGCGGCCCGGGGTGCCACCGCCCGCGCCGCGATCGCCTTGCGCACGGTCAATTCGGGCACGCCGACAATCGCGGCGACTTCCTTCACGGAGAACTCGACTGAAGCACCGACCATCACCACACCTGCTTGCGTAGAATTACCTACCTCACGAGTGTACAATTTTCCCGTTCGATTTGACTGACCAGCGAGTAGCGTCTGTCCGCAACTCTTCGGCTATCACACCAAAGATCGACTTGATCTCGGCGGCCAGGGTCTGGATCACTTCTGCGCAAGCTACAAGCAACTATTCAGCCACGCCGATGCGCGGCTGCCGCGCCGCGCCGCTCCGCTGATTTGACAATGTGGTGCTTCTTGAGGATCTGCGCGTTGTTGGCTACGATTCGCCCTGAGTCTCATTGAATCGAGGCGCAGCATGGTCACCGCCGGTTCGCTCGCCGCCGCCGATCCCCATCTTCGCAGGGTCGGCGAACACATCGAGGAGTTGCGTCGAGCCGGGCGGGGCGAAGACGCTGACGCGGTCGGGTTCGTGCGCGATCTGGCGGAAGTCGTGCTGCGGGAGCTTCGGCCGAATCGTCGCCGCGATCTGCTGACCACCGGCGATGCGGCGATCGCGTTGGGGCTCAGCAACCAGACCGTCCGCAACTGGGTCGCCGCGGGCCGCCTGTCGGCCGTCAAGCGCGGAGTCCGGACGATGATCTCGCGCCAGGCCGTCGAGCAAGAGATCGAGCGCTCGCGGATCGAACCGCGACAGACAGCGTCCGCGCCCGATCTTGACGATGCGCGCCTCGCCTGGAGGCGGGAGTTGCTGGCCGCAATCCCGCGTGACATCGCCGGGTCCCTGAGTGCACTTCACGACAAGGTGGAGGACGGTGCCGTTCTGACGACGTCCGAGACTGCCGAGATGACGCGGCTCGAACAAGCAATCGCCGACGCGGCCGCGCGCCACCTGCGACGCGAGATCCGGCGCGGGCGAGCCGGCTCGGCGTAGCGGCGCGTGCCTCTAGCTGAGATCGAAAAGGAAGCCGTCAAGCGGCGTGTCACGGACTCGGGCGCTTTGGATTGACGATCGCCGTCAGCCGAATCGTGCCCGGAACCTCTACGTCCTCACCGTCAGACAGGCAGAGCAGTTTGGTCGCCACGGTGAACTCGACCGAGGTCATGGTGTCCGGATCAAGACCGAGTTGGCGACGCTGGTCAGTCGCTGGCGTCCACTCGATCGGCCGATTGAATTGGTGTGCCTCCCGTCCCGGGATAACATAACGCTCCAGTTTATCCGGTATCTCACGCTCCACCCAACCGCTCACCTGGTACGTCGCCGAGATGCGGTCGACGGTAATCGGATAGACCCAGGTATTCCGGACGACGATCGGAATGTCGAACCCGATCATCTGGTCGGTTCGCCAGTGCGCATAGACGAGCTGCGCCGGTTCGATCTGAACCCCACGCGTCGGCGATTTGCGGATCTCGGCGTCGGCTGTGACGAGCGCCCGCGCAAGATCGCCAGTCACCCCTTCGTCCTCTCCCTGGGTGATCTGCAACGCATGGGGGGCCGGCCGCCAATCCTTCAAGGCCGCTAGGAAATCAGTCAGCTTTGCTTCCGAACGCCCGCCCGTTCTCTCCTGAACCTCCAGCGCAGAGGCAATCTGCTTGATCGCGTCTTTCATCCGATTCCTTGCGTCGGTCCGATCTACGGAGACCGCTGGAAAGGCGCCCAGTGGACCCGGAAGATCGTCGAAGTCGACTCCGGGTCCCAGGATCGGTACCACCATCTTGCCCAGACCCCAGGTGGCACCGAGTTCGAATAGGACCCAGTTTGACCGCAGGCTGTGTGGCGTCAGGATTGCGAGCACCACGGCGCTGACGCTGATGTCGTTCTTCAGCTGGACGGCGATACTGGTCCCGAAGGGGAGTTGGTGCCCAGGTACCGAAGTGCACCGAACCTCCGAGTCGTCCAAATGGAGCGCCGCCAACAGGAGATCCGTCAACCTGTTGGCAGTACCCTGATCACTCTCCGTGTGGCTGACGAACGCCATCCGCTGGCGGCTGCTGGCGGGCGCGTTCACGGGCTTCGGGCCGGCACCCGGCGGTGCCGTGATGAACTGCTCCGTGACCTCATTCGCGACGTAGTTCAGATAGGACTCGTCAGGCCCGAATCCAATCAGCGAACTCGCTTCGCGATGAGCTCGGATCCTCGGAAGAAATGACTGAAACGGCACCTCACTCGCGAACACCTGGACGCGGCCGACACTACCGATCTGGACTAGCGTTCCGCCAACGACGAGGTTGCTCCCCGAACTGTACGGAACGAGCACCCGCTGCTCGAGCTGTTGTTCGGAGTAGTCAAGGCCGTAAGCAATATCGCCCTTGCCATGAGTGATCTTGACGTGAAACAGCATCCTCGCTCTCAACCCATAGCCTAATTAGCGCGTCGTCGGCCTACGGTCTTGAGTTTGGGCTCACATCGGTCGCCGATTCTAGATCTTGGCCACATCTTCCAACCAGCCATCCCTGTTTTCTGGCAGCGGGTAAATTGCCAGCGCATCCTCCGTGGATGGCATGTTAAACAGATCGCCCAGGACTGGGTGAACGCAGTACTCCTGATCGTCTCTGAGCGACAGATTGTCAGTCATCAAGTATTCGAATCGGGCCTTATGGTAGGTTGCAGAACGACCGTTGTGGACGCTCATACCTATAACTCCGGCCCGCAGCAACACCGTCGCAAATTCTGTGGGATCAAACTCCTGGAATGGATGTAGGATGTAAAGATCTTTGGCGAATTGTCGAAGTTGTCTACCTGTCATGATGCGACGCCTTTCGAAGAACATCGACCGGGCATTGCTCACTACGTCGCCTGGTATTATTCCCTCGAAAGGACTGAGAGCATCCCCAAGGACAACCATAAGTACAGACGTATCATGCACGCCCTCGATGATTGAACTATGAGAAATACGCGGGAATTCGCCCTTCTCCACCGCGAGACGAACGATGGCCTGCATTTGCACGATAAGATCGCGTGGTCGGCGGAACGTGTGTCGGAATATGTAGGCTAAACAGTCTTCCTCGCGACCCATGCGATTGCGAATGCTCCTGGGAAGGAAGCCAGTGCCGTACCAGAAGGAGTCGCGTAACAATCGTCCGTCATGGTCCTTATATGCTACCGCTACTCCATCACTCAAATGTTCAAATTGAGCTTTCGGCATTGCTTGAGTCTTCTCAAGAACATCGAGAAATCTCCCTGATATGAACGAGACGAGATCAGGCGTGCGCCATCTCATAAAAACAGTACGGCTGCCGATCTTGGCTGGCAGCCCAGCGAAAGCGCGCTCGTATACCTCGGCGGGTAGGAAGAATTTGATTGAGACATGACGCATACGAGGATCGGTAATGAGGCCACTTATTGCGTGAATGATGCCCTGGAGGCCAACTATCATGCTCTGGGAAAACATCTTGTACGACTCCAGAGTGTCAAGCACTAGGAGTAGGCGGTTATTGGAGGTGATCTGTTCGAGCGCGGCGAATGCGGATATGAATTCGCGCGAGGCCACGAGGTTCAGCATCTGGATGTTTAGGTTAATTGATGAGAGTTGATTCTTGGCGTCCCGGAACGTGTAAGCAAGCAGCTGGCCCATGGTGGACCACGGACCAAGCGGTGGTGGAAGGCAGTTCAGATAAGAACGAATAGTGGCAACGTCGGGAGTGTCGGGGCCCGCTTGGAAATCGGGCTGCGAGAGAACTGTTTGCATAGCCTTGACCGGAAGAGCCCATTCCCAGAGCCGCCGAATGGCGTGCTTGATGTCAATCTCAGTGTGAGTGAACTGGAGTTCGATGAGTTCGGCGACTATATGGAGGTATTCCCCGTACTGGCCCCGCTCGCCCTGGACCGACTCGCGGAACCTCCAATGAGGCGCTTGTTCGAGCTTGACAGCGATGGCCGACTTGCCAGACCCTCGGCGACCGCAGAGAAACCAGTTCTCTGGGTCGAGAATATCACCAAATTGGCTGATGGGGATGAAGTGCTTATTGAGGACAGTGCCTCTCTCAAGATCGCTCCACGCGTCTGTTGCCCCAAGACGGTAGAGTTCCGAATCGTAGCGTGGCGACATTATTGGGACCGCGGCTGCAGTTGTGGTCGGCAGCACGACGCGCTCGTGGATCTGCACGCCGAGCGCGTCGGCGACGGCCTGCAAGCGTGAGAGGTTGGCCGCCGCGTAGCGCGTTGCCTCGTAGCGCTGGACCTGCTGTTCGCGCATCCCGAGCCGCGCGGCCAGCTCTTTCTGGGTCAGCGCGGCCGCGATGCGCGCCCGGATCAACGCGTCTGGTAGCTGCTCGAGTGAGTCGAGCTCCAATACCTGGATGCGCCCGGCGCGGAGCTCCTCGTACTCGGCCAACTGGTGGCGCAGGTCCTCCAACTGACTCTCCATCCCGGCCCGCATCAGCGCGCGCATCTCCGGCGACCGATGGGCCTCGGACTGGTCCAGCCGGACGAGCGCCTCCTCGAACTCGCGCGCCGCGGTCCGGGTGACGCGGTACTGGAGGTCGTTGGCGATCAAGCCGCCATTGGCGCTCGCCGGACTTGCGGTGGTTGCATCCGTCACGCTAAGCCTCCCAGATCGATGGCAACGATCCCCTTCGCGGCGCCGGTGGTCCTGTCGCGCTGGAAGAAATGGAGGAAGTTGGTGCCGTCCGGGGCGGCCGGCGCATCGGCCGGGAACAGCTCGCCGCCGTACGCGCGCTTCTGCGCCTCCCGCAAGTTGGCGAACGTCTTGAGCACGGAATCGAGCCGGGCCAGATTCACGTACTCCACCTCCCAGCAGCCGTCGAAGTCCCCCGGCACTTCTCTGGCGGTCACGAAACTGCCGTCGATGTAGGCCCGTCGACAACCCGCCGATCGCAGCGCGTCGAGCGCCGCTTTGAGCCCGGCGAGCAACGCCAGCCGGTGGGGCGTCCACCCGAAGCGCGCCACGAACTCCTCCCAGGTCGCCTCGTGGATCCCGGACGGCAGCAGTCCGGTCGAAGGCTCGAACGGCAGAATCATATCACAACAGTTTCGTAGTGGTACTCGACGACGCCGCGCGGTCGCCGGTGTCCGTATATTGTCGCGAGCACGACGGCGCTGACGCCGATGTCGTTCCTCAGTTGGACGGCGATGTTGGTCCCAAAGGGGAGCTGGTGTCCAGGTACCGGTGTGCAGCGAACCTCTGAGACGTCCAGATGAAGCGCCGCGAGCAAGAGATCGGTCAATTTGTTGGCAATATCCTGATCATCCTCCGCGTGGCTGATAAGCGCCGTCCGCGGGCGGGTGCTGGCGGGCGCGTCGGCGGGGGCAGGCGCGTATCCCTGCTACTCCTACGAGTTTTCGAGCTTAAGCCAGGCGGCGCCGTGATGAACCTGCGCAGTAGGCGTACCCGAGATTCGGGTCGCCGATTGTTGGAGAGAGGCTGGCGGATCGCGTTGGTGTCACCGAACCAGCGGGCCGTCCTTGGAGGAGGAGCCGCGAACTCGCGAGGGACTCTGCCCGCTCAGTTCCTAACATCCGCCCAGTTTCCGCAACGCCTCCCACGACCCCTTCACCGTTTCCAGGTCCTCCTCGAAAATGAGCAGGTAGCACCAATTCGCTCCCTCGACCTTCTCGTCGGCGCTCACGTAGTTCGCCCACCGGCGCGCCGCGTCGCGCTTGCCCCGCACGTCGGCGCTCGCCCGCTCCCGGTCCATCTTGACCTCGATGACCCAGTGGGCGCCACCCTTGTCGACCGCCACGAAGTCCGGGTTGTACTCGCGAGCGCCGGTCCACAGGATCGGCAGGTCGTCGATCTGGAGCCGTGCCCACCGATCGATCGCCTCATCGTCGTCAAGCAAATTGGCCAGCGCCCGCTCCGGGGCGGAGTCGAACCAGTCCTGCGCGTACAGCGACTTTCGGAAGCCCTCGTACCCGACACCCTTCCGGAACGCGCCGAATCGGTCCTGACTCGTCTCCGGGCGGCCAAGCCGGACCGGTCGGAGTTCCGCCAACTCCACGACCTCTCCATACGAGGGCTTGACGGCGAACCTGCGCTGCTCCTCGGTAACGAGTTGCACGAGCGCTGCCCCCGCCCGATCGAGGTACCCACTCAGGACCTTCTCGGCCTGACCTCCCAGTCCACGGACGAACGCGTCCACGATCAGACCGGCCGGCCGCCGCTGGTTCATCCGACCGGTCACCACCGACGCGTTCAGCAGGTGGCTGACGATCGTTGCCTGCGCGTTCTCCAGCGGCAGCAGCGCCGCCGGCGACGACACCGCGTCGACCGCTCGCGTCGTCACGAGCTCGGTGCGCCGCAGGCCATCCGCTCCTTCGACGATTCGAGCGCTCACGGCGACGCGGCGCAAGGCGCCCGTGGGATCGGCCGCGATGCTCTCGCCGAGCTTGCGGAACGGATCGAGATCGGTGATGTCGGCCAACGAGAACTCGCTCGTCACCATCGTCATCCTCAGCAGCGGGATGCGTAACGGGGGAAGATCGGGCCGCCGGGGAAGCTCGACTTGGAGCCTCGCCAACTGATCTTGCGCCCGCGCGGTGTGCTCCTCGACGCTGGCAACCCTGGCCGCCGCGACTGGTGCGCCGGCCGCGTCCGAAACCGCGGCCGCGCCTTCCGGAGCGACCGCGATCGGCACGCCGACATCGGACGTCTCCGGTACCGACACGAGCCTTCCGGCCGCGTCGCGGCGAAGCACTGCGCGGGTTCGGCGATCGATGAACTGCTGGTTGAGGACGTTCGCCCTGCGCAGTAGCTCCTCATACTTCTCGTGGCCGAGCACCTCGAGCGTGTCGAGCATCTCGACGCCGGTGTAGCGCCCGAACGGCAGCCGAAGGCCGCGACCCAGCGTCTGCTCGGTCAGGATCTCCGAGACCGACGCCCGCAGCGACGCGATCACGTAGACGTTCTTGACGTCCCAACCTTCCTTCAGCATCCCGACCGAGACGACGATGCGATAGAGGTTGCCCGGTTCCTCCAGCTTCTCCAGCGCCGCCAGCGCTTCGTCCGGCGCCTGCGAATGCACGGTCAGCACCTTGCCCGCGTAACGCCCGCCGGCGAACGATGCGTCGCCGACGATCGCCTCGATCTCGTTGGCCTCCTCGATCTTCGGCGCGATCACGAGCATCACCGGCGCGATCGGCTTCTCGCCGGTCTCGGCGCACCACCGCGCGATGAGCTGCTCCTTGACCTCCAACAGCCTCACGCCGTCGAGTAGCTTGGTCCCTGGGTCCGCTCGATCGTCCTTTCGCCCCACCAGGACCGGCGTCTTGACCAGCCGGTCGGCGATGGCCGCGGCCAGCGGGTAGCGGTAGATGATCTGGTCGGGTGGCGTCCGGCTGTGGGGCGTCGCCGTCAGCCCGATCAGGACGCGCGGGCGCAGGTCGCGCACCGCGCCGGAGAACGCTGGCCCATAGTAGGTGTGATGCTCGTCGGCGAACACGGTCAGGTCGTCGAGCCCCTGTAGATGGGCGTAGAACGCCTCGCCGAGCCCCTCCTGGAACTTGTGCGTCCGCCGTCCGAGCGTCGTTTGCGGCTTGGTCAGCGCCTGAACGGTGAAGATGAATAGCTTCACCTGCTCGGGATCGTCCATCGCCGCGCGCATAACCGCAGTCGCGAAGTTCTCGCTCGTGATGACGAGCGGCCGCGCTTCCATCCCGCCGAGCAGGCTCTTCGGGTGCCCTGGCGTGAAATTGGCGACCGTCTTGTCCAGGATCGTACGGCCCGGAGCGATGACCGCGAAGTTCCGAACGCCGTCCCCGGCGAGGTACTCGATCGCGGCCGCCAGGATGTAGGTCTTGCCCACGCCGGTCGCGCTGTCGACCACCGCCTCGAAGGGTGGCGGCTCGCGATCGATGTCGTAGTGCTGCGCGATCTCATAGACGATGCTCGCCAGCGCGTCCTTGTTCGGCTCGCGCAGGTCGAGCCGCGCCGCAATCGCCTCGATGCGGTCCTGGTCGATCGGGTCGGCCGTCGTCCCGACGAGCATCACGACGGCGCCGCCGCGGCGACCGGCTCGCTCCGCCCGTTGGCGTTCGGGTCTGGAGCCGTGCCGGGACGCCGCCTCGCGCTCTCCCGGTAGCTCCGCACGATCGCCTGCGGAACTTTCCGCACCGTCGATCCTGGCCGTTGCGCACGAAGCAGGTCGCGCGCCGCCGGATCGACGGACGTGCCACAGAGCACCAATCGATCGTCCTCGGCCAGCGCATTCACGAGCAGTCGAGCGACATCCTCGGTCACGAGACCGTCGATCGCCGCCAGCCGGGAGCGCCCCCGGCGCCCGCAGAATGGCGGCGTATGTTCGTACTCGTAGTGGAGCTGCGCGGCGGTCACCTCGGCGAGCTTACCGTTCGTCACCCACTCGCTCAGGAAGACCTCGCCGCCCTCGGCCGCGAACATCGACGGCGCGACCTCGAGCACGCGGAATCCGCCACCGCCGAGCCACGGAGCGACGCCGGACACTCCGCCGGGATCCTTCCCCTCGACGACCTTCGTGAGCCGGGGCACCGCGAAGGTATCGAGCGTCTCGGCGCTGCGTTCGATGCCGATCCACCGGCGTCCCATCTTGTGAGCCACGGCCGCGGTCGTTCCCGATCCGAGGAAGCAGTCGAGCACGACGTCGTCCTCGTCGCTGGCAAGCGCGACGATACGAGCGATCAGGGCTTCGGGCTTCGGGGTCGCGAAGCTCGTACCTCCGGTCAGCGCCTTGACTTCTCTGGCCGAGGTTCGCGTGGAGCCAACCTCCGTGTGGAACCAGATCGTTTCAGGCGGCCGTAGCGTCAGGGCGCTGGCATAGATGCGGAAGTAAGGGACCCACCCACCGCGCCCGCGAATCCATTCGATGAGATCCTTGTCGCGCTCGCACTTCTGCGGGTTCCACCGCCAGGCCCCGTCCTGACCGTCCTGCAACTTCGGGTAGACCTCCGTGCCATCCGGCGCAACCAGGGGGTAGTACAGGGTGGGACGGGCCTTTCGGGTAGATCCTTGCCCTCCCATGGCGCGCAGGGGCTTGGTGTAGTAGCGGCGCCCGTGCTCATCGGTGCGGCTGTAGTGCCTCGGAACGTCGTTGCTGTCGCCCAGGCGTCGAATCCTGAGTGCCGCGGACTTCCGGTAGACGAGGATGGTGTCGTGGCGGCCAGAGAAGTAGTCGGCGTCCATCCGCGGGCTGTCGGTCTTCTCCCAGATGACTGAAGCGACGAAGTTCTCCCGCCCAAACATCTCGTCCATCATCACCTTGAGATACGCCTGCTCGCTGTCATCGCAGTGCACCCACACCGAACCGTCGGGCGCCACCAGCGTCTTCACCTGCGCGAGCCGGTCTCGCATCATCGTCAGCCAGACCGAGTGTTCCAGCGCATCGTCGTAGTGCATGAACGACTGTTGGGTGTTGAACGGCGGGTCGAGGTACGCCAGCTTCACTCGACCGACGAGCTGTTCGGCGAACTCCGGCAACTCGATCAGGCTCGTCAACGCGCTGAGGGCGTCGCCCTGGATCAGCAGGTTGTCCCTGGCCCGATCCGCGTCCGGCGCGACCGCGCCGACCTTGCCGACATCGCGCAGCAGACGAACCTCCGCGACTCGGTAGTCCGGCGGCGTAACCCACTCATAGCGACCGTCATCCTGGGCGAGCAGGCGAAGATGCTTGTTCGTCCAGGTCAGTTCTAGACGGCCTTCGAAGTCCGGCATCCATCCCTCCGCGCCTTGGGGAGAACCGCGCGTGCTGAGCCCGCCCGCGCGCCTGGTTCGTGCGACCGGCCACATTATTGACTGTGGCGATCGGCGTACTATCGATCATCGGCCCAACTCCACAACACCAGCGCAGTATTCATTCGGTGGGGCGTATTATCGGTGGATGCCGAAACCATTTGGCCAGGATCTGTGGCGACGCCTTGGAGTCTCGCCGATGGCTGGACGCGGAGCGCATCGCCGAGCCGCGCTATTCGAACGGGGCGCGCGCGCAATTGCGCAGTACCTCCGCGACGATCTTCGCGGCCTCTATGTATGCCCGCTCTGCGTCAAAGGATGGCCGCGGCAAGCGCTTTCGGCCGATGTTCTTGCGTTGGAGCACGCGCCGCCGAGAAGCCTGGGCGGCCGGGTGGTGGCGCTCACGTGCAAAGACTGCAACAGCGGCGCCGGCCACACTCTCGACGACGAGATGCATGGGAATGAGGCGTTCCTAGATTTCGTCGCCGGAAACACGAGTCGGCCGCTCCGTGCACGGATCGAGGTGCCCGATCGTCCCGAGCTGAGTGGCGCGATGGTCGACGTCGGACGGGTCGACGGGGCAATCAAGATGGTCGGTCTGCCGAAGCACTCACGGCCTGAAGCGCAACGTGCCTGGGAGGAGCAGCTCGCGCACATGGCCGACCAGGGCGGTTGGGATGGGTTCCACTTCCGACTCGCGTTCACCAAAGCCAACGACCCGGAAGTTACGTCCGTCGGCTGGCTCCGGTCCGCATACCTCGTGGCCTTCGCCGCGTTTGGTTACCCGTACATCCTTCGCCGCGATCTCCGACCCGTCCGCGATCAGATCACTCATCCGAAGGACGCCATCATCAAGCCGTTCAGCACGACCAACGGGGCTCGCGATCGATCCTTCCGTCAAATTGTGCTCATCCAGGAGCCTGCTGAGCTACGCAGCGTGGTCGTGCAAATGGGACGCCACGATGTCTTCCTCCCGCTGAGCAGGGACAACGACATCTACGAATACCTCGCGAGCGACCGCCTCCGTGGCCCGCGTTTCGACGCGACGGTCGATGGCAAGATTGTGCCGTGGCCAAACGGACCCCAACACATGATCGAGGGTGCAACCCTGTCTTCATCGATCCCGATACACCGATCGTTGACGTAAAACTCCAACGCCGACGTCTTCTCGGCTGTCCGTCCTTGCCCTCATCGTCGGGAGCCTCCCATTCAGGCACCTCCCCCGGATGGTGCTCGAAGGCCCTGATGTTCAACTGACACACGTTCCGCATGCGCCGCCAATCGAAGTCGTCGCGGTTGACCGAACGACGACGAATCGAGAGCAGCCCGTAGCTGGCCAGCCCTCTGAAACCAGCGCTCCGCGTGTCCTCCGAAAGCCCGAAATGCAGATCGGCTTCGGTCGGCGAGATCCAAACCGTCTTGCCAGGATTCTTGCCGGCTCGCCTCAAGATAACAAGGAGCATTGCTACCGCCGGCCCGGAGAGGACGGCGATCCATCCGTTAGTCCAGAACCCGGACGGTAGCTTCACGTAGAGATGTGCGTCCCGGACGCGCCCGCCGGGAGTCCGTTTCTTGAGGTCGCTTCGCGCCAACCAGGCAAGGACTCTATGTTCCGACCCGTGAGCGATCGAATATCACGGATCACGGCCGAAGACTTACTCCGGGCGCTGTGTCGAGACGGCTGGTTCGCGCACGACCAGCGAGGAAACCACGTTCAACTCAGGTATCCCGTCAAGTCCGGCCGTGTCACAGTCCCCCAGCACGCGGGTGTGACCCTGAAGCGAAAGAGCCTAACCCAGGGCGCTCGATCAGGCCGGGGTGACCGTCGACCGATGGTGTCGATTTCGTCGGAATGCGCATCCAGGAGCCCATTGAGCTACGCAGCGTAGTCGTGCAAATGGGCCGTCACGATGTCTTCTTGCCGTCGCTGAACGGCAGTCGCCGTGCTCAAGGCCGACACCGTCCCAGCCGAACGTCGCGAGGACTGGGTCAGCATGCGCGTCCGCGAGGGCGTGGACGTGCTCGTCACGAACCCGCGGCTCGTGCAGACCGGCCTCGATGATGAGGAATAGCGTTTGTCAAGTGAGAGATTTCTTGCCCCGATTACTGTGTACAATGGGTACACTACGTCCCGAAGGGAGGAGGATACATTGGCGAAGCATGTGTCGGCTCGTGAAGCGCGGGCGCGCTTTGCAGAGTTGACCGATCGAGTCCGGTACTCCGGGGAGTCGGTGATCGTCGACAAGCAGGGTCAGCCGTTCGTGGCGGTCGTGAGCCTGGCCGACTTCGCTCTCATCGAGCGGGTCCAGCGCGACGAGCGGGCCGCTCAATTCAGCCGGCTGGCAGTCGAAGCAGCTGGCGGGGCGAGCGGCCCGGAACCCACCGAACAGGAGATCGTCGCCGCGGTGAAGCGCACCCGCGACGAGCTGTACCGCGAGCGCTATGGCGCAGCGTAGGCTGCGAGTTGCGCTGGATGCCAACGTCCTCATCGCCGGAACTCGGCTACCCCGGTGGCCCCACGAGGTCATGCGGGCGGCCCTGGGCGAATTCTTCGATCTCGTTCTCCCTCTCCAGGTGATCGTGGAGGCCGGGCGGCATCTCACCACTCCCGCCCAAACCGAAGCCCTCCGGTTTTTCCTGGATAGCTCTCACTACCGAGAGTTGCCGATGCCCTCCGCCAGCGACGTGCGTTACAACCTCGATCTCGTCCGTAGTGAGAAAGACGTGCCGATCGCTGTGGCTCTGCTCGATGGCGACGTGGACGTCTTCGTGTCCAGCGACCGCGATTTCACCGATCCGACCGCCATCGCCGAGCGATTTCGGGCCAGAGTGCGCGTGATGTTGCCAGCGGTGTTTCTGCGCGATGTGCTGGGGTGGTCCTCCGAGGCGCTGGAGACCATTCGGACCCGGACCTTGGCAGACCTGGCCCATGAGCAAGCCGCTCGGCCCGAAGAGGGATAGTCAAAGCCCCTCTCTACCTGCCGGGGTGAACTCAGGTTGAAGCTCACTTCCTTGGCGAGCACCAATCCCTTCCACGTGCCCGGAGTGAGCGCAGCCTCGAACCGCTCGGACGCCCGGTCCAGGAGCTGTTTCCATCGGCCTGCCCGCTAACGGTTCACCTCGCCAGCGATCCATTCTGCCAGGTGCGTATTCCGCTGAGCTCGGAATACGCAGTAGTACCCGCGCCAGTGACCGCACCATCGAACGGCAAGATCGTGACGCTGGATGAGTTGGCCCACATAGTTCGGCGGCCGAAGCCGCGGTTGAGGGCGGTACCCGAAGGGCAGCTAGGCCTGTTCGCCAGCTAGCCAAGAAACCGGCTCATCATTCGGGGAAGTCGCTTCCTCCATGTGTATGAGCCGGTTCTTCTTGATTTCTATAGGGACGTCAAGCACGGTCCGGAACGAGGCGGGGACGCCTACGGGCTCGGTCGGCAGCCGCGGCGGCGTGGACGCCTGGTCGCGGCTCGCGGTCTTGGCGCTACCCCCGCGTGACCCGAAGGTTCGCGAAGTGGGCGAGCGTCCCCGGGCCGATCCATAGGCCGAGCAGGCCGGTGCGCGCCCCAAGCTTGAGGTCGTCGACCAGCAAGTTCGGCTGCTCGTTGCCGTGCACGTAGAGCCGCGCGGCCTCGCCCCGGACCTCGATCCGCACCCGGGTCCAGGCGCCGGGAATCAGGTCGCAGTACGACTCGTACTTCTCCGGTGTCTCCTGCCGCGATCGGTGCCACGGGTAATCGGGGAAGGAGATGTACTGGACGGAGTGGTTGCGGCGGACCTGGTCCGACGCCCGGCCGTTGGTCGGCCGCAGGTAGAACGCCTCGAAGCTCGACACGTCAGCGGCGACGCGGAACGCCACGCCGACGAACCCCCGCGCTTGGCCGAAGGCCCCGAGGCCGGGCTCGCCACTCACCTCGACCTCGATGGTCCCGTCGCCGAAGTCGCTCCCCTCCAGGACGACGAGCCGGTCCTCGTTCCCTTCGCCCCCGTCCACGACGGCGTCGGTGACCCGCAGCGCCTCCCGGCCTTCGTGTGTCGCGGGTTCGGCGACGACCTTGTGTGGTCGCAGGTTGTCGAAAACCGGGACGGTCTGCGCCACGGGCGCGGAGGGATCGCTGCTCATACGACGGACCACCTCGGGGGAATCAGGAGACCGACGGCCGGCGGCCTCCTGTGGTCACTATGGGACGGGTGTACCCATCCGTCAAGGAGGCGCCCAAGAGCCCGCTCCAGGCGAATCAAGCGCAACGTCGCCTGTCGTGCGGCAGGGATCGACTCGATCGAAGCTGCAACTCCCCGCCGGCTACGGCGCCTTTAGGGCGCGGCGGGCGCCTCTTACGAGTGGTTAAGCGGACGCTCCGTACCTTCCACCCAGTTCAACTGGGGAGGTGCACCGCCGATGCTAACCGCCACGACGGGCATCGCGCGCCGACGCAGCCGCAAGCGCATCGGCGTCGTCACTCCGAAAGAGTTCTGCCGCTCATTCTGGGAAAAGCGGCGCGTTCTGGCCGGGCCTTCGACCCCGATCGGCATCCAGACGCTCCAACTCGGCATCCTGCTGACTCATTTCATCCGCCTCAATCCCGACGCGATGGACTTCGAGGAGCAACTCGAAGAGATCGCCGAGGACGAGCGTCCCCGGCGCGCGTTGCTGCGCAACGCCGGGCGCCAGGCGCTCAAGGTCTGGCGCGCCCAGCGATGGGATCGCCTCGACGACGGGACCCTCGTCATCCTCGACTCACCCGGCCGACGGAGCTAACACACATGGACCCTTCCCTCGTCGTCGCCATGGGCGCGGGCGCGGCCGGCGGCGGCCTCCTCCTCATCGCGCGCGCCCTGACCCTGAATCTCGATCCACGCCCCTGCTGGCAGAAGAGCGAATGTGGCATCCGTCGGGCGAACACGGCGGTATGCGCGACCTGCCCGGTGTACGTCGATCGCGATGTGCCGCCGGAGGCGTTCGTGACGCCGGAGCTGAATCTGCCGCCGCTGCGCGCGTGGGTCGAGGAAGTTCCAAAGAAGGCCGCCTGATCGCGACCGGCTGTTCGTAGGCAAGACGCCCGCGCCCCAGGGCTCAGTCGGCAGATTGAACCTGGCCAGACTCGTGCCAACCGGCGCGACGCGACCGAATCCCGGCTGACCAAAAGCCCTCGCGCGCGCCGACCATTCGACGCTGGTATGGTTGTCGAACATATGGTCGTTTCCGCGGCCGAGCTCGATGCCGCAATCCTGGGCGATCTTGAGTCCGATTGCCGCGCGATCGTGACGACGACGCGGGGCGCTCTCCTCGTCACCGCCGGGCCCGGCGCCGGCAAGACGCTCATCCTCGCGCGTCGGGCGGCCTACGCCGCGACCCATGGCGAGATCGATCCGGCGAAGATGCTCGCTCTCACGTTCACGAATCGCGCCGCGCGCGAAATGCGCCAGCGCGTCGATAGATGCGCGCCGAATGTGTCCAGCGCCATGACGATCTCGACCCTCCACTCGCTCTGCGCGCGAATCCTGCGCGAGGAGGCGCATATCCTCGATCGCGACGGCGCATTCGCGATCCTGGACGACCTCGAGTGTCACGCCGTGATCGCGCGCGTCCGCGATCCGGCCCAGATCGACCCGGCGATCAAGGCCGAAGACCTGCTGGCGACGATCGCGCGCTACAAGGACGACGGTGTGTATCCCCACATCGCATCGACCCGACTCAAGATCGATCCGTCGCATCGCGACCTCTACGCGCGGTACCAGGCCGCGCTCGAAGAACAGAACGCGCTCGATTTCGCCGATCTCATCGCCTATGGGCGACTCCTGCTGACAAACGATCGTCTCGGGGCGCGAGAACGGTTGCGAGAACGCTTCGTCTGGGTCGAGGTCGACGAGTTCCAGGATACCGGCGTCGCCGAATACGAGATCATCGCCGCGATCGCGGCCGGCTCCGGCGACCTGTGCTGCTTCGCCGACCCCGGTCAGGCGATCTACTCCTGGCGCGGCGTCGATTTCCCAGCCGCCGTGGCGCGCTTCCGGAGCGAGTTTTCGCCACACGAGGTCACTCTGACCCGCGGCCGGAGAATGCCGCCTCGCATCGACGCGGCAGTCACGGCCATCGCCTCGGCCGAATCGCTCTCTCCACGGCCTGACGCGGCGTCAGACGCGGACGACGTGCGCCTCATCGCGGCGTCCGATCGCGATGACGAGGCTCGCGCGATCGCGCGGCTGATCGACGATCGTGTCGCGCGGGGCGAGGCGCGCTATCGGGATTATGCGATCGTCGCGCGCACGAATAGATATCTGCGCGAACTCGAAAGCCGGCTCGACGATCTTGGATTGCCGATTCGGCGCGTCGACGGCGCGCGCTGGTGGGACGATCCGCTCGCGCGTGACATCGTCGCCTGTCTGCGCGCGATCCAGCGGCCGGACAGCGCCGCGGCCCGGCGCGTCCTCTCAGCGATGGCGCCAGACCTGTCCCGGCACGACATCGCGGCGATGTCCTCGGCGCACCTCCTCCTGACGGATTGGTTCGGCGACGATGTCCCGGCCGGACGCGATCCGTGCGGGGCCGCAATCAGCGCGTGGAACGACGGCGACATCGTCGCGCTCGATTTCGAAACGACCGGACTCGACGTCACCCGTGCCGAGATCATCGAAATCGGCGCGATCCGTCTGCACGCCGGGCGAGAGGTCGAAACCTTCGCGACGCTCGTTCGAACCGACGCGAGCGTCGCTGGCTCGGCGCGGGTCCACGGCATCGACGATGCCACGCTTGCCGAGCGCGGCGTGGAACCGAGCGCCGCCATCGCCGGCCTGACGGACTTCCTCGGATCGACGCCCATCATCGGGCACAACCTGCTCGGCTACGACCTCCCGCTCCTCCGGCGCACCCAGACCGACCACGGTCTCACGCCGTTCGCTGGCGTCGCGTTCGACACGCTCGATCTGGCGCGGCGGGCGACGCCGCTGCCGCGCCTGACGCTCGACCGGATCGCCCGTCACCTTGGTCTGGCGTCTCGCACCGACCATCGCGCTGAGGCGGACGCGCGTGTCGCGGGTTGGGTGGCGGCGCGATTGATCGAACAGATCGGCCAAACCGCGACCGCTCGGATGGACATCATCCGGAAGTATCGCGACGCGCTTCAACCGGTCGTCGATGTCGTGAATGGCTGGCGATCGCTCGCCGAGACCGTGACTCTGGCGCGGTTGATCGAATCGATCGCGGCCGACAAAGCGATCGCGAAATCATCGGCGACCGGGACAATCGTGGCTCGCCTCATGGAGCTGGCCACCTCGAAGGTGGCCGACACGCCAGCGTCGGCCGCGATCGACGACTTCGTGAACGTGGCTCGGCTCGGCTCCGGACTCGATGAATTCGACCGCACCGCCAACGTCGTGCCGCTCCTGACCATCCACTCGGCGAAGGGAATGGAGTTCGATCACGTCGTCCTGGCTGGCGCGACCGACGACCTCATTCCGCTCGGACGGACCCGGAACGACGCGATGCTCGACGAGGAACGGCGCGTCATGGTCGTCGCGCTCTCACGCGCTCGCCGCACCGTCACGGTGACCTATCCTCGGGCCGATGGCGGCCGACGGCGGCTGCCATCGCGCTTTCTCGCGCCGATCGCGCATTTGGACACGTCGGAGACCCTGACTGTTAGCCAGTCGCACTCGTCCACCCAGCGTCTGGCGCGCTGATGGTCATCGCGACGGCCGGCGGATCCCCTTCGGTGCGCACGGCGACACGCCGGGACGGCGAGGCGTCGGCCGCGGAAGTCACATCGGCATCGCGCGCGGGGGTCCGTAGTCCATCGCGCGGATCGTCGCGTCGAAGCTCCGCTGAATCAATTCGGACTTGATCGCCTGGTGTTCCGGGCTGTCCCATAGGCTCTCGTGCTCGTGCGGGTCGCGCTCCATGTCGTACATCTCTCCGCGTCCGTGCCCGTGGTACACCACCAGCTTGTAACGCCTATCCCGGTACATCGTCCCGAATGTGTGATCTGGCATGTCCACCGCGTCGTAGTACTCGGAGCGCACGAAGTCCCGGTGATGGTTCGGCGGCGCCTTCCCCATCAGGATCGGCAACAGCGATCGTCCCTGCACTCCCGGAGGGACCGGCAGCCCCGCCAACTCCATGATCGTCGGCATCACATCGGTCAGCTCCACCAGCGCGTCCGACCGCGGTCCGCCCGCGAAATGCCCTGGCCACGACACGATCAGCGGCACCCGTGTCAGGCCATCGAAGAATCGGCAACCCTTATGCACCAGGCCATGGTCCCCGAGCGACTCGCCATGATCGCTCATGTAGATCACGACCGTTCTCTCCCGCTGCCCTGTTCGCTCCAGCGCTTCCAGGATTCGCCCGAACTCGTGGTCAACCTGTTCGATCATGGCGTAATACGCGGCTTGGACCTTCTTCGCTTCGAACTCCTCCGGCCGCCGCGAGATCGACTGGAAGTCCATCTTCCCCAGGTACTCGTTCTGGTGCGCCAGATCGCTCTCCCGAAAGTGCGGCCCCGGCAGCGTTTCCGGGTCGAACCGTCGGTAATACTCGTAGGGCGGGTTGTACGGCGGATGGGGATCGTATGGGTTCACGCTCATCAGCCACGGCCCGGCCCGCTGCTCGGACACGAACTCGATCGCCTCCTCCGAACACCAGTGGGTCTGGTGCAGGCGCGGCGACACGTTGTCCTTCTCCGCGGTCGGCTCCATGAGATCGGCGGGGTGGTTGCTCGTGATCTTCAGTACCCGGGCCGGATCCTCGCCGTGGCTCCGAATCCAGTTGGCATAGTCGTGCCCGCTGAACCAATCGTTTCGTGGTGCGTGCGAGTACTTGAAGAAGCGGTAGCCGTCGTCGGTTCGCGTCTCCCGTCCGTTCCACGCCCCGGCCAGGTGCAGCTTCCCCGCCAGCCCGCAGTCGTACCCGGTGTCGGCCAGACGTCGGGTCACCAGCGTCTCGCCGGCGTAGACCTCGTTGCCGTTCGTGTTCGCGCGCACTGCCGACGGGTACTTCCCGGTCAAGAACGAGGCTCGACTCGGCGTGCAGATCGGCGACTGGCAGTGGGCGTGGGTAAAGGCCACCCCCTCCCGCGCCAGTCGGTCCAGGTTCGGGGTGTGCACGTGAGGATTGCCCAGTGCCCCGATCGTGTCGAACCGCTGCTGGTCGGAGCAGTACCAGAGGATGTTCGGTCGCGGATCGGCCACGTGCGCCTCCCTCGTCATCCGGCCCCGCCATCAGCGGCGCCGCGCCCACGCCATTGTCACATGGTCATCGGCTTCGGACAACGGACCGCGGACGGCGCACCAGACGCCCGTACGGTCTACGCGGCACCTCGAACGATCGCCACTGCAATCGCGCCGAGGCCGGCGGCCGCCAGGTTCACGCCGATGAGGGTACTATGCGGGGCAGAAATCTCGACGGAGGATCGCCGTGCGCTTCGTGTTCTTCGACGACTATCGCCTCGGACTCATCGAGGGCGACGCGATCCGCGACGTGACGCCGATCCTCGGCGACGCCGCGACCCTGGAAGCCGCCGGACCGCAAGATCGCCTGCTTTTGCTCATCGCCGGCCTGGACGCGCAACGCGACAATATCGCCCGGATCGCGGCGTCCGGTCCGCCTCGGCGCCTGGCCGGCGCCCGATTGCGCGCGCCAGTGCCGCGACCGATGAAGATCTGCTGCGCGGCGCGCAATTACCGCGAGAACGGCACGCACGAGTCGATCCCGATCGAGTTCTTCCTCAAGTCGCCCGAGGCGATCCTCGAACCGGACGGCATCGTCGAGCTTCCGCCGGCGGAAGCGACGATCTTCCACCACGAGGCCGAATTGGCGGTCGTGATCGGCCGGGCCGCCCGGCGCGTACCGGCCAGCCACGCGCTCGCCTACGTGTTCGGGTATCTACCGTTCGTCGACGTGTCGGCGCGTGGCCTGATGCCGCGCAGCTTCTTCAACGGCAAATCGTTCGACACATTCGCGCCGTTCGGACCGGCGATCGTCACGGCCGACGAGGTGGCAGATCCACAACGACTCACGATCGCGCTCGATGTGAATGACGAAACGCGGCAGCGGTTCGGCACGGACGATATGGCCAACTCGGTCGCGGAATTGATCGCCTATGCGTCGTCGGTCACGACGTTGCGACCAGGCGACATCGTCGCGACCGGCACGAATCACCAGGGACTCGGCGCCTTGCAGGATCGCGATCGCGTTCGCCTGCGGATCGAGGATTGGCCAGCGCTGACCTTCAGCGTCCGCGATCCGCTCGGTCGAACATGGGCGCGTGGCGTCGACGAGGCGACCGCGGCGCGGGCGCGCCAGCCGTCCGCCTAGCCACCCGACTTTGTAGACTGCCAACATGAAGATCTCCTCCAAGGGCGACTACGGACTACGCGCGCTGGTCGATCTGGCCCTGCATCACGACGCCGGCGCGCCGGTTCAGGTGAAGGACATCGCCCGTCGCCAGAACATTCCCGAGGAGTATCTCGGCCAATTGATGGTCGGACTCCGGCGCGCCGGTCTCGTCAATAGCGTTCGCGGAGCGTTCGGTGGCTACCTTCTCTCGCGCCATCCGTCCGAGATCACCGTCGCGCAAGTTCTCGAGACTCTCGAAGGCGAACTGGCGCTGGTCGATGGGTTGACGGAGAAACCGAGCGGTCGCGGGCCGGGTGGCGCGATTCGGGACCTGTGGTGGGAGACGACCCAGGCGGCGCTGGCCGTCCTTCAACGCGTCTCGATCGCCGATCTGGCCGCGCGCGAGGCCGCGCAGAGTCACACCTACCACATCTGACCGGCGCGGCACGCTCGGGAACATCCGTCGTGAACGCGGGCAGGCGACCCTGATCCATTTCCACTACCACGTCGCGCACGTCGATACGCCGTATCTCGGCATCGTCAAGGGCGACCGCCTCTGCCACGTGTTCAGCGATCGGCCCGATATCGACGACGCGGAGCGCGAACTCCGGGAGTGGGCAACCGAGAACGGCCCGCGTGACTTGCGGCTTCAACGGCGCGGGCGGCGCACGCAACATTTCGACCTCTGGGGACCATGGCTCGCGAAATGCGGACCGCCAACGATGCGCGCGACCCTTCGTGCCTGGATTCGCGCCTCCACGTAGGACCATGGTCATGTCATTGGCGTGGGACCATCCGATCAAGCCAAACGGTTTTCTTCCCTGGGCCTAACGCGCGGCCGGACGACATACTGGCGGCGCGAGGTAATGCGATGCTTCAACTACCGTCCCGCGCCGCGGTACCGGACCGTCGATTTCCGGCCATTCCCGGAGAGAAGCGGTCGACGCGCCCACGGCTCTCGGAGGACGATCGGCGCGTCATCCGATTGGCTCTCTCCAGTACGACGGCTGGATTACCCCTCGATTGGCCCGGACTCGATGCGCTGATCGACGTTCTCGGCATCGATGAGCGTCCGCTACCCGGAGACATTCGACGCGCGCGACGGGCGGGCGTGGCGTGAGATCCCCGCGCCGGGCGCCGGACCCGGGCCGCGCAAAGGGCGGTCCGACCGCGGCGAGCGCGCAGGCGATGGCGCGGTATCTGGTCGGTTTACGCCCAATACTGGCTGACGCGTGCATCGAACGAAACAAGTGGGTCCGCCAGATTGGGGGGCTGCTCGATCAGGCTCGGACCGGCAGTGTCCTGCGTGTCGCGCGTGGCGCGGGCCAACTCGGTCGCGAGTTCAGCGAGAGTTTTCGGCAGATTCGCGCGCGCATCGAGTCGCTCAATCCTCCGCCGGAGTGCGACGTGTGCCACGCCGCCGTGCGAGCCTGGGTCGAGGCGTTGCTCGGATCGTCCGAAACGATGCTCGAAATTGGGCGGTCGGGCAATCTGTCGATCCTGAGTCAGTCACAGGAACATCTCGTGGAAGCGCGGGTCCAGGCGCGACGCTTCAACGATGAGTACTCCCGGCTCGCAAACGAACTGCGTCGGCGGGTCGCGACGGCCAGGCGACAGATGGGCACGGCGGGACGCTCGGCCGCGGGGTAGCCGCCTCGACTAGTTGAGCGACACCAGTCCGCGGCGGACCGCGATCGTGAGCGCTTCGAGCTTGGAATGCGCTCCGAGCTTCGCCAGAACGTTCTGAACGTGCGTCCGCACGGTGTGCGGCGACACGATCAGTCGATCGGCGATCGACTTGTTGTCGGCGCCGTCGGCAATCAGCGTCAGGATTTCCTTCTCACGCATGGTCAGCGCATCGGCGATCACCTGTCGTTCGAACTGCTCGCGGCGGCGCGCCGCCAGCGACGTGACGAGGCGGCCGATCAGTGAGGGCGGAAGCATGATCTCGCCCTGCGCGGCTCGACGTACTGTATCGACCACATCATCGACCGCGGCTTTGTCCTTCGTCAGGTAGCCGACTGCCCCAGCTTCCATTGCGTCGAGTACGGTTGACTGATCGTCGTTCGCGGTCAGCATGATGATGCGGGTCGTCGGCAGCGCCGCAACGATCTGACGGGTGGCCTCGATGCCGTTCGTGCCATCCATTTCAACGTCCATGAGGATGACGTCCGGTTGATGGCGGCGCGCCTGGACGACCGCGTCAGCGCCATTCGCGGCCACGCCGACGACCTCGATATCCTCGGCGACTTCGAGCGCCTGACGCAGCATCTCACTCACGAGTCGGTGATCGTCAACCAGCAGAACGCGCACGGCTAGATTCTATCCAACCAGGCATGGAACACGATGCGATCGGCCATCACAGTCACATCCGTTCGCGGCGCCGTCGCGAACGCGCGGGAATTACTCTTCGTCGGCCGACCGCCGAACCCGCGCGCGCTGGCGTTCGCGCTGTCGGGCGGATAGCGTCGCGACCTTCTCGCGAAGGTCCTTGATCAGCCCGGCGTACTCCTCGTTGAAACGCGTGGCATGCACGCGTCCCTCGGCCAGAATACCCTGCGTTTCGCGAATCCGCGAGACGTTGCCGCTGATGCCGACCTCGACGAGCAGTTCACACGCCGCGATAAGCTTGTCGAGCCAGCGCGCGAGCGCGCGATGGCACTCCGAACACCCGCGCGGCGGCGTGATGCGATCGACCCGCTCGCGCGCCGAACGAAAGATGTTGACGTAGTCCCGCCCAGTCGACGACGCGGATGCCGTCAGCGCGGTAGCGTTGCCGCGGCGCGCGTCCTCCATCAAGATGCCGATTCGCCGCACCCAGTTGCGCCGGGCCTCGGTGGCAGTTGAGAGAATCGGTTTCAGATCAACCAGAAACTTGGCGACATCGCGGGGCGTTCCCGACGGCGTTGAGGAGGATGAGGAACTCGATCTGGCCATGGGAGAGTCGTGCCGGCGGTGATAGTACATCACCGGTGCCGCGGGTGCCCCGCGCCGACCGGCGGCGCGGTCTTGTTAGGACGGATGCGCCGAACCACCGGAGAGCTTGTGCTTGTCGATGAGCCTCGTGTTCTTGTCTCGGGTGGTGGATCGCGCGCGTAGTTGCCCGACGAGACCATCATATTGTGTCTTGAAGCGCGCCGAGAAGACGCGGCTCTCGGCGATCATGCCCTGAACCTCACGAAGGCGGCTCGGCTGATTCGCCTTTCCAGCGTCGCTAACGGTGTCGGCCGACGCCATCAGCATCTCCACCCACGCAATCACCGCCTCGTGACAGCCTTCACAGGCGGGCGGAGGATCCATTCCGGCGAGCTGCTCGTGGACCGAACGGAATGTCGAGTTGGCCTCGAAGGCTATGCCGTCGGCAGACTTGGCGAATTCGTCCGCCTCGTCGCGCCGAACTGCCTCCATGAGTGCGCCTGTGCCACGGATGAACGACTGCCGCGCCTGTGTGGTCTGGGCGAGGATCGATCGCAAGCCACGAAGATAATCCGCTACTTGACGAGGTCGCGACTGACGTGGCGACTCGTGTCCGCTGGCTGGCGTCTCGCTCGTCACCATAACCATAGACACATTCTGGCCCAGTGCGGCCGGGGCGAACGTAACAGCGAGGTAACAGGCGTCACGTCGCGATCACGACCCGATCTATCGCCATCGCACCCTCCAATCTCGCGACCAGGGAATGATAGTTTCTGCCTGGTAGAATCTTACCAAGAACCGAACTTCGGCGCGAGCCGGTACAGCGCGGCAACGTCGAGGCGCGTCCGTGGATCGTTTCGTAGCCGAGGATGGCGAAATAGATCGCCTCGCGACCCTCGGTCGGCAGTCCGAAGTCATCGTGATCGAGGATGTGCGCCGTCGGAAGCCGGCGCGCCAGCCATTCGCGCACCGTGCGATTGCGCGCTCCGCCGCCGCCCAGAACGACGTCGTCCGGCGCGGCCGGCAGAAACCGCCCGTACGCGTCGGCGATGGACTCGACCGTCAGGAGTGTGAGCGTCGCGACGATGTCCGCGTCATCCCCGCCACGATCGCGGACGCGTTGCGCGATTGCGTCTGCATACGATGCGCCGAATAACTCGCGACCGGTGCTCTTCGGCGGCTCTCGCCGGAAGTACGCGCCGGCGAGGAGTTCCGCGACCAGATCGCGGTCGGGCGCGCCCCGCGCCGCCATCGCACCATCGCGGTCGTAGCGCGCCTGTCCGTCGGTCGCGACCCAGGTTGCGCGATCGATCAGGACGTTGCCGGGTCCGGTGTCGAACGCGAACGCGTCCTCGCGCCGGAAGCCGCGCGGAATCCACGTGACGTTGGCGATGCCGCCGATATTCTGGATCGCGCGCGACCGCGTCTGGTCGCCAAACAGCAGGACATCGACGTAGCTCGAGAGCGGCGCACCCTGACCGCCGGCGGCGATGTCGCGCGGGCGGAAATCGGCCACGACGGTCGCGCCGGTCCTTTCGGCGATGACACTCGGCTCGCCGATCTGGAACGTGGAGCTCGCGCGCCCGTCGGATCGGATGTTGTGCCAGATCGTCTGGCCGTGCGAGCAAATGAGATCGGGCGTCTCTCCCTCACAGACCGCCGCGGCCGCGTCGGCGAACAGCTCCCCAAGCGCGAAGTTCAGCTCGCAGATTTCATCCGTTCGGCCGCCCGATGGATCGAAGACGGCGTGGACGCGATCGCGCAGCGACGCGTCAAACGGATACTCGATGAACCGTCGCGGCGCGACCTGCAGCGTCGCACCGGAGCGCGTGATATCGACCAGGGCGGCATCAACCGCATCGACCGACGTTCCCGCCATGAGACCGACGACGCGCACGGTCCGATCGTACGACGCGCGACGTGTCGGCGGAGTCGCAAGGTGGCAGTTACGCGCTGTATTCGACGGTTCATAACAGATCGAGCCGGAAGGCGATCCGCCCGCCGACGACCGGCGATGACCGGGGCTAACTGGCGCGTCGCTCCTGGCCGGGCATACGCAGGCGCGACTCTGGCGAGTATTCGCGACGGACCAACCGTCCGCGTCCACGCCGGGCGCCGCGTCGTCCCCGCACTGGAACAGACGCGAGAGCGGTCGGCTTCTGAGCCTCAGTTGGCGCGGCTTCGACGGCGGCGCCCTCGGTCGTCGGCTCGCTTGGTTTGTGACGCTTGATTGTCGGGTCGAGCCGCAGCCTGTAATCGGTGAACAGTTGGTTGCGGAACACGCTCAATGCGGCGGCTTGCCGCCTGGCTTGGCCGAGCCGCTCGCGGAACGTTCCGAGCATCGAGCGATCCTTCAAGCGGCGCGCATCCATCAGAGCGAGGCAGGCCGAATCGAGGTTCGTCAACCACTGGACGAGCGCGTTATGCACGTCTTCGCATTCCGCGGGCGGCTCGATCCCCTGGGCGTGCGACAGCGAGTCGCGAAATGCTTCTTCATGCTTGTTGCCGACGTCACCGGCACGCTCGAGGATCATCTCGGTCGGACTGGTCCGAATCGCCTCATAGACCTTGCTCAAATCGGCGATGAAGGCTTGACGCCCCGCCGCGGCCTGTCGGGTCGGAATGCGGGCCCGACCGATATAGGCGATGACACGTCGCCTGGCCAGGCGGAACTCATCTGGCGGCAGCGCCTCAGAGGGATCGACGTGCTTCGCGTTCGACTTTGTAGCGCGGGAGGTGGGGCCACTACCGGCCGATGCTCGACCCGACGTTCCGGCGGAACCGCCGCGTGACGCCTGGGACGTCGCGGTCTGGGTTGATCCGACGCCGAAGAGTCGGAGAAGCCATGCAATCACGCGGCTACGATCCCCGTCGATCGGCGCCGGCAAACCACGTGCATTTATTGACAATATACTGGGGCATCGATCGACGCAAGGCAGATTCCATTACAGATTCACGACAAAAACCGCCAGGGACCAACGCACGCCCTCAACCAGATTCGCAGCCACAGTATCCTTCGCCAATTCAGGCGGCCTGGCTCAATCCTCGTTCGCACATCGCCAGCCAACCGTCCCAGTGGCGATTGGGCAGTGGCGACTCCTCGGCCAGGACCGCCAGACGCTCGATCAGACTCACACTCGACCACAGGCCAAGACGGCCGAGGCTTCCGCGGCCGCCCGCGTGGCCGTAGCCGGTCAGGAACGCGGCATTGCGCGCCGCGATATCTGGCAAGGCGGCCGAACCCGACAGCGCCGAAACCAGTCCTTCCGCTAGGAACGAGCCGAGATCGCGTTCCGGTTCACCCAGCGCGAAGCCACCAAGATCGTCGACCGTAATCGCCGACCCAACGTAAACCTTCGACGGCCCAAAAGCCCCGTGCGTCGGAGAACCAGGCCGGTGCGGAGTGAGGCCACCATGCAATCGCTCGATAACGTTGTCGACACGGGCACGATGACTAGCCGCGCACCGCGTCAAGATCGAGCGTGCGCGCTCCAACGACGCGCGAGTGTCTGCCACGACGCGGGTTGGACCACCGAGATCGCGTCGATGGAGCGTGGCGAGCCAGACTCCGGCTCGACTCGCGGCGACCACCGCTTCCTCGGCCTCGATTCGATCCAGTGGACGCCCATCGATTTCGCCCTGAAGGCGCGCTCCGAGAAGCGGCACGACGCCGAGTGCCTCCGGAACGGCCAGACCATGCCGGCCGTCGAACCCAGCCCGCCAGAGCGCGGCGGCGGAAGCATCGGCTCGACTCTGAGACACCGTGTCATCGAACACCGCCACGACGCGGCGAAACCCGATGCCGTCTTCGTCGCGCGACCAGACCTCATAGGTCACCCGGCCACGGCGCATCCAGAGCGGCTCGCCGTCGCGAGGTCGCCACGTGATGGCGCGATCGGATGGACAGTTTCGACCACGAGGTAGGGTACGGATCGCGCGGTCGATCGCCGCGTGGGCGACTCCGTACCGGTCGGCGGCGAGATCGGACGCAACAGCGATCATCGAAAGAGAGTCTGCCAACGCTCCATAACGATGGCGTGACCGGCATGGGTGCCTATGTGACGACCACGTGACAGGTGAGAACAGCGCGCCTAGCGCCGTCCGAAGCAGTACCCGATGCCGCGAACGGTGATGAGATGTCGCGGATGATCGGGATCGATTTCGATCTTGCGGCGGAGTCGCGCGATCGCCGCGCGCAACACATCGTCCGCCGATTCGTATCCCGGTCCCCAGACCGAATTGAGGATTTCGTTCGCCAGCAGGACGCGGCCGGCGCTGCCGGCGAGCCGTTCGAGGAGGCGGAACTCGAGCGGCGTCAGTGCCACGTCCGCCCCGTCACTCGTCACTGTGCGAGCGTCGAAGTCGATGCGGAGCTCGTCGGCCTCGAAGACGCGCGGCGGGCGCGGGCGGCTGGACGATTCCTGTCGTCGCAATTGAGCCTGAACGCGCGCGATGAGCTCATCGACCGAGAACGGCTTCGTCACGTAATCGTCCGCGCCGGCGCCCAGCCCGGCAACCTTGTGCGCGATCTCAGCTTTTGCCGTCAGCATGATGATCGGCACGGTCGAGAATTCGCGGATCGCGCGGCACACCTCGTATCCATCCATGTCGGGCAACATCACGTCGAGGATCACCAGTGCGAGGTCCTGCATCTCGGCCCTCGCGATCGCGGTCGTTCCGTCGGACGCCCGAACAGTGCGATACCCGCTCGCGTGCAGGTTCATCGCGATCAACTGCAGGTATCGATTCTCATCGTCGACGATCAGCACCAGCGGACGGTCCTTCATCCACCACCCCCAACCTCGACCGCACTCCGCGCGAGCGGCAACGTGAACCGCACGATCGTTCCCTGCTCCGTCGCTCGTTCCGCCCAGATCCTACCGCCGTGCGCCTCGACGATTCCGCGACAGATTGGTAAGCCCAGGCCGACGCCCCTGATCTTGCGAATCAAGGGGTTGCGGCCGCGATTGAACCGATCGAAAACCACCTCGAGCTGGTCGGACGTTATGCCGATGCCACGATCGCACACCGAGACCTGAGCCATCGGCGCCACCGGGGTATCGACGACTTCGAGTTCGATCGCGATGTCGCCGCCCTCGGGCGAGTACTTGATCGCGTTGTCGAGCAAGTTGTTCAAGATCTGGCGCACGCGGCTCGGGTCGGCATGGACCTCCGGGCATTCCGGGGAAATCCGCGCGACCATCACGTGCTCGCGTGATCGGCTGCCGTAGCGATGCCGTGCCTCCTCGATCAGCGGGCCGAGCGCGGTCGGCTCGGGGTTGACGCTGAGTTTCCCCTCGTTGATGCGCGACATATCGAGGAGATGATCGACCAATTCGAGCAGTTGGTCACTCGACTCGTCGATGATTTCGAGACAGCGTCGCGCGGTTCGACTATCCCAGCGCGTGTCGGTCCGCAGGAGCGTCGTCGCGTACCCCTTGACGAAGCCGAGCGGTGTGCGCAGTTCGTGCGAGACCGACGAGATGAACTCATCCTTGAGGTGGTCGACCTCGGCGCGGGCCTGATCGGCCGTCCGCAGGTCGCCACGCATGTCATCGAGCGCGGCGGCGAGATTGCCGAGCTCGCCGCCACCGACGCGCGGAACGGGGCTCGCAAGATCGCCGCGCGCGATGCGACGGGCCGACTGTATCAGCGTTTGAACCGGCCCGACGATCCCACGCGACGTCAGGACCGACAACCCAACCAGCACCAGAAACGTCGCGATTCCCATGCCGGCGAGTGGCTGGTCCCAGCGCCGCACCGGCGCGAGGATGCGTGCCTCGGGCACCGCGACAACGAGGTGCCACGGCGCTCGTTCGAGCGGCACGCGCACGACCAGGAACGGCTCGTCACCCGAGATTCCGATCGGTCGGGCGATCTGACCGGTGCCGGCCGCGCCCGGCGCCAGCACCGGAAACGCGGCCGGCAAGAGCGTTCTTTCCCGTTGAGTCGCGGAAACGACTGTGCCGAACTGATCGACGACCTCGGCGACGATGCCATCATCCATCGCGCGCGCTGCTTCGACGAGCTCGACGAAGAGCGGGCTGGTCGGATCGACCAGAGATCCCAGTTGGCCGACCCCGGCCGCGAGTCGCACCGGAACGACGACCGCGAACTGCGGACGCCCACGCGGTCCAGTGTGGACGCCGGACACGGCCGGCCGCCCCCGCGCGATCGCCTCGACGACCTCCGGCCGGCGGCCAACCGCCTCGGCGACGGCGCCGATCTCGAGTGGATCGGCCGCGATCAGCATCCCGGAGGCATCGAGGAGGTAGACGCCGTGCGACGACGCTTCGAGACGCGACCGCGCGTCCTCCAACAGCGACGGCGCCGGGCGCGCGCCGGGAAGCGCGAACTGACCGGCCGCTCGCGCCAGTTGCGCGAGCTGATTCGTCAACTGCGCGTCGATGTATCCCGCCAGAACTCGGCCAACCGACTGACGTGCTCGACCGCCGCGATCCATTTCCTCCTGCGCGATGTAGGCGCGCAGGAGCAGCAGCATTCCGACGACGACGACGACGCCGATGACGACCTGGGCGACGAGCTGCCCGCGCAGACCGAGGCGCCAGCGGCCGAGCGGAAACATCGGTTCGAGATGCCCTAGCGCGCGAAAACGATGGGCGACGATCGGCGACGTGCGCCCGACGGGAGTCGCCCGATGACGGATCGCGCCAGTTGGCCTTGTTGCTCCACTGTCAGGCGATAGAATGTAGGACCCGAAGGGGGTGTTCAAGTGCCAATTTATGAATATCGGTGCCGGACCTGCGCCACGGACTTCGAATTGACGCGCGCGATGTCGCAGTCCGGCGAGCCCGGACCCTGTCCGACCTGCGGCAAACCGGCCGAGAAACTCGTGTCGGGGTTTGCATCGAAGGCCGACTACACAGTCAAGATCCCGGCGAAGGCGCCGATGCGCGAGCCGATGCCGGCCGCGAAGGCGACCCCCAAGGCCACCGGTAAGCCAAAGTCGAAGAAGTAAGGACAAAGTTCACGTGGAAATTGGCATCGGCCTGGACCCCATGCTGGGGCTACCGCCGGACGAATTGCGCGGTCTGGCGCGAGACGCGGCCGATCACGGCTTCGCCAGCGTGTGGACGCCGGCCGGCGCGACCGGATTCGATGCCTTTCACACCTGCGTTCGTTGGTTTGAGACGAGCGGACTTCCGACCGGCATCTCGGTCATCCCGGCCGGCAACTGGTCGGCCGTAACGCTGGCGGCCCAGGCGGCCACGGTCTCGACGATCACGCGCGGAACCTTCACCCTCGGGATCGGCGCGAATCCGCTCTACGAGCCGCACGCGCGCGAGATGTTCGGCTTGCCGAACGTCACGCCGTTGACGGCGCTGCGCGAGTACGCGATCGCCCTGCGCGGCCTGCTCGGCGGCGAAAGCGTGACACTCGAAGGCAAGATGATCACCCTCCGTGGCGTGTCCCTCGGAATCAAGCCGCCACCGACGCCGGTGTTCGTCGCCGCGCTGGGGCCAAAGACGCTTCAGATGGCCGGACGGCACGCCGACGGCGTCCTGCCGAACTGGGCATCGCCCGAGCAGGTCGCTTGGTGTCGCGAGCGCATCGCCGAGGGCGCCCGCGCGGCCGGTCGCGATCCATCGGCGGTCCCAATCACGCAGTACATTCGCGTCTGCGTCGATGAGGATGTCCCCGCGGCGCGGCGGGCGTTGTCGCGACAGGTCGTGAACTACGCCTTGCTGCCGACCTATCGCGCGCACTTCGAGCGCATGGGATTCGCCGACGCGCTCGTCGCATACGAGACCGGCCGCGCGGATGGCGCCGACGCCAACGATCTGCTCGACCGATTCCCGGATGAACTGATTCGCAAGGTCGGATACTTTGGCGGCGCGGCCGAGGCGCCGGCGGCGTTCAAGCGGCTCGCGACCGGGCTCGACACCGCGGTCGTCCGGGTCATCACCGCCCGCAAGACCGCCGAGGCCGTCCGCGAAACAATGCGCGCGCTGGCGCCGGAACGCGTCCGGGCGGCGTAGACTCACACCGCGAACCGCGCGCGTAGGGTGCGCGAGTGTCGATCGTGAGGTCCGGTCGGTCATTCGAACGCCGCGATCCGCCGCCGACGGCTGAAACGAGGCGTACGCAATAATGCTGACTGACGGACAGCCGGCCGACCTCGTACATTAGACCCCGACACCGAGGGGAGTACGCCCGTGCTCGGCGCGGCCGTCAGGACGGTCTCTCGTGGCACGGCCACGCCAGCCCGCTATGACGGGCCACGAGGAGACCTTCGACCAGGACATCCCGCCAGGGAACCATCATCGCCGGAGGGTCCGCCTTGCCGATCACCGCACAGCCCACACTCGCGGCGCGGTCCGCCAGTTGGCTCCTGGTCGCGCTGGCCGCGCTCGCGACCGTTCCCGGCGTCGCCGTCGCTGTGCTCGGAACACCGCTCTCCGACCCCATCCGCGCGGCGATCTACGGGTTGGCGATCGTTGGAGCGGCCTTTCTGCTGTCCTGGGCCGCGGAGGTGGCCCAGCTCGATGTCTCGCAAGGACTCGCGCTCGCGGCGCTGGCCCTGATCGCGATCCTACCCGAGTACGTCGTCGACGCGAGTTTCGCCTGGTTGGCGGCGGAGGACCCGGTCTACGCTGGCTACGCGGTCGCGAACATGACCGGCGCGAACCGACTACTGATCGGTATTGCGTGGCCGCTCGTCGTGCTTATTGCCTGGCTGCGCCACCGGCACGTCGCCGTGCAGCTACAGCGCCAGAACCGTCTCGAACTCGTGGTGCTTCTGGCGGCAACGGTGTATGCGTGTGTCCTGCCATTCAAGGGCGACATCTCGCTGCTCGACATGGCTGTCCTGGTTACTCTATTTGGCCTCTACGTCTGGCGGCTGGCGCGCTTGCCGGCCGGGGAACCGCACCTGGTCGGCCCGGCGCGGACGATCGGGGCGCTATCGCCACGCTCGCGAAGGCTCGTGACCGCGGCGCTGGTGATCGGCGCGGCCGGCGCGATCCTTCTCGTTGCGAAGCCGTTCGCGAAGGCGCTCGTCGGCGCGGGCACCGCGCTCGGCGTCGACGAGTTCCTGCTCGTGCAGTGGCTGGCGCCCCTCGCCTCCGAGGCACCCGAGTTCGTGGTGGTCTCGCTGTTCGCGTGGCGCGGGCTCGGCTCGGCCGCGCTGACCGCCCTCATGTCGTCCAAGATCAACCAGTGGACGGTGCTGGTGGCGATGCTGCCGGCAACTCGTGGATTAGCGACCGGCGTGTACTTCGCGCTGACCGTGGTGATATGGCACGCGGTTGGCGTCACCTCGGACCGTTGTTCAACTGGGTGCGTTGGTCCCTGTCCGCGCGCGTGGCCGACGCGCTGGAATGACGACCGTGGCTGACCTCGAACGCGCGGTGCGCGCCAACCTGCGCCCGCGATCGGGATGAGCGGAGAGAGGATCGGAATAGACTTGCTCGATGACATCCCTGCTTGTGCGCGGCGACGCACTGAGTCAATAGCAACCGAACGGCCACGAGACGCTCGCGAGCACGCCGCCAACGCTGGTACCATCCCGGCCAATGGCTACACAGACGATCGATCCATCTGCATTACGCGCACGCGTGACGCGCATCTTCACCCGCCTGGATATCTCCGAGGCGGACGCGACGATCGTCGCCGACCATCTGGTCGAGGCCGACATGCGCGGCCATCCGTCGCACGGCGTCATTCGCGTGCCGACCTACGTCGAGGCGTGCCGTGCCGGGCGCATCAATCCTCATCCGAACATCCAGGTCGTCGTCGACAACGGCGCGCAGTGCGTCGTCGACGGCGACAACGGCATCGGCCAACTGACGGCCTACCGCGCGAACGAACTGGCGATCGAACGCGGCAAGCAGTACGGCATGGCCGGAGTCGCGCTCAAGCACTCGACGCACTGTGGGGCAATGGCGTACTACGCGATTCGCGCCATCTCCCACGGCCTGATCGGCTGGGCGACGACCAACGCCGGTATCAATATGGTCCCAACCGGCGGCACGAAGAAACTGGTCGGCAACAATCCCTTCGCGATGGCGGTGCCGACCAATCGGGAATGGCCGATGGTGCTCGACATGGCGACGAGCGTCGTCGCGGGCGGCAAGCTCGACGTGGCCCGCTCGAAGGGCGAGTCGATACCGCTCGGGTGGGCCCGCGACGCCGATGGCAACCCGACGACCGATCCCTTGGCCGCGCGCGCCGGGTCGCTCGAGCCGGTCGGTGGTCCGAAAGGGTACGGGATGGCGCTCATGCTGGACGTCCTGGCCGGCGTTATGTCGGGCGGGCGTTTCGGCGCTGGACTCGGCGCGCTCGGCAGCGGTCAGTTCTTCATGACGATCGACGTCGCGCGGTACATGCCGATCGACGAGTTCAAGGCGCGCATGGACGAACTGATCGACCAGATCCAGGCCTGTCCGACCGCTCCAGGTGTCAATCGCGTCTACGTCCCCGGCGAAATCGAGTGGGACCAGTACGCGCAGCGCCGGCGCGACGGCCTGGCGGTCGAGGAGTCGATCCTGGCGAGCCTGGACGCGGCCGAGCGGGAGCTGGGCGCCTAAGCAGCGCGTGATCGACGTCTGCCTCGTCGGCACCGCCGGCACTGTTCCCCTGCCCGGCCGGGCGCTCGCCGCGGCGTTGATTCGCGTCGGCGGCAACATGTATCTCGCCGACTGCGGCGAAGGCACGCAGGTCGCGATGCGCGCCCCGGGCTGGGGCTTCGGCGGCCTGACGGCGATCCTGCTGACCCACGTCCACGCGGATCACATTGCCGGACTGCCTGGACTTCTCCTCACGCTCGGCATGTCCGGGCGTCAAGATCCGCTCACGGTGTACGGCACCAGGCAGACGATCGACGCGGCGCGTTCATTGGCCGTGTTGGTCCCGGGGCTGCCGTTCGAGGTCCGCATACAGGAACTGAACGGCGGCGCGGCGATCGATCTCGCCAGCGATCTCAGGTTGACGACCATCGACCTCGATCATCGGATGCCGTGCCTCGGCTACCGGTTCGACCTGGCGCGGCGGCGGCGATTCGACCGTTCCCGGGCCGAGGCGCGCGGCATTCCGATTGAACTGTGGAACAGCTTGCAGCACGGGCAGTCGGTCTCGTGGCCGGGTGGCCACGCCGAGCCGGACGACGTCCTCGGACCGCCGCGTCCCGGCCTTTCAGTCGCCTACGTGACCGACACGCGGCCGACCGATGCTATCGTCCGCTTCGCCGAGGAAGCCGACCTCCTGATCTGCGAGGCGACGTTCATGGCCCCGGACGATCACCAGCGCGCGGTCGACCACCAGCACATGCATCTGGACGAGACCTGTGCCCTGGCGGCGCGCGCGCGCGCGCGCCGACTCTGGGTGACGCACATCAGCCAGGCCATCACCGATCCAGCGGCCTATGCGCCCCACGCCGCCGAGATCTTCCCCGCGACGACGATCGGATACGACGGACTGACGACGCGTCTCGACTTCGCGGACGACGATGGCTAACCCTGTGGTGACTTCTCTTCGGTGGTGGCGGATCAGTCGCTTCGGCAAAGTGCCGGACGCCGGCGCTGCCACGGCTCGTCCCCACAGCGGATGATTCAACTGTCGCCGCGAGTCAGGCCCAAGGCCCTCTCTCGTCGCTCGCTCCTCGGCGCATCCGCGATCGCGCTCCTCGGCGCGGCCTGCGCACGTGTCACGCGGCTCGTCGAGCCACCGACGATCGCGCTCCGGGCGTCTGGCAACCCGATCCGCCTCTGGCACGCCGGCGGCGCGATCGCGGCGTCGGTGATGGATCGCCAATTGCGTCCGATTCTTGGCCGGCGCGGCGGCGCGATCGATCTGGCAACGCTTCCGCTCGGCGATCCCGAGGAACTGTTCGGGCGAGCCCTTGGCGCCGCGGCAAGCGGGATCGGCCCGGACGTGCTCGAACTCCCCGGCGAGTGGCTTCCGGAGGCGAGGGATCGCGGCGTGATCGCGGCGTTCGGATCGGACACCGTTTTCGCCGACGGGTGGGTTCCGGGTCTGCGCGAAACCGGACTTTGGCGTGGCGAGGCGCTCGGTGTGCCGGCCGCGCCGGTATTCGCTCAGCCGTTCTACAACGACGCTCTACTTCGCGCGGCTGGCCTGCGAGAAGCCGGCAAGGCGACACCACCGTCGACCTGGGCCGAGTACGCCGACGTCTGCAAGCGCGTCGCGGCGCCGGAGGAGCGTTGGGGCGCGATCCTCCCGACCGGTCCCGGCGACGACCTCTACCTCCACGTCGCACAGCATGCGTTCGCGGCCGGCGCCGCATTCCCGACGCCGAATGGCGGCATCGTGTCATTCGAGCACGAAGCCATGCGCGCGGCGTTGATCTTTCTGCAGGACCTCCTGGCAACCCGTGGCGCGCTGCCACCCGATCGCCCGGCCTTTCGTCTGGTCGAGAGCGGCAAAGTCGGCCTCTGGTGGGCCTCGTCGCTCTGGGCGCGGAACGAAACCGCGATTGGGTCCGCCCTCTCGGTCGGCGCCACGCTGGCGCCCCGGCGCGATCATCGCGGCATCCTCCTGCGCGGCCGCCACTGGTGCGTCGGCCGGTTCGCGTCCGGCGACCGGGCGCGAGAACTGATCGCCGCGCTGTCATCCGACGAGGCGAGCCACGCCTGGTGCGCCGGAAACGGCTACCCGCCGGCGCGACAGAACAATCTCGACCGCGCGCCGTACCGGGGCGATACCGGTCCGTTCGCGAGCCTCTGGCCGCCGATCCTGGCACAGCTTCTCGAGACCGCGAACGCGCCAGTCACCGGCTTCCCGGGGTACCGCGCCGTCGCCGGGCGCCTCGCCGGCGAGTTCCATCTGGTGTTGCGCAACCAGAAGCCGATCGATGTCGCGCTCGCCGAGGGCACGGCCGCGACGCGCGATATCCTGGCGCGGTCGTAGGGCGCCACACCAGGGAAATCCCAGAAGTCAGGGAGTGGCGCAATCGCGTAGGCTAATCCGAGCGGATTAGGAGCGAACGCCGATGCGGCCGACCGACGAACAACTCGGACTGATCGACGCCTACTGGCGGGCGGCCAACTACCTGTCAGTCGGACAGATCTACCTGCTCGCCAACCCGCTGCTGCGCGACCCGCTCACATCGGAACACGTCAAGCCGAGGTTGCTTGGTCACTGGGGCACGACGCCAGGTCTCAACTTCATTTATGCCCACCTCAATCGCGCGATCGTCGACCGCGACCTGAACGCGATTTTCGTCTGTGGCCCCGGCCACGGCGGTCCGGCGATGGTCGCGAACACCTACCTCGAAGGCACCTACAGCGAGATTTACCCGAATGTGGGTCCAGGGATCGAAGGTCTGCGCCGACTCTTTCGACAGTTCTCGTTTCCCGGCGGCATCCCGAGTCACGCCGCGCCAGAAACGCCCGGATCGATCCATGAGGGCGGCGAACTCGGCTACGCCCTCTCGCACGCCTACGGAGCCGCGCTCGACAACCCGGGCTTGCTCGTGGCGTGCGTCATCGGCGACGGTGAGGCCGAGACCGGTCCGCTCGCGGCCGCCTGGCATTCGAACAAGTTCCTGAATCCGGCGTCCGATGGCGCGGTGCTGCCGATCCTCCATCTGAACGGGTACAAGATCGCGAATCCGACCGTCCTGGCGCGCATTCCACATCACGAACTCGAACAGTTGCTGCGCGGGTACGGGCACGAGCCGTACTTCGTCGAGGGCGACGATCCGGCCCTGATGCATCGGCAGATGGCCGAGACACTCGATCGCGCGCTCGACGACATCGCCACGATCCAGCGGGAGGCGCGAACCGGCGGTGCGACCGAGCGGCCTCGTTGGCCGATGATTGTTCTGCGGACACCGAAGGGCTGGACCGGTCCGGCGGAGGTGGATGGCCACAAGTCCGAAGGGTCCTGGCGCTCGCACCAGGTGCCGCTCTCGGACGTGGCCGGGAATCCGGCCCACCTGGCGCTTCTCGATGAGTGGTTGCGTCGCTATCGCCCCGACGAGCTATTCGACGACCGAGGCTGCGTGCGGCCAGAGATCGCCCGGTGCGCGCCGCTCGGCACACGTCGCATGGGCGCGAATCCGCACGCCAACGGCGGCTTGCTTCTGCGCGATCTGGACATGCCGGACTTCCGCGACTACGCGATCGACGTCCCCGCGCCGGGCGAGACGATCGGTGAGGCAACGCGGGCGCTGGGTCGCTTCCTGCGCGACATCATGAAAGCGAATCTCGACAGCCGAAACTTTCGCGTCGTCGCACCGGACGAACTGGCGTCCAATCGACTCGGCGACGTGCTCGACGTGACGAATCGGGCCTGGATGGGCGAGAAAGTGCCGGAAGACGATCACCTCGCACCGGACGGTCGCGCGATGGAGATCCTCTCCGAGCACACCTGCCAGGGCTGGCTCGAGGGGTACCTATTGACCGGCCGACACGGACTCTTCTCGACCTACGAGGCGTTCGTCCACGTCGTCGACTCGATGTTCAACCAGCACGCCAAGTGGCTGAAGGTCACGCGCGACGAGGTCCCGTGGCGGGCGCCGATCGCCTCGCTGAACTACCTGCTCTCGTCACACGTGTGGCGACAGGACCACAACGGCTTCTCGCACCAGGATCCTGGCTTCATCGACCACGCCGTGAACAAGAAGGCCGACGTGATCCGCGTGTACCTCCCGCCGGATGGAAACACGCTGCTCTCGGTGATGGACCACTGTCTGCGCAGTCGGAACTACATCAACATCGTCGTGGCGGGGAAGCAGCCGGCGCCGCAGTTTCTCGACATCGACGCGGCGGTCAAGCATTCCGCGGCCGGAATCGGCATCTGGGAGTGGGCCAGCAATGACGCCGGATCCGAGCCGGACGTCGTCATGGCATGCGCTGGCGACGTGCCGACACTGGAGACGCTCGCGGCGGTCGATCTCCTGCGCGAACGCATCCCCGATCTGAAGATTCGCGTCGTCAACGTCGTCGATCTCATGCGGCTACAGCCGCGGGAGGAGCATCCCCACGGGCTGACCGATCGCGATTTCGACGGTCTATTCACAACGGACAAGCCGATCGTCTTCGCCTATCACGGGTATCCCTGGCTGATCCACCGGCTGACCTACCGGCGCGCCAACCACGCCAACCTCCACGTACGCGGATACAAGGAGGAGGGCACCACGACCACGCCGTTCGACATGGTCGTCATGAACGACATGGATCGGTTCCACCTCGCGATGGACGTGATCGAACGCGTACCGAACCTGGCTGTCCGCGCCGCGCACGCGAAGCAAGCGTTTCGCGACATGCTGACCGAGCACCGCGCCTACATTCGCAAGCACGGCGAGGACATGCCGGCTATTCGCGACTGGCGCTGGGGAGGACCGCAGGGATGAACTCGAGCGTCACGTGGCTACAATTACCCTGACGTGGTGACCGCGAAACCGTCGAGCATCTCGGCTTCCTCCAAAAGGGCGACGGACGCGCTGCGTCGGCGACCGACCGCCGTCGAAATCACACGGCGAGGCAAGGTCGTGGCGGCGACGCTCGCGATGCGCGAACGGATCGGTCCGATCGGCATGACAATCGCGGAGCTGCTGGACCATCGGCGCGCGGATCTGCTCTATGCTGAGCGACTCAAGATCCTCGACGAGCTCGCCGCGCTGAGCCAAGAGGCGGGCTTGTACGGCCTCGCTGCCCGACAATCTGGCGAGAAGTCGGGCTGACACCGGCGCGCGACGAACCCGCGGTAGGTTCGATGCCGGGCATTCGGCCTCGGTCTATTGCTTGCTGCATCAATAGGCGCACCTCGCGCGCGATCTCGGCGCTCTCGCGCGTTGGAATGACCCAGACCGCCGGAGTTGCGCCGTTGGGATTGATCCGCCGCTCGGGCGGACCGCTCGCGTTTGCGGTCGGATCGAGCCGCCAGCCAACGGCGTCGAGCGGACCGAGGATCCGCGCGCGAGCGTCGGCCGAGTTCTCGCCGATGCCACCCGAGAACACGATCAGATCGACGCCGCCGAGCGCCGCCCAATAGGCGCCCAAGTAGGCCCGGGCGCGATAGGCGAACACATCGATCGCGAAATTCGCGTCACGATCGCCAGCGGCAGCCAGACTCTCCAACTCGGCATAGTCGCCGCTTCGACCGCTCAGCCCGCGCAGTCCGGATTCGCGCTCGAACAGGCGCTCCACCCCGTCGGCATCAAGGCCGGCGTGGCGTTCGAGGAACGGCCCGATGCCCGGATCGACCGTGCCAACCCGGGTCGCCATCACCAGGCCTTCGAGCGGGGTGAATCCCATGCTCGTGTCGATCGATCGCCCGTCGAGAACCGCCGTGATGCTCGCCCCGGCGCCGAGGTGGCAGAGGATCACCCGTTTCGCCGGTTGGATGCCGAGTTCACCGATCCGGCGCATCAAGTACTGGCACGAGATGCCGTGGAATCCGTATCGGCGGATCGCGAAGCGTTCGACGATCGAACGCGGCAGGGCGTACTCGCGGGCGACTGCCGGCAGGTCGTGGTGGAATCCCGTGTCGAACACCGCCACGTGCGGCACGCCCGGCAGTAGATCACGAGCCGCCTCGATTGTTGCCAGCGCCGGACTGTTGTGAAGCGGGGCAAGCTCGGCGACGCGCGTCAGTTCCGTCATCACGTCACCGTCGATGACGGTCGGCTGCCAGAGGCGCGGACCACCGTGGACGACCCGATGGCCGACCGCGACCACCTCGTCCAATGCCGACGACACGGCCTCGCGTAGATCCGCGACCGCCCACGCCGCCGCGACAGCGTGATCCGCGCACGGCTCAGTCGTCGCACGCAGAGGTCCATCGCCGGCGGTGGATTCCCGGAGCGCCTGATCCGTTCCAACCCTTCGCACGCCCCCGCGCGCGACCGAATGTCCGTTTGCCGCGATCACCTCGTACTTCAGCGATGAACTGCCCGCGTTGAAGATCAGGATCGGCGCCACACCGTCGGCATTTCTCATCGCGGATCGATCTCAGTCGGCGGGACACACATCGCCGGATAGGCTAGCATCGGGCCACGACCGTGGCAGTTCACGGCGTTACCACCTGCCTGGGCGGTAGACTGTTTCTGTTCGGAATGTCGGAAGTTATGATTTTCCGAGGAGTACGTCGATGGCCGAGAGCAAGCTCGTTCGGGTGCAGGACAAGGGACAGGTGACTCTTCCGGTTGGTGCGCGTCGAAGAATGGGTCTCAAGAAGGGCGATCTTGTCGCGGTCGTAGAGACTGACGAAGGCCTCTTGATCACGCCGCGTGTGGTGCTCGCGACCAAAGCCCTGGACGAAATGGGAGCACTTCTTCGTGAGAAGGGCGTCACACTTGAAGAGTGGATCGAGTCGGGTCGGGAGATGCGCGGACAACTAGCCCGCGAGCGCTCTGACATCGATTCGGACTCCCGCGAGAACTAGCGCCTTTCCGGACTCGAGCGTCCTGTTCGCGGCCTCGATGTCGCCAGCCAGCTCGTCACGCGACCTGGTCATCGCGGGGATCGGAGGGGTGCTTCCCGTTTACCTGTCCGATCTGGTTCTCAGCGAAACCGAGGCGAACCTGGCGCGCAAGGTCCCCAAGGCGCTCCCTCATTTCAACCGGTCCCGCGATGTCCTGCGCGAAAGTCTGATCGAACCGCCGGGAGAACTCGTTCGTCGCGCCGCCGCCGTCGTCGAACCGAAGGATGCGCCGATCGTCGCCGGCGGAATCCATGCCGGTGTGACCCATCTCGCAACCTACGATCGCCGACACCTACTGTCGAAGCGCGATCTGATACGCCAACACTTCGGCCTGGACGTCGCCACGCCCGACGAAATCCTGACCGCGGCGGGCCTTCGCCGCGTGGAGTGAGCCCGCCGGCCTTTCGACTGACACGTCGATCTGTGTCGTCACCGACACTGCCAGCTTTGATAGGCGCGACCCGTCTGTCCGTGCAGCAATTGTCGCGATGATCGCCGGCTCCGGGTGGTCCACTTCAACAACAAGGCTACGTGACTGATGGCCCGCGTTCTGTGCGAGTGGACTGGGCAGTCGAGGAGGGCATCCGCGCCGCCGATGAAGGGCGCCTCGTGCCACACGAGGTGGTCATTCAGCAGGTCGCAGACATCATTGAGGCCGCCCGCGCTCGCCAAAGCAATCAGCGGTGATCGTGAAATGGACCTACGTCGTCATCTACCGGCTTCGCGACACAGTGCAGATCCTTCGCCTGCTTCACGGCGCGCAACAGTGGCCTCCGGAGGAAACTATTGCTTGACGAACCCCATTTCGCCGCCGTACGATCAGCCCACTTCATCGAAGTGAGGTGCACGTTGGTTCGAATTCGGGCTGTCGGTCTGGCCGGGGGCGCTGTCGCTCCCCTTGGCTCGGGTACCGGTATGCGTGCGCCCAGGTTGCGCTGGTGACTCTCTAAGAGTTTCGTCACCAGCGCCGCGGGCGGGAACGCGCCCACGGCGTTTTTTTGTGCGCGCCGCCGTGGATCGTTCGAGCCTGACACCGCCCGTCCTGGCATACGATCGAGGAGGATCCCACGTGGCAATGATCTCCACCGAATCCGCGAGCGAGGCGACCAACCCGCGGGCCCGGGTCCCAGTCGCGGCCGATTCAGCCGAGGCCGCGCTGGTGATCGACCACGTCTCCAAGACATTCACCCGCGACGCCGGCTCGCTCCTGGCGCGACTCCGGCGTCTTCCGCCAAAGAAAGTCGTGCGCGCGGTCGATGACATTACACTCACGGTCGAAAAGGGCGAAATCTACGGCGTGCTCGGCTCAAACGGGTCCGGCAAATCGACCTTGATTCGCCTTGTTTCGACACTACTCCTACCCGACGCGGGGACGATGTCGGTCTTCGGACACGACGTCGTGCGCGACGACATGGCCGTCCGACGCCTGATCAATCGTGTCAGCGTCGATGCCGCGTTCTTCAAGAAGCTCTCCCCCTGGGAGAATCTCGTCTACGCGGCTCGCCTGTACGGGATGCACGCTGGCGAGGCGCGCGAGAAGTCAGTTGCGATCCTTCAGCAGCTCGGCATCAAGCGGGGCCGGATCGACGAGCCGCTCGAGAACATGTCCCGGGGCATGCAGCAGAAGGTCGCGATCGCGCGCGCGTTCCTCACCTCGCCCGTCCTGATGCTGCTCGACGAGCCGACAACCGGCCTCGATCCACGCTCCAAGCGCGACGTCCAGGAGTTCGTCCTCGGGTTACGGCACGACCACGCTGCCACGATCGTCCTGACGACCCACGACATGCTGGAAGCCGATCGCCTCTGCGACCGACTTGCGATCATCGACAACGGTCGCATCGTCGCGCTTGATACGCCGGATGTCCTCAAAGAACGCAGCCTCGGGGAGGGTCGCGGCGGTTCGCTCGAAGATGTGTTCATGCATTTCACGGGTCGCAGTCTGGAAGACGCCGACTACGACGAAAACGACGACCCGAGCAAGGAGTAATCGAATGTCCACCATCGCGCGCGAAGTACGCGCGTCCTACGCCTTCGTCGAACGGAATATCAACCTGACCAAACGGTACTGGGGCTGGGAGATCGCTTTTCTCGTCTACAGCGTCGCCCACGCGCTCGTCATCGGTTTCATCGGCGCGGCGATGAATCAGATCAGCGGTCAGACCGGCCAGAACAATGAACTGGTTCTGTACCTGCTGATCGGCAGTCTGGTCTGGAGCTACTTGGCGACGACCTTCGACGTCATCGCCGAGATGATCTCCTGGGAACGCTGGGAAGGCACAATCGAATACACGTTTATGGCGCCCGTTTCGCGCGTCACGCATCTACTCGGGCAGGTGATCTTCGCGGCCGTCTACGGTCTGCTGCGCACCGGCGTCATCCTGCTCATCCTGCGGCTCTTCTTCGACCTCGATCTCACCCGCGCCAACCTGTTTGCGGCGGTCGTGATGCTGATGGTCGCCGCGATCGGCTTCGTCGGTCTGGGCATCATGGTCGCGACGCTGCCGTTGCTCTTCACCGAGCGCGGGCAGCAGATGGTGTTCGTCTCGCAGTCGTGCATCCTGCTCGTCTCGGGGGTCTTCTACCCGGTCGACGTGATGCCGGGCTGGATGCAACTGCTCAGCCGCCTTTCTCCCGCCACCTATGCGCTCGTCGGCGTGCGGCGGGCGCTGCTCGAAGGCGCGCCTCTCAGCGCGCTCGTGGGCGAATTGATCCCGCTCTTCATCGTCGGCGCGGTCGCGATTCCGCTCGGTCTGGCCGTGTTCGGCTGGGCCGAACGATATTCCAAGCGCACTGGCCGACTCAAGCGCAGCGGATAGAGGTTCTCGACGGATGCGGATTCTCGAACGAAACGACGACCTGATTCAGATGATCGCGTCCTCTCCCGGACGCATTGCCTCCGTCCGGCCGGAGGACGCCGACGAGATGGCGCGGATGTGGCGCGAAAGCGGCCCCGGCTGGAATGGCGAGGCGCCGTATGGCGGCTCGCAATCCACACCCGAAAGAGTGCTGTCCGACGTCGCCGATATCGACGCGCTCGATCTCTTCCTCGCCTGGGAGACCGACCTCGAGACCGGCGAGCGACGCGCGGCTGGCTTCCTGTCGCTCTTCCGATCGCCAACCGACGCCGACACCGCCTACGTCGGCGTCCTGAGCGCGCACCCGCGGTGGCACGGCACCGGAGTTGGCCGCGATCTCCTGAAGGCCGCGCTCGCGCGCACGGTCGAGCTCGGCTTCGCGCGGCTCGACCTTCACACCTGGCCGGGAAATGCGAAGGCGATCCCACTCTACAAGAAGTCGGGATACTTCTGGATCCCCGGCGACACGGTCCACATGGAGAACTACCTGCCGTCGATCTTTCGCCTCGACGCGGCGCGGCGGTTCTTCCGGATGGCCGACTGGTACCGCGACCTGCGTCGCGATCTGGCGCCGCGCGAAGACGACGCCGAGATCGATGGCCTCGGCGTCTACGTGTACCACTGGGAGAAGGACGGCCGAAGGCTGACGATCACCATCGATCGCCACGCCAAGGCGATCGTCGGGATCGACTGCGACGAATACAAGATCGGCCACGTCTCCGGTCGAGCACGCCTGCTTCACGGCGCGCTCGGCCAGACGCACTGGGTTGTCGAGAACCGGCAGTCGGTCGCGTTGCCCCTGAATCTTCACGCGCAGGGCGAAGACGCCGTGACGGCGACCGCGCTCCACGCGTCGTCGCTCGCGCCGGGGCAGAGGGTCGATGTTGCGATCGACCTCGCCGCCGGCGTTCCAGCCGCCAGCCTGACCCGTCAGCGGCCGAACCACCGCGTCCACGCGTCGGTGTCGCTCGGTGAGGATCGCCTCCAATTGGCGCGCTCGACCGATGTGACAGCCCCATTCACCGGACGGCTCGAAGGATCGGTCGCGCTGACGCCCGGAACTGCCGGACGCGCCTGGCTGGTCGTGGAAAACCATCGTGCCACGTCCTTCCGCGGATCGCTGATGCTGGTGGCCGATGTGAACGTGTTGGCGACGCCCGCGCAGTCGTCGATCGACGTCTCGGCCGGCGCCACACTCGCGATTCCGCTGGAACTCCTGGCCGATCGCTCGGGACGTTTCCGCATTCGGGGCGGCCTCGTCGATCGCGCTGGCGTCGGCGCGGGGAGCATCGACGTCTGGTGCGACGCGGTCGCGCCCGGTCACGCGATCTCGGCGATCGACGAGACGACGGCCCGCTTGATGACACGCGACATCGCCGTGAGCACGCCGCTCGTCAGTGCGGAGTGGCGGATTGCGGTCAAGATCGCGCATCGCGTCGATGGCGAGACGATCGCGAACACCGAATGCTCTTTCGGTCCGCCGTACTTTCCATCCTCCCTGGTCGGACACCGCTGGGAGGCAAAGGCGTGGCACGATGGTGGCAGCGCCCATCTGATTCTCCGCGCGACTCCGCCGGACGACCCGACGCTTTCATACGAGCGACACATCACGCTGACCGCGGATGGCGTCATCGAGCACCGATGGGCCATCGCCAATCACGGATCGGCTCAGCGGTCGATGACTGTAGAGTCGAGCACACGTCACTCTGAGGATGACCTGGGCGCATCGATGGCGGCGGCGCCGATCGCCGGCGGGGTCACGCGCGATGCCGCGACCGATTGGCCCGACTGGCGTGACGGTGTCCTGAAGCCGGCCGATGTGCTCGACGAGGGCTGGATCGCGCTCGAACGTGATGGCTGGACCCACGGGACCCTCTGGCATCCTGGCATCGGCGTCCGGATGACGACGGCGCACCCGACACTTTCGATGCCCCTGGAGGTTCCCCCGGGCGAGCGCGTCGAGACGAAGCCGGTCTACCTGGTCGTCGGCCGCGGCGATTGGCGACTGGCCGCCGATGCCTACGCGCAGCTCGTCGCGCGCCGGGACACCCTTCACTACCCGACGCCGCGCCGCGCGGTGGTTGCCCGGGTCGTCTCGGGAGCGAACGCGCGCGATTCTGGGAGCGCGGGCATCCCGCCCGCGGCTGGGTCGCGTGCTCCCATCAACATCGCGATCGACAGCCACCGTGCACGCCCTCTCGACGGCGACGTGTGGCTCGAGCGCGACGGCAACGCCATCTCGACAAAGGCAACTGTCGCTGGCCTGCGGATTAGTTCGCCGGTCACGGTCACAGTTACGCTGACGAACCCGGTCGACGCGCCAGTCGAGGCCACAATCGTGTTCCGGCACGATCGCGAGGTCGAACGGTTCCCGACCGCCCTCTTGCCGGGCCTCGGTCAGGCCGCGGAGACGATTCGGTCGTCTCTCACAATCGAGAACGTCGAGATCGAACGCGTCGAGTCACCCTTCCTCGCGATCGATTGCGCGCCGAAGCAGCTCGGCCGCATCACCCGTCTGGCACGACCGGGCTCGGACGGCAGTCTCATCGCGGCGTCGTTCCCCGAGCCGAGCCAGCGAAACTGGTGGGGTCCCTGGCACGGCGGCGTGACGCCGTATCTGCATCGGGACTCGTCCGACGATTGGCGAAACGGACTGCGCGACATCGCGATGTCGCTCGCGGATTCCACATCCGGCGAATCCATCGCCGTCGAGACAGACCTCGGCACACCCGAGAAACCCGACCTCGCGCTTCGCATCGCCTACTCGATCCTGCCAGGTACACCGCTTCTCGTCGCACGGCTGCGGGCGACCAACCAAAGCCCGGTGCCGTTCCGTGGCGAGATTGGGTTCGACGTCTGGCCCGAGATCGATTCTGCGCGGCCGGATGCCGGCATCATCACCGATTCCAACCCGAATCGCTCATACCGTCCGATCGGTCGCACCATCAACTACGGCGCGGGGCGCTGGGTGACGGCGGCCGTCGCCGGTGGCGAGTGGCTGACGGTCGGGCGCGGCGCGCCGACGTTGCACCTATCAGTCGTCGATGTCGGCGTTCGTGGCGCGGCGATCAACGCGCGAGCGCCGGCGTTCCTCGAACCGGGCGCGAGTGCCGAGGTCGCGATCGTCGTCGGTGTTTCGCCCACAATCGCCGAATCGCAAGCGATCGCGCGGCTGGCCGACGTCTGAGTGGCCTCTTGGCCAGATACAGTGTGTGTATGTCCACACACCGGATGCAGTTGTTACTCGATGAAGACCGACACCGCCGATTGGCGCGCGTAGCGCGGAGCCGCGGCGTGTCCATGTCCGCGCTTGTCCGTGAGGCGATCGATGCAATCTCCGACACCGACGATTCGCGGCGGCGCGCCATAGAGGCGATCTTGGCCGCGCCGCCCATACCGGTTCCGGACGATCCGGCAGATCTCCGGCGCGAACTCGACGAAGCTCGAGGGGCGCGAAGGTTCGTTCGTGATTCTGCTTGACACGACCGTTCTTGTGTACGCCGTCGGTGAAGAGCACCCTCTCAAGGAGCCGTGCCGGCGAATACTGAGCCTGCACGCGACCGGCCAAATCGAACTCGCGACGACGATCGAAGTCATCCAGGAATTCGCGCACGTCTACGCGCGTCGAAGGCGCCCGCCCGAGGCCGTCAACATCGCTCTGCAGTGGGTCACCGGACTCGACGTGATCGCGACAACTCGAGAGGATCTCCTACACGGCCTCGTCCTGTTCGAAGAACGCGCGGCCTTAAGTGCGTTCGACGCGATCCTCGCCGCGGTCGCGCTCAGACATCCGGAGAAATCGCTCATTTCGGCGGATCGCGCATTCAGTGCCATCCGTGGCCTTAAGTGGCGGAGTCCCACGACCTTCCGAGAATAGTGACATCACCGCCCGCCGCGGTTGCCGGCCGAGTTCAAGCCCGCTTGTATGGTCACCGAAAATGAACATGCCCTGTGACTGTTCGATCACGCCACTCCGGTCCAAATGGTCACGGTGATGCCCTCTGGCTCGGAGGGCGCCGCACGCACGCCCATCGTCTACCTCGACAACTCTGCGTTCGGCCGGCTGACGGACTCGGCACCGCGCGTGCTCCCGGAGACGCATGCGGTCGCGCGAATCGTCGCCGCGTGCCTCGCCGGGCGGTTGCGCCTCCTCCTATCGGAGATTCTCATCGTCGAACTCGCCGCGGCGCCGATGGAGGTGCGCGACCGCGTGACCCGGATCTTGGACCAAGGGGTGGCATGCGTGCGGCTGGCGGCGACCCGGTCGACTGCACTGCGGCTCGAAGCGCTGGGGTTTCGCACCAACGACGCGCTCCACCTCGCCGCTGCCTATACTGGAGGAGCGGATTTCGCGGTGTCGTGCGACCGCCAGCACTGGATTCGCCGCGCCCCTCGCGTGGCTTCGGTGCTCGGTACCCGACCCGTGATCGTCACGCCGGAGGAGTGCCTACAGTGGGCAGGGCTGGTGTGAAGGTGAAAGCGAGCGCCTGGGCTGCTAGTCCCTTGAGTCGACTGAATCCGGGTGATCGCGAGCGCGCCATCGGCGCGCTCGACGATCGGTTATCGCGAGACGACTCTATTCGTGTGCTCACGGCGCTCGCGGGCAGCCAGCGGGAAGTGGTCGCTCTCCCTCGTCCATTGCAGTTGCGCGCTCAGCAGGTCCTCCTCGACGCCTTCCCCGACGGCGACAACGCCTTGATTGTGAGCCAGCTCGGCATCGCGAGCGTACCGACCGACGCGTGGCTGCCGGCCGTGCAGGCGCGGATCAACGCGATGACGATCGACGAAGCGATCGCGATGCTGCCGGGCTGGCACGCCGTTGCGCCATCGGGAACCACGCCCGACGGTCGGCGCTAACGGCGTTCTTGGAGCTCTCCGCCTCGCCGCCAACGAGATGAACCCAGCTTGTCTGAGGTGGCAACAAACGCCGCGCCCGGGACTCTGAGCGCTTGGCGATTGTGGACCGCAATTTTGACAATCGTGTCAGGTGAAGGCTGCCTTCGTAATCATTGATAGAGTAGAGATAGCGTAGGTTAGTAGACTACGATCTCGACATCCTCGGGAAAGTTTCCCATAATGGCAACTTGTGCGGCCTCGAGAGTTGCGGCGAACGATGCGTGTTGCCTTTCGGAAGTCTCCCGCTCGGCAGCGATTCGCCGGGCTTTGACTGCCATTTCTGCCCTGACTTCGGCGAGCGACAGACGACTTCGATCTCTCGTGTCGCGCTTCCGCTTCTTGCTATCGGCACGGATCGGATCGTCATGGAATGCCATATGGGCGAGATCTGGATCAAGAACCGCGATGGACACCTTACTCTTGAGTGTCTCGTCTGCCCGCGGCAGTGGTTCGCCTCGCGGCCGGCGAGACGCACGAACAGACTTCCGCCGAATGGAAATCAATCCGCGTTCCAAAAGTAGATTGAGGGACGATGCCAGCACACCGGCCGGAAACGGGAACTGAAGTTCGTCCACGCCGACGTACTCATCCTTGGTGTTCGTCGAAAGCGTGATAAGTTGTAGGAGCAGGACTAGCGCGGGTCCGCCACTTTGAGCCGGCATCCTGCGCGCCTGGGTTGTCCCGGATTCCGATAGCCAGCCATTCTCCCACAGCCCGATCGGAATCGTAACGGGCTGAAATCGGTGCGGAATGTACAGATTCGAGTGCCCCCGACCCTTCTGCGTTTCCACAGCCAGCAGTCCGAGTTCCTTTAGCGTTCCGATCGCTCGACGGATCCGCTGCGAGTCGGGTTTATCGAGTGACGGGATGCATCGGAGACCAATGTCGATCAACCTCATGCGTGCGCTTGCCCGCGCGGCATAGCTGTCCGTGTACGCACTCTGGTCGGGCGACACGCTAATGCCGCGCCTGGCGGCAAACGTTGCATAAGGCCGGGCCTGTTCGTGGATCGCAAGCAGAACGCGCAGTGGCAGACCGCCCGCGCCAGCCAGAGAATGTATTAGTTCGTCCGCGACTAGCCTGGGGTGGTCGCCCGAGACACCCGGTAAGTGGTTGAGCGCCCAACAGGCGAGACAGCGGGCGTCATCGTGCCCCAAGTCCCCGCCGCGCACGAGCCAGGCCGGTACGTCGATTCCGCGCGGCGCGCGGCTTGGTGGATGCGGCTTTGAATGCGGCAATTGTTCCAACCGGATTAGGTCGAGCATTCCCTCCATATCGGCCAACAACCGGGCGTCGCGACTGCTGATTTCGGCCGAACCCCCTGCCTGGTGTACCTCGTCCGTATTCATTCCGCGGGCTCGCAGTTCCGCAATCTCCGCTGGCAGACGAGCAAGAAACTCCATTGCCCTCTCCAAATCCACTGCCGATTCGGCTTTCAGGCCGGGTCAAGTCGGCGATAAACATATTACTGCGCAAATATTCGCACTCTCAAACACGGCGCGCTAAATACCGAATTTTGGCAACCGATTGGGCTCGTCCAATTCTTCATATTTTCAGTTTGCCCGACTCAGGACCACACTTCCGGCGTTGATCACGGCAAAGACAAGTGCAGATGGAGGGCGGAGTTCGATGGTATCCAGCGTCTCAACAGCGGTCGTCCTGTCAAGGCACGCTGCGTGGAGGGCGGCCCAGAGGGCGATCTCGTCCCGCGGAATCGCCATCACATTGTCACATGGAACCTGCGTGTCCCATCGCGGAGTCGAGGTCTGCGTACTTCGGCGACGCGATCTATTGGACTCGGATATCGGGCCAACGAGCCACCTGGAGGGTTTGCACGTCGTTGCGTCCGATGCGGCCGTGATCACGGCCTTTCGACGGCGAAGGCGCAGGAGCACGTCCTCCAAACGTGAAATTGGCACCTTCGAGCCAGCCAAGTCGATTTCGCGCCGGTGGAAGTGAATTCTGCCGGAGGAGTGCGACAAACACGCGATCGGCAAGCGTCGTGAGGAATGAGGAGTGGGCACATGCGTTCGGCAATTCAGAGGATTCCTTCGCACACCACCATTTCGGCCGATTTCGTCCTCGGATTCTGCATGTCGCGCTTGGGTTCACCTGGCGTCCAGAAGGCACGCGATCTGCGTCAGGCGCTTCGCGATGTCGGGCGCGACGTCGGCAAGAGGGAGATCAACCGGCTTTTGAGTCGTCACGCCAGCGACGTTTTGGCGCACGATCGAGACACTGGCTACTGGAGTCGAAAGGACGCAGCGACAACAGGACTCGCACCGCCAGCCGGGCTTGCCATTTTTTGCGATTTTACCGACTCTGATGGCTTCGAGCCCCATGGCTGAGTTGATGACCGCGTGTTTCACCGCTATCGAAGAATGGAAGGAAGGACGATGATGGTAGCCCTGCCGAAGTATCTGTACTACATGGCGCCGGTGACGCCGAATGCTCAGCTGATCCTGTGCAATGGAATCAAGCCGCGGAACCTGGTCAGTGGCTTGATACCCGGAGTACGATCACTCGCTGACCCCGGCGTTATTCGACTGCGCGCGAAGAAGACGATTCACGGCGTGCCGCTACACAACTACGTGCCACTCTACTGGGCGACGCACACGCCGATGCAGCATAACATCCTCCAGAACGGCATAGTGGGTCGAGACGACCTTGTGTTCTTCGTCTGCGACAGTGCAGAAGTCCTATCAATGCTCGGCGTCTTGACGACGGACGGGAATGCCGCCAGCGATAGTACGCAATTCTGGACCGGGGAGGGTGCATCTAGCGCAATTGATTGGCGAGTCGTCGCCCCGCCAAATGCGTACTCTGCAGAGTACAGGAGAAAGAAGATGGCCGAGGTTCTTGTCCCAAATTGTGTTCCACCAGAGTGCTTCGTTCAGGTCATTGTGCACTGCGAGCGAACCCGTCAGGCACTGATGGCGATGGGCTCCGCGACCGCCGGTCACCCCATCCACTCGCGACCGAAGGTCGAAGTCAAGATAGACCAGAGTCTTTACTAATCCCTCGAACGGGGCCGACGAGGTGCTGATCCGGCGCCGGGGAGAATAGCCCTCGGCGCCGTTGCCTGAGAAGGCTACGCATGCGGTGGCGTTCCGTTGACCCCGCCGCACATGATGGCGCCCCACTTCTGCAGGAATGCGCCGTTTGATTGCGTTGCGTCGGAGAATGTAGGTCCGACAGAGATCAGGAAAACATCGTTATGCTGCTCAGAGCACAGGACTCCGTTGTTGGCCAGACGAACCAGTATGCTTTTCAGCATAGAAGCCCGGTTCGTCAGCCGCGCGTCGTCGGATTCCTGCAACAACGGAACGCCTTTGCTGACCGCACTCTGGACCGCAACCTGAACTGCGCTCAGTTCGACGAACTGCCGATCCTTTACGATCGAGACGAGTCGGACTATTTCAGCCAGCGCGATCTCGGCAGGCGCAAGGCCACGCGGATGACTCACAAGACTGGGTCGCGTGCGCACGGCTGGCGCCACTCCTGGAGTTGGGTCGCGTCGGTCGAGTTCGAGACCGGCGGGTTCATAGATCTCTACCGGGATGGCCAGTCTCTCGAGATGCCGTCGAATTGTTGGCCCCACAACTCGCCAGTCCAGGCCGCCGTTTCCGCAGCCCAGTGGCGGTACAGCCAACGACTCAACGCCCCAGTCACGATAGTGATGCTCGAGGTGGTCCAGTCCTGCGACGATGTCTGACAGCGCAGAGTTCGATCGCCAATGCGCCTTCGTCGGAAAATTCAGAATCCACGGCGACTCCGAACGAACATAGACGTAGGGTTCGCCCATTCGCAGCTGCCGCCGAGCGCAGCGTTCGACGTAATCGGAATACATGTCGGGAAACTGCTTCCTGAACTCGAGCGCGATGCCCCTCCCCATGACACCGACGAGGTTGACTGTGTTGACCAAGGTCTGAGCCGGTGACCGAAAAAGGTCGCCGGATTTCATCTCAATCATCTGCACCAGTGATCATTGCACACTTGATCGAAGGGTAAAGGCCTGCCATCGGCTTGCCGGCCGGCATCGGATCAGGCGATGCGAGCACTTTCCCAATTCACCAAACGAGTAGTCTTGACCAGGAGCTTGGTCGCAGAACACGAATCACCGTCTGCGGTAGCGAGACCCAAATTGCAAGCAGTCCGCGACTCGCACGCACTCCGAAACTGAGTCGCCGCCACCACGGCAGCCTCCGGCGCTACCCCTCCCGCGGTATCTCTCCCAGCACTGGCAAACCCAACAACCGCTCGGCATCGGCCGCGTCACGGATCGTGTCGTCGAGGTAGTGCAGCAGGAACGCCACCGCGATGGCGACGATGAGGCCCAGCAGCGTGCGCACCGCCACGTCGAGCGCGCCCCGTTGGACGCCCGGCTCGACCGTCAGCCGCGGCGGATCGAGGACCGTGATGACTGGATCTTGCGCGCTGAAGGCGGCGACATACCGCGTTTCCTCGCCGGTCGGCTGTAGCAGCACGTCGCCGATGCCCTGCGCGATCGCCAGCGCGTCCGAGCCTCGATCGGACGACACGGTGAAAGTGACGACGCGGTGCGACTTCTTGGCCCGAATCACACCGCTCGGCGATCCTTCCGGGCGACCGGCATTGCGCCGAAGGATCGCTTCGTAGAAACCGCGCGACTCGACGATCGCCATGACGTCGTCGTTCAGGAACTCTGAGGCAATGTACAGGTAGTAGTCGCCGTACTGATTGCCGCTCAGCGCCGGAACGTTTCGCGGTAGCACGCCGAGAATGACGGTGGCCTGATAGCTCGGCAGCGGCTGCGGCAGCGCGACGACTGAAACGATCGCGGCGATCAGGCTCAGGACGCCGACCGCGGCCACGAGCAGGCGCCGCCGCCAGATGACCGCCCAGTAGGCGCGCAGCTCCACTCAGTACGCCCCGGTGCCGAAAATGACCGCGCCGGGCGTGCGCAGCATCAGCTTCAGGTCGAGCCCGATCGACCAATTCTCGATGTACCAGATATCGAGTAGCGCCATCTCGTCGAACGTGAGGTTACTCCGACCGCTCACCTGCCAGAGGCCGGTGATGCCGGGCAGGACATCGAGCCGACGACGATGCCAGTCCTCGTACTTCTCCACCTCGCGCGGGAACGGCGGTCGGGGTCCGACCAGACTCATCTCGCCGCGCAGCACATTCACCAACTGTGGCAACTCGTCGATCGAGAACTTCCGAAGCCAGCGACCGACGCGCGTCCGGCGCGGATCGTCGCGAGCCTTGAAGATGCGTCCGTCGCTCCGCGCCTCGTCGAGATGTCGCACGTCTTCGAGCAGAGCGTCCGCATTCTGGTACATCGAGCGAAACTTGAAGAACGGAAACTGCCGCTCGTCGCGGCCAACGCGAATCTGGCGCACGACCAGCGAACCGGGCGAATCGACTTTGATCAGGATGGCAACGATCGCCATGAATGGCGCCAGCGCGAGCAGTGCGACCGATGCCAGCGCCACGTCGATCATCCGCTTGACGACGAGGTTGACGCCGATCAGCCGCGACTCGCGAACGCCGATCAACGGAATGCCGTTCACATCGACGATGTCGACCTGATTGAGGCTGAGCTCGTAGAAATCGGGCACGACGCGGAACCCGAGGTGTCGCTCCGTGCAGGCAACCATCAGTTGACTGGTCCGCGTGTGCTCGCTCGAAGGCAGTGCGATGATGACCTCATCGATGTCGAGCGAATCGACGATTGACGGCACGTCCTCCGGGCGGCCGAGCGCCTGGAAGCGGCCGATGTCCTCGGTTCGCTCGTCATCGACGAAGCCGACGATCTGGAAGCCAAGCTCCGGTTGCGCGACGACGTTCTGCATGATCATGCGCCCGAGCGGCCCGGTTCCGACCACGATGATGCGGTGGAGTCCGACGCCCTTGCGGCGCAGGTGACTCTGATGGGCGCGCTGCGCAATTCGGGCCATGGTCAAGATGACGATGACCGCAACTCCGGCATACACGAACACGAGCCGCGAGAGCCCGAACGGCCGGAGGTAGAACACGCCGACGATCATCACGGCGATGCCAACCAGGGTGCCGTTGACGATCAGGCCGACCTCGTCGATCAAGCCCGCGCCACGGCGCAGACGGTACAGGCCCTGTAGGCGAAACACGATCAGCAGAATCGCCGTCAGCGAGAGCTGGATCGACGAATACGATTCCCATTCGACGTAGTTCTGGACCAGAATCTCAGCGCCGATCTCGAACTGGTAGCGCGCCAGCCAGGCGATGTAGAAGGCGACGTTGATCAGGATCGCGTCCAATATCACCGTGAAGGCAGGCGTCACGAGGAACGCCGTGCGATCGGTCACGCGCGCTGTCAACGAGGGTAACGGCGCCCTTGCTTCGTCTGTGGCGGCCGGCTCTTCGACACGCACTAGCGCTTCGCCTCGAACGCGCGCTCGTAGACCCGCGCCGTCGCGGCCGCCGCGGCGGTCCACGAGAACCGGGCGGCGCGATCGCGCCCGGCTTCGCTCAGCCGCCGTCTCAGGTCGTCATCCCGCAGGATGCTGCCAATTGCCCGCGCCATACCGACCTCGTCGGTCGGTGCGACCTGGATCGCGGCGTCGCCAACAACCTCGGGCAGTGAAGACTCATTCGCGCAGACAACCGGGGTACCACACGCCATTGCCTCAAGCGGGGGTAGTCCGAACCCCTCGTATCGCGACGGGTACGCAAACGCGGCGGCAGCGCTATACCACAGCGGTTGTTCGTCCAGGTTGACATATCCCGGCATGATAACGCGGTCGCGCAGGCCGAGCCGATCGATCTCGGCCAGGATCGCCTGGTACTGCCATCCCGGTCCGCCGGCCAGGACGAGAGCGGTGCCCTCCGGCCACTCGGAGCGGCCACGGGCGAACGCGCGCACGAGCGTAACGAGGTTCTTGCGCGGTTCGAGCGTTCCCAGATAGAGCACGAATCGGTCCGGCAGCGACTTGGCGGTGCGGAACGCCTCCACCTCGTCGCGCGCGCCCGGCCGGAACCGCGTATCGATTCCGTTGTGAACGACATCAACCCGGTCAGGCGGTACGCCGAGCGTCGCGCGGAGTTCGTCGCGCGTGAATTCCGAGACCGCGATGATCCGGCGGGCCTTGCGCGCGGCCAGTCGCGTCATCAGCCGCAGATACAGTCGATTTCCCCGATTGAACATCGCCGGGTGCCGTTCGAACGACAGATCGTGCACGGTCACGACCATCGGCCGGCGACCGGCGATCGGCAGGGCGTAGGCGGGACCGTGATAGAGCTCGACCCCGTACGCGGCGCAGGCCGCCCCCGAGAGCGCCTGCTCCCACGCGATGCGCACGAACGGACGATGGGTCGGCAGCGTCGTGCGAATGATCGTGGCCGTATCGAGATCGGCCGTGTCGTCCGGGGGCGTCGCGTCTCCGCCGACGAATGCGATGAGATCGACCGACGGCTCGCGACTGAGCGGCGGAATCAGGTTCTGGACATATCGGCTGACCCCGGCCGACCGATACGTCGTTCCCCAACTGGCGAGATGGGCGCTCAGCCCGACGCGCAGTCGTCGCGTCATGTCGGTCAGGCCGCGGCCGACACGGCCGCCGGTCGCGCGGATCGCTCGCCGATGCGCGTCGACATCCATGCCGCGATCAGGCAGAGGAAACCGGATGCCACGAACGCCAGACCGTAGCTTCCCTGCCACGAGCGGACCACACCGGCCAACAGCGCGATCGCGGCTCCACCGATCTGGTGTATCGCCAGCACCCACGCGAAGTAGGTCGCGACGCGCTCGCGCCCGAAAACGTCGGCCGTCAGTCGGATCGTCGGCGGCACAGTCGCGACCCAGTCGAGGCCATAGAACACCGCGAAGATCGTCAGACCGGACACGCCGGCATCGTACGCGTAAGGCAGGAAGAAAAGCGAAAGACCGCGCAGCCCGTAGTACCACATTAGGAGCCGCCGGCTGTCGTACCGATCGGTGAGCCAGCCCGACACCATCGTCCCGACCACGTCGAAGACGCCGATGATCGCGAGGAATCCCGCCGCGGCGATCTGAGGGATGCCCTGTTCGATCGAATGCGTGATGAGATGCGTCCCGACCAGGCCACTCGTGCTGGCGCCGCAGATGAAGAACGTTCCGGAAAGAAGAAGGAAGTCGCGGTTGCGCAGACCGTGCGCGAGTGTCTGGATCGCCATCACGAACGGATTGCCGAGTGGTGGCCGCGCCGATGGCGTCCAATCCGATGGCGCGCCGAACGGTCGCGAGCCAATGTCGGCCGGCCGATCGCGGACGATCACGATGACGAACGGCACCGCGGCCGCGACCACGGTCGCGGCTGTCCAGGCGGCGACGCGCCAGCCCATCTCGGCCGAGAGCCCGGCCAGGATCGGCAGAAAGATCAGTTGCCCGGTCGCGTTGGCGGCGGTCAGGATTCCCGTCACGAGACCACGCCGGGTCGCGAACCATCGGTTTGCGACCGAAGCCGCGACCCATCCGGCCATCGCGCCGGAACCCAGGCCGACGACGACGCCCCACAGGAGGACGAACTGCCATCCCTCGGTGATGAGCGTCGCGCCACCCGCCGCCAGACCCATCGCGACGAGCGCGAAGAGCATCATCTGCCGCATGCCGATCCGCTCCATCACCGCGGCCGCGAACGGACCGCAGAGGCCGAAGAGCAGGATATTGACCGACACGCCGCTCGAAACAACCGTTCGATCCCAGCGAAACTCTGACTCGAGCGGAACCATCAGCACGGCCGGAATCGAGCGTACCGCGGCGGCCGCCAGCATGACGACGAACGTGACCGCGACGACAATCCACGCGTAGTCGAGGGTCGCGAACCGCCGCGACGCGATCGCGACAGCCGTGTTCGGCCCCTGGGGTCGAATAGCCATGACGGGTCCCGAATCCCTCCCCGATCGTCTCAGGCGCCCACCGCGACGCGAGAACCATTATGGCTGTCGATGGCTCCGCGGACGAACGCGCGATGGCAACGGGTTCGGCGCGCGATCGTCGCGCTCGGCCTGGCCCTGGCACTCTGCGTGCCGCTCGCCCCGTCGGTCGGCGCCGCCAGTGCCGATCGCGAAGTGCGCATCGAGGGCCACAATGGTGTCGTCCTGATCGGCTCACCGCGACAGCGCACGGCCGAATTGCGCGTTCCCGGACGCGAGCCAATACGCATCGACAGCGCTCGAATCCAGGTCACCAGGAACCGCGTCTACATCGCGGCGCGCGACGCCGAACACACCATCACGGGCTTCAGCGATCGGAAGACGACGAGTGGCAAGATCGGCGTCCTGACGCGCATCCCCGGATATGACTACGCGCGACGTGACCTGAAACCGCGCCTTCGGCAACAGGCCGAACAGTGGCGTGCCACCAGGGTCACCGTCACAAACGAGAAGCCCCGTCTGGCCGCGTCGACCCGGGAATCGAAGTAGCGCGCGATCGCTTCGCCAATCCGCCGCGCAGCGTTTAGACTGCCAACCGCGATGCGTTTCGCGCTTTTTTCTGATATCCACGGCAACCTGACCGCGTTGCGAGCGGTCGCCGCCGCGATCGACCGCGCCGGACCACTCGAGGCCGTCGTGGTGGCGGGCGATCTCGTGCAGGGCGGGCCACGCCCCCGTGAGACCTGGGAGTACTTGATCGAGCACGGCTGGACGCTCCTGCGCGGCAACGAGGATGAGGCGCTCGGGGCGGACCGGATCATTCACGGCGAATACCCGCCACGCTTCCGCGCCGCCGCGGTCGCACAGATCACCTGGACGCGCAAGATGCTCGGCGGCGAGGTCCTGCAGCGTCTGACGGGTCTGCGGGAGTCGTTTCGCGTCGCGACCCCGGCCGGTGACTTGCTGGTCGTCCATTCGAGTCCACGCGGAACGAACGATCGTCGCGGCGGACAGCACAACAGCGCGCGCGAGGTGGTCGATGGCTATGCCGGCACCGGCGCGGCCGTGATCGCGTTCGGTCACTTTCACAGCAACTTCGTCCGTGCGACCGCGTTTGGCCTCCTCGTCAACGTCGCCAGCGTCGGACTCCCGCTCGACGGCCAACCCATCGCCAACTTCACGCTCGCGACGGCGACTTCGGATGGTTGGATCATCGAACAACGCCAGGTGCCATATGACCGGGGTGACGAGCTCGCCGCCGCGGCGCGGAACGAGATGCCGCCGTGGCCGGCTTCGGAAGCGACAAGCTGATCCGATCGACGCGCCCGTGACCGCGCCCTCAGGTCGGCCGCGCGTCGCCACGATCGGTGGCGGCACAGGGCACTACCACCTCTTGACCGGCCTTCGGTTGCTGAACGTCGAGACGAGCGCCATCGTCACGATGATGGATTCCGGAGGTAGTTCCGGCCGGCTGCGCGACGAATACGGAATCCTGCCGCCGGGCGACTTCACGCGTTGCCTGATCGCCCTCTCCAGTCACCCCGAGGCGATGAAGGAGCTACTGGGTCATCGGTTCGTTGGCGGAAGCCTCGATGCGCACACCGTCCGCAACGTCATCTTCGCCGCACTGGAACAGATCACTGGCGACACGGTCCTGACGATCGAGCGACTGCACGAGGTGTTCGCGGTCGAGGGGCGCGTCATTCCGGTGACGCTCGATCGGGTCGAGCTCGTCGTTCATCTGGAAAACGGCCGCGTGTTCCGTGGCGAAGCGTCGATCGACGGTCTGGCCGATATCCTGGAGGCGCCGGTCCGCGGCGTCGCGCTCGATCCGCCGGCCGAAGCGTATCCCGGCGCACTCGAAGCGCTGGAAGCGGCCGACGTCATCGTGATCGGTCCGGGTGATCTGTACACAAGCATCGTGCCGAATCTGCTCGTGACCGGCGTGCGTGGGGCGATCCAGCGTTCGCGCGCCAGGGTCGTCTACATCTGCAATCTCATGACGAAGCGCAACGAGACGCCCGACTACACGGTCGGAGACTTCACGGCGACGATCGAGCGGTACCTCGGGGCACCGCGCCTGGACGCGGTTCTCTTCAACGATCACTGGCCGACCGCGCAGGTCGCGCTGTACGCCTCAGTCGGATCGCGTCCGGTGATTCCGGAACCGCGCCAGAGCGCGCGGGCCGGTCTGCCGTTGGTGGCACGCGACGTTCTCCACGAGGGACGCTACATTCGCCACGATTCCGCGAAGCTGGCCGAGGAGCTGGCGGACATCGCCGGCCTGTCGCCGCTCCTGAGCCGGGCCTAGCCAGACTCGGCGCGCGGTGTGCCGCGCGACGGATCGTGTCGGCCTGGACGATCGACCAGCGCGCGACGACGGATCAGTTCCCGCAGTTCGCCCTGCGCGACCGGAGAGATGCGCCGCGAAATACGCTCCCACCACGGCTCATCGAGCAGGAGGCAGGTCGCCTCGCGCGGCGTCAGACGCGCCAGACCGGCCAGCCGACCGAGATCAGGATCGCGCTGCCAGTCGGGAACGCTCATGCCACCCCAATCGTACCCAAGACGCGACTCCGCGTGTGCGCCGCGACGATGGCGCGATCAAACGCGGCACGCACGCCGGCCGATTCCAGTTCGGCCAGGCCGGCCGCGGTCGTCCCGCCCGGTGAGGTGACGGCATTGCGGAGCGCGGCCGGGTGACTGCCCGACTCGGCGGCCAGACGGCCAGCGCCAATGACCGTCTGGATCGCCAGCGTCGAGGCCGTCGCGCGATCCAGTCCGCAGTGGACGCCGGCGTCGATCATCGCCTCGATTACCAGGAACACGAAGGCCGGCCCCGATCCCGAGAGCGCCGTCGCGATGTCGATGTCCGACTCATCTTCGACCCGCGCGGTCGCGCCCAGCGATCGCAGGATCGCCTCGGTCCGTTCCAGCGCCGACGCGGCAGCGTCCGACGCGGCGTACCACGCCGTCACGCCGGCGCCAATTTGCGCCGGGGTGTTCGGCATCGCTCGGATGATGACACGGTGTCCCAGGGTCGTTTGCAGTCGTTCGATCGTCAGTCCGGCCACGATCGAAATGACCGTCTGCTCCGGAGCGAGATGGTCGGCGATCTGTCGCGCCAGACCGGGGTAGCTTTTCGGCTTGACCGCGATGACGACCGTGTCGACCGATGCAAGCGAGGCGACCGGATCGATCTCACACCGAATCCCGAACCGACGCGCCAGTTCCTCGCACCGAGCCGGCGATCGATCGATGACCACCAGGTTTCCGGTGGTCGCGACACCGGCCGCCAGCATCCCGCGCGCGAACGCTTCGCCCATCGCACCGCCACCGATGACGACGACGCCAGCCATTGCCGGAGTATGTCGCCTCGGGGCCGCATTCGCCAGCGGCGGCGCGGCGCCGTCCGGCGCGGATAGAAGCGCGCGGATCTCGGCTCAGCCGTCGCGCGCGCGTCTTTCGGTTGCCAGGATCCGGAGAGCGGCGCGACAGTCGCGGTCGAGGTCACGCTCCGCGTAGATCGCTTCGGGACGGCCGCCGAATCGACTGGTGACGTAGGCGCTGGCGAGTCGCGCCGCGGGTTCGGACGCGGCCGGGAACGTGGCGCCGAGCCGAGCCGCGAACTCGGACGGGGTCTCGCGCGGCAGTGGCGACACGCCTCGCAGACTGGCGAGGCGCGCGAGGTACGCATACCCGGATTCCGCTGCCGGTAGTCCATCGATGCCCCAGCCCCAGGCGATCCGGAGTCCGGCCACGAGCGCCAGGCTCGCGATCGCCGCGAGGGCAAGGCCGAATGCCGGGTCGAGACTCGGCGCGGGGATCGCCTCACCATCAATCTCGGCCAGATCGGCCTCGTTCGCAATCGCCCAAACCGGCGGCACGGCGACCGCGGGATCGATCTCGGCGTCGTTCGCCAGCGCCTGAGCGCGCGCCAGGGCGCGGGGCGCGGGCGGCGTCGGGTCGAACTCGACCCATCCCGCGCCGGGAAAGTACACCTCGACCCAGGAATGCGCGTCGGCATCGCGAAAAACGCGGCCGGTTTCCACGCGTTCGCCGCCGGCGTACCCTGAGACGAACCGCGCCGGAACGTCGTTCGCGCGCAGCAGAATCACCATCGCACTGGCGAAGTAGTCGCAGTAGCCGGATCGCGTCTCGAAGAGGAAGCGCTCGATCGGCTCGGCCACGCCCGTCCGATCGGTCGAAACCAGATCCGGCAGGCGGGTCCGGTACTCGAATCTCTGGAGGTATCCTTGCACCGCGTTCGCCTGCTCCAACCGTGTGGGAGCGTTGCGCACGATCGCGCGAGCGAGATCGAACGTCGCCGGCGAGACACTCGGTGGCGCCGCGAACAGCGCGCGAATGTCGGCCGGATCTTCGCCATCGGACGTGACGTCCGACGCTTTCGGCCCGGGTCGGTACGAAACGGTGTAGCGTCCGCCACGCGCGAGCGGTTCCGCAAAGACGGCATCGATCGGCCGATCGGGCACGGCGCCGCCGGAGCCCAGGATTGAGCGCCATCGCGTCCCGATCGGCAGATCTCGCGGCTGACCGGACAGGAGAACGCCGGTCGTCTCGACAAGGGCGGTGACGCCGTAGTGCCTCACATCCGGATCGCCGTCGACACTTGGGATGGCGCCATCGTGCCAGGTCGAGGGCGCGGCCGACCAGCCATCACCAGTCCACGTCTCGTAGGCGCGAACGCGAATCCGGTCGCCGTCGAGGTTATCGACCCGCGCAACCAGGTCGGGTCGCGCTCGAAAGTCAGTTCCCAGTGCAAGGGACGTGCCGAAGCGGTCGCCAACACCATTGCGCATCGAGCCGTTCGCGATGCGCGAACCACCCGGCGGTGCTATCCCGTACGGAAGCATCGAACGCGCGTCTGGAAGCGCGCGGATTAGCGCATCGGCCGGAATGAGCGTCGCCGCGATTGCGATGACACCTGCCAGGGGAATCGCCAGCATTGGCACGGCGGCCGAGACATCTCGGGCGCCGCGGCGCCGTCCGCGATCGCCGGCCGTCGCGGACAGGAGCAGGAGTGAGCCGGCGATCAGCGGTGCGACGCGCGGAGTCGCCGATGAGTCGCCGGTGGCGCCAAACAGGACCAGCACCCCGGACAGGACGATCGCTGGCCATGGGTCTCGCCATCGAGCGAGGCGAATGGTCGCCACAAATACACCGACCGCGGCCACGAGGAACGGCACGTCACCAGTCAGAGTTCCAGCATCGGCCAGGGCGCCGAGCGGCTCGGCGATGGTTGCGAGTGCCAGAAGGCCCAGGCCAATGAAACCGGCCGCGCGGCCGCGTACCTCGTTCACGCGTCGGCCAGCGCTTCGATCAGCGTCCGGTCTCGCTTCACGAGTGCCACCGGCGTGCCGTTGGAAAGCAGATCTCCGACCACATCGAGCGACGAGGCAGCGTCACCGTACGTCGCTGGTTCCACGAGGAGCGCGAATGTCGGAATGCCACGCGGTCCGGCGCGCGCCAGCGCCGCGACCCAGGCGCGCTCGATCGAAGGCGTCACGACGATCAACGTCGTATCGCGGCTGAGTCGACCGATCTCCGCCAACAACACCTCCTCAAGCGCCGGCGACCGACCTGCCCGCGCAACCGCCAGCGACTCGAGGATCGACTGGATGTGCCGCTCGCCGCGTCCAGCGCGAACGTCGAGATGCCGATTCGCGGTCGCGATCAGGGCAACCGCGCGGCGGGCCTCGATCAACCCCGCGGCCACGCTCGCGGCAACTCCGACGACGCGCTCCTCCGTTCCGTCCGGGCACACTCCAACCTGGACCGAGGCATCGAGGTCGGCGACGACGAGAACGTTGGTGGAACCCGACCGCTCGACTTCCTTCACGACCAGACGACCCAGCCGCGCGGTCGATGGCCAGTGAATCCGCCGCACCGGATCGCCCGCCTGGTAATCGCGGATCGCCGCGGCATCGGGGGCGATCTCGGGCGCGCCGCTGGCCGCGCGCCGATCGCCGCTCGCGGACGATTCGATGGCCGGCAGGACGATCACTCGACGCGACGCGCTCTCGACGCGGCTGGCCTGACACAAACCAAATGGGTCGAAGGCGCGAATGCGCGTCGGGCCAAGCGTGAACTCGCCCCGCGTCGCACAACGGAACGCGAGCGTTCGCGTGGCCGTCCCGCGCGATCCAATGGTCAGGGAGACGATCTGCCCGTACCCGGGCAACGTCGATTGTGGTTCGATCGCGACCGCCGACGGCAACCATCCGCGATTGGTGACGCGCAAATGCTCGGTCAAGGTATCGCCAACGCTCGGCGTCTCGTCCGCGCACCTGCGCTCGACAATCAGCGCGCGCGCCGAAAGGCCCGACCACACCAGGCCCAGAGTGAGAACGAGCGCGAACGCGCCGGCGATCGTGAGGGGCAACGGCATCCGACCGATCAGACCGATCGCCAGAAGCGCGACTGTCAGACCGAGGATGCGCCATCCCGCCGGCGTCACCGCGCCATTATCGAGAATGAACTCTGGCTATGACGCGAGCGGCACCGTGAAGGTGAAGACGCTGCCGCGTCCGAGTTCGCTTTCGACCCAGATCGTGCCGCCCTGTGCCTCGACGATCGCCTGGCAGATCGCCAAACCGAGGCCGCTGCCGCGCACGCGCGTCTTCAGATCGCCATCGACACGGTAGAACTTCTCGAAGATGCGAGGTTGATACTCCGGCGCGATACCGACGCCGTTGTCGGCGACCGACACGCGCGCCAATCCCGGCATCTCCGGATCGCGCTGGGCAGTGACGCGGATCTCGCCGCCATCTGGCGAATACCGAATCGCGTTCGTCAGGAGATTCTGGAGAACCTGCCAGAGACGAACCGGATCCGCGCGCACGATGAGTTCGGGCGGGCAGTCGTCGACGATCTGATGCTTGTCGGAACTCGTCGCGACGTTGCGGGAGATTTGCCGTATCTCGGTCGCGATGGCAAGGTCACGCGGTTCGACCGAGAGGTGGCCGAGCTCCATCCGGGACATGTCGAGCAAGTCGTTGACAATCTGGAGCATGCGCCGCGATTCGCGCTGCATTTCAGCGGCGTAGTGGCTTGTCTTCTCGAAACCGATGTCGCGCTCGGCCAGGATTTCACTGAACCCCATCACGTACGTGAGCGGACCACGCAACTCGTGCGACACGACGGAGACGAATTCGGACTTCAGTCGGTTCGCCTCGCTCATTTCATCTGCCCGGCCGGCCTCGGCGTCTAGCCGCGTCATCGCCTCGCCGACGACGGCGGCGACGAGATCGACCAGTGGTCGGCCATCGCTGGACCCGCCCGCGGCGCCGAAAGTCCGCCGCGGGACGGCGCCGACGAGCGCCGGTTCCTCGGCATCCTGACGACGCGCCGGCGCCGCCTCAAGATGGGCCGTTCGCAGCCGTTCGAGTACGGACCCGGCCGCGTCGCTCTTGAGGGAATCGGTATCGGCCAGGAAGAACGTTGCGACACCGATGGTTCGGCCGCGCGCCTGGACGGGCATGGCGATGGCCGCGCCGACGCCGATATCCTCGCCATCCGAGGCCGCCTCCTCGGCCAGATCGGAGATGATCACCGTTCCACCCGTCTCGAGCACGCGCCGCGTCAGTCGTCTCCCAAGGTTGGACAACCCGAGTTCGCTGCCCAGTACGCTCGGTTTGCCTGAGCCCGGATCGTTTGGATTGAAGGTCAAGAAAGCGAACGCGTCCGAGCCACCGACCACGCGTGCCGCGCGGCCAAGCAGCCGCGTGAACACAAGCCGCGCCTGCTCGATCAGACCTGGTGTCGGCCGTGGCCGGCCGCCGACGTCCGCGCTCACGTGACGGATACTAAACTATCAGGCGAGTCCGCGCCGAAGTGTCCAGGCAACGAGTTGAGCGCGCGAATTGACACCGATCTTGCGGAAGATCCGGGCCACGTGCGCATCGGCGGTTCGCTCCGAGATGACGAGTTCTTCTCCGATCTGACGATTCGTCAGCCCGCGCGTGACCAGACGCGCGACCTCGATCTCACGATCCGACAGTGGGCCGCCATCCGGTGCGCCCCTGCCGCTCGGCGCGACGATTCGTTCGGCGAACTCGGTCGCGGCGTCGATCGTCATCACTTGCCCGGCGCGCAACGCCTCAGTGGCATCCGCCGACGCCAGAAGCGCGTTCGCGCGCTGGGCGACACGCTCGATCGCTCGTCCGCGCGGGGGCGAAGGCGGCTCTTCCAGACGAGCGCGAATCGCCGCGGCCGCGCCAGTCAGAGTCAGCGCCCGCCGCGCGTCGTTACGCGCGAGCGCGACTCCAGCCAGACCTTCGAGCGCGTACGCGACGCCCCAGTGATTCTCCTGCCGATGCCAGATCGCCAGGCTCTCCCGCAGCGCGTCCTCGGCTTCTTCGATCCAACCCTGGCCGACCAGCACGTCGCCGAGGTCGGCCTGCGAGAGCGCCTGTCCCCAGAGGTCGCCAAGCTCTCGTCGGGTCGCGACGCTCCACTCCTGCAGCAGCCGAGCGTCGTCGAGCCGTCCCTCGAAGAAGGCGACGCGACCGAGGTTATTGATGTTGAGCGCCTCGCCGGCGCGATTTTCCGACGCGCGATTGAGCGCCGCGGCATCCTCGAACAATTGTCGAGCGCGCGCCATCTCCTCGGTGTACGTTGCGACAAGCCCCAGACCGTTGAGTGACTCGGCCGCGTGAGTGGAATCGCCGTTCTCCATACGGTGCCGCAGGCCCTCTTCGTGGTGGGCACGCGCCGCGGTGTAGTCACCCTGGAGAAATGCCAGGTGGCCGAGCGCGAACGCGCTCCGGCCGGCGATCGACCACGAGTTCGCGCGGCCGCGCGTGCGCAGCCGTTCGAGCCAGGATCGACCCTCACGGACGTGGCCGCGCACTTCCCAGAATCGCCAGAGTCCGCTCGCGATGCGGAGGCCGTCGGTCGGATCTGGCCGCTCAGCCGCCCAGGCCAGGGCGACCCGGATGTTCGGCAGATCCCGTTCGAGCCGCGCCGACCATTCGGACTGCGCCTCGCCGCGAAGTGCTGCGTCGGCCTCATCGGCGACCGCGACGAACGTGTTGACCAGGCGGTCGAGCAGGATATTGCGCTCGCCGGCGGCAACCAGCAGGGCGTGCGCGTATTCGCGCACCGGCGCCAACATCGCGAAGCGCACGCCGCGCGCGGTTCGCTCACGCCGGAGGAGCGCCTTGCCGACCAGCGATGCCACGGTCGACGGCACTCCGCGATCGTCGGCGCAGAGCGCCTCAGCCGTCGCAAGATCGAACTCGTAGACAAGGCCAAGGCGTCGGAAGACTCGGCGTTCATCTTCGCCGAGTAGGTCGTAGCTCCAGTCGAGCGTTGCGCGCATCGTACGATGGCGGTCGGGCTGATCTGCCGTCCCGTCAGACAGGAAATCGAGAAGTGGCTCCATTCGGTCGAGGATCTGACGTGGCGTTAGCACCCGCGTGTGGGCGGCCGCCAGTTCGATCGCGAGCGGCAATCCGTCAACGCGCGCGCAAATCGCGGCGATGTCACGCACGTCGGCGGCGTTGATCGGATACTCACCGGACAGCGCCCGAGCGCGCGAAACAAACAGTCTCGTGGCCGGCGACGCGTCGATCGCGTCGACAGTTTCGCCGGCGATGTCGGGCAGCGGGAGTGGCGACACCTCTCGAACGTGCTCCCATCTGACCCGAAGCGCCTGGCGCGAGCTCGCGATAATCACCACGCCAGAGCACGTTTCGAGCAGTCGCGCGATCGACGCCGAGGCGGCCGCGACCTGTTCGAGATTGTCGAGGACGAGCAGGATCTCAGCCGAGCGAAGCGCGACGTGAATCTGATCTTCGCTGGTCGAGGCGGCCGCCTCCCGCAAGCCGAGCCCGCGCGCAATCGCCGATGGTACGAGGTCGGCGTCGCGCACCGTCGTCAAGTCGATGAACGCCACGCCATCGCGGAAGGAATCGATCAACTGACCGGCCACCGCGACACACAGGCGCGTCTTCCCGACACCGCCAGGACCAACCAGGGTGATGAGCCGAGCATCGCCCGTGCCCGCCAACACAATCAGGTCCGCGATCGTCTCATCGCGCCCGAAGAGGGGTGTCGGCTGGGCCGGCAGGGGCGTCGGCGTCAGACGCGCCGGCCAGGGATGGTCGCCAATCGGAATCGCGGCGAGGTGGACATCGGGGTGTGGCGATCGGCCGATCGCACGGACTCTTCCGGGGTGCGTCACGCTTGGGTGATCTTCGTCAAGTTCGTATGCCTGACTGGTGACAGAACCATTTCAGAACGGAGCCAAAACCACATAGCATGCAGGCCGTGGCGCGAATACTGGTTGTCGACGACGACGAGAGCATACGAAGTCTCCTCTCCCATTTGCTTCAACGAGAGGGGCACGAGGTCATCTCGGCCGTCGATGGCGCGGATGGCGTCGCCAAAGCGCAATCGCATGGCCCGGCCCTGATCATTCTTGACGTTATGATGCCGAATGTGGCGGGATTCGAGGCGGTACACCGCATCCGCATGCAGTCATCGGTACCCATTCTGATGCTGACTTCGCGATCGGCGGAGTCGGACAAGGTCGAGGGTTTCGAACGAGGGGCTGACGATTACCTGACCAAGCCGTTCGGTCCGCGCGAATTGATCGTCCGCGTCAAGGCGCTGCTGCGTCGCGGATCGGTCGGCGAGGTTCTTCCCTCCACGTCGGCGCGGCTCGGTCCGATCGAGATCGACTTCAAGCGTCGCGAAGTCACGGTCGACGGTACGGACGCGAAACTGACGCCGACCGAGTTCCGCCTGCTCGCCTCGCTGGCCGCGCGGCCGGGCGAGACGGTTTCGGCGCGCGCGCTCGTGAAATCGACCTACGGGTACGACATGACCGACAAGGAAGCGATGGATCTGGTTCGGGTCAACATCAACCGGCTGCGGCAGAAGATCGAGCCCGAGCCGGCCAAGCCGACGTACATACAGACGGTTCGCGGCTTCGGCTACACGCTGGCATTGGAACTCGAACAAACGTAGGGCGCCCGTCCGTCCGTCGAGGTCAGCCTCCGGAGCCGACGAGAATCTGGACGCGCGCGAGCAGATCCTTCGGACTGAACGGCTTGACGATCACATCGCGAATTGGGAACTTCGCCAGACGTTCACTGCTGGCCGACTCGGCCGTCCCGGTCATCAGGACGATCGGAATCGCCGCCGTCGCCGGATCCTCGGCCAGGGCCGCGCAGACGCCGTAACCATCCAGGACCGGAATGCCGAGATCGAGCAAGATGACCGCCGGGCGTGTTTGCCGCGCCGAGGCGACACCGGTGCCACCATCGCCGGCGAACACGGCGTCGAAACCAGCCATGTCGAGGACGAACTCGACGACGCTGATGACGCTCGGATCATCCTCGATCACGAGGATGCGAGGCGCACTCACGCTCGACACGTCGCGTGTACCGCGATATCCCCGAGGTGCAGTCGTGCCAGACCTCGCAGATTCTCGACCGTCGCGCCGAGGCGAACCGCGTCGGAGCGAATCGTCGACGCGAATCGACTCTGGCGAGGATCGCCGTTCGCCGGTATCAAATCGAGCAGCAGTTCGGCGTGCCCCTGAAGGGACGTCAACGGACCGCCCATCTCGTGGATCCCGACGCCGAGGGCGGACGCCAGAAAGCGGGCATACCGGTTCTCCTGGCCCTCAAACGCGACGAGTGGCCGACAACCGTCCGCGGCCGGACCCAGAACCAGCCACGATTGACCGCCGCGCACGCCGACGCCGACCGCGCTCAGAGCCAGGTCATGTCCCCTCGGAAGCGAGGCATGCGGCATCGGCGCACGCGCCAGGCTCGCCATCGTCGATCGAATGCTTCGCGCATCGTCCAGGGCTACCATTCGCGCGGTCGGCGGCATCCAGTCCGGATCGCCGATGCCCTCAAGCGCCTCGACGACGCGCCGAGCCAACGCCACCAGGAGGGCCTGCTCGCGCGGTCCCAGACGTGGATCCTCGCGATCGCCAATCACCATCAGCGCACCCTCGGCTTCCTCGAACCCGGTCACCCACCCAACGCCGAAACGGCCGCCGCGCACCGCGACTGTTCCACGGGAGACATCCTCGGTCGCCGCGGCGGCGCGGATCGCGTCGATCGCCGGCCGATCGAGCAATCCACAGGGCCAGATCGACAGGTAGTCATCGCGCACCAGCGCGGCGCGCGACTGCCGTGTCAGGAGCGCGGCCGTCGACAGGATCGCGTGCCGGAGCCGAGTCCAGGCAATCAACTCCGCTGGATCGCTCATAGCGGTGAGTCTACCGCGCCGCGATTGCGACGGGAGTCGTCACATTCCCCAGGGAGATGCGCGCGGCCACTAACATGGGTGGGCGCATCGCGCGGAGGCCGACACCCTGCGAACCATTCTGCTCGTCGACGACGACGACATGATCCGCGAACTCGTGGCCGTCACGATCGAAAGCTCCGGCGACAGATTGTTGCAGGCGGCCGACGGTGGTGAAGGGCTGGCGACGGCTCGCGCGCAGCGTCCCGACATCATCTTCCTCGACATCAACATGCCCGTAATGGACGGATTCGCCGTCTGCCAGGCGCTCAAGTCCGATCCCGAAACACGCGGCATCTCGATCGTGATGCTGACCGCGCTTGGCGCCGACGCCGATCGCGCGCGCGCCAAGCGGCTCGGCGCCGACGACTACTTCACGAAGCCGTTCAGTCCGCTGACGCTCCTTCGGAAGGTCGATCAGGTCCTCGGATCTCGCGGCGGGCCGACTACACGATGATGTCGCCGGCCCGATAGGCGTCGACGAAACCGAGCACCAGTTCAGGGTCGAGCCGGTCCACTCCCATCAATCGGAGCGACTGAAGGGCTTCGTCGGTCGCGGTCGTGTCGCCGGGCGGTTGCGACGCGCGGAGATCATCGAAGGCGTCCGCCACCGCGACAAGGCGCGCCTCAATGGGAATGTCCTGGCCCCGCCGGCGCTCCGGATATCCCGTGCCGTCGAAGTTCTCGTGGTGGTAGAGGACGTACGGGATGAGTGGCTCGAGCGAATTGATGCCGCGGAGGAGTCGCGCACCGATCTCGGGATGCTGTCGGAGCTCGGCAATCTCCTTGCGATCCATTGGCCCGCGCTTCCGCGCGATGTCATCGCGCACGCCGACCAGACCAATATCGTGGATGAGTCCGCCGATCGCGGCCTGGACCGATCGATCGACGTCCCATCCGATTCGCATCGCCAGGGCCTGGGCGTACCGTGCGACGCGACCGCCGTGGCCGACTTGCCGCGGATCGCGCGACTCAAGCGTGTTGACCAGAATTCGAATCGTGTCCATGAGCGAATCGCGCAGTTCGGCCGACCGCTCGCGCTCGTCATCGTAGATTCGCTTGAGATCCTCGGCATACAGGAGCATTTGAGCCTGCATACGCCTCAGGTCACCGTCATCGGTGTGTACGACCGCCGATCGTGCGAGACGGCTAACCTCGCGCGCGATCGCAATGGCCAACTCGGGATCCGCGCGCATCAGGCTGGCCATTTGCACCTGGGTGAGCGTGAGGACTTCGGTCGGTTCCTCGGTGACGATTGTCCAGGTCGCCGGCGCTGGCTCCAGCAGCGCAAGCTCACCCACGTAGTCACCCTGCCGAAATACTCGGCGGTTGGTCTGGCCGGAGATCTCTCCCCGAGCGCTTCCACTCAGGAAAACGAACATCGCTTGGCCGGTTTCGTCCTGCTGCTGCAAGGTCACGCCGGCCCGAGCCTTCCGGACGACCGCCACATCGAGCACGGCTTCGATGTGCGGCCGCTTGAGCCGCCGGAACAGCGGAACGCTCGTCAAAGCCTCGCGAGGTGTCACGGCGCTCATTATCGCGCCGCCGGTCATCGCCCTACCGGCGGGCGCGATTGGCGGGCGCGCTTGCGCCGACCAGAGCCGGCTCCCGTGCGCCGACCTTGACGGTCTCGCGCGCCATCGCCTTGACGAACGCCTCAGCCACGCGCGGGGCGAACTGCGTGCCGGCGCTTTGCTGAATCTCGGCCAGCGCCGCCTCGACCGACATCGCGGGGCGGTGCGGACGCGCGTTCGTCATCGCTTCGAAGGCGTCGGCGACGGCGAGGATCTGGGCCAGCGGATTGATGTCGTTGCCGAGCGTCCCGTTCGGGTAACCCTGGCCGTCGAACCGCTCGTGGTGCTGCAGGATGACCGGCACGACTGCCTCCATCCGCGGAACCTGCTTCAAGATCGACGCGCCGAGCATCGGATGCTTGCGAACGGTTTCCCACTCGCTCGTCGTGAGCTCGCCAGCCTTCGAGAGGACCGTCTCCGGCACGCCGATGTGGCCGATATCGTGGAACATCGCGGCCGTCTCGAGCGTCGCGGTCTGGCGCTGTTCGAGGCCCAGCGCCGTCGCGGTCGCGATGGCGTAGGAGCGGATGCGATCGGCGTGGCCCGGCGCATACTGCTCGCGACCCTCGACCGCCGTGACCATCGCCTGGATGGTGCTCAGGTAGCTCTGCTCGATCTCCTGGTAGAGACGAGCGTTGTGAACGGCAGTCGAGGCTTGCTGCGCCAGCGTGGAGAGCAGGAGCACTTCGTCCGCGCCGAAGTCGCGGACGGTCGCGTAGCTGACGACGAACACGCCACCGACGCGCCCGCCGAAGTGGAGCGGCACCGCCAGGATGGCACGAATGTCTTCGTTGGCCAGGGTACCTTCGCCGGCCTCGACCGTATCGGCGATCGCGACCACGGAGTCGGTCTCGAAAGCCCGGACCATCGGTCCGTCATAGGCTTGCAGAGCCGCGGCCGCCTCGGTCGAGAACCCGACCGCGTTGGCGACGCGTATTCGACCGCTGTTCGGGTCGGCCAGCGCAACCGCCGCGCCCTGACCCGGAACCAACCGCATCGACGAATCGAGGATCTCGCCCAGCACATCCGCCAGGTCGAGTGAGCCGTTCATGCTGAGTCCGATCCGGTTCAGCGCGCTCAGTTCGGTGACGCGTTGCGTCAGGCGAGCGTTCGCGACATCGAGCTGCGCGTTCGTGAGGCGGAGCTCGTCGTTGCGATGGCGCACTTCCTCGGTCTTGGCCATATACAGCTTGAAGCTGTACCAGGCCATCACGAGCGGAATCAGGAAGATCGACAGGCCGAGTAACCCGACCGCGGCGACGGCCGATGCCATTCCGAAGCCGACCAGACCGAGGCCAACGAAGTTCGGAGCCAGCCATCGGTAGTTGAGGCCCCAGACGCTCGTCAGCGTCGCGTTTCCGGTCATCGCGATGGCCGCCGCGAGCAGACCGGTGTTGACGAAGAAGTACGCCGTTATGGCGACGACCGCCGGACCGACGTTCGACCACTCGAACGATGTCGGGCGGATCTGCCCGCCGAGCGTCACGTAGATGATCCCGGCGAGCCCGGTCGCGAGGGCGAGTTGTGCGACGTTGTACAGCGCCTTGTGGAACGGCTTGCGGCGCGGGCGGAAGCCCATCACCAGGCCGCCACCGATGTTGGCGATGACGCCGGCGGCCGGGCCGAGGTAGACCATCGCCGCGATGGCGATTGCAAAGTTCACGGACATCGAACTGTTGCGGAACAGGGGGACTGGCATGACCTGGGCGATCGCGCAGAGCACGAAGAACAGGCCGACCTCGAGGAGCTGAGACTGGGGGAGGTCGACCGCGCGCACGGCGCTTGCGCCGATCGTGGCCAGACCCGCGAGGGAGACGCCGTAGACGAACGGCCAAACCAGCGCGTTTCGTATCGCCATCGCATTCAGTCGTTCCATCGTCGCCCCCTCCTTTCCCGAAGAATTCCGTCCCATCTCGTCCCTCGCCCTATTCCTCGTCGCTCAGGAGAGCGGAGTCCCACTGGCCGCTATCCCACGCGCCGGAGTCCCAGGATCCGCTGTCCCACGATCCCGAATCCCAGGACCCGCTGTCCCACGATCCCGAACCCCAGGACCCACTGGCCCAGCCGGTCAGGCTCTCCCAGCTCACGCTGGTCCAGGCGGCCGACGACCAGTTGATGCACTCCCAGCAGAGGTTTTCCCAGGCGGCGCTGTTCCACAGGAGGCTGTCCCACGACGCCGAGTCCCAGGCACCACTCTGGTAGGCCGAATCGCGCCAGATCAACGGCGCGCCGTACGCCAGCGTGTAGATCGACCGCGCGAAGACGCTGCTTGGCACCGCTCCGCGGTTGGCCGGTGCGATCGCGGCGCCGCTACGGGCAAGTTGAACGGCCGCCAGGCCATCGACCGAGCCGGCGCCCTGCGTGTTCACGCCGATGTTCGTGTACGGCTTCGCCGTCGAAAGGATGATGCTCTTGACCTGATTCGGCGAAAGGCTCGGGTTCGCGCTCAGGATCATCGCCGCGACGCCGGACACGACCGGCGCCGCCATCGACGTGCCGGACAGTCGTAGGTAGTACTGGTCGACGATTCGTCCGATGCCGAGGACGGTCTCGATGTACGAGCCAGGCGATCGCAGCGAAATCACGCGGTTGCCGCCCGCGACGACATCGGGCTTCTGAAGGCTGTCATAGGCGGTCGGTCCGCGTGACGACCAGCTCGGGATCACGTCATCGATCAGATCGACGGTGTTCTTCTGGTTAGAAGCGCCGACGGTGATGATGAACGGATCGTTGCCCGGCACGGTGATCGTCCCAGCCGCCGAGCCAGAATTGCCGGCCGACGCTACGACGACGACGCCGCTGAACCAGGTCATCTCGACCGCGGCCGCGAGCGGGTCATTCTTGTACGACGTCGATGCCGTGGCGCCCACTGACAGGTTTACGACCCGGATGTTCTGGATCTTGCGGTTCGCCACGACCCACTGGAGGCCCTTGATGATGCTGGAGTACGTCGCCGCGCCGGTGTCGCTCGTCACCTTGACGGAGAGGACCCGCGCGCTCGGGCTGGCGCCCTTGTACTTGCCGCCGAGCTGTGATCCGCTGCCGCCGATGATGCCGGCCACGTGCGTGCCGTGACCGCCGGCGTCGCTGAGCGACGTTCCACCGGTCGTCAGGTCAATGCCGAACGCGGCGTCGAGCTCCGGGTTCGGCGCGATGCCGCTGTCGAGCACCGCGACGGTGACTCCCTGCCCGGCCGAACCGAACTGGCTCCAGGTCGATGGCGCCTGCGCGACCAACGTTTGCATGCTTTTGACGGCGACCGTCGATGTCGTGTCCGTGATCGATATAGCGAGCGTCCCGGTGTCGGCCGACATCTTGACGAGGTGGTCGCCTGAGATCGCCTTGACGCCCGTCGTCTTGGCGAGCTTGAGAATCCGCTTGCCGGTCAGATCCGCCGCGAACCCGTTGATGAGACCCAGCGTATGGCGGACCCGGCCGCGGTCGCCCGCGTCGTCCTTCTCAATCTCCTTGCCCACGCGCTCACGGTCCGCGGAGCGATCCGAATCCCGCTTGGACGGCTCGGCTTGGACGATGACCCGATACGTCTTCTTGGGATTGAGCGCGATCGCGGCGGCGAGCGCCGGCTCGATCGTGGCATCTTCGCGCGCGGCCGTCGCGGCCGGCACGAGGCCAAGCACGAGGCCAATCGCCAGCACGCCGATGAGGGCGCGGCTCGCAACTCGGGTGATCCGCTGATATCGGGTCATTGACATGGCACTCTCTCCCGCCGGGATTCGCGCCTTGAGGCTAAGTGCGCCTCGTTCGAAGCCAGGTTGCAAATTCATATCAATCGCGAACAAATCGTCATCGAACGGGCGAGAAACGCCTATCCGTGCCTGTACCGTACTGTCCCAATCTCGGTACCTAATCCTGGTACCAATGTGCTAGGTACTTTTGCGTCCCATGACGTATCGGCGCCAGCGGCGATTCGCGCAGGGTCCGCGGCGCGGGGATCAGCGGCGGGGACGCGCACCGGGCACCGCCAGGTGATCGAGGATTTCCGCGATGGCGCGGGAGCCGGCGTGGCCACGACCGTGCGCCGATGGCGAGACGATCAGACGATGGCCGAGGACGACGCCGGCGAGCGCTTTGACGTCGTCCGGCGTCACGAAATCGCGTCCTCGCAGCAACGCCCACGCCTGGCACGCGTAGAACAACGCGACGCTGCCGCGCGGGCTGGCGCCAAGCCGGATCTCGGGCGACGAGCGCGTCGCGGCCACGATCGCGACGATGTATTCGCGAATGAGCCCATCGACGTACACGCTTCGCGCGTGGGCCTGAAGAGCGCGCACCTCGCCGATCGAGAGCACTGTTTCCAGGTTTCCGACCGGATGGCCCTCACCGTCGTGGGCCGCGCGCTCCAGGATCGTCAGTTCTTCGGTCCGATCCGGGTAACCGAGGCTGACGCGCATCGTGAACCGATCGAGCTGTGCCTCGGGCAGCGGAAACGTGCCTTCGTACTCGACCGGGTTCTGCGTTGCCAGAACGATGAACGGCATTGGAACGGGGTGGGTGACGCCATCGACCGAAACCTGGCGCTCCTCCATGACCTCGAGGAGGGCCGACTGGGTCTTCGGCGTCGCGCGATTGATCTCGTCGATCAGCACGACGTTGGCCATGACCGGTCCCGGACGAAACTCGAACTGGCGAGACTTCTGGTTGTAGATCGACACGCCGGTCACGTCGCTCGGCAGCGCGTCCGGCGTGAACTGCGCGCGCTTGAAGGTTCCGCCGACCGTGCGCGCCAGGGCGCGCGCCAAGACGGTCTTACCGACACCGGGAACGTCCTCGATCAGCACGTGGCCCCGCGACAGCATCGCCGCCAGGATCAACTCGATCTCGTGTCGCTTACCGACGATGACGCGCTCGACGTTGTCAATCGCGCGCTCGATCAGGAGTGCCGGCGTCGCGATGGCCATGCCGCGGCATCGTAGCAGGCCGTAAGCAGCCGGGGAAGGCGCGGCGACGGCCGGGCCGGCGACGGTACACTTCCGCGGCGTGTTGACACCGGATGAACGCGAGTTCATGGCGTTGCATCGCACTGGCGACATCAGCCGCGTGCGGGAATGGTGTCTCGCCCACCCGGATTTTCCGTTTCGCGGCGTTCACAACCACGAGTTGAATGACGTGTACTACCGACTCGTCTGCGACGCGATCGCCAAGACGCTCCGACGCGGCGAGAAACAGCTCGCAAAGTAGGCAATGCGGGTCCGCCGGGCAGGATTTGCCTGCCCCACGGCCGGCGCCCGTCCACGTCTGCCGCGCCATCGCGAACCCTCACGTACAATCGTGCCATTCCCAAGCGGTGAAGGAGCGAAAGGTGTCGGACACGAAAGTCACGGTCGACATTACCTACTGCGTCCCTTGAAGGACCTGGCCTAGGGCCGCCTGGATGGCGTCCGAATTGATCATGGCGTGGCCGGAGAACATCGCGGACGTGAATCTGCACGCCGGCGTCGGTGGCGCGTACGAGGTGAGCGTCAACGGCAAGCAGATCTGGTCGAAGCTCGCGACCAAGCAATACCCGGATCTATCCCTCGTAAAGGACGCGGTAAAAGCTGAACTGGGCTGACGCGGTCAGTCCGCTCGACTATCGGTACTACGGGCCGAACGAGCGGCTGTTTCCGAAGGTTCAGCCCTTCCTCTCGGAAGCGGCGAACCTTCGGTACTTCCTGCGAATCGAGGCCGCGCTCGCGCGCGGCCTCGCCCGCGTCGGCAAGTGCGCGCCTCATCTGGCCGAGGAGATCGCCCGCGCCTGCGATCGAGTCACGTTCGATGAGGTTCACGAAGAGGAACAGAAGACCTCCCATAACGTCCGCGCACTCGTCAATTGCATCGCCCGCAAGGTCAGCGACGAGGCAAAGCCATTCATCCACCTGGGCGCGACGTCGTCCGACATCTGGGATACCGCCACGTCGCTGCGACTGCGTGACTTCACGCGCGCGATCCTGCTGCCCGACCTGCGCCGCCTCGTCGAGGGACTGATCGCCCTGGCGCGCGAGCATCGCGCCACGCCGCAGATCGGCCGGACCCACGGCCAGCACGCCGTGCCCATTACGTTCGGCTTCGCGATCGCGCAGTACGTCGAGCGCGTCGGTGGCCGTGTCCAGGAAATCGAGCGCGCCGCCGACAGCCAGCGCGGCCTGCTGTCCGGCGCGGTCGGCGCTTACAACGCGATGACGCTGATCGTCGACGATCCGATCGAGCTCGAGCGCGCGGTTCTGGCCGACCTCGCGATCGAGCCGGCGCGCATCTCGACCCAGATCCTGCCGCCCGAGCCAATGGCCGACCTCGTCTACGCCGTCCTGTCCTGCTTCGGCGTCCTGGCGAACTTCGCTGATGACATGCGCCACCTGCAGCGCACCGAGATCGGCGAGGTGAAGGAGCGATTCACCGCCACGCAGGTCGGCTCATCGACGATGCCGCACAAGCAGAACCCGTGGAACTTCGAGCACGTCAAGAGCATGTGGAAAGAGTTCGCGCCGCGGATGGTCTCGGTCCTGAGCAACCAGATCTCGGAGCACCAGCGCGACCTGACCAGCACCGCCTCGATGCGGTTCGTGCCCGAAATCTTCGTCGGCTTCCTCGACGCGCTCGACCGGATGAACGATCTCGTGCGGTCGACCGACGTGAACCGCCAGCGCATGGAAACGAATCTGGCCACCGCCGCGCGCGTCATCGTCGCCGAGCCGCTCTACATCGCGCTGGCCCGGGCCGGCGTCGGGCAGGCTCACGAGGTCGCGCGGACGATCTCGGTCGAGGCGCGCGCCTCGAATCGATCGGTCCTGGCGGTCGCGGCCGAGCACCCCGAGGCCGGGCCGCTCCTCGGCAGCCTGCCGGCGAGCGTCCAGCGCGTCCTCGACCAACCGGAGCGGTACTACATCGGGCTCTCGATCGGAAAGGTCGATACCGTCTGCGACTACTGGCAGCGGACGCTCAGTCTCACTCCGGCGTAGAAAGACCGCGTCGCGATGTCGCAATCTCGTTGCTCCACAAGGCCCCAATTCAGCGTATACAGGTACCAATCACGACCGCGGGATAGGAGAATCGCATGACCGGCTACATGAGCAAGTACCTCTGGGTTGACCTCACCAAGGGGACAATCAAAGTCGAGACGTTCGATCCGACGATGGCGCGCGAGTACGTCGGCGGTTACGGCCTCGGCGCCCGCATCCTCTACGACCGCATGAAGCCGGGCGTCGATCCGCTCGGACCGGACAATGTCCTCGGATTTCTGACCGGCCCCTTGACCGGATCGCCCTCGATCGAGGGCAACCGATCGGTCATCGTCTGCAAGTCGCCGCTGACCGGCGGCTGGGGAGACGCGAACTGCGGCGGCACGTTCGGCGCGCACTTTCGCTTCACCGGCCACGACGCGGTCTTCTTCGTCGGCAAGGCCGCCAGACCGACCTATCTCTGGGTCGAGAACGACCACGTCGAGCTGCGTGACGCCTCGGACCTCTGGGGTCAGGATGCCAACGAAGCCGAGCACGCCCTCCAGGCCCGCCACGGACGCGGCACCGAGGTCGCCGTGATCGGGCAATCGGGCGAGAACCTCAGCCTGATCGCCTGCGTGATGAACGACGAAGGCCGCGCCTGGGGTCGCTCCGGCGTCGGCGCCGTGATGGGGTCGAAGAACCTGAAGGCGATCGCGATCAAGGGCACGAAGAAAGTCGAGGTTGCCGATCTGCCGAAGGCGGAGGGGCTACGCCGCTCCTATATGAAGAAGCATACCGGCGCGTACCCGGTGTTCGTCGACTTCGGCACGACCGGCATCACCGGCGACTCGTCCTGGAGCGGCGACTCGCCGGTCAAGAACTGGTTCGGCGCCGCGACGACCGACTTCCCGCAAGGCAAGACGTCGTTCGACAAGGACACGCTCAAGGCGGCCTACCAGGACAAGAAGTACGGCTGCTGGAAGTGCACGATGGCGTGCGGCGGCCACATGTCGGTCAAGAGCGACAACGGCGGCAAGGATGCCCAGTACGTCGGCGTAAAACACCACAAGGCCGAGTACGAGACCGCCTGCGCGTTCGGCACGATGATGCTGAACGACAACTACGCCAGCACGATCCTGGCGAACGAGCTGTGCAACCGGTACGGCCTGGACACTATCTCAGCCGCTGGCGCGATCTCGTTCGCGATGGACTGCTACAGCCGCGGGATTCTCACGAAGGCCGACCTCGATGGCGTCGATCTGACATGGGGCAACCACGAGGCGATCATCGCGATGCTTCACAAGATCGGTAAGCGCGAGGGGTTCGGCGACACCCTGGCCGACGGCGTCAAGCGCGCCGCCGAGAGGATCGGGCGTGGCAGCGAGGCCTGCGCGATTCACGTCGGCGGGCAGGAACTGCCGATGCACGACCCGCGCTTCGTGCCGGGATTGGCGACGACCTACCAGCTCGACGCGACGCCGGGCCGCCACACCCAGGGCGGCGAGCTGAACCCGTGGCCGGACATGACGGACGTGCCGGACAAGTTCGACTACGGCGGCAAGGGCGAGTACGTCAAGAAGCTCGTCTGCGCGGTGCACTTCGTGAACTCGGTCGGCGTCTGCCTCTTCGGCTACCTGTCCTATCCGATCGAGACGTGGCCGGCGTTCCTGAGCGCCGTGACCGGCGAGGCGTGGACGCTCGAAAAGATGCTGGAAGCCGGCGAGCGGGTCGCGAACATCCGCCACGCCTTCAACCTGCGCGAGGGCATCAATCCGCTCGAGATCAGGATTCCACAGGTCGTCGTCGGCAACCCGCCGCTGACCGAGGGCAACAACCGCGGCGTCACGATCGACACCCAGGCCCAGAATCTCGACTACCTGAACCGGATGCACTGGGACGCCCAGTCGGCCAGGCCGGACGCGAAGCGCCTCGGCGAGTTGAACATGGGCTTCCTGGCCAGAGATCTGGCCGCGGCGCGGGCGTAGTCTGCGATGGCACGTGGAAACGGATCACTCCGCACCCACGTGCCGGACTATTCGCCGCCTTCTTTCGATCCGGCTGAGCGCGCGCGGATGCGCGCGGCGCGTTCACGAAGCTTCTGAGCCCTCGCGCGATCGCCGAGTTCCTCGACGATCGGCGCGAGTGCCTCGAGGTCGGTCGCGACCTCGAGATGATCGGGGCCGTAGGCGGCCTCATCGATCTCGATCGCTCGTTCGAGCAACGAGGAAGCTCGTGCCAGATCGCCCTCCGCCCGCACGATTAACGCGAGGCCGAAAAGGCTGACCGCCAGTCCAGATGATCTCGCGTCGATCCGGTCCAAGACGGTGATCGCCCGTTCGAGGAGCGGCCGCGCGGCCGCGAAGTCGCCCTGTGCCCGGAGGAGAAGGGCGAGGTTGTTCAGGCTCGTCGCGGTGTCAGGATGCTCCGGCCCGAGCGCCTTCTCGCGGATCGCCAGGGCGCGTTCGTAGAGCGGCCGCGCGGCCGCGAAGTCGCCCTGTGCCCGGAGCAGGCCAGCGAGGTTGTTCAGGCTCGTCGCGGTGTCGGGATGCTCCGGCCCGAGCACCTTCTCGTTGATCGCCAGGGCGCGTTCGTAGAGCGGCCGCGCGGCCGCGAAGTCGCCCTGTGCCTGGAGGAGAAGGGCGAGGTTGTTCAGGCTCGTCGCCGTGTCGGGATGCTCCGGCCCGAGCGCCTTCTCGCGGATCGCCAGGGCGCGTTCCGAGTAGAGCCTCGCGCCCGCGTAGTCTCCTCGGGCGTCAAGCAAGTAGTCCAGACTGCCGCACAGGTCGCCTGCCGACACGTCATCCCGCGCCAATGCCGCGTCGGTCACGAAACGCAGGTGCGGCAAGATCGATTCAGCGCGCCTCGGGTCTCCGGTCGCGTTCAACTCCCGCGCCATCCCCAGCACCGCCCTATCGACTGCCGGGCGCGCACTCGCATCGTCCGCCACGGACCGCGCGAACGCGGCGAGCAGGCGATGCAGTCGGAACCCGCCGCCACCGCCTCCTTCCATCTGCCCCAGATCGACCAGCCGGCGGGCCGCGTCTTCAGCGCGACTCCGATCCACCGCGTCAGGACCCTCGCCGACAAGACTAACGACGAGCAACTCCCGTGGAATCAGCTCGCCCGGCGCCAAGCAGGCTGCGCGCGCCAGTAGCGCTTTCGCATCGACGTCGATCTGATCCGCGCTATTCAGTCGATCGAATCCGAGCGCGAACGTCCGCCAGACGTGCGCTTCGCGACCGGTCGGCGTCTTGCCAGACCGCGCGAGCGCCGGATGCTCCATCATCTGGGGCTGCCGCAGTTCCCTCAGAACCTGTGCCGGACTCATGTCGTACTGGCGGTCGCGGAGGTAACTCCCGGCCAGATGGAGGGCGAGCGGCAGATGATCCAGTTCCGTCGCGATCGCGGCCAGATCTGGATCGTCAGACGCGAGATCCGGCCGGAATCCGCGCAGGAGCGCCACGCTCGCTTCAGGCGCAAGGATGTCGAGCGCGTATGGCGTCACGCCCAACGTTGGATCCCACGCGGGCCGTCGACTCGTGACGAGGACGCGGCATCCGCCACCTGGAGCCGGCCACCATTCGCGCAGCAGGGACTCCTCCTCGCAGTTGTCGAAGACGACCAGGCGCGGCGTCCGATCATTCCACGCCGCCCGCACTAGACTCACCTGGTCGTCCTGTTTCAGATCGCCGAAGTCAGGTCGCAGTTCCATCGCGCCCGGACCACCGCACGCGGCGACCTGACTGGCGATGGCGTCGGCACGCTCCATCGAGATCCAGAAAACGCCGCCGGGAAAGAACTGCCCGTATCGGAAGGCGAACTCGATTGCGAGCTGCGTCTTGCCGACGCCACCGATGCCGGTCGTCACCACGATCGAACGCCCCTGGTTCATATTCCTGGCCAGAACGCGCAAGTCATCATCGCGGCCCACGAATAGCGGATTGGGATGCAGCCCACGAAGCGCGAATTGAGACCCGGGCGGGAGTTGGCCAGGGGCCGGAACAACATCCAGTGGGAGACTGGGAAGAAGCGATTCCGCTGACTCTGCCGCCGCGGCTTGCGGCTCCGCGCTCAAGCTCGGAAGCACGCTGTCGAGCAGGATGCGTACCTCCTTGACCAATCGGTGTTCTGGGTCGGCCGGCTTCACGATCTCTATGTGGTCCGCGTCGATCGATGTTGCGATGACCTTGGCGATTCCGGGATCAGCTGACTCCCGGGGCACCACCAGGATGGAGGGCCACGGCAGCAGCCATTTCCGGGTTCTTCGCGCTTCGTGATAGACGAGATGAAGACAGGAGCCATCGGCCACCCAGGTCCGGTACCAATCATTCAGCGCACTGAGGCTCTGTCGATCTCTTTCGAGTTCGACCAGAGCGATGGCACTCGAAAGGATCGGTATTCGCCGAATCACGTTGGCGAACCCCGATCCGAGATGCGGCGTCGCGACGAAGACGACGCCACGAGTGCGCTCGGCGATCGCCTGTGCGGCCGGACTCGGGTCCCGGAGCATCTGCTTCACGAGCAGTCCGCCCATGCTGTGCGTAACGAAGCAGACGGGGCGACCACCCAATCCATTGGCGCACAGATAAGCAGCGGCTGCGCTCGCGAGTGTCGTGAGCGCATCGGTCACACTCAGCCAGTCATTGCCCGCCACCGGCCACGTCAGCGTATGGAACGCCAGATCGCGCCGGGCATCGGCAAGCCATTCCGGCCACGCGGACGACGCGCCATTGGCCCGCCAGGTTTCGCGTGGATCGCCGCCGAACCCGTGTACGAACACGACATCGCCGCGCACGACATTGGCGCGAAGCGCCGAACCGATCGGCTGAAGACGGAGCGCGGACGAATGCACGGACATCCTTCCAAGTGCTCTCGCGGTCCGACTAGCTTACAGCAATCGCCGTCGACCCTCATTTCATACGCCGGGACGCGAGCGATCGACGGCACCGAGGATTGCCTCGCCTGGACCACTTGGCGTGTCAGTAGACTGAGGACGTGGTGTACGAACTCTGGTGGCGCGACTCCCTCAACGTCATGGCCGTCTTCCGAACCGAGCGGGAGGCCATGGTTTCGCTGCGCAAGGCGCTCGAACAGCCCGGCCGCGAGTACGTCGCCGGATTCATCCTCGCGCGACTTGACAGGGACGGCGACCGTACGACCATCGCCGCCGGGCCGGCGCTCGCCGATCTCGTCGCGCCGGGGCGCGATCCGGTCAGTTCGTCCCTCGAGGCGAACGGCGCCGAGGCCATGACCGCGTATCGGCCACGACGCTCCCGGACGGCTGGAACCAGGGACGCTTGACCAACCTGCCGCGGCCATGAATCCCGGCAGGTTGAACCGGGTGGATCAACTCCGACTTGAACCAAGTACGTTGGGATGGGTAGTCAGCGCGGCCGGACGCCAGACGTCTGAACGATCTGAACCTCGGCTTCCTCGTCAAGGATCTGGCCGCGGCGCGCCAATCGGTCTATCGCGCGCGGCGATCCGCCGGCCCACCACCTGCGCTGACAGCGCGCTGCAACAGATCTGCTCCGTCGGCGATGAAACCCTGTTCCGCCGGCACGTCCCACCGGAACAGCGATAGCGACAGAACCGCGTCGGAGGCGGCGCCGTGCTCCCGCGCGGTCGCCGCCACGGCCAGCAACGCCTCGCGTTCCGAGCAGAAGCTTCCGACCATGTTCCCGGACTCCACATCGATCAGCCCGAATGTGACCACCGACACGCCTTCGGTGCGTGCCACCCTGCTCGTGGAATTCGTATCCGTGCCGACCTTCACCTTCACCTTCGCCATAGCAGTCCCTTAATGCTCGATCTGAACGATGTCGACCACGGCGCCGAGAAACAATTCCGGCGCGCCCCACACAGTGTAATGGCCGGGGCCGAACGTCTTCTCAATCCGCACCGTCGCGTCGGTCGGGATCTCGAGTCGGACCAGGAACCGTGGTGGAAAGCGGGGCACGCGCGCCAACATCGCTCGCGCCGCATCGACCGAGTCGAACGTCGAGAGTCCTCGCCACTCGTCCTAGGTTTCGCCCGCGGTGGAGCGGCGTGGCCGCCGAACTGGTAGTTCGAATAGAAGTCGCGCACGGAGGGTGGGTTCGTCCACGCAAAGCGGTAGAGCGTTCGCGGCATCAACGGCCCGGATCCTATCAACATCATCACCGGCGACATATGCACTGGGATGCGTAGTCGGTCCAGTGAAACTCTGCGCCGATCGAACTACCGCTCCTCTACGTCGACCGCCTTCGCGACAGCCCCTAACGACACGGCGTACCGTGACGGCGTCCGCCGAACCGCCCAGGAAAGCACGGGAAGCACTGGCACGAGAAGCGTCGCCGAGTCGAGCAGCGCCGCTCGCAAGCCGCCGAAGACCGACCCGGCACCGACGAGCGGTCCACCGCCGATCTGGCCGAGCGCATCGACCTGGCCCTCCATCGAAAGGACGGTCGCGCGGTAGCGCGGATCGATGCCCTGGTTGAACCAGGCGCTTCGCAGCGGTCCATGTACCTCGCGTGCCACGTGAATCAGAATGTTCATCGCCAGCGCGACCCAGACGTTGCCCCACAGCGCGAACACGGCGACGGCCGCGATCTGCGCGATCGACGCGACCGCGATCAAGCGGGCGAAGGTTGGGGATCGACCACGCGCGAATCCCTCAACGAGGATCGCCACGCCGTGCAGGAAGACGCCGATGATGACGGAGAGGCGGCGGCTGTACACGTCGGCGACGATCCCGGTCCGGATCTCGCAGGGGAACGCGGTCACCTCGAGCATCGTGCCGACGAGGACAAGCTGGAGCGGCGTCAGCCCGTTCTGGACCTGCCAGACCAGGTGGACGGCGTATGCCAGAGCAAGACTGAAAGACGTGATCGCGTGGTGCGCGCGATCGCACGCGGCGCGCGTCGCGCAAGTGGTTCTCCCAGTCAACGAATCACATGTGCGCCGCACGCGTCTCTACGCGACCGTCGCGCGGCCGCTAACCACGCGACCTCCATGCCGCGTGTATGAATCTAGCCGCGAAGCCTATTCACGAGTTCCATCGTCACAGCACCCGCGCTGGGCGAATTCGGAAACAGCGGCACGCCGTTGCGTATCGTCGTCTGACGGCCAGTCTTGAGCGCCTGGCGCGCCAGGTCTGACAGCACCTTCCCGACCGATACGCCGGATCGTCGTGACAACGCACGAGCCTCCGATAGCACATCGTCGTCAACGTAAACTGTCATTCGCATCGCGAGATCTCCTCTGGACAAACAAACACCACGCGGGAGATCACTCGACTCCCCGCGCCACGCCTTACGTCAGCACGAGCTCCCGCTTGCTTCCGCGCGTTGCCACCGATGGCGTCATCGCCTCACCAACCCAGCCAATGTCGAGCGCCTCCAGTCCGGCCGAGGTCGGCACGCCGGCCGTGTCGTACCCGAGCCGCGCGTACATCTTGTGCACCGTCGCGTCGACCTCAACCGGATCCATCGGCTTCCCGGTCGCCGAGTTGTCGTTGCGGAAGCGGCCGTACATCCGCTTCGGCAGGCTATCGTGCTCGTGCTCGAATCCTTCGCGGATGTTGACCGCCCGCGCCATCGTCGCGGCGCGAACGCCAACATCCAGCATCTCCTGCTTCGTCACGTCCCAGCCAGTCACGGCATTGACGAGATCGAGCATCTGATCGGGCGTATACGGCAGGAAGTGGCACATCCCGACCGAGTCGAGAAAATGGCGCCAGTGGGCGGTGTGGTACCACATCTCCATCTTCGTGTCGTCAAGACCGTGGGCCGGGATCGGCTTGGCGTCGATGTTCCACGACTCGCGCAGAATCTTGACGCCGCGATTCTCCGCGCCGAAGCCGGTGTCATGCATGTTGTGCATGTGATCGGCGCCGGTCGGCGATAGCGCGTACCCGAATCCGAGGCCGTGCTTGATGCGCGGCTCGTGCATCGGGAACTCCTGGCCCTTGACGTGGAGCGCGAACTCCTCCGTGCCGCGACCGACCGTCTTTGACGCCCGCGCCGTGCCCTCGGCGAGCAAGTCGCCGATGCCCTGGCGGAACGTGATCTTCTCGATCAGGTCCATGACGAGGTCAGCGTTGCCCCATTCCAGCTTCAGACCGGCCGTTTCCTTGTCGGTCAGGAGCCCCTTCTCGGCGCACTCAAGCGCCCAACCGATCGCCATGCCGGTCGAGATCGAATCGAGTCCATAGGCGGCGCACATCTCATTCGCCTTGGCGAGCTTGATGAGATCGTCGACGCCGTTGTTGTTGCCGAGCGCCGAGAGGCTTTCGTACTCCGGTCCGCCGTAGCGGCGATCGACAATCAACGGCTCCGTCACCTCGACGACGCGCTTGCAGCGCACCGAGCAGGCGTAGCAGGTGTCACGCTTCACCAGGATCGTGTCCCGCATCGTCGTACCGGTGATCTTGTCGGCGCCGGCGAACGAGCCTTCCTGGAAGTTGAAGGTCGGCAGGCCGCCGGCCATGCTCAGACCCTTGAGGCCACCGGCCGTGCCGACGTCATAGAAGTTGAAGACGAGGTCGAGGTTCTCGGCCATCCACTTCTGGATGGTCTTGACCCCGGCCGCGTCGTTGACCGCGAGTTGGCCACGGCCGGCTCGGACCGCGATGCCTTTGAGGTTCTTCGACCCCATGACCGCGCCGATGCCCGTGCGACCGGCAAACCGATTGCGGTCGTTGACGACGCAGGCGTAGCGAACGAGGTTCTCGCCGGCCTGACCGATCAGGCAGGTGCGCACGAGCGGGTCGCTCAGTTCCTCGCGCATGAGATCCTCGGTGTCGCCGGTCGTCTTGCCCCACAGGTGACTGGCGTCACGAACCTCGACGCCCTTCTCGCTAATCCAGACGTAGCTCGGCCTGGCCGCCTTACCCTTGACGACGATCGCGTCGTAGCCGGCGCGCTTCAGTTCGGCGCCCCAGTAGCCACCCGCCTCGGCATTGCCAAATCCACCCGTCAGCGGGCTGAGTCCGCCGACGCCGTTGCGGCCGTTGCCGGACACGTTCGCGCCGGTTACGATGCCGGGCGCGAAAATCGCCAGGTTATCCGGCCCAAGCGGATCGGTCCCGGCCTTCGTTTCCTTCAGCAGGTAGTACGCGATCAATGCGCGTCCACCCATGTACTTCCGGTACCACGCGTCGTCGTGTTCGTCGACGCCAATCGCCCCCGAGGTCAAGTCGATGCGCAGGATCTTGCCCGAATATCCACGTGCCATGTCTTCTCCTCCCGCCGCGCTAGCCGCCGGCAACCGGCGCAAATATCTCGATGGAGTCGCCATCCTTCAGGTGGTGATCGCCCTTGACGAGGTGACTGTTGACCGCGCTGAGCCAGACTTCGCTGAGATCGACGCCAATGTGACGAAGCGCCTCGGTCACGGTGATACCGGCCGGCACCGACGCCTCGACATAGTCGCCGACCAGTCCGGGCACGCCCCGCTTGGTCTCACCGTGCAGCTTGACGCGAACCTTCACGCGGGCGCGATTGTATAAGCTTCGCGATCGTGACAATGCTGCAAACCGGCGCGCGTGCCCCCGATTTCAGGTTGCCGACGCTCGATGGGTCGAAATTCGCGCTCAAGGATGCCCTCGCACGCGGCCCGGTCCTGGTCGGGTTCGTCAAGAGCGACTGCCGAACCTGCCAGGTGGCGTTCCCGTACCTGCAGCGACTGTGGACGACCTACGCCGATCGGCCGTGGTCGATGGTGTTCGTGGCGCAGGACCGGCCCGAGGCGATCCAGCGGCAGGTCGATGCCCATGGGTTGACGATGCCGATCGCGATCGAGCACGGCCCGTACCCGGTGTCGGAGAGCTACGACCCCGACGCGACACCGACCTACTTCTGGATCGAGCCAGATGGCACGATTTCCAAGGTCGCGCTCGCGTTCATCAAGAAGGATCTCAACGAATTCGCGGCGCTTGCGGCGGGGCAGAGTAACGCCGAGACGCCCGACATCGCGCCGGACGATGACGGCCAACCACCGTTCAAACCCGGCTGAACGCCGCGCCATCGGCACAGGTAGTGCCGACATCCCGCCAGGACATACCAGGAGGATCGACCTCGTGACCTCGTACATCGACGATCTGCGCGGGCAGCCGACCGCGATTCGCGACACGGTCGCGGCGATTGCCGGCGACGCCAAGCTGATCGACCGTCTCGCCGCCCTGCGCGGCAAGCACTCCGTCGCGATGCTGACCGGCATGGGTTCATCTCACGCCGCGCTCTACCCGATGCATCTCTCTCTACTCGAAGGCGGTACGCAGAATGGCTGGATCGACGCCGGCGAACTGCTCCACTACGGTGCATCCGGGATTCCGGCCGGCGCGCTGCTCGTCGTCGTGTCGCAATCGGGCGAAACGATCGAGATCACGCGTCTGCTCGACCGCCTGCCGTCCGGCGTCACGATCGTCGGCGTCACCAACCACGGCGAGAGCACCCTGGCGCGGCGCGCCGATGTTCCGATCGTGCTGCGAGGCGGCCGCGAAGGCATCGTCGCGACGAAGACGTACGTCGCAACGATCGCGGCGCTGCGCCTGGCGACAGCCGCGATCCTCGGCGGCTCGATCGAGCACGAAGTGACGAATTTCCAGGCCGCGGCGACCGCGCTCGATTCACTGCTCGGCGACCACGTCGGATTGACGAAACTCGTCGGCGACACGCTCGGCGCGCCACCGCGCGATCTCTTTCTCATTGGCCGCGGTCCGGGCTTCGCGTCGGCGCAGTGCGGATCGCTCATTCTCAAGGAGGCCAGTCGCACGCCGGCCGAGCCACTCACCGGCGGACACTTTCGGCACGGTCCGCTCGAAATGGTGTCGTCCGAGACGAGTGCGATCGTGTTCTCCCCAGCCGGCCGCACGATCGACCTGACGCGCCGGCTCGCGGCCGAGATACACGGCTACGGCGCGCGCGTCCTGCTGGTCGGCCCACGTGACGCGGCGCTGCCGGGCGCCGATCTGCCCATCATCGACACGGGCAGGCTCGACGAGTCGATTGCGCCGGTCGTCGAGATCATCGCGCCGGAACTGCTCGCGATCGCCTGCGCGCGCGGCCGAGGACGCGAGCCGGCCGTGTTCGAGCGACTCGGCAAAGTGACGCGCACGGAATGAACGCGCCGTCTCCGTCGCGAGGGGCGCGTCCGCCGCGACGAGCGCGCCTCACCGGACCGGTCCATCGCCCGGTCGCGGTCGCCTGGGACACCTGGGGAATACCGCACATTCGCGGCGAATCCGAACGGGACACGTTCGTCGCGCTCGGCTACGCGATGGCGCAGGAGCGTCTCTGGCAGCTCGATTTCGTGCGCCGCCAGGCGTCCGGCCGGGTCGCCGCGATCCTCGGTCCCGGCTACCTGGCAACCGATCGCGCGATGCGCACGCTTGGCCTCGTCAGAACCGCCGAGCGGGATCTGCGCGATGTGCCGTCGCGGGTCGCCGAGGTGCTGGACGCCTACGCGGTCGGCGTGAATCACTGGATCGCAACGTGCCGACGCCTGCCAATCGAGTTCGAGGCGCTCGGCTACGCGCCCGAGCCGTGGCATCCGCGCGACTCGATCGCGATCTGGAAATATCGCTGGTGGTACAACTCGGGTCGTCCCGAGGCGATCGTCCTGGCCGATCTCGCAAGGCGTATCCTGCCGCCCGAACTGCACGCCGCCTACGCCCGCGCCGAGCGCGGCGAAGAGACGATCGTGCCCGATGCCGGTCCGTCCCTCGCCAGCGGCGGCGACAGTGGACAGGGCAGCAACAACTGGGTCGTCGGGCCGACGAAGACGACGACCGGCCGATCGATGCTCTGCAACGATCCGCACAATCCGTACCGCGCGCCCAGCCAGTGGTTCGAGGCGCAGATCAGCGCGCCGGGACTCGACGCGATCGGCGCGTTCTTTCAGGGCGTCCCGACGATCTACATCGGCCGCAATCGCGACGTGGCCTGGGGCGTCACGAATCACAACTCGCCGGCGCGCGACCTGTACCGCGAGACACTCCATCCGACGGATCCCGATCTCTATCGCGTCGGCGACGACTGGCAGCCGTTCGAGCGCACCCTCGAGACGATCGATGTGACGGGACAGCCGAGCGAGACGCACGCCGTCCGTCGGACGATTCGCGGTCCCCTCGTCGGACCGGGCAACGCCTTGCTCGATGACGGCCTGGTGAAACTGGCCGATCAGCCTGGCACCGCGCTCAGCCTGGCCTGGGTCGGAAACCGGCGGGAGACCGGGCTCGACGTCGGGCTGGCGCTGCACGACGCGGGCTCGGTCTGCGAGGCGATCGCGGCGCTCCGGCGCTGGCCCTGCCCGCCACTCAACTTTGTCTGCGCCGGGCGCGATGGCGATTTCGCCTACCACGTCGCCGGCCACATCCCGAAGCGCGAACGTGGCGGGCAGGGCATTCGCGACGCCAACGACCCGGCCGACGCCTGGCAGGGCGACTACTCGTACGACGACCTGCCATCCGAACGTGCGCCGGCGCGGGGATGGATCGCGACCGCCAACAATCCTCCGTGGGCGGCGCGCGACCCGCACTATCTCGGGCTCGCCTCATGGGCGGCTGGCTACCGCGCCCAACGCATTCGCGAGCGTCTGGAGGAGAAGCGGCGCCTGACGGCCGACGAAGTCGCCGCGATCCAGTCCGACATCGTGTCGGCACGAGCGCGCGATCTGGTCGGCCCGCTGTTGCGCCGCCTGGCCGGATCGGACGATCGGCGCGTGACGTCGGCGGCGCGACGATTGGCGCGCTGGGACTTCCGCCTCAGCCGCGAGTCGATCGCGGCCAGTATCTTCGAGGCGTTCTGGGATGCCTGGTCCCGCGCGGTCGCGGCACAATGGTTCCCCGAGCCGGTTCTCTCGCCGGCCGCGGTCGAGTGCGGCGCGGTCGCTCGCGGACTGATCCTCGGCGAAGTAATCCCCTGGTTCGGCGATCGTGACATCGACGGCCGTATGCGGGCGGCTTTTGTCGCCGGGCTCGATCGTCTGACTGCGCTCGCCGGTCCCGATTCGCGCAAGTGGCGCTGGGGCACTCTGCACACGTTGACGCTTCATCACCCGGCCGAGGGCCGCGTGCCGGGCGTTCGTCTCAGCACCGGTCCGTCGCCGACCAGCGGCGGGCAAGCCGTGCGCGCGGCTGGTCACAGCGATGTCGGTTCGTTCGCGGTCGCGAGCGGTGCCACCTACCGCTTCGCGGTCGATTTCTCGGAGAGCGGCGCGCGATCGACGACCGATCTCGGCCAATCCGCCCACGCCGGATCGCGGCACTACCGCGATCAGCATCGCCTCTGGCTGAGCGACGGCTACAAGCCGCTCTGGATGGATCCGGCCGACGTCGCGGCGCATCACGCTGGGACGACAAGCATCTCACCCTCTGGTTCGCGCGCGGTGTAGCCTGCATGCTGGCCGTGGGCCGGGTCACCCCATCAAGTGATCGCCGGACTCGATCGCGCGACCACGCGTGCTGGTGCTGTGACCAGAACGCGGAGATCCATCGTCTAGTCGTCGCCTACGGAGCCGCCGGAATCACGGCCGTTCACGGCGTGTCTGGTGCGGTAGCTCGCTGAGGGTCACTGTGCCCATCGACTCATCAATGATGCGCCGAGCCTCGTCGGGCGGTGGCAAGACATAGTTCGGATAGCGGCGGCGCATTTCCGCGACATACGGGTCCACCGCACGATCGGCCGCGTTACCGCGTCCGTTGTCAATTCTCAATGGTGTGATCGCTTCGCCGATATGTCTTCACTCACGCGCCTCGCTTCCAGTGTACGCCGCTCGCTGCCGCGACCGCCGACGACAGCAGTGCGCTCCTGGCAGGGGCGACCGCTGCCACGTCGTGGCGGAGCCGCACGGATCGGCGCTCTGGTGAGACCAGCGCTCGATTCCACCATTTCGCGACGCGCGGTGCTCAGTCCATTCCGAAGCCGGTTACACTCGACCCCGATGACCGACGGCGCCGCCGAACCGCGCCGTCACGTCTACGCCGTCTGGGGCGTGCCGCCCGAGACGCAGGCGTACGCGATGGCGAAGTACTCGCGATCGAGCCAGTCCATGCTGGAGAGCATCGCCGAGCTGTCGGCCCAAAAGGCGGCCGACTTCCTGGAGACCTTCTACTTCCAGTACGGTCACCGCTCGATCGCCGATCTGGCGCATATCGCGCTGGCGTTCGAGAACATTTCGCTCTGGGCCGCGATCAAGGTCGTCGACGAGCCGCTCTGGGACGGTCAGGAGCGCTCGACGCGCTACCAGCCCTTCACGCGAACCCGCTACCACGTGCCGGACAGTCTGACCGATCCGGCGACGCGGGGCGCTTACATCGCGGCCGCCAACGCGCTGTTCCGGGCGTACGCCGACCTATCGCGCGGACTGCTCGATGTGTTGACGACCGTCGTGCCGCGACCGACCGAGATGGACGATGGCGCCTACCGGCGGACGCTCCGAGCACGCGCGTTCGACGTCGCGCGCTACCTCCTGCCGTTGGCGACGCGAACGAGCGTCGGTCAGATCACCTCGGCGCGAGTCATCGAGCGGCAGATCTCTCGGCTCCTGGCCGACGACCTGCCTGAGTGCCGCGCGATCGCGGCTGATCTCCGCGACGCCTGCGTCCGGCCAGCCGAGGCGCCCCTCCTGACGCCGCTGCTCGATCGCGCTCCGCCCGGACTCCTCGACGAGGTGGCGAAGGTCGCGGCCGCGCCGACGCTCGTCAAGTACACGACTCCGGCGACGTACCCCGGTCAGGCGCGGGCGAGGTTCAGGCCGCTGGCGGCGGCGATCCTCGACGGCCTGCCGCCCGGCTCCGATCAAGCCGTTCAGCTAGCCGAAGGGCAAACGCTCGAAGACGGCATCGTCACGACACTTCTGTACGCCGAAGAACCGGGCCGGCGCGATTACCGGCAGATCGCGGCACGGGTCGGCGAGCTGGACACCGCGAGGCGCGACGAAATCCTGGCGGCGGCAATCGCCGATCGCGGTCGGCACGACGAGCTTCTGCGCGAACACCGCGCCGGTGGCCTCGCCTTCGACGTTCTCACGGACATCGGCTCATTCCGCGATCTTCACCGCCATCGGCGATGCGTCCAGATCATCCGCGATCCCGATCCAGCCGACGGCATCGATGACGCCGAATCCGTCTTCACGGCCGGCCTCGGCGCCGACGGCGCGACTCTCGCCGCCGAGCGTGGCCTGGTGGCGTGCTATCGCGATGCGATCGCGGCGGCGTTCGATGCCGCGGCGACGCATCGGGGGCACCTCGGCGTCGAGACCAAGTACCTCTATCCGTTGGCGACGCGAGTCCGCGCGCTCTTCGTGATGGATTACGCGGAGGCCGCCTACATCGCGGAATTGCGCACCGGACCGACCGGACACTTCGCCTACCGCCGGGTCGCCTGGGAGATGTACCGCGCGTTTGCGGATCGCCACCCGGCCCTCGCCGGTTCGCTCCGAGTGACCGATCCATCCGAACCGATCGATATGCTGCGGCGATGACCGCGCGGAGGAGATTACAGTGCCGACGATCGCGCTGATCGGCGCCGGGAGCGTCGTATTCGCCCAGCGACTGACGACCGACATCCTGTCGTGGCCCGATCTCGAAGGATCGACGATCCGCCTGATGGATCTCGACGAAACACGACTCGAGACGATCGGCGCGCTGGCACGGCGGCTCGTGCAAGAGCGGAACATTCCAGCGCAAATCGAGACGACGACCGATCGGCGGGTCGCCCTGGATGGTGCCGACTACGTCATCGTCACGATCCAGATCGGCGGCGTATCGGCCGTGCGACCCGATGTCGAGATCCCGTTCCGGTACGGCGTCGATCAGGCGATCGGCGATACGCTCGGACCTGGTGGCGTCTTCCGGGCCCTCCGAACCATCCCGGTGATGCTCGACATCTGCCGAGAAATGGCCGAGCTTTGCCCGAACGCGTTGCTGTTCAACTACTCGAATCCGATGGTGATGAACTGCTGGGCGATCGAAGCCGCGACCAAGATTCGCACGATCGGGCTCTGCCATTCGGTGCAGGGAACCGCCAAGCAATTGGCCGGCTACGTTGGCGTGCCGTACGAGGAGGTTACGTACTGGACCGCCGGCATCAATCACATGGCCTGGTATCTGGAACTGCGCCACGGCGACGAGGACCTGTACCCGCGCCTGCGCGCGGCGATGGCCGATCCCGCCGTCTACGCTCGCGATACGACGCGATTCGAGGTCATGCGGTACTTCGGGTACTTCGTGACCGAATCGACGCGCCACATGTCGGAATACGTGCCGTACTTCCGCCGGACGCGGGACCTCGCCGAGACCTACGCCCCACCCTGGCGGCGAGACTACGACCTCTACATCGAGCGGCAAGCCGCCTACTACGAGAAGGTACGCCGCCAGGTCGATGGGTTTGACCCGATTCCGACCGATCGGACCGAGGAGTACTGCTCGTTCATTCTGCACGCCATCGAGACGAACACCTCGATGCGGGTGAACGCAAACGTGCCGAACAACGGTCTGATCGCCAATCTCCCGGCGAACGCGATCGTCGAGGTTCCTTGCCTGATCGACCGGCGCGGGGTGCACCCGTGCGCGGTCGGCGATCTACCGCCTCAGTTGGCCGCGCTGAATCGCTCGAACATCGCCGTCCAGGAACTGACCGTCAAGGCCGCGCTCGAACAGGACCGCGAGGCAGCCTATCAGGCGGTCCAACTCGATCCGCTCACAGGCTCGGTGCTGCCGCTGCCGCGGATCCGCGCGATGTGCGATGAGATGTTCGCGGCGTCGAAGCCGTGGCTCGACTGGGCGTGATCGGGCACAATCGGCACCTACGATGAAGAGCGTCTTCCGGGCGCTGGACGACCCGGTGATCTCCGAGCCGATTACCGCGTGGCGCCCTGGGTCACGTTCACCGATTCGGAGCTCGGCCGAGTCGGCTTGACCGAGGCGGAGGCGATCGAAGCCGGCCACCGGGTGGCGATCGGCCGTACCTCGTTTGCTGATGTCGAGCGGGCGAAGATCCAGAACGAGACGCGAGGCACGGTCAAGATCGTGGCCGAGCGCGGCACCGGCCAGATACTGGGCGCAACCGTGCTCGGTCCAAGTGGGGGAGAGTTGATCCACGAGCTCGCGCTGGCGATGCGGATGCGTGTCCCGGTCGCCGAGGTATTCCACACGATCCACGCCTACCCGACGCTGAGCGAGGCGGTGCGCTGGGCCGCCGAGCAAGCGGCGAGCGCGGCAACTCCCTCGGCGTTGCCGTCCTCGCCGGGAACTCAGCCGCGATAGCCTCGGTTCGCCCGTTTAGATTCGGCCCAGCCGGGGCAACCCGACACCGTGATGATCTTTGCTGTCGGGCGGGTTCCGGTCGCCGGATGACCGAAAGCTCACCGAGGCATGGCCGGCGCGGCATACATTCCACCCTGCGCAATCAATGGGAGGTTCGATGCCAGTGACAATACCTACGCCGTCAGAAGCTTCGCGGAAGGGTCGAGGAGGCACTCTGTGAGCCAGATCAACGTAAATCCCGGTCGTGACACCCGCGAGTCGGGCGCGAACGCCGTTGTGGCGGTCCTTCTGGCACTTGTGCTCGTCGTGGTCGTCGTCTGGGCACTCGCATTCGGCGGACTCCAGCAAATCGGCATTGGGCCAGCGGCATCGAATGCACCGGCCAGCCAGTCCGGAATGACCATCAACATCGAGCCCAAGGTGAACGTGCAGGTGCCAGCGCCGTCGAACAGCGCTCCGGTCGACTCGAGCACAACACCACCGAAACCGTAAGCGACGCCGACGTGTGGACCAATCGGCCTGCGCCCCGGTTCGCGAACCAGCGGACTCATTCCGTAACGCCGTGAGGCGGCCATCCCAGCACGGTAACGGTGTCGGTGAGGCGACCTCTTTTCGCTGCGGGCGTGGGCTGCGCGATCTGTCAGGCCGTCGGCGTGCGCGTTCCAGTCGGCGATAGCGTCAGGATCAACGAAGGCGTCATCGTCGCTGTAACGACCACGGGAGTCATCGTCGCTGTCACGACGACCGGCGTATTTGTCGAGGCAGCCGCGGTCGCGGTTATATGGCCGGACGCGACGGTCGCCGCGACCGACGTCTGGATGTTCTGCGCAATCGCCGTGCCGGTGCTGGCCGTCGCGGGTGTCGCCGTGCCGAGTGCGACCGCCGTCCCGGTTGCGCGCGCCTCAGCGGTGGCCGACGATTGCGCGACGCTCGTGCCGGTGCCACGGGTCCGCAGGTCCGCTTCGGCCGTCACGGACTCGCGCGCGACGCGGGTCGCGGTTTCCTCGGTTGCGTGCGCCCGGGCCGTGCCAGTTGCGCCCGGCGCGGCGGTCGCCGACGCGGCCGCGCTATCTCGGGCGATGATCGTCGCGGCGATCCCGGTCACCGTGATTTGCTGGGCCGCGATTGTCTGGACCATTTCCAGAGCCGATGGCCCCGTCCCGGTCGCGGAGGCGGTCGGACGCGGCGACACGCTCGGCAGAACGGTCGATGACACGACAAATACCTTCGGTCGCGGCGTCGGCGTCGTCGGCTCCGGCGCGATCGGCGGGCGAAAGAACACGAACGCAAGCCCGAGCAGGACGACGATCCCAACCAGGGCCAGCGACAACGCAACCAACGGCGAGCCGCCTTCAGGCGGGGAGACGGTCGGCGGTCTTCGTTGGCTCACGATGGAATCGATTGGAGTCTAGGCGACGAGGATCGCCGCGACGCGACATCCACGCATTATCCATAATCGTCAGCGATACCGGACGCTTTCGCACAGATCAGTGCCGTCCGCCGGCTTGAAATGTTTCTGCAATGTTCGCGACCGGTCAGCCGGTCTACCGTCCTTCCGTGGCAGTAGCGGAACGCAATGGACTTGTCAGTTCGCCGCGAGCGGTCGCGACCTTTCTGACGAGCATGAAGCCGTACCTAAACGAAGTCACGCGATCGCGTGCCCAGTGGATTCGCGATATCGGCGTCCTGCTGGAAGACGCGCGTCGGCAGCACGCGTCAGTGGTCGCTCAGGGCGCCACTCGCGTCGGGCGGGCGCAGGTGGTGATCTTTCGCGAGGCGCATACCCGCATCGCCGCAATCGGTGCGCCGGCGGACTGCGAGGTCATTCACCGGGCTGTCCTCACCTGGCTGGACAAGCAGATGGCCGCCTGCGACGTGATGGTCGATGTCGGTCTTCGGGGCGACCTACCTCGACTGCGGGAAGTGCAGGGCCTGCTCGCCGAGGGGCGGTTCCACGCCCAGAAGTTCAACGACGAGTTCGTTCGTCTGGTCGCGCTCGTTCGCGCGGCCGCGCGCGCGCCAAGCGCACGTGGACGAACGAGCCGCGCCACGTCGCCACGCAGGCGAGGCGGTCGTTAGTCCGCTGATCGCAAGACCGCTGTCCCCGGGCGCGGTCACTCATTCGTCGTGGCATCAGGGTGACTCAACCAGGCAGCACATGCAATAGCATCGCGGTGACATCCGTACGAGGTGGCGCCGACTCGTGAAAACACTCTTCGTGATACTCGACACGCTACGACGGGATTATCTGGAGCCGTACGGCGACGCGCCGCACGGCTTCCACGTCCACACACCGAACATTCGACGACTGGCCGAACGATCGGTCACGTTCGACAACCATTGGGTCGGCTCGCTGCCGTGCATGCCGGCGCGACGCGAACTCATGACTGGGCGGCACAATTTCCTCGAACGCGGTTGGGGGCCGTTGGAACCGTTCGACGACGTACTACCCGAGCAACTGCGTAGGCGCGCGGGTCGAAAGGCGTTCTCGCACCTCATCACCGACCACTACCACTACTTCTACCTGGGCGGCGAAGGCCACAACAATAGCTTCGACTCGTGGCAGTTCGAGCGCGGACAGGAGAACGACTTCTGGGTCAGCCGGGTCGACCTGCCGGCCCTACCCGAGGCGATGGGACGCCTGGCGACGCGGCCGCAGAACGCTCTGAATCGTTTCGCGCAGAGGAACGAGGAGGAGTTCTCCGGTCCGCGCTGCGTCGAGCACTGCGTCCGCTGGCTCGACGACAACCGGGCCAGCGACGATTGGTTCGTGCAGCTCGAGTTGTTCGATCCGCACGAGCCGTTCTACTGCGTGCCGAAGTACCTCGAGATGTACGGAGATACCTGGAAGGGACCGACCTACGACTGGCCGGACTACGGCGTCTGCAAGGACGATCCGGCCGCGATCGACCACGTTCGGCGCTGCTACGCCGCGCTCCTGACGATGACCGATCACTGGCTCGGCAGGCTGTGGGACTCGCTCGATCGACTCGACCTCTGGCGCGACACGATGGTCGTCCTGACGACCGACCACGGGACGATGCTCGGCGAGCACGAGTACTGGATGAAGAACGAGATGCCGGTCTACAACGAGATCGCGCGGATTCCGATGATCGTCCATCTGCCGATCGATGCGCGGGCCGGGACGCGCGTTTCCGCGTTGACGCAGACGACGGACGTCATGCCCACGTTTCTCGACTACTTCGACGCGCCATTCCCGCCCCACCTGCACGGCACCTCGCTTCGCCCGGCCATCGAATCGAATGCCGCCGTCCACGATGCGATCGTCTTCGGCTACTTCGGGATGGCGCTCAACGCAACGGACGGCCGGCACGTCTACTTCCGCAACCCGACATCGCTCGACGCCGTGAGCTACGCCTACACGGCGATGCCGACCCAATTCCACGGATTCATCCCGCGCGAACAATTGAGTCAGGCTGAGATGGGCCGCTACTTATCTCACACGTACAACATCCCCCTCTACCGAATCCCGCAGAAGGGCCGCCCGCCGCACCGCCACGACGGGTACACCGACATGGACGGCAACTATCGACCGCACAACGCGCTGTACGAGCTTGCTAGCGACCCGACACAGGCGCGGCCGATCGACGCGCCGGACATCGAAGCACGATTCGTGAGGCAGATGCGCGATGCGCTCACCCGAATCCAAGCGCCGATCGAGCAGGCCGCCCGACTCGCGCTCTAGTCGCACGCGTTGCCAGGGAGCGCGGGTAAGATGCCCACGCGAGGCCGCGCTACCACTGCGCGCCGGCGCGTCGCGGCGGAGCCGACGAAATCGACACCATCGGGAGGAGAACGTCCGTGAGCGAGCCGCTACGCGTGGCAGTTATCGGCGCCGGAGGAATCAGCCGGCTCCGCCATATCCCGGCCTATCGCGACGCTGAGAAGCTTGGGATCGCTCGCGTCGTCGCGATTTGCGACCCGGTCGACGCCGCCCTGAAGGAAACCGGCGACATGTGGGGAATCGACGCGCGCTATCGGGACTGGCGAGAGGTGGTCGGTCGATCCGATGTCGATGTCGTCAGCGTCGCCACGCCGAACTCGGGACACGAGCCGATTTCGATCGCGGCTCTCGAAGCTGGCAAGCACGTCCTCTGCGAGAAGCCGCTCGCGCTCGATCTGGCCGGCGCGCGCCGAATGCTCGCGGCCGCCGAGCGATCGGGCAAGAAGACCGGCGTGCACTTCCGGTACCGGTACATCCCCGGCGCGCGATATATGAAAGAACTCATCGACACCGGCGAGATCGGTTCGATCCATCAGATCTACCTGACCTACGTGAACGGATCGGTCCAGGATCCGGCATCGCCCCTGCGCTGGCGAATGACGCGCGCCGAGGGCGGTGGCCTCCTCGGCGACCTCGGGTCGCACATCATCGACCTGGCGCTGTGGCTCTGTGGATCGATCGTACGCGTGAACGCCACGCTGAAGACGTTCACGACCGAACGCGCGACCGAGTCGGGCGGCCGCGCGCGAATCGACGTCGATGACGCGGCGACCCTGATGGTCGAATTCGCCAACGGCGCGACCGGCGTCATCTGCGCTTCGGGAATGGGTCTCGGGCGCGGCAACTATCAGCATGTCGACCTCTACGGCGCGAAGGGCTCGGTCGAGTACGAAATCGAGCGCTCGGACGTTGGCGGCGACGCGATCAACGTCTGTCTCGGCCCGGCGCAGCACCGGGTCGTCGGGATGGCGCGGATCCCGGTGCCGGCGCGACATCACCGCACCGCCAACGATCCCCTGATCGACTTCGTACGGGCGGTACGCGATGGCGTCGAGCCGGCGATCACGTTCGCCGACGCGGTGCGCGTTCAGGAAGTGATCGAAGCGGCCGGGCGAAGTCACGCCTCGGGGTCATGGGTGCCGTTGCCGTTGCCGTAGGCTCGCCTACACCCTGACCTTCTGCCAGCGACCGGACCGGAATCGGTAGGCGAAGATGACTGACCGCGTCAGCCAGTCGGCCAGCCACGCGAGCCAGATGGCGGGATAGCCGACGCCGGCGACGATGCCGAGTCCGTAGGCGACGCCGGCGCGCAGTCCGACCGTCCCGATCAGTCCGCCAACCAGGGTCGTGCGCGTGTCACCCGCGCCTCGCAACGCACCAGAGAGCACGAATGACACCGCCTGCGGCGCCTGGCCGATGCCCATGACGAGCAGCGCCAGACGTCCACGTTCGCGCACGAGATCGTCCGCGCCGTAGAGGCGGAAGATCTGGTCGCCAAACGCGATGAAGACGAGCCCCATCAACGTCATCCATACGACAGCCATACCGGTCGAGAGCCACCCGGCGGTCCGCGCTTGATCGGGTCGGCCGGCCCCGAGGCGCTGGCCGACCAGCGTCGTCGCGGCGGTTGCGAACGCCTGACCGGCAAGTTGCGATACCTGGGCGGCGTTGAACGCAATCTGCATCGCCGCGAATTCGGCCGTGCCAATCCGAATCGCGATGAGGTTGAACGCCAGGAATCCCATCTGGACGGCGAGTTGCTCGGCCGCGGCCGGTCCACCGATCCGCGCCACCCGCCAGGCCAACGTCGCATCGCGCAACGCATCGAGACGAACGCCGAATCGGCGCGCCGCGATCGTCAGCAGCAAGATTGCGCCGATCCCACGCGCGATCACGATCGCCAGCCCGGCGCCGGCAACGCCGAGCGCTGGCGCGCCGAGGTTCCCCAGAACGAGGGCGTACGCCAGAACGATGTTGATGCCGTTGGCGATCGCTGTCACGTACATCGGCGAACGCGTGTCGCCACTGCCGCGCAGAGCCGCGCCGCACACCAGCATGAGCGCCATGCCGGGGATGGAGAGGCTGAGTATCCTGAGAAACGGCTCGCCGACGGCCGCGACGGTCGGTGTCGCCCCCGCTGCGACGAGCGCGAGGTGGGCGCTGGGATACGCGCCAGCCAACATCACCAGACTCAGCGCGCCGCCGATGACGGTCGACTGCATGGCGACCGTGGCGGCGGTCTGCTTCTGGCCGGCGCCGACCTGCCGCGCGACCAGCGCGGTCGTTCCGATGGACCAGCCCATCATCACCGTGACGGTGACGAAGTAAATCTGGTTCGCCAGACCGACCGACGCGACCGCTTCGGTGCCGAGCTGGCCGACGAGCGCCATCGACACGACGCCGAGCAGCGCCTGAAGCGCGCTCTCGGCGAAAGCGGGCCACGCCAGACCATACAACTGTCGTGCCACGCACCGGCGATGTTAGCGCGCGGGTTCCGCGAACCAGCCACCCCTGAGAGTGATCCGAAGGTCAGCCGCCGACGGCAAACGATCCGGAACGTGCCCTCATTGCGCGTCGAATGGAGTCGGCGCGCGAGCGCGAGCGGTTCGCTCGCGCCACGTCCGGGCGGCTAGCTCTTGCGGAGCTTGGCAGCCACTTCTTCGACGACATCGTGGTCGATCGCGTCCGTACCCGTTTCGGCCCAGATCAGGCGGCGCACCGCGCCGCGATCGACACCATCAAGTCCGGCGGCCCGAGCTACTTCGGCCAGCGTGTCTACGCGAACAGTTGTGAGCGTCATTGCTCCCCCACTTCGCTGTGAGTTCGTCCGAACACCATAACCTTCATACTCCATGGCGCGCCACGAATTCCGTTACAGATTGGTCACGCGATCCGCGTCGTCGCGAAATCGGCCAGCGTGACCGATGCGAGGACGGCGCGTTCCTCACGCAGGTCGATCTCGAGCGGCTCGATCCGGTTTCCGTCGCGATCGCTCAGGACACGAACGATCGGGTGCGCCAGTTCATTCGGATCCACCGCCACGACGATGCCGTGGAATCCGCGCCGCGCGCCGCTTCGGATCGTCACCTCACAGCCAACCGGGAACACGGGCAGGATGGCGAGCAACTGACCGACGATCGACCGATTCAAATGGTTTCCCGCGAGGCGCTGTAGCTCGATGACGACCCGCTCAGGCGACAGCGCCGCGCGGTGCGAGCGCTCCGCTCCGAGTGCATCGTGGACATCCGCGACCGCGGCGATCTCGGCATCGAGGATGATGTTCCCGGCGCCGGCGGCGGCGTGCGTCGCGATGCGATTGGTGCTCCGCAGTCCCTGCGGGTAGCCCAGGCCGTCCTGCCGTTCGTGGTGCTGGAGCGCAACCGCGTTCGCCACGACCGCGGACTCGCGAAACTTCCGCAAGATCGCGAATCCGGCGGCAGGATGGGTCCGCACGGTCCTCCATTGATCGGGTGATAGCGGTCCGGGGTGATCGAGGACCGCGCGTGGCACGCGTGTCATACCGATGTCGCGGGTGAGGCATCCGGCCGCCAGGCGCTGCAAGGCCGGACGATCGTAGCCAAGGCGACGGGCGATCAAGAGCGCGACGACCGTGCCATCGATCGCGTGCTCGAAGAAGTAGGTGTCGCGGGCGCGCATCGCTTGCAGCGCGATCAGCGAACCGCCCTCGATCACCTCGTCGACCATGTCGACGATGCCCTGACGCATGCGCCCCAGTGAATCTTCGATCGATGCCTCGTCGGCCGTTTCGCTGATGCCGCCGTACAGTCGGCATACTTCGGTCGTGACGGTCGCGCGCACGCGCTCCGACAGTACGTCGGCGAACACGATGTCATCGGTCGCCGGGTCGATCACGAGCACGATCGGGTAGCCGCGCGCGCGCAGCATCTCGACGTACCGGTCGTTCAATTCGGTGCCGGCCCGCAACAGGATGTCGCCGCGATTGTTCAAGACCGTGCGGCCGAGCACCATTCCCGGTCGCACGTGGTCGATCGGGATCTGCCTCACCGTCTCGACCCTACTCGACGGTCCGTTTGATCTTCATTAGGAGTCGCCGACGCGGCCGATCGACGACCGCGCATGAAATTCGGCTGAGCGCGCCGCTCGCCCGGCGGCTCGGCGGCGGTGAGGCCGGCCGTGTATCCTGCCTCGCGCACGGGAGGATGGCGATGGCGATACACCGCTTCGAACCGAGACGGTTCCATACCACGATCGGCTCGCACGAGCCAGCTCTTCGCGTCGGTGACGGCGACACCGTCATCACCTGGTGCGTCGACGCGCGCGGGCAGGACCGCGCCGGTGCGCAGATCACGCCACGCGGCAATCCGCAAACTGGACCGTTCTATGTCGAAGGCGCCGCGCCCGGCGATGCGCTGGCGGTGACGTTCGATCGGATCTATCCCAACCGCGCCCAGGGCTGGACCAACTGCGTCGTTGCGCCGTGGGTCGTCGATCCGGACTTCGTCACGGAACTTCCCAAGGCCGAACTCGAGACGTGGGCGCTGGACCTCGAACGCGGCCTGGCTCGTCTCGAGCGCGAAGGCAGTCCCGCCTCGATGGCGTCGTTGCCGTTCGACCCGATGATCGGCTGTTTCGGCGTGGCGCCGGCCGGCGGTCAGGCGATCTCGACCGCCACCTCGGCCGAGCACGGTGGGAACATGGATTACCGCGGTTTTCGCCAGGGCGTCACGGTCTATCTGCCGGTTGCGGTCGAGGGCGCGTTGTTCCACATCGGCGATGGGCACGCGGTCCAGGGCGACGGCGAGATCGTCGGCACCGGCATCGAAGTTTCGTTCGACGTGGAGTTCACACCGCGCGTCGTCAGGAATCGACGCGTGCGCTGGCCTCGCGCCGAGAACGAGCGAGAAATCATGGCGATTGGGAATGGACGGCCGCTCGACCAGTGCGTTCAACACGCCACCACCGAACTGATGCGGATGATGCAAGAAGAGTACGGCCTGACGTACCGCGATAGCTCGGCCATTCTTGGCCAGTGCGTTCGGTACGATCTGGGCAACGTCTTCGATCCCGCCTACACGATGGTGGCAAAGGTCGAAAAGCGATTCCTGCCACCGCGAAGGAGCGCCTGATGACCGAGACCGCCCGGCACGTGCGCGTCCAGATCGAACAACTGACCGCTGAGGCGTTCGCGCCGTTCGGCGTCATCGTCGACGAATCGCGACGGTTACTGCACTGCGACCCCGGCCAGTACACCGCCCGCGTGATGACGCTGGAGCCGATCAAACCGACCATCCGGCGGATCAACCGCCATCCGGATCACATTCAGCTTTTCGTTCCGCTGAATGGGCGACCGTTCTACCTCGTCGTCGCGCCCGCCACGATGTCGGCGGCGGGGTTCGATCCGGCCAAAGTGCGGGTGTTTCTCAACGACGGAACCAGGGCGTTCACGTTCGGCGTCGATGTCTGGCACATCGCGCCCCGAGCGATTGGCGGCGAAGAGACGACCGTCATCAACGTTCAAGGAAGCCGGCAGTTCGAATGTCAGGAAGATCTCGATTTCGGCGCGACGACCGGCGTCGCGGTGGAGGTCGCGCTGTGACGCGTGGACGATTCGTCGACCGGCACGCTCGCAATCGCGCCGACGTCGCGCGGACGATGATGCGATGACCAAGATCGTGACGATCGAGGCGAAGCCGCTCCTCCGCGATGCGTACACGCCGTTCGGCACGGTGATCGACGCCAGCCGAAACCCGATATTCTGCGGGGATGGCCAGTACTTCGTCGAGCGGCTGACGCTGACGCGCCGAACCGGCCCGATGCGCCGGATCAATCGCCATTTCGACTCGACACAACTGTTCATTCCGGTTACTCAGACCCCGTTTCTGGTCGTCGTCGCGCCCCCGTACCTCTCGGCGGCCGCGTTCGATCCGACCAGGATTCGGGCTTTCATCGCTCAGCCCGACCAGGCATTCACGTTCGCGATTGGCACCTGGCACATCGGGCCGCGCTCGCTCGACGGGCGTCCGATGACGTTCGTGAATCTGCAGGGCCAACGATCGAACGAGGAGCACACCGTGGACATCGATCTGGTCGAGTTGCTCGACACGGCCGTGGAGTTCCGCGTTCCCGGATAGCCGTGACGCGCTCCCGGGGGCTGGGGTCGAGACGCCCGCTACCGGCTTCGCATCGGCCGCGCTCGATCGCGCGGTCGGTACTCGATCCAGCTGTGATCGACCGACCAACGGTCGGGTCCGCGGTCGTTCGCCGCCGTGATGATCGCGCAGCCAGCCAGGAAGGTGTCGCCATCGCGCTGGCGGCCGCCCGAGCGAATGACGCGGATCGGCGCACCGTCGGCGCGGGCTGCCCACATCTCAAGCGGATCCGGCACGTGGCCGCATAACACGATCACGGCGTGGGCCATGCCATCCAGCTCGAGCGCGGCGCGCCGGTCGTCGTCGCTGACGTTACCGTCGTAGACCGGATCGGACGGCCACATCGAATTGAAGGGGTTCCCCGGCATCCCGTGGCAGACGTAGACGGCACCGAGCGCGCCCGGCGCATCGAGGACCCGATCCTCGGGCAGAGCCCGCAGCCAGGCGAGGTCGTCACCGGCGACCGCGGCACGACCAGCCGGAAGAAGATGGAGCCAGTCGCCGAGCGCGTCGCGGCGGCGACGACGCAGCCAGAGCGTCATCGGCCAGCGCGACGTGTCGAGATCGATCAGCCAGCGATCGTGGTTGCCGGGAATCGCCAGCGCCCCGGAGGCGCGGAGCTGATCGAACGTCTCCGCCGGCGGGTCACGCGAGATCGGCGCTTCGAGGATATCGCCGGCGTGCACGATCAAATCGACACTGGCGGCGCGAAGGTGACGTAGCGCGGCTTCGAGCGACGCGGCGCATCCCTCGAAATCGGAGATCAGCCCGATGCGCACCGGACACTAAGATACCATCCGCCGGCGCGGGTGGACGCGGACGCGCCAGCGCGGATGATGTTTCACGACGTCGCACGCGGTCGCGAACGTAATGCGAAGTCGCGAAAGCGGGCGACGACGAGACACGGCGCAGATTGACAACCGGGGGCATTGGATCGAGATGACGATTCTGGTAACAGGCGGCGCGGGCTACATCGGCCGATGGCTGGCCACCGAATTGGCCGATCGCGGCCACGATGTAGTGGCACTCGACATGCAGCCGCCACCGGCGACGCCGCCGTTTCTGCCTTCTCGCGCGACTCACGTCTTCGGCGACGTGACCGATCGCGCCACCATTCTGGATATCGTGGCGCGCCAACCTCTCAGCGCCATCATCCACTTGGCCGGCATCGTGACGATGGGCTGCGAGCGCGACCCGGAACTCTGCATGCGCGTCAATCTCGGCGGCACGACCAACTTGCTCGAGGCGGTCCGCCTGAACAACGTGCCGACGTTCGTCTTCGCCAGCACGATCTCCGTCTACGGTCCTCACGTCGCGCAGCCGATGGTCGAGGGCGTGACGCCGGCCGAGCCGCTCACCTGGTACGGCCAGTCAAAGATCATGGCCGAGCAACTCGGTCTCTACTACCAGCGTCGCTGGGACGTCGATTTCCGGGCCGCGCGGATGGCCGCGATTGTCGGACCATCGCGGGTCGCCGGTTCCGGCTCCGCCACGATGTACACGTCGCTGATTCTCGAACGGGCGGCTCTCGGCGTGCCGTATGACATCGATGTCGATCCCGCCGCTGGCACGCCGGTGCTCTACGCGCGCGACGCCGCCCGCGGTCTCGCCGCGCTCGCCACCGCCCGAAGCGCGCCACGCCGCATTTACCACCTCAGCACCGGACTTGCCACGGCCCATGACCTGATCGCGATCGCGAAGGCGCGCGTGCCATCGGCGCGGTTCACATTCAAGACTGACGCGATGCTCGGTCCCGTCAGCGTCATCTCACGCGATTGGGATCTCAGCATCGCGGCCGCGCGCGAGGACCTGGGGTGGACACCGGCATTCACCGTCGAGTCGATGGCCGACGACCTGATGGCGATCGCGCGGGGAGATCGCCACTAACCGAGCCACGATCCGGCGACATACCGGCCCGTCACTCACCTGATACCGGATTGCCACGTCCTCGCACGTAGAATGTTGGCGTGAAGGCAATCGCCCTGATCGTTCTGGCGATGGCAATCGGCTTCGCCGACGGTCGCGACCGCGTCACCGAGTGGGCGTTGGTCGGACCGGCCACGATCGCGTACATGGTGAACGGCGGCGGCCGCGAGCTACCGGTGTTCCATCGACCGCGGCTGAAGGACCTGCCAAACGGATACTGGGCAGAGGGCACGCGTGTCGAAGTGATATCCGGCACGATCATCGCCAATGGCCAGCGCTGGGCGCGCGTCCGTGGACCGATGAAGTCGGAAGGATTCGCGCTCAGTCGAACGTTGAGCAGCGATCCGCCTCGGCATTCGATGGATGCGGGTTTCGCGAGAACGGCCCGCTTTACTGGACCGGGTCGCTGGGTGGGCGAGTATGCCTACTGCCTTGATCCGGCCGGAGGCCCGCGAAACCTTCCACCTCTGCTCGTCCACGACGCCGCGGCGCGCGCCGCCGCTCTCTGGATGGCCGCGACTCAGCAAAATGTCACCTTCACGGACCTTGGCGACTGCGAGTCGGACGCGACATTGCACAAGAACGGGGTAAACACGATCGCCTGGGGCGATCCGCGCGACGCGGAGGACAAACCGATCTTCGCCAACTCCTGGCAGCGCCTGGCGGGAGACCGGATCGTCGAGGCCGACATCATGCTCAGCGCGAAATTGCTGGCTCGCGGCCCGACCGGTGGTCCGGGCTGGCTCAGCAAGCGGTCATCGTGGAGTTGCCTCATCGACACGGTGGTGCACGAGTTCGGCCACGTCGTCGGACTCGAACACGCGCCGGAAGGCACGTTGTCCGTGATGAGGCCGGGCACGAACTGTATGCGAACGGTCTACTTGCCAGACATTGACACACTGAACGCTGGCCGGCTCTTCGTCCGCTAGCATGCCGACGATTCGGTCGAAGGCGGACTATGAGTACTGCCTGCTGGAAATCCTTCGGGATGCGCGCGGTCGCGTCAGCCGGGTGCAGGTGTACCGTGATTTCGAGCGCCGGTACTACTCCAGCGTCGGCGGCGAGGAGCGGACTGGGTCCAGCCACGGTGGAACTGGCCCACCCAAATGGCAGCGTGGCCTCGATGACGCGGCGCGGCGTCTGATCATCAATCGCAAGGTGTACGCGCCGGACGAGGATTCGCTCGAAATTGTCTAGCGCGATCGGCTCGTCGCGGCAGCATTCCCGAGCGCGTCTCGGGCAGTGATGTTTAGCGCCGGATGCTTCGCTCGGCCGGCAGGATGAGCAGGGATAGCACCGCCGCCGCGAGCGCGATATTGGCGGGCGTCAGCGCACCGTGCGCCTCAGTGCCCGACGCAATGACCGCGCCGACGCCAATGACCAGCATCCCCACTCCGGCCAAGAACCACATGCAATCGCCTCCGTATTCGATCCGACGTTGTCGGATTCGAGGCCGTCCGCACGTATCGCGTCGTCCTCACCTGACGCCAGGCACCGTAGAAAACGACGTGTTAGACCTGGTGGCGGCCGGCGGCGGTCGGTATTAGCCTGCCGTTAGAGGCCCTTTTCGAGGAGGCGACCGCCTGGACGATGCTGCTACACTGTCGCGCCAGTCCTGAGACCGAGCCCGGGACGGTGCCGTTCCTGGTCACAAGTGTTCTGCAAGGACTGATGACCGGCTGGCGCCGGACGAGCGCGGCTGGAATTCTTTGGCACACGCTTCACAGAGAGGTGTGACACGGCAATGGGGCCAATCGCGATTGTTTTCAGTCTGGGCGTTCTTGGCGTTCTCTTCGCATTCTGGCTGGCTCAAGACGTTCTCCGGCGCGACCGCGGCACACCCGAGATGCAGGTGGTATCGAATGCCATCTACGAAGGCGCGATGGCGTTCATGCGCCGCCAGTACGGGACGATCATCATGCTGGCGTTGGTCGGCTGTGTCGTCGTTGGGGCGCTGATCGCGGCCGTCGAAGGCGACACGCGCCTTGGCATTTCGACCGCGGTGTCATTCCTGGTCGGCGCCGGCTGTTCGGCCCTGGCCGGTTTCATCGGGATGTACATCTCGATTCAGGCCAACATCCGCGCCGCCAGCGCTGCCCGGTTCTCCCTCGACGGGGCTGTGCAGGCGGCACTTCGCGGCGGCGCAGTTTCCGGCTTCCTCGTCGTTGCGCTATCGCTCTTGGGCGTGGCGGCGATGTTCGTGATCTTTGGCGGTATGGAACGGCCGGATCTCGCGCCGTTTCAGATCGTCGGGTTCGGCTTCGGCGCTAGCTTCGTGGCACTGTTCGCCCAGCTTGGTGGCGGCATCTACACGAAGGCCGCCGACGTCGGCGCCGACCTCGTCGGTAAGATCGAGGTGGGGATTCCCGAGGATGACCCACGCAACGCGGCGGTCATCGCCGACCTCGTCGGCGACAACGTGGGCGACTGCGCCGGTCGTGGCGCAGACCTGTTCGAATCGACCGCCGCCGAGAGCATCGGCGCAATGATCCTCGGCGTCGCCGTGTACGCGATCGCGCGCCGACTGAACCTGCCGAATCCAGAGTACTGGGTCTTCTTCCCGTTGGTCGTCCGCGCGCTCGGAATCGTCGCTTCGGCGGTTGGCCTCCTGATCGTCAAGGCACGCGAGGGCGAGAACGCGATGCACGCCCTGAATCGCGGCTACTACCTGGCAGCCGGTCTCTCGGCGGTGTTCATGGTCGTCGCCGCCCAGGTAATGCTCGGCTCGATCTGGTTCGGCATCGCCGGCGTCATCGGCATCGCGACATCGATCGCGTTCGTCTTGATCACGCAGTACTACACGTCCGGGACCGCGAGGCCGGTCCAGGAAATCGCCCGCGCTAGTCTGACCGGACCGGCGACGAACATCATCGCCGGTACCGCGGTCGGCTTCGAGTGCACCGCGTCGACCGCAATCTCGATCTCGGTCGCGCTCGTCGCCTGCTACTGGGCCGGCATCTGGGGCGTCGCCGAACTCGGAATCAAGATCGCGGATCACTCAGCTGGCGTCTTCGGCACCGCGGTTGGCACGATGGGAATGCTGATGACCGCGGCGTACATCCTGGCGATGGATACCTTCGGACCGATCACCGACAACGCGGGCGGCATCGTCGAAATGAGCCACCAGCCGGAATCGACCCGCGCGATCACGGACGAACTCGACTCCGTCGGCAACACGACCAAGGCGCTCACCAAAGGCTACGCGATCGGTTCGGCCGCCCTGGCCGCGTTCCTGCTCTTCTCAGCCTATATCGACAAAGTCAACGAAATCGTCTGCAAGAACTTTCGCGACCCGTCCGGCCTCGTGGACATCGAGAAGTGCGTCGATCCACGCAAGCTCGTCGCGGTCGACCTCGCCAACGTCAACGTTTTCGTCGCGTCGCTCCTCGGCGCGATGCTCGTCTACCTGTTCTCGTCGCTCGCCATCCGCGCGGTCGGACGCGCGTCGCAGTCGATCATCCTCGAAGTCCGCCGTCAGTTCCGGGAGGACCCGGGGATTATGCTGGGGACCTCGCGGCCGGACTACACCCGCTGCGTCGACATCACGACGCGCGCCGCGCTGAAGGAGATGGTGGCGCCCGGTCTTCTGGCAATCGCCGTTCCGATCATCATTGGCGTCGTGCTGAAGCATCAGGCGGTGGCCGGCATGCTGATGGTGGGAACGATCACGGGTGTCATCCTGGCGACCGTCTTGAACAACTCGGGCGGCGCCTGGGACAACGCCAAGAAGTACATCGAGGCAGGGTTCATGAAAGACGCTGCTGGCAACGTGATCGGCAAGGGGACGCCGACGCACGCCGCCTCGGTTGTCGGCGACACGGTCGGCGATCCGTACAAGGACACGGCCGGACCGTCGCTGCACGTACTCGTCAAGCTGCTCAGCACGATCACACTCGTGATGGCGCCGCTGTTTATCGGCTAACTTCTCCAAGTAGCGATCGCCAGCGTCGTCACGCCTCGCTGGCGATCGCGGCCAGGTCGTTCCACGCTTCGGTGAGCGCGAAGAGAGCCAGGTAGACACGCGTGAGGTCGCTGCCCAGTGACTCAAGGTGTGCCAACGTCGCGGCGCGATCGTCCCGCGCGAGCGACGATTCGAGGTCGGCCAGCCCACGATGACTCGCGTTCGTCGCGGAGGAAGTTGCGATGGCGAGCGCGACGCTGAAGCTCCTGTGTTGGGCGATGAGGTCTTCGATTGGCGGATTCGGAATACCGGACTCTTCCCGTTCGCGTCGGCTCGCGCCTCCCCAGCGCGACGGAAGCCGCTTGCCGTTTTCGTCCCAGAATGTGTGCGTCGGCTCGACGTGCGGCGTCACCGATAGGTAGATCGTCGCGTCCTGGTCGCCGATCACCCGCAGCGTGTGCGGTTCATCGACCATCGCCACGCACATCTGGCCGGGTCCGAGGATCGCCTTCCGCCCGGCGACATCGAACTCGATTGTGCCCTCCATCACCATGAAGATCTCGTGACCGAGATCGTGCGTGTGCGAGCCGGTCGTCGTGCCAGCCTTGATCTGCATGAAGCGGGATCGAATCTGGGGCGTGATGAGAACGTTCTTGATGTCGCGACGGAAGTCGAAGAATTCGAGGCTCATGTCATCTCCTGCAATCGCGATGTGCGCGCCGATGGCGCGCCCGCCAATCCCGCCTCATCGGTGAACGTAGGCTCGCACGATATCGCGCACCAACGCGATATCGGCGACGACGCGACGGCCCGGTGTTATCGGCTCGACGCCATCGACGATGCACTGGCGAAAGTGCCGGATCTCGTTCTTGAACGGATTCTCGTGCCACGTCAGAGTACGACGCGACGCCTCGCCGCCTGGTTCGATCGCGTGAATCGTCGCGACCGTGTCGGCACCCCGTGCGAAGCCGCTCGGAAATGACACGCGCACTCGCCGCCGGCTGCCGTAGATTTCGAGTGTCTCGGTGAACTCGGGTAGCTCGGTCAGGTCCACCCATGTACACACCGCGCGTTTCTCGCCCGGGTACTCGAGGACGGTATTGATGCCGCGGCCGTCGGCCCAGATTTCGGTGCTGATGACACGCGTCGGCGGGCCGAAGAGTCCTTCGAGATTGCCGATATCGTGAATCATGCTGCCGAGGATTGTCCCGAACGCGCGAACGATCGCGGCCGGCATATCCTCGGGTGAGGCGTACCCCAACTCTGAGGCGATCGCCTGACGCCGGTCGGCCGTCTCCTCGGCGCGGCCATCGGTCGGCACATCGTCGAATCGCAACACTTTGAAGTCCCGGAGATGCAGGCTGTTGTCGCAGTGCAGGTGGTTCACCTGGATGAAGCGCGCGTCCGGCATCTCGGCGACGCGGTCGCGGGCGTACTGGTAGCCAGGATCGTGCCGCTTCATGTAGCCGACCTGCAAGACGATGCCCGCCTCGTCGGCGGCCGCGACCATCGCTCGCGCTTCGGCTTCAGTCGTGCACATCGGCTTCTCGACGAAGACGTGCTTGCCGGCGCGCGCGGCGGCGATGCTCGGAATATCGTGGCGGCCGCTCGGGCAGACGATCACGGCATCGACGTCTGACGCCAGAAGCGACTCGTAGTCGCGGTGGCGCCCCGCCACTGGGACGCGATACTCATCGCCGAGCGCCTCCAGCAGTCGGGCAGAGAGGTCGCAGAGACCGGCGATCTCGAACTCATCGGAGAGTTCGCGCAGGTGCGGCAGGTGCTGAATCTGGGCGATCGCGCCACAACCGATGATGCCCATGCGGAGACGACTCATCCCTGTACCTCCGTGCCACCGCCGCCGACGTAAGCGGTCGGTTACTCGATCACGCCACGCAAGCGTGGGTCGAGGAAATCGCGTAGCGCGTCGCCGAGTAGATTGGTCGCCATGACGGTGACGGTGATCGCCAGGCCGGGGAAAACGACTAACCACCAGGAGGGTCGAAATTGCTCCGCGAGAACGCCGCCGAGCATGTTTCCCCAACTTGGATCGGGCGGCGGCACGCCAACGCCCAGGAAGCTCAGTGAGGCCTCGGTGAAGATGGCTCCGCCGAGATTCAAGCTGATCAGGATCAGCATCGGTGCGACGCACTGAGGCGCAATGTGCCACACCAGAATACGCCACGTCGGAGCACCAAGCGCACGGGCCGCCTCGACATAGGCGAGTTCACGTAACGCCAGCGCCACCGATCGAATGATGCGCGTCGTGCCGGGAACGCGGGTGACCGCGATCGCGACGATGACGGTCTGAAGACCCGATCCCATCGACACGAGCAGGAGAAGCGCCAGGATCAGGGTCGGGAAGGACATGAGGACTTCGATGATCCGTTGACTAACCAGATCGAACCGCCCGCCTATGTAGCCGGCTGAGACGCCCCACGCGAACCCGAGCGATTCGCCGATGACCACCGAGGCGATCGCGACGATCATCGTGATGCGCGTTCCATAGAGGACGCGACTCAGCGTATCGCGGCCCAGGTGGTCGGTGCCGATCCAGTGCGCCGCGCTCGGTCCCTGCCGGACCTCAGTGAACGAGTTCGTGATCGGATCGTACGGCGCGAGAATCGGCGCGAACATGCCCACGACGATGATTGCGAGTAGGAACGCGATCGATGCCAGTCCGTACGGCGACTGGCGCGAAAACTGACGGAGGCGCGCCCAGAAACCGGGAAACCGCTCGATCTCATCGTCACGACGCAACGCGGCCGCTGCCACCGCCACCTCTACTGGTACCGGATGCGTGGGTCGAGCATCGCGTAGCTGAGATCGACCAGGAGATTCACGACCGTGTAGATGACGCCGTAGATGAGGACGAGGTTCTGGATCATGACCCAGTCACGCTCGCCGAGCGCCTGAACCAGCGCCAGCCCCATGCCAGGGAACCCGAACGCCCGCTCGGTCGCGACTGACCCACCGAGCAGTCCACCCAGGCTGAGGCCGCTGAGCGTCACGACCGGCAGGAGGGCGTTGCGCAGGATGTGCCGCCAGACGACGACCCTTTCTCGCAAGCCTTTCGCTCGGGCGGTCCGCGCGTAATCCTGATACAGCGCTTCGAGCACCGCCGAACGGGTCAGACGCGCCATGACAGCCGCGAGGCCGATGCCGAGTACGCCCGCCGGCCCGACCGTCATCTGAAGATTGCGACCGAGGTCGTCCCACGGATAGACGATCGACAGAGGCGGACGCCAGGAGAACCAGAGTACGCCAAACAGGACGATCACCAGCCCGATCCAGAACGCTGGGACAGCCAGGAAGAACGTCGTCAGACCTCGCGATATGTAGTCGGTGGCCGTATTGCGATTCGTCGCGCTGATGACGCCAAGAGGGACCCCAATGATCCATGACAGCGCGATCGCCATGACCGCGATCTCCATCGAGATCGGCGCGCGCCGCAGGATCGTGTCGCGAATCGGCTCGTCGCGCCAGAACGAACGGCCGAGGTCGCCCTTCAGCACGTCGCCGACCCAGCGGAAATACTGGACGTGGTAGGGATCATTCAGACCGAGAGAATCTCGAACCTTGACCAGCTCCTCGGGTGTCAGAACCGTCGAGGTACCGGTGGCCTGATTCTCGATGATCGCCAACGGATCGCCGGGGATGATCCGCATCGCAATGAAGATGACAAGCGTGATTCCGATGATCGTCGGAATCGCAATGAAGAGTCGGTTGAGGGTGTAGGTAAGCATGCGGGGCGGAAGCTCGCGGCGACGCCGCGAGCTTCCTTACCTCGTGTTACTTATCGAGCCACGCCACGTCAAATTTGCCCCACTCGACGAACTTGCGCTTGTCGAGCGAAAGACCCTTGACGTAGCTGCGCCACATCGGCAGGTGGTTCGTCCAACCGATCATCGCCCACGGCGAATCCTTGTCGAGGATGTCCTCGACCTGGTTGACCAATTGCTTCCGCTTGGCCTCATCCTGCTCGACTTCAACTGAATCAATCAGCTTGTCGAGTTCTGGATTCGAGTACTTGCCCCAGTTTTGCGACGAGCCGGTCTTGAAGTTCAACAGCCAGCCCGTCACCGGATCAACCGTCGGGAATCCGATCGTGTTGAGCATGATGTCGTACTGGCCCTTCTTGAGCTCCTCGACGAGATTGGCACGCTCGACCGTCCGGATCTTGACTTCGATGCCGACCTTCTTCAGCATTCCCTGGACCGCCGGCGCCAGCAATTCGGCGTGCGGCGCGACGTTCGCGCAAAGCAACTCGAGACTGAGCGTTCCGGTCACGCCGCCAGCGGTGAGGAGCTTCTTCGCCTCTTCGAGATCGGCGGTCTTGTCCTTCCGGTAGGCAGGAAGCTTGGCAACGTCCGCCGGCGGTAGCGCGTACGGGCTGGCGTGCGACTGGTATCGGGTCAGCTCCATCGGCTCCTGCGTCTGGAACGCGATGAAGAGGTCCTGCCGACTGAGGCTCAAGTGAATCGCCCGCCGGATACCGGCGTTGTCGAGCGGCTTCTTGGCTGAGTTCAGGTACAGCATGTACGCGCCGGTGGACGGGAAAAGGTTGACCTTGACGTCGTTCGGCTTCTTCTTGCCCTCTTCCCAGGTCTCGATCGACACGTTCCAGGAGACGTCAGCCTGCTGCGTCAGAACGGCCGTGCCACGGTCGCTCCACGCCGCGGCGTGAATCATCTCGATGCCATCGATGTACGGGAGTTCCTTGTTCCAGTAGTCGGTGTTCTTTTCAAAAATCCAGCGCTCGCCGGCCTTGTGATCTTTGACTTTGAAGGCTCCGGTTCCAGGGGCGATCACCTTACGCAGGTCGCCCTTGTTCTCGTCGATTGATTTCTTCGAGTAGACGGCCATCGACGGATTCGCCAGTACCTCGAGCAGATACGGAACTGGCTTCGACATCGTGAAGACAACCGTGTTGGCGTTCGGCGCCTCGATCTTGGCAACCGCCTCCATGAGTCCCTTGTTCGCACTGATCGTGCCGTCGACCGGGTTCTTGACCCGCATATATGTCGCCACAACATCGGCTGACGAGAACACCGTTCCGTCGTGGAACTTGACGCCCTCGCGCAGCGTGAACGTGAAGGTCTTACCGTCCGGCGACTTCGTCCAGGTGGTGGCGAGCTCGGGAATAATCGTCGCGAGGCCATCGTTGGGGTTGAAGCGGATCAGGTTGTTGTACAGTTGGATCAAGACGTGGGCGGCCGCGCCCTGGTTCAGGTCGAAGTTCGACGTCGTGACGCCGAACGCGGCCTTCAGGATACCGCCACGCTTCGCAGGACCGTCCGGCGCCTTCAGGACACCCGAGTCAGTCGCGGCCGGCTTCGACGCTTCGACAGGCTTCGGGGCTTCCGCCGGCTTTGCGGCGGCGGGCGCCGGTGCGGCGGGCTTGGGGGCCTCGGCTGGCTTTGTGGCCGCTGGCGCGGGCGCGGCCGGTGCCGGGGCGGCGGGTTTCGGCGCCTCAGCCGGCTTGGCCGGCGCCGGTGTCGCCGCTGGCGCGGCGCACGCGGCCAGTGCCGCGGCGGCGGCCGAGGCCGCCAGGCCAGATAGGAACGCGCGTCGGGAGACTGGCATTCGCGACATTGGTACTCTCTTCCTCCTCAGAAAACGGCAAACGAAACTCCGGGCAATCCTAGCTGTCGCCGGCCCGGCATCGACGCGTGCGCAGAATACACGAAACGCACGTTTCGGGTGGACTGACTCTGACACGACGTCCGTACCGATATATTTCGCCCGGCAGAATACGCGGAGGAATTCGTATGCGCGCGGTCAGTTTCCTCGGCAATCGTCAGGCGGTCGTCATCGAGAAGCCCGATCCGATCCCCGGCCCTGGTCAGATCATCGTCCGTATGGTTCGGGCGGCGATCTGCGGCAGCGATCTGCACGGATACCGGCGCGATGGCGAACGCGCGCCCGATCCGAAGCGGACGCCAGGCCATGAACCGGTCGGCGTCATCGCCCAGGTCGGTCCCGGCGTCGAAAACCTCGCGGTTGGCCAGCGCGTGCTCGTCTACCACCGCGTCGGCTGTGGGAACTGTCGCCCCTGCCGCACCGGCAACACGAACATCTGTATGTTTCCGCGCTACGGCGACTGGGAGGGTTCGGACGCCGACTACGCCCGCTGCTACGCCAGGTACTGCTATCCGATTCCGGACGATCTCTCCTGGGACGACGCGGTCGTCATCTCATGTCAGGGCGGCACCGCCTACGCCCCGCTGCGTCGTGTCGGCGCGAGCGGCCGCGACGCGATCGTCGTGTCTGGTCTTGGACCGGTCGGCCTGAACGTCGTCGCGCTCGGTCGCGCGATGGGCGCGACGATGATCGGTCTGGACCCGATGGCCGAGCGACGCGCGCTGGCGACCAGCCTCGGCGCGGCCGCGACGTTTGATCCGCGGGAGAACCCGGCCGAGGACGTTCGCAAGCTCACCGATGGCGGCGCGAACGCTCTCATTGAGACGTCTGGTTCCGCCGCCGCGCACGCGAAGGTACAGGAGTACGTCACGACCGAGGCAATGGTCGCGATCGTGGGCCTCGGCCACACCGAGCCGAGTATGAACCCGATCTCGCTGTTCGGTAAGCAGATTACACTCTTCGCGTCGAACCTCTATCCCGAGTGGATGCTGCCCGAGATCATCGGCTTCGTTCAGAAGAAGCGCGTCCCGCTCAGCCAGATCATCTCGCACCGCGTGCCGCTCAGCGACGCGTCCAGGGCGTTCCAGATGGCCGACTCGGCGACGACCGGGAAGATCGTCTTCGCCTGGGACGGTTAGCGCCTATTGTTCGGCAGTCTACCGCTATCTTACACGCTCGCCCCTGGGAGAGGGTCTGACAGCACGACAGTTTTTATGGCAAGCAACAAAGTTCACCGCGTGGCACCCTGACGAGGTGAGTGTGTCGAGCACAACCTCAAGGAGGCCACGCGGTGAACATCGTGGATTGTGTCGC